>JAHCAO010000001.1 GCA_019634835.1 Gammaproteobacteria bacterium
ATTTAACAACATTGAATACTGCTAATCAAATAAAATTTCGGAGTCAAGCGCATCAATATTTTTTCATCAAAATAATAGGTCCAGTCAAGATGGTCTTTGCTGCTCCACTTGGCATGACTGTGGAAATGACAAACAATGTATTACAATCTTTATTTAACATACAGATAGGCCGATTTATTTTTGAAGGACATTCAGTTCAAGACTTCAACAATGCAACACTATATACATGGGACGACCCATTATTTGCTACTGCTCGTCGTATTCCTATCGTACAGAATCAAGAATATCCATCCCAAAAAGCAAATGAACCAAATAAAAGCTCTCCTAAAATCTGTTGAAATGTGAAGAGTAGCTCTTGACACATTTGGTTACATTATGAAAAGAAAAAACATTTGGCAACCAAAGAAATTATAGTATGGATGTTGAAAATCCCCTACATTTAAGATACACCAGTTCGCTTGATGGATGACTCAGGTAGCTTAGTACATTATTCAACATTCTAAAGTTGGCTTTCTTGATATCATACCAACCGCTGCTTGATCCGTTGGCATGATAATGATCTCACTAATATTAACGTGTGGTGGACGGGTAACACAATACAGTACTGCATCCGCAACATCATTAGGTGTTAGAGCTTCCATACCTTCGTATACTGCTGCTGCACGCTCTATATCTCCTTTAAATCTAATTAAGCTAAAATTAGTCTCAACAGCACCAGGATCCACTGTACTAACTCTGATTTTTTTACCAAATAAATCCATACGTAATCCATTTGTTAAAGCATTCACTGCATATTTTGTAGCACAATACACTGCTCCCTTGGGATAGACATAATGGCCTGCGATTGAGCCAATATTAATGATATGCCCGGCGTTTTGCTTTACCATGTAGTGAAGAATTTCTTTTGTTACATATAATAACCCTTTCACATTGGTATCTATCATATCTTCCCAGTCTTGCAAGCTTCCTTCTTGTAAAGTATCTAACCCTGCTGCTAAACCTGCATTATTTACTAAAATATCTACCGATTTCCATGCAGCAGGCAACTCACGTAATGCACCAGCAACTTCGGTGTAATGCCGTATATCTAATTTAAAACTATAAACTTCCACTCCATACTGATGATGCAATGATGCAGCCAATTCATTGAGTACTTCCACCCGACGAGCACATAGTAATAACTTTGCGCCCATTTTAGCAAATTGCTCAGCACAAGCTGCGCCAATACCGCTAGATGCACCCGTGATTAACACAATCTTATCTCTCAATATCATCTCTTAACCCTATTGATTCATCACACAGCCAAAGAATGCACATTATATATTGTTCCTCATAAATCGCCTATAGTGATAAGTATGGCTAAAAAAACACCTAGCATGACATTACTCACCTCCTCATTATTTCTCTTCTCATTGACATCTTCTACACGTAATCGAATAATATCTTTGGTTTATTTGAACTAATTAAGGAAGCAAATATGGGTAAGTCTAAAGACACTAAGAAAGAAGAAAAAAAGAAACCGGCAAAAACATTAAAAGAAAAACGTGCTGCAAAAAAAGAGAAGAGAGGTAAATAAATAGTAGGCAGCCTGTGTAACTCCTATGAGGATCCTCAGGGATTATAGAGTCTGTTGGTGTTTATCTCCTCGTACGTTCACGCCCTAATAAACAACGCCCATCTGCGGGCAACTCGACGAAAAATATCCTCGCAGCTGGACGTTTTCTTCACCTTTAAGGTTACTCTGTGAACGTACGTTTCCTCAGCTTGGTTCATCTTCTGCAATCATTCACCAGGGTAGCCATTGGATCCAAAAAATGTAGCGCTGCGATGTTAAAGCCATGAAGGCTCGTTAAGAGGGAAGCGAGCGAAGAAATAAAAGCTACCATTTCAACCTATCCACTGTCTCAAAGCGAGCCGTTGTGATAACTTAAATGGTCCTATCTACTCACTTACATTTTTTTGGATCCGATGGCTACCCTGGCGAATGATTAGCATCTTCTCTAAGATAAATAAGTAAAATCATTTTTCATTTAGACGTTACAATCATTCTTGCTAATAGCGTGAGAGGTTAAACTAAGGGAAACTCAATGGGAAGCTCTGGTCTTCCAAACATTTTGCCATCCGCCTACGTAGGATACATCACTAAGCACTTTCAATGGCATTTAAAATCAAATTAGGAACTAGGGTGTAAGATCTTTTTACTCAAGCTAATTACCACTACCACATGAACCAAGCGACCCATTTTAGTCAGGCCGCTCGTCCTTTTTTGCTTTTATTCAAGCATGATGTCTAAGTAAAAATAGTATTTTCTACTACTTATTCAACAACAGTGACATTTTCAGCTTGTGGACCTTTTTGCCCTTGAGAAACAGTAAATTCTACGCACTGCCCTTCACTGAGGGAGCGAAAGCCTTCACTGTTAATTGCACGGAAATGTACAAATACATCCGGCCCATTTTCTCGTTGAATAAAACCAAAACCTTTATCATTATTGAACCACTTAACGGTTCCTCTTTCACGTAATGCCATAATAATTAACCTTTAAATTAGTAATATAACACCTCAACGATTATCCAGAGATTAGTTCAGTATGAAATAAGCAAGAATAAACCTTGTGGTAACCTTGCTTAAGTTAGCATAATTTTTCAGATTAGAATAGTACAAAAAGGGAATTTTCAGCCGGCTAAAATCAATAGCTTATTAGGCGTGACAAAGAATAAGCTGATTAATAAATAGTATATTTTATCTAAATAACAATAAAAACATCCGCAAGGTGCTTGGATTATCCTGTTTGGCATCAATCACCTCGCTCGCAAAGAGTGCTGAGTTAGCATATGATTTTATTAAAAGGACAGATAAAGTTAATCTATATGGTATTTTTTTGATTCTATTAGCCAGGCATGATAAAAACCATTGGAGAGCATGTGAATAAACATCCGGCTGCCTTAATCAGTCTATTTAGTTCAACCGCCCTATTACTGAGTATCTGTGTTTCTTGCATTGGAATATTAGTATGTTTGGGCTGGATGGTTAATACCACTCTACTGAAAAGTATTTCATCTCACTATATTGCCATGAGCCCCAATGCTGCCATCGCTTTTACTTTTAGCGGTATTTCGCTTTTATTACAAAGATTAAGTTTACCATCTCAGCATATAGCGTTAATGCTAGGAAAATTATTAGGGGTGATTGTTACATTATTAGGTTGTATAACTTTATTTAAGTATATGCTGGACTACAATTCTTATATCAATCCCATTATTTTGCAAAAACAATCTTCACCTATGCCTGAAAAAGATTCGTTAATGACAGCTTTAAGTTTCACGTGCATAGGTCTTGCCCTTATATTGTTAGATATAAAATACAGCACCATTATTACACAAATATTGAGTATAATCGTTGGACTATGTGGATTATTAATGTTAACTGGATTGACTTACAACACTCTCTTCGCTTCACAGCTCGCATTATATTCATACGCATCCATTCATACTGCCATTTGCTTCCTCTTTTTATCACTTTCCTTATTGCTTATTCACCCTGCTAAAGGGATCATGCGGGTCTTAAGCAGCAAAACAGAAGGTGGAATAGTTGCGCGGAAGTTAATTCCTTTTACCATTCTCATCCCAATGATATTGGGACAGGTCATAATCATAGGTGAATATAACCAGCTTTATGACACACTCACTGGAGTAGCGCTATACTCAATAGTAATTATTTTCACTTTTATTTTTATCACTATGTTGATCGCTACCCTTTTGATGAATGAAGATATCAAACGTGAAAAGGTTGAATGGCAATTACGTCACTCCTATGATGATGTTGAGGACATGTACAATAACGCTCCTTGCGGCTATCATTCGCTCGATGAAGATGGCATCTTTACTCGAGTCAATTTGACTGAGTTAGAATGGCTGGAATACACCCGTGATGAAATAGTAGGAAAAAAGAAATTTTTAGATTTATTAACACCAGAAAGTCGTCACATTTTTCAAGAGCACTTTGAAAAATTTAAAAAACGTGGCGTAATTCATGACTTGGAACTCGAATTGATAAGAAAAAGTGGATCCGTTCTAACAGTACTTCTTAATGCTACTTCCGCAAAACATCCTAATGGGCAATACTTAATGAGCCGAGTCACTATGTTTGATATTAGTGAGCGTAAACGCATGGATCAAGCGTTGCGCTTAAGTGAAGAGCGATTTCGAAATACAATGAACACCGCGCCCATAGGGATGGCTATCATATCTTTAAAGGGCCAGTACGTTGAAGTGAACAACGCACTATGCCAAATCGTAGGATACGAAAAAAGTGAAATTGAAAAGATGACTTTCCAAAAAATAACTTATCCAGAAGATTTAGCTATTGACCTTGCAAGTGCGCAACAATTGATTGAAGGAAAAATTCCATTACACCAAGTAGAAAAACGCTATATTCGCAAAGATGGAAAAGTCATTTGGGTACAGTTGACTGCATCCATACTAAAAGACACAAAGACAGCCAACCCTTTATATTTCATTACCCAAATAGAAGATATCACTGAACGAAAACATACTGAAGAAATAATACGCTCACTTGCCTACCATGATACGCTGACTAATCTCCCTAATCGTCGCTTACTACTAGATACCTTAAATCATACCTTAGCTTCTGCAAAACGCCACCATCGCATTTTTGCAATCATGTTCTTAGATTTAGATAAATTTAAACAAATCAATGATTCACTAGGTCATGACACAGGTGATGAATTACTAAAAGCTATAGCAGTAAGGTTAACTGCCGCCTTACGATTTGAAGATACGGTAGCAAGAATCAGTGGAGATGAATTTGTCATTATCTTGAATGAACTTAAAGAACCACAAGATGCAGCTATTGTTGCTAATAAAATTATAAATAGTATACAGAACCCATTTCTTATCCTTGGGCATGAAATTAAAACAAGCATTAGCATAGGAATTGCTATTTTTCCTGAAAATGGTATTGAACCCAGTGATCTCATGAAAAAAGCTGACTCCGCAATGTATGCAGCAAAAGAGTCTGGAAGAAATCAATACCAATTTTACCAAGATAAATACCCCTAAATCTCAAAATCGTTTACAACACTCTCACTCAGCAGGGAAGTGAAATAAAAAGAGGTTCTTAGACGGCTTTTTTAAGATAATGACTCTTAGACTTTACTTCACATAATGTACAAGAACTAATTAAATGCTCTCCTTTTCTAGCTAGTTCATGATCATGTTCTAAATTATACTTTTTATAGATAGCATGAATAAATGCCTCATAACAATCGCGATCTTTAATATTATCAAACATATAATTAGGATGACTTGAACGTTCAAGTTTTAGGAGATAAACATCATTCTTTCCTTTCTCAGCTAATGCCCTAGCAATATTTTCAGTATTATCACAGGTTACTACGGTATCTACTTTGGAAGTAATAAAAACAACAGGAATACCTTCTGGAAATTCTGCAACACTTTTTAATGGAGATGGACCATCTTGATGATATTGCATAAGGTTACATTTATTAAAAAATGTAAGTCCTGTATTGATAATATTTGTGACATGGCGTGAAATATATTCTGACTTAAAGGTATTTAATACTCTTTTTGGCAATACTTCCTGTACAGAATCAATTGCGCCTTCTAAAACAACCAATTTAACTTCAGGATATTTTTCTTTTGCAAAAGCACAGAATGTAGCTGCAGTTCCACGTGATACACCCCATAAAATAAGTCCATCAGTTGTATTATCGTCTTTTAGCCAGGCATCATATTTTTTTCGATGTGAAAGCATATCAGTTTCTTGGCCAATACTCACTTGGGAAAAAATTGGTGCATGAAATACAACGGATTCGGCACCAGCTCTTGTCGGAATAAAATGAAATCCATTACGCCAATTTGAAACCCAAGCGATAGCCGATCCTATTATTTTAATAGGATTTAACAAGGAGAAATAACTATCAAAAGGATGTAAATTAACATCTGCAATTTCTTTGCCAATATAGAGCCTATAAATCACGTTAAGAGGTTGAAGATTATTCCTGCCTGTGCACCACATGATCTCTCCTGTAGTTGCTATCATCATGTGATTACCGACATATTTAAGTGCTTGCGTTTGAGAACAACCATTCCCTTGATAAAATAAAGTGTCACACACTTCACCATTATGTCCATTAGATAAAACATTAGTTCGAATAGTTACTGTTTTTCTGCTATCCATTAACATTCTCCACTTAAATATTTTTGATCCGGTTTTTGTTTTTAGGAGGCTACTCTTAATAAAAGACCACACTTCAACATACGCACGACTAAAAAGAATCATCCTTCTAGTGACTGTTGACTGTCGCTAAGCCATTTAATTCAAGATTTTTTTGGATAACTAGTCTACAGAGTTAACATCATTTCGCGACATCTTCATTCTATCCACAGTTTCTGTGGATAAGTTGTGTAATAAGGTGTGAGCGAGCGTGTATAACATAGTGGCTGCTATTGACCTTGCTGGAACTGAAACGCGGAATCCGCCATTTCAATTAATGTTTGCTTAGATTCCCCCTCAATTTTCCATGTCAGTACATACAATACATTTTTGATTTTCCATTCTACTGTTGGCTCATGCCAATCTGCTTCCACATGACCTGGTGTATAATAGCCAATAATATTTTGGGTTAATTTTACTTTTTGCTTGGCAGTTGGCTTAGTATTCGGACTAAATGGTGCTTGTATATAGTTCATGTCCAATTTACCATCCTTCTCTGCTGACATAGAACCTACAAAACAATCACGCGTCTGGCAATTAGGCGTAGTACCAACAGTAATAAGCCAGTAATGATTATAATCAGGCTTATTGTACACACTGCTATAAGAAGCAAATAACTTAGCGTTTTTCTCCTGTGGAACTTGTGCAGGAAATAAAACAACCAATTTTGATTGTTTTTTCACTTCTAAAATAGATTGGCTTAATTTTTCAATGACTTGTTCTGCTGACTCAAACTTTGATGACGATAATGTTTTAGCTGAAGCATATCCCCCTATACCAATTATTGTGATAAGGACACAAAGAAATAACTTCTTACCTACATACATACCATTCTCCTTATAAAACTTACCCTCCGATTGGGGGAATATGCTTGAACCAATAAGATCTTAACAAAAGAGATTTAACAAGTGATGCCAGCTACTCGACACATTCCATCTAAAAATCTCCATAATGCCACAGAGGCCTCACGAGTTGCTTGTTCTGCTTGTTCTGGCTCAACGTATTTCTCAATTAATTCTGCCACTTGCTTGGAATGCTCAACATCATATATTTGATGAGTAGTAAAAAACTCCAATGTACGTTCATCATGAACCCCATAGAATTTTTTTAATCCCTCAATTTTTGATGCCGACACGTCAGGAACCTGGCACTCATACGCGTATAATGCACAAAGTCCATCTCGCCAATCGCGTTGAGCTAAATCATAAAAGGTATCTACCATCACTTTTGTTTCCGGCAAAGGCATGTCATTTAACACTGTTTCCCTGCTAGCACCCATTCCGTTAGCAAACTGCATCCATAAAGCAGGATGATCCGTACCATGAATCTCTTCATCAACCAAATTCTCTAGTAACAACTTTCTTGCTTCAATCTGTGGACAATTAGTATGCACACGTGAAATAAAACGTGGAAATGATTGCACTTGGTTATAATATTGGGCAGCATAACGCCGCAATATTTCTTGGCTTAATTCACCTTTAGACCAAGCTAGATAAAACATATGTTTTAATAAATGATATTCGGAAATAATTTTATTTAATCGGGTAACAATCTGCATAACATACGCTCCTTATCTTCCTTAAACTTTTTTATTCATCTCGCGATATGAATTATCCGTGCTTATGCATAGTGAATGCAAGCAGAAAGGTAATTAAAACGATGTGCACCCATAAGACAAATTAAATAAACTCAGGGTGATGATTATTATGCCTTTCTTTTATAACATGCTGAGCTTGCCGACCCTCGCTAAGAGCATCTGCTATATAATATTCCACCGCATCCCCAACATATAGCTGATCAAAATTTGGATGGCTTACGTTGGTAACACTAAAATAATATTCATTGCCATCTACTCCTTCAATAAAACCGTATCCCTCGTCCGAAATTATTCTAACAACATGTCCATGCATAACATCATTGTGTGTTTTGACTCGTCCATGTCGTTTATGTGAATGTTCTTCCAGCTGCCTGACAATCGCACTAAATGAGTCACGGACTGCAATGTAAATATCTTGATTAACTTTGCGTGTAGCAACAAGCTCTTTTCCTGGGACAGTCACATCAATTCGTACATTGTATAATTTACCCTGATGCTTATGTTTTTGCGGCAATTCGACTACCACGCGACAGCTACTAATCCGATTGTAGAATCGATTTAATTTTTCAGCTTTTTTACGAATGTGGGTTTCTAGTGCAGCAGAAGAAGAAATATCTCGAATGGTTATTTGCACAGGTAACATAGCTTTACCTCCCTCGTTTTATTTCATTTTTTTAGTCACTCACTACTTACATTAACCTTACTATTTCAGTATAGACCATTATTATTTTGCTGTAACAATAACCCATTACAATAACCCATTAGAGTGTCGTAACTCGTTGAAACTGTCCCCCTACTAACTCATTAGAGTAATTCAAAAAAATGATCCATCTTGATGAATAACTTAATAATTTATACATTGAATCTATTTTTTCTAAATGCTCGCATCGAATGCAATCGTGGATATTCTCTTTTTTCACTATTTATTAAGACTAAGCTAATTCTTCTGTCAATGGTGCAAAATATTTTTCAATTTCTTGTACAGAAACATCTTCTAACACACTAGGTTCCCAAATAGGAGAATGGTCTTTATCTATAATAACCGCTCGTATACCTTCTAAAAAATCATGTCCTTGAAGAAAACGAGATACAAGCCGGTACTCTTGGCGCATGCATACATCAAAGTCAAGATGCTGACCTTCTTGCAAAGCTTTAAGAGTAACTTTCAAACTAGTAGGTGATTTTAAATAAATCGCAGTTGCAGCTGCTTTACAAATAGGATGATTTTGAGATTGCTGTAATGCACATAAAATATCTTCCATTGAAACCTTATTAAAACAATCATCAATTTCGCTTTGTTGCTCCAGAAGTGGCGATGATTTCACAGGCACTTTAAATTGTTCAATTACTTTTGAAACTGTTTGGTATGCATTATTACTGAAAGAACATTGCGCCAACTGATGAATAAGCTCAGGTAATGCTTCTCGTGCAACCTTATGAGTAGCAATACCAACTTGCACACAATCATCACTTGCTATTCTTGCGCCCGTCAAGCCTAAATAAAAACCTATTTTCCCTGGCAACCGTGGTAAAAAATAACTCCCACCAACATCAGGAAAAAAACCAATGCCTGTCTCTGGCATGGCAAATAATAATTTGTCAGTCGCCACACGATGAGATCCATGAATTGAGATTCCAACACCACCACCCATCGTAATACCGTCCAGTAAAGCAACATAGGGTTTTGAATAATGAAAAATATAACGATTTAGCTGATACTCTTCTTTAAAAAAACGCGTCATAGTTGGATCGTGAGACTTAGCACGTTCATAAGTTAAACGTAAATCTCCACCAGCACAAAAAGCACGGCCTTCGACTGCACGAATCACCACCGCTTTAATTTGGTTGGCTGGCTCCCAAATACGCAGCTGATTATAAATAGCATAGATCATATTATGATTTAATGAGTTCAATACACTGGGGCGATTTAGTGTAATCACTCCTAGATTACCATCATAACCAGGAACTTCTTCAAACAAAACGTCGTCACAAGAACCCATTATTATTCCCCACTAAACACTGCTGTACGCTTTTCAAGAAATGCATTTACTCCTTCACGTTTATCTGATGTTGTACAACACAGTCCGAAGTGAGCCGCTTCCAACTCAAAC
This sequence comes from Gammaproteobacteria bacterium, assembly GCA_019634835.1. Taxonomy (GTDB): domain Bacteria; phylum Pseudomonadota; class Gammaproteobacteria; order DSM-16500; family DSM-16500; genus Aquicella. The sequence goes on from JAHCAO010000001.1 coordinate 9,967, forward strand.
GCTTCTTCTAGTGAAAGATCATATCCTTGGTGTATAACTGTCAAGATGCTTTGTAAAGCAATAGGACTCAACTGCGCTAATTCTCTTAATATCTCTGTCGCTCTAATGAGTAAATGATCTGGTGAAGTAATCTCATTTAATAATCCCCATTGGAGTGCTTCTTCTGCTTTAAAACGCTTGCCCGTTAAACACATCTCTAATGCTCGACCTTTCCCAATTAAGCGAGCTAATCTTTGTGTCCCACCAAATCCTGGTATCACACCTAACTTAATTTCTGGTTGGCCAAAAACAGAATTATGTGTAGCAATGCGTAACGTCGCTGCCATTGCTAATTCACAACCACCACCAAAAGCAAATCCATGAATAGCAGCAAGAGAGGGTTTGCCTATTAATTCTAAGCTACGAAAAACATGTTGCCCAAATTGAGCAAACGCAAAGCCATCTTGTCCTGTTAAAGGAACTAATTGTTTAATATCTGCCCCAGCACAAAACCCTTTTCCTTCTCCCGTTAACAAAATAGCTTTAATCGATGAATCTTGCTTAGCTTGTTGAAAAACATAAAACAAACGCTCTAAGACTATATGACTTAAAGCATTTAATTGCTCAGGACGATTCAAGCTAATCTGTAAAATACCTGGTTCAATCGATATCGTTCTGACAACATCATTTGTAGTTTCCATAGTCAATCCCTAATATTTAAGATTCCAACGATTCTCATTGAAGCCTATGCAATGGAACATCCTTCTGACGCACAATAGTCAAACGCAGCATGGTGATGTACTAGGAGAAATAATACCACTTCCTTTCTTTGGAAAAAGACAAGTATCGTGCTGTTACAAACAGTAGGATTTGCACAATCCACTAAAACAGCCTTATCTTACATTTTATCTTTCATCTGAGGTAATTGTGCTGTTGATCCGCTATTTCGTTTAACTAACATTTTTGCCTGGTGCCGCTCAATCGAGTATTTTGCCTCTTCCGCTAAGACTTCACCGGCAGGGTTACCATCAAGATCAATTCGCGTGGCGCCTTCTAATATACTTTTATGGTAAGCAATAGTATTGACGTAATAAGCAAGGCTCTTCACCATACATGCTTTATCTTCCGTTACAATACTACTCATTGTACTCAAACGCTTGACCAAATCTTGTTTAATCCCTTTCTTTAGAGGCTTCACCTCATTAGGTGGTTTAAAGCTAGAAGGGAAATACACCCTTAATAGCTCAACACCATATTGGACGTAATCAAGCCATTTGGGCTTAGATCCAGCAGCTTTCCCAATCTGTTGAATTTTCTTTTTCGGCTTTTGCTCTTTACTCAGTTTATCAGGCGATTTATCAGATAATTGAGTAGCAACAGCTTGTAGCTGCTCTTTTAAACTCGCGTTACTCATTCTACAAAAACTCCATCATTCAGAATAAACAAGCTAATTTTCGAGTGTAATCGAATGGTACACTTTAATGAGTTGTGCGGTTTAAATCAATACAAACTATCTCTATAAACACGAAACGATAAATAGGATTGGGTAAGTTAGCACAAGCTAGGTACTAAATTCGAAGGATTTCTAATCTTTGTCACCCTATTAGTAGACTTTTAAAGTATTTCGATGTTAAATTTTAACATCTTAAGACATTAGTACTCAGAGGATAATTCAATATGCCACGTAACAAATCTGCAAAGCACGGTAGTAAGCGACAAACAGTGAACAATAAATTAACTAGCGTACAAAAAATGGAAAAAAATATTATCCAAACACCTTCAAAATTAGCTGCTCAGTTAAATAAAGAAATTCATGCCCAAAAAAAGAAAGAAAACAAGTTAAAAAATGCACTTAATAAAGCTAACAACTTGCTAAAAAATGCCGCAGTACGCATGAAGTCAGCGCAACAAAGCAAAAAGGCATCGAACAGTAAAAAGCAACTAAGTGCTATGAAAAAAACACATAATGAAATCAGTAAAACACACGCAGATTTGAGTAAGCAGCTTCAAACCACTACGAATATGCTCGAACTATTATTAAACCAGCATGCAAAGTTAATTTCTCTGGATGATTGCTTAAACCGGTTCGAGAAAGAATGGGCTAAGTCTTTAAAAAAGACTAAGGCTAAAACCAAAGTAAAATCACAAGCAAAAACGGCTAAAGCCAAAGCAGAACGTGCCATGGAACAACCTCGAGTCCAACTCACTGAGCCTATGTCAAATAATGAAGTAAAAGCATTTGATGAAGTAACCGAACTCGCGTCTTAAACGACCTATAAAAATTTAGTTTGATCCCAACCACCTTGGTTGAAGGTCAATTTTAGTATTAGAAATCATGGAAAGATACAACTAAGACTATGGATAGTATGGAGTTCTATTTATGAATAAAAAAATGGTTATGGCCGAAGATTTAGAAACAATCACCTTGAAACAAGTGGTAAAAGATACGTTACGTAATTACTTCTCAAATATTGGGAATGAGCAACCAATCGATTTCTATTCTATTTTATTGGAAGAAATTGAACGGCCTTTATTAGAAGTACTGATTAATCATACTCACTACAACCAGGTTAAAATGGCCAATATACTAGGTATTTCGCGTGGGACACTGAGGAAAAAACTCAAACAATATGGAATGTTAGATTAAGCTTTACTTATTGATATCAAAGCCATGTCCTGAATGGCATGGCTTTTTTATTTTAATAAGTTGATAGCATATCAAGAACAATAGTGAGTAGGATCCAGCACTTCTGCTTCTTTAAATCCTTTTTTGCGATATACACAACTATCACATGTACCGCAGGCACGCCCATGTGTGTCAGCTCGATAACAAGAGATAGTCTGACTATAGTCCACTCCTAAACGTACACCTTCGCGAATAATCTGACCCTTACTCATCTGTAATAACGGCGTATGAATTTTGAATTGCTGACCATTTTCAACTCCTACTTTTGTAGCTAGCCTAGCAACATTTTCAAATGCATGTAAATATTCTGGCCTGCAATCTGGATAACCTGAATAATCCATATAATTGGCACCCAAAAAGAGATGATTAGCACCAATCGCTTCTCCCCATGCTAATGCAAAAGACAAAAAGATAGTATTACGTGCTGGAACATAGGTATTGGGTATGCTTTTTGCCTCTTGATGGTCTTGAACTTCAAGATGTGAGTCAATCAGCGACGAACCGCAAATTTCACTCAATGGTAACGATAATATTTTATGCTCCACCACACCATACTTTTCAGCAATGACCTTCGCTCTTTCTACTTCAATATGGTGCTTTTGTCCATATACAAAACTTAATGCAAAACACAAAAACCCCTCAGCTTTAGCAAAAGCCAAACATGTTGTAGAATCGAGCCCGCCTGAAAATAAGATAATTGCTTTCTTATTCATAATTAAACTCCCATTTTGTTAGGAATCAGTATAGCATTACGCGATCTAGTACTGTAATAACCTAGGTAGAGAAATAGCCATGGAAATCCGCATTACCCTGCCTCAACTCATTGAGTTAGGATTCGACCAGAAATTTGCAGTACATTTTTTAGAAAGAATAAAGAATCTAACAGAACACTGTCACTCAGCTGAAAAAGCATGGCAAACTCTGTCCAAAAATCTTTTGACATCCGAATTTCCATTCCATCTCCATTTATTTTTATATTCAACGCTATACCCTGATTGGCAGACCCACCCAGAACTTGCACCAGCTTGGATACCAACTCAAGACTTCATTACAAAAACGAATCTTACTTATTTTATGTCCGAATTAAATATAAATGACATAAAGTCCCTTCATTCCTATGCAGTAAACAGCATGGAACAATTTTGGGGGCGTGTCGTAGAAAAATTGAATATTATCTTTGATAAAAACCCAGACAGCATATGCGATTTGACTACTGGAATTGAGTCGCCAATATGGTTCCCTGGAGCTCAGTTAAATATTGCTAATAGTTGTTTTAACTCATCTAAACTAGCCACCGCCATTATATACCAAGATACTAACAATCATATTCATACATTATCCTACAATGAACTAAATCATTTATCTAATCGCGTTGCAAACAGTTTAGTTCAACAAGGATTTTCCCCTGGGGATGCGATAGGCATTGCGATGCCGATGAATCAATATGCTGTTGCTATCTATCTAGGTATTATTAAAATGGGTGGCGTAGTAGTGTCCATCGCAGATAGCTTTTCCTCAGAAGAAATTGCAACTCGACTAAACATAGCAAACGCCAAAGCTATTTTCACACAAGATTTTACCTACTGGGATGGCAAAAAGCTCTCGCTTTATGAAAAAGTCAGCCGTACTAAATTGTTGTTTTCTAAGAAAGCAACAAGCAATAAATTAAAGATCATTGTGATACCTTGTGAGTCACATACTACCATCCCACTATGCGAAAATGATTGTACTTGGGATGATTTTCTTGTCAGAAACCATCATTTCTCCGCGGTACCATGTGATCCTATGTCACCCTGTAACATCTTGTTTTCATCCGGCACGACAGGAACACCTAAAGCAATTGTCTGGAATCACACAACGGGAATCAAGGCAGCAAGTGATGCTTATTTTCATCAAAATATTCAGCCTGGCGATATACTAGCATGGCCAACTAATCTTGGTTGGATGATGGGACCGTGGCTTATTTTTGCTGCACTTATTAACCGCGCAAGCATCGCACTTTATTCAAGTGCCCCTAAGGACAGAGCTTTTGGCGAATTCATACAAAACACTAAAGTCACTATGTTAGGAGTAGTTCCTACCTTAGTTGCCACCTGGCGACAATCAAAATGCATGGAAAATTTGAATTGGGATTCCATTAAAGTTTTTAGTTCCACAGGGGAATGCTCAAACCCTGAAGATATGCTGTATTTGATGTCACTTGCTAAATATAAACCTATTATCGAGTACTGTGGCGGCACAGAAATAGGTGGTGCTTATATAACCAGTACCGTCATCGAAAAAAATTATCCTTCTCTCTTCACAACACCCGCCATGGGAATCAATATTGCTATTCTTGATGAAAATAAAAAACCTTCTACATTAGGCGAAGTAGCAATCATTCCACCCTCTATTGGTTTATCAACACGATTATTAAACGCTGATCACCATCAAATCTATTACGAAAACATGCCAATATTACCAAATGGAAAAATACTACGACGTCACGGTGACCAGCTCAAACAATTTCTAAGTGGACACTACTGCATACTAGGACGAGTAGATGACACGATGAATTTAGGCGGCATCAAAATCAGCGCAGCTGAGATCGAGCGAACGCTCACAGGATTACCCCATATCATTGAAATCGCCGCCATTGCTATTCCTCCAACTAACCATGGCCCCAGTCTTTTAGTGATTTATGCTTCTACTACTGCTCAATTAAATAAACAAGAAATACACCAAGAAATGCAAAAAAGAATTAATGCCAATCTAAATCCTTTATTTAAAATACACGATCTTGTACTCATCGACGAACTGCCAAAAACAGCCTCTAACAAAATTATGCGGCGTATATTGAGAAAGAAATATCAAGGAATGAAAAAACAAACATCACCTTAACTCGACTTAGCTATTTAGAGGAACTGCTCATGCAGCTTCTCGAGATATACTTGGACATAAATACAACTGCTTACACGTCTCAGACTATCTAGCAACTATGCGAACATTGACCTAACACGACTTGGGGTACAAGATCTTGCAGCTGCTGCTTAAATTTTTCCATACCTGACCTAATTTGCTCGACATAATTCTTCAAAATTTCGCTGCCTAACTCGGACATCGCTTCACCCCAGTTCCATCCCCCGCCGAAATAAATCTCGACAAAGTAATCCCGTGGTTTTAAGCATTTCGTCTGCTATCACTGCTTGTACGATGGCACTGAAATCATAAGGCTTAAATTCAGATTGTTGTTTTTCAACTTCTACCATTTTTTTTGCAAGTTGTTCATCCGCTTTTTTTATCATACCCTCAGGTAATTTTTTTATGAAAGGCATCAACACACTAATGCACATGTCATCGTCATCAAGAACATAGGCTAATTCAACAGCGGTCACATTCTCATAAGTATTGCCAGAAGAAGTGGTCACCGTACTACGCGCTAGCACAGCCAATCGAGGATTATCTTTCAGGAATTCTTTTACTGAATTCGGATCGCCATCAGCTATGGATTGAAGAAATAGAAGTGTTTCTTTCTTTAGCTTATGTTGCATCAGTACTTCATGTTCACGTGCAGTATTAGGGGTAATCTTTGCTCTATGTTTTAATAGCGCTTCAAAAGCAAGATCTGCCAGCAATGGAACTGGTCGGTTATTCGCCATGGGTGCTTCGTTCAGAATGAGAATTATTTTATCAATTATGATTATAACTGTTCGCTATACAACCCATATTGGCGGGATGCAGGCACACTTTTGGTGTCCGTCTTTTGCGTCATGCATCCAATCATTGCTATGTTGCTGAAATAACTTCTGCATCAGGAACAGGATGTTTCAAAAAGCTAGTCATTGCTTCAGCTGGCAACGGTTGAGTAAGATAATATCCCTGGATTTCACGGCACCCTTCAGCTGCAAGAAATTCATATTGCTCACGCGTCTCAACATTCTCCGCAACCGATATGATGCCTAGCTTATTCACCATGGCTATAATTGCACTGACAATCTCAGCGGATGTCTCATCCAATGTGACTTGTTTGATAAATGTTCCATCAATTTTTATTTGATCAACAGAGAGTTGTCTTAAATTACCAATAGACCAATAACCCGTTCCAAAGTCATCAATAACAATTCGAACACCAATTTCTTTAAGCGTATCCAAAAGCCGCATTGTGTTTTCTGGGTCTCTCATAATCATGCTCTCAGTAACTTCTACTTCAAGAAAGGTCGTTTTGATATCGATTTTCGCCATAATTCTCTGTATATCTTCAATAAATGTACTTTGCTTGAATTGTCTTGATGTACAGTTAACAGACATGGTTAAAGAAGAAAACCCCTGGTAGTGCCAAGCTTTTAGTTGTGTACAAGCTGTTTGTAGTATCCATTCACTAACGGGAATAATAAGACCAGATTCCTCAGCGAGTGAAATAATCTCATCTGGCCGAACCTCACCAAAATCTTTATTCTTCCAGCGTAGCAAAGCTTCTATTCCGGTAATACGACGTGTTTTAATTTCCATTTTAGGTTGGTAATGCAAAAAAAATTCATCCTTTGTCAACGCTTGAGCAAGCGCATTTTTTATATTCATTTTTTCTTTTGCTTTTACTGTCATTTCTTGAGTATAAAATTGATAATTATTTCTTCCATGTTCCTTTGCTCTATATAATGCAAGGTCAGCACACTTCATGAGTGCCTGCATATTTTGCCCATCATATGGATAAATACTAATCCCAATACTCGTAGTGATATAAATATCTTGTCCCTTGATAATGACGGCTTGTAATATGTTATCAAGAATTTTTTTCGCTATGATTGCAACAGACTCAGTCTTTTTAATATCTGTCACTAACAATACAAATTCATCCCCGCCCAAACGGACAATCATATCAGTGTTTCTCACAACATTTCGTAGCCTTTCAGCAACTACTTGCAATAACAAGTCACCTGCTTCATGCCCTATGGTATCATTAATATTTTTAAATCCATCCAGATCCAAAAATAATAGTGCAAAACATTGTTGTTGACGACGAGCGGATAATAATAAATGATTAATAAATTGTTCAAGCTTATTTCTATTAGCCAGACCTGTTAATGGATCATGATAAGCCATATGACGCAATCGATCTTCAGCTTTTTTTTGCATCGTAATATTTTCTACTTGGAGAATAAAGTATTTTGGTATACCTAGATGATCTCGGATTAATGATAGTGTTACCAATATCCATAATATTTCACCGTTTTTTCTGAAACATTCGTGTTCAGATTGATGGACGCTGATCGTATTATCAATTAAGTGCTGGATACTGATTTGCAAACTGTTTATGTCATTTTGATTAATTAAATAAAAAAAATTCATCGCATACATGTCCACTTCACTATAGCCGAGTAACTCACAAATTGCTTTATTCACTCTCTGAAATCGCCCATTAAGGTTCAATAATGCTATGCCATTATTGGTACTTTCAAAGAGTGTCTCAAACCGATTTTTTTCTTCGTCCAGTTTTATTTCTGTTTCTCTTTTTTCTATATTAAGTCGGGAAATGTTACGCTGTTCTATCAAAGTCTGCCTAAGAAACACAATGACAAAAATAAAGAGGACAGCAATATAGGATAAATATAGAGAAACTTTCTTTTGTTCCGAAATAGCTGGACTATAATAACTTGCTATTAAAATAATGCCCGATATTGCAATGATCGAGATAAAGCTAAATAACATGATAAGTTTTTTTTTCATATTATTTTCTGCTTTGAATTTTTCCATTATCCACAGATCTCCCGTATCTCATAGAGATATGATACCATTGTCCTATAACGATGTACTCTTGCCTGCTCACAGTAAAGCTAAATAAACGAATGGATAAAAAATAAGTCAGAATTTTCTTTCTAAAAGCGATTCATACGAGCTTTTTTGCAGCGCAAGGAAGAGGATATTTTGTATGAACAATTAACAAGCAGTATACGTCTGTGAGAGCAAAGTCCAATCAAGAATGAATATATTTTGCGGTGCATGGTGAAGGAAAAATACTCTTATCAATCTTCACGGGGTGGCCATCGGATCCCCAAAAACTGAAGCGAGTAGATAGCACCATTCAAAGTCATCACAACAGCTCGCTTTGAAATACAGTAGATGGGTGGAAACGATAGCCTTTATTCCTTCGCTTGCTTTCCTCTTAACAAACCTTCATAGCTTCGAGATCGCAGCACTTCCGTTTTGTTGGATCCGATGGCTACCATGAATGACTGCTATTCTTCTCCTTTTGCTACAAAAAATTTATCATGCCCACATTTCGAATAGATATTGAATGGCCAGATATATGCATTGATCTTGCGCCTACGGTGTGCACCAATAGCGATGATGTACCATCATTTCACTCGAATTATTTACTTTGTAGAGATTTAATGACTGTACCGAGAAAGCGTGTCGCTTCACCACCCGTCACAGCGCGGTGATCAAAAGTAAGTGATAATGGCATAATACGACCTACTATAATTTCACCATCACGAGGCATCACTACATCACGGGTACGCCCACAACCAAGAATTGCCACTGCAGGTGGAACAATAATAGGTGTCGCATAACGTCCCGCGATCATACCAAAATTTGACAACGTGATAGTTGAGCCTTGCAAATCTGTTGGTGAGACCGTACGTGCATTAATAGATTCTTTGTAATCATCAATAGCTTGCCGTAACGCTTGGTCAGAAAGCACGCCTACATTTTTGATAACAGGCACAAATAATCCTCCTGAAGAATCCACTGCAAGACCAATGTGCACTTCATCAAAGATTTTCCGTTCTAATGTCTTACCATCAAACCAAGCATTCAGCGCGGGTTCTTCTTTAGCAGCGGCCACTATTGCTTTAAGAATCCTAACAGTAATATCTGTTTTAGATGGTAATCCTGTTAAATCTGCATCTTCTATAATGGTGACAGGAACAACTTCACGATGTGACTGTGCCATCGTCTGTGCCATTACACGACGTACGCCACGCAATGGCTCTGTGTGACTATCCAGCTGGGTAGTCTGTGGTTTTTTTTCAATAAATTGTTTAACATCATCCGTAGTAATTAATCCTTGCGGCCCAGTTGGCTGAATTAAGCTTAAATCTACATTCCATTGTTGCGCTAACGCTCTGGCAGCAGGCATTGCTTTAATGGTAGATGATTTTGTCTTCGTTGTGCCGATGATAACGTCTCCGTCATCCCATTTCTTTTCACTGGTTTCTAATTTACCCACCACACTTCCTTTATCAGCTGCTACCTCTTCAGTTTCATAAGTAACCAGTGGCGCTCCCGTTTTAACAATTTCATTCGTCTTACCATGCAAATGAGTAATTTTTCCTGCGTAGGGTGAAGGCACATCTACAACTGCTTTTGCTGTTTCCATAGAAACAAGCGGTTGATCAACCTTTACAACATCACCCACCTTTACATACCATTCACGAATTTCTGCTTCAGCAAGACCTTCACCTAAATCGGGTAAATGAAAAATTTTCATGCAAACTCCATAAGACGATGAACAGTTTCAATAATTCGTTTTTCACTTGGGATATAATATTTTTCCAACTTTGCGTAAGGAACTATTGTATCAAAACCAGCAACGCGTTCTGGCGGTGCTTTTAGTGAAAATAGCGCCTTTTCCGCCACTTGCGCCAGGATTTCTGCGCCCACACCACACGTTAGCGGTGCTTCATGGACCACAATACAACGACCCGTTTTTTCAACAGAAGCTAAAATCGTATCCATATCTAGGGGCTTAATTGTTGCAACATCTATCACTTCAGCACTAATACCATTCTGATTAAGCTGATCTGCAGCAGCAAGTGTTTCTTTGACCATCGCACCCCATGTTACCAGTGTGACATCATTACCAGATCGTAAAGTAAAACAAACATCTAATGGTAACGCTTTACCGTCATTTTTTACTTCTTGTTTTGCATAACGATAAAGACGCGATGGTTCCAAAAATATCACTGGGTCTGGGTCACGAATAGAGGCAAGTAATAATCCGTAAGCACGAGCAGGTGACGACGGAATAACAACACGCAACCCTGGCGTATGAGCAAAATAAGCTTCCGTGCTTTCTGAATGATGTTCAGGCGCATGGATACCAGCACCAAACGGTGTTCGAAACACCACGGGGCAAGTTAAGCGCCCTCGTGTACGATTACGCATACGTGAAGCATGGTTAATGATTTCATCTAATGCAGGATAAATAAAACCCATAAATTGAAACTCAGCAACCGGTCTTAAACCACGCACTGCCATGCCAACCGCTAATCCCGCTATCATAGATTCCGCTAATGGAGTATCTAATACACGCTCAGGGCCAAACTTATCTAGCAACCCTACTGTTGCGCGAAACACCCCACCATTTTTTGCTACATCTTCACCCATTACAATGACATCAGGATTTTCTTGCATTTCATCAGCAAGCGCTTGGTTTATTGCTTCAACGAGGGTCATTTCAGCCATGAGTCACTTTCTCCATCTCTCTAAGCATATTGCGCTGTGCTATATATGCATTAGGTAATTGCGCATAAAGATAATCAAACATCGACTCTAAAGGTGATGGCACTACAGTTAAATAGTCTTGAACAGCTTGATCTACTTCTGCAGCACACTCAGCTTGTAACGCTTCTTCCTGCTTTTCTGTCCAACTCCCTAATGTTTCTAAATAGCGGCGCAGTCGAGCAATGGGTTCTTTTTTCCATTCCTGCTCACGCATAGACTTGGGTTCATATCGGCTTGCATCATCAGCCGTTGTATGATCATGCTGACGATAACAAACCATTTCTAATAGATGCGGCTCGCCTTTTTCACGAGCATTCGTTAACGCTTCAGCAGTACGCTGCTGGATAGCAATAATATCATTGCCATCAATTTGTTCGCCCGAAAAACCTGCAGCAATAGCCTTTTGTGCAATTGTATGGGCCGCTGTTTGTGCTTGCCGCGATACAGATATCGCCCATTGATTGTTACATACGACAAAAACGATTGGCAGTTTCCATACCCCTGCCACATTCATTGCTTCATAAAAATCACCTTGTGAGGTTGCTCCCTCTCCAAGCATAGATAATACAGCTCGCTTTTCTTTGTGATATTTTACTGCATAGGCAGCACCCGCAGCATGCAAAGTTTGGCTTCCTATTGGCACACTATAAGGGAAATCTTCATTATTAAAACAATTACCCCGTTCGTCTCCACCCCAGTATTGCAATATCTGCGATAATTTGACACCACGTTGGATGAGTGCCCCGATATCACGATAGTATGGGACATAAATATCACTTTTAGCCATTGCATTACCGACACCAACAAAAACAGCTTCTTGCCCACGTGTAGAAGGATAAGTTCCTAATTTTCCCGTACGTTGCAAAGCAATCGCTTTCGTATCTATTGTACGAACAAGCACCATCAACCCATATAATTGCTTTAGGGCTTCTACATCTTTAGCAATGGCTGGAGCTTTATCTGCCATCTGGCTTTCTTCATTAAGGTATTGGTAATAGGGGATTTCAAAACGATCTATAATTTTCATTGTACGGAACTCCCTTATGTAATTGATGCGGCTCTTTAACAATATACCCGTAGCGTTTTTAGACGTTTTATTGATTTGATCCTACCAGTAAGTGTTTGCTTTCATGCTCGTAAACTGTGCGTGAAAACGAACACCCACTGTCACCCATGATTTTTACTCCTTAAGTGAAACGCTACAACCACATGACAACGTTAGCATTTATCTGCTTTAAATAAAAAGTTACACTAGCATTATTTACATATTTATGCTTTTTATCCAAACATGCCAAAAAATGACTGGCAACAAGATTAGCCATCAAGGAAAATAGAGTCAAGCAAAGGAGTAATAATCATGGCAAAAAAAATAGCTGTGGTAACAGGAGGAATGGGTGGAATAGGTCATGCTATATCAAGAGAATTACATAATCAAGATATTCGTGTAGTGGTAGCTTATCATCGCAACCACGAAGCAGCGCTTGCTTGGCAAGCTCAACAAAAACAAGTGGGATATCTTTTTGACATTGCACATGTTGATGTTACTAATTTTCAATCATGTCATGACATGATAAAAAAAATCGAAAATGAAATCAGTCCCGTCGACATCCTTATTAACAATGCAGGCATTACCCGGGATCATACCTGCTGCAAAATGAGTAAAGAAGATTGGGATATAGTGATTTCAACAGATTTAAGCAGTGTTTTTCATATGACACACTCCGTTATCAATGGTATGAAAAACCGAAATTATGGGCGTGTTATTAATATTTCTTCTATCAATGGACAAAAAGGTCAATATGGCCAAGTGAATTACTCAGCAGCAAAAGCAGGCATGCATGGCTTTACCAAATCCTTAGCGATGGAAGTTGCAAAACATAATATCACTGTCAATACTATTTCTCCTGGTTACGTTGCCACAGATATGGTCATGGATGTACCTAAGAACATTCGCGAAAAGATTATTGAACAAATCCCCATGGGTCGATTTGCTGAACCTGAAGAAGTTGCACGTGTTGCAGCATTTCTTGCAGATGAGAAGAATGGTTATATTACTGGGGCCAATATTGCCATTAATGGTGGCCATTATATGCTTTAATCCTTTAGGAATATCTAAACAATCTATGCAACCTGTTCGAATCATCAAAAAATATCCTAACCGTCGTCTCTATGACACAAAACTTGGTGTTTACATTACCTTAGATGAAGTGAAAAAATTAGTACTTGATCGAATTGCATTTCAGGTGATTGACGTTCGTACTAAAAAAGATTTAACTCAAAATACCCTTTTACAAATTATTACCGAACAAGAAACTACTTCTACACCTATCTTTACAAATGCATTATTACAAGATTTTATTCGCTCTTATCACGAAAAATCCCACCACATATTCACTGGATATCTTGAACAAGTCATGAACTTGTTTCTTCATCAAAAGGAGCTTTTGAAAAATCAATGGTCATTATACCAAAAACTATTAGCTAACCCTGCTCTCATACAACAAATCCCACAAATGCAAAAACTCACGACAACACCCACATCATCGCCCCAAAAAAAACAATCTAGCCATCCTAAAAAACGCCTTAAAAATAGAAATAAATAATTAAAAATTATTAAATTACACTAATTTTTTCTGATATTGGCGAATTTGACAAATTAACTAGAATGACCTACATTGAATATATATGTTGCAGTGCAGCAATTTACTATATTAGTTTAATGTAGGAGGATGCTATTATGTATACAGAAAATTTTGAACAGTGGATGAAAATGAATAAAAATTTTTCCACGCCTATTACTGAATTACATAAAACTACAACAGAAATATGGAAGCGAATAGCAGAACAGAATTTAGAAATGATGAGTGATAATTTTTCACGCTTTTCCAATCAGCTAAAACGCTTTAGCAACGTTAAGAAACCAGAAGATTTAATTAATTTACAAAAAGATTGTATTAGTGAAGATATTGCGGCTTGCACAGAAAATGTGCAAAAAGTAGTTCACATGACCATGGAAAACATGGAAGAAATAGCAAAAGTATGGAGTTCTACTGCTACCAAAATTTCAGAAAAAGCAGTTGAAAAAGCTCAAAAATTTGCGGAAAAAGCTTAATACATAATAGTATTACAAGCTTATTAATCACCTATCATTCAACAACCAATAGCCACTGAGGTGTAGAATGATCGATACACACTGGTCAGGGAAAAAAGAACAAGCAGAGGCCATTGATAGATCATTACAAGTCGCAATCAGCAAGTTGACGGGTGGCATTTCTCCAGCATCATTGCTGCTTGCTTTTTTTGATTGGTATTTTCACCTGCTCCTCCATCCTGACAAGCAAATGGAATTAACTGAATTATACCAAGAGAATATGCTTCACTTAGCGAAACAATATTTAGGTCATCTCAGCGGGGATCCAAGTGGTGAATATTGTGTCATCACCTCCCCTCAAGACAAACGATTTATCGATAAGAATTGGCAGCAATTTCCATATACTTTTTATTATGAGTCATTCCTGTTAATACAAAACTGGTGGCATACCGCTGCAACAAGTGTACGTGGAGTCAGCCAGCACCATCAAGATGTGGTTGATTTCACCCTGCGCCAAATCATTGATATGTTATCACCATCCAACTCTGTCTTTAGCAACCCTGAGATTCAACAAGCTGCCATTGAACAAAAAGGCGAAAACTTTGTCAGAGGATTAGAAAATTTCCTCGATGATACTCGTCGTCACTTAATGAATGAACCACCCGCAGGAGCAGAAAATTTTGTAATCGGTGAAAATATCGCTGCCTCACCAGGAAAGGTCATTTACCGTAACCACCTAATTGAACTCATTCAATATGCGCCATTAACTGAAAAAGTTTATGCTGAACCTGTTCTTATCACTCCTGCTTGGATCATGAAGTACTACATACTGGACCTCACTCCTAAGCATTCTTTAGTAAAATATTTGGTAGAGAAAGGTCATACTGTATTCATGATTTCCTGGAAAAACCCTAAGAGAAAAGACCGTGATCTTGGGATGGACGATTACCTCAACCTTGGCATAATGTCTGCGGTGAATACTATATCTAAAGTAATACCAGAGAAAAAAATCCATCTGATCGGTTATTGTTTAGGCGGCACGTTAACAGCGATTGCGACAGCAACCATGGCTCGAGATAATGACCATCGCTTAGGCAGCATGACGTTATTCGCGGCTCAAACTGATTTCAATGATCCTGGCGAACTAGGTTTGTTTATTGATGAAAGTCAAATAACTTTTCTTGAAAGTATTATGCAAGAGAGAGGTTACTTAGACACACATCAAATGGCTGGAGCATTTCAATTATTACGATCAAACGACCTTATTTGGTCTCGATTGATTCATGACTATTTATTAGGTGTACGCAAACCATTAACGGATTTAATGGCATGGAACGCAGATGCTACACGTATGCCTTATAAAATGCACTCCGAGTATTTACGAAGACTATTTTTACATAATGAATTAGCCGAAGGTAAGTTTAGCACCAATGGAAAACCGATTGCATTAACTGATATTTCTATTCCTATCTTTGTTGTTGCAACAGAGCGCGATCATGTCTCGCCTTGGCATTCAGTATTTAAAATTAACTTATTGACCACTAGTGATGTCACTTTTGCGTTAACCAGCGGTGGGCATAACGTTGGTATTGTCAGTATGCCATCTAAAACAACCAAGCGTTATTATCGAATCTCAACTTTAAAAGAAGGCAAGCGTTTTATTGATGCTGACAATTGGTACCTAAGCACAAAACCTATTGAAGGATCTTGGTGGCTGCCATTTGAGAAATGGCTAGCAAAACGATCTGGAAAAAAAGTCAATGTGCCAGAGATGGGGTGCAAAAAAGAAAACATCCTACCATTAGAAGATGCACCAGGATCTTATGTTCGACAAAAATAACTCAACAAAAAACTCCTCTTCTTAAGAATAATCCTTAACAATGATTCTAGTTCCACGGTAATTATTTCCTGAAGTCGGCCCTTCAATAAAAGAATAACGCAGCCATTCTGCATCATTAACATACATGCGCACACACCCATGGCTAGCATTATAGCCAGGCAATCCATTTGGCTCACCATGTAATGCTTGTCCATTCTGAAAATACATACAATAGGGCATAGGTGCACCGCCATCAGGCAATGGAAATTTGGTTGAAAAACAATCGCTGCTACCCAATGAGTAAACCCTAAAGGAACCAGAATGTGTACGGCACTCTCTATCTACATCTTTACAATAATCTGCGCCAGAAGATGCAGGCCCCCATCTGACTAAAAGACCATCCACATCATAAGCTCCCCATGCTTGTTCGACAGGATCCACCATCACTATTTTTTCACCAGGGGAAGGAATATTAATGGGAAAAGGTGAAAAATCCATAATATCAGCATCAGCCAAATTTGCTGGGACAGCAATCACTAAACCAGGGTATAGCTGAGTATTCATCCTATTAATTCGCATCACAATACCTCTGTCATGATCATCAGGAAATAAGGATCTCCACGATTGCCTTCCCTTGACATGCAAGCACTGAAACCCTGATAATTTACACAATTTCCTACCATAGGCTGCAAAACCTATTGAAATAGGAAAAATCAGCGAGGTGATAACAAACATTAACACGACTATCCCTCGAATTTGCATAACTCACACTCCTTACTTTCATGCTACCATTCTTTTCACACACCCAGTATTTCCACCAACAAGGTTAAATGTAACAATATCAGACCTGAAGTTAAAATTTAACTGCACTAAACGGCAATAATAATATGAGGGAGACACGGTGACCATTCTTATTTTTTCTGGCTTACTTCTTGCCTTTTCATTTTTTGCCGGCTTATTGGGTGCTCTCACAGGGTTGGGCGGCGGTGTAGTGATTATTCCTGTACTCGTGTTATTCTTTCACATTAATATTCACTATGCTATGGGAGCTTCGCTCATTTCCGTTATTGCTACCTCCTCTGGGGCCACTATTGCTTATTTACGTGAAGGCTACACTAATCTAAGAATCGGCATGTTTCTTGAAACTACCGCAGTAATGGGTGCTTTTATTGGCGCATTACTGATCGCTGTCGTTTCAAAAACATTTCTTGCCGTCTTATTTAGTTTCCTATTATTTTTCTCTGCTTATTTGACTCTCAAACGAAAAGAAGATCATGAGGAATATCAGCAATCTCATCCTTGGGCCATCGCTTTGAAATTAGATAGTTCATATCCAGTTAAGAATAAATTATTAAATTACCATGTTCAAAATGTCCCACGTGGATTATTTATTATGAGTATTGCTGGACTTATCGCTGGATTACTTGGAGTTGGCTCCGGTACATTAAAAGTATTGGCCATGGACCAAGCATTACGCCTACCATATAAAGTAGCGACAACAACCAGTAATTTTATGATTGGTATCACAGCGGCTGTCAGCACAGGAATCTATTTCTCACATGGTTACATCAATCCCGTGATTGTCTTTCCTGTTATGATCGGCGTTATCCTTGGAGCATTTTTGGGTGCAAGAATACTACCTATCATTCATACTCGCACACTACGAATGATATTCAGTATCGTAATCAGCTTCATTGGTTTCCAAATGCTCTATAAAGGCCTCACAGGAACGATATAAATGCACTCTATAAGAGAAATGCAAAAAATCATGAGCTTGATTCTCTCCTTTGGAGTTCTGCTTTCTTTTTGCTTAGTGATCACTGGCGGAGGGATGTATTTACTACAACATGGTGATAGTATTCTGCAAGCTGAATTAATTGAATCGAACCTATACAGCACAAATATTTTTATTATTTGGCATACGGCTTTGTCATTGTCTCCTCTTGCCATTATTGAACTCGGATTCTTAGTACTCGTTGCCACCCAAGCTATACGTGTCGCTATGTTAGTTTGGTTTTATTTTGTCACACAAGATTATTGGTTCACATCTATCAGTATCTTTATTCTAATTACTCTAATCTATGGATTTATCTGGCGTAGTTAATAAAAGAAGAAAAAACTGGAGTAAACGCATGACATTTTTAAAATACACCACAGGTTCTAAAATTTTTAAACAAATCGTAATTTTTATTTTTTTCGCGTTAAGCAGTGTTATCTGGTTAGGCTATTGGATATATGGACATTACTATCTCAGCACAGATGATGCTTATATTAATGCAAATGTCGTGCAAATCGCGCCACGTATCACCGGTAAAGTGATTACACTTTATATTGACAACAACCAGTATGTAAAAAAAGGCCAGCCATTATTCGATATTGACCCCAAACCATTTCAACTCGCAATTCATTTAGCGCAAGCACAACTTGCCTTGAGCATTGCTGAATTAGAACATGCTGCTCTTACCAAAGATAGAACCTCACCATTAGTCGCAAAAAAATTTCTATCGCCACAAGACGGCGATAATGCGATCGCCAGTTATAAGACAGCGATTGCTAAAGTTGACCAAGCCAAAGCAAATCTTGCTCAAGCTTATCTTAACATGGAATATACAAAAATCAGGGCACCGTCTAATGGATGGGTCACCAATGTTACCTTAAGCACTGGCGATATCATTCCTACCAACCAACCTTTATTCGCGCTGATTTGTGATGGAACATTTTGGGTTGATGCTAACTTTAAAGAAACTGAATTAGAAGCGATTCAACCCGGGCAATTTGCTACCATCGTCACAGATCTCTATCCAAACTATAAATTTAAAGGTGTTGTTGAGAGTATTAGTGGAGGCACTGGCGCTGTTTTCTCATTATTACCGCCGCAAAATGCGACAGGTAATTGGGTCAAAGTAACACAACGCGTACCAGTACGGATCCGTATATTAAATCCTGATACGAAACATCCATTACGAATTGGCATTTCCGCAACAGTCACCGTTTCTATTCATAACAATTCTACCCAACCAAAAGCACAGTAGCTCAAACATGCCTGAATTGTATAAAAAAATTTCTTCTTTTGACCGTTGGATTATTACACTTGTCGTCATGTCTGCAACACTAATGCAAGTTATCGATACCACTATCGTTAATGTTGCATTACCACATATGCAAGGCTCATTAGGCGCTTCTTCTGATGAAATAACCTGGACATTAACGAGTTATCTTGTCTCATCCGCTATTTTCATGCCACTAACCGGTTATCTCTCTGACAAACTGGGAAGAAAAAAATATCTCACCCTATCCATTGCTGGATTTACTATTGTTTCTGCATTATGCGGCGCATCTATCTCTTTAAACGAAATTGTTTTCTTTCGCTTATTACAAGGCATCTTTGGCGCAAGCCTTGTACCTCTTTCACAAGCTATTCTCACAGACATTTTTCCACCTGAAGAACGCGGCAAAGCAATGACCATTTGGGGAGTAGGAGTCATGGTTGGCCCAATTCTCGGCCCAACGCTTGGAGGTTATTTAATCGACATCGCCTCATGGCGCTGGACTTTTTATGTCAATGTACCAGTAGGTTTATTTACTTTATTGTTAACCCATATGATTCCCGATACGCCTAAAAAAAATCGCGATATGGATTGGAGTGGATTGATAATGATATCGATAGCAATCGGCGGATTACAATACATACTTGACCGTGGTAATACTCAAGATTGGTTTAATTCCACCCTTATTTGTATTGTTACTTATCTTACTATTACTGGATTTTTAGGATTTATTTTTCACAACCTTAATGAAAAAACAAAAATTGTTTTTGACTTAAGAATTTTTAAAGATAGAAACTTTGCTATCGCTAGCACTTTACTTTGTATTTTTGGATTAGGCTTGTATGGCATGATGGTCATTCAACCAATGATGATGGAAGGATTATTAAATTATCCCGCGCTCACTACGGGCTTAATAATGGCACCGCGCGGCATTAGTGGGATGATTAGTATGATCATGGTTGGCAGACTAATTACAATATTTGATCCACGATGGTTGATTATTATTGGGGTCCTCACTAATGTTCTCGGTACACTCATTGGCACACACTATTCCATTACTTACATTAGTCCATTCTGGTTAATCTTTCCCATGATATTACAAGGATTTGGTCTAGGTATGATATTTGTGCCTCTTTCTATTATTGCTTATTCCACGCTACCAGCTGAACTACGAACTGAAGCGGCAGGATTATTTAGTCTTTTACGTACAATAGGCGGCTCTATTGGTATTTCAATCGCCATCAGTATTGCAACTCGGCGTACACAATTTTTTTGGAATCAGTTAGGAGGGTTGATCACACCCTATCAACCTGCTGTTTACAACTATTTAAATCCATTGCACTTACAACTTCAGCAACCTCTTAGTGCTGAAATTATTCGCGCTATGTTGCTTCAACAGGCAAAAATGCTTTCTTTCGTGAATTTATTTGCATTCATTGCAGGATGTTTTATTTTAATGATCCCGTTAACATTGCTAGTAAGAAGTAGTAAGTAGTCCGCTAATATACCATCATGGAGCTAGCACGTTAATTAATTACAAATGCTAATATCCCGCAGCATTCTCCTCGAAAGTACCAATATAAGTTGCCGCACGTACCACTGCTGTTTCCAATCGTCCATCATCATAGAGATTAATCCACCGATATCCAGGCGGCAGGTTTTCAAGACCAAAATGATCTTGTTGACGCATGAATTGTATACAGGTTGATGGTGTGGAATAGCATTTCACTCCATTGACGATTTTCTCAAACTCCTGGTGTACATGGCCAAATAAGACTGTATTCACATTAGAAAACTTTGAAATGATTTGCCAAAAATCATCTGCGTTAGTTAACCCTAAGTTATCAAGCCAATGGCTACCAACAGGTAGCGGGTGGTGATGGAAAAGTATTATCGCATGATGTTTGGGATAAGTATGTAAACAATGCTGCAAATAACTCAATTGCAAATGACTTAAATAACCTTCTACTGCACCCGATTTATGTGAATCTAATAGAATGATTTGCCAATTTTTTTTGACAATATGTCTATCGCCTGACACTAATCCTCGCGGATAAACTGCCGACATGATTTTTGGATCATCATGATTTCCTGGCACACAATAAACGGGAACGTTAAATTCCTCAAACATCTCCGCTATTCGAATGTAAGCAGATTCTGAATAATCCTGGGATAAATCACCAGAATGAATAATAAAATCCACTGGTTCCGCTCTTTGCCGTAAAAGATCTAATACTGCTTTGAAACTTTTTTGCGTTTGTACACCCAGCAATGCTTTATCTTTATCCGAAAATAAATGAGTATCACTGATTTGAATTATCCTTAAAGGAACATTACCCATGTGAGAATCCTTTCAACGTATATCATATTATCATAACTGGTTCATGTGAAAAAAAACAAATATCAATGCAATAACCTAGGCCTTCAGCGGAATGCCTGACAATAACCACTAAATAAGGCCTTATTGAATAACTTGCTTTTAACTCATTGATTCTATGTTCTTTATATTCACAACATGCTTTTTCAAAATCTTAATTAACAGTTGAGGATTTTCTTCAAGGCTTTCATAGGATCGATAAGCTAAAAATAACTTATAATGTCGAATGCTGCCAACATCTAGAGAAAGTTTCACTAAATCGCATGACTTGCTTGCACATACTCTTCGCTGAGCCAAGCATACCCTAAACCATGGATTAACATTTCAAATTTTAATTTCAGACTATTTACATACCATACATTCGAAATATTGAGCTAACCACAATCTATGCTATTCTTCCTGTTATCATCCATCACAATGATTTGCCTTTCCACAGCCAGATCGGATTGGTGAAGTGTTCTATTCAACTGGCTTAAACGATGAGTTGGGCTTGCATAAAGAGCACTAGATACTTCATAAAAACCTTCTGCAATAATATCTTTTGGGTATTTGTAAGTGATCACAATATTAGCTTCATTCTTTTCTAGCATATCACTAGGACCAGATAAAATTCCTCTGGATATTATAACAGTAGTCTCATTTGTTAATTCAGAAAATTCATTTAGCGCCTGCATATGAATTTTTTTTGGGAAAATCTCATCAACAGCCAACCGGATTCTCGATTCAATTTTATTAATTTTTCCTTCTGCTTTTAGTTCCATTTGTCGTTTTTGACTTAAATAACAATCAAATAAAGCGTCGCTTTCCTGTCATTGACGGAACACATAATTTTATTTTTTCACCTGATGGAGAATGGTTACGGTTAATGTCAGGAAAAAATGGTATCAGCAAACTTCACGCTGAAACTGGTGCGATAGCAGGACAATATAAAGGTGAGCCCCCTATTCGGGGATTAAGTTATACAAATGATTACCAAAAATTAATTTTTTCAGGAAATAATGAAATTATACTTTTGGATCCCATTTCTCTGCAAATAGATCATAAAACTAACCATTTAAATGTAGATCAAATCTTATATTTTGTTGTCACACTCAATGGAAAATATATTCTAGCTTCAGCTGTATGGAACAATGAAGTATTGGTGATTGATGTAAAACAAGAGAAAATCATTAAGCGAATAGTAACTGGTGTTGATCCAATTAATATTAGTGTTAGTCCAGATAGTCAATTTGCATATGTAACAAACGGTAGAAATTCACATGTTAGCAAAATTAATTTGCATACTTTTACCCTTTCAGAGATTACCACACAACCAGGAAGTAATGGCATTGCCCCATTTTCAAAGGAGATTGGAAACCCATTAAAACAAACGAATAAAAAAAATTCTATTTCAATTGCAACTCTTTTACCATTAACAGGCGATAATTGGAAATATGGAAGGAATCTCATGCTAGGTTATGAGTTTTTTCGAGATTATATTAATCAGCATGATGGAATTAAAATTGGAAGCAAAGCAAATCATTTATTTATCTATTATACAGATACCCAAAGCAATATTAATCATTTACCCGAGTTAGTAAAAGAAATGCAACATCTTATGGTCATGCACATCGATTTAACCAAACAAATTTTGCTGGAAAAATTGCACTATTTTGGGGAGATGATGACGATCGCGCCCCATTGAGCGGTACATTAGCTTTAGTTAAGAATGCTAAGGAAAGTGATATAACATTATTTCATTACGCTAATGCAAAACATGGGTTTGATAATTCTTATCTACCTGAATCATTGGAACTGACGGATGAAGATGGGAATATTTTATCATCTTGGTTATAATGAAAAAGCACGTTATCAATCGATAAATGACTTGATTGGCTTTCTTTCGAGAGACCCATCATACCTGTAGAATTGTTGATTTTGATTACAAAACCCAATACACTAGCAAAAATTTAGGTGTTTTGAAATAAATAGAATTTGTCTTTTTTTAATCAAATTAATTGTAAAAACCACCTTAAGTTAAAATTGATTTAATTTTTAAAAATTACTAAATAAAACAGCGGAGTGGCCATGCATTCACATCACCCAGTAAAGGAAAACAAACAAATCCCGCGGAAACAACATAATCTTGCTACGTTAGTTGCTGAGAAAGTAACAGATAACATGTTCTTTACTTTCGATTTTTCTGGATATCATTATCATTCAATTTCTGAAAAGCTAAAAAAAATCATAGAAGAAGAATGTATTGATATATTAACTTCGTTCTCATTATCTGAAACACAATCCAATATTCTAAAAGATAACTTAAAGGAGTTAACGTATAAAGTAGCAGGTACAATGACAAGGAATCCTGATTCTATTAATATTGTCAGTGGCGAGGGTCTTACTGCCACGGGGCTAACTAAGATCTATTTTGATGCTTTATCTTGTAAGATAAAGACGTTTGTTAATGATGCAATAAATCCTTTTAATCCTAAAATAGCTCACTTATGGTATGAAGATATCCATGGAAAGCACTATGATACTAGCACCTATGATAAATTAAACGGTGATAAAGAAGTGCGCCGTAAAGCAATACTATCTATCTTGGGAGAGCAGCTCTTACTGTTATCTACGCCTGATCAAGCACGTGCCTTGTGCAACGAGATAAAAGAAGAAAATAATGCTTTTATTCTTGCACTGCGTAAACCTAGAGGATTGAATAGTTTACTGAATCGCGAAGCCAATACAAATAGTTTTGTTAGTTACGAAAATCAATTATTTAATTTAAACTGCAGCATCGGTCTACTTGTAAAGCTAATACAGAAATCATTTATTAAAATCACTTTACCAGTTGATATAATTCATCTTACTACGTCTTTTTTCACACCGAAGGAGCGGAATCAACTGGCAAACACGTTACCTCTCGTAAATAAGAAAATGGCAAAAGCAAAAGAAAAGGAACTCAATACACTTCGAGAAACGTATAAAAGAAGTTAAATTGATACAGGGTTTGGAGTTTATCTAGGATTCGTGCTTGTTATTTTGTACTGTTTTGCCGCGAGGATGGCGGCAATTGACAACAAATCCTAGATTTCGGTAGATGCAATCACATACCATCAGAAAACTTGGTTTTACTGAAGCGCCATTGGCCCTCGTGGAGGGCTAATATTAATAAACACATCTTTTCGGCAAATAAATTGCGCTTGTGTAAAAGCAACACCATTTTTCTCAGCGGATAGCGTATAAGGCTCATCACGCGGAGGAAGATTATAAAAAGCAACCCCGCCATCTTTAGTGGTCTGGATTAAACCTTTAGTGAAAGGATTAGTTTTGCCTTTTAATGGCCCTGCTTGGAAAATGTCAAAGTAAAAAGGAGTTTCATTCATATTCGGCGTAAGAGTAACCTTAGCATCTGGCTCACCTTGTTCGTCATCATCCATCGTTTTTCCATACGCCATAATGGTTGTTGCAACATGACAACTATCTTTATCAAAATTTACACCCATTATCGTTGCAAGCAAGTAATATGTTTCCAATGATGGCACTTGGAAAGTAATATTATTATGTGGGCCTGTTAAGCCATTACGAGGAACCAGTTGAGTGCCTGACTGTGTTGTTTTATAACCCCATTTTTCAAAAATTAGCGTAATAGGTTTCCCAACTGGATATAAGAATGGACCAAAGCGACCATGATTGTCTGTTTTAATTTTTAATCCTGTTTCTAATACGGTAATGGTTGCATCAGATAATTCTGTGCCTAAGATAAATGAACGTGCAAAACCTGAAACAGGAGCAAATTCTTCTATTGCGTAACAGGAGGTTGTTAGTATAGCAATGATGAATAGTATGAGAACACTATATTTATGAAGATAAAACATCATATATTAAATCCCTTAATAAATAATGATAAAATATTAAAGTCCATGCCTACTATTAGTAGGAACATAGAGGATAACAATATCTAATTAACTTTTTAAATTAATAAATGCAATATTTTTTTAGCTTAATCAAGTGACAAGTGGCTGTTTTCCGGGAAATCTTATCGATAGCTAATTTTAGTCGAATAATGCAGAATATTCGTAAAATTTTACCTGCTCCAAAAAAAGAGAGAATCGAAATAGAATGCCAAGTAAAATTAAACCGTTATTTTTTCCTCTCTTGTTAGTTTTGTATGAGATTTCTACTTATCTCTCAAATGATATGTATCTGCCAGCATTACCTGACATGATGAGAGAATTAAGATTATCCACACAGCAAGCCCAATTGACACTAACCTCATGGTTTGCAGGGTCTGCAAGCTTACCCTTAGTGATGGGCGTGATTTCTGACCGTTATGGCAGAAGACTTGTTTTATTGTGGGGAGGTGTCTTTTATATATTGGCTACCATTGTATGTGCAATAACCGTGAACGCACATGTATTGCTGATAGCGCGTTTTATAGAAGGTGCAGCCATACCATCGATGATGGTATCTGGGTATGCGTGTATACACGAACTATATGACCAGAAAGAAGCCATTAAAATACTAGCGTTAATGAGTAGTATTACAGTGTTGGCGCCAGCGTTAGGACCATTCCTTGGTAGTATCGTGCTGTATTTTGTTAGCTGGCGCGGTATTTTTTGGATTATTGCCATATGGGCTTTAATAGCTGTCTTATTATTGACTAAGTGGATGCCCGAAACACATCCACTTGAAAAGCGCCAACCCATTCATTTAGAAATAATATGCAAGCAATACGGACGTATTTTAATAAATAAACAATTTATGCTGCGTCTATTGATATTAGGATTTATTTTCACCGGGTTTATCGTGTGGATTACAGCTGGGCCTTTGTTGGTCATTAGAAATTTTCATTATAAGCCTATTATATTTGGAGTGATTCAAGCAGGCATTTTTTCTGCCTATATTATTGGCAACTACCTGGTGAAATATTTGTTGGAATGGTTAGATATAAAGTATCTTATAGGAGCAGGAGTAGGGGTTAGCTTGGTAGGTGGCCTATTGGCTCTAGGATCAGCTATCTTATTTCCATTTCTGATATACCCATTTATCTGTTCGATGGTCATTTATTCATTTGGCTCAGGAATATGCTTCGCGCCCCTGAACCGATCTATCATAGAAGCCAGTGATGAACCTATGGGTGTACGTGTTGCACTTTTCACTGCATTGTGGACAGGATTCGCAGTAGTAGGTAGTTTAATCGCCAGTTTTTATTTTACAGGGACGATTATTTCAATAGCATGGCCCGTTGCGTTAGCTATTATTTTCTCTTATCTCATACTGACATTTGGGCAATTCGATACCCATAGTTAATGTAAAATTACTACTAGCTTATTATAGTAAACTTAACCAAGCAGATAATACCGTCATTGAAAAAAGAAAAAAAGCCTTTCATAAATCTGGTTGTATAATTTCATAATATGTTTAGTCAAGATGCTTGTCTTCGACTCGCTATGTCACAGTTATATCGGGCAAACCAACACAACTAAAGTCCAAATCAACAAAATAATTGTTGGATGATCAGTACAAAATAAATAATGAGCTTACTTAATTTTAATACGAATGTTTCGCTTGAAATTTTACTCCCTTTTGTTTTAAAGATTCTTCTATTCTATTCTTAAAGCCAACCAAACTATGTTTATTCATTGCAAATATCACCTGATCAAAATCATTTCCCAATAAAAACCTAAAATTTCTATCCGCTATTCTTGTTAATTTATATTCAATCCTATTGTTTTGTAGTCTTGATTGACCTTGATATGATTTATGTTCAAAAAAATTGGATCGGATTGGCTGGTTGACTAATGATTTTGCTGTGTCCCCTTTTTTATTTATTGGGATATCTTTATCTTCCGAATTTTGTAAAATGGTTAAAAGATTCGTTGAGGCCATCGTTCTTAATAAATATAGAGGTAAAGATGAAATATGAATATTCATACCATTACGCTTTATCGTCCCAATTTGGTTCTTTCTTAAAAAATCAAATAAACTGCCTGAATATTTTGCACTAAGATATTTTTCCACTGAGTATAAATGTACAACATCATCTAAAGCAAAAACAGAGCATCCTTGAGGCGTATTTTGTCTTTTTTCATCAATAAGAAAAATTTCAGCCGATGAAAAAAATTTTTTAACTTGAAAAAGTATTGTAGCAGAAGTACTGCCGCTATAGTTCGGATCATGAATTAATTTATGATCGCCTAGTGAATCAATGATTACGATAGATATTTTCCCTGCCCCATCAATTTCTATTTCACCACACACCCAATGATTCTTAAAGCAGACAAATCGTTCTCGTAAAGGGCGCGGTGCTTTAGCAATTATTTCAAAATATTTAAATGTTTCATTAGTCAAATCAAATATGGTGGGGATGATATGATTCTTAGTCGAATTTATTGCAGCTAAGGTTAACATACCTCCATGATAATTAATGTTCCCTGTACCAAAAATAAATTGGTTTATCAAATTGATACACATTTTTTTATAATCATTATCCTTGATTTTCTGTAATTTTTCTGAATATCCAATAATCGTATCTAATATGTTTCTAGGAATATTAACAAATTCATTATAATCTTCCGCGAAATAAGTTTTGATTGCTTTAGCAAGATTTAAATCCCAACTATTTTTAAGGAATTCAAACAAGCTTGGCATCACAAATCGATAATCATCACAATCAAGTTTATTAAACAATTTTATAAAATCTATGTCCGATAAATTTTTTATATATTCAAATAATCCAACCAAATTTTTATTTTTGATCATCTGAATAATCGAATCATCTTTTTTTATTCTACTATCTGCCATTTCTTTCTCGCTCAGCATTACATTTACTGATAACAAATTGTCGATATTTTTTATTCATTTTTTAGGCCACTCTATTGAGTGAAAATTTTAGCAACATATTGTTAATGAATTATTAGTATAAATAAAGAACAAAGAAAAAATTCAGGGCGATTGTGCTAAAGCTCAAAGTCCGCCATTTTTCTTAAATATCTGATACTTAAAGCCACTCTATTGCGGCTTAATATTTCTACCTTTGATATCTGATAGACTACATAAATTATTTCTTATCAAAAGAGTGAGTAATTAACTAATGTTTAATAGAAAAGCTCACAAGAAAGCCTACACGGCAGCCTACCAAAAAGCCAATAAGGAAAAATTAAAAACCTACAAGAAGGCTAAAGATAATTGCTTAAAGTATCCTAATGGAGATAATGTCTCCCCTAATGAAAAGATTCTCTCAGAAGGAAAAGCGAGTACCAGGAAATATTTTGTTGTACACCAAGACGGTAGGAAGACCCGTGTCTTTACAGCTAGTGCGCTTAGGATGAAAAGAAAGAGAGAGGGAGACAAGAAGTTATTAGACGATTTACCTTACACTCCAGAGACGAAACGTCGTAGAACAAACGATAATAATGCTGCTGTTGCTGACAAGCCAAATGACAGAATTTCTCAAACTATACGGGCCCAAGCTTTGGATCGTTTTGAAAGTTCTAACCCTAATACGGAAATATTTGATAGCCACAACGCTGCTACAACAAGCTATCCGGACAGAAACGGAGGTAATTATTTCTACAATAACGCTTTGGTATCTTATCAACTCTTGTTCGGGGACAGAAAACAAACCATCTCTTTTGGAGAACGAGAATTAGGGCAAACTAAACTTCCAGCTCAAAAAAGCGAAACCGAAGAAGATTCATATTTCCCTGAATTATCCAAATTTTTCGGATAATTTGTTAACGTACATTGTTAATTCAGTAAAGATGCGTATACTTACCATCAAGCAGGTGGTGATCGAAACCCTACAAGCAAAACCTGAGGAAGTCAGAGAGATAACTGTGGTGTGCATGCCTTGAAGAAGGAAGCCTAAAGCGTTACTGAGACATCCACTTAATATTTTCGGGTTTTCGATCACCCCTGCCTTTTATATACTTAAAAGACGAACAAGCCAATAATATCCGCCTTACTACAAAGATACTAACTTTTATCTCCCCCAACACCAATTAAAAAATTGCCCCATATGTAACAAGTACGATTTAAGATGCGAATAATCCAGTCACTTATAGCTGTTGGATATTGTATTTTTTATTCATTTTCCTAATGATGAATACCTTGCTTATTGGATAAATTATTTTGGAAATTCTCTTTATCACAAGATTGTATAACTCGATGATTTTTTTTCCATTCATTCTCATAAATATCACCATAATCATTTGTTATGCCAATTCCGATTTTTTTAATTTCATCTATGCTTTCTTGTGGCAATTCATATTCATATTTATCAACATGTATATGCGAAACTATATCTGGATTCAGTAGATTAAAACCAGGCATCTGAGCTTCAAAATACCCATCAAATTTAGAAAAACTCCCTGTTATTGCTCTTGCAATGATAGCTTGTAATTTTTTATCATTACACTCAAGAAGTAAGCTCTCAAGATGCTGTAAGGTGCACATTGTCCATGGTCTTCCATGGTTTAGCGACAACGTATCACTTGCTGCAAAAAGAGAACTGAACTTTGCGCATTCTTTTAATACGATAAAGGAACGGCCATACCCACCTTGAGCTCTACTTGGTGGATGATCAGGATCAAGAAGTTGCAATGTCCCATATCTTGGTCTAGCATGAATATTATTAACAAATGATTTTTTTAAGTCCTCACTTAAATAATGAAAGAAGTCAATTTCAGTTTGATGACGATTTTTTAAATAGTCATCTCCTTTCGTGGAACATTCAAAAATGTTCAACCGTTGAAAGTCTTTCAACCCAGATTCCAGATGCATGTAACATGCTAAGAAGGTAATTACAATCGTTGTATTATTTTGCAAACAATCAAGACACTTCTCATATATTTGTTCTGCGTCATTATAACCAAGATCCTTTATACGATTAATTCCTTGTTTTTTGTTTGCATGTTTTTTAGAATAACTGATAAGATCAGTTTCTGAAACAATATCGCTCCATATTTTTCTCCCCATTATCATTTTATTTTGGCTTGCCGTCACATTTAGTTCTAATATGCTAGTTTCTCGTTCCATGATTAATTGTTTTAGTTCTCTCAGATAATTCAGATATAGAGCTTCATTAGGAGACTTTCTTAAATCGAAAGCATAATTATCATAACTTGGTAAATGTAATTGCTCTTGTTTTTCAGGAGATAAATATTCACTTAATTCAGAAACAAGCTGTTTAGTTTCAATGTCAGTAGAACCAGATATAGTTTCCATGATACGTGTTGTACTCATTTAGATATTCCGTCTTTTAAAAATAGTGGAAAGTTTATTTTCTCTCTGATAGCCATCAATATACTACTAACGACACACAATCATTGATTAATGTATTTAAGGAAGAAGCATTTCAGAATGATGTTCCTGGTGAAAATGATGTTCACATGAATATAGCATTAAGTGAAAAAAAAGAATTAGTGTTTTTCTCCCTGTTTAACAACTGGACTTTGGCCATTTTTACCTATGAAATAGGCCTGCTGTGTTTGAATTCAGGAGGCCTATTATTTCTAATCAGCTTTTCATCATTTCTGATGTTAATCTTGGATCGTCATATATGACATAACACTGATTTGCTGCATTGCATGATACTGTAGCTTTGCTACCAGGGATTGGTGAGGAGATCACTCCATTATCGCATTGAATATTAAATTCACCACCTTCTCCGACTGCGGGATTCAAATTGAGATGATATTCATTGTTAGAAATATAGGACACATCAGCCATTACTAAATGTGTACAACCATTATAGAGCTTGCATGCATCTTGATCTTTTATAGTATATATACCTTGCCAATGACCAGGAATCTTGTTGCATACATCGCTAGACTGCCCAGCATATGCACTTGACAAAAAAGGACCGAGCATGGCGATGCCAATCGAAACGAGTTTTTTAATATCCATTACAACTTTTCCTTATGTGAATAATAGTTACGGTTGGATTATAGTCGTTTAAGTGGAGCTTAGCCAAAGTTTCTAATTAATAAGAATTTCCAATGATTTGTTCTACGCTGATTGTATGGACCCTGCCATTTACTAAGAGGCTTCAACGAGCCAGAATGAAATGTTGATTCAGTCATTCAATATTCAATGGAGAGTCCACAATGAAAGATATTAAAGTATTAGGGATAGATTTGGCAAAAAATATTTTTCAAATTCATGGAACAAATGCTGATGGTAAATGTGTATTGCGTAAACGACTTAGCAGAGAAAAACTTGCTGAATATATCGCTAAAATTAAACCATGCACAATTGGGATTGAAGCATCTATGGGCGCTCATTATTGGGGAAGAGTTTTTCAAAATTTGGGACATACAGTAAAAATAATGTCACTACAATTTGTAAAACCGTATGTCATGTCAAATAAAAATGACTGTAATGATGAGCAAGTTGCTGAAATATGATAAACAAATAGAACAGATTGCTTCACAGGATTCAATTTGTAAGGAAATTATGAAAATTGAAGGCATAGGGCCAATATCTGCATCAGCTATAACAGCTACTATTGGTGATGCTAATGCATTTAAAAATGGCAGAGAAATGTCAGCTTGGTTGGGCCTGGTTCCAAAACAGTATTCTAGTGGAAACAAGATAAGATTGTCAGGTATCAGTAAACGA
Source organism: Gammaproteobacteria bacterium (assembly GCA_019634835.1). Lineage (GTDB taxonomy): Bacteria > Pseudomonadota > Gammaproteobacteria > DSM-16500 > DSM-16500 > Aquicella. The sequence continues at coordinate 42,055 of JAHCAO010000001.1, forward strand.
GGCAACAACTACGTTCGAAAATTGCTGGTACATGGAGCGAGATCAGTCCTAATTTATTGTGACAAAAAGGAAGACAGAAGAAACAGATGGGTTACAGATATCAAAAAGCGTTGTGGCTACAATAAAGCAGCTGTTGCATTAGCGAATAAAAATGCTCGTATTATATGGACAATAATGGCTACAGGTGAATGTTATTGTAAACCTATGCCCATTTAATAAAGGGTAATAATGATTTTTAAGAATCTGGAGATTGCTTGAGTAAATAAATTGATAGCAAAAAGGTAAGACCTGCTCTTCCCAAACCTGCTATGTTCCAGGGCCAATATAGGCCGATACGGTGATCAAGAGGAAGAGCGCAGATACTATCAGGGCCCGAGTGAACGTATATCACTCAAGCAGAGGCCGAATATATGGCTGCATCTCAACCTTCCTTTGCTAGTAAATTAAATTTACTTCTTGCAACCAGGGCAGGGTCCATATATGGAACATCGAAGTGACGTTTGAAGAATCACGCGCTCATCTTGGCATTGAAACACAACGACAGTGGTCAGACAAGGCAATTGCCAGGACGACTCCTTGTTTGATGCACTGTTCTCATTGATATGTCTGTTCACGATTGAAATATTAAAGAGTCAATCATTACCAATTTTATCAACCACCTGCTACAACAAAACATCTAAAGCAACCTTCTCTTATATATTAGCGTTCATAAGGTACAGTATTTGGGCTGAAAACTATTTTAACGACTCAAGGATTGATGGTGATTATATGAAAATTAAGCCAGAACATTGGGAAATCTTGCTAGATCAGCTTGTGCGGATGGCATAAAGTGCCAAAGTCGAGGTAAAGCGAGAATTCAGGTACAGCAAATGGTTACATTGGACTATCTACCAAACAAATCAGGCACTATCTGCATCAATTCTTACTTTGGTGGGCAAAAACGATGAAGCATGGACTTATGAAGCACTCATAACATGGCTTGTCAAGACGTGCTGGGACATTTATCTATCGCGCACACTTTTGCATTATTGCAACGCTATCTCATCGAGTTGAGAAGTCGATGTGTTGGCGTGGACATATTGCTGAGTAAACTCTGCCCCTGCTCTTGTTGTTGCTTGACATAACTTTTGAACACCATCGCCCGCCACGCCCCCCCGCGAAAGCCTGCCCCAGATGATAAAAGCGCAACGCCATAATAACCAACAAGAATATGCCTGCCGGGAAGATCATTGGAATCACGATTAAAGTAAGACGAGCCGTCGGATAAAACGCACCCCTGTCCACTTAATTTATCCAAGTTTATTATGTCACCATTTACCACGTTACCAATGCCCCCACAATGCGCCCGCAAATAAACGGTAGGGAGACAAGAGGCGATTAATTCTTCCACTCGCACACTCCAGAATGAACGTCTACCCCAAGTTCCAAATGTATGGAAATTTGTGTCATAGAATCCTAAAGCTTCCAGATAAATCTGCACATCAAATACCAGCCCTGTTCGGCATGCATGATTTTCTGGATTGATAGCATCCCACAGCTGTTTCAAAGCCTTTCTCGTGTTGTCTGTCATTAAATCCAGATTATCTTCATTAATAACATCATCCACAATAATGGCATCATAAACATCTTTAAGGAGTGCCTTTGCTATTTCAAGGTTACAGCCGTAGCTTTTGAGTTCGCCATTTGGAAATATTTCATTACATTGTTTTTGCTTTTCTTCTAGGGTTAAGTGTTGCCCCATCTTTTCAGCTTCTTTCCATTCCGCATTTCTTAAGGCAATTTGAAAAGGAGTAAGATCAACATATCGGTAACGAGGAAGATCAAGTTTTAAATGATAAGAAGAACTTTCTTTCTTTATAAGCAGGCTGGGATATTTAGAGTATAGCTTTTTAGCTGCCTCGTATTCACCGAGGGCAACATGATCTAACAAAGAAGGTAAAAAAATAAGAGGGGTGTTTGTCTTAAAAAAATCCCAATTCGTTTTGGAAGTCATCGCAAAAGCTATCACATCTGCTGGGCGAGGTAGAAAAGAAATCAACAAATATAACTGAATGTCATTTGGGAGCAGCGAGTTAAAATGATTAGTAAAACATGACAAAAGGAACGATGGTGTTAACCCAGGCTTTGTTAGTAACGTTGTTACTTTATTGACAAAAATTTCTGTATCGCACTGCCACCACCCGTTCTTGTCATTCCAGTGGGAATGATGACTGATTGCTGTATTGAGTTCAGTGAGAGGCTTGTCACCTGATAAACACAAGAGTGCAACTTCAAGCACCGCTTTTTTATCTTTCCAACGATCAATTTTGTATTGCAGCACAATATAACTACTACCTTCCTCATCCTTGATATTTGTATCAAGTGTAGCGACATAGGATGTAATCTCGCGATGTAATTGTCTGACTTCGCTATCATGTGAATTGAAAGGGATGATGTTGCTGCTTTTCATGAATAAGGCCTCGTTTTATAGGTTTATATAAATCTAAACGCTTACTATTGTATATATATTGATCATTACTGTCCATAGCAAATGGCGAAAAAGTTTAAATGGCTTTGTAGGTTATACTGTTGATATTAAATAACATATTACAACTGGTAAGGAATAACAGGGGAAAATGTCAGGAATTTTACCTTAATTGAGAGGGCTAACTGAGGTTGCCTAAAATGGCCAAAGTCCAGGAGAGGTGATCCTATAATTTTTCAATGGGTTAATCGAACATTTGCGTGATTCTAGCTTAAGATAATAATTTCACTGCTAATTCCACGGCTGCCGTCATGCTGCCTGCATCCGCAGATTGAGTGCCTGCTATATCGATTGCTGTGCCATGGTCTACGGACGTGCGTATAAATGGTAACCCTAGTGTCACGTTAACAGCATGCCCAAAACTAATATGCTTGACGAGTGGCAGTGCTTGATCATGATACATAGCAAGAATAGCGTCAGCGCGTTGCAAGTATTTTTGTGTAAAAGCAGTATCAGCTGGTAATGGGCCTTCCAGTGAATAATGTTGAGTGCACATTTCAGATAATAAAGGTGCAATGATATCTACTTCTTCTCTGCCTAAATACCCGCTCTCTCCTGCATGAGGATTTAAGCCGCATACTAAAATGTGAGGGGAGGAAATTTGAAAATGTCGTGCTAATCCATCATGTAAAATAACGAGAGTGGTTCTCAATCGTTCTTTTGTGATCGCCAGTGGAACCTTGGCGAGCGGTAAATGGGTCGTAGCGAGCGCAACTTTTAATTGATGAGTGACGAACAACATCACGGTATGTGGAACATGGCAGGATTGAGCAAAAAACTCTGTGTGACCAGTGAAAGCAATACCAGCATGATTCATTACACCTTTGTGTACAGGGCCTGTTACCACAGCACCCGCTATTTTTTTTTCACATAACTTAACTGCCACTTGTAAGGTTTGAATAACATATTCAGCATTCAGGGGATCTAATTTTCCAGGCTCAGCATTTGACAATAGGTTAACTGGAACGATCTTTAATGTACCTGGTTCGTGAGGGATAGGTTGAGTGGTGAAGTCACATTCTGTTAAATGCAATGGAAGATTAATTTGCTTTGCTCGTTGCAGCAGTAGATGAGGATCAGCAATGGCAATTATTTCAGCTGGCCAATGCTGTTGCGCTATTTGTACGGTGATATCTGGGCCTATACCAGCCGGTTCGCCAGGCGTGATCAGTATACGTTGAGGTATACTCATCAGGTGTTTACTTGACTGTATTCATACTGATGAAAGCTTGGCTGCGCATTTTGGCCACCCAATTTTGTACGTTTTCTTCAAACTTGCGTTGTAATAAAAGCTGCTCAATTTGTGCGCGGCTAGGAGCAGCATTTTTGGTATTGGAGGTACGCTCTGCAACCAACCGGATAATGTGAAATCCATTGGGCGTTTGAATAGGGCCGGCAATTTCATGGGTTTGCATGCTGATAACATGTTGAGCAAAGGCGCTTGGAATTTCTGCTAATTTTCTCCATCCAAGATCACCTCCACTTAATGCATGATTATCACCTGATTCGGCTTGCGCTACTTCGTGGAAATTTTGTCCTTGGTTCAGTTTGACTATAATAACTTGAGCTCGTTTTTTAGCGATACCAATATCTTCTGACGACGGAGTATCAGAAAGAGGGATTAAAATATCCTCAAGATGATATTCTTTACTATTATTGTCTTGCCAGAGCTTAGAGTGCATAAATCGGGTAATTTCATCGGGAGTGACTGAGAGATGGCCAGCGACTTCTTGCTGCTGGAGTTTTTGCACAGTCATTTGCTCACGTAGTTCGTTTCTATAATCGGCCGTTGTCATTCCATCATGATTGATCCGTTGATATAAGGCATTCACCGATAAATTGTTTTGACGAGCAATATTTTGTACAACCCGATCAACGTCTGCATCAGTGAAATTAATACCCACTTGTTTTGCGATTTGCAGTTGTAACCTTTTATTAATCAGTTGATTTAAAACTTGTTTTTTGAAAACGCTGTCGGGTGGTATACTCATTTGTTGTTGTGTGATTTGTGCTCGTGTAATAGAAAGTAAACGATTTAATTCGGATTTGGTGACCACATCATCATTAACAATAGCAACGATTTGATCGAGTGGTTCACTGCTGGGTTTTGCAAAACAATTTGGCATGATTGCAGTCAAGATTATGAATATAAATAATTTTTTCATTTAATAAATTTCCTGTCCAAATTGTGAGTTATAACCTGAAATACCACTTAATAATCCGCTGGGATTACCTGTTCCGATATCACCTAATCCTTTAAGGGAGAATTGAACATAAAATTCATTGTTGTATTGGGGCCTATTGTTATTATCGGTATTGAATCCAATAAATGCTCGTCCACCGACTAATCTGACTGCCCAACAACAAGTCTCGTATTGTAACCCATACAATAAGTTCTGCAAATGCTCATGATTCCAGTTTTGGCTCCAGCGTCCCACTGCACTCACACTTTGGAAAAGCGGCCAAGTAGCGGAGACATCAGTGACTTTTAAATTATTGCTTGCGTTAGTGGTAGTGATACCAGACAAAATATCTCCGCTGCGTGCATAGGTGTAAGCAAAATTAAAAAGATGTGCACTATCTGGAAAATATTGAAGGGCTAACGTTGTATTGTCCAATTGTTTGGAAATAGGATTCCAAATTGAGTTGACATTGACACTCCAAGATTTATTGACGTGATAATTTAAAACACCAGAAATAGGAGATAGAGAATAAGAATTGCTCGGATTGGAGGGATTGTCGCTACAGCTATTATCGTTACATAATGTGACACGGCGCTTAGCAAAATAGATAATATCGCCAACACCTAAGCGCACTTTTTCATAGCCTGATTCTTCATCAATTAATCGTGTTGTCACACCTAGTCCGATTTGATTTGCATCGCCAATTCTGTCTATGCCAGTGAAGCGATTATAGTTAAATAGTTGATCATAGGTCAGCGTATTCACCGTTGTGTCAAAGACGGGAATGCTGCTTTGATTACGGTATGGGATATAAGTGTAATAAAGTTGTGGCTCTAAGGTTTGCTGAAAGGCATGATGGAACAAGGTAGTATTGCGGCTTAGCGCAAGACCAGATGCAATATCTAAAATAGGTAATGCGCGATGTTTGCTAATCGGAGTTCCTGTGTCTGCCGTTTGGTGCAAATTGTAATCCGTGAGTGCGAGCTGAAGTCGGGGGTTAATATAGAATGACGACCAATATAGCGGTAAGCTGATTCCTGGTTGGGTGTGTAGCCGGTTGCCGATGGGTAGATTTGCTGGGGAACCTGGTGTATTAAGAATATCAAAATGTGTTATTTCATTATTAATGAAATATTCCAATCCATATGGTTGGTCTGGGTAGTCACCATTTAAGATGAGTTGCGGAAAGCGGCGATATTGATTCAAAACAGGAGATTCATTAATAGGATGTAATGTTTGGTAAGCTTGGATACGGCCAGTGAAGTTCCAATTTTGTCCTTTGTAATAAAGATCGCCTTCCTGCAATAATTGGTTTGCTGAAATTTCATTTAGACTGCGCCCAAAATCACGCAGATAATAATCATCGCTTGCATAGTTATAATCAATATGGCTTGACCAATGTTCATTAAATCTCGAATCATTGCGCCACAATAAGCCCTTACGCGTATCGCTAGCATGAAGCAATCGGTTTAACTCCGCTTGTGTGACGCTAGCCGTTTGTGTTGGTGTATCCACAGGATTAGTGTATTGGGGATTGTGTTTTGCAGAAGATTGAAAATCATGAAATGCTTTGTCAGAAGGTAGAATGCTAAAGTTAATATTACCTTCACTTGTTGATGTTAAATAGCGAAAATTATCAGATAACTGCACGCCGCGTTTAGTCAATATGCCAGGCGTGAGGATCATGTCATAGTTCGGTGCAAGGTTCCAATAAAATGGTGCTAGTACATAAGGTCCCCATTTGTTGGATCCACCTAGTGTTGGCCATAAGAACCCTGTTTTACGCTGTTTATCTATGGAGAAGTTGATATAAGGTATGTATAAGACAGGAATGTTTTTTACCAAAACACGCGCATGGGTCGCATAGCCGCGCCCCGTATTTTTATTGAGAACGATATGGCTGGCCTTGACTTGCCAAGTAGGGTTAACAGGGGAGCACGTGCTATAACTTGCTCTTGATAACTCATATATTTTGGGATGCGTTTGTGAAAATTCATATGCTCCTCCCCAAGCAGTCAATCCTGTGACTTTCCTCTCGTTTTGTATGTCTTTCGGGGAAAGGTGTGGTGCAATGATTTTGTTTGTATGAATTGAAGTCCGGTACAAGATATCAATGAGAGACTTTGATTTAGTTTCAAATCGGTAACGTCCTTTTTTACCTATAATTAAACTGTTGGGTTCGCGCAGTCGGACATTGCCAATCATATCTATCGTGCTTAATTTACCTGTCGTAGGATCCCGATATAAGTAGGCTTTGTTAGCAGTCATCTGCTGTCCTTGGCGAGTTATTGTTACTTTATCTTCAAGCAATGAGGTTGTTCGCTGAGACAATAGACCTCCACCGCTAGTGACAGTGACGGCATTGTCTTTTTCAGCCTCCGTGGAATAGACAAAAGGTTGTTCCAAGTAATAACCGCCACAATCACTAGCCGGGTTGTCCACCCATCCTAGCTGTTTAGCAATCGTTTCACTGGCTAATGTTGAGGGCACGGCGGTCTTTTCGGTAGCAGACAATGCGATGAATGGTATAAAAATAAGGTATATCGCAAGGATAGTGATAATGAGGGTTGATTTTTTTCTTACAGACATTTTTAAATCTCTGAGCTATATTCTTTTTTCCCCAGTGAGAAAAGAGTGGTTTTCAGTACCATAAAGGTCTGTGAAAGTGTTAACTGATCCTCACAATAAAGCGTCAGTGTAACGAAAAGAGGTAGCTAATGGAATCTGCACATGACTTGAGATTATCAGAATTGAAAAAAACTGAACGGAGGCTGGCTATTGAGCGCTGGCTTCAGATAAGTTGCGGTATACCATCGCCTGTTTTGCAGCCAATGGTTGGTGATGCAAGTTTGCGTTGTTATTTTCGTGTTGAGGTCCATGGAACTTCTTTTGTTGTGATGGATGCTCCGCCGCTGCATGAGAATTGTCATTCTTACATAGCAATTTCTAAGGCATTAAAAAATATTGGATTACACGTCCCTGAGGTGATAGTTGCAGAGTTAGAGCAGGGTTTTTTATTGATTACCGATTTAGGTAATGCGACTTTTTTAAATACATTGAATACTGAAAATGCAGATAAACTTTATGGTCTTGCCCTTGATGCATTAGCTGTGCTGCAAGGATGTCGGATGGTAGAAGGGTACATTATACCGCCATTTACTGCTGATTTTATGTGGAAAGAGTGGGCATGGCATAAGGAATGGTTTTTGGGTAAATTGCTTGGATTATTGCCGCTTTCTGCTGAGAAAGATCTGGATCATTGTTACGAACACATTGTGGAATCTGCAGTGTCGCAACCTCAAGTATTCATGCATCGTGATTATCATTCCGCCAATTTAATGGTGTTGCCGCAGGATAAGGTGGGTATTCTGGATTTTCAAGATGCATTTATTGGCCCTGTGACGTATGATTTGGTTTCTTTGTTGCGAGATGCATACATTAATTGGCCGCAGGAGCAAGTGCGTCAATGGGCCATTAATTATTGGCAGAAATTGCATGGATTAGGTGTCTTGACAACGACGCATCAGGAGTTTTTACGTTGGTTTGATCTCATGGGGGTGCAGAGACAGTTAAAAGCATTACTAACATTTGCACGCAAGCATGTACGTGATCATCAATCTCATTACCTGCATCATATCCCACGTACGTTAGAGTATTTAATCAGCGTGAGTCAACATTATGCTGAACTTTCCGCGTTATATGAATATTTATACATGACGGTACAACCTGCATTTGCAAGGGTCATCAAATGAAGCGTGCTATGATTTTGGCAGCTGGCCGTGGCGAGCGCATGGGTGATCTGACTGCGCGTGTACCTAAACCGTTACTGCGTGTGGCTGGACACTATCTTATTGAATACGCTATTTTCAGCCTCAAACGAGCAGGTATTGACGAGATAGTGATCAATGTCTCTTATTTAGGTGAGCAAATTAAAAATGCACTCGGTGATGGCGCACAGTATGGTGTAAAAATTTTTTATTCAGAAGAACCCAAGCGGCTAGAGACAGGCGGTGGGATTTTTCAAGCGCTGCCATTATTAGGAAAAGAGCCGTTTCTTGTTATTAGCAGTGATGTCATGACTGACTATCCTCTTGAGCGATTATTGCAAGCTCCTGATGGGGTAGCGCATTTAGTGATGGTGCCAAATCCAATCTATCATCCAAAGGGAGACTATGGTCTTCGTGGTGACAGGATTGATATCAATGCTGGCCCAACTCGGACTTTTGCTAACATAGGCGTGTACAAGCCGGAATTATTTGCTGATTGTAAGGCAGGTCATTTTCGTTTAACAAACGTGTTGAATCCAGCAATTGTGGCCGGTAGAGTGACAGGAGAACTTTATCAGGGACAGTGGTATAACGTAGGCACGTCAAACGATTTGGCGGAAGTCAACAGACTGTTTGCTAGACGGTAACTAGAATCGCGCCCGAGAGGATTCGAACCTCCGACCCTTGGCTTCGGAAACCAATACTCTATCCAACTGAGCTACGGGCGCACGCGGACGCTACAAATATCTTATTTATCCTTAATATGCAATAGACCTTAGTAAAGGTTCGGGGAACCTGCTGAAAAAATAGCCTCGGCTGGGTGTCGTCCCTTTGCGGAGGTTGCCAATTGAATTCGAAAGGATCACGGCTATTTCATGGCTGGAGACAAGGGGATCCAGCTGCGATTATCACTATCACCAAACATTCACGACCTTAGACACTCTTCTCGAAAAATCATAAGGAAATTATCATGGCACTTGCTATCGTTTATAGTCGGGCTTCATCTGGCATTACTGCACCGTTAGTCACAGTGGAGGCGCATTTATCTTTTGGAATGGCAGGATTTTTCATTGTTGGTTTGCCAGAAGCAGCAGTAAAAGAAAGCAGAGACCGTGTGCGTAGTGCATTAATGAATACACATTTTGAATTCCCTAGCCGTCGTATCACGATTAACTTGGCACCTGCTGATTTACCTAAAGAAGGAGGGCGTTTTGATTTGCCTATTGCGTTGGGAATACTCGCTGCATCAGGGCAACTTCCTCATGATATTTTTGAAGATTATGAATTTACAGGAGAGTTAGCATTGTCAGGAGAATTGCGTTCAGTACGCGGCATTTTGCCGGTGGCACTAGGTGCATATCATGCAAAGCGGATATTAATTGTTCCGCATCATAATTCAGCAGAAGCGGTGTTAATCCAAGAAGCGAGAGTGTTATCTGCCAAACATTTACTGGATGTATGTGCGCATTTAAAGGGTGAGCGGTCATTGCCAAGCTGCCAATCTAATGAAGGTAAGCGGCAAATTGAAACCAACTTGGATATCGCTGATGTCAAAGGGCAACCTATTGCGAAACGTGCACTTGAAATTGCAGCGGCAGGAAGACACAGTTTATTATTTATTGGTCCACCAGGAACAGGCAAGACGATGTTAGCTAGTCGGCTTCCTAGTTTATTACCTGAATTAAGCGATCAGGAAGCATTGGAAGTGGCAGCCATTGCTTCTGTTAGCAACAATGGATTTGATCCAAAGCAATGGAAACATATTCCATTCCGTTCTCCTCATCACAGCAGTTCTAGTGTAGCTGTCGTAGGAGGAGGTCGTCCTCCGCATCCAGGCGAAATTTCACTGGCACATCATGGCGTTTTATTTCTCGATGAGTTACCAGAATTTAATCGTCATGTTCTTGAATGCATGCGTGAACCATTAGAATCAGGTTCTGTGACTATCTCACGAGCCGCTTTTCAAACTGTTTTCCCCGCGCATTTTCAATTGATTGCTGCCATGAACCCATGTCCATGTGGTTACGCTGGCAGTATAGTGGATGCTTGCTCTTGTGCGAAAGAACAAATCAAACGCTATCTGGGCAAGATTTCTGGCCCTTTACTTGATCGTATTGATATGCACGTTGAAGTAGCACAGTTATCACCCGAGTTATTAGCTCAGTCACGTAATACAGCTGAAACAAGTTCTGTAGTACGTCAAAGAGTCATCGAGGCGCGGCAATATCAACAGAAAAGACAAGGAAAATATAATACCGCATTGACAGTACCAGAACTTGATTCCTATAGTAATCTTCAGCAGGATGCTCAGCGTGTGCTTCACCAGGTGGTATCAAAGTTTAATTTGTCAGCGCGTGCGTATCATCGGATTATTAAGATTGCCCGTACTATTGCTGATCTTGAATATAACAGCATAATACACGCAGGACATCTTGGTGAAGCCTTAAGCTATCGCTGCTTAGATCGTTCAAAGCGCATGATTTAATTGGACAAGTTTTTGCTCTTATGGAGGAGGATGAAAGCGGGAAGTTTTTTTGATAAGGACTATAATAAAAGCAGGCTAGCAAATTATCCCTATAAGATGTATAGCGTGTGATATAGCACTTAGAATAATGAATGAGAATGAGGAGGATGGTATGCCAATGATATTCTACCCCCATATAGATGACATACAGCGAGGGACATTGGGAGAAAGAATTGATATTTTAATGGAAGCGGCGGAACGTTATAAAGCGGTAGTGCTTGACGAATCATCAAAGGCGGCTGTTGATCTCAATAAACGGATGGTGCCGCGAGAACAATTAGCAGCTTACAACTGGGAAGAAATCGCGCGTGTCTTGCGTGAAATAAGAGAATTACCAGAAAGTAATAAAATAGACAAATCTAGAAAAGGGGATCTTTTGGCTAAGTTAGCGGAAGTATATGAAGTGTTGCGTGCTGCTAAAATGTCTAAGTTGGAAGCTGTTAGGCTTGCTTTGATCAGTGAATCTAATCAATTACGAGGCAGCAGCGGGGCTTCTCAAGTAGCATGATTTACATTGATCCCTTTTATTTCACGCAGCAGTAGTTTCTTCAAACGCGGCACGTAATTTTTGCAGGGCATTTTTTTCTAGCTGGCGTACTCGCTCTGCAGAAATTTGATATTTGTCAGCTAAATCTTGTAACGTCAATTTATTCTCATCTAGCCAGCGGGCACGGATAATGTCTTGGCTGCGTTCATCCAGCTTGCCCAGTGCGTGATAAATAGTATCGTTGGATTGTTCTGACCAGTCCGCTTTTTCTAATTGTTGTGCTGGATTATAACTCATGTCTTCTAAAAAGCCTGCAGGTGCAAAATGATAGTCGTCATCATCGTCACTATGACCGTCAAACGAGGTGTCGGAGGTAGCTAGACGCATTTCCATTTCTCTGACGGTTTCAGGTTTTACTTTCAAATCTCTGGCGATATCGTTAATTTCTTGCCGTGTCATCCAGCCAAGACGTTTTTTGAGATTACGCAAATTGAAGAAAAGCTTGCGTTGAGCTTTTGTAGTGGCAACTTTCACGATACGCCAATTTCGCAAAATATATTCGTGAATTTCAGCTTTAATCCAATGCATAGCGAAGGTAACTAGGCGAACGCCCATGTCTGGATTAAAACGCTTGACTGCTTTCATCAAGCCAATATTACCTTCTTGGATGAGATCAGCTAAGGGTAAGCCATATCCCATGTAGCCTTTAGCAACTCGAGCAACATAGCGTAAATGTGCTAAAATCAATCGCTTAGCTGCTGCTAACTCATTGTTTTTTTGCAGGCGGACAGCAAGATCGTGTTCTTCTTCCTGAGACAGCATGGGAATCTGGTTTACATAATGTAAATAGGCTTCTAGGCTGCTGACCGGCAGGCGAATATCAATGGTTTGTAAGCTTGTATTCATATTGCCTCATGTGGCTTATTTTTGAAAAATGATAGATAACCATTTTCAGGGGTTATAGCGGTATTTGAACGTGGGCTGCTCCCGTTCAGATACCGCCATAATATACTAAATATTAGGCTCTGTTGACAATGGATTCATCGGTCAGCGTCCTTAGCTTAAGTAGCGAATAATGCATCTACAAAGTCATCGGCTTGGAAGGGGCGTAGATCTTGGATTCCTTCTCCTACTCCAATGAATCTAATGGGGATTTTGGTTTGCTTAGCAATGGCAAAAATAATACCGCCCTTCGCTGTTCCATCTAATTTAGTCAATACAATGCCGGTGACACCCATTGCTTCATTAAATTGTTTTACTTGAGTCAATGCATTCTGTCCTAGCGTAGCGTCGAGCACAATCAGTGTTTCATGAGGTGCACTGGGGTCAATTTTCGCCAGTACTCGTTTCACTTTTTGTAGCTCAGCCATGAGGTTTGATTGGGTATGTAAGCGACCAGCGGTATCGGCAATGAGTACTTCAATATGGCGAGCTTTAGCAGCTTCCATCGCGTCATAGATCACCGCTGCAGTGTCGGCACCAGGTTGCTGGGCAATAACAGGGACTTGATTGCGAGTACCCCAAATTTGTAACTGCTCAATGGCTGCTGCTCGAAAGGTATCTCCAGCTGCCAGCATGACATTTATTTGATTTTGCTTAAAATGATTGGCTAACTTACCAATAGTCGTTGTTTTGCCTGAGCCATTGATACCAATCACAAGAATAACGTAAGGTTTATTTTCAGAGAGGATGGATAAAGGCGCAGTACAAGGACGTAAAATGGCTTTCATTTCTTCTTGTAAGCATTGAAATGCTGCTTGTGTGTCGTTCAATTCATTGCGAGCTAATTTCTTGGTAAGTGTTTGAATGAGTTGATCGGTAGTTTCGACACCTACATCGGCGGAAAGTAAAGCCATCTCGATTTCGTTGAGTAAGTCTTGATTTAGCTCTTTTTTACCGAGAAAAAGATTGGCCATCCCTGTGGCAAATGTGGCGCGGGTTTTTGCAAGACCTTGCTTGAGGCGGGTAAAAAAACCAGTCGATTTATTAACGTGGATATCTTCTTGTGGTGGTGTTACCAGTGGTGCTGATGTTTCAATACGTTCAAGAGGATCCGATTTTTTCTTTCTTTTAAGAAAATCAAACATGGTTTACCTATTCGTATCATGGCGCCAGTAAATTTGTTGGATAGTTGTATTGATGGGTAACTGGTACTTAGGATCTATTTCGAACTACATCTAACTAGGTTAGCAGTGACCATCAGGAGTTTAATGTTAGCATAGTTTAAAGAATGAAACAGGAGTCAGTGAGTCACATGAAACCAGGCTTTGTGCGTATTATTGCAGGTAAATGGCGTGGGCGTAAATTGAAGGTGCTGGATAGGGACCACTTACGCCCAACACCAGACCGCGTGCGTGAGACATTATTTAATTGGCTGGCACCAAAGATTGGAGGTGCTCGTTGCTTAGATTTATTTGCGGGTAGCGGCGCATTGGGTTTTGAAGCATTGTCACGAGGAGCAGCTTATGTTGAAATGGTAGATCATTCAGCAGATGTGATTCACTTATTACAAGAGGAGCTTGCTCAATTTAAGGCAGATAATGCTTCTGTCTATAGGGCCAACATACCCAAACAACTTCAAACTACTACACAGCCATTTGATATTGTATTTCTTGATCCACCTTATCAAGCAAATTTACTGCAGCCGTGTTGTGATTATCTAGAAGAGCATGGGTATTTAGCCGCATTTTCTTACATTTATCTAGAAGCTTGGGAATTAATCAAGGATAATGATTTACCATCAAATTGGCGAGTACTGAAATCACAGACAGCGGGACAAGTGAATTACCATTTAGCGATTAGAGAAAAATAATGAATAAAGAATTAAGACCGCGATTATTGACGGGCGATACATCGACAGGGCGTTTGCATTTGGGGCATTGGGTCGGATCGATAGAAAACCGTGTTCGTATGCAAGATCATTATGATTGTTATTTTGTGATTGCTAATATTCAAGCCATGACAACACGCATGGATAGACCAGCTGAAGTTCATCAAAATGTGATGGAAGTCATGTTGGATTATCTGGCAGTTGGTATTGATCCTAAACGAAGCACTATTTTTGTTCAGTCTGAAGTGCCTGCTATTGCGGAATTAACAGTCTTCTTTAGTTTGTTAGTGCCATATCCTCGGCTGATGCGTAATCCTACCATTAAAGATGAAATTCGTGACAAAGGTTTGGGTGATAATTATTCGGTGGGTTTCCTTCTGTACCCTATTAGCCAAGCGGCTGATATTCTGTCATTTAGACCGCAAATTGTACCAGTAGGAGAAGATCAAGTTCCACATTTGGAATTGACTAGGGAAGTAGCGCGCCGCTTTAATCAAATCTATTGCCATGTTGATCCGCATGCGGAAGATTCGCAACATCTCGCGCAAGGCGGAGTTTTTCCCATTGTTGAGACAAAGTTGGGGCGTACCAAACGGTTGGTTGGAATAGGTGCACCAGGGCCTGATGGAAGTTTGTTAAAGATGTCTAAGTCGCTTAATAATGCCATTTTCCTGAGTGATGATCCTGATACCATTAAGAAAAAAGTGATGGCAATGTACACTGATCCTAACCGGCTTAAAGCGACAGACAAGGGGACAGTAGAAAATAATCCTTTGTGGATATTTCATGAAACCTTTAATCCAGATAAGAAATGGGTACAAGAAGCGGAGGAACGTTATCGTGCAGGCACAATTGGCGACGTGGAATGTAAGCGGCAATTGATTGATGTGTTAGTATCAACGATTGAGCCTATTCGCCAGCGCCGGATACAATTCGAAAAAGATATTCATTATGTTCAATCATTGCTAAAAGAAGGTACCGCAAAAGCGAATGAGACAGCTAACACAACCTTAATTTTAGCCAAAGAAGCGATGCGACAGAGGTATTTTTAATGAAGCAGCAAAAAGATAAAAAAAATGAGGTTAACGTATACCGCATTGGTCGTATGACCGTCCTTGAGTTGATGGCAGTATTAGCTATTTTAGGGATTGTTGTAACATGGTTGTTGCGTAGCTTTTTTTCGTCGTCAGGATGAAGCGAGTAGAGTGGTAAATGTTGTAAGTATTCGGTTAACCCATGATCCGTTGATTTTTTGTCACTCAGCTGTGGTAGCGAGCTTGTTTATACTGAGCTTGTGCCACAACCGATCTGATTGTACCGCAGCTTGTCCGCGGTATCTAGACTACTCAACCTAGTCTATGACTAGATTCCCTTGTCTCTGGCTGCAAAAGTGTAATTAGGTGTTTGGATGAAAACGGTTACTTTCCCTGGACTTTGGCCAATTTTGCGGCCTCGGTGTATTCCTAATTGTGCTGCAATACAAAATTGATCGTTGGAAAGATAAAAAAGCGGTGCTTGAAGTTGCACTCTTGTGTTTATCAGGTGACAAGCCTCTCACTGAACTCAATACAGCAATCAGTCATCATTCCCACTGGAATGACAAGAACGGGTGGTGGCAGTGCGATACAGAAATTTTTGTCAATAAAGTAACAACGTTACTAACAAAGCCTGGGTTAACACCATCGTTCCTTTTGTCATGTTTTACTAATCATTTTAACTCGCTGCTCCCCAATGACATTCAGTTATATTTGTTGATTTCTTTTCTACCTCATCCAACAGATGTGATAGCTTTTGCGATGACTTCCAAAACGAATTGGGGATTTTTTCAGGAAAACATCGTTATAACTTTTTTACCTTCTTTGTTAGATCATGTTGCCCTCGGTGAATACGAGGCAGCTAAAAAGCTATACTCTAAATATCCCAGCCTGCTTACAAAGAAAGAAAGTTCTTCTTATCATTTAAAACTTGATCTTCCTCGTTACCAATATGTTGATCTTACTCCTTCGTTAGACGTGATATTTGGGCAATCAGGAATTTTAATGACTCAAGGTTTGAGGGTGAATATATAAAAATTAAACCTAATGAGTGGGAAACCTTGCTAAATCAGCTTATACAGGCAGCATAATTGGCCAAAGTCCAGTTCTCTTTAGTTGTTTTTTTCCAATACAGCCATGGTAAGCCGACTAATGGAAACCAATTTGCCATCCTCATTCTTGATCTCTATGCCCCAGACTTGAGTTGTTTTACCCAAGTGAAAAGGTTTAGCTGTTCCTATGACATAGCCTTCACGCACAACACGAAGATGGTTTGTGTTAATATCAAGACCAACGCAATAATACTTTCTATGATCAACACAAAATTGAGCTGCTGTGCTGCCTACGGTCTCTGCTAATACACAAGAAGCGCCTCCATGCATGATCCCCATAGGTTGTTTAGTACGTTGATTAATCGGCATACGTGCTGCCAAATAATCTTCGCCCACTTCAATAAATTCAATACCTAAATGTTCTGACATCGTGCCTCTACCACGCTCAGTCACGATGTTTAAATCAACTTCTAATTGCCAAATTTTCATTGGCTATCCCTCCCTATCATCATGCACCTATAGAACATCTAAGTGAAACACTACGGGTATACACACTTGCTTTACTTAAATAAAGCCCGTATCTTTTTAAGTCCTAAAAATTCGGCCCACTACAGCTGAGTTTTTTATGTTCAAGGAAATAATAACATGAAAAAAATATTCTTATTATTAACAGTTTTTGCATGTTGGCAATCCATTGCAACCGCTGCGAATTTAATTGAAGTGTATCAACAAGCACAAACTAGTGATCCTATCTTTCAACAAGCAATAGCTCAACGTCTTTCCACTAAAGAAGGCGTGCCAATTAGCGCTGCTGCGTTACTTCCTAACATATCATTTACAGCAAGCCCTTATGTCAGTCGTATTGGTTATGCGGGATCAAATTTTGACCCTGTGATTAGCAACTCCGGCACTTATCTTAATCCACGCAACTTAACTCAACGCGGTTATACGTTCAATCTCTCACTTACTCAAACTATTTTTAATTTCGCTCAATTTTCCGCTGTCGCCCAACAAGTTTCACTTTCTAAAGGTGCTGATGCAACATTAAACGCAGCCTTACAAAATTTAATGATTCGAGTTGCTACCGCTTATTTTACGATTTTGAAAGATGAAGAAAATTTAAGTTATGCTGAAGCGTCTAAACTGGCTTATGCTGAACAGCTTGATCAAATCAAGCAACAATATAAAGTAGGATTAAAAACCATCACCGATGTCTATACGGCACAAGCATCCTATGATTCAGCCATCGCCACTTATATTGCAGCACAAACCACATTATCTATTGATAGAGAAAATTTGCGCGTTATTACTGGCGTCTACTATACGCATCTTTCCGCATTGAGTGACGATTTTCCACTAGTGAGTCCACAGCCAAATAATGTTGAAGCATGGGTCAAGAAAGCGATACTACAAAACTGGTCCATCAAATCGTCACAATATAACGTTGCTTCTGCCCGCGAACTGATTAAGCAGCAAATCGCAGGGCATTTACCAACGTTAAATGTTCAAACCAACTTTAACAAACAACTGAGCGACAACATTAATAACTACAGCTCATTTTCAGAGCGCCATGGTCCTGGCACCACTTCGGACCGTTCTATTACTTTGAACTTAAATGTACCTATATTTTCAGGCGGAGGCATTGTCGCCCAAACCAATCAAGCCACTTATAACTATCAAGTTGCACAACAACAATTAGAACAAACGATCCGCAGTACAATTAACACTACACGACAAAGTTTCCTCAGCATTGTCGCTGGCATTAGTCAGATTAAAGCAGACAAAGAAGCTATCAAATCGTCTATTAGTTCATTAAAAGGATTGGAAGCAAGTTACCAGGTTGGGGCAGAAACATTGGTTGATGTACTTAACCAACAACAAAATGTCTATGAAGCACAAACTAAGTACGCAACAGACCGCTATGCTTTTGTCAATAATATCTTAGCGCTTAAACAAGCTGCCGGCACACTAAGTTTAGATGATTTACGTGCTCTCAACGCATGGTTAGTAAATAAAGAAAGAAGGGTGTTAAGAAAAGGAAGATTTAGGAGTTAACGGGAAATTTTTCATTCAACTGATTATATTTCTCTAGAAGCTGTTCCTGCGTTTCAGGATGATTGGGGTCTTTAATAATACAATTAACAGGACAAACAGCAATACATTGCGGCTCATCAAAATGACCTACACATTCTGTGCATTTATCCGGATCAATTTCATAAATAAGTTCTCCCTGATAAATCGCAGTATTCGGACATGCAGGTTCACAAACATCGCAGTTTATACATTCATCAGTGATAATTAACGACATACTCCACCTTATCTTATATACCCGTAGCATTTCACGTAGCTGCTCTAGGAGAGCATGATGCGTTTTTTGCAGTAAGAGGCAGAAGGTATTTTTCCTTCACCATTCACCGCAAAACACACTCATCCTTGATATGTGCCAATTTTTCTTTTCAATGCCGCCACAGCTTCCTCTGGAACAAATGCTGACACATCCCCTTCCAATGACGCAATTTCACGAATCAAACTAGATGAAATAGACATATACTTTTCAGCCGGCATCAAAAAAATGCTTTCAATGGCCGGGTTTAAATTTCGGTTCATACTGGCCAATTGAAATTCATAATCAAAATCCGTCACCGTGCGCAGCCCGCGTAAAATTACGTTGGCATGATGTTTTTTTGCAAAATTTAACAATAACGTATCAAATCCCGCGACTTCCACATTTTGAAACCGTTTTAATACCTGCGCCGTAAGGTCCACTCGTTCGTCTAGGGAAAATAATGGTTTTTTCACCGAATTAGCAGCAATAGCCACAATGATTTTATCAAAAATATTAGCAGCACGCTCCACCAAATCCACATGGCCATAAGTAATAGGGTCAAAAGTTCCCGCATAAACAGCAATATTTTTCATCTACTCCTTCCTATCTTCCATCTATCGTTAACCGAAGTTACCACATAATCAGTTATAATAGGTTAAGCACACTGACTTGATCCCATTATTGATATCGTATGTGGAAATAAAAAAATTAATATATAAGAGCTATCTCTATGTTTGAATTTAAAATTATTTTAGATGATACAGGTAAAATCCATTGTGTTAAAACCTCTCTTACTGGTAATGACTTACTTAGCACACCCAAATTAAACAAAGGGTGTGCATTCACATTAGAAGAACGTGAAACATTTAATTTGACCGGTTTACTACCTCCTCTTGTTGAAACACTAGAGCAGCAAGTTGCCCGCATGTATATACAATACCAGGAGCAACACACCAACCTCGGTAAAAACATATACTTGAATGCGTTACATGATTATAACGAAACACTTTTTTATCAGTTGGTGAGCCAGCATTTAGAAGAAATGCTGCCTATTATATACACCCCAACCGTTGGCGAAGCAGTACAGCGGTTTAGCCTGGAGCACCGCAAACCCAGGGGACTATACATTTGCTATAAAGATTGGAATAAGATTGATGAGATTCTCGATAATCGTGTTCCTCCAGAAATAGATTTATCTGTTATTACAGATGGAGAAGCTGTGCTAGGCATAGGAGATCAAGGTATTGGCGGCATTAATATTTCTAGTGCAAAACTTATGGTTTATACCTTATGCGGAGGAATTAATCCTCATCGCTGTTTACCCATCCAATTAGATGTAGGCACAAACAATCCACAATTATTAAATGATCCTATGTATTTAGGCTCACGTCATGAACGGATTACTGGACAAAAATACGATGATTTTATTGACGCCTTTGTTCAAGCTATTACAAAAAAATTTCCTCATATTCTCCTACATTGGGAAGACTTTGGCCGTACTAATGCTAGACGTATATTAGCCCGATATCAAAATCAATACTGTACATTCAATGGTGATATGCAAGGCACTGGAGTCGTCACGCTAGCAGCATTTCTTGCTGGCACTGCTGCTAGCGGCATCGCACTAAGAGACCATCGCATTGTAGTTTTCGGCGCTGGAACAGCAGGTGTTGGCATTACAGAACAAATTTTTGGTGCACTAAAGCGTGCTGGATTAAGTGAGCAAGAGGCACGATCACGTTTTTGGCTTTTAGATAAACCAGGATTATTAACGGACGACATTGAACTCTTACCTTTTCAAAAACCTTATGCGCATAAGAAAATAGAGCTAAAAACCTGGATATTACGTGATCCACCTTTTATTAGCTTATATGATGTGGTGAATAACGTAAAACCCACCACACTCATTGGCTGTTCAACTGTCGCTGGAGCATTTAAAGAAGAAGTGATAAAAATGATGGCCGCTAATATAGAGCGGCCCATCATCATGCCGCTATCCAATCCAAATTCATTAACAGAAGCAGAACCAGAAGATTTACTAAAATGGACGGAGGCAAAAGCGATTATTGCCACAGGTAGTCCATTCCCAGAAATCCATTATGATGGTAAATGGTATCGCATTGCACAGAGTAATAATGCACTTGCTTTTCCTGGAATTGGACTAGGCGCCATCGCTGTCAGAGCAAAACGTATTTCAGATGATATGTTATGGGTTGCTGCACAAGCATTAAGTAAACATTCGCCAGCTATGCAAGATAAAATGGCTGCTCTCTTACCAAAATTATCTGAGGCGAAAATGGTAAGCTTTAAAGTTGCCTTAGCGGTTGCAGAACAAGCCCAAGCAGAAGGGCTTGCACAACATGTTCATGGAAATTTAGAAGACATTTTAAAAAAAATCATTTGGGAACCCATTTATTATCCTTATTACAAAGTTTAATCCAGTTGCATTATGCGTTTTTTACAGGCTCAATATCGACTACTAAGGCATTATCACGGCAAGACCATGACAATTTCACATAAGCATTATTTACAATCACTCGGAATATTACCCTGGCAAATGAAAGTATCTGCTTCACCTGTTATAGACAACAAAACCATCCCTTCTGCTTTACAAGACTGGAACGCCTTGCAAGCCGCAGTCGCACAATGTACTGCTTGCGGATTACATCAATCACGCACACAAACTGTATTTGGTGTCGGTAACCGCAAAGCAAATCTCATAATCATAGGTGAAGCACCAGGATTTCATGAAGATAAACAAGGTGAACCCTTTGTCGGCCGAGCAGGACAACTACTAACTGCGATGATTAAAACGATAAACTTAGAACGTGCTGATATCTACATTGCAAATATTTTGAAATGCCGCCCACCAAATAACCGTGACCCTCAACCGGAAGAAGTCAAGCTTTGCACACCTTTTTTAGATCAGCAAATCGCACTCATCAAACCACAAGTGTTATTAGCTGTTGGTAGAATTGCTGCACATTATCTGTTGCAAACTAAATCATCATTGGAATCATTACGAAACAAAATCCATCGTTACGGTGAAAACCATATTCCTTTAATTATTACCTACCATCCCGCTTATTTATTACGAAATCCTATTGATAAAAAAAAGGCCTTCATGGATTTACAATTCACAAGAAAAATCTTACACAACGCAACTTCTTCGTAACTTATAATTAAGTGCACGACGATTCGGACAAGGAGAAACAAAAACATGGGACAGTTTCCGATATTACCAAGCAAATGTTATAAAGATTTACGCCACACCATCCAATCCGGTGATATTTTGCTATGCTCAGGCAGCTCTGTTTTTTCCACACTCATTCAAAAAGCCACCAACAGCATTTGGAGTCACGTAGGATTTGTACTGCGAGTCGATTCTATTGAACGCATTATGGTTTTGGAAAGTGTTGAAAGCATTGGCGTACGAACTATACCGCTTAGCAATTATGTGAAGAACTATAATGCGACAGGCAAAGGCTATGAAGGACGGCTCATGCTTGCTCGTCACCAAGATGTGCGAGTAGAAAATATTGGTAACCTTTCACGCGCAGCAGTCGATTTATTAGGCCATCCTTACCGCACAGAGGAAGTGGTACATATTGCTGCGCGTCTTAGCATGCATACGCTAGGTTTACCCGCACAGCCAGCCGATCCAGAAAAACAACATGCATTCATTTGCTCTGAGTATGCCTATACTTGTTTTAAATCCATCGGTGTTACTATTGAATATAATGCTCTAGGGTTTATTGCTCCAGATGACTTTGCACGATCTTCTAAAGTACAACCTATTTGTTACATCGAAACAGAAGCACCACAATTCTCTTCGAAGGATTTGTTTCATACAAAACAAATACTCAAAAATATTGGCTAACAAGCCCTAATGACCTGACTCAGCAATGTCAATTGCTTGTCCAGTGCACCACGATTGTTTTCTATCACTTGCAATGCGCGTGCACCCATTTGTGCTTGCTCCATGGGATGTTGCATCAATCGTACCAGTTGCGCAGCAAGTGAATCTGCGTCCATGACTTTAGTCAGCGCCTCTGCTGATACAAATAACTCACTGATTTCCGCAAAATTAAACAAATGTGGTCCCGTCAAAATTGGCTTTCCTAATGCACCTGGCTCCAGCATATTATGACCACCACGTGGAATTAAACTTCCCGCCACAAATGCTACATCTGCTGCACCATACATTAATAACAGTTCCCCCATTGTATCTCCCAGGTAAACTGCCACTTCTTGCGTACAAGGTTGCTGTAAACTGCGGCGTACAGTAACAAAAGAGGACTCCGCTAACTTTGCAATCGCATCAAACCGATTAGGATGGCGCGGCACTAATACTAATAAAGCATGTGCATTTTGTTCACGAACTTTTTTATGCGCTGCTAAGATAATCTCTTCTTCACCTTCATGCGTGCTAGCAGCTATCCAAATAAATCTATCTTTACCAAGCATCGTGCGTAATGCCGCACTCTTGTCTGTCAATTCTTCTGGTAATTCAATATCAAATTTAATATTACCAGTGACTGTCATTCGTTCTTTTGACGCACCTAATGCAATAAAACGATCTGCATCAACCTGTCCATGAGCAGCAATGAGACGAATATGGTGCAGCATTTCTTGCGTTAATGATGTTATACGGTGATATCCTCTAGCAGATTTTTCTGACAATCGTGCATTCACTAAACAAATTGGAACATGATGTTGATGGCACACGTTGATAAGATTCGGCCATAACTCTGTTTCCATGATAATGCAAACTACCGGACGCATATTATTTAACAAACGCCGCATTGCACTCGGCAAATCATAAGGAATATAAACATGATTAACGCCATCTCCTAATGCTGACTTCACACGCTCAGCACCTGTTGGGGTCATGGTCGTCACTAATATAGGAAACTCAGGATGGCACGATTGTAATGCTTTGATCAATGGTATAGCCGCAAGTGTTTCTCCAACAGAAACTGCATGCACCCAGATACATTTCTCTAGTGTATAGGGATAAAAACCCAAGCGTTCACCCATACGCTGGCGGTAGACTGGCTGCCGCAAAGACCTCCACCCAAGCCGGATGAAGATAAATGGTAACGCTAGATAAAATAGGAGTGTGTACAAATAACGCACGCGCAATGCTATCCTCAACAACAAAAAATGAAAGAAGGTAATGGTAGCCAGATAGCATAAGGATTTGCAAGTTATCCTGAAAACCCGTAGCGTTGCACGTAGGTGCTCTATGGGCACATGATGACTTTTGCCCCTGCTCATCGAAAATGATAGAATCTCACAAAATTAAACAGCCTCGGGAACATCGTGTAATATGTCATACCCATTACCTGCAACATTACCTGATTTTAACCAGGCATCCATCCTTGTTGTTGGCGATGTGATGCTAGATCGCTACTGGTTTGGTGATACCTCACGGATTTCACCAGAAGCACCTGTACCTATCGTCAAAATTGCTGGCGCAGACAACCGACCAGGCGGAGCAGCTAATGTCGCACTGAACATTACCGCTATGGGTGCAAAGACTACTTTATTAGGCATCATAGGCAATGATGAGGCTGGCATGACACTGAGCCAACAATTGACAGCCGCTTCTGTCACTCATGATTTATGCATGCTGGATTCTATTTCCACTATCGTCAAATTACGCATCATTAGCCGACATCAGCAATTACTACGCATGGACTTTGAAGAAAAGCTAATTTCCGAACACCATGATTTTTTAATCCAACGCTTTAAGCAGCACTTACCCCATGCAAATCTTGTCATTTTGTCAGATTATAAAAAAGGCACCTTATCAAACCCACAAACATTGATACAGTTAGCCCGTGCCGCTGGTATTCCTATATTGGTCGATCCTAAAGGTAACGATTTCAGCATTTATCAGCATGCAAATATCATTACCCCTAATTTCAAAGAATTCGAAACTATTGTTGGACATTGTAACAGTGAACAAGACATTCTTGATAAAGGACGAAAACTGCTGACCAAACACCAGATTGATACGCTGCTTGTCACCCGGGGTGAAAACGGCATGACACTCATCAGACAACATGATTCGCTACATTTGCCAGCCTACGCGCGTGAAGTACTAGATGTCACTGGTGCAGGCGATACTGTCATTAGCATGTTAGCTACCGCTGTCGCCATAGGACTAGATTTATCCCAAGCAACAGCGTTAGCCAATCTTGCTGCTAGTATTGTAATCAGTAAGTTAGGTGCTGCCACTGTCAGTGTACCTGAACTACAAGTCGCATTAACTGGTAAAACCAGTTTCGCTACCGGCATTGTAAATGAAGAACAATTACTTAAAGCAGTAAAAGAAGCACGTGCGCAAGGAAAGAAAATAGTATTTACTAACGGTTGTTTTGATGTCATTCATGCTGGCCATGTGACTTACCTGCAAATGGCCAAACAACTGGGTGACTATTTAATTGTCGCTGTTAATACCGATGAATCTATTCAAAAACTCAAAGGGCTGACACGGCCTATTAATCACCTTGAACATCGTATGATAGTACTTGCAGGATTAGATGTTGTGGATTGGGTTGTACCTTTTGCGGATGATACACCCGAACAATTGCTCCAGATTATCCGACCTGATACGCTTGTCAAAGGTGGTGAATACCAGCTAAATCAAGTGGTTGGCGCAGATATCGTGCATTCTTATGGAGGTGATGTACGTATTCTTGGCAACAAAATTTCATCAAGTTCGTCTATCATTAACCGAATTATTGGTCTCGAACAATCGACCACACTCAATGATGAGATCAAGCAATATGGGTCATAAATAATGAATGTAACTGACAAAGGTAACTTGTTTGTGATTGCTGCGCCTTCTGGCACAGGTAAAACCTCTTTAGTAAAAGCTGTAGTGGATACGATGCCAAATATTACTGTCTCCGTTTCGCACACGACTCGTCCTAAGCGCCCGGGTGAAACACAAGGAACAAATTATTATTTTGTTGATAAAACTGAATTTCAGCGCATGATTGATCATCAAGATTTTCTTGAGTACGCTTCCATTTTTGATCATCTCTACGGAACATCAAAAAGCTGGGTAGAACAAACATTAGTAAAAGGCATGGATGTTATCCTAGAAATTGACTGGCAAGGCTACCAGCAAATTAAGCATATGTTTCCATACACGATAGGAGTTTTTATTTTACCGCCTTCTCTTCATGACTTACAAAATCGCCTAGTCAAACGTAACCAAGACCATCCAGAGGTAATTAAGAAACGCTTAGCTGATGTACAAGAAACTGTCTCTCATATCCATGAATTTGATTATGTTGTGATCAATGATGATTTTGCCAAAGCGCAACATGACTTAATGGTAATTATCGAAGCAGAACGTTTGTTGCTGCGACATCAGACCATTAAAATTGGCGAACTGATACATGAACTGGCGACTAAACATACCCTTTTTGAATAATATCCTGTATGATGTGTGATTTCTTTGAACCATAAAAGCAAAGGTGTAATCCATGGCGAGAGTGACCGTAGAAGACTGCTTGAAAAATGTCAAAAACCGATTTGAGCTAGTGATCGTTGCTGCAAAAAGAGCTCGTCAATTAATGCGTGGTAAAGAACCTAAAGTGGAATGGGACAATGATAAACCCACTGTTGTTGCCCTACGTGAAATCGCTGCAGGCCACACGAACATACGTAATATTAATGCGTTAGAAATTCAAGAAGAACAGTTATCAATAAATATCCTCGAAGCCTCGACGAAGCCTCAAGAAGATTCCCTGCTTCATCCTACTAATCCCATGAGTGAAGAATAAACGTAAATGTTCGGTTATAGCTGTATCTGAACGAATAATATTGATTCCAAGTTAGCAGAATCGCTGTTCTTATTACTATCTGATTTACCGTTCTGGGTAGTCATAAGGCCTCAAAAAATGGAAGCTTTGCGATGTCGAAGCCATGAAGGCCCGTTAAGAGGGAAGCAAGCGAAGGAATGCAGGCTGCAACTTTAACCCATCTACTGTATTTCAAAGCAAGCTGTCGTGATGACTGGAATGGTACTATCTATCAGCTTCCGTTTTTTGGGGCCCTATGACTACCCAGAACGATTTATCTAGCTAAAATTCTCTAGTTAAAAAACAATACTAGATAATTGCTTTACCACTTGCGAAAAAACATCTGCGGCATCAGCCTCCAGTGGAATGATTTCTGACCAAGAACGCAACCATGTCAATTGTCGCTTAGCCAGTTGGCGGGTTGCAGCAACCGCTTGATCGCACATTACTTCGTACGTAGATAAGCCAGCCAAATAATTCCACACTTGTCTATATCCCACTGAACGAATGGAGGGTAAATCACAAGAAAGATCATCGCGTTGATACAAACAGCGCACTTCATCAATGAATCCCAATTGCAACATATGTGCAAAACGCATCGCAATCCGTTCATGCAAGCGTGCGCGATCAGATGGAATCAACGCAATATTATAAAATTGATAATCTGTAAGAGGGCGGGGTTGTTCTATCTGCCAAGTGGATATCGTTTTATGCGTTAATCTATACACCTCTAACGCACGTTGAATACGTTGGCTATCATGCGGGTTGATGCGCTTTGCAGCAAGAGGATCGACAGTAGCAAGCAACGCATGCAATGCTTCCCGACCTTCCCGCTCCGCATGCGCTTGTAATTCAGCACGTATTCTCATATCTGCTTTGGGAAGTTTAGCCATACCTTGTTGCAGCACACGAAAATATAACATCGTACCGCCAACCAGTAAGGGAATTTTTCCTCTCGCGATAATATTGTCTATTTCATACAACGCATCCGTACAAAATTGCCCTGCAGAATACGTTTCTTTTGGATCGAGAATATCAATTAAATGGTGGGGGGCAAGACGTAATTCATCCACACTAGGTTTTGCTGTACCAATATTCATACTACGATATACCATAGCCGAATCAACACTGATAATTTCCAAAGGGAAATGTTGGACTAATTTGATAGCTAATGGCGTTTTACCAGACGCTGTTGGCCCCATTAAACAGATAATTTTTTTTTGTGTAGCGGAGTTTGTTGACATGGATTTCCTCGAAAGTGAAGGCATTCCCGCTGAAAGCTATCACCCTATTGTTTCTTGGCTCCAAACACGCCATCCATGGCATTTAAGATTGCATCCTGCAATCCAGTTGCCTCAAAACAATAGGGTGATAGCTTTCAGCGGGAATGCTTGTCGAAAGTGCATCATCTTCCCCGCATGAATAATTTGTCTAAATCATCCATTGATAATTTTACACATGTCGGACGTCCATGATTACATTGCCCGCTATGATCTGTTTTTTCCATCTCACGCAGCAAGGCATTCATTTCAGGAACCGTCAGCTTGCGGTGAGCTCGCACTGAACTATGGCATGCCAATGTGCCTAACAAGCGGTTAATACTCTCTTGTGCACGTGAAGAACCGCCATGTTCCAGTAAGTCAGTGATGATATCTCGCACTAATTGCTCAATGGGTCCATGAGCTAATAATTGCGGTACTTCTCGTATTGCAATGGTTTCCTTACTAATTCTTTGTATGTTAAATCCAAATTGTTGGAATAATTCTGCTGCTTGTTCACCCGCATCTGCTTCGCGTTCACTTAATGCAATAGTGATCGGAACTAATAACGTTTGTGCTGATATTTGTTGCTGAGACATAGCAGCTTTCATTTTTTCATACACAATCCGTTCATGTGCCGCATGCATGTCCACCATCACTAACCCTTGCGAATTTTCAGCTAAAATGTAAATGCCATGAAGCTGACCTAATGCATAACCTAATACATGATCGGTGTAATACTGTTCCACAAGAGCAGCACCTTTGGATTCCTCACTAAGAATAGCAGAAGCAATCTCTGCCACCACAGGTACTTCACTAGCTTGCTTCATCGTATCCGGTACCGTTTCAGCATGCAGCGCACGGTATATTTCAAGCTGCTCTTGAATCACTTGCCCTCTTTCGCGCAAAGAAATAGGGTGGGAACCTGTGTTTCTACTAACCGAAGAAGATGTGAGACGTTGTTTGACATTGGCGCATTGACGGGAAGGTTCATGCTCGTAGTCCTGATGGGATACTGTGCCTGCTGATTGAGAATGTGTTGCAGCACACGCTTCGCCTGTATGCGAATTGGCTAATGCGTCTTGTATACAACGAGAAATAAAATCGTGAATCATCCTTCCATCTCGAAACCGTACCTCATGTTTGGTGGGATGTACATTAACGTCAACTTGTGTTGGTGATATCTCAAGAAAAAGAACATAAGCTGGGTAACGGTCCCGATACAGTACATCCTGATAAACTTGTTTTAATGCATGTATGACAAGTTTGTCACGCACCATACGCCCATTGACATAAAAATACTGCAAATCGGCTTGGCTGCGAGAAAATGTTGGAAGAGCAATCCAACCCGAAAGCCGCATACCCGCACCTTCTGCCTCAATATGTACAGCATGTTCCACAAATGCTGGGCCACATAATGCAGCAAGACGTTCATTATTCTGTGCTTGCACTTGAGCAGAAAAATATTGCCGGACAACCCGTTGATTGTGTTTCAAGGTAAATCCTACGGTAAAAGATGACAAAGCAATACGTTTAATGAGTTCATCGATATGATCGAATTCTGTTTTCTCTGCACGTAAAAATTTTCGTCGTGCAGGCGTATTAAAAAATAAATCACGCACTTCAGCCGTTGTACCTTGCGGGTGCGCAGCAGGTACCATCTGTGGTAACACATCACCTTCAGTCGTCACTTGCCAGCCAGTACTTTTCTCTAATGCTGAGATAATAGCAAGACGAGACACAGAGCCAATACTGGCTAGTGCTTCTCCACGAAATCCTAAGGTCATGATTTGTGACAAGTCACTCACATTATAAATCTTACTCGTTGCATGTCGGCTAAGCGAGAGAGGTAAGTCATCTTGATGTATGCCTGTACCATTGTCTCGCACACGTATTAAACGCGAACCACCTTGCTCGATATCAATATCAATCTGAGTTGCACCCGCATCTAAGCTATTTTCCACTAACTCTTTCACCACAGACGCTGGCCGTTCAATGACCTCCCCCGCAGCGATTTGATTGGCCAATAAAGAATCAAGTTTTTGGATACGTCTGATCATCGATATTTTCTCCGTTTTTGCATAACCCACGATAAAAGCTAACAGCAAGAGGGTCAAGTACCAGGTACATCAGATCGGAAACCGCTGGTTAATGATTAGGGTGCGGACGAATTTTTTGCAGCACGAGGCAGAGGGTATTTTGTATGAACCATTCACTCGCAGACAAGAGTCTGCGAGAGCAAAACCCAATCAGGAATGAGTGTGTTTTGCGCTGAAGGGTGAAGGAAAAATACCCTCTGCCTCGTGCTGCAAAAAACTCGTCCGCACCCTTAGGCTCCCTTCACTGCATGTTGATTGACATATTGACTAATACCCTGACGCAATGCTTTTGCAATTTTTCCTTGATAAGCCGGATCAATTAAACGTCTTTCTTCCTTGGGATTAGTCAGGAATCCCGTCTCGACCAAAATAGAGGGAATATCAGGGGACTTTAATACTACAAACGGGGCACGTTCAACATGTGTATAATGCAGTGATGAGACATTATCTAACCTATCTAGTATGTTATTGCCCAATAAAATACTGTCCTGTATAGTTGCCGTCTGAGCAAGATCGACCAACACAGAACGCAACATGGGATCTCGATCTGATAATGAATCTAACTCTACTCTTCCAAGCTCAGAATAATTATCACGCTGCGCTAACCAACGCGCCGCTTCACTACTTGCCCCATGCTGTGACAATGCAAAAACTGAAGCTCCAGCTGCATCATTATCAAAATAAGCATCCGCATGAATAGCAATAAATAAATCTGCTTTACTCTTGCGAGCAAGCATCAAGCGTTTGCGCAATGGCACATAGTAATCACCATCACGAGTCAGTATAGCCCGCATGTGAGGGCATGCATTGATTTCTTTCATCAATTTTTTAGCAATATTTAGTACAACATCCTTTTCCTTCGTACCACTGATCCCCAATGCCCCTGAATCTTTTCCACCATGCCCCGCATCAACCACAACAATAAAAATGCGAGAATTTTCTTCTATTGATATTGCTTTTTTCTGCTTAAGCTGCGATGGCTTAATCCGTTTGTCATCCTGCAATTTTCGGCTTTTTAGCTCATGGCTGAATACAACATACGTATTCAATGCATCTTTGTGAAACGATTGCTGCAACCATTTATTCAAATCAGGCGTTGTATTCTTAACCACATTTTTTTTTATTGGTTTTACGGCAAATACAGTGGACGCTATTACCATTAACAAAAATATTAAGATTTGTGTTATGACCTTATTACAACCCACCGATGATTTCCCTGCCTTTAGCTGATCGAGCAATCAAGCAAATTTCCCTTCCTCGCTCACTGAAGGCAAGATAACAATCTAAATCTGCTTCAGGCAAGAATGGAAATCCCTTCTCTGGCCACTCAATTAAACAAATCGCATTAGCAGTAAAATATTCTTGTATGCCAATATGCTCCAATTCTCTGGGATCATTGATTCGGTAAAAATCAAAATGAAATATTGTTCTATCTACTGTTCTATCTACGACATGATATGACTCCACCAGTGTATAGCTAGGGCTTTTCACTTTATCGTTATAACCTAATCCACGTAAAAATCCGCGTGTTAGTGTTGTTTTCCCTACTCCCAAAGGACCCTGTAAGTAGATGATCACACCAGTATTAACCGTTTTTGCAAACCGAGATGCAAATTGAGACATGTCCTCAACAGTAGTAAGGGACGTTTTATATTGTAGTTCAGTTTTCATGATAGTTAATTATCCTGGAAATGACAGTTACGCACCATGCCACGAGTCAACTGGCATTTCTAAGATCATCATGGAGCCAAGTTTTTATGGGGTCTGTTACTTAAATAACGTAAATAAGGCATCAAATCCGTTGCGATCATTCCTCGCTCACCGTCTTTTGCAGCTAAATCACCCGCCATAGCATGCATGCACACACCCAGCGTTGACGCCTCATCCATCGAAATTCCTTGTGCCATTAAGCCACCAATGACACCGCTTAAGACATCACCCATGCCAGCTGATGCCATTCCTGGATTACCTTCAGCACAGATAGCTGGCACAGAATGAGGGACAATGACTATGCTACCGGCACCTTTTAGCACGCAAATACCACCGTAACGTTTGTTAATCGCTCTAGCTGCTGCCAATCGATCTTGCTGTATCTCATCAGGCGTGATGCCAATTAACCGACCTGCTTCACCTGGATGCGGTGTGAGCACCCAATTCTCATTAAACTTATTGGATTGCGACAGGAGGTTTAAACCATCAGCATCAATCACCAAGGGAATAGATTGTTGACAAGTATATTCCCAAAGCATTTTTCCCCAAACAGACTGTCCCATCCCTGGACCTAACACCACTACATCTGCTTTTTCCAGCAAGCTATCCAATTCCTTAGCGGTACTCACACCATGGCACATGATTTCAGGGCGAGTGATATTCATCATTAACGCATTCTCTGGTCTAGTCGCCACGCTCACCAAACCCGCACCAACTCGCAGCGCCGCTTCTGCTGCCATACGTGGTGCGCCAGAATAACCTAATTCACCACCGATAATCACAACATGACCTGATAATCCCTTATGCCAATCCCGTAAACGCGGCTTAAGATAAGCGGCATATGCATTCAAACAAATTTTTTCAGCAATCGGTTCTACAGATAAAAATAACTCTGCAGGCAATTGTAAATCATGACAAATTAATTCACCTGTATGTGCTATCCCGCTGCCAGTTAACAAACCCAATTTTAAACCGATAAAAGTCATAGTGGCAGTCGCCTGTACGGCCTTACCCAATATCTTTCCTGTATCGGCATCAATGCCAGTAGGAATATCCATCGACAGAACAGGAACATGAGCAGCGTGAATTTTTTCAATTACAACAAGAATATCTTCACGAAGATCACTGCGCGCGCCAATGCCACAAATAGCATCCACTATGACGTCAACAGACTGCAAATTAATTTTTTCATCAAAGTAACTAATCTGTATTTTTAACTGGCGGCATATTTCTAACGCCTTTCTCGCTTCTTCTTGCATGTGGTCCTGGCTGCCGACTTGCCAAATGACCACTTCTATTCCTTGTTGCTTAGCATGAGATGCAAGCACATAACCATCTCCACCATTATTACCACCACCACAAAATACGGCGATTTTTTGTGCTTGTGGCCAACGCTGCCGTAGAAAAACAAACGCTGCTTCGCCTGCCCGCTGCATCAGGACTTGTCCTGTCAGATTAAATCGTTCTAAAGCAAGACGCTCAAATTCACGAATTTGCTGGGCCTGATAAATGAGTATTTTAGCAGGTTGCATAGTCACATCCTTGTTTTAGCAAAGACACAGAACCATCCCTAAACTGTATTTTTAGCTGTTTTCTCGACTAGATAGCCAATAAAAAAAGCGATCGATATGAGGATTAACGCCGCTACGCCCCAAATACCAGAAATTAACAACATGAGTGCTGCAAAAGCCACAAGACATGCAAGAATAAGCTCATTCACAGGCATTTTATAATTAACATATGAAAAATCTCTACGATGCCGTCCAACCCAGGCCATTAATGGAGGCAATAAAATCATTAAAATAAACACGCTAATGCCAGCAAACTGCAAGCCAAGCAAAAATGCATTGGGATAAAACAAAACCAGTGCAATAGGAGGAACAAAAGTCACGCCTAATACTAGTGTGTTTCCTTTCAATCCTTGTTTTTTTACCTTAAAACCATCGGACAAGAAATCTGATAGGCTAAGAGAAACACTGAGAAAAGAGGTCGCCATACAAATAGAAGTGAAAAATTTCGCAATAATCGTAATGTTATTTTTCTTCAGAATTGCAGTTAATGCAGCAACTAAATCACTGCTCGTGCTCGTTGAATGCAACATAGGTCGTAACCCGGGATTTCCATCCAAAGGAATGACACCCATGATGACCATGTCCCATGCAATGTAACAAATTAAAGGTATTAACGTGCCAATCAAAATCGCTTTGCGTAATGTTTTCACATCAGCATCAAAGTAAGTACGCAAACTAGGGATAATCATTAAACAGCCAAACGAAACAGCTGTTACAGTTAAACTTGAGGGAGCAATTATATGCTTAAATTCTCCATTGCTTAAATTAGTGGAAGAAATAAATGGAAAGATTAAACATATCAATAAAAATAATGCGCCCATTTTGCCAAGCATTAAACCACGGTTAACGTAATCGACAGAACGTATACCGCAATAAACCACCATGCCAAATAAAACAGTAAATAAAATTGATGCCAGTGATTGTGATATTTTGATGCCACCGGTGGTGAGTATGTAATGAAATAAATCCCCTCCACCTGCTATATATGCACACAGAATGGAATAAAGCAAAACTAAATACACAACCCAGGTAATGCCTTGTCCCGTCTTACCCAACGTCGCCCCCGCCATCGACACAAGATTACTATTCGGAGGCAACCATAAATTTACCTCAAGAAAGAGAAAAGCACAGGCTGTCATGATTCCCCAACAGCTAATGAGTAACACTAACGAACCCCAAAAACCTAATTGCGCTGTCGCAACAGGCAGCGCCAACATACCCGCACCAATGGTAGTCCCTACAACTAATAAAACACCGCCAATCAATTTAGAATTCATTCTAGAGCCTCTTCGTATCTTCGTACATAATGAAAATCCATCATGTACCCTATAGATCTTAATATCATACTAATTAATTCTTAATTTTATCTGATTTATCATTATTACCCTAATTACCCTAATAATCCTTTTATAATCATTGTTAAAGAAAGTACCATTAATAATACTAATAACCATTTCCCCCCTGGCACAATAAAATCTTTAGCTATTTTTCGCTTGTAACGGCCAACCCATGCCATCCAAGCAGGCAATAAAATTAATAGCACAATGCAATAAATACCCGCATATTGAAGCGCTTTCACAAATATACCAGGGAAGAACAATACTACTATTAACGGTGGCAAAAATGTCATTACCGTGACAATCAAATTACTATTACCTTTTTTTTCTAGCTGCAGCCCATCAGCCCAAAAATCCGTTAAGCATAACGCTACACCAAGAAAAGAAGTTAGCACACAAATAGAAGTAAACAATTGCGCGAAAAACGTAATCGAGCCTGTCGCTGCTGCTAAACTTAACGCATTGACAAGATCGCTGGTTGAGCGCTGCGAATTCAAAATAGCAACAAGACCCTTCTCACCATCCAGTGGAACAATGCCCATAATCACAGCATCCCAAGCAATATAACAAAACAATGGAATTAAACTGCCAAGGAAGATTGCTTTTTTTAATTTCTTTACATCACCTGCAAAATATATTCGCAAACTAGGAACAATGGCAGCATAACCAAAAGAAGTAATAGTGACAGTAATAGCTGTCGTTGACGTAATGTGATAGATATTTCCTGCTGCTAATTTTACCGAAGAAGTTAAAGGCAGTAGTAAAGCGACTAATAAAAAATAAGCGCCAAACTTTACAAACATTAACCCACGATTCACATAATCAACAGAGCGGATACCTAAAAAAACAACCGACCCAAATACGACTGTAAAAATAATGGCTGCAATCCACTGTGGGACATCCATACCAGCAGCAAACAACAAGTGATGAAATAAATCGCTGCCACCCCCGATATAAGCACACAGTAATGAATACAACAGCGATAAAAATGCTAACCAAGAAATAATTTGTCCAATAGGCCCTATCGTTGTGCGTGCCATTGTATTCAGGTTACTGTTATTTGGCATCCATAAATTTACTTCCAATATTAAAAACGCACCTGCTGTCATCACAAACCAACAAACAAAGAGCAGAATCAGCGACCCTAAAAAACCTAATTGCGCAGTAGCGATAGGAAGAGCAAGCATTCCAGCGCCCACGGACGTACCGACAACCAGCAAAATACTACCCAACAATTTAAAATCCATTCATAATCCTCTTGTGAAAAAAGCGACGTGGCAATGAGATTATGCCAGGAATTCCGCCGAAGGTAGTCACCCTATATGTTTTTGGCGACTGGATTGCAGGATGCAATCCTAAACGCCATGGATGGCGTGTGGGAGCTAAAAAACAATAGGGTGACTACCTTCAGCAGAATTCCTGAGATTATGCATGATCTTTTGTCATGCTTGCATTAAATCGACTATAATTTGTTTCAACCCTAAATTGATTAACCTCTCTATCTCTATGTCAGAGCTAATAAAAAACATTAAGCAATGGGGCCAAGAATTAGGCTTCCAACAAATTGGTATTACGGATACCGATCTTTCTCACTATGCGCCGCGATTTCGCGAATGGTTAGCACAAAAGTTGCATGGCACGATGGAATATATGGAAAAACAAGAGGTTAAACGTTCCAATCCCGCTGATCTTGTTCCCAGCACAATAAGAATCATTTCAGCACGCATGGATTATCTACCACCTGATACTTCGATTGCCACCGTGTTACAGAATTCCACGAAAGGATATATCTCTCGATATGCATTGGGCCGTGATTATCATCGTCTCATACGGAAGCGTCTTGATAGGCTGGCAAAAAGAATTAATGCCGCTACTGGCAAGCTGGGTTATCGTGCGTTTTGCGATAGCGCCCCTGTTTTAGAAAAACCTATTGCTGAAAAAGCAGGACTAGGATGGATAGGAAAACATACTAACCTTATTAACGCTAAAGCAGGTTCTTGGTTTTTTCTCGGTGAAATTTACACGAACATGCCATTGCTGGTTGACAGACCAATCGACAAAAGCCATTGCGGCAGTTGTACTGCTTGCATAAAGATTTGTCCAACCCAGGCCATCATTGCCCCTTATCAACTTGATGCAAGACGATGCATTTCTTATCTCACCATAGAATTACGCAGCGCTATACCACTTGAATTACGCCCGCTCATGGGAAATAGAATTTATGGTTGTGATGATTGCCAATTAATTTGTCCATGGAACAAGTTTGCAAAATATACCCAAGAAAAAGATTTCCACCCCCGCCATCATCTTTCGTCGCCCGATTTACTTGAACTTTTTGCCTGGACGGAAAATGATTTTTTACAAAAAACAGAAGGCTCTGCCATACGACGCATTGGCTATGCCTGTTGGCTGCGCAACATTGCTGTTGCATTAGGCAATGCACCAAGAAGTGAATTGATCATACATGCATTACAAGCACGTTTACGCCATCCCTCTGCACTAGTACGCGAGCATGTAACATGGGCACTGGAACAACAGCAAAAAGCTCGTCACACGCATGGATCGTGAGTATTCGGTGATAGTGGTTTCTGAGCAGGCCAGCCCCTTTTATTTTTTATATTCGGTCGCAAAAGACGTTTCCCTTCCGGCTTTTGCTAAAGTGGACTCCTGTCCACTTTCCCTCATAAAAAAATAAAAGGGGCTGGCCTGCTCAGAAACCACTATCACCGAATACTTACCCCAGATCTATGTGATCACATGTTGATTCAGCAATTTTTCTCGGTAATAACGCAGCTCAGCAATGGAATCGCGAATATCATCCAATGCCAGATGACGAGATTCCTTTTGGAAGCCGCTATAAATTTTCGGTGCCCAACGCAGAGATAATTCTTTTAGTGTACTGACATCAATCATTCGATAATGAAAATATTTTTCTAACTCGGGCATGTAACGCGTCAAAAATCGCCTATCCTGCCAAATACTATTTCCGCACATAGGAGATTTTCCTTCTGGAACATATCCTTTTAAAAATTCTAATGTGGCTGTTTCCGCCATTTTTTCTGTTATGACACTTTCTTTTACACGCGTGACTAGCCCCGAACCATTATGTTGTTTTGTGTTCCAATCATCCATTTGCTCCAATAGCTCATTGGATTGATGAAGAGCAAACACAGGACCTTCTGCAAGAACATTCAAGTTGGAGTCAGTAACAACCGTGGCAATTTCAAGAATTTTGTCTTTCTCAGGGTTCAACCCTGTCATTTCCAGATCGATCCAGATAAGATTGTTTGGATTAATAGCCATCGTTGTCATTGATCCTTTTTTTAAAGCTTTTAGGGTTTGTTGATTTTAGCATGATAAAGCGCCACCAATAAGCGGAAATGTTATATGTCTTACGTTGATACTGTTGTTGCAACACTCATCGCTTATCTCATCGGCTCAATATCCAGTGCCATTATTGTCTGTAAACTTATGCAGTTACCTGATCCCCGCACGCAAGGCTCGCATAATCCTGGCGCAACAAATGTGCTGCGCATTGGAGGTAAAAAAGCAGCAATATTCACTTTGCTCGGCGATTTATTAAAAGGTTTAATTCCTGTCGCTGCCACCAAATGGCTGGGATTTGACGCCGCTGCCTTGGCTTTCATAACATTTGCTGCATTTCTGGGTCATTTGTTTCCCCTCTTTTTTCGCTTCGAAGGCGGTAAAGGCGTAGCCACTGCACTGGGATGTTTGCTGGCACTCAACTGGCCAACTGGATTGTGCTGGGTAACGACTTGGGCCATCGTTGCGCTTCTTTTTCGTTATTCATCCTTATCTTCACTCGTTGCATCACTGCTAGCCCCGATATACCTCTGGTATTTTACTAACAATTTTGCCTGGACAACTGTCAGTGTACTAATGAGTATTATCTTAATTATCCGCCATCGCGGTAATATCGCTAAACTGGTAAAAGGCGAAGAAAGTAAAATTGGAAAGTAACTTTGCTAGGGCGCATGGCGAGTTTTTTGCAACGAGAAGATACAGGTATTTTGTATGAACCATTCACTCGCAAACAGGAGTTTGCGAGAGCAAAACCCAGTCAAGGATGAGTGTGTTTTGCGGTGAAGGGTGAAGAAAAAATACTCCTCTCCTTTCGTTGCAAAAAACTCGTCATGTACCTCTTCGCTATTAGTAGCTACTGGTTTTTCATATCTTATTTAGCGGCCAACGTGGATAAACCTCCACACTTAAATCCTCTTGCTCTCCCATCATAAGACGTTGACAACCAACGTAAGCAATCATCGCGCCATTATCCGTACAAAACTCTAGCCGCGGAAAAAATAGTGATGCCTCTTGTTTCCTGCATATTTCATGCAACTTACGACGTAAAGAAGAATTCGCACCCACGCCGCCCGCTATGACTAATCGTTGATAGCCTGTTTCTTGTAAAGCACGACGGCACTTGATCGCTAGCGTTTCAACAACAGCGTCTTCAAACGCACGAGCAATGTCTGCTCGCGTTTGGTAATCTTGACGATTTGATTCTACTGTATGCAACGCAAAAGTTTTAAGTCCGCTGAAACTAAAATCCAACCCCGGCCTATCAACCATGGGTCGTGGAAAATGAAAGCGCGCGGGATTACCTTGCTCGGCTAATTTTGCTAATGCTGCACCGCCTGGATAACCTAAACCTAAGAGTTTCGCTGTTTTATCAAAAGCTTCACCTGCTGCATCATCTAATGTATCACCCATGATTTCGTATTTACCTATTCCATCGACTTTCACTAGTTCTGTATGTCCACCTGAAACTAATAATGCTAAAAAGGGAAATACCGGCGGATTAGGCTCTAAAAATGGTGCCAGTAAATGACCTTCTAAGTGATGCACTCCTATCGTTGGCACTCCCCAAGCAAATCCTAAAGTACGTCCCAACATCGCACCAACTAATAACGCACCGACTAATCCAGGACCTTTGGTATAAGCTACCCCATCAATCTCATTTCGCTGGATAGCGGCTTTCTCCAACACTGCTTCAATCAGTGGAACTGCTTTACGCACATGGTCGCGTGAAGCAAGCTCTGGAACAACCCCTCCCCACGCAGAGTGAATCTCCGTTTGACTATAGGTCGTATGTGCGAGAAGTCCGCAATCAGAGTCATAAATTGCTATGCCCGTTTCATCACAAGAGGTTTCTATACCTAACACACGCATATTTCACTCATCCAATAAAAAATGGGGTTATTCGGTTAGCCCACCATCCGTTGGTTTTTTGTCGCTGAGTTGTCGTACTGCAGCTTGTCCGTAGCTGTTCCACTTAGTCCACAACTGGATCCCTTTGTCTCCGGCCGCGACGACTTAACCAAACATTTGCTTGCATTCTAACAAAAGCCCTGATAAACAACCAAAAATTACCATTCCGCTAGAGAATCACCAAGCCTTTGCATTTTCTCGCTAATGCCATTAGAATTGCCATTCTTTATGATTAATCAACCTAGGATAAACTTTACGATATGCCAACAGTACGTGTACGAGACAATGAAAACTTCGAGTTAAGCCTACGCCGCTTTAAGCGCCTTTGTGAAAAAGCTGGTATTCTTGCTGATTTAAGGCGTCATGAATTTTATGAGAAACCGACCTGGAAACGGAAGCGTAAGAAAGCTGCTGCGGTAAAGCGCTATCAAAAGAAGATCTTACGCGAGCACATGGCATTAGAGCGTGACCGCCAACCAACTGGCACAGGCAACAACAGTTCTAAGAAAGAAAAAGAAGCTGCTTAATTACATATATATAGCGAGTCAATGCAATGGCTTCAGTAATCAAGGGAAAAATCCTTGAAGATATGAAGGCTGCCATGCGCAGCCAAGAAAAGAATCGGCTAGCGGCAATTCGTCTTATTATGGCTGCTCTTAAGCAACGCGAAGTAGACGAGCGAATTGAATTAGCTGATGAGCAAATCATCGCTACACTCAATAAAATGATCAAGCAGCGGCGGGACTCTATTGCTCAATTTGAGGCAGGTAACCGTCTTGATTTAGCGCAAAAAGAAACTGAAGAAATTCATATCATTCAGCAGTACCTGCCAACGCAATTATCTGAACCAGAAATAGAACAAGCTGTTGCTGCTGCAATCCAAGAATCTGGTGCTACCTCTCCCAAGGATATGGGCAAAGTCATGGGCTTACTAAAAGTTGGTTTACAAGGTAAGGCAGACATGACGATTGTCAGTATCAAAGTTAAAGAAAAACTGAATACTACTACCTAAACGATCCTGCGTCTGCTATAAATAATTCAACCCTGATTGAGGCAGCAGCGTGAGTATCCCACGGGAATTTATTGAATTACTATTAGCTAGAATCGATTTGGTTGATCTTATCAACACACAAATCCCTTTACGCAAAAAATCTGGTAGTAATTACTTTGCACGCTGCCCATTTCATAACGAAAAAAGCGCCTCCTTTTCCGTGAGTCAGCCCAAACAATTCTATTACTGCTTTGGTTGTGGTGCACATGGCAATGCCATTGATTTCATGATGCAGCACGAGCGGTTAAGTTTTCCGGAAGCAATAGAAACCCTTGCAAAACAAGCAGGTGTAGAAGTCCCACGCTCGGCTGCTATTGTTAAAAAAGATGATTCTTTACCCGCAATGTTTGATCTCATGACTGAGGTCGCTCAGTATTTTTATGAACAAATGCGTAAATCACAACGCGCCATCAATTATTTAAAAGACCGTGGTATTTCCGGCAAAATCGCTAAACAATTTAGTTTAGGTTACGCGCCATCAGGCTGGAATCATCTATTAGAGCAATTTGGCAAATCTGAAGCTAACAAAAAAAGACTTTTAGATACCGGTTTAATCATTCAAAAAAATAATGATACGTCCCATCCTTCGCAAGTAGAGAATAACAGCAATTGCTATGATAGATTTCGCGACAGAATTATGTTTCCTATTCAGGATTATCGCGGACGCATCATTGGCTTTGGCGGACGTGTTATAGACCAAGGTGAACCTAAATATTTAAATTCACCAGAAACACTACTATTTCAAAAAGGTCATGAACTTTACGGCCTCTACCAAGCACTCAAAATGAACCGCAAATTGGACAAAGTGCTAGTGGTAGAAGGGTACATGGATGTCGTTGCATTATTTCAACATGATATCACCTATGCTGTTGCCACATTAGGTACCGCTACGACTAGCCACCATTTACATAAGCTTGTGCGCTATACTTCTGAAATTATTTTTTGCTTTGATGGTGATGAGGCTGGGCGTACCGCTGCCTGGCGTGCTTTACAAGTCCTTTTTCCTCTCATGCAAGACAATTTGCAAATCCGGTTCTTATTTTTGCCAGATGGCGAAGATCCTGATTCACTTGTCCGCAAGGAAAGCAAGCTTATCTTTGAAAAACGCTTGTCATCCGCTTTATCATTATCTGCATTTTTCTTTCAAACA
Organism: Gammaproteobacteria bacterium; assembly: GCA_019634835.1. GTDB lineage: Bacteria > Pseudomonadota > Gammaproteobacteria > DSM-16500 > DSM-16500 > Aquicella. The sequence continues at coordinate 84,014 of JAHCAO010000001.1, forward strand.
TTAAGTCATCAATGCGATCTTACCACTATGGAAGGCCGTGCACGCTTTGCTGCTTCTGCTTTAAACTACATCAAACAAGTCCCTTATGGCATCTTGTCAGAAATTTTGTTGGAAGAATTAGCTAAACGCGCACGCATCGACATCAATGAATTAAAACAACAGGTGAAAAAAGCTGAGTCGTCTACACTAACCCCTATGACGGTGACAAATATCCAACCTGATATTACCAAACCTAAACTGAAACTCCCTATGCAAACCATTCTAGCGTTGCTCGTACAAAACCCATCTCTTGCAAATTTAATTACTGATCCCATACTTGAAAGCAACTTGCTTGGACATGCATTTTTGCAGCGCTTAATAGTGCTTATTAAACATAACCCATCGATTAATACAGGGGGACTCATCGAACATTGGCGTAACCAAAAAGAAGAGAAATTTGTCACCAGTTTAGCTTGCTGGGAACATTCTATTCCAGAATCAGGGATCTCTAGTGAGTTCCTTGGAGCCATTCGTCAATTAAATTTACTGGGAATAGACGAAGAGATAAACCGCTTACTTACTAAGGCTTCGCAAGACGGGCTGGCCGAAGAAGAAAAACAAGCATTGTCTGATTGGATCCTGAAAAAGAAAGCGGTAAAAATATAAACAAGAAGCCCAGGTATCTCTGCTGAAGATCGTCACCCTATTGTTTTTAAACGACTGGATTGCAGGATACAATCCTAAACGCCATGGATGGTGTGTTTGGAGCTAAAAAACGATAAGGTGACGATCTTCAGCAGAGATACCTGAAAGCCGCCTCATATTCATGACATTTTATAAAAAATAGTGGATAATAAAGGATTGTCTTACTTTGCTATAATTTAGCTATACTACATCTATCAACCGTTTAAACATCAGACAGGTTACCACATTATGGATCAGCAAGATTCCCAAAAAGAATCACAAAAATCTCGTCTAAAAGAACTCATTACCCGCGGTAAGGAACAAGGCTATCTTACCTATGCAGAGGTCAATGATCATTTACCTGCCGATATCACCGATCCTGAACAGATCGAAGATATCATTAGTATGATTAATGATATGGGCATCAAAGTTTCTGAAGATGCACCAGAGATGGAGGAACTACTTCTTGCTGAAGGCGAAGCCTCAGAGGACGAAGTCGCCGCTGAAGAAGTGGCAAACGCACTCGCTGTGGTTGATGGGGAATTAGGCCGCACCACTGATCCAGTACGTATGTACATGCGTGAAATGGGCCGTGTTGAGTTGCTATCGCGTGAAGGTGAAATTGCCATTGCAAAACGTATCGAGGAAGGGATAAACCAAATGCTCGTTACGCTGGCATATCAGCCGCAAATGATTGCTGAAGTATTAGGCGATTTTGACCGTGTCGAAAAAGGCGAGCTTCGCTTAAGTGACGTTATCAGTGGTTACATTGAACCTGATCTCGAAGGAGTGGAGGAAGAAAGCGAGGAAGGTGAAGGAGATTCAACCACTAGCAGCAAACCAGCCACAAAATCAACAGAAGCTATCGCACCAGATACGGATGAAGAAGCAGAAGATGCTGATCCGTTTGACGATGAAGCCGGTCTTGACCCAGTCAAAGCAAAAGAACGTTTTGAAGAATTACGCAAAATCTATACTGAAACCATTGCCACAGAAAAGAAACATGGCCAAAAACATAAGAAGACGATAGCTCAGCGCGAAGAATTGGCCAAATTTTTCATGGACATCAAATTATCGCCCCGTCAATTCAATAAATTGTCACGAAAAATGCGTAGCATGCTAGATGAAATTCGTGCGCAAGAACGTATGATCATGGACTTATGTGTTAACAAAGCCAAATTACCACGTAAGGTATTCATTAATTCATTCATTAGCAATGAAACAAACATAGATTGGATACAACAACATGAAAGCAAGTCTTACTATAGTGACCTAGAAAAATTTGTGCCAGATATTCTGCGCTCGCAAAAAAAACTAATTTCGTTAGAAGAACAAATGCGCATGACGATGGCTGAAATCAAGGAAGTGAATAGACGTCTTTCTATCGGTGAAGCTAAAGCGCGCCGCGCCAAAAAAGAAATGGTAGAAGCCAACTTACGGCTAGTCATTTCCATCGCAAAGAAATATACCAACCGAGGGTTGCAGTTTCTTGATCTCATCCAAGAGGGCAACATTGGTTTAATGAAAGCCGTCGATAAATTTGAATATCAACGTGGTTACAAATTTTCAACCTACGCTACTTGGTGGATACGCCAAGCAATCACTCGTTCGATTGCTGATCAAGCTCGTACGATCCGTATTCCTGTGCATATGATTGAAACTATCAATAAATTAAATCGTATCTCACGACAATTGCTACAGGAAACGGGACAAGAGCCCACACCAGAAGAATTAAGCCGCCGGATGAATATTCCTGAAGATAAAATTCGTAAAATACTCAAGATTGCTAAAGAACCTATCTCAATGGAAACTCCTATTGGCGATGATGAAGATTCACATTTGGGTGACTTCATCGAAGACCTGAATACTATGTCGCCCATTGATGCCGCTACTAATTTTGGGTTGTCTGAAGCAGTACAAAAAGTGTTAGGATCGCTTACACCACGTGAGGCAAAAGTATTGCGTATGCGCTTCGGTATCAATATGAATACCGATCACACATTGGAAGAAGTAGGCAAACAATTTGATGTAACACGTGAGCGTATCCGTCAAATCGAAGCCAAAGCCTTGCGTAAATTGCGCCACCCTTCTCGTGCAGAACAATTACGCAGCTTTTTGGAAGAACAAGAGTAAAATTCTTACCCACTGATCATACTAACAGCGGATTCATCTAGCTGTGCTATGCTTTATTTTTAGCCTTGGTATAACAGCCAAAAACATATAATGCACCTTATCTTTAGTGATTCGTAAAGCATTATTTATAAAAAATGAGGGTGTCAAAGAAAATGAATCATTCCACGCAGCATGACGTTCAACAAACCATAACATGGTTTGGTCTGGATCCACTTATATCAAATATTATCATTCTATTGACTGAATTCACTGCTGTCACATTAATCAGCATATTGAGTTTTTATATTTTACGTTATTATGAAAAAAAAATAATTGCAAAAGGAAAATCATCATTCATCACTTGCATGGAGAGACACGCTTTTTTTAGGTGGTTGTCTTGTCTACTGCCGGTTTTAGTTTTCTATTTTGGTATAGAGTTAATTGCAAATTATTCAACCGTTTCATTTTTGCCAACTATCATTCATTCTATCCAAATTATATTAATAGCATATAGTATTGTTATAAGCGCAATAGCATTGGCAGCAATGTTAAATGCTATTGAAGCCTACTATAAATACTTTAGCATCGCCAATCAATTTCCAATCAAAAGTTACATTCAAGTAATTAAGATTATTATCTATATATTTTCTGGTATTTTGGTAGTTTCGACATTGCTTAATAAATCACCGATATATTTTCTAACAGGTATTGGTGCGTTAACAGCTGTCCTTTTGTTAATCTTCCGAGATTCTATCTTAGGTTTTGTTGCAAGCATTCAACTAACAGCATATGACATGATAAGAATAGGTGATTGGATAGAAGTACCTAATTTTGGTGTAAATGGTACGGTACTTGATATGTCACTCAATACTATTAAAGTTCAAAACTTTGATAAAACGATTATTACCATACCCAGTTATTCCTTATTAAGTAACAGCGTTAAAAACTGGCGTGGAATGAGTGATGCTGGCGGTCGGAGAATTAAACGTTCAGTTTTCATTGATGTAAACAGCATCCAGTTTTGTACACCCGATTTAGTTAATCACGTAATGGAAATCTCTGATTTGCAAGAAAAAATAATTGAAAAGCAAAAATCTTTTTTCAAACAAAACCGTCTCAAGGGAATTGAAAATTTCATGCCACAATACTCAAATGGCATGACCAATCTTTCTCTATTTAGAGTTTATCTTGATGCTTATTTAAAACAACACCCTAAAACCCATCAAGGAATGACTTTACTTGTAAGGCAATTGCAAGACGAAGGAGCAGGCATCCCACTTGAGATTTATATGTTTTCCAACGATATCGATTGGGCCAATTATGAAGCTTTACAATCAGATATCATGAACCATATTTATGCTATGCTGCCCTTATTTCAACTACGCGTATTTCAATATCTTACGAGATAGATGCATCAATAAGATCCAACATGCTAGCCGCTGTATCCGCTGAGTAATACTGGTTGTTTTAAAAGCGAGTGATCATCTTTATCAATAGAATGATAAAACAAACCACTTTTATTATGCGCAGTTGAAAGTAAATTTCCTGTTTTAACTTTTGTTTTCTTCATTTGTTCCTGAAGATATGAAATCATTTCCCTATTTTTTGCAAGATGTATTGGAAGAACATCTGTACAGATAGGCACGTTTAAATCAGCACCATATTTAACAAAAAATTTCAAAATATCTAATCGATTTAGATGAACTGCAATAGAAAGTGGTGTTGTATAGTAAATGCCGTTTTTATAGCAGGGATAATTACAATTAGCACCATTTTGTAATAATATTTCTACCATTCCAACGGAATCAGCTACTACGGCAGCATATAAAGGGGTAAAGCTTTCTGGAGCGGATTCTCCCTCGATACTAGCACCATACTTGATTAACCTCTTAACCATTTTCAGATTTTCTTCTGTTGTGGCAGTAAGATGAAGTGCCGTTAATTGATCAGCTAATTTTGCATTTGCATCAGCTCCATGTTTGAGTAATAAATCTACCATATCACCAAATCCTCGAGATACCGCAACAGCTAACGCATTAAATTCTACTGACTCTTTTGTCACAAATTTAGCATTAACATCTGCGCCCATTGTAATTAAATGGTTAGCAATCTCAATGTTGCCCGTTTGTACTGCTATAGCTAATGGAGTAAAATCTGCATCATTGTAATTAATATTTGCACCTAATTCGATTAGATCAGTGACTAGCTGACCGTCTTGTGCCTTCACTGCATAAGCCACAGCGGTTAGACCCGAATTATTATCTTTTAGGTTGATTTCATTTTTTATTTTTCTATCCTTTAATATCTCTTCAATCAAATTCTGTGTGATGTTGTTAAGCTCATTTTTTTGAGGTAAATCAATTTTACTAATTGCTTCTATATGTAGTCCCATATTTGGTTCGTGCTCTTTATATCCAAACATTAAAATCATTTTTTCAACCAAATCATCGATGGATGTTGCCATTAATGCCCCGACGGAAGAATTAGAATCATAAGCATATTGGCTATTAGATATTTTTCTTAGCGTAACCAAGTGATTACTGGAACTAAAGAATATCTTTACATTATCACGCGATACATTCACTAACAAATTTTTAATTTCTATTTTTTTAAATACGAAACCAATTGAAAAAATTTGCTCGTATGGATTATCTTTTTTATCTAAAATAAAATTAATTAATTTACTCGTATCATATTTAAATTCAGCAAATATTTTCTTTAACTGCGGTGCTACAACATGATGAGCATGCAACCAAATAATAACTGTCAATTTTTTTTCAAAAAAATCTTTTAACTCTGTGGTGACTGATTCAATATTACCATCCCACACATCAGCCAGTTTCACTTGAGATATAAATTGATTTCTTTCTTTTTCATCCACAATAGCAAAATACACTCCTAATCCTGCACATAATCCTTCCGATATATTTTTTAAGTAATCGACTTGGTACACTTCTGGAAATTTCTCATGCATTTTTTCATAGTAAAGTATAGTTTGATTAATGATATTCGTTTGTGAGATATCATATTTTATTTTACCTTCTTCTCTAAAAATTTGACTACCTTCAGGATAAAACTGATGGGCTTTTGATAATGCTGTCCTTCCTATAGGTGTAATATGATTGATATTCGCGCCAGAAGATAAAAGCAATGTGATTACTCGAATACTTTTCCCTGCAATTGCACTAAAGAGAGGAGTTTCTCCTTCATGATCCAAAGAATCGATCATTGCACCTGCTTTAATCAGTTCTTTAACTATTCTATATTGACCATTCAATGCTGCTAAATGTAAAGGACTAAATCCAGAGAAAACATGTGGAACATTGACATTGCAATGAGCATCGATGAGTACTTTCGCAGTATCATAATCACTATTGTAAATGGTAGCCAATAAAGGAGTACTACCATTACAAGATTGTATTTTATTCAATGGTGCGCCATGCTTAATCAACAGCTTGACCATAGAACTGTTTTTTTGGAAGGCTGCAATCCATAACAACTGCTGTTCAGCCAATTCAAAACTAATATCTGCTCCCCATTCAAGCAATTCCTCGGCGACTCGCAAGTGTTTATTTTGTACTGCCAATGCTAATGCAGTGCATTGATTATTATATATTCCATTGACAGGTACGCCATTGCTTAGTAATTGTTTAACTGTAATCAAATCACCATTATTGGCAGCATTAACCAATTGATAAATTTGCTCCTGTTGTTGTCTTGTATTCATGCTAATACTCGCTTATTCATGCTATTTTCAAATTCTTTTAAGGCACGCAACCAGCTTAATATTGGTTAAATTGCATATATTATAGATAATTGTCATTCTGCAAACAAAATGACCAGGCAAAATAACAGAGCTGAATAAGACTAGAAACCTCTTTCACTTCGATATATTATTGGCGTTCTTAACATTCAGCACGGGCCCATAGCTCAGTTGGTTAGAGCAGAGGACTCATAATCCTTTGGTCCTAGGTTCAAGTCCTAGTGGGCCCATCACATTGAAAAATAAAGAAAAAATATTCGTTTCAGGGGTATCAAAAATACCCTGAATTTAGCAGAAAGGGACACTCCTGGGACAGTTAGCCACAACAAATCTTCATCCTCCACCATGATCGGCTGTATAATTAGAAAAATGGGTTATGGAGCCAAGCAATGAGCAAACCACCCAAAATAATCAAATTAGAAAGGCATATACTTGCCATTATTTCACAAGGTCACCCCGACCGTATAATGACAATACAAACCTCGTACGGAAACAAACAAATTAATCCACTCACATGGTCGGAAATTCAAGTTGCTTCCAATCAACCGCTGGATACAGCAGGAAACTGCATCGCTCATTTAGTTAACTGGCAATTTATAGAATCAGCAAAAACGTATCCTGGCTTCATTAGACGATTACTCGGCCAAGAAGGCACAACCTATTTTTGGATAACTGCACTTGGTCAAAAATTTTTAGATGAACATCCTGATGATATTATTCCTGAAAAAATTGAATTTTCACCCAAAGAATCAATGACTACTGATGATTTTGAGGAAGCTGTTAGAGCTTATGAAGATAGCTGCTCATCCTCCCCTTATACCTCAGAAGATAAAATCAAATGGGCAACAAGTGTACTAGATGTAGACATCAAAGAAGAAATTAAAGCTAGCGCCATTGAACTTGAAAACATGTGGCAGCAATTTGAAAATCTCTTTGGCCATCGTGGTCCTGCAAAAAATCAAAAAGAGCGCTCTGTGCGTGATCCGGTTGTAAAGAAAACAACCATAAAGATCTATCGCGCATTAGATGAACAGCTAAAAAGGAAAGGCTTTCCACCCTCAAGCAAACCACCGGCTTGGCATGACTATTATGAAAATGGGGATATTGGTTTACCACCCCCACCTTGGGAGAAATAGTTTGCGATTCACCTTACTTTCAAAACAAAATACGCATCATTTGTTAGCCAAATCTTTTTTCGCTTCAACCAACAATTTAGCTAAGCATTCTTTAGCCGCTTCATAATGCGTGCCTATACGGCCTACCCAGTCATTCTCGTCCACTGACTTGGGAGCTCGATCAGCATGATAACGATTGATTAATGAAACCGACTGTTCAGATATAATCAACGCTCCAATATCTCGATACTTGGCGAGCTCTTCTTCTGCTTGATTGAACGCTCTTCTCCACGCCCCCATCTGTGTTTCACTCAAAGTCCCTATGCCAATTAAATATTCTTCTTCATACCCAAGACTTTCTTTACACTTATGCAGCGCCTCGATGATTTTAGTGTAAGCATCAACTTTCATTTCCCATAATTTTTCTGATCTGAATCTTCTCAATGAAAGCCACACAGTAAATGTCGAAGTAATTAATCCAATTAAGATGGAGCCTAATATATATACAGTCGGATTATTCACTATCCACCTCCTTCGCGTCAATTGATTGAACAATTTATAGGCGATTCGGCTTAACATTCTTCACCAAATGCCCCTTAAGTGTCCCATAAAACAATTTATTCCAACCTAAATTCATATATTTCATGAAATTAAAAATAAATTACATAGGATTATTTATCCTATGTTGCCTTCTATTGCTGCTTACTGTATTCTCCCGCCAGCATTAAACATCATACAAGCTGAGGCAAAAAGATGGAAAAGACAAGTAGGATATTGCCGCTGTTCAAATATCAGCCGCTAATTGAATTAAGAACCGACACAGAAGAAAAAGAATGGCAGCGCCGCCTCATCAATACTTTAAAGCAAGAAATATGGCTTCAACCGCTATCTGACTTCAATGATCCATTTGAAAGACATTTCAAATACATCTCTGACCCCACCAAGGCCGTGAGTGACCCGCGCTTATTTGACCACTTACATGACTTCCACATTAAAGACACCGGAACAACCATATCAGCAGAAGATTTTAAATCCATTCTATTAACTCCTGAATTTCAAGAGCGCGTTTCAATCGCAAGTAACTCATGGATAAATGGATCTTATCATCAACATGGTCCTTTTTCGCAACATGGAACATATTGTTTTACCAATGACGCCTCAAATATTCCAATGTGGGCACATTATGCAAACAATCATCGCGGTTATTGCGTAATGTTTGAATTAGATTTTTCTTCCGCTGGTAAATTAGCAAAAATCCCTGAAAGCGAAGAAGAAAATTATTTTCAAGACTTACTATCTGGAAAAGATATTCTCACCTTCTATCTCGGCAAGCGAGACATAACCTTTGCTTTTACTAAAGTTAATTACTCTAAAACTCCTCCTGTTATGCAACTAGATCAGCTTCTCGATATTATCGACAGCCCTTACGAGTCAATTAAGTATTTAGTGGCAAATTCTGTTGGAGTGAAATATCACCAGTGGGGATATGAAAATGAATATCGGCTTGTTGCAAATACAAACAGCAAAGACGGTGGCTTGTTAAATTTATCCCTAATTCCATTTATCAAAGTCACAGGCATCATCATGGGAAGCCAACTAACCGATGATGAAAGAACTATTTTTCATTCTCTCTGTAAAGAAAATAAAGTGCCTCTTTATCAAGCTAGATGCTCGGAAGTGGATTATGAAATTACTAAAGAATTAATCGGCAATTATTTCACATCTTAGGACTAATTATGGCAAGCATAGAAAAAAGAAAAACCAAAGATGGAAAAACTATTTACAGAGCTAAAATAAGACTCAAAGGATTTCCAGAACAAAATGCCTCCTTTGAACGCCTAACTGACGCCAAGCGCTGGGTACAACAAACGGAATCAGCTATTCGTGAGGGTAGACATTTTAAGACGACAGAAGCCAAACGACGAACACTTGGTGAGATGATTGACCGCTATATTAAGGACATACTTCCAAGCAAACCAAAAAACCAGAAAAATCGCAGTCTACATCTTAATTGGTGGAAATCAGAGCTAGGGAAATACACACTTGCAGATATCACTCCACCTATAATTTGTGAACATAGAGATAAATTAGCAAAAGTAACTACTACCAGAGGCACATTACGCTCCCCATCTACTGTTGTACGGTACATGGCTGCTTTATCTCACGCTTTTACCGTAGCAGTAAATGAATGGCAATGGCTTGATAACTCCCCCATGCGCAAAGTTACCAAACCCCAAGAACCTCGCGGGCGCGTACGTTTTCTTTCAGATGAAGAGCGCATACGTCTACTAACTGCCTGCAAAGAAAGCGACAGTCCTTACCTATATATCACTGTTGTATTAGCCCTCTCCACAGGAGGACGGCGAATGGAAATATTAGGGCTGCATTGGCAAGATATCGACTTAACCCGCGGAATAATAACATTACATGAAACAAAAAATGGCCAACGCAGAGCACTTGCACTAACCGGTCATGCACTTGAACTCATGAAAACACATGCAAAAATTCGTCGTGTTAATTGTGATCTTGTATTTCCAGGCAAAAATCAAAAGAAACCAGTTGATGTTCGCACCCCTTGGGAAAATGCATTAAAACGCGCTGAAATAACCGATTTCAAATGGCACGATCTTCGCCACTCCTGCGCATCTTATCTTGCCATGAATGGAGCTAGTCTTGCCGAAATCGCAGAAATTCTTGGCCATAAAACCTTACAAATGGTTAAACGCTACGCTCACCTATCAGATTCACATGTAAGCAAAGTTGTCGCAAGCATGAATAGCAAAATTTTTGGCTAGGAACAGACATGCCTTATTTTCAATATGAAATACCTACTGAGGTGAATCTAGCAAAATCTCAGTATGCATTAGAAGCTATTGAGAAAAATGAAGAGCATCAATTTCATAGTATGCTGACGAAACCTAAAAATAGAATTATTGATTTATTAGATCTTTTTTTTCCACCCAGATTTAAAAAGAAAGGTAGGCAACCTGTACTTTATCCCACCTTACCTTCGGCATATCGAAAACAAGCTTTAGGATTTTTGCTGTCAGGAATAAAGTCTAATCAAATCCAACTTGGATTTGATTGTGATGCAAACAATATTCCAGGTATTAATGAACTTACGACGGAGCATATAGTACTACTTTCCGTTACTGGTGGCCTACGAGCCTTTAAATCTTATGCTGTTGTTGACTATGATCATGAAGGAAAAGCCCTTGTAGATGGGACAACCTTGTTAGGATCGATTGTTGATAGCGTTGCATTTGTTGAACTATTAATCGAATGCAACATACTGCCATTAGAGCTTCTTAATTTTGCAACTCTTCTTGACCTCTATTTGCGGTGGAATAAAAAACAATTAGATCGTTTAGGTGAAAAAAGGAAATATAGAGAGAGTTGGTTATTGATTGATGCAATATCTTATGCATCTGGCTTTTATGCAATGAGATCAGAAGTTTCTAGCACAGGCTATATAAATGGATTTTCACCTGAAATGCTACTGTCAAAAAAACCGTTACGCTGGAGACAAGAAGTTAGCGAAAATATGACTGAATGGGAATGCTTTCAAAGACCCAAGGGACTAATTGATAATGGCAAGTTACCAGAAGAGATTACCAACCGACAGGAACATTGGAACAAAGTCTTTAAAAATGCGCAAATCGCCATGGAGTTCGGAGATATAAAACATACTGGCGGCAAAGTTATTAATCATATTGATACAAGGGTACGAGAAGACTTTTTTAGCTGGGCCGAACAATGGGATAACATTGATCCGCCTAACCTAGTAAACGATTCAGAACAACTATTATCACGTACAGCAATAAAAAAGAATTACACCAAACTTACACATGACATGTGGAATAAGGCACTCGCAAAAGACCCAAAACTATTAAAGTTTAAAATTCCAGGAAAAACTGCGCAAAAAGATCGTTATGATCAAGTGAACATAGAAAATTGGCTTATTGAAAAAGGACATTACACAAAAGCTGAATTAAAGGCGCTTGCAGAGCCTAAAAATAGGTACTCTTTCCCTTAAAACTTATCTGTTATAAAGATTTTAAATTTTTTACTGTCGAATTGCCGCCAAATCAATGCCAATTTATCGTCGATTTATAGCCGTGATTTATATTCGTTATAACTGAAGTCTACAACAGGCTATCAACAGCCATGTTAACTAACAATCGTTAACTCTGGAGAACAGTTATGCACGAAATTCAATTGAAAAAATTTGTGACACCAAAACAGTTGCCGGAACTTTATCCTGGTGTTTTTACCGAAGCATCGATCCGCTGGCTAATTTTTAATGAAAAAATCAATGGCTTTTCATGTTGTGTAAAGCGTATTGGTCGAAAAGTATTGATTGACCTTGATCAATTTGAAGCATGGATTGCAAAACAGGGAGGCGCTCATGAGTAACCTTAATCACGCCAATGATAAGTTGAAAGCACCCCTCTGCGACTCGAATGATGATAGTAATCAATTTAGCAATAAAATGCATTATCTCAACAACTTGTTGCGCCTTTTAGAATTGTCGTATGAAGGATTTCATTTTGCTAATAATTACGCTAATGCCGAAGTAACAGAGAATCATCAATACGAAGGTAAAAATCAGTTTATTTTTTACCTTAAGGTATTTGATGAAGCATTGTTATCACTTGATCATATTTCTCATGAGATGCACAGTCAGTGTGATGCAAAGAGGGAGGGTAAATAACATGCGTTATCGTACTCTCGATGTTCGACTCTGGGGTGATGAAAGATTTCGCGAATTATCACCCTTAAAGCCAAGTGGACAGGCTTTATTTTTGTATCTGCTTACCAATCCCAACACAACATCAATTCCTGGGCTTTATCGAGCAGGTGCGGCAGGTATGGCAGAAGAATTAGGCTGGACTACCGAAGGCTTCCATGAAGCCTTTCGAGAAATCATACAGCAAGGGTTGGTTAATGCTGACTTTGGATCACGCGTTATTTTTATTCCGAATGCGATTAAATATAACAAGCCTCAATCACCTAATGTAATTAAAAGTTGGGCATCTCACTGGGATGAAATACCAGAATGTAATTTAAAAAATATTGCCTATCAGAAACTTAAAGACTTTGTTTATGGCATGGACAAAGCCTTTGCTGATGCCTTCGCCAAAGCTATCAAAAAGCCTAAGCACATGGCTATGCCTAATCAGGAACAGGAGCAGGAACAAGAACAGGAAAATTTATCTTCCTTACAGGAAGATAGCGCCATCAGAGCTGACACTAATGATGAAGTTTCTCCTAACTGCCCTCATGATCAGATTATTGCTTTGTATCATGGAATCTTACCAATGTGTCGACAGGTACGTAATTGGCATAGGACTAGACGAGGATATTTGCAAGCACGTTGGCGGGAAAATCCAAAGCATCAAAACTTAGAATTTTGGAGGGGGTTTTTCGAGTATGCGAAGCAGTCTGATTTTTTAATTGGTAACAGTGAGCGTCGTGGAGATAAGCCACCCTTTATCGCTGATTTAGAGTGGTTAGTTCGCCCAACAAATTTTGCTAAAGTGATTGAAGGTAAATATCACGGGAGGTCAGCATGATGATCAACTCCCACATAGCGGAACAAGCGGTTCTCGGCTCTCTTTTGCATGACAATACAACTTTTGATGAAATAGGTCATGTATTAAAAATTAATGATTTCTTTGTACCATTTCATCAGGATATTTTTCGAACTATTTCAATATTAGTTGCAGATGGAAAAAAAGCTGACATTATTTGTGTTTCGGAGATACTGAAAAGCGAATATCACGAAAAGAATGATGACACATTTGTAAGAATATGTGAGATTGCGCAATGTTGTTATGCACCCAGCAATATTAAGCATTATGCCGACTTGGTAAAACGAAGCAGCTTAGATCGTAGTTTAATAAAAATGGCTCAAGATGTGATTACCAGCGTGCATGAAGGAAAAGAAAATCGGCTTGATTATGCGCAACAGAGGTTCTCAGAGGTTGCTGAGCAATTGCCATCTGATATTAGTCCAGTTTCTGATATTTTAGCTGATGTTTTATGCTCTATCGAACTTCGCCAGCAAAATAAAAATAATATCACAGGTGTCCCAACTGGTTTTTCTGATTTAGATGCATTGACTCATGGATTACACGGCGGGGATTTAATAATTCTCGCTGGCAGACCTGGAATGGGCAAAACCCTTTTAGCGATGAATATGGCAGAACATATCGCAATAAAAGAAAAGCACTCAGTAGCAATTTTTAGCTTAGAAATGAGTAAGCAACAATTGGTAGAACGCGCATTAATTAGCGTTGCTCGTCTTGATGCTGAAAAAGTCCAATCAGGGACACTCGAAGCAGAATCATTTATACGGTTATCTAATACCATCCCAAAATTATCTGACGTTAAGCTGTTTGTTGATGATCATTCTTCAGTAAGTATTACTGATATTAGATCAAAATGCAGGCGCATAAAACGCGAGCATGGATTGTCTCTGGTCGTTGTCGATTACATCACTCTAATGTCCGGTGATGGTGAGAACGAAACGATTCGAATAGGAAATATTTCTCGCGGTCTTAAATTATTGGCGCGAGATTTGAATGTTCCAGTTATAGCAATATCTCAACTTAATCGCTCAGTTGAACAACGTAGTGATAAGCGCCCCACAATGGCTGATTTACGTCAGAGTGGTGCCATAGAACAAGACGCCGATTTAATCATGTTTATTTATCGCGATGAAGTCTACAACAAAAATTGCCCTAATAAGGGGATAGCTGAAGTTATATTAGCAAAACATCGCAATGGGAATGTTGGTACAGTTTCGCTCGCGTTTAATGGGCAGTATTGCCGCTTTGATAATTATACGGGCGGCAATTTTGGTAGTACAACACAGCAATCAACAACATGGCGTGGTAGACCATACGTATATTAATTCTTGATTAGAACAAGGAGAGATCAGTATTTCTAAAATAATTTGAAGTTATTGAATTTTATTCCCAGTACGCGCAAGCGAGAGAGTTTTGGTTTTTAAATTAACGTAGAGCATGCAAAGGAATGTAACCATGAAAAGCGTAAGTGGTGGCCGCCCAATAAAGCTCACTGACTCTGTCTTGGAAGATATTATTTATGGGATAGGAAAGGGGTTAACACTTAAAGCGTCATGTAAATTTGCTGGGATTTCATACTCAGCACTGGCGTGGTGGATGTCTAAAGGAAAGCAGGCAAAAAAAATTGATGCGTCCAATAGATACACTGTTGTATTAGAGCGGATAAAACAGGCTACTTACGCTGAGAAAATAAAGCATCGAAAGAAATTTCTTTTAACCATAAGTCCGCGTGATTTTCGTTATGGATGGAATAAATGAGGGGCTTAGTGAGGGCTTTTGAGTTGTCTTAAAGATGGCAGCAGCTCATGAACTTCAATATGTAAGGTAAGAGCGATTTGTATCAGATTTTGAATGGATATATTTTGCTCCCCTCTTTCCACTCGACCATAATAGGTGCGCCCCAAACCTGCTTCCGCAGCAAAATCCTCCTGCGAAAAGCCTTTTAGTTTTCGCTTTTCCCTAATTTTCTTGCCTATTTTGATCAAATTTGGGTGTTTTTCCATATAAAAAGTAAAACGGATTGCACCCTATAAGACCACACCCAATAAGAGGCAAATTACATTGCATTTCTGAGATCAAAAATATATCATACACAACATATATGGACACAAAATCACACCACAGGAGGTTACCAAGCAACCAATTAAAGAGAGAGTAAAATGAGCGAATTAACTGAAACAACAAACCTTTCATCGCAGGAAGAAAGCGTGCTAGTTGCTCTTATTCAAGAGCAATTCAAACAAAATCAACCCGTCAGCAAATCCTGCATTGATACCAACTTAAAAAAATTCGCTCTGCACAACCCTATTGAGACCGGAATAGCCTTGTTACGTCTTGCCAAGAAAAATTTGATTATCAGTAAAATGGTTAAGGTTCCAGGCTGGGATCAAGCAGAAGAACGCCATGAATTAAGCACTACCGGCAAAGAGTGGGTTCTTGCCAATGAAACATTGCTTGAAACAAAAGAAGAAAATGTTCCTTTTTAAAGTTAAAACTCTGCGTCTCAGGAGAAAAATTATAAGGGACACTCCTGGGACACTTGAAGATAAAAAGCGACATATAACTACATTACACCACATTACTAAAATCACTCTACTTAATTGATTCTATTATTATATTTTGTGATAGAAAGTTGTTGATTATAGTTTTCGTATATCTCATAATCCTTTGGTCCTAGGTTCAAGTCCTAGTGGGCCCATTGAAAATCAACTACTTAGATGCACTTCCAACAACACGCAACATCGGCTTCGTGACTTTTTCGTGAGCTACACTCTGAACTTGTCTTAACAAGGTTAGTGAAGAAGTATTGCGACCTTCACACACTTTATTTGCTGCTTCCCATAAATTCAGCAATTCAGCTGATGAATAGTGAGCCGTAATCCTCGCTGACTTGTGGCCAAGCAAATCTTGCCTATCCTCATACGAAACACCCGCTGATCTTAACCGCCTGCCATACGTATGCTTGAGATCATGCACTCGTACCGGTAATCCGGTTAACTGCCGTGCTTTACGCCAACCGTTATTTAGCATGTGCGTAACAGGTTTGCCTTTATAGACAAACACAAACTCGGAATGTTTCCCGCGTTGTCTTTCTATTACTGCACGCGCTGTGCGGTTGAGCACCACTATCTATCTTCGCCGTTTTTGACTTTGTCGCTTGGAATGATAAAAACCGATCCCATTTCTGGCAACGGCACTTTCACTTCCCATTCCCAACGCAGCCAACAAACTTCCTGATCACGACAGCCGGTATTAACTGCGAACAATGCCATTTCTTTCAAATGTTCTGGCAATACAGCTAATAACCAATCCTGCTCTTCCCAATTAAGGGGATAAGGTTTTCGTAAATCAGTTTCCGGCAAAAGTTTGATTTTGGGTGCAGCAGCTATCCATGTTAAACCAAACTCATCCATCCATTCGCCAGCTGCAAGATTCATGATATGGCGTATCACTTGAAGGCCATGATTAATGGTTCTCGTCTTTACGCCCTCTTTTCGTCTCGCCTCAATAAAGAACTGTAACGTTCCCATGTGAATGGCTTCCAACGGTAAATCTCCAATATAAGCATCGAGTACTTTTAGCCTTCCCGCATCAGATCTGATACTTTTTTTATGCTGGTTTTCCAGCAGAAACTTCATAGCAGCATCTCTGAATAATCGTTTAGGCCGTACTCCATATACCTGTGCCTGTCGCATTGTTTCTAAACGGCGGGCTAGATATTTTTCTGCTTCTTCAAGATTACTTGTTCCAGAACTTTCGCAAAGTCGGTGGCCGTTGACCCTTTTGTCGATGTGCCAAATACCGCCGATTTTTTGAAGCCCCGGTGTTCTCTTACGTGCCATCTGTCTCCTCCTTCTTGCTTGGAGACTGGACGACCATTGCAATGCTTATAATGATCAGCCCACGCATCTAAATCAAGTACGTCAAATGCAACGCCTTGCGTGCCAATGGGAATTTCTATCAGAGCTGGCCTTACAACCTTGTTGAAAAGGTTCTTATTCATGCCAAGATAGGCAGGGGCATCTTTGAGCCTGATATAGCGCCGATCAGTTTGCGTCATCCGAATCTCTTCCGTTTTAGCTTATTGTGGATTCCTTGATGATACTATTTGTGTACTATCAGTTAATACTAATAGTATCGCTCGCCCTGTGTTGTTGTGCCGCTAATAGCATTACTATTAGCGGCACAACAAAACATCTTTCTTGCTCTGTTGTGCCGGTAATAATATACTTATTAGCGGCACAACAGCACAATGAGGCTTAACTTAATGAATTTAATAGGAAGACACGAAGAAAAAGCCATACTTGAAAACCTCTTCACATCAGATCGCCCAGAGTTTCTAGCGATATATGGAAGGCGGCGCATAGGTAAAACGTTTTTAATCAAACAAACCTTTTCAGATAGAGATTGCTATTTCTTTAATGTCACAGGCATCCAAAATGGAAAAATGGATACTCAAATTGATCGATTCATTAAAGAAATCGGCAAGATCTTCTATCAAGGAGCAGAGATTAAAGAGCGAAAAAATTGGATTGATGCCTTTGACGCATTAGCAGAAGCTATTGAGAAAGTTGTTCCAAAAAACAAAAAGGTTGTACTATTTTTTGATGAATTTCCATGGATGGCAACCCATAAATCCGGATTACTATCAGCATTAGAACATCGCTGGAATCATACTTGGTCGAGCGACAATCGAATCAAATTAATTATTTGCGGTTCTTCAGCATCCTGGATTATTAACAAAATAATTAATAATAAAGGTGGCCTATATAACAGGATCACGCGACAAATTCATTTAATGCCATTCAATCTAAGAGACACCGCTGCTCTATTAGAACACCAAAAAATATCCCTGAATCACAAGCAAGTCACCGAGCTGTATATGACAACTGGTGGTGTGCCATATTATCTACTACCCGTTGAAAAAAATAGATCTGCTACACAAATCGTCGATGCGCTCGCATTCCAGCAAAATTGTTTGCTCTTTAATGAATTCGATAAATTATTTTCATCATTATTTGAAAATGCTGAACATTATATTGAGTTATTACGCATCATAGCAAAGAACCATTGCGGCGTTGGACAAGAAGAAATTATAAGGCAATCCGAACAGATATCACGTGGTGGCCGAACAGTCGACAGATTAAAAGAATTAGAGGATACCGGATTCATAATCAGCTTTACGCCGCATTTACATAAGAAAAGAGGAAAATATTACCGACTAATCGACGAATACACTTTATTTTATCTTGACTGGATTGAACCAGTAAAAAATACCTTGCAAAAACGATCTCTTGAATCAGGATATTGGCTAGGAAAGCATAATACACCAACATGGTATACGTGGGCAGGGTATGCGTTTGAATCGATTTGCTATAAACACATAAACCAGATCAGAAAGAAATTAGATATCAGCCCAACTGCAGTAACAAATGGCTGGCGCTATGTTCCAGTATCAAAATCAAAAGAGAAAGGTGCGCAAATTGATCTGCTCTTTGACCGAGATGATGACACCATTACCATTTGCGAAATTAAATTTACTACCGAGCTATTTGAAATTAAGAAAGATTATGCGGAAAATCTAAAAAATAAAATCGCTGTTTTCAAAGAAAAAACACGAACAAAAAAGCAAATATTTCTTGTTATGATTTCAGCGTACGGAATCAAAGAAAACATGTACTCAGAAGAGCTTGTACAAAGTGTCGTAACATTAGAGGATTTATTCAATTAAATGCAACCAATTAAAATTATTCTTTTTCATATTTTGCTTTCATCGCGATGGCTTGTCCTTGTAGCGAGCAAGTTTCTTGCGTTGGCATTTCTATCTGGCTTTGCCTTATCAATTTCAATCGAGACGCTTTCGACAGTGTCACTTCCAGTAAAGATCTTAATGGCGATATCTGGAGTCATATTCACTTCGATATTTTGGTTTTATGATTATCTTATCCTGCACTTAAAACCAAAGATGTTGGATATCATTCTCATTAAATAAAAACCAAAACATAATAATAGCTAAAAAGCAGCATTTTCATGCATCGGGAAATCAATATTGATTTTAATGAAATCATCGAAATCGTATACACCAGTATCAGAAGAGCGTCTATTTTTATGGGTCTCGGCATCAATGCCGCAAACAATCCCAATCATACTGATTACTCTCTAACACATGACACGAGTTTGTGTTTTGTTTCAGACGATGTGAGCCCGGAAGAAGTATCCGAATTTAAAGAAAATTTCAAACATTGGTTAATTGGGAACAATCTGAGATCAGTCACTTAAGTAAAAAATTTGGCATCACCAGACATTACAAATCATGTCATTTATCAATAAAAAAAGCTCATTAATGCCGCAGAAGGCTCAGGGGTATTTTTAAGATATGTGCAGCGCAAAAGGATATTCAATAAGGGGGAGTTAATCGATCTTTTATTAAAAGAGGTGTCAGAAATTTGCTTTTTTTACAAAACAGAGGCTGATGGGATACTCAATCTTGCAATCGATTTTATAAAAGCAAACTCTGATATTTTTGATAAGCCACGAATAGTTAAAATAACTGAATAATTTTATTATTAGCGACACAACAGCACACCACAACAAGATATTAAATTCAATTCAGGTTCGATAATAGTTACAATGCTCATTATTTGACAGTAGAACCTTCATTCAACATAATTAATTATTTTGCGGGATTTTCCATGGCCAGCATTTATGATTTAAAACCAGCATTCCAGCGGCTGCTTAGACCTCTAGCTAACAGGCTTGCTGCTCACCATGTAAGTCCGAATCAAATTACTATCTGCGCGTTAATCATTTCATTTTTGTCTGGTGCGTTGATTGCAGTCAATCCGCAAGCACAATGGCCATTATTACTGGTACCACTGATCTTATTATTGAGAATGATTTTAAATGCGATAGACGGCATGATTGCACGTGAGCACCACCAAAAATCTTCACTAGGTACGTTTCTGAATGAAATTGGTGATGTGTTATCAGATACCTTTTTATATTTGCCTTTTGCGCTCATCCTCGGAATTTCTTCAGCACTGATTACTGTGATTGTCATCCTTGCTATTATTTCTGAAATGTCAGGTGTCGTAGCTATCCAAATCGGTGCGAGCAGACGATATGATGGGCCTATGGGAAAGAGTGACCGGGCCTTCGCATTCGGCTTGGTTGCATTGTTGTTGGGTATCAACAGTCAATCACTGATGGCAGCGAATATCATATTTTGTATTGTGGGAATATTGCTAATTGTGACCATCATCAACCGAACTAATAAAGCATTGCAGGAAGTGAAGCATGTTGCCTGAATCAAATATTACTATAGCGCTCTCTGGAATTTGGGGAATTTTGTTAATCGCCAGCACAATTGTCTGGCTGATGCAAGTGCTGCAACCGAAAAAAAATCTCACAGAATTAATTCAGCGCACCAAGAGCTGGTGGATAATGATAGGTATATTCACTTTTGCATTGCTGACCCATCGCATTGTCTCCTACATATTTTTAGGGTTTATCAGCTTTCTCGCACTAAAAGAATATTTTTCAATTATCCCGACGCGTCGCGTTGACCGCAGCGTACTTTTCTGGGCATATATCACGATACCCATACAGTTTTATCTCGCTGGTATTGCCTGGTATGGCATGTTCATCATTTTTATCCCTGTATATATGTTTTTATTTATTCCCTTTCGTTTAGTGTTAAGTCAGCAAACAGAAGGATTTCTCAAATCCGTTGGAACGATTCAATGGGGCTTGATGATCACCGTATTTGCATTGAGTCACATGGCGTTTCTGCTAGCACTGCAGAATCAAGGTAAGTCAATAAATACTGGTGCAGGCTTGTTATTATTTTTGGTATTTTTGACCCAGTTTAATGATGTGGCACAATACACAGCAGGCAAACTGTTTGGCAAACACAAAATTATTCCTTTGGTAAGCCCCAAAAAAACCTGGGAGGGTTTCATAGGCGGGTTGATAGTCACAACATTATTTTCTGTTGCCATTTACCCTCTGCTCACGCCTTTTACCGTATGGACAGCCATGGCAGCAGGCTGCATCATCAGTATCGCTGGGTTTATCGGCGATGTGACAATCTCTGCAATTAAACGGGATTTAGTGATCAAAGACACTAGCAGTCTCATTCCCGGACATGGTGGCATACTTGATCGCGTTGACAGTCTAACATTTGCCGCACCATTATTTTTTCATCTTGTCTATTATTTATATTATTAAGAGTGAAGAGCATGATCGCCAAAATACTTCGATTTACTTTCTTCGCCATTATCGTCAGATTCATTGTACTCATCGTCATTGGTTTGAATATCCGGCATAGAGATAAATTACCCATCAAAGGACCAGCGATTATTGCTGCCAATCACAATAGCCATCTTGATACACTCGTGTTAATCAGCCTGTTTCAGCTGAAATATCTACCTCTGGTTCACCCAGTAGCTGCAGCAGATTATTTTCTAAAAAATAAATGGATGGCATGGTTTTCACAAAATATTATTGGAATCATCCCGATTGTCAGACAGGGCGGCAAGCGTACTGAGGATCCCCTGATGCCATGTTATAAGGCACTGGATGAGGGTCAAATACTAATTATATTTCCCGAAGGCACACGCGGCGAACCGGAACAATTATCAGAATTTAAAAGAGGGATCGCACATCTTTCTGAGCATTATCCCGATGTTCCTGTGATCCCGATGTTTATGCATGGTCTTGGTAAAGCGTTGCCTAAAGGTGATTTTTTACTAGTGCCTTTTTTCTGCGATATCTTCATCGGTGATCCGCTATTCTGGTGCGATGATAAAAATGTGTTTATGGAAAATCTAAAAAGCAGCTTCGCGCAATTAATTGCAGAGGGTAATTTTAATCAGGTCGATGTTCAAAAATAACTGTAAACAATTGTACTGAAATAGATAGCATAGATAATCCCTCACGCATAAATATGAAAATAAATTATGCTATCTTGCTTGTAGTGTCGACTTAGCAATTTGACGACCTCCCCTCCCGCGAGAGTAATCAATACAAACCGCAACAAGCGTGCAAAAAAACTTGCAACAATAAATAAAGTGAAATTAATTTGCATTGCCCCAAATTCTACCGCATAGATTTTATAAGGAATGCCTTGCAAAGGTGCTAGCACGAGTGCATGCAAAGGCTGGTGATTGATATTTTGCAGCGCTTCATTGATGAGTTTGGGAAATATCGCTGGAATGAGTGTCAGAAAATATACAGCCTGCTGCGGATATACCTCAGCGCTACAATACATGACAGCACCACCGGCGCAGGCGCTAATGGCTGAAAAAATACATGCAAGGAGTGCTTTACGCAAATCAAATAGTGCAATCCGCGTTAAATAAATGTCAGGAATGAAAAAGAAAAAAGTTGCCTCGGCAAAGCTCCAGAGAGAAGCGATAAAATACTCAGTCATAATTGGTCCGTGTATACATTAAAGCATATCACTTGATCTGATTTTGAATAATCGTCTTGACAGTGATTCTAACACTCCTTCTTTAGTGTGATTTCAGCAATAGGACGAGTTGCTTTCTTTTTATGTTTTGGGCTCCAACTATCAATTAGAAACAAAGTGTGTGTCTTATTGCTGATGGTGACTTTCTTAAATGAACGACCAAAGAAACGCCAATCATGACAGCAATTCTTGCCTTTAATAGAAAGCATTTGATCGTTTTTAGGAGCATTCGTATTGTAATTTGATTTTTTATTTTTATTTTCAAAATTGGTTGCAGTAGTGGTATTACCTTGTTGAGTGAAAACCTGACTGTGAATGATAAAACCTTTTTTGCCTTTGCTATTACCTAAAACATAACCTCTTGTACATAGATTATGTAAATCCCAGAAAGCCGCTTTATTTGTATGATAAATAATATCTATAAGTTCAGGATGAATACATACATAATTTTGATCAACAGAGTAAGGAGCATAAAGTTGATAAATCGAGCAGTTTGGATCGGCGAACCGATAAATATGCTGATTGTCCCATTTGATTTCTTGTTTCATTTTATTGTCATGAGGTACAGTAGAACCAACAGAATTTTTATTATTTGCTGATTTTTTATTTTTTTTCTTATCCTTTCTGTTATGGGAGTGGGTGGGCTCTACCACCGATAACGTCTGTTGTTTATTATCAACAGATTTAACATCAACTAAAGTTGTTGTGGTCGCGACTACACTAGCTGTAGTAGAAGTCGAATTTGTTGAAAAATTAATATGAGAAATATTTTTGGAAATACTATTTTGATCTTTAATTTCAAGCCATAAATCGATAGTTTTTTTAAAAACATCGACAGATAGGTGATGCGGTTTTTCGAAAACAACGGAATCATTGTCTTGATAACAAAATATTTTTTTTGCCAGACATATGTTATAAAATGAAGCGACTTGATCTGGTTCGCATTTTACTACAATTACATATTTTTCTTTGTTACCTTCTTTCTCAGCAAGTTTAATGGAGTCAAAAAAGCCGATGTTCAATAATTCTAAAGCTTTGTACTTACTATTTGTTATATCTTTTTTTAGTTTGTGTATGACTATATTTATCGCAATTAAATTGGCTTCAAATGCTGATATCCGTTCTTTTTGATCTGATTCTTGACCTTGATATTCTGGATGCAGTTTTTTTGGATTTTCAAATAACTCGATGTTTTTCTGAATACAGTCTTTTGATACCGTTGCAAAAAATAGCGCTTCCTCAGGATTATTATTACATAATTTACCAGATGAAAATTTGGTCATTAAAATTAAATCATCAGAAAAAGGGATTCCAAAATCATAATCTTTAGTGGCCTGGCGTCTCACTTTTGAGAAATAATGTCTTGCAGTGGAAAAATCTTGCTTTTGAATGGCTAACTGCCATTTCATGTCCAAATATAATTCTGTAATACTTTGATAGTATAAAGGATCACTTTCAGATTTAATTTTTGCTATCTCTGATTTGAAATAGATTAAATATTTTTCAACCTCATCTAATTGACCAGTTTGAAAAAAAATATTAATTAGATCTCGCAAAATTGGGCCTGCAACAATAATCCCAGGATTTTGTTGAATAGCTAATATCTTTTGAAAATTAGCAGCATCAGAAGTAATTAAGAGGCAATGATTTGATAGAAAAAGATTTAACTCATAAAGTATTTTAACATGATCAATGTTGTTTATTAGAAAATTGAAATCATTATTTCTGGTCCTGTAGTTAATCAATCTAGCTTGTAAGTTAACTAAAGATAATAAAATAGCAAACATATCCGTTTCAATTTTTAATGCAGCATTTTTTGGTTTGCTTATCCTTAATTGATTTAAAATATGTGTGAATGCTAGATTGATTGCATTAAAGAAATACCGATGGAGTGCTGTAAGAACTTCAAAAGGGAGCGTTGGAGTATTAATATCAAATTCGCATAATTGAGCAATTTTACTAACTTGTTGATTTAAACTATCGAATATCGGTTCAGGATCATCATTTTTTTGTAATTTAGCTAATAATTCTCGACCTAATTCTTGATTCAGTTTTATGGTACTATTTTTTAAGAGATTTGTTTTTAGCTCACGACAGGCAATCTCGACTAATTGCCACGTTAAATCACGTGAGACGATGCTTTTCGATTTAAGCTTTTGCTTAAGGCGATCTTTTGTTGAATTTCGATGCACTCTTTGCACCTAATATGTTTTTAAGGTATAAAATTGAACGTCAAAACGCTATCTTTGTCAATATCCTCTACTCCATTTTCTGATGACTGAAACAATTATGTCTATCAAAAAAGAAACTGCTCTTGCAGAACAATCCATTAAGTGGTTCAAATTTGATGTGAAACATCTTTTTTATACACTTGAGACAACCAAAATCTTGCCCAACTCTTCCTTAATGAAATGTAACTGATTTTTCACCCGATTTAACCAATCAATCTCGTTTAACCGCCTGTTAAAACTGCGTTATAATCCATGCTAGCATCAATCACACATGTAAAATCAGATTACAATGTACAAGGAGACATCAAGTGTTAGATACGCTTTTGATTTTTGTTGGCGCCGGCTGCGGCGGTGTTTTTCGTTACTGGATATCTAATATTTCCTACTGGTTTCTAGGTCGTCAGTTCCCATACGGTACGCTCATCGTCAATGTAAGCGGGTGTTTTTTGATGGGGCTTCTTTTTATTCTATTAATTGAAAGATTCAATGGATTGGGATCACAATTACGCTCATTATTGTTAATAGGGCTTTTAGGTGGCTATACCACCTTTTCTTCTTTTTCCATCGAAACACTTAACCTTTTTGAAAATGGAGCATTCCTAAGTGGAGTTGCTAATATTTTACTTAGTATCATTCTATGTCTTGCTGCAACTTGGCTCGGCGTTATTGGAGGACGGCAATTATGAAAACCGTAGATGTAATCTTCGTTAGAATTTATATAACAGAGTCATCCCATATGTTAAACACAACGGTAAATTATCTTAAAGATGAAGCAAAAATTCGGGGTATAAGCGTATTTCGAGCCATTAGTGGCTTTGGTGATACAGGAAATCATACCGCTTCGCTAGTCGACCTCTCGCTAGATTTACCTCTTTCCATCGAGTTTTTTGATAGCAAGGACAAGGTAGAGCCTGCATTAGAATACCTAAGTAACATCATTAAGCATGAACATATCGTTTTTTGGGAGGCCAAAGTTAATGATTAAAGCAACATCAAGAATTATTAAAAAATAAACTATAATTGATTGGTGGGCATGTATTTTTTGTTTAGTAAAACAATGGATAACCCCTTTTATCTCATAGGTTTTTATTATGAAGACTTATTCTCTAATTATGCTTCTTCACCCAATTAATCAAGCCGCCCACCCCTAATACTTCAATTTGTCGTTTTGACAAATGATGTTGTAACGTGATTGCAATATTTTTTCCTTCAATAGCCGCCTGTAATTCATTTCCTGATTTAATCAATTCAAGAATATTTTCAATAACGATGACGTCTCCCTGATTAACCTTTTTATAATCATCAGCATTGATAAAAGTTAAAGGCAAGATACCAAAATTAATTAAGTTCTGCCAATGAATGCGCGCAAAACTTTTAGCAATGACTAACTGTAAGCCAAGATATCTGGGTGCAAGCGCTGCATGTTCACGACTTGATCCTTGACCATAATTTTCTCCACCGACTACCGCATGCTGCTCATTTTTTTCCGTCAACACTTTGGCACGCTTAGAATAAGTTTCATCAATCATGTCAAAAGCAAATTCACTGATTTTGGGAATATTACTGCGAAAAGGTAGAACTCGCGCTCCAGCTGGAAGAATTTCATCGGTAGAAATATTATCATCCATTTTTAATAACACAGTTAATTTAAGATTATTTGAAATTGGCTCTAATGCAGGAATTGATTTGATGTTTGGCCCTTTCACTAATTTTATTTTACTTGCTTCAGATGATGATAGCGGCGCTTGCATCATGTCGTTATTCATGATTATTTTCTTCGTTCTTTTTATTTTCGGATAAGGAATATCTAAATCCCGAGGATCTGTAATAACCCCTGTAAGCGCGGAAGCCGTTGCAACTTCAGGACTACATAGATACACATTATCTTCTTTTGTTCCTGACCTACCTGGAAAATTTCTTGGCACAGTACGCAAACTATTGCGACCTGTAGCAGGTGCTTGGCCCATGCCAATACATCCATTGCATCCAGTTTGATGTATACGCGCACCAGCATGGATAAGATCTCCCAGCAACCCATTTTCTGCCAATTCTTCCAGCATATTACGTGTTGCTGGATTGATATCAAACGAAACATTCGCATTGATTTGTTTACCTTTCACCATTAAGGCAGAAATTGCAAAATCACGATAGCCAGGATTGGCAGATGATCCTATGTAAGCTTGATATAAATCTCGCCCTTTTACTTCATACACTGGCTTAACATTTCCCGGGCTTGAAGGTAAAGCGATGAGTGGCTCTAATTTTGATAGATCAATCACATCATTTTTATCATATTTTGCACCTTTATCTGAAGACAACGCTACCCAATCATGTTCTCGCCCACACAGCTTTAGAAATTGCAGAGTGGTTTTATCTGATGGGAATACTGTTCCTGTTGCACCAAGCTCTGCACCCATGTTTGCAATGACATGTCTATCCCATAAATCTAAATGCCTTAACCCATCACCATGATATTCAATCACATAATCCACTCCACCTTTAACACTATGGCGGCGCAATAACTCTAAGATAATATCTTTTGCACTCACCCAATCTGACATTTTCCCAGTAAGTTTTACCCCCATTACTTTTGGCATTTTGACGAAAAATGAATAACCAGCCATGGCCATGGCCACTTCCAGCCCACCGGTACCGATCGCAAGCATTCCCAACGCACCGCCAGCACAAGTATGACTATCAGAACCCACCATAACTTTCCCTGGCTTACCAAAATATTCCATATGAAGCGGATGACTTACACCATTACCCGCACGACTAAACCATAGACCAAAACGTTGTGCAGCACTTTGTAAGAAAAGATGATCATCTGCATTTTTAAAATCTTCCTGAATGAGGTTGTGATCAACATATTGAACTGATAAATCTGTTTTAATTCGATCAAGCCCCATGGCCTCAAGTTCTAGCATAACAAGCGTACCTGTTGCATCCTGACATAGTGTCTGATCAACTTTGAGAGCAATTTCTTCACCAGGCGTCATATCACCTTCAAGAAGGTGTGAGTGAATAATTTTCTGAGTCATATTCATGGGCACCATGCAGCACTCCTTTACATAAAATAGGCATCGCAAACGATAGCATCAGTTGGAACTATTCGCTCACCTTTGATCGCACACAAACCACTCATGATGGAGTATATAGTCTATAATATTCTTTTAATCACATATACCCATAGCAGTTGAATTTGCACATAAAGAAAAGGATGCCATATAAATGAAAAGAATGGTTTTCTACTCATGTTTAATCATCCTTTTTATTTTTCTTCTATCCTTATGGGGATTTTATTTAGCCATTCGCCCTATCAAAATAACTTCTCCCATCACACCAAAAACGTTTGATATAGACTACGAGCATGTACAATTTAAGACCTCAGATCACATCTTAATTAAAGGCTGGTTTATTCCCAATAAAAATCCTCATGCTAAAACCATCATATTACTTCATGGTTATCCGGCCGATAAAGCTGACATATTGCCATCACGATTATTTTTACATAAAGAATATAATTTATTATTCATTGATTTTCGTTATTTAGGTGAAAGCCAAGGCAACTATTCTACTATCGGAAAAGATGAAGTATTGGATCTACGGGCTGCTCTCAATTACTTACATCACCGCGGCATACATGAGGTCGGCATATGGGGATTTTCATTGGGAGCAGCAGTCGCTTTACTAAGCGCACCTGAGGCCAATGAAGTGAAAGCTATTGTTGCTGAAGCACCTTTCGCCCGTTTAGACTGGATGGCATATGATTATTATCAAATGCCAGGACTTAATTACATGATGGGAGAGTTGTTACACCTTTGGGCATGGATCTTTCTGAGAATTGATATTAAAGAGATACGACCGGTAGATTCTATCAAGAAATTAAAAGTACCTTTATTACTTATTTACTCCAAACAAGATCGAGTCATTCAATATCAGCACGCATTACTAATGCAACAAGCATCACAGCATAATCCTTACGTGGAGTTTATCCTGATTGACAATACACGTCATGGCGAACCCATGAAAAGTTATCAAGTAAAAATTAAGGAGTTTTTTTCCAAGAATCTAGGGCCCGAAACATAAGGAATAGTTTATTACCTGTGCCTTCTTGTTGCAGAAAAACATCATGCACCTGGTATTACCTCAATGCTCAGCATGAATTTGTACATACTGCTTAGTCTGCTATTATTATACCGATGAACACCATCCCAAAACTCCTAAGCAAAACCAAACTCATAAAAGGGTATCGCTGCCTAAAGTGCATCTACCTGACAATTCACCGTCCAGAATTAGAAGCCCCCATCACGCCTGAAACACAAGCACTATTTGACCAAGGCAATGAGGTTGGCGCCAAAGCCAGAGAATATTTCCCTAATGGCATTTTGGTTGACAATAAACCATGGGATTTTTCAGGCGCGATTGAAAGAACACGTAAATTACTTGCTAGTAACACCCCTGTCATTTACGAAGCAGCATTTGAACACATGGGATGTTACACACGCCCTGACGTTATCCAGTATTCCCCTGAATCAAAGCGTTGGAAAATATTTGAAGTTAAGTCTACCACCAAAGTGAAACCTGAACATTATGACGATATTGGTCTACAAGCTTGGATTATAGCTAATGGCGGCTTACCCATAGAACAAATCAATCTTGTTCACTTGAATGCTGAATGCCGCTATCCAGATCTTAGCAATCTCTTTACCATCGTTGACGTAACGCAGGAAATCCGTGATAGATATTTCACTATCAAGCCTAAACTTGCAGAAATATTTTCAGCCATCAGACAATCTAACATTCCTGACATTGATATTGGAGAATACTGTCTTACCCCTACCAAATGTGGATTTAAAGATTATTGCTGGCAGAAAATTCCAACCATGAGTGTTTTTAATCTACCAGGTATTAGAAATAGAAAATGGGATTTCTACAACGATGGAACGATTAAACTTGATGATCCTCGCTTGTCTGATCTCAACGACATACAAGAGCGTGTGGTTACCTGCTTCAAAACAGGTGAACGATTTGTTGATTATGATGCGATTCGCATTGGCATCTCTGAATGGAAATATCCACTGATATTTTTGGATTTTGAAACAATTAACCCTGCTATCCCACGCTATGATGGAATCGGCCCCTATCAGCATGTTGCCTTTCAATTTAGCGCACATATCTGGAAATCGCCAGATTCAGCCATCACTCACAAAGAATATCTACATGAAAAAGCCGATGATCCGCGGCCTACACTCATCACCGCATTGCTTGACGCATGCGGAGAAAGCGGCTCAATCGTTGCTTACTATAGCAAATTTGAAGCCGGGCAAATCAAAGCGCTTGCTGATTATTCTACTGAACACCGTGAAGCCCTGCTTAAGCTTCGTGATCGACTTGTCGATCCATTGACAATTATCCGTGAAGCTATTTATGACAATGCATTCGCAGGCAGCTTTAGTTTGAAAAAAGTTGCGCCTGCATTGCTGGGCAGCAAGCATAGTTATGAAAATATGGATATTGCCGATGGCAGCGCAGCACAACGCGCATTTGAAGAATTAATTTCACCCAACACTTCCAACTCAAGAAAACGGTTTTTAAAAAATGCCTTGCTTGAGTATTGCAAAAAAGATACGTTGGTTATGGTTGAATTAGTGACCTGGTTAATGGTCTATTCATCACGAGTTATCTAAATTATCAACCCAGTGCCAACCACTAAACATCCTAGTATCAACGTTTAGACATCCCCTGATCCAATACATCGAATTCACCATGGTTTTCTACGGAGTTAGCAACAAGTTTCTCTTTTTCTGTAAGCAGCCGATCTATTTCTTCCTGTGACAGCTGTGAAAAATTATCTTTATAAATTTTCTTTCCCTTATTACCCCATGAGGAGTTTTTAGTATTATTCACAAATTTCACAGGCCCACCTTTTGATAAATATCCTCTAGTCGTAGACATCATAGATCTCGTAAATAAAAATCGAGCCCACATGTTAGCATCCTTTTTTATTTTACTTCCTTTGATCTTAATCATAGCTTAAAAAATAATGCAATGCTTTTTTACTATAGCATTATCCAATCTTTAACTTTCCCTGTTAATTCAATCTCAGGGAAGCAACTTTCTTATTATCAAGGTCTTTATCCATTAGCACTGTAAATAATAGCTCTGCAAACCGATCCTTCGCGAAAATTTCATCAAATACTTTTTCATTTATCATTGCCAACCCGCTTTCAGGCGTGAAAACTGCATAAGCATTTTTTTCAAATGACGATTCATCTATCACTGGTTTCGATGGGTCAATGAAAACAATTTCTTTATGACCATAGTTTTTTAAAAAACTTGCAATAATTGCCTGCGGCATTATTTTTTCTGCATTGGGGTAGACTGTATCAGGACAAGTTGCAACAGGATTAATATGCGATTTTCTTACAAAATCCAACATCTTATTAATATCACGCACAATGATTTTATCTTTTTGACAATCAAATACAGCAATTAAGGCCTCAGAATCAGAAGATCCATGAAGAAGCTCATCCGTATCATGTAATGTCATCACAACATCTTGGCCAACATGATCCTTAACTATTTTCGGTGTTTTTTCACTGACTGATTTCTGTCCTCCCAGTACAGCAGAAACGGGTGGTAAGCGCTCTTGTGTATCCTGAAAACGTTTAAAATTTCCTTCAACCGCTTTGGCTGGTGGATAAGAAGTGAGAGCAATTCTTACCTTACCATTATTAGATAAACCCATTTTGATTTCTTCATTCATAGGAGCGACCATTTCCATAAACACATTCGGAGCAAAGCCATTTTGTTCTACTTTTTTAGTAATCTTAAGAATGGATTGTTGTGTCATTTCTCGCGCCTCATCTTGAGTGTAAACACCACGCATGATTTTGCAGCTTCCTAGAGACGAATCCTCTAAGAATAACAAACGAAA
This sequence comes from Gammaproteobacteria bacterium, assembly GCA_019634835.1. GTDB lineage: Bacteria > Pseudomonadota > Gammaproteobacteria > DSM-16500 > DSM-16500 > Aquicella. The sequence continues at coordinate 115,904 of JAHCAO010000001.1, forward strand.
TCTATCTGTTGAAATAAAAGCAAAATCAGAGAGAGATAATCCATATTCACATTTAATTTTAGCCGCGAACTGTTTGGTAATCATCGATTTTCCTGTTGCAGGCCCGCCAGCCATCATTTGCGTAAGGCGATTTGATCCATCAAATTGCGGCAATAAATGTATAATTTGTTGGCGATCCTGCGAAGAAGCTGCATCCAGTGCAGTCACATGCTGTTTTTTGATTTCATCACTTATAATATCAACAACAATATCATACGTTTTCTCTTGTATAAATTCTCGCGTACAATCATCAATCAAAATCTTTGTAGCAAACTCATGAATAACAAGAGACGAATAACCTTGGCGTTCTAATCTGGATTTAATCGCTTTTTCTATGTTTAAAAATTGTTTGGCTCTGTCGTCATCAGACAAATGATAGTGTTTAATATTGCTAGTAAGATCACGCACAGAACATGTAATTTCTTTAATGGAAGATACAAACTCTTCTTCACTATCAGCTATCACAGGCTGGATTTTTTTCTCCAATTTCTTGCAAACATTCACAAAGTGCTGATCATCTTCAATCTTAAGTTCTGTCGCTGCAAGAATACCGGTCAGTTGTTTAGCAACGCGCTTTGGTTTGAAAACAATAAATTCTTTTGGCGTGCGAAAAGGACGAGCATTATATTTATTGGTTCCAATTGCAACGTATAGTTGACGTAATTCCGTCAGACTATGGAACGTATAATCCGGATTGGTACAGGTGAAATGGACGCCACTTGGAAGAGTAACTTTATCGTCTCCAAGATAATCTGTTAGTCTATATGGCGAAGTCACATTAACCCAAGCAGGATCCGGGAGAGTACTATTGTAACGTTTGAAAAATATTGATGTGACCCCATACCGAGAAGTTGTACGGTTAGCGCTACGATACATTTTCCATCTACCAACAGATGTTTTTTTCCATTGTAATGATCTTACAAGCATACGCAGCCTCGCTTTGTATTAATTTTTTTAATTGAAAATTATCTTATCTCAAGTAAGTACATAAAATAATACGGTATAATGCTTAAGATAATTTTAAAGAGAAAAACCTTGTATTGTTCAATTATTCACAACAGTGCTGCTCTGATACTTCTAATACACTACCGGTCACTGGATTAGGTCTAAATATCGTACATCCTTTTAATCCTAATTGATAAGCTTCGGTATAAATGCCCTCTAACTTTTCGAAAGGAAAATCCTGCGGAATATTAATTGTTTTTGAAATAGCATTGTCTATATATGGCTGCACAGCTCCTTGAATTTGTAAATGTGACGCAGGCATCAGTGAACCTGTATCAATCCAGCTTGGCGGTATACCGATGCCCCCATTTTTTTCCAACCAAAGATGATAAGCATAATCTTTTACAGTGAATGTCATCCTATCACCTTTTGTTGTACGCACATGTCTATGGTATTCAGCACGAAAAATTGGCTCTATCCCATTGGACACATTATTTGCCAACAAACTAATCGTTCCTGTGGGAGCAATGGTATTATGATGACTATTACGCACACCATATTTTTTCAAATCACCTCGCAAGCCTTGTTCCAGCGTAGCCACATAAGCACCTTGTAAATAATCTTGCGTAAAAAAAGGAAACACTCCCTTTTCACGTCCAAGCTCGATTGAGGTATGCCATGTCACTTCAGCGATACGCTTCATTATTTCTTGAGCCAAAGCAATCGACTTTGCATCTCCATAGCGTATTCCTAACATCACAAAAACATCGGCCAGACCCGTAATGCCCAAACCAATTCGCCGTGTTCCTAACGCTTGTTGGCGCTGAGCTTTCAATGGGTAGTGGGAAACATCAATCACATTATCTAAGAAGCGTGTTGCAATACTGACAGTCTCATCGATTGCATTCCAGTTAATTCCCGCATTGACAGAAAAAGGCGCAGAAACAAATTGCGCAAGATTAATCGCACCCAGGTTACAAGCTCCGTAAGCCGGCAACGGGATTTCCCCACAAGGATTCGTTGCATTAATATATTCGCGATACCACAAGTTATTCATTCTATTAATGGTGTCACTAAACAATACGCCTGGTTCAGCATACTCATAAGCAGAACGGATGATTTTATTCCAAAGCACACGTGCTTTAACATAACGGTAAACTTTGCAAGGAATCGGCTGTAAAGAACCACACCATGGCCGATAAATTATCTTGCCATCTACCGCCTCATTTTTTGCTAAGGGAAAAACCAATGGCCAATCAGTATCATTTTTAACTGCTTGCATAAATGCATCTGACACCATCACTGAAACATTGAAATGACGCAGCGCATGAGGATCCTCTTTAGCAGTAATAAATTCTTCAATATCAGGATGGTCGCAACGCAACACTCCCATCATTGCGCCACGGCGTGCACCAGTGGACAATAAGACACTGCACATGGCATCCCAAACACGCATAAAAGAAACTGGCCCGGAAGCTTGAATACCGGTTTTTTTAGCTATCGCCCCATAAGGACGTAAAACAGAAAAATCATAACCCACTCCACCGCCTTGCTGCAGGGTAAGCGCACCTTCCTCTAATGCATCAAATATTCCCGGTAGCGAATCAGATGCAATATTCATTACAAAACAATTAAATAAGGTAACTTGATGGGTAGTGCCAGCACCCGCTAATATCCGGCCACCTGGTAAAAAATAAAACCCTTCTAACGCTTGATAAAACGCTTTCTGCCACCGACTACGCTCCACTCTTTTTTCAGCATAAGCGATAGCCTTGGCAACGCGTTGCCAAGTTTGCTCAATTGTTTGGTCAAAAACCTTCCCTTCCTGACGGTAGCGATATTTAATATCCCATATAGTCATCGAGATAGGCTCTTTTACGTCATTCATGATAGAAAGCCTTAACATGCTCATATTGCATGTTTTCAGATATCTTCTTAAGTTTAACGTAAATGTTCGGTGATAGCGGTATCTGAGCAGGTCTGCCCCTTTTATTTTTATATGAGGGAAAGTGGACAGGAGTCCACTTTAGCAAAAGCCGGAAGGGAAACGTCTTTTGCGACCGAATAAAAAATAAAAGGGGCAGACCTGCTCAGATACCGCTATCACCGAACATTTACATTTTAACATGTATAAAAAAAGTATTTTATTAGCACTTGAACTAGAAACTATCGTCCCAATATATGTTTTTGTGCCTATCCCCTTAATGAGGGCATCTGGCCTAATAAAAGTTTTAGTTATATTAAACAGAATGGAGAACAATCATGGCTTCAAATACTCCGAAAATTATTCCTTTACATGACCGTCTTGTTGTAAAACAACAAGATCCAGAAACAAAAACAGCTGGTGGTATTGTCATTCCCGATACTGCTGACAAAGACAAGCCGATGCGAGGTGAAGTGATCGCTGTTGGCCCAGGCAAGTACTCGGATGGCAAAGTACAGCCGTTACAAGTTAAAGTCGGCGATGAAATATTGTTTGGCAAATATGCTGGAACCAATATCAAACTTGACGACAAAGAATATCTTGTTATGCGTGAAGAAGATGTCATGGGCGTCATTGCATAACCCATTTTATAAACTAGTCAATATTTAAGAGGAAAAAATCATGGCTGCTAAAGAATTACGATTCAGCGAAGATGCTCGCCAACTAATGCTTGCTGGCGTCAGAGAATTAGCTGATGCGGTACAAATCACCATGGGCCCACGTGGTCGTAATGTGGTGATAGATAAATCTTTTGGTGCTCCGCTTGTTACCAAAGACGGTGTTACCGTTGCAAAAGAAATTGAATTTAAAGAAAAATTCAAAAATATGGGCGCTCAAATGGTCAAAGAAGTGGCTTCTCATACTTCTGACGAAGCTGGAGACGGCACTACCACAGCAACCGTGCTAGCCCGTCAAATCTTTGTTGAAGGCTTAAAAGCAGTTGTTGCTGGATACAACCCAATGGATCTGAAGCGTGGTATTGACAAGGCTGTTGTTGCCGCTGTTGAGCAGCTGAAAAAACTTTCTGTACCTTGCAAAGATGACAAAGCTATTGCGCAAGTAGGCACTATATCCGCCAACTCTGACGAAGAAATTGGCCGTATTATTGCTGATGCCATGGCAAAAGTCGGTAAAGAAGGTGTGATTACTGTAGAAGAAGGTTCTGGTTTAGCGAATGAACTCGATGTGGTAGAAGGTATGCAGTTTGATCGTGGCTACCAATCTCCTTACTTCATCACCAATCAACAAAACATGTCTGCTGAATTAGACAATCCATTTATCTTAATCACAGACAAGAAAATTTCTTCTATTCGCGATTTGCTGCCTGTGCTTGAAAACGTAGCAAAATCTGGCCGTCCATTGTTAATTATTGCTGAAGATGTGGAAGGTGAAGCATTAGCAACTTTAGTTGTTAACCATATGCGCGGCATTGTAAAAGTTTGCGCAGTAAAAGCACCAGGGTTTGGGGATCGTCGCAAAGAGATGTTGCAAGACATTGCCACCTTAACCAAAGCACAAGTCATCGCTGAAGAAGTTGGCCGTACACTGGAATCCACCACATTAAAAGATTTGGGGTCAGCAAAACGTGTACATGTCACAAAAGACAACACTACGATTATTGATGGTGCTGGCGATAAGAAAGATATTCAAGATCGCGTTGGGCAATTAAGAGCTCGTATGGAAGAAACCACTTCTGACTACGATCGTGAAAAATTGCAAGAGCGTATTGCTAAGCTCGCTGGTGGTGTTGCTGTTATCAAAGTAGGCGCAGCTTCTGAAATCGAAATGAAAGAAAAGAAAGCTCGCGTTGAAGATGCACTACATGCAACCCGTGCTGCTGTTGAAGAAGGTGTTGTACCTGGTGGTGGCGTTGCGCTCATTCGCGTTATGCAAGCGCTCAAGAGCATTAAAGGTGACAACGAAGCACAAACTGTGGGTGTACAACTCATTTGCCGTGCTTTAGAAGCACCTCTTCGTCAAATTGTTGCCAATGCTGGTTATGAAGCTTCTGTTATCCTCAATAAAGTCGTAGAAGGAAAAGATAACTATGGCTTTAATGCTGCATCTGGCGAATACGGCGACATGTTAGACATGGGTATTTTAGATCCTACCAAAGTAACACGTACTGCATTACAACAAGCAGCATCCGTTGCTGGCATGATGATTACCACCGAATGCATGATCACTGAACTACCAAAAGAAGAAGCCCCAATGGGTGGACACGGCGGTGGGATGGGTGGCATGGAAGGGATGATGTAATTCACACCAAAATAAAAACCCCGCTTAAGCGGGGTTTTTTTTACTCCTATACATTACAAGGAAAAACGCATGAGTCTTAATTCAGTACGTCCAGAAGATATCCTACCTGATGGTATTGATAACGCAGCTATCAATGGAAAAATCGTAAGAAAAGGTACGATTGCCGCGTTCTTAGCAAATGCAGATATTCTCGAAAATCAAACTATTTCTGATCAACAAAAGCAAGCAGCCATTCAAACAATAAAAGAATTAGCACCAACTGTCATTGCTACTGGCTTGCACAAGCATGTCATTTTCAAAAACGCTCAAATCGAACAAATTCTCATTGACGCGATGGGGCAGTAGAAAGGAGAGCAACTCACAACCCAAAAATACTGCGGATAGTACTAACAATAAGAAAAACAAAAGGCCCCATGATCGAAAAAAGAATTCCGCTCAACATAAGCAAAATAAGAATGATAAACCCATACGGCTCAATGAAGTGAAGCGAATACGCCATTCTTGGCGGTAAAACAGCACTAAGAACCCTACCGCCATCAAGCGGTGGCAGTGGAATAAGATTAAGCACACCCAGCACAACATTAATCAAAACACCCGCATTGCCCATGTAAGCAAGAGGAACGCCTAACCAACCATTGCCTTGCTGAATGACTGTCAGGCCAATCTTCATTATCAAACCCCAAAAAAGCGCCATCAACAAATTAGACAATGGCCCCGCGAGAGCAACGATTGCCATATCTCTCCGTGGGTTACGTAAATTCCGTGGATCAACCGGTACAGGTTTGGCCCACCCAAAAATAAAATTGCTCACCATTAGCATTAAAAAAGGCACCATGATGGTCCCAAGCATGTCAATGTGCTTGATTGGATTAAGTGTCAACCGGCCTGAATAACGGGCAGTTTGATCCCCAAATAATGATGCAACATAACCATGGGCCACCTCATGCAACGTGATGGCAAAAATCAGGGGTAATGCCCATACTACAATTTTCTGAATAGTTGTTAAATCTGTCATAGTTTGCAGAGTATCTACGATCTTATGGATGTTCTCAAGTGGCTATACGCATAACAGTAGCGGAATTTCTTATTTCCCATTACGATTAGTGGTTGTCAAGTATAGATTCGGTGAACCCGTTGAAAAAATAGCCCTGCGGCTGTCGTCCCCTTGCGGAAGTAGCCAATTGAACTCGAAAGGATCACTGATTTCGCGGCTGGAGACAAGGGGATCTAGTTGCGAACTGAACTGAGCCGCCTGGCTACTTTGGACAAGCTGCAGTACGATGCCTCTGTGGCAAGAAACCAACGGATCGCGGGTTAACCGAACATTTACTTGGCTCTAATAAATCATCAGGACTTTGTTGTGACATTAATTTATTACAAAATAATTGCTGCCTTAATTATTTTCCTCATCAGTATAACAGCTGCCATTTATCCTTTAATAAAAAAGAAATATGCTTTTAAGCACGCAGAATCTGTCGAGCTTGGAGAAGCATTAGCTAGCGGAATTTTTCTGGGGGCAGCTTTTTTTCACATGCTTCCCGACGCGGTAGAAATGTTTGAGCATATCTATGGCACGCTGAGCTATCCTCTTCCCGAAGCCATCTGCATACTAAGCTTTTTACTGCTATTGTTTCTTGAGCGCCTCTCACTCGGCAACCATGGCATTTCGTCAAGAAACTCTATCCCTTATATTCTTGCTTTAATCCTGATTATTCATGCTCTAATAGAAGGGGCAGCCCTAGGAATAGGATCAACCTTAGCAGAAACCATCATGTTACTCATCGCCATTGCCGCACACAAAGGATCGGAGAGTTTTGCCTTGTCTGTCACAATGCTGCGACACGAATTGCCATTCAAGCGAACACTACTCATTATCGTTTTCTTTTCTTTAATGACGCCGCTAGGAATTACAATAGGCACAATTATAAACCAATTTACCTTTGTGCGAAGTGGTGAATTGATAGCAGCAACATTCAATGCTTTTGCCGCAGGAACATTTTTATATATCTCGACCCTGCATCACGTTCACTTCCATCATCACACTAGGGACACGCAAGGCTTACTAGAATTTGCAAGCCTTGTGATTGGTGTCGCGGCAATGGGATTAATTGCATTTTGGGTATAGGGCTTGTAACAAATTGCAGCAGGTTTATGTAATCAGCCCTAGCTCCTTGACTGCATCACGCTCTTTACGTAGCTCATCTAAAGTAACGGCAATTTTTTCTTGGCTAAATTCATTTTGAGCCCATCCTGTCACAACGTTGAGTTTACCACCTTCAGTACGACAAGGTACGGAGAAAATTAATCCTTCATCAATACCATATTCACCCTCTGAACAACGTGCAACCGAGAAGATTTCACCTTGAGCTGTGTCATGAGTCAAATGATACACTGACATCAACGCTGCATTGGCTGCTGAAGCTGCCGACGATGCTCCACGCGCTTTGATCACCTCAGCCCCTCGTTTCTGCACAATGGAAATAAATTCATTTTGCAGCCAATTCACGTCAGTAATAACATCAGGAACTGGCTTGCCATTAATACTAGCATGATAAAAATCTGGGTATTGGGTTGATGAGTGGTTACCCCAAATTGCCATTTGTGTTATCGCTGTCACGTCCACATTCGCTTTTTTTGCAAGCTGAGTACGCGCCCGTAATTCATCTAGCATTGTCATGGCATAAAAACGGTCAGACGGGACATCCGGTGCATTCTTCATCGCAACTAAGCAATTGGTATTGCAAGGATTGCCGACTACAAATACACGCACATCTGATGCTGCATGATCATTAATTGCGCGGCCTTGGGTCGTGAAAATCTTACCATTCACATTTAAAAGATCTGAGCGCTCCATACCATCTTTACGTGGCATTGAACCTACTAGCACAGCCCAATTCACCTCTTTCATCGCAACATTCACATCCGATGTGGCGGTTACTTTTTTTAATAATGGAAAGGCGCAATCATCCAATTCCATCTTGACACCCTCTAATGCTGAAAGAACGGGAGGAACTTCAAGCAAATTTAATTCAATGTCAGTATCGGGGCCAAACATTTGACCTGAAGCAATACGAAAGACTAAGGCATAACCAATCTGCCCTGCTGCGCCAGAGATGGCCACTTTTACACGTTTCGTCATGATAAGTTCCTTAATGTTATAATGTTGGGACCCTAAAATAATGCTAGCTATTTTAACGCGAAAACCATGATTGTATACCCGTAGCGCTTCAATTTTAGGTATTCTCTTGACTTAGGTCCTACCAGGATTTTTACTCTTAAAATTGAAGCGCTACGGGTATATATGTCAATTTTTACGACTCCTTTACCACTCAGTCTTTATGTTCACATTCCTTGGTGTGTGCGTAAATGCCCCTATTGTGATTTTAATTCTCACGAAATGAAAAATTCACTGCCTGAAGAAATCTATCTCTCTGCTTTATTGCAAGAATTAGATAATCGCCTTCCATTGATAGAAAATCGACCTATCATTAGTATCTTCTTTGGCGGCGGAACACCTAGTTTATTTTCACCTAATACCATTGAGCGTATTCTCGATGGCGTTTCACAAAGAATAGCGGTACATTCCCCGATTGAAATCACATTAGAAGCCAATCCTGGCACGATTGATCAAGTCAATTTCCGTGATTTTTATCATGCAGGTATCAACCGTTTATCCCTAGGTATTCAAAGCTTGCAGAATGATAAGCTGAAAACACTTGGACGTATCCATGACCGAAAAAACGCTATGCAAGCAATTGAGATCGCAAAAAATGCTGGGTTCAATAATTTCAATCTGGATCTTATGTATGGGCTACCTAGTCAAACAATCGATGACGCTTTACACGATATGGAAACTGCCCTCACATTTGAACCGACTCATCTTTCTTGGTATCAATTAACGATAGAGCCAAATACGTTGTTTTACCGACAAACACCAATACTTCCAACTGATGATGTTATTTGGGAAATGCAATTAGCAGGTCAGCAATTATTAAAAGCATCCGGGTTTGAACAATATGAAGTTTCGGCTTATTCCCAACCAACCAAGCAATGCGTCCACAATCTCAACTATTGGCAATTCGGCGATTACTTAGGAATCGGAGCTGGAGCTCATAGCAAAATAACTCATGTTAAAACAGGAGAAGTCATCCGGTTCGCCCAAGTACGCCACCCTAAAGATTACCTAGATCCTGCTAAACGACAACCCATGAATGGTAAGACAATTCAAGAAAATGATCTTATTTTTGAATTCATGCTAAACGCATTACGTCTTACACATGGCGTTCCCGTCACGCTTTTCACTCAACGTACAGGGCTTCCTTTGCAGCACATTCAACCCATACTCGATGCAGCAGTACAACGAAAGTTGATAATCGATGATCCTACTCACATTTGCCCGTCTGAGACAGGCGCGCGATTTTTGAATGACTTGACAACTATGTTTTTATAATGCCCACCTCATCGACACAGCATCATAAAAGCATTGGTTTACCGGGGATAGCCTCAATCATCACACAAAAATTGACCACAATATTTATTAACAAAATGATAAGAAATAGCCAAGGCAATCATGCTAACACTACTCACTTTTCCTCCCACTTGCAGGGTCGTATAAGATAAATCTGTCACCCAGTTTTGATTCAGGTTATAACTCGCACCGATTGCAAATACAGGTGAGAATTTATTTTTGTATGTATTTTTTCCACATGTTATCGGATCTTCTGGGTTCGTTGTAATATCAAATGCAGGATCTAACGCACCAGAGGTAGTAAGATAAGTAGCAGCAGCTCCTACTTTACCAAAAATATCAAAGTATGGGCCCAATGGCATAATACCTTTTCCAACGATATCAAAAGAACGTACTCTTTCTGAAACACCGGTACAAGTTTCAACGCCTTTTGTGTCATATTTAATTTTTGAAATAAAGGTCAAACCGCCTTCGATAGCAGCATATTGACTAAACTGGTTACCCATAAATACCCGAGCACCAAATTGATTAGATCGCGGAGTGGCTGGCGTCAACTCTAATGCGGTAGGATTATCTACCTGCGCTTGCTGGTCTCCGCCGCTATTCGTAGCCGGCCCCATCATCACGCCCATATAAAAACCGCTACCAACAGCATATGTATTGGCAGCTACCCAGCTAGTAACCATAGATATCAGAAAATACTTCCCAATCCTTTTTCTCATTTCTCATTCCTCGAGGATATAGTTTGGTTATCAGCTTAAGTGAGTCAATAACTATTGTCTAGGGTCTAATGGCATGATTCTGAATGGTTATATGATCTACCAAGAATTTCCGCATTCTTCAGGAACTCCTGTTACTTTTCTATGACTTGACCGCCACAAGCTAAGTAACAGGTATTAAAAGATACTGTGCAATCACAAGAACGGGAATTTTTTAACTCACAAATTCGTTGGCAGTATTTTTTTGCGTATGAACACTTATTTATACATTTTTTATCCGCTGCAGAATGAGGTGGAATATAAACGTACTCTTTTTTGGGAAGATAACTACAGCTAGAAAGTATGCTAATGATAATTAAGATAGGTAAGAATAGAAAAACACGCCGCATGATGACCGCCTTTATGGTTAAAGTTTAAAAATTTTAACCAAGTAGTTGCTTGTCAGCAATCTATCTCTGCTAATATTTGCAAGCATTCAGTTCATCCACCATCCGTTGATTTTTTTGTCTTTGCACTGTCGTGGCGCGCCATCTAGATGATTCAACCTGACCTATTTTTTATCACAAAACGCAACACAAACATCTCGTTCTAATACTTGGCCACCACACGCAGAATAACAAGAACGATAAGTAGGTTCACAATTACATGAATGATTGCATGTATAACTCATATCAAAATCACTCACATCTTTTTTAACTGGCGCACCATGTTTTCTTCGTTCATGCTTATACATTTCAAATTGATAAACAGCATCTTGGTGAGCACGTAAGCGGCAATTTTCATTATTCATCTGACACATTTGCTCGCAAGTATTCTTATTTTGCACGCATTGCGCAATACACATTTTTCCCATTCCTGTTCGCGGCGGGACAAAAGCATATTCTCTTTTATAAACTGGCCCACACCCTGTCAATATTCCTACCACAATAAGAATGGAAAGCACGAAATAAAATTGTTTCATCATATTTACCTTTTTCATTAATTGCACGGATAATAAAAACCTGAGTACAAACAGTCAAGCCCCAACCATCACTTTGTTCATATAGAAATTTCCGTTGAAGGCCGTCACCCTATTGTTTTTAGGCGACTGGATTGCAGGATGCAATCCTAAGCGCCATGGACGGCGTGTTGGGAGCTAAAAAACAATAGGGTGACGGCCTTCAACGGAAATTTCTATTGTTAATATTTCAATAAGTGTAATTCCCAAATATTTCTTCCCTCCCGCACCGCTCTACTTTCAAATTTTGTCACGATAGGTCGTTGTAAAGACCTATTAGTTGCAAACTGATTCACACCCGCCAAGTTCACTAATGTTTGCTCCTGAGAGATGACATCCATCATGTGCTGAGCATAATCTTCCCAATCCGTCGCTAGATGCAATATGCTGCCTACTTTTAACTTTGATACTGCTAGCTTAATGAATGCCGGCTGAATCAACCGACGCTGATGATGACGGCGTTTAGGCCAAGGATCAGGAAAGAATATTTGCACACCTGCTAAGCTTTCATTTGGAACACATGTTTCAAGAACATCGATGACATCACTATAATAAACTCTGAGATTCGTGAGATTATTGCGTTTAATGCCCTGAAACAAAGCACCAATTCCCGGCTGATATGTCTCTACGCCAATAAAATTTTGATCAGGATGCTCCAATGCCAAAGCAAGTAATGACTGTCCCGATCCAAAGCCAATCTCTAAAAAACAAGCGGCATCACGACCAAATACACTTTGATAATCGATCCTCCCCGCCGCGACTTGTAGACCAAAACGCGGCCATAATTCAGCATATGCATGTTCTTGAGCATTCGTCCTACGCCCACGAGGAACATAACTTCGCAATCGAAATTGTTTATGTTTAAGAAATATAGTAGACATATTCGCTTAATATTTATTATGTGAACTCGCTTCTTTGATCAAATCTTGATAATTCGCATAGCGTTGCGCACTGATTTTACCACTTATGACAGCCGCTTGCACTGCACAACCAGGCTCGGCCACATGTAAACAATCTCGAAACTTACAACCATGCAAATAATGCTGAAATTCCTTAAAACCATGCAACACATCTTTTTTATTGATAGGCCATAAATTAAATTCACGCACTCCAGGCGAATCAATTAACTTCCCACCATGAGGTAAATGATATAAACGCGTTGCCGTTGTTGTGTGCTTTCCTATCCCTTTTGCAGAAACCATGCCCACACGAATTTCTTCTTCTTTACTCAATATCGCGATAATAGAAGATTTTCCCACCCCCGACGGCCCTACCAATACCCCTGTTTTACCTTGAAGTTGAGTATTCAATTCATCTAATCCATCTTCAACATAAATACTAGATAAAACAACAGAGTAAGGGATTGTTTGATAAGGCGCTAAACACTCTTTCATCTCTTCTTTTATCGCATCGCTCAATAAATCAACTTTATTTAATACTAGAATAGGATGAATCTTTAATAACTCCGCAGCAACCAAATAACGATCTATTAAATATTCAGAGAAAATTGGCGGTGGAGCCATGGTAATGATGATGACATCAACGTTTGCCACAATCGGCTTCATTTTTCCTCTAGCATCGCCGCGCGCAAGTAGTGTTGACCGTGGTTCAATATCAATGATCACGCCTGTATTATCATACTCTAACTGCCAACGTACTTTGTCACCAACCACAGGCAACTCTTGGTTACGGCGCAAATGGCATTGAAAAACTTGCCCGCCCTCTGCTTCCACTGCCACACTATTACCAAAATAGGAAATAATAAGACCATTTTGTGCAGATTTGCTGTATTGTTCAATCGGTTTTGACATTTAAGTAATACATATTGTTTTAGAGGGACATATCATACATGAAAATTTATCTAGTCGGAGGAGCTATCCGCGATAAATTATTGGGGCTGCCAATAAAAGAGCGGGACTGGGTCGTGGTGGGCGCTACCCCCGAGACAATGTTAAATCTAGGTTATCGGCAAGTTGGAAAAGAATTTCCTGTTTTTTTGCACCCTAAAACGAATGAAGAATACGCACTAGCACGCATGGAACGTAAGACCCGTCCGGGTTATCAAGGCTTTGTTTTCGACACCTCTCCTGATGTAACACTTGAAGCTGACTTACAACGCCGCGATCTCACTATTAACGCGATGGCAGAAGATGAAAGTGGTCACCTGATTGATCCCTATCATGGCAAACAAGATTTGCATGATAAACTCTTACGACATATATCACCTGCATTTGCTGAAGATCCTGTACGTATATTGCGCGTAAGTCGCTTTCTCGCACGTTATGCTCACCTGGGTTTCAATGTTGCACCCGAAACCATGGTATTAATGCATAACATGACCCAAGCCGGCGAAGTCGATGCTTTGGTAGCAGAACGCGTCTGGAAAGAATTAGAACGCGCTCTAGGAGAAAAAAACCCAGAAAAGTTTTTTGCTGTATTGGCAAACTGCGGAGCATTACCTAAGCTTTTTCCTGGACTCGACATCAATGGTCCTGGAATAAAAGCATTAGAAGCCGCTGCACAAATCTCCTCTTCACCAGTAATTAGATTTGCTGCACTATTACATTGCCTACCAGATGCAAAAAAAACCGTTGCCAATCTTTGCCATCGCTATCGAGTACCGAATAAATACCGAGAATTGGCAAAATTAACTCAGGAACACAATGAAAAAACGCTTAAAGCACAACACTTATCCAGTGATGAAATACTTAGCATACTCAGCGCATTAGATATTTTTCGCCGTGAAGAACGATTTAATCACTTTTTAACCGCCTGCCAGGCGATTGCAAAAACGAGACAAGTGAATTTCGATCCAAAATGGCTGCAAGCCTGTGCTAAAGCGGCAAAATCAGTAAATATTCATGCATTGATTGCCCAAGGATACAACGGCAGCCAACTGGCAAAAGAGCTTAAACAAAAGCGTTTAGAAAAAATAGAAACCTGGGTAAAAAAAAGTAAAAGCTAGTACAGCATTGAGCTAAGTTTGACCCATACTACGACCAGTTCCGAGGAATGGCCTATGACAGGATCTGTCCGAGATTTTGCAGCCCCCAGTCAACCTTAGCACTAAAGTCTGTTAACAATTAGATTTTCACACCACCTTTCACATACTCGAACGGTTTGCTATGATCCGATAACTATCAGCCATACCAATTATTTTAAGGAGCTTGTCATGAAACAATTTGTCAAAACCACACTCGCAATAGGAATGTTAGCTATTACCTCTCAAGCTTTGGCTGCGACCAATAACAAACCTAGTCACTTATCTGTTAGTCCAGCTGAAAGAGAAAAAATTGAAACTGTTGTTCACGAATATTTACTACGCAACCCAGAAGTCATTGTTGAAGTTATGCAAATTCTACAGCGCAAACAATTTGAACAAGCCCAACAGACTATACAACAAACTCAGCAAACTGCTTCATCCTTTGCGAATGCCTTATTTCGCCAAACAAATGATCCTGTGATTGGCGACCCAAACGGTAAAGTCACCCTCGTTGAATTTTTTGACTATCAATGTCCCCACTGTGTTGATATGGCACCTGTCATAGCAGGTATTGTTAAAGCTAATCCCAACCTTCGTATTGTTTATAAAGAATTCCCCATTCGCGGACCTATCTCTGAATTTGCTGCTCGCGCTGCATTAGCTGCTCACAAGCAAGGCAAATATGCAGAATTCAGCCATGCATTATTAACCACGGGGCAGTTGACACAAGACTCTATCATACAAGTTGCGAAAAAATCTGGCTTAGACATCGATAAACTGAAAAAAGATATGGACAGTAATAGTATCAAAGAACAAATCAAGGCCAATACCAAATTGGCGCAAGATTTAAAATTATTTGGCACACCCGCTTTCTTTATTGGTAAAACTGACGCAAAAGGCAGTGATACTATCAATTATGTTCCAGGGCAACTAGACCAAGCGCAGTTGCAAGCGATCATTGATAAAACAAAGTAAGAGCGACGCGTAATAAAAATGGAATGATCAGGAAAGGTTATTAGGGTTGTCAACAACCCTAAAATCTGTTCTATTTAACCTCTACTTATGGAGTAACTTATGTTAAAGAAAAGTATAAAATATGTTTTACTTGCGTTTAGTTTATTGATCGCATTCTCTGTTAACGCTGAAGCGGTAAATACGTTGCTGCATAATCCAGGCGATCCTATTGCGGGAAACCCTAAAGGCAAAGTGACTGTGGTTGAATTTTTTGACTATCAATGTTCACATTGCATGAACATGGCTCCAGTCATCAAGACCATCATCAAAACTAATCCCAATGTACGCATCGTGTATAAAGACTTCCCAATTCGCGGACCTATGTCTTTATATGCTGCTCGTGCTGCGCTTGCTGCCAACAAACAAGGTAAATATTATAACTTCAATCACGCCATGTTAATTACTCGTCTTCCTCTCAATGAAGACAATATACTTGATATCGCGAAATCAGTTGGATTAAACGTCACGCAATTAAAAAAAGATATGAACAGTCACCGTGTTAATAAAATCCTGCAAACAAACTATGACTTGGCACGCACATTAAATTTAAATGGCACCCCTGCGTTTTTCATTAGCAAATCAAATGCAAAAAGCAGCAAAGATCTAAATTTTGTTCTTGGTGAAATGTCATCTAGCGAATTGCAAGATGCTATTAACAAAGCGAGTACTTAATTTTTATCTTAACCATTTCCTTGAGTCCTTTCAGCAACCCCCTGACTGAGAGATTCAAACCAACTTTTAAGGAGTTTCCGTGTTCTTCAAGGGTGCATGACCAGTTTTTTGCCGGAGGGATAAGGATATTTTGTATGAACCATTCACTCACAGATAAGAATCTGCGAGAGCAAAACTCAATCAAGAATGAGTGTGCTTTGCGGTGAATGGTGAAGGAAAAATACCGTCCTCCTCTTGCTGCAAAAAACTCGTCATGCACCCTTCTTCAGCGAACACTTCTTATTTAGGATAATCACGTTATAAGGAGAATTTCATGTTACAACATAAAAAATTAGCATTACTGTCACTTAGTTTATTTTCACTCATTGCATTAGCAGCAAAAGCAGAGCCTATTGATAACCGTCACATCATTGTTGCACCCCAATGCCTAGTTAAAAACCTCAGTGTTAGTATGAACTATAAAACGTTGGCTTCTTCATCCACACTGGCATTATTAGAAACAAACCGCTTAGGTATTGATTATTTAATTGAAGCAAAAAACCATCGTACAGCAACACCTTGCGGCGGATTTGTGGACGTTACTGATGCGTGGGACAACTATCATTCCCGCGATCTTTCTTCACAGAGAAAAGCAAAATCATTTTTGCAAGAAGAGATGACTAAAGAATCTTCTGTAAAAATAAAAGCAAAAACCTATGGCATTCAATACCCAGATCAAGTGAATCAATTAATAAAACAAATCAATCCCTCAACCATCTGGTCTGACCTCACTGCTTTTTCTGATACCCACAAAAGCAAGTTTCCTGATCGTTATGCAAATTCAGCAACAGGTGTCAATGCTGCGAATTGGTTAAAAGAAAAAATTGAAGCTCTTGCGAAAGCTAACAATCGCACTGATATCACTACTTATGCCATTTCAACAGGACCTCAATATAAACAGCCTTCCATTGTAGTCAAAATTGGAGATTCAAATGAACCTGGCGTGGTAATTGGTGGACATATGGATACTTTATCTAGCTCATGGGAATTAAAACCAGGAGCAGATGATGATGGTTCTGGCTCCATGGCTGTCATGGAGATTGCAAGAACATTAATTTCCAGCAACATGCGCTTTAAAAAACCTATCTACATCATGTGGTATGCAGCAGAAGAAGAAGGATTAGTCGGATCAAGCAAAGTCGTAGCCGAATTTAAAAATAAAAATATACCTATTGATGCAGTACTACAGTTCGATATGACAGGTTATGCAGATAAAAATGATCCTACCATTTGGTTAATCACAGACAACATTAACAAAGATTTAACAGCCTATCTTGAAACATTAATCAAAACCTACATTAAACAACCCGTTGGCTATACTCGCTGCGGCTACTCCTGCAGTGATCATGCTTCCTGGAATAAGGCCGGCTTCCCTGCTGCTATCCCATTCGAAGCAGCATTTGGTAAAGATAATCCTTATATTCATACTGCTAACGATACAATAAATATTTTATCCATTAACCATATGGCTAATTTCGCAAAATTGGGAATAGCATTTGCTGTAGAGTTAGCTGAACCTGTTGTGTAGTGCACCCAAGCAGGAATTCTGTTGAAGGCGTACACGATGAGTTTTTGGCAGCAAGGAAAAATACCATCCTTCCCTTGCTGCCAAAAACTCATCGTGTACGCCTTCAGTGAAAATTTCTGGTGCCTAAGAGGAACATTGTTAACAAGCATCCAAGAATAGTAAAATATTCACCTTTAATGGTAATGAGTTTATGTCTATGTTACATACTTTTTCCACACAGAAATGGGGTGAATATTTTCCTGACCTAACACAACAATGCGCTATTAACAATTTAGAAGATGGCAACATATTATATTTTCCTTCTCTATCATTTGCTTTGTCTCCTGAAGAGCAGCAATTCCTTTCTCCTGATTTTGCAGATCCACATGCCAAAAATATCAGCTATCAAGCCAATTGCCACAAATTATGGGGATTTCAGCATTTATCAGACACTCAACATACGCAATTAAAAGCGATGCTAGATCGATTTTGTCATAGCTCCTTTGACCTCATAAAAAACCTGCTGCCTCATTACGCACATCAATTAACAATTGCTAGAACAAGTTACCGCCCTGTGCAAATTTCTGGTAGAAAAACTTCATATCGTAAAGACGATAAACGCTTACATGTTGATGCATTTCCTTCTGCACCCAACCAAGGCAAACGCATTTTGCGCGTATTTTGCAACATTAATCCAAACGGTGAAGACCGTATTTGGCGAATTGGTGAGCCATTCCTCAACGTAGCCAATCGCTTCATTCCTCAAATTCATAAACCTATTCCAGGCAGTGCAGCACTGCTGAGATTACTTAAAATCACCAAAAGCTACCGTACCTTGTACGATCATTATATGTTGCAAATGCATAATCTTATGAAAGCAGATGAAGAATATCAAAAAGCTGCCATCCAACAGGAAATACGCTTTCCTCCTGGTAGCACATGGATAGTACAAACTGATGATGTTTCTCACGCAGCAATGCAAGGACAGTATTTACTTGAGCAAACGTTTTATCTGCCTGTTAAAGCCATGCGAGATGAATCTAAATCTCCGCTATGTATTTTAGAAAAAATACTAAATCAAAAATTAGTATAGGCACCTCTATTGTATTCAAAGCAAGCCATCGTGATGGCTTGAAGTAGAAAGCAACCGATGCGGTCGAACACGACCATCAGGCATTACCTCACCAATACCGAGAAATTTAGCATTCTCTGACATGAGCCGCACCATAGCACTACCTGAAGGAAAGGCTGCGCGTACCGGCTGACCCATACGCAAATAAAAAATAGCGGCAGTTGAAAGCTGCACAGAGGGAAAGATTTGTACTGAGGTTTCTACTGGTAATAAGCATGCATCTAATCCCTCAATTCCGGTGCGCTCAACAATCGCTTCTAATGCCGGTAACGTATACATTACCGCATTACCATAAGGTGAAACCATGGTCCGCCGCAATTCGGCAACATGAGCACCGCAACCCAATTCACGCCCAATATCTTCAATCAATGTACGTATATATGTACCTTTACTGCAGTGAACCTGAAATATAGCCTGATCTCCACTCAACGATTCTAACTGGAGTGAAAAGATAGTCACTTTTCGCGGCTTACGCTCCACTTCAATCCCACGCCTGGCCAGTTCGTATAATGGTTTACCTTGAAATTTTATCGCGGAAAACATCGGGGGAATTTGTTCGATTTCACCAAGAAAATTTCCTATTACCTCTTCGAGCCTGAGAGCAGTCACATCAACCACTGGCCGTATCTCAATCACTTCCCCTTCATTATCTCCTGTTGTGGTACAAACACCCAGTTTGGCAACAACATGATAAACCTTATCTGATTCCAATAAGAACTGAGAAAATTTGGTTGCTTCACCAAAACAAAGAGGCAGCATACCGGTTGCAATAGGATCCAAACTGCCAGTATGGCCTGCTTTCTTGGCATAAAATAATCGTTTAACACGCTGCAACGCGCCATTGGATGTGAGACCTGGCGGCTTGTCTAATAAAAGAATACCGTGAACTTGACGACGCATAAGTGATTTTTATCCTAATTTACAGGTGTACACACTCACCTCAGAGAAGCACTCTATTTCTGTAAGTATTCGGGTTAACCCATGATTCGTTGATTTTTTATCACTCAGCTGTGGTGGTGAACTTGCTTACTGAGTTTGTGCCACAACCGATCTCATCGTACCGCAACTTGTCCGCAGTACTCAGACCACTCAACCTAGTCCATGAAGAGGACGACGCTAATTTTAAATTTTCAACGGGTTAAACGAACGTTTACCTATTTCTTATCCCCATCCGATTTTTTCACTGCCGAGTCAATCAACGTTGAGATTTTAAACCCATGCGCAGTGGACTCATCATAAATAAATTTCAATTCGGGAATAATACGTAAATCAATCTCACGTGCAAGATTATAACGCAATGACTTAACTGTGCGGTTCAAAGCAGTGATGGTATCCTTGATTTTAACTTCATCATCTAACAGCACACTAACATACACTTTGGCATAAGAAAGATCTCGAGTGACAGTCACTCCTGTCACTGTTACAAGGCGAAAGCGATCATCTGTCATATCATGAAGCAGCAATTGTGCCAGCGCTTTTTGAATAAGGTCAGCCACTCTTTGGGTACGATCAAAGCCTCGTCGTTTCATTTTGTACTCCGTTAGGCCGGATCATCGGCGCTCAGCGATCAAATTTTGATCCTATATTTCGCGCTTCACCTCGATTTTTTCAAATACTTCAATTTGATCACCAGGTTTAATGTCATTATAATTTTTAACCGCAATACCGCATTCCATTCCATGTCGTACTTCGGAAACGTCTTCTTTAAAACGCCGCAAAGATTCAAGTGATCCTTCAAATATAACCACATTATCTCGCAACACACGAATAGGAAAATTACGCTTAATGATTCCTTCCGTTACCATACAACCCGCAACTGCACCTGTTTTAGATGAGCGGAATACTTCTCGCACTTGAGCAAGACCTAGTATTTTTTCATGTATTTCAGGAGCAAGCACACCGCTAATTGCCTTCTTCACCTGATTGATCACGTCGTAAATAATGTTATGGTACTGCACATCGATACTGTTAATTTCCATTAATTTACGCGCTTCTACGTTAGCACGGACGTTAAATGCAATCATAATCGCTTTCGATGCAATAGCAAGATTCACATCGCTTTCATTGATCCCACCAATACCGCTGGAAAGAATGTTCACTTTCACTTCAGGTCCTGATAACTCAGTTAACGTTTGTTTCAACGCTTCAACAGAACCTAACACATCTGCTTTTAAGACAATATTCAACGCCTGAGCAGCATTTTTTTCATCCTCAATACGTTGCAATAAATCTTCTAACTTTGGTGCTTGTCTTGCCAACTTACTTTCACGTGCTTTGGACTGACGAAATACAGCTACTTCACGTGCACGCCTTTCATCTGCCACGATAATAAAATCATCGCCTGCTTGAGCAACTCCTGATAATCCCAAGATTTCCACAGGGATAGATGGCCCTGCACTTTCAATTGGCTTGCCATTTTCATCAAACAATGCTCGGATACGCCCATACTCTAATCCAGCAAGAATAACTTCTCCTTTACACAGCGTACCCTGTTGGATCAACACGCTCATTACCGCACCGCGCCCACGATCAAGGCGCGACTCAATAACAACACCGCGAGCAGGACAATTGACAACCGCTTTCAGCTCTAACACTTCAGCTTGCACTAATACGGAATCAAGTAGATTATCAACACCCATGCCTGTCTTTGCAGAAATAGGCACAAACATCGCATCACCACCCCATTCTTCAGGAACAAGGCCATGCTTCACTAATTCATTCTTGACTCGATCAGGATCAACACCATATTTATCCATCTTATTCACTGCAACAACAATGGGAACATTTGCCGCTTTAGCATGTTGGATTGCTTCTATCGTTTGCGGCATCACCCCATCATCCGCCGCCACAACTAAGACAACGATATCAGTTAATTTGGCACCGCGTGCGCGCATCGCAGTAAATGCTGCATGGCCAGGCGTATCAAGAAAAGTAATGGTACCTTTAGGTGTTTGCACATGATAAGCACCAATGTGTTGAGTAATCCCGCCAGCTTCTGACGCCGCCACTTTTGTACGGCGAATATAATCAAGCAAAGTTGTTTTACCATGATCAACATGACCCATGATAGTAATGACTGGAGGACGAGGTTGTGCTTCCCCTTGAATTTCCACTGATTTTGCCAGCTCTTGCTCAATTGCATCGGAACTAACAGTTTTAACCTTATGCCCCATTTCTTCAACCACTAAAGCAGCCGTATCTTGGTCTATGACTTGATTGATAGTTGCTATTATTCCCATCTTCATCATGACCTTAATCACTTCAGCTGCTTTTACCGACATTCTCTGTGCTAATTCACCCAAATTGATGGTTTCAGGCACTTCGACTTCCCGCACGACAGGCATTGTCGGTTTAGTGAACGCTTGTACTTTAACTTTAGAGTGAGGCCCTGAGCGTGATTTTCCAGACCTTCTAAATGAGGCACCAAGCGTATCCTCTTCATCTGCATTGAGGACACGGCTTAAATCAGCGCCTCTGGCCAACAACGACTCAAAATTCCTGTCGCTATCACGAGAAGCATCCCGCACTTTCTTTTTCTTCTTCACTCTTTCGCTTTCAGACTCTTCTGCTTCATCGCTAATACGATGCTTATCTTTACGTTTAACGCTTGATTTAGTTTTGTCTTCGGCTTTTTCTTCTGCATCCGCAGGAGAAGGTGGAACCTCTTCCGCGTAACTTGGAGTCGGCTCAACATTTACCGCTGCAACAGCATCTTCGCCGGTGACTGGGGCTAGAACCTCAACTGTATTTTTAGCTATATCTGTTGTTGCAGGTAAAATTTTTGCTTGCGATTCAACAGAGACGAATCCCTCTGCTTTTGTAAGCGACTCATCAAGCTTAGCCTTTGCTTCTTCTTCTGCGTGTGCACGTTTTACATAAGTACGTTTTTTAAGAACCTGAATACTGACTGTCTTGCCATGGCCATGCGACCCACCCAATTTAATTTCACTGGTTTTTGCACGACGCAAGACAATTTTCTCAGGAGCAACATCATGCTTAGCACCATGATGCTGTTGAAGATATCGAAGCAACCTTTGCTTTTCATCCTCATTAACTAAATCATTTATGCTTTCAAAATTAATGCCTGCGTCTTTAAATTGACTGAGCAAGCGATCAGGCTTCACGCCAATCTCGTCGGCAAATTGCTTTACTGATACACCTTCTTTTTCGGTATCTTGTACTACTTTGTTCACCACGCCAACTTGCCTCCAACATCAATCTAATAACGCTGATGTGCTTTATTTGTCAGCGTTAGATAGCACTCTACACATCATCAAACCATATTTTACGGGCTGTCATAATCAACTTAGCTGCATTTTCTTCGTTAAACCCTCCAATTTCAAGTAAATCGTCCACTGACTGTTCAGCCAAATCTTCACGTGTCACTACGCCGTGGCTAGCTAGAACATAAGCCGTTTGCTTATCCATTCCTTCCATTTCAAGAAGATCTTGGGCTGGTTCTACTTCTAAGGCTTGTTCATCCGCAATGGCTTGTGTCAATAAAGCCGCTTTTGCACGCTCACGTAAAGCGTTCACTAGTCCCTGATCAAACCCATCGATTTCTAATAACTCTTGAACTGGCACATAGGCGATTTCTTCTAGTGAAGAAAACCCTTCATTGACTAACACTTCCGCCACACCTTCATCAACACTTAATTTTTCTTGGAACAATTTTAATACTTTTTCACCTTCCGCTGTCGACTTAGCTTGCGCTTCTTCTTCGGTCATCACATTTAAAGTCCAACCAGTCAATTCACTAGCGAGTTTAACATTCTGCCCATGGCGTCCAATGGCTTGTGACAATTGTTCTGCTTTTACTGCAACATCCATGGTGTGAGTATCTTCATCAACGACAATGGAAGCCACTTCTGCAGGAGCCATCGCATTAATCACTAATTGCGCAGGATTATCGTCCCATAGCACGATATCAATACGTTCTCCGCCTAATTCACTTGAAACAGCTTGAACACGAGAGCCGCGCATACCGACACATGCTCCGATTGGATCAATACGGCCATCATTAGTTTTGACTGCAATCTTTGCGCGAGAACCAGGATCACGTGCTGCAGCTTTGATCTCAATCAGTTCTTCGCCAATTTCAGGTACTTCAATTTTAAATAACTCAACTAACATTTCTGGGCGTGTACGGCTCACCAGAATTTGTGGGCCTTTGCTCCCATCTGTATGGATATCATACAAATAAGAACGAATCCGGTCACCGACACGAATCGCTTCATGTGGAATGATTTCTGCACGAGGTAACAAGGCTTCCGCATTACTACCTAAGTCTAACACGATAAAATCGCGAGTCACTTTCTTTACCGTGCCTAGGATTAATTGACCGATTTTTTCTCTATATGCATTGACAATTTGAGCCCGTTCGGCCTCAAGCACCTTTTGAATAATCACTTGTTTAGCTTTTTGTGCTGCTATACGTCCAAACTCAACGGACTCCATCGGTTCCAGCACATTTTCACCTACTGTAACATGAGGATTTAGCTTTTTTGCTTGATTTAAAAGCATGGTTGTCAAACCACCATCGCCTTCATCCTCTTCATTAGCTTCATCCATGACAAGCCAACGACGAAAAGTAGAGTAATCGCCCGTTTTGCGATTGATCTCAACTTTGACATCAATTTCTTCACCAGCTTTTTTTTTCGTCGCTGTTTCTAAGGCAGCCTCAATCGCCTGAAAAATAACTTCTCTATCCACACCTTTTTCGTTGGACACAGCTTCAACTACTAATAAGATCTCTTTGTTCATGGCGCGACCCCACTCATCATCCAACAGTAATTGTTGTGTTCCTCACTAGGAAACACCAACCCTCAACTTCCCTCTTATTACTATTACTAATTTCCTTTCTCACTACTTAAAACGGACATCACCTATTAAATTTGCCTTTTCAATGGCTGAGAAAGACAATTTTATTTCATGCTCTAAACCTTCAATCATAAGATAAATATCGTCCCCTTCCACTCTTTGCAAGACACCCGTATATTGTCTACGCTGATTAATGGGCGAGTACAATCTTATTTTTACCCGCTTACCCACATACCGACGATAATGCTCTATATCAAATAACGGTCTATCTATGCCTGGTGACGAAATTTCCAGGGAATACCTCCCCTGGATAGGATCCTCAACATCCATCATGGCACTCACTTGATGACTCACCCGGGAACAATCGTCTAATGTCACTCCGTTTTCACCATCAATGTAGATGCGAAAAACCACTTGCCGGCCTTGCGGCAGCAACTCACAGCCAACTAATTCGTAACCCATTGAACCAATTAGTGTGACTAATCTCTCATACAGTACGGGATCAACCTTTATCATCACACTTTTGCCCGATGCAAAAAGTGGGCTTTTGGCCCACTATAAACAAAAAACCCCATAAGGGGTTTCTGTATTTTCACTTTAATATTTGGTAGCGGGGGCAGGATTTGAACCTACGACCTTCGGGTTATGAGCCCGACGAGCTACCAGACTGCTCCACCCCGCAGTAACGGCCGTTATTCTATTAAACTTTTACATTCTGAGCAAGCAAAAGTCTCTTCCAATACACAGAAACGAGAATATATTTGATGGTCTATAATGAAAGAAGCAGAAATAAACCTAAAGATAAATCAATAACACAGGAGGCACGCGTGTCAACCCCAAGAAAAGATTCTGAAAAACAATCTGTTTCAGATGAAAAAGCGGCAAATGAAGCATCACAAGAGCAAGAATCAGGGGATACTTATGGAACAACAAATTTTACTCCTGATGCTACAGATACTACAAATCAGTCCTGGGTTGATCGGTCACAGTGGGGTAAGCCAACAGAAGAATGGGAACGAAATATTCTATCGGTGGGGAATGCGCGTGCTTTAGAGGATGGCGACCAGGGCCTTAATCCTCATAAACGAAAAGAAAGATCATCTATTCTTGATAAAAATCTGTTTCAACCTCTTGAAAACGAAACTCCGCAGAAAAATGAGACTCCGAATACTCCCGAAAAATCATCAAAAACACCACCTACTCAAGTGTCTCAACAACTTCCTAAAGAAAGAAATAATAACGAGAAAACGCTAAAGACTCCTCCACCTTTGGGAAAATCATCTACTCATGCACCATCATCACCACCCCCTAAAACTAAAGAGACGCCGCGGAGACGGGCTCAATCCATGCAAGAAAAGCGAAGCACATTCCATCTCTTTAAAAATCCTGTCAATCAATTTCGTGCCCCTATAAGAGCACGAAGACAATCGCTCCCCCACCCCCAAAAAGCAAGAATAGAACAGAGAGAGAATTTGAAGCAAGAGACTATTCGGGGGAAAGTAAAGGGGAAAATAGAGGAAATAAAGAGGGGAGTAGGAAGGCGGCTAAGGGGATAATGACGGTGCTCTGTATAAAAAGCTCAAATTTTGAATCAAACGAAATATCAACCCCACTTTCTTCAGCCAACCTAAGCGACTTTTAGGTTTGACGATACCACCGACACTTCAGTATTGTTTATGAAATAAACTTCAAAATGCTGAGTTACATCTTTATTAATAGGTTTGGTTAAGCCGCCCGCGATCCGCGGGCTTTTTGCTGCTGAGGCATCGTACCGCGACTTGTTCACGCTATCCAGACAAACTCAACCCAG
Organism: Gammaproteobacteria bacterium; assembly: GCA_019634835.1. Taxonomy (GTDB): domain Bacteria; phylum Pseudomonadota; class Gammaproteobacteria; order DSM-16500; family DSM-16500; genus Aquicella. The sequence goes on from JAHCAO010000001.1 coordinate 142,292, forward strand.
CCCAAGCTGGATCCCCTTGTCTGCAGCCGCGATACAGCAGTGATTCTTTCAAAGTCAGCAAGCAGCCTACGCAAGAGGACGATAGCGGCGGTATCGATTTATTAACAGCTTAACCGAACCTATACTTTTATTAAAATTGAAAAATCCTCGCTCTTGATACCTTTGTATTGCTTATCTCCTCAAAATCTATCAAAATTCGCCTTCTTTTACCCTAGTCGGCAAACACGAAGGATAGTTCGCCTTTCATTTTTCACCCCTCAGCCTCGGACGATAGAAACAGATAACTATTCAAGTCAAGTAACTATTTTTTGGAGGTAAAATGAGAGCAAAATTTTTATATCTTGTGATGATCAGTTTGTGTATTTCTAGTGTAACAACCCCCGTCCAAGCAGAAGATTACTATAGTTCGCAAACTACTTCAGGATATTACAGCAGTAATTCGCAAGAACATCATAAACGACACCCGAAAAAACATGATGAATTCTCTATCTCTGTTAACCTGCCAGCCCCAAACAGCGCTGTTGTCATGACACCTCATGGTATTCACCGCCAATACTACGAGCCACAATGGATTAGCATGCGAACAGGCGCACGGCTACCTAACAATGCTGTGATAGGCGGTGGTCAACCTAATCCTCCCGCCACACTTTTTGTTTGTCGTGCTTATCATCATGGCGGTCTTCATCCAGGCAAATTATTTAATGGACGATGCAATATTAGTTGGGGTGGCAGTGAAATTAGCATGAGCCGATACGAAGTGTTAGTAAGCCGTTCGCCACTACACTGGATTCCTGCAAGTTATGGGCGTATCCCACCAGGCGCCATCCAAGGCGGCTACGAACAAACCTCTCTCTTTATCTGCCAAGCGAATTATCACGGCGGTACACATGCGGGCAAAATCGTTGGCCAGAATTGTAATTTTGGCTGGGGTGGAAATGAAATTACTATCCCATTTTATAATGTTTTAGTTAGATAAGGTGTAAATATTCAGTGATAGTGGTCTGCGTCGATCTGCTCCTTTTGTTTTTGTAACCGCTCACAGGAATAGTCATAGGGCCCCCAAAAACGGAAGCTCTGCGATGTCGAAGCCATGAAGGCCCGTTAAGAGGGAAGCTAGCGAAGGAATAAAGACTGCAATTTTAACCCATCTATTGTATTTCAAAGCGGGCCGTCGTGATGACTTGAATGGTGCTATCTATCAGCTTCCGTTTTTGGGGGCCCTATGACTATTCCTGTGAGCGGTTACAAAAACAAAAGGAGCAGATCGACGAGTTTTTGCCATGCACCAACAAGAAGTGATCTGTTAATGCAGGTTTTCCAAACTCAATACACCCGAATTGTAATCATAGGCAAATAATTCCGCATAGCGGCCCCATTCAATCACTGTACCTAATACTCGTTCTGCCTCATTTTCAGAAAGATAATCCTCTAACAGCGAAAGAAAATTTTCCTCTAATGCACGATGCCTAGGATGCCGGATCAATTGGTCATAAATATAACGGGCAAGTGGAACATATTTTTTGAGATGAATAGAAAAAATTTTCTTACGCTCAAGAATATCTGCATCAACAAATGATTTCCCTTCTTCTGTCATGGTGATATCACCTTTAGATACTTTAGCAAACCGTAATATTTCCAATAATTCAGTCAATGGGAACAAGTCATCGATATTTAACGTTAACGTATCAGCGACATCAGGCAAATCCATTTTACCTTGATGCTCTGGCGAGTTAAGCAATTCCAACAGTCCTGTCACTTCAGCTACACTTGCTTCAGGCAAACGATAACCAATATCGATAGCAGTATATTTAATGGTGCCATCTTCCTGCATACGCTCTTCTTGCGGCTGAGTGGTCATCAATGTGTACACTCTATCAACCTGATTACGAAAACGTGGATCTAAATCACTACGTGGAAAAGGCAAGGTCACTTTTAAATCTGAACGAATCGATCCAGGATTACTATTAAACACAATAATACGGTCTGCAATAGTAATTGCTTCTTCAATACTATGCGTAACAAATACAATAGCATTTAGTCCTGTTTTTTTACTTCGCCACAAATCAATGAGATCACTCTTTAAGTTATCTGCAGTCAAAACATCTAATGCAGAAAATGGCTCATCCATCAACAACACATCCGGATTCACGACCAAAGCACGAGCAAAACCGACACGTTGGCGCATACCGCCAGATAATTCTTTTGGCAACGCTGATTCAAAGCCATCTAAACCTATCATATCAATGGCTTTAATCGCGCGCTCACGACGCTCTTCACGATCGACCCCCAGCGCTTCAAGGCCTAATTCCACATTTTGCAGGACGGTCAACCACGGTAATAAAGCAAACGTTTGAAACACCATAGAAATTCCGCGCATAGGCCCGCACACCGGTTTACCTCGGTAATAAACATTGCCTGAACTAGCATTAATTAATCCTGCAATAATACGCAGCAAAGTTGATTTGCCGGAACCTGATTTGCCCAAAATCGCAATAATTTCGCCTTCATGTACTTTAAGATGAATATCGCGCAAAACTAACAATTCCTGGCGGTCGCCTTTTTTAAACGACTTTTCTACACCAGCTATTTCAATAACGAGCGCTGACATAAACCTTACTCCAATAAAAAGCGACTGACAGCGTACTCATACAATGGCCGCCACACTACTCGATTAAACACCAAAACCAACATACACATCATACCAATACCCAAGGCAATACGCGGAAAATTACCTTCGGCCGTACATTCAGTAATATACGCTCCTAATCCTGTTGCAATTAATGTTTCATTCCCCCAGCTTGCTACTTCTGCAACAATACTTGCATTCCATGCTCCTCCTGCCGCTGTAATAGCACCTGTGATATAAAATGGAAAAATGCTGGGTAATAATAATCGGTGCCAACGCAACCGCCCTATCACACCAAAATTATCCGCCACCTGCAGCAAATCTTTAGGCATGGAGGAGGCTCCCGCAATCACATTAAATAAAATGTACCATTGAGAACCTAGAATCATTAATGGTGTCAGCCAGATAGTTGGGCTTAAATGATAAGTCACAATAAATACAACGATAAATGGATACAGAAGATTCGCAGGAAAAGCTGCGAGAATTTGCGCGATTGGCTGAGCATATTGAGCTACTCTTGGTCTTAAACCAATCCAAACACCGATTGGTACCCATAATAATGAACAAAGCACAATCAACACCACGACCCGAAATGCTGTGATCAACCCAAGTAAAAACACTCTCCCAATCTCAGGCATTGAAATATTATTGGTGACGTAATGAATAAGAAAAATGACTGCCACCGCCCAAATCATAAAAATAACTATGTTATAAAAAACGGAAACCCGCTGCTCATGGTATTGTCCACGATTCGATATCATAGAAAAATTACTTGAAGCACGGAAAATTTTTATATTTACAAACATATCGAATAACTGCGTCAACTCACTTCCGATAATACGCATTAATCGAGTCCGCCTGAACAAATCAATGACCCATGACTCGGCAACATAATCACTTCCTGTCCCTTCCCGTTCAGACTTAAATCTTTCTGCCCAAGCGACCAAAGGACGAAATAAAAGTTGATCATAGCCCAAGATAACAACCAACATAGCTAGAATTGCATAACTAATCGCTTGTAAATTTGCATCTTGAATAGCAACTGCAATATAAGAACCGATTCCTGGCAATAAAATTTTCTGATTTGAAACTGTTATCGCTTCAGACGCCACAACAAAAAACCAACCAGCTGACATGGAAGCCATTGTATTCCAAAGTAATCCGGGAAGAGAAAATGGAACGTCAATCCGCCAGAATCGCTGCCAAGAAGATAAATGAAACATTTTTGCTGCTTCTTGCACTTCTGCCGGAACAGATCGAACAGTTTGATAAAAACCCAATGCCATATTCCATGCTTGTGAAGTAAAAATGACAAAGATAGCTGCACATTCTGGACCCAATAAACTTCCAGGAAAAAGGCCAATAAAACCCGCAATAGTGATAGACAAAAATCCAAGAATCGGCACAGACTGCAAAACATCAATGACAGGGATAATAATCTTTTCAGCACGATGACTTTTTGCCGCCCAAGTCGCAAAGATAAAGGTAAACAACAATGATACACATAATGCAATTAACATCCTGACCACAGTGCGGGAAGCATAAAACGGCAGCATGACTGGATCCAAGGAAATAGGCGTAACCTGCCCTAGTTGATAAGGCGTTACCATTTGTTTCGCTGTCCAGGCAAAAAATGTGATGACAGCGAGGACAACCAGCAATGCCAACACATCCCAATAATTGGGATACATTTTCGACCGGTACGCTGTCATCACTGTATTACGGATAAAACTCATCGTTATGTGCCTCTATCCGCTCAGAGTACGGCCACCATCAACATCTAAAATCTGGCCGGTAATATAGTCTGCATCCCGCACAAAGAACAATACTGCTTTAGCGATATCTTCTGGACTACCTGCACGCTGTAATGTCGTTTGGCTAATTATCTTCTGCTTTTCATGATCCGACAAAGTGCTCTTACCTTCCGGCCATAATATTGCGCCTGGCGCAACGGCATTCACACGTACAGATGGCCCCAATTCTTTTGCTAAAGCTTTAGTCATCATTAAAAGTCCACTCTTAGAAATGCAATAGACGGAATATTCTCTTAGTGGGCGTTCAGCATGAATATCCGTAATGTTAACAATACATCCTCGTGAAACCGCAAGAAAAGGCGCTGCAGCCTGGGCCAGAAAAAATGGCGCTTTAAGATTGCTTTGCATCAAATCCTCCCAAGCATAACTAGTCACTTCACCCAGCACGGTACGATAAAATCGCGAAGCATTATTCACTAAAACATCCAGCCTATCCCAACTATTCAGTGTTTTCTGTATTAACGTTTTTTCACTTTCAGGTTCGATTAATTCCGCCTGAATGGCTACTGCTGAATGCGCACGCTTTTGGTTAAGCTGCTGACAAAGATGGGTCGCCTCTTCTTCAGATGCATTATAATGCAACGCGATATTCATCCCAGCACGATGCAAAGTCACAGCAATCTCTGCCCCAATTCGCCTTGCTGCCCCAGTAATTAATGCCACTTTTGAAGCTAATGTTTTCTTTTGCATAGTATCTCTCCTACAATAGGCAATTTTCACTGGACTCCAACATACTATGAAAGTGGGAAATCAATGAGAACTCCATTGCCAACAAACCCTAATTGAGTATTATAGGCTGTTATGACATCGATTTACGACCTCCCCCAGCCAGGAAGCCATCAGCTACAACGGAGTAAAGCACTAAGCACGCTCATTAGACAAGAGATCGAAGAGCAAGGCCAGCCTATTTCTTTTGCAACCTTTATGGAGCGTGCACTTTATCATCCTGAGTTCGGTTATTACAATGCAGATACATTTGACTTAGGTAAAAATGGTGACTTTACAACTGCTCCTGAAATCTCGTCGTTGTTTGCTCAATGCCTTGGCAAACAACTCCAGCAAATCAGCCATAAAATCGGCACGACTAATATACTTGAGTTAGGTGCAGGCACAGGCAAGCTCGCATATGATTTATTATCTGCTCTCGACAAAAATGCATGCCTGCCTGATCATTATTATATTTATGAAATCAGCCTCGGATTACGCAAAAAACAACAAGCATTTTTACAGGCAAAATGCCCTAATTATTTTCCCCGTATCCACTGGCTAGATACTCTACCTAGACATTTTGTTGGTACTATCATTGCCAATGAAGTGCTAGATGCCTTACCGATCACTTGCTTCAGAATTGAAAACGACGACATAAAAGAACGCTGCATTAGCTGGGAAAAAAAGGGTTTTGCCTGGCAAGTCACAACGCCCGCCAATAAATTACTTATCAAAAATGTCAGTAAGTTATGTGAACTTTATTCATTACTCCCTGGATATGAGTCAGAAATTAACCTCAGTCAGCAAACATTTATCCAATCTGTATCAACTAGTTTAGCACAAGGTGTGTTATTGCTAATTGACTATGGCTACGGACAACGCGAATACTATCACCCTGAACGCAGCCACGGGACATTAAGTTGTTTTTATCAGCACACACGACACCACGACCCCTTGATACTTCCCGGCTTACAAGACATTACTGCACATATTGATTTCACCCACCTCGTAGAAACTGCTATGGATTATGGGTTCTCGCTAACAGGTTATACTTCTCAAGCAGCATTTTTATTAGCATGCGGCTTGATGGATTTAGCTGCAGAACAAGAAAAAAACCTATCTCCCACCGACGCATTCCACCTACACCATGCCGTCAAACTCCTCACCATGCCTACCGAAATGGGTGAACGAATCAAAGTCATGGCCCTCAGTAAAAACATAGAATTATCACTTCTTGGCTTTGAATTATATGATAGAAGACGTGATTTATGACCCTCTTCAGAAAATCCTGCCATTTGGTATGGATAATGTATTTATGTATAATTGCTACCATTAAAATATAGAAGGGCAGAGTGGTGCGTCTTGCAAGCTTAGAGATACACAAAGAAGAGTTTTCATTTTCAGCAGGTCATTTCACGATATTTTCCGCTACGGAACGTGAACAGCTTCACGGACATAATTATTCTGTTAGCATTTCGTTCAAGAAAATAATACAAAACAATGGATTATCGTTTGACTATCGTTATTACAAGAAAAAAATATTGGCGTTATGCGATCAATTAGATAGACATTTTTTATTACCCAGTCAATCGCCTTATCTTACATTAGAAGATAACGGTGAATATTGGTTTGCTCATTTCAACAACAAAAAACTTCCTTTCCTAAAAGAAGATGTCGTTGTATTACCTTTAACTAACATTACCATCGAAGAACTTTCATATTGGTTTCTGCAAAAAATCCTTGAAGATAAGCAAACCATCGAAGGTCATTCCATTTGCGGCATCACGATCAGAGTGTACAATGGGCCAGGGCAATCCAGTGGAGCAAACTGGGAGCGCATCTAACACTTCGCCTAACATGCCATTTAAGTAATATGGAATGCATGCTGGGTTAAACTAAAATACCATATGCTGTTTAATTTACTATTAGGAATTAATATGTTTCGACTGTTTCATAATAAATTATCTGAATATAGCCACCATTATATTGATTGGTCTCGAGTAGGCGAACTACTTTTTTCTAACCATCATCACTACACTAGAGATCAGCTTATTACTCGAGGCATCATCATTGGTTTTACTGCAGCTAGTGCTTTTATCGGATATTATTTAAATGATGAAGAAACTACAGGGTGCTCGAATATGACTATTTGTCTTGCTAATGGGTTATTAGGCTTTACCTTGTCACATGCTACTGTGATATATCCTTTAGTGAAAAAAAGATATGAAATGAATCAAGAATGCCTTCGTTTAAAAGATGAAATTCAAAAGCTTGCCAACACTCAAAATAACTCTCCGTTTAATCATACTATCAATGCTACTGTTGATGCCATTTTAAAAATCTCGTTAAGCGATGATCAACATTCACGAGCATCAGAAACATGGGGAAGAAGAAAAAATTTACTATTAAAATTCTCCTATATGCTAGCATCAGAAGAAACTGATCGGAGCTTTTTGAATCAAGATGCCCATTCCATTGTGGAATATTTGAATGAACATTCTAATTTTAGAGATAATGTCCACCTTTCTAGGATATAAAATTAAACCATTAACAAAAAGGTACTTATTCGCAATACCCTTTCAATTACCATATGCTATAATTTAACTTGCGAGATGGAGTAAATAATGATTCGTCCCTAAAAATAATCTCCATTTATAATTTGCAGCTTATTTCAAACAAGGCTTTTCGAGGAGGTCGTTGTGTTTCTCAGAGAAAATACGCCTCAAAGTAATGAATTACGTAACAGTTTAAACCAATTACCTTCAACCAATATACTAGTTTGTTCTTATAATGTAGGTGATGGGGTCGGTGATTTTAGGAACGCAATTGATGCTTATTGTGCAATGCAATTGGTCGCTGAGCAACATAAAATAAAATTAATCTCTCTTGTCACAAAGAATAAATTAGAGGCTGTTTTAAAAATAAAACAATACAACTTACCGAATGAAACGCATTGCGTTGTTGATCTTACACAAGCGAATGGTGGATCAAATACCATAGAAGAATCAAATATTATCCTCATTTGTGTATCTAGTGATGATCAGATTCAAGCTGAAAACAGAGATTCCATTAAAAAAAACATTCAACTTCCAGAAAGAATAAGAACATTTTTAGAGGAAACATATCTTGTTATTAATATCGCCACTCCAATTCGTTACATGGATTTTCTATTAGATTCTTTGCCAAAAAATTGCTTCATAAAATCAATACTAGAGTACTCTAGCACTATGCCAGAGCAGAATAAAACCATTTTTTCTTCAAAAAATATCCAAGAAACGAGCATGGGTATTTTGCCTCATCAAGCAGGCTTAAAACTAAACGCTGATCTTTACACTCGCTCAAGTAACCACGAAAAAATTGATGTATTGTTATCTCTACAACGATTACCTGAAATCATGTGCTTAACCGATAAAACAACAAAGATTGATAAACAGATGGCTTCTGATTATTTCTCCAATAAATTGCTTGCGGTTGGGTATACGCAAGGTTTGTATGGAAACTTGCTTTTTTCATATGTGCTGTCTGGTTTGGCAAAAAATAAAAAAATCCAGCACATCGATGTCATTGGAAGCGCAGACCTATCTGTCATTTATAAACGATTTTACGAAAATACAGACTTTAAAATTATTTATTACCCTAATCACTATAGGTTTCATTTTCTTTCTAAAATGCCAGATAAAATTGATGATAGTTATAAAGATTCTTACATCATCGTCAAAGACCCTTCTTACTTCGAGCTCTCTTCGACAGGAGAAGCGAAAATTTTTCGCGTGAAAAAATATGGTGAGCATGAAGAAATTAAGATTCATGATCAAGATGAATTTAGAAAATTACTGAAAGAAACAATGAAAGATAGCGAAATGGATTCGAGTAAAAATAATTTGGCATTAACCGTTGAGCAAACTAATAAACTACTTGCTATCACTACAGGGCAGATTTTTCCTATTGAGACAGTCTGTGGTAAGGGAGATAAGACTTTGCGAATTATTCCACTTGCTGGCACAAGTAATCAGGACTTAGAAAAACTGATGCTTGCCGCTGATTGTGTTGCGGGTTCTGGTGATAACTCAATGAGCGACATGCTGTCCTCAAAAAAATTTCCTTTTGTTTCGATACTACGACATAAACATACGTTCATAGCAGAATTAACTGATTTAATGAGAAAGGAGGGGCTCATTATCTTAGCAGACTATTTTTCACTACTTTCTGTTGTAGGCAAAGAAACGGATGTAATTCTTGGGCATGCACTCAACAATCCTGATCTCATGATATTAGGCGGTACTAAATTAATGCTATTTGTTGAAAAACACGCATTAACTATAGAAAAAGAAATCGCCTTGTTTTCAGATATTCTCTATAATAAATACAATGTCGAACAATATTTCGTTTCAATGTTACACGAGTTTGTTCAGGAGCAAAATAAAGATCAGTCTCTCAATATGAGTTCAACATTAGGATTTTTCAAAAAAACCGACGATGAAAGTAACACGGTTAAAAGCAACACAAAACCTGATGATGAAACTACAAATCCAAAACAAACACTATAAAAATCATACATAACCCCTATCGACAAGCAAAGATTATAACGCTCCCTACGAGATTCGAATGGGGATGACTCAAAAAGAATTTTCTGACCATTTAGGTCTGCCCATATATTTTTTCAATACAGAGCAGATCCATTTTCAACTCACCATCTCCTGTTTCATTACAGGAGAATTTAATGCAATTTCTATTCCTGTAGAAACAGCATTCAAGACAGAAGCAATACGTACAGCAGATTGAATTCCTAGTTTGCTCACACCCGCTTTTATTAATTCCTTTGTATGCGAATCAATACACATACCGCATCCATTGATGGCTGATACCGCAAGGCAGTTAAGTTCAAAATCAATTTTATCAATACCTGGGCTTCCTATAATATTCATTCGTAGCTTAGCTGGCAGTGCTGAAAAAGATTTATCGCTAATCAAGTGAACGAAACGGTAATAAATATTATTCATTGCCATAATGGTAGCAGCTGCTTTAGCAGCGTGAATATCAGCATTAGACAAAATTGCGCTGACTTCAGCAAAAATAGATTTTATTACAAAAGAATTTTTTGATGCATACGCGACCGAAAGCGCAATATTATAAATCTGCTTTTGACTTAAATCACCCATGCCTTCTTCTGTCATGACACTCGTAAGATTCAGCTTGATATCTTTAGCATAGTCAGGCAATTTATTTTTTAATTGTTCAATGCTCATATTTTTTTCCTAATTTAAGCGGCTTCTAATGTCTTCTCACCCTTCTGCCAATTACAAGGACATAACTCATCGGTTTGAAGCGCATCGAGCACCCGTAATACTTCTTTAGGATTGCGACCCACGTTTAGATCAGTCACCATAACAAAACGAATAATACCCTCTGGATCAACAATAAATGTTGCGCGTTGGGCAACACCTTCATTTTCATCTAAAATACCCAGCGCTTGAGTCAACTCACGCTTAATATCAGATAACATAGGAAAAGGTAAATGGCGTAACTCATCTTTCTGCTGTTTCCAAGCTAAATGTACAAATTCAGAATCTGTACTAACACCAAACACTTTAGTATCTCGATCAGAAAATTCTTGATGAAGACGACCAAACTCAGCAATTTCCGTTGGGCACACAAAAGTAAAATCTTTTGGCCAAAAGAAAAAAACCTGCCATTTACCTTGATGCATTGTATGATTAACGTCAATAAAAGCATCTTCACTGTTTGCTGAAATCACACCTTTTATATTAAAAGCTGGAAAAAGCTGCCCAATAGCTAACATAATGACTCTCCTATTAAATGATTGACGCATAAAAATAGCTAAAATTTGTTGATAATAACAATATATTGTTATTATACTATCGATCAATAATTCTTATTGATAAATAACGATGAATATACGTGATTTAAGATATCTTGTTGCCTTGGCAGACCATCAACATTTTGGTAAAGCTGCGGAAGTCTGTTTTGTAAGCCAGCCAGCGCTTAGCATGCAAATAAAAAAACTCGAAGAAATCTTAGGCATAAAATTATTAGAACGCACCAACAAATCCATTCTATTCACCGAAAGCGGCCTAATGATTGCCGAACGTGCACGTGATATATTAAATCAAGTAGAGGAAGTCCATGATATTGCAAAGCTCGCAAAGGATCTTTATAGCGGCGAATTAAAAATAGGAATTTTTCCAACGCTGGCGCCGTATCTACTACCTCTGATTATTCCAACCTTATCCAAAAAATTTCCCAAATTATCTTTTTACTTGATTGAAGAACAAACTACATCTCTTATTGAAAAACTTAAAACGGGCAAACTCCATGCTGCATTTTTAGCACTCCCCATCAATGAAAAAAGTTTTACAACTTCATTGTTATTCGACGAGGAATTTCTATTAGCAACACCTCACAACCATTCTCTTGCTAAGCTAAAAACCGTTAAACAGCAAAATTTAGATAATAAAAATTTACTGCTGCTTGAGGAAGGACACTGCATGCGGGAACAGGCACTGGCATTGTGCCAAAAATTGAATGCTAATGAAGCGCAAAATTTTCGGGCGACTAGCTTAGAAACGTTACGCCACATGGTCGCCGCAGGTGTAGGCATTACATTGATACCTAAATTGGCCTGCGATGCTAGCAACAGCATTTCTTATGTCCCCTTTAGCACACCAAAACCTGTGCGCACTATTGGTTTAGTTTGGCGGTCTTCTACCGCTAAAAGCCCATTATTGGAAGAAATAACAAACCATGTTAGAAAAATCATGGAAAAACAAAAAGCAGTAAAAGTTAGAAATTAATAGGTAATTAGGTATTGGAAAGTAAACTTGACGTATCGGTACACAGCATCATTTCACGTAAAACAGATGCAACACCAGCAGAAGATTGAGATCCTAAAATATTTTACAAAAACCTATGTGTGTAATCAGAAGCCTGAGGTGTCCAAGGTGGAATCTCGTAACGCTTGATTAATCCATCCGCTCCCTGCGGAATTCGAATCTGCGTTACCGCCGTGAGAGGGCGATTACATAGACTTTCATACACCTCCAAACACAGCATAACACTTTGTTTCAATTAAAAATCAGTGCATTACAGTGCGCGCTTGTTCTTTTAAGTTCTTACCGGTATATTACCGAAAATTTACCGATGTTTTTATTGGGAGTGTTTATGGCTCGATTAGTCAGAGATTCACGTCTGGAATCACGTGAAGCAAGATTGCGGTTGAAAATGCGCCAAGAGCCATATTGGCGATTAATCAGCGAAGGCATTCATCTGGGTTACTATCGCGGTAATAGAGGTGGTATATGGCATGCAAGAGCACGCAGCGCAGATAACAAGCGCTATATTAAAAGCACCCTAGCACAAGCTGACGATTACTCAGAAGCGAATGGCAAAAACGTATTGAGCTTCTCTCAAGCCCAAGAACAGGCTCGCAAGTTTGCACACAAAATATCCCGTAGCGATGATCTGGAAGACACCAAACCCTACACAGTCAAAACCGCCATAACTGATTATTTGTCCGACTTTAAAGCAAACGGCAAAAAATCTTACTACTCCACTGAGACTCAAATAAACGCCCATATCTTGCCTGTATTTGGCGATAAGCTGATCTCTGCTCTTACCTTTAAGCAATTAAATGCTTGGAAAAATAAATTAGCCACCACCGACAAGCGTGTTCGATCAAGCAAAAAACTCAAACAAGAGCAACATTACATTAGTGACGAAAACAATGACCCAGAATATCAGCGCCGCAGACGCGCGACAGCAAATAGGATTATCACCATCCTCAAAGCAATCCTAAACCATGCGTTTCATACTAATCGCGTGGAGACCAATGAATCATGGCAAAAACTAAAACCTTTTAAAAACGTCTCAGAACCAAAAATACGCTTTCTGTCCGAGGATGAAACTATCCGCTTAATAAACGCCTGCGAACCTGATTTTCGTGCATTAATCCGTGGCGCACTGTTAACTGGCGCACGCTATGGCGAACTTACCACACTTAAAATCAGCGACTACAACAGGGACAATCACACCTTATTCATTCATCAAAGCAAAAGTGGAAAGTCCAGACATATTCCACTAAATGAAGAAGGCATAAAGCTTTTTGAGCAACTTACCATTGGAAAGAAGGCACAAGACTTAATTTTTACTCGCATGGATGGCAAACAATGGAAAAAGAACTATCAGGTGAGACCATTAGAGGCTGCTTGTAATGCTGCCAAAATTACACCGATCATTAACTTTCATATTTTAAGACATACTTATGGGAGCGCTCTAGCGATGCGTGGGGTTCCTCTGCAAGTTATTGCCGCTGCTTTAGGACATTCAGACACCCGCATCACCCATAAACACTATGCTCATCTAATGCCATCCTATATCGCCAACGTGATAAAGCAACACTTACCTGATTTCGGAAAAACGCAAACAAGTAATGTTACTTACATTAAAAAAACGTCTATAAAGGAGAGCATATGAAGAAATCTGTCGGTAGAAAAAAAAGTTTTTCACCTGCGCCAATTTTTTTAAAAAAATTATTGCTCTCTCAAGAACTAAAAGAGGAGATTGCTAACATTGAAGCAGCGTACAAATTTCCAAAGAATTTTTTGCCGCAGATGCTGAATGAATTAGTTAACTGGCATGACTTAGAAAAGGACGTGGACAATCAAAATATTAGGGAGGCAGATGTAAAAAAGAGTTTAACCCTAATAAGAAAACATAGCCGTATCATTATTGATGAATTAGATAATTGCGGAATGGGCGTAAGAGATAGGCTAACTGATACCGTAAATGCCATTATTAGTGGTGAGTTGTTAACAGTATTTCCCATAAACACTGACTTATTAAATTTAACAACGCCCCATATTTTTGAAGATATTTTGAAACTATTTAGTTTAGTTTGCGATGCTGCCTTGTCCAATAGTAAGCCAGATCATGGTGGCAATAAACGCAACACGTCTATGCCAAAAAAAATTATATTTTTCTTGGCTGAAAAGTATGTTCTTGGCACCGGAAACAAGCCCACCAATTATTATGGCGGTCAATTTCAAAATTTTCTAATTGAATTCAACTCAGTTCTAATGAAAATAAGCAAAAAACTATCTCTCGGAACAGATGAAACCATACAAAAATATGCTGCTGAAGTCCTGACCTTCCTTTCCAAAACAAACTCATGCGCTAGCGAATTTAACCTCAAATAAAATTGGCAGGTTTCGTTCATTAAATCTATCTGTCTAATCGGCATAAACTTTCAGTGTCTATTTAATTTCACTGGAGGCTCATAAAAATGCTGAAAAACTCACTTTCAATTCCTGAATTTTGTTATGCAGAAAATATAAGCCGATCTCTATTTTATAAGCTAAAAAAAGAAGGCAACGCGCCAAGATTAATGAGGGTTGGCAGAAGAATACTGATCTCAATTGAAGCAGCTAAAGACTGGCGAAAACAAATGGAAGAATGCCTTAACGGAGAAACAAATGGCAAATGAAACAGACCTTGCTATTGCTCTCTTAGCGCTGAACCATATTGATTCTAATTGTCCACGCGAAGAATGGATAAAAGCAGGAATGGCCGCAAAAGCAATAGGGCTGCCATTTGAAGATTTTCATGACTGGAGTAAAAACGCCGATAATTATAAAGACCGTAAAGACTGCGAAGTAGCATGGATGTCTTTTAAAGAATCAGGCGCAATAACAGGAGGCACTCTATTTCATATAGCAAAAAAATATGGATGGCAAAACCAAAAAATATCTATCCGGCAACAAAAGACTCTGCCACAGAAAAAAACCACGAAAAGGAGTAAAAATCTAGACCCCTATGTCATATGGGAACAAAGTTTACCCGCCCTAGCTAATCATAATTACATTATGCAGAAAAATGGCATACCTGATGGATTGCGCTACTATCCTGCCACTGAGCCTCAGTTAATGATCAATGGTAAAAATGTAGAAAATTATTTGGTAGTACCCTGTTGGAAAAATGATGAACTCCAAACATTACAATTCATCCCGCCCACCAAAGGAGATAAAAAATTAAATCTTCCTGGCGCTTCATTCAATGATGGTTATTTTACCGTAGGAGTGATAACTGATTTAATTTATGTGGTCGAAGGCATTGGCCATACTTGGGCTATATTTCGTGCTTCAGGAAAACCCGCTGCAGTGTGCTTTAGCTGCACAAGAATGAAGGCCGTTGTTAAAGCTTTAAAAACAGATTTTCCAACGATACATTTAATACTGTTACCTGATCGAGGAAAAGAAGAGGAAGCAAAAAAAATTGCGACAGAGTTTTTATGCCAATGGATAGAATTGCCTCATGAAATGCCCCTTAATAGCGATATTAACGACTATGCACAAACACATGGCCATGAAGCGCTTAATAAACTTCTGCAATTCACAAAAACTCCTGAATTACATTACAAACTACTTTCAGGTGAAACCATTTTAAACACACCTTCTATAGAATGGGTGATCAAAGGAGTCATTCCTACAAAAGGATTAGCGGCCATTTACGGTGCCAGTGGAAGTGGCAAAAGCTTTCTTGTTCTTGACATGGCTTTCTCTATTGCAAGTGGTGAACCTCATTGGTTTGGTCTACAAGTTAAAAAAATGCCTGTTACATATGTTTGCTTAGAAGGTGAGGCAGGAATAGGAAAGCGAATTAAAGCATGGACACTATATTGCAATAAATCTGTCCCTAATGATCTAAGATTTGTGATCCAGCCATTTAATTTATTAGGTGATGATGTTTCAGAATTAGCTAGAGCGATCACTACTGCTTGCGGAGTTGAAAGCTTGGTAATAATTGACACTTTGAATCGAGCTTCTCCTAATACTGATGAAAATTCGTCTGTTGATATGGGCAAGATCATTGTTTCCTCGAGTAAATTACAAAACACAATTGGCGGCGTAGTATTATTAGTTCATCATTCAGGAAAGGATGAAACGAAAAAATTAAGAGGGCATTCAAGCTTATTAGCTGCACTAGATGGCGCAATCGAGGTAGCCAATAGTAATAATCGTCGAGAATGGCATGTAGCAAAGTCAAAAGATGATGTTACAGGACAATCTTATTCATTCAGACTCGAAATTATTTCTTTTAATGAAGATAATAAAGGCGAAAAAATCACATCTTGCATTGTCATACCCAATGAATCTATCGAGAATGGAATGCGTCATGTTCTACCACCTAATTCAGGAAATCAAAAAATTATATGGCAAGCATTGCTAAATTTATTTAATGACACAACATATTTTGGGCAGGCCGGAGCCCCAAAAGAGAAATCATGTATTCGCCTTGAAGATGCAATTGAAAAAACTAAAGATCGTTTATTATGCGAGCAAAAACGACAGAGAGAGCGCGCACGAACCGCAATTCAAGGATTGGTGAACCGAGGTTTATTAATTCATGCAGGTGGCTGGCTATGGTTAAATTAAGCTATTTTACCTTTCCCATATTCCCCACCCCTTATAGGGGTGGTGGGAATTACGGGAAAATACCGCCATCCCCTTTTTTATCCCTTTTTGGGAATCGCGGGAAAATATGCGTGACATTATTAATCTCGTACAATAATGCTAGTAAATAACTACAAAATACTATGAGGTATAAAATGACCTTCAAAAAAGGTGATGAATGGTATGGAAATACTAATGGACGGCCGAAAGGGTCTGGCCATAGACAAAGAATATTTAATGAATTAATTATGCCTCATAAAAATACACTGATTGAAAAAGCTATTCAATGGCCATTAATGGCGATTCTCAAATGTTAAAAATTTTTCTTGAGCGCCTTCTTCCACCGAAGCCACTTGATGAGCCAGTACAACTTAATTTGTCAGATAAAATGAGCATTGAAGACTCAATAAATATAAGCAAACAAGTTATTAATTTGATGGGCAATGAAGAGATAACCCCAGAACAAGCAAAAACAATGTTTGCCACAGTGAAATATTATCAAGAAAGTGTCGTTTTGCATGATCTATTGTCGTGCATAAAAAGATTAGAAAAGCATATGCAAAAATGACGGTAGATGTACTAATGTTTACTTTAGAAAAGTAAAAAGCAATATTACTTTATTAAAATCTTAACCATACTAAAATAAAAATAAGAAATATAAATCCAATTAACATGAGGACATTAACGAAGTAACCATAACCTATTGTTAACAGTATACCTTTAATGCCAATTGCAGCTTTAACTTCATGATATGTCAATAACTTAATAACCTGATACTCATCTCCTCCACAGCCTTTAACTAATTGCCAGCCTAAAGGTATTAAGGTATTAAGGGAATGAATAAGACAGTAATCCAGTGCATTGTAATAGAGTATTGCCCTGTAGCAGGCATGGGCGAAATAGTTGTACCAGTACCATTGACTCTATACGGCATAAATATCTACTATCTCAATTTATCTTCTATTAGAGTCAATAGTATCTGTACCGCCAAACCTCCATAAAGAAGAAAAAAAGGCAGCCATTTGCCAAGGACAAACCCTTCATACCAAGGCGCAACTACTACTGTAACGGGAAGTAAGATGGCGGCAATCACACCCAAAATAAAACCTAGCTTTTGGAGAACAAAGCCATAAGCAAGCACCCCACCTAAAATAAGGCAGATGATCGAAAAAATTTGCAAACCCTTGGCTACAGAAGACATAAAATCACACTCTCGTGGGTTGATTTAATTTCATATAGATTGCGCATTCTATAACATTATTTAATCAAAGTATAGGATTCCTAAGTATCTTAAAAATCCACAAACCTAGAATCTCTAAGTTAGTTACTAATGTATCTAGCGAGTTAAAAATGGAAGATTCACCCCTGTGTAAGCGACTCAAAGAAGCCAGAAAAGCTGCCAAGCTTTCGCAAAAGCAGCTTGGTATCGCGGCTGGGATGGACGAATTTTCTGCAAGCGCAAGAATGAATCATTATGAAATTGGCAGACATGCGCCTGACTTCAATACTTTGAGGCGCATTGCGAAAGTCTTAAAAATACCGACAGCATATTTTTATGCTGAATCTGACGATCTAGCTGAAGTTATCAAACTATTTGACCGGTTGAAAAAAAATAACAAACCTAAGCTCATCAAGACACTTCGCCGTGGCCTAAAAAAATCTTCTTAATCAGTGATTGACAATAAGCTGGGCGAGTTTTAAATTGAGCTTTCATGTCCCAACTCTGCTTTTTATACAACCGCCCTTTCCCCCTCAACAATGTAATTTTACAAACTACAAAAATATTACGGTTGACACTCATTGGGTCGTAAGACATAATTTTTTTGGTCTATAAATATTTTCGCTGACGAAAAGGAATATATACCATGCTAACCGTCAAAGACATAGCAGGCCAACTAAAAACTTCCGAACAACACGTTCGAAACTTGATTCGTTCTAAAACTTTGGCTGGCACCAGAGTAGGAAGACAGTGGATCGTAAAGCCTTCCGATCTAAATCGTTTCATTAAACAGTCTAATTTTCACCCTGCGCCTACTGATCATCCTCGTCAAAAATCGTCTATACCGACAATTAAAGCATTAAGTTTTTTTTCAGGCGCAATGGGACTGGACTTAGGACTAGAGAGAGTGGGTATAAACGTTATTCTAGCCTGCGAATTTGATAAAGCATGCCGCAAGACCATTGAAGCTAACCGTCCTGATTTAGCTCTTTTAGGTGACATATGGCAATATTCCGCAAATGACATTCGCAATGCAGCCGGTCTAAGCAAAAAAGATGATATTGAATTGGTTATTGGGGGCCCCCCCTGCCAAGCTTTTAGCACAGCAGGATCACGGCGTGGCTTTAATGATGAACGAGGCAACGTGTTACTCAGGTACATCTCCTTGATTTTGGAATTGAGACCACGGTATGCAGTCATTGAAAATGTAAGAGGATTGCTGTCCGCTCCAATGTCACATCGACCACACGCCAAGCGCGATGAAAGCAAGCCTTTGCTCTCTGACGAACGTCCAGGAGGAGCGTTGCAGTACATCTTAAAAATGCTCAAAGATGGGGATTACGGAGTTTCATTCAACCTCTACAATGCAGCAAATTTTGGCTCACCTCAAGTACGTGAACGTGTAGTGATGATTTGTAATCGTGACGGACAAAAAGTTCCGTATCTAACTCCCACTCATTCGCAATCAAGTGAGTTTGGTCTTCCGCAATGGAGAACCTTTGCCAGCGCAATATCTGGCCTTGAAGACATAGATCATCACCACGTAAATTTCCCCGAAGAAAGGTTACGATATTATCGTCTTTTGAAGCCAGGCCAATATTGGAAAAATTTACCGCTCGACCTTCAAAAACAAGCATTAGGTAAAGCATACTACTCAGGTGGTGGAAAAACAGGTTTTCTTCGCCGGCTTGCTTGGGACAGACCATCACCAACTTTGGTGACCCATCCTGCAATGCCTGCCACTGACCTTGCACATCCCACAGAAAATAGGCCTTTAAGCATTGAAGAATATAAACGAATCCAGGAATTTCCAGATAATTGGATCGTATGCGGTTCTTTGAGCGATCAATATAAACAAATTGGGAATGCTGTGCCTGCTAGTCTTGGCGAGGCCATTGGTAAAGCAATACTGTCACACATGAAAGGAAAACAAGTCACTTTATTTGAAGGCTTTCCTTATTCCAGGTACAAAAACACGGACGATCATTCTTGGGAAAAGACCTTAAAAAAGGCACCAGTTAAAAAGTAAAGCAATTAAATTTTATTACCATCTAAAATTTTCGCCTTTGTTAGATAGTCCTTAACAAAGTCCTTGAACCCCTCCTCTGAAAGGAGTGATCGAGTTTCTTCATCAGGGAAAATGTCCCAATTGGTGGCATTTTTTCGAGAAAAACTACGAAACCATTTTGTTATAGTCGAGCCTTGACGAATGGCACTGCTTGAGCTGTTCTCTGTATTGTCCCTGTTCTTAACCTGCAAAAGAACCCAAGAACCATCGCTTTTCTTTTTAATCATATCGATTGCTTTGATAAAATTGCCAGAGCACCATACCCAACCATGATCCTCTAAAACTGAACCAATATATCTCTCCAGTAAGGCACCCACTATATTCTCTGCGGCCATTGATAACAAATGTTCTCGCTTTATTCTGTCCAAGTCCTGTTGCTTAAAATCAAAATAGACTTCCAAAATATAACTGACCATATCGTCCGGAACTGTTTCTGGCGGCTTGGGGCCATCAACTTTTTGTCTTGCCTTAAAAAATTTATCCGCTAATTTAATATAAAAGTCCACTGAATCTGGGCTCGGCACCTTTCCTCGAGCATGTGATAATCTTTCAGGAAATTGCTCAAGAAACTCCACTACCAAAAAGAAAGCTTTTTTGTCTTTTTCCGTACTTCCAAATTTTTGAGCAGCAAGATCAGCAGCTTGTTGCGCCAATTCAATTTTCATAGTCCAATAACCCACCCTTAAGTAAGGCAAGTTTATCGACCACCAACTTACTGGTAAAGCAATTGTTTTTCAGTAAAATAAAAAACAACAAAACAACCGTGCATTGATCTCAAGATGACCACTTCGGCGCCCCAAGCCCTAAAAAAGAAAGACCCACGAGCCCCTAAGACTACGCCGGAGCGATCTTACATAATGTCCCGCATACGAAGCCGTGGAAACAAATCAACTGAACTTGCAATGCTATTTATTTTAAGGGAGCACAAAATCAAAGGCTGGCGCAGGCATCTTCCTCTGCAGGGCAATCCCGACTTTTGCTTTCCTAAAAATCGATTAGTGATCTTTGTTGATGGATGTTTTTGGCATGGATGTCCCAAGTGTTATCGCATGCCCAAAAAAAATGTTGCTTTTTGGACTGATAAGGTCAAACGAAATATTTTGAGAGATAAGAAAAATAATCGCATGCTACGCAAAGATAATTGGACTGTGCTTCGTATATGGGAGCACTCTTTAAGCAACACCAAAATTATTGCCGATCGAGTAAAAAAGGCACTCATTAAAAGCCTTTAAAATCATTTTATAGAAGGGGAATCCATTGGCAATATTAAGATACACTGTCATAGAGCAATTAATTTTCTATTGTTCTTTTTTACAACGAAGAGCAATAGGCACATGAAATTTTATTCGGCTAACTGTAGAATTGGTTTGCTTCAAATCAGCATCTGTCCCTAAACCTAGGCCAAAAACTTTAACGCTAGCCTTCCCATCGATTCCGGCGGTATTTTCAGCCGTGACAGCAACATCAAATTCCATTTTTTGTAAGTATCTGCCTTCAACAGGATCGAAGTCTAAACCAAATTTAGTCGCAAATGCCGGGCCAATCACAGGACAAATACTTCTTCCGTTTTCGTTGCCCAAGGCTGCTCTTGTTTGCTCAACGGCCTCAACAACATCCGATAAAACTTGGCGGATGAATTCTTTTAATTCCATTTGAGAACGCCCTCTTAATAAAAGAGGGCCAAATGTACGGCAACTCAACACTAGGATCAATAAAATTTTATTTCATTTATTTATCGACAGATATACACCCGCGCAGAGAAGATTAAAAAGACCGCATCTCCACTTTCCGTAAGTAAGTCCCTAGCTTGTGGAAAGCGGAGACTCCATTACCTGCGAAATAGAAACTCTATTAATGGAATTAAAATAGATACGACAATAGACACAACTGTTAGGCCGTATGTAATATGCATGGCGGTCTTCGCTGATCGCGCTGACGATTCAGCAATATCTGCTTGTCTTTTGGCGCTTAAGGCTAGGTCTTTCAAAACATCAAACTCTGCTTGGCGTTTCCTTTCCTCTATCTGGGACTTTCGCCCATCCATTTTTATTTCTTGGAGAATTCGAGATTCCTCTTCTGCTATTTGCCGGGCAGAATGAGCCATCGGGCTGAACTTGGCCAGCCGCCTGTTTAAAATAAACCGCTGATCCGGACTTAGATTATCCATTTATTCTCCCTTAAAAATAAAACATGGGTTGTTATAAGTCTGTCGCCTTAACAACCTCGCCAATTCTAGGCAACTTGAAGTCACCCCCAAACACGTCGCGCCCAACAGCAGCCACCTTAGTTCTCGCAATCTCATTCGTAGCTATAGCTTCTTGATAATTTAGTTCAATCGATTGCAGGATTGAATTACGAATCTGGGAATAGACCGCCAAAGCTTTACCATCGGCTTTAAGATACTTGTCAGGATCAACGTGCTCATTGAGCTGGTCAATCATGAATATACATTTTTGATAAATGGTCTCTGCATTTACTATTGCTTGAAGAGCTTCTGGATATAAAGTGGACTGGGCGAATGCAGGATGAGCGAGCACTTTTTGAAGGTACTCCTCCTTTATTGTTACCACAATTGGATTAAATTCTATTCTTAACAAATTCAGCTTACTTGAATCGGCCTTTTTCCGCTCTTCAAGCGACTTCTCTATATTCACCAACTTCGAACGCTGCAAACACAACACCATGTAAATATAGCGCAGCATTTCCTTCGAAGTACTTGCAACATCGCGCTCCTTGGACTTTCCTTGAAAATGATACGTTATGCAATTGCCAATCCAATTAAGGACAACGCCTGAAACGATACCAAGAAAAAAACCTACTATTATTGGACTTAATGACCCATTTGCTGGGGCCGTGTGATAAATGCTGTACATTACATTTCCATGTACTTCAACCATCGTATTCCACCATGGATATTACCGAAAATTTACCGATATTGTTTTATTTTTAGCTATCCTTTTTGACAAGTATTTGATTTAATTAGCGCTCCCTACCAGGTTCGAACTGGTGTTACCGCCGTGAGAGGGCGATGTCCTAACCACTAGACGAAGGGAGCAAACTCAGTAAAACATTAGAAACATTTATTTAGGAACTCTGCCGATTATTTATCTAAGCTCACCACAACAGGTCGCTCAGCAAGACTAGCTTCTCCCACATACAACTCCTCAGAACCCCATTCTGTCCATGAACCATCATAAAGCGCCTGTTGTGAATGGCTCATCAAATCAAGCGCAAAATTCAAAATGGCTGATGTTATCCCCGATCCACAAGTGGTGATAATAGGAGAACTTAAATCAACGCCAATGCCTGTTAGTTGCTTACGAATTTTCTCAATCGGTTTCCAGCGTCCATCTGATTCAAACATAGTAAAAAACGGAAAACAAAAACTGCCGGGGATATGTCCTGAACGCAACCCAATTTTAGGTTCCTGACCTCCTGCATATCGCACAGGATGACGCAAATCGACCACCTGTTCAGCAGGATGATGCAAATTTGTTTTCATTTGAACTAACGTGCGAATAAGCCAAGCCTGGAAGTTGACTGTATATGATTTTATTCCGACATTACGCACAGGCCCGCTTTCAATCTTACCACCATATTTTTCCCAAGCCTCATAACCACCGTCTAGAATATAAAGTTGATTAGGATGATGGCCAAATATCTTAAACATCCATAGCGCACGGCAACTAGTATGCAGCTTGCTATTATCATAGAAAATGACTTTATGATCATTTGTGATTCCCTGCAAACCAATTCTTTCACTCACCACTTTCTCATTGCGTATTAACATATTCGGCAGTGATGTGTCATGATCATGAAAGTCATTCAAATCAAGGAACCGAGCACCAGCAATATGATGAGCTAAGAATTCTTCTTTGGCACTACGATTTTCTGTAGGTAAATGCCAGCTCGCATCAAGAATAGTGATGTTTTTTTGGCTCTTACGAAACTTATCTAATTGTGCAGCATTAATTAACCAAGGCATAGCACTCGACCATCAGAAAAGATATTTTAGCATACCACCCTGCGCCCATACTCACAAAGGACATAGAGCCATTTTCAACAACACATCACAGCCAATAGACAAATACAAATAAAAATAACCAAACCACATCCACAAAATGCCAATACCAAGAAACCGCCTCGAAAGCAAAATGGTGCTCAGGCAAGAAATGCCCTTTGAGACAGCGTATCAGAATAACAGTCAGCATAATCACTCCAATGCTAACATGCATTGCGTGCAAACCTGTTAGCGTGAAGAATGTTGTCCCATAAATACCACTCGCTAAAGTCAATTTTAATTCGGTATAAGCCTTGATGTATTCATGTGCTTGAAAGCCTTCAAATATCGCTCCAAGGACAATAGTAAGGATGAGTCCAATAATAATTTGCTTTCTATTTCCTTTTTTAAATCCCCAATGCGCCCATGTTACAGTAACAGCACTGCTTAATAAGATTAATGTGTTAAGCGCGGGTATCCCCCACGTTTCAATCACACCTTCTGGCCCTTTAAACAACTGAGGATTGGGATTGGTAAGCAAAGGCCAGACCGCTTGGAAATTAGGCCATAAATAGTGATGCGTAGCACCGCCCTTATACAAGTGTAAAGCTTTGGTAAATTCAAATGGATCACCACCTAATTCAGGTATACCAAAAAGCCTAGTATAAAAAAGCGCTAAAAAAAATACTGCAAACAAAGCCACTTCAGAAACAATAAACCACAACATTCCCCATCGATAAGTTTTATCCATTTGCTTGCTGTGCAATCCATTCAAACTTTCACGAACCACACAACCAAACCATCCAAACATGGTAATGATGAGAACACCAATGCCTGCAGCCATTAAATAAGGGCCTATAGACGCATCATGCAGAGTTTGTACTAGTCCCAACACAGTAAAAAACAACCCTGTCGACCCTACAATGGGCCAATAAGAAGGATCTGCAATAAAATAATATTTAACCGGATTATATTTTTTTGTTGGAGTGTTCATGACTTATCCCTTCCTTGTTTCTTTAGGGGTGGTATCAAACAACGTATATGCCAGTGTAATCACATGAATTTCTTTAGGAATAGTATTATCTATACGAAATATCATAGGCATTTCTTTACTTTCTTTCGCATTTAACGTTTGCTGGGTAAAACAAAAACATTCTATTTTATGAAAATAACTCAGTGCCTCTGAGGGTGTCATGCTTGGTATTGCTTGTACACTCATGGTCTTGTCCGTCGTATTTTTAGCAGAAAAATAAATCTTATTATTTTCGCCCGGATGCACTTGAATACTTTTTGTGCGTGGATAAAACTCCCACGGCAACCCATTATGATTCACTGCGACAAATTGCACCGTGATGGTACGAGTCAAATCAGGTAGCTCTTTTGTCTCAGCACTGACTGCTGTTAATAACCCGCTATTTGCAGCAGAGGTATTGATTCCTGTTTTTTTGCAAATGAGACTATACAAAGGCACCATAGCAAAACAAAACGTGAACATAATAACAGCAGCGACACCACCGTAGATAAATACTTTATGGTGCAGCTTTTTATTCGACATGCACGTACTTCTCTTCGATTTCATGCCTCACATCACCAACATGTGGTGGCGTAGAAAAACTATGATAGGGAGGTGGTGAGTCTAAAGTCCACTCCAAGCCATGCGAACCTTCCCACACTCTACCATCAGCTCGTTCCCCTTTGCCAAACATAGTAGCAAGAACATTATATAAAAATAGCAATTGAGAGAAACCTAATATAAAAGCACCCACTGTAGCAACCATATTAAACTCGGTATACTGGACAGCATAATCCGTAATACGCCGCGGCATACCAGCCAACCCTAAGAAGTGCATTGGAAAAAAAGTAACGTTGACACCAATCAAAGTAAGCCAAAAATGTAACTGTCCTAACTTTTCATTGTAGTAACGACCCGTCCATTTCGGCAGCCAATAATAAATAGCGCAAAAGATAGAAAGCAGTGCGCCGGCCACTAAGACATAATGGAAATGTGCTACAACAAAATAAGTATCTTGATATTGGTAGTCAGCAGGCACAATGGAAAGCATAAGGCCAGAAAAACCACCAATAGTAAATAACACAACGAATGCAATGGCAAACAACATGGGTGTTTCAAATGTCAATGATCCACGCCACATAGTTCCAACCCAATTAAAAACTTTAATTCCTGTAGGAACGGCAATTAACATAGTGATGTACATGAAATAAAGCTGAGTACCTACTGCCATGCCCGCCGTAAACATATGATGCCCCCATACAATGTATGAGAGAAATGCAATTGCCGCCACCGCACCCACCATGAATTCATAACCAAATAGTCGCTTGCGAGCAAACGTTGGGATGACTTCTGAAATAATGCCAAATGCAGGAAGAATCATGATGTATACTTCCGGATGACCAAAGAACCAGAACAAATGCTGGTACATGACCGGGTCACCACCACCTGCCGCATTAAAAAAGCTAGTGCCAAAGTGGCGGTCAAACAAAATCATTGTGACCACACCAGCCAGCACAGGCATAGCACCAATGAGTAAAAATGCCGTAATAAACCAAGTCCAAACAAACAAAGGCATTCTCATCCACGTCATACCAGGTGCACGCAGATTAATAATGGTGGCAATAATATTGATCGCACCAAGCACCGATGAAATACCCATTAAATGAATGCCCACAATAAGGTAATCTGTGCTAGGTGGCCCATAAGTAGAAGATAAGGGCGCGTACAAAGTCCAACCAAAATTTGGCCCACCGCCCGCCATAAATAAAGATGAAATCAAAAGAGTGAATGCAAATGGCAGTATCCAAAAACTCCAGTTATTTAGTCGTGGCAACGCCATATCGGGCGCACCAATCATCAAAGGTACCATCCAGTTTGCCAGCCCAACAAAAGCCGGCATGATGACACCAAACACCATGACAAGACCATGCACTGTGACTAAGACATTATAAAAATTTGGATCAAAATAATGTGCTCCAGGTTGGAAGAGCTGCAATCGAATTAATAACGCCATTCCCCCACCTAAAAAAAGCATGATCAAGCTAAATAATAAATAAAGCGTACCAATATCTTTATGGTTAGTCGTAAATAGCCATCCAAAAATCCATGATGAAATTCCATTCTTCATTGAATGGTGTGCCGGCGGCATATGTTCAACATGGCCGTGTGAGTGGCTATCATCATGGCCATGTGCGTGATGATGATGTTCTTCGTGGGTCATGGTTTTGCTCCGTATTATTTGTTGTTTTGACCTTGTTGACGCGCAGCTTTAATTTGCTCTGGCGTTACCAGCGTGCCAGTATCATTACCCCATGCATTTCTTTCATAGGTAATAACATCAGCAAGATCTTGATCGCTAAGTTGATCTCTAAATGCCACCATCGCGGTACCTTGTTTACCACTCATCACAAAGTTAATGTGATCAGACGCAGGGCCTGTTGCGATTTTACTTCCTTTCAGCGCTGGGAAGGTTGGAGGCATCCCTAAACCAGTCGGCTGATGGCAAGCAGCACACATACTCAAGTAAATTTTCTCACCACGCACTATCGCCTCTTTCAAAGCATCCGCCGTTGATACCGCTGCAGTGGGCGCTACTGCTGGAACCTCTGTGGATACAGAAGGAGAAGCTGATGCTGGTGCCGACACTGGCGGTGCTGTGGCTGGAGTTGGTATTGCTACATCAGGCGGAGTCTCTGGCGATGATGGTGGCGGTACCGGTGCTGCTCCAGCAGCTAACGGCTTAGTAGCTAAGGCTTCATCCAAACTCTTACCATCACGCAATGCTTTCATTTGAATCGGTTGCACTATCGTACCAGTATTATTACCAAAGGCATTTCTTTCATAGGTAATAACAGATGCTAAGTCAACATCAGTCAACTGATTCTTAAATGCCTGCATCGCCGTACCACTTTTACCATTTTCAACAATATCGATATGATCTTTAATCGGACCTGTTGTAATTTTACTGCCTTTCAGGGCAGGAAAAGTGGGTGGCATGCCAACACCGCCTGGTTGATGGCAAGCAACACAAATCGTGTTATAAGTACTTTCGCCATGGGCCATGAGTTCTTGCATAGTCCATTCTCTATTGATATCTACTTCCGCTCCAGTGGCTTGGCCTTTTTGTTTAGCAACCCAATCTTTATAACCTTGTTCACTCATTGCCACTACAACAATAGGCATAAAAGCATGATTGATGCCACAAAGCTCTGCGCATTGGCCGCGATACGTACCAGGCTTGTCGATGATCGTCCACGCTTCATTGATCAAACCACTAATCGCATCTCGCTTAACGGCAAGATCAGGTACCCACCAAGCATGATTGACATCATTTGAAGTAATAAGAAGCCGAATCTTTTTATGAACAGGAACAATTAAAGGATGATCAACCTCACGCAAATAATTTTCTGATTTTGGCGCTTGATTATGCATTTGACTATAAGGCGTAGAAAGATTACTAAAGAACTTAATCCCATCTTCTAAATATTCGTAATGCCATTTCCACTGATAGCCAGTGATCTTAATGGTGATATCTTCTTGATCATAGTTATTCATGTTGAATAACACCTTGGTAGCAGGTATTGCCATCACCACCAAGATAAGTGCCGGAATAATAGTCCAAGTCACTTCCAACCAAGTATGGGAGTGAAAATTCGCTGGTTTTGCGCCTTTAGATTTACGATGGTAAATAATGGAGTAAAACATGGCGCTAAAGACCAAAGCACCTATTGCCACACAAATCCAAAAAATTGTCATGTGTAATTGATACACATCACGACTAATGGGAGAAACACCTTGAGTTAAATTCAAGGTAGTATCCGCATATGCCGCACTACTTGCGGCAAGTAAAGTAAACAAGGTAGATTGTATGCTTCGCACGCTATCTCCTTCCGTGAGTGTTACGGTTAATAATCATCAGTAGCCATTTTCGCTAACCTCTCTAGAGCATCGAAGTGCGAAAAGACTTGTATTGTTTTGCGCACAAGCTAAGCTTGCGCTTACACTTGAATTGGCGAATTATAGCCACACTTTTGTATGATTAAAACCATGGGAATAAAAAAATATGCAGGAAATGAATAATAATGATGTTACCTCTACCCTTGTACATGATCTTTTAAGAGAAAAAAGAGCTGACCGCCGCTGGAAAAATATCCGCTTTTTCCTTTTTTTTGCCTTATTTGCTTATGCAATTATCAGCTTATTTAAACATTTTGGCGGACCTAGTATTCCTACCACCTCAACAGGCAACCAATATGTTGCGCTCATCCGGCTTGATGGGATGATTGCACCAGGCCGAGATTTTTCCTCGGAACAAATCATGCCTACTTTACGCAATGCATTTTCTGATAAAAATGCATTAGGTGTCGTAATTGATATTAACTCGCCTGGTGGAACACCCGTTCAAGCTTCTATCATTCATGATGCTATTCTTACCTATAAGAAAAAATATAATAAAAAAGTCATCATAGTCGGTGAAGATTTATTAACCTCCGGTGCTTATTTCGTTTCGGTGGCCGCAGATAAAATCTATGTTAACGCCAACACCATCACTGGCTCTGTTGGCGTCATTATGAAAGGATTTGGCTTTGTGGACGCGATGAAAAAACTTGGGATTGAACGCCGTGTTTATACTGCCGGCACAGCCAAAGATCGTTTAGACCCCTTCTTGCCACAAAACCCAAGTGACTTAAAGAAAATCGAAACAGTCATGACTGAAGTCCATCAAAACTTTGTCAATGCTGTGATGGAAGGACGTAAAGGTAAATTAAAAGCCGACCCTGCTACCCTATTTAATGGTGATTTTTGGTCGGGAGAAGCAGCAGTCAAGCTTGGTCTTGTTGATCATATTGGTAATCTCATGGAAGCAATGGCTATTGAATTCAACACCACTGAATATAAAGAGTATAGCAGCACGTCCAATTTGTTCCGCATGCTGGGAGGACAATTAAATAGTGCATTCGATACATTATTTTACACGTATGCTTAGGGTTTATTGATCAAGAGCATTAGTCACAAGCTAAGCGAAGTCACCGTACGTTCACAGGGGTAGTCATAGATAGAGTCCAAAAAAACGGAAGCTCTGCGATGTCGAAGCCATGAAGGCTCGTTAAGATGGAAGCACGCGGAAGTTGTAGCGCCCGTTGTTGAAGCAATGATTGCATTTTAATTCCCCCATCCGCCCTTCGGGCACCTTCCCCCGTTGGGAAGGCTTCCTAACTAAATTTCACAATCGCTTCTCGAGAAGCTTTCTTAAGTTAGCCTCATATATGGATAAGGGCAGCAATGAGCGAGCGTTAATTTAATGGCACTAACTTAAAGAAAGCTTCTAGAAAAGTTACCGCGAAACTCAGTTAGGAAGCCTTCCCAACGGAGGAAGGTGCCCGAAGGGCGGATGGGGGGAGTGCAAACATTCCAGATGGTTTGCAATACCTTATCCCTCTCCCTTAAAGTGCTTACTAGAATAAGGAAAAGTGAGCGCTTTTTCATTTTTAAAATTAGCCCTTGGCGTCACTGGAACCATCACCGGACAACTCTTCACTCTATAAGACCAAATTGGAATAACTGTGCCGTTGCCATTCACATGTTGAGACATGATATTAGGTGTTCCAAAAAAGTAGACGCTACTATTCTCTGTGGCGGCGGCAAATATTTTATCGCTTGCAGCAATGTTAATATGCGCCGAATGATGAGCACGAACATACGCCGTTGCTGCACACAAATCACGTGCGCCAACACAAGACGCCTTGAATGCATCTATATAAACATTTTGCGCTGCGCCTGCTAAGCCAACACGTACCCTATCATACACATAAGCATAGAGATCGGTACTACTTAAATTGTAAGCATAAATGCGCACATTATTGTGTGCTTTAATCTCTCGAAGATTCACTATTCCATTGATACCTATTTTTCCTCTCCCATCAGCATATATCTTAAGATTGTCGCTATTTGCCCCAATAACATTTATATCTGTTCTACCATGATGCATAATGGATCGAACACCGACATTACCACTCACATTAGTAATACCAGTACCTGCTGTTTTAATATCTAAGACCGGTGTATTTGCACCAAATATACTAATACAACCACGTCCAGTATTGATAACCGATTTTAAGTTCATCTTACCAGCCAGATAAACGTTACCACTTCCCCTCGAAACCACGCTCAAGTAATTACTACGCAATTGAATGCCCTCAACCGTTCCTCTACCCAACTGAACAAGACTATTCAACTGGTTAACGCCAATGCGTACAATAACTTGCCGAATACTACCAGACACTTTACGCACTTGATCAACACACAGTGTATCTCCTTTCACTTGAACGATTGCTTGGCGAACTCCATCATTAGGACCATAGACATAAACACTATTGTTCCCATAAGTACCAAAGATTTGAACTTGAAAGTCCCCATTTACTTTAATATTAGAAAAATTAGGCACCCGTACGCTCATTGTGCTTACTGCTTCTGAATATGAAGCATGACGGATAGTTTTTTCTGCCGCACTCGGGTCACCTGTCAAAAACCAACGGCTCGCACCACGTGTCCATTTATTAGGATTAGTATCCACTTCGCGCATCCAAGTTTCTTTAGTGAGATCCGTATTAAGAGTAGGATAGCGAGTAGGTGCTGTGCAGCTAACCAAAGCAAGGTAGGAAAGAAATATCAAGCCTATGGATAAATATCGTTTCATGATTATCCTTTTGGTAAATGTTCGGTGATAGCAGTCTCTAAGCAGATTTGCCCTTTTTATTTTTATATGAGGAGAAGTGGACAGGAGTCCACTTTAGCAAAAACCGGAAGGGAAACGTCTTTTGCGACCGAATATAAAAATAAAAAGGGCAAATCTGCTTAGAGACTGCTATCACCGAACATTGAATCCTTTTGCCGTTATTCATTTGAAAAATTTATCATACGCGCTAACATAGTTCCAGCTAAAGACTTTAAGGCTCACCCAAAACACTTAAAAAACGCCCTCCAACCATATTGACAAACCGACCGAATTGTGCAAAAATAATCCAATTTATGTTATTAGATTAAGAGTTAACTTTAGAAGCCCTAAATGACTAACTGAGAGGTACCAAAATGGCCGCATCCACCAAAGTTTTTATTTATAATGCTCAAGGCGCAGATCAAGAATCTGTTAATGACCTAAAAGAATTATTTACAACGAGCAAAAAAATATTTCCTCATTCGCCGGATGTTCAAGAAAACGATTTTAATTTTAACTTATCTGGTTTGTCCAACCCAACTTTTGTTGTTCCTGGCGGCTCCTCCATGTGGATAGGCATCGCTATAAAACCAGTGACGGATAAAATAAAGTTTGATTTAGATGGAAACTTTAATTACGTGGGCATATGTGCAGGCGCATTTATTGGGACAGAAAATGCTTACCTTTCGCATGCTAACCATACGCTAAATCTCAATTCAACATTCAATGAGCCGTCTTTTTTATATACGACGCAAGAAATAAAAACAAATTTAGCAATAATTTCCGACTACGAAGCAGCGGGCGCATTTTATCCCAACGACAGCCATATCAATACTCCTCAAAAAAAGATGTACATGCCTTATCGTGTTAATTTATCATTACAACATAGCAATCAAAGACTAGAGCAATTATACGTTGCCGGACCAGGATTCATTCCTCTCGCTAAGCAATCATCAGAACAACCATCCGAAGTAGTTGCCACTTATGCTGATCGTGAAAGTTACACATTAAATTACAATAAAACAACAACAAAGACCATGGACTCTCTTCCTGCCATGATAAGAAAAAAACCTCAAGGGAAACAGGGCGGTATATTTTTATCTGGTACACATATTGAAACCTGTGTTAAAGGCAGCAAACTATTGAAATTTTTTGAAACTAGCACTAAAGATGGCGCATCACTAAGCAAGACAGATTATGAAACGTTAGAAAACGAACAAGACAAAGCAAGAGATATTGTAGAATCTTTATTGGGAAAAACTTTAAATAAAGCAGGATAGAAATCATGAAAGAAAAGTTTTATTTAAGAGATAGAGATATCCTGGAACGATTCGTTTGTCTTGCGTGCGAATAGAAATAGACTGGTAACTAAGAATATCAAATTTATTATCCACAATCAGACTCTCAAGGTAATTTTTACTGTGTGCAAAACGACCTGACTTTGTCATCTCATAATTCCTCGGGCCGCCAACCTCAACATTAAATACAAATATTCCATTCAAGCGAAGTATATTACTAACAGCAGAAAAAACAGTTGAGAGATCACCGTAATAAACCAACACATCACCCGCTAAAATGATGTCATATGTTTGGGTCTGAGTATTTAAAAAAGAAAGTATGTCAGCGTGTATCAAATCATCATAAATATTTTTTTTCGCAGCCACCGCAAGCATCTTCTCTGAAATATCAACTCCAACGAGAAAGCGAGCATCTGGTTTAAACCGCTCACCACATAGTCCTGTTCCACAACCAAGATCAAGGATGTCCCATTTTTTAGCCATCAAGTTAGCTTTTTCATTCGCCAGTTGATACATCAACACCGGCACTTGATAATTCAAATACTGTGTCATATGCGCATCGTAATAATCAGCGTAAGAATCAAATAAAGAACGAATATATTCGGGCGGAGACAATGCCAAATCCTGATCATGCGTCAGTATATTAATAATATGCTGTATCGACCGATCAGTCGGCTGCAGCCGTAAAGCTCCACGAAAATGCATTAGTGCGTAGTCTGGCTGCTTAATCGATAAATATGCAACAGCCAAGTTATTATGTACTTCAAATAAATTAGGATCGACACTTAATGCACGTGAATAAAACTCTATCGCCGCCTTCGTTTGTCCCTGCTGCATACTAATCACACCAAGATTAAAAAGAACTTGAAAATCATTTGACATTAAATCCAAAGCTTTTAGGTAATGAGTCTTCGCATGATCCAGCCAGCCAAGCTTTAAATAACAAGTTGCCAAATTGGTTTGAGTTTCAAAATGAAAAGGATGTGCACGCTCAATGATATCAAATTGTTCAATGGCTGCTTGATACTGATCTTGCTGCATGAACAAACAGGCTAATTGAAACCTTCCCATGGCATGCTGCGGAGACAATTCAATCAATGCCTTGTACGCATTCATGGCTTCTTCATAGCGTTTTGACTTAGTTAATGCGAGACCCAGGTTGTAATAAGCGTCCAGATAGTCAGGCTGTATTTCTATCGCTGCGTGATAAGAGTTAATGGCATCAGACCATGCTTCTTGTGCAAAATAAACCGTTCCCAAATTATTAAACGCAGCAGAAAAATGAGGATCCAAACGAATCACATTTTTCAATATTTTCACTGCATCATTGAATAACCCTTTTGCTTTTAAAATATTTGCAAGATGTAAACACAATGTCACATGATCAGGGCTTAATTTAAGAGCATCTTCCAGATATTTCTGCGCATTATCTAGCTCTCCCATTTCAGCATACAGCATCGCTAACCCATGCATAATTGTCACATCACAGGGATATTCGTCGAGTAAAATAAGATACCCAGACTCTGCATCTTCCAAGCGACCCGCCAAATGTAATTGCTGAATATCAGCAATTGTTAGCAGTTTTTTATTCATAGCTCCTAATTACATTTTCTTTTAACAAATTCCATTGAGCCATTAATCACTTTACCTTGAAGCAGTGAATCCCCTGTTATCTGAACAACGCCTGCCTTACCGTCAAACAACACCGATCCTGTAATGATTGAGCCACATTGTAACTGTAAATAGGGATTTTTTTGTTCAGAAGTTATCGTCATCAGTCCATTTATCTTTGAATTATTCAAAATAATATTATGTGACTCGACTGCAACACCTTTTTTAAATTCCACACGATCTGCGTAAAGCGAACCTACTATTTTTACTGCTCCACTGACTTGGGACACTTTTAGATCAGTAGAACCTTCAATCAACATACCTCGCACAAAAATGTTCTCCGCTTGTAATGACCCCGTCACTTTAATGTCCCCATTAACAGTAGTTTGTTTCATGACAGTAGGCCCATAACAAACAACAGAAGAAACCGTCTCTTTACCAAAATTACACACTCCAAAGCCAGTATACGCGTAAGCAGAATTCATAAAAATGGCAATAACTCCTAAAAATATTACTATCTTCATTGCTACCCTCCTGGTCTAGTAAATATTCATTTGGTGATTTTTTTCTATCACCAAACCATCGCTCATCAACTAACTCACTGAACCATCGTCTACGGGCTTATCCACCGCACCGTCGTACCGCAGCTTATCCGCGGTATCTAGATTACTTAATTGATATAGTAGCAGAAAAATATCTTTATTCAGTATTGAGGTAAAGACATGACCAGTTGCAACAACAACTCCCGCATATCTCTCACATCACGAACAAGAGCCGTAACCAAAATATTCTGGTCTGAAATACTAAGCAGTTCAAGATGATTAGGAACCAATCGATGCAATGATTTTTCCAACTCAGAAATATCACTGGTAAAATTTGATTTAGTATCCTTGATTTGATTAGTTGCAAAATACTCAAGCAAAATAGTTAACAATTCCTGGTTTTTTAACATCGCATTAACGAGCGATTCAGACAACGCATCTAGTACCAATTTATCTATCTCTCGGGAAAGAATATAATCTATTGAAAATAATATTTCTGTCACTCGTTCTAAGTTAATAAGAAAAAAACGAAATCCAGACCTCAGTCTGCGATTAAATCCAGCTTCATAGACCCATTCTGGATAGGCGTTTTTTGGTGCTTGCAACACCTGCTGAAGCGCAACTTTCTTATCAAGACAATCTTGCTGCTCGGTTAAATTCGATTGAAAGATTTCACACAGTACTGAAATATAATTATTTAATAAATATAAAGTTGGAGTCACCCCTTCACTGAATTCTTTGGCTGCTCTCACTGGCAGCACTAAAAAAGTAAACAATAGCCCAATGAAAGCCCCTATGAGCACATCAGTCATTCTATTTTGTGTGTATTCAACCGTTTTGACTGGAGACAAGGTTGCGATCAGCAAAACCACTGAGAATAATATGGCAGAAAAATATAACTGGTTCGGCAATGGCCTATGAATAAAGGTCACATATCCACTCGTAATG
This sequence comes from Gammaproteobacteria bacterium, assembly GCA_019634835.1. Lineage (GTDB taxonomy): Bacteria > Pseudomonadota > Gammaproteobacteria > DSM-16500 > DSM-16500 > Aquicella. The sequence goes on from JAHCAO010000001.1 coordinate 178,318, forward strand.
AATAACCCCGCTAACACAAGATAAATCCACGCTGGGAAAACAACATAATTCCTTAATATCGATGCAGCAAAAATAGCTGCCATGATAATTAATAAAAATATCATTCCCTGTCTAACCGGCGTTCCTCTAGTCGTTTGACTAACAAAAAACGCTGTTAATACTATCCAGTACTCCTCACTAAATGAAACATAATATTGTGCTATACATGCTACAAAAACAGCTAATCCTACATTCAGTGCGTGCTGGAAAGAAAAATTTTTCGCATAATGAGAGTAAAATATCACAAGTGATTTAGTATGATGTTTAAACAGTAAGCCCATACAATTCCTTAATACGCTTACTAAATGCATTCAAACTATCGATAAACAACATAAATACCAATGGTTCTTTTACCGCGATTTGTAAAACATTTTGATAGTTATCATCTAGACGTTTTATCTTTATCGCCAGCATATCGGCATTGACATAGTATTTTTTTCCATCAACGTGTGATATTGCACCATCAATTGATGTATTCACTTCCTTAACAATTTCACTTAACTCTTTTGCGCATAGTAGAAAACTCGTATGATCAGTTACCCGCCGCCGTATTTGTGAATAATCCAACATATTAGCGTAAAGTAAATCTAACTGGACTAGAAATGCTAAATAACCTTCTTTTTCCTCAGCATTCATCTTTTTCATTACTTGCTGCATCACTGCTCGCAGCCGCATCATGGATTGCATGAAGCGATTCTTCTGGATATGCAGCCTTCTTTCAAATAAATAAATATTATCAGGATACTCAGGCTGTAATAAGCATGAAAAGATTTCATGATTCACTCGTTTTAACTTTTTTAATGTAATGATGATGGACGACCGCAATTCATTACGAACAAAATGGGGATAAAAGAGGACTTGGAAAACAGCCGCAACCATAACACCGATGATGATCAATACCAAACGATCCATGTTTCCAGCCAATGACTCTTGCATGGTGCCAGAAAGAATAGCAAACACATTCACAATAAAAGCCGAGAAAAAACATTCCGGGTAATATTGAGCCACTAACACGCATAAAATACTTGTTATGAAGAGATACAATACGATACTTGGCAACAATCCCGCTAAACACCCTGCCACAAAAGCAACCCCTGCGGCGGTCATTCCTGTCGCCAGAACAGCCATCAGGCGGTACCTGAAAGAGTCTCCTTGTACCACCAACGACAACATGAAAGCCGCCCAGATTATCCAATACCCTTGCACATTAGCAACATATGACTCCACTACGTATGCTGCAGAAGCAACTAAAGCTAGATAAATTAAGCGCTTATTTTTTTCTATGCGTCTCAACGTCCTTCCAATATTCTTTCTTCAATAAATACATGAGAACGAATAAAATAACCAAGAAGCCCAACACCCAATAACCTAGTCTTTCTTGCTCCGCACGATAAGGAGCAGCAGCATAAGCTAAGAAATTGACTAGATCTGCTGTCACCGTATCAAACTGTTCTGGTGTCATGGTACCTTGCTTGGTTGGTACGACTAAATCATACCATTGAAGATACCCAAATAAATCGCGAACCGGCTTTTCCACCAATACTTGCTCACCCTGATAAGGCGAGAGGATTGCAGGCATCGCTGTACCTGGAAAGACTAAATTGTTAACACCAGACGGCGTAGCAGGATCTTTATAAAAACTATGTAAATAAGTATAGATCCAATCCACTCCGCGCACATCCGCTTCCAGTGACAAATCCGGCGGAATAACACCATTCAATGAAATAGGCTTTTGATTAGGATCAATGCCTGCTTCCTTTGCTACTTTGTCATAACGTAAATAACTCAGTGTGTGACAACTCATGCAATTAGTAGCAAAAAATGTTGCACCACGTTTAATGGATGCCATATCAGTATAATTGATCGGCGCACTTGCCAATTGTAGCCCTTCGAACTTCTCCTCAGCGATCAGTTGAGAAGAAGAGAATGCTAGTAAGATAGTTAATATATAACGCTTCATCATCCAGTGACCCGTTCCGGTAAAGGTTTAGTTTTTTCTATTGCTGTATAAAATGGCATTAACAAGAAGAAGGCAAAATAGCCTACTGTAAATATTCGTGCCATCATAGTGCGTAATGGTGATACACCCTCATGACCCAAATATCCAAGACCGATAAAACAGATGACAAAAACTGTCACTGCAATTTTTGAATATATCCCTTTATAGCGAATAGATCGGACTTTACTGCGATCTAGCCAAGGTAATACAAACATAACAGCAATGCCCGCAGCCATCGTCATTAAACCCAATAATTTATTAGGAATAGCCCTCAGCATGGCATAGAAAGGTGTCATGTACCACACAGGCGCAATTTCAGGCGGTGTTACCATGGGATTAGCAGGAACAAAATTGTCAGGCTCAAGAAAGAGACCTCCCATTTTAGGGGTAAAAAACACAACCACCGCAAAAACAAACAAGAAAACAACCACTCCAACCAAATCTTTTACTGTGTAATAAGGATGAAAAGGAATGCCATCTAACGGAATACCTTGTTTATCTTTCTTTTCTTTAATATCAATACCATCAGGATTATTGGATCCCACATGATGCAATGCAACAAGATGCACAAAAACAAATACTGCCAGCAGTAATGGAATTGCAATAACATGTAATGAGAAGAAACGATGTAAAGACACACCACTAACACTAAACCCACCACGCAGCCAAGTTAAGATGAGATCTCCCATGTAGGGAATTGCACTGGCGAATGACGTGATCACTGCTGCACCCCAATACGACATTTGACCCCATGGCAGCACATAACCTGTAAACGCTTCCACTAGAAGACAAAAGTAAATGACCATGCCAATCAACCACACTAACTCACGCGGCTTTTGATAAGAACCATAGATCAGTCCGCGATACATATGCAAGTAGACGACAGTGAAAAAGGCAGAAGCACCTGTGGTATGCATAAATCGTAATAGCCACCCATAGCGAACCTCTCGCATAATGTGTTGCACTGACGAGAAGGATCCATCTGCGGTTGGTGTATACTCCATCACCAGCCAAATACCAGTGAGAATTTGCATAACAAAAACAAGCAGCGAAAATGAACCAAAAAAATACCAGAAATTGAAGTTACGCGGGGCATAATATTCGCTTAAATGTTTTTTCCAAAAATCAGTCCATGGATAGCGTTTATCTATCCATTCCATAAAACTGCTTTTTTTACTTAAATCTTTTTCTATCATTATTTTTTTTCAACTCCTTCCGTGCTGTTAATTAGCTAATGGAAATATTACCTTGCACCCCATGCTCATCTTCACCAATCACAATTTCTGTATCACTAGCATACATATGGCGTGGAATCTTAAGGTTGAGAGGGGCGGGTACATTCTGATAAACCCTGCCAGATAAGTCATATTTAGAACCATGGCAAGGACAATAAAATCCACCCAACCAATCTGGCGCCACACTAGCAACATCAGGCCTATAAGTGGGTACACAACCTAAGTGAGTACAAATGCCGATAGCAATAAAAAATTGAGGTTTAATAGAGCGATTTATATTTTTACAATATTCAGGCTGCTGATCTTGCTGGCTAAGCGGATCGCGTAACATGCCATTCAACTTTGACAAGCTATCCAACATTTCCTGATCGCGGCAAATAACCCAAACCGGCATGCCCCGCCAAGGAACCGTTAATTGCTCCCGTGGCTTTAATGCACTTATATCGATTCTCATTGGTGCCGCAGCTGCTTCAGTATCCGCACTAGGCATCCAATAAGAAAAAAATGGGACAGAAGCAGCAGCTAAGCCAATACCGCCTACAGCAGTGGTTGCAGCGCGTAAAAAACAACGCCGCTTTTTATCTATTTCATCCTTCACGCTTATGCCCTTACTCAGCTTTTATTGTTTTGAGGATAAGTCAGGGTCTGTTGGCAATTGCCTCTTCACTGCAAAACGAGTAACACCCGCCAAAACACACACAAATTCTCATGAAATCACTCCTGCTATTCGCCTTGAATTTACGTGCATTTCGCCTATCAACCTTCATTTTTTGCTTGAAAATCCAATTGTCAACAGCCCCTAAAGTTCGTAAGTTTAATCATTCGAAAAAAAGATAGCTAGAGTTTTCGTTGCCACTGTACTAAAAAACCGATTGGATTGCCACTTCTGTCATACTCTTAAGTTCATGCAACGTTGCCAAGTCTATCGTCAACGGAGGTAGCCAGTAAATAGTATTTCCAAGCGGACGCAATAGTGCACCCAACTCTACTGCTTTACGATATACATCATAACCAAGCCGACGATTAGGTTGGTTACCAACTAACTCTGCAGCAACAATCGCCCCCATCTGTCTAATGTTCTTTAACTTGTTTGTTTCCCGCGCAATTTCCTTCAGGTATTCATACATTAACAACCCTATTTCCTCTGCCCGCAAACAAAGATGTTCTTCCTCTACAATATTAAGAACTTCAACCGCAATACTGGCTGCTAGTGCATTCCCTGAATAAGTATGAGAATGAAGAAATGATTTACCCGTTTCATAGTCGTCATAAAATAAATCAAATAGAGATTGTTTAGTTAGCACCGCGCTTAATGGTAACCAACCCGATGTAAGACCTTTAGATAAACATAAAAAATCTGGTTCTATGCCAGCATGGTCACAGGCTAGCATTTTTCCTGTCCGTCCTATCCCTGTCATAATTTCATCGGCAATCAAATGCACATTGTGATGATCTGCCCACACACGCAACCGCTTGAGAAAATCTTGGCTATATAATTTCATCCCTCCTGCACCTTGGACAATAGGTTCTACTATCACAGCCGTCGTTGTTTGAGCGTAAGCATCTAATTTTTTCTCAATTTTCTCCCAATATGCGTCACAATTACGCCAAAGATCGTCATGCATACTATGCACATAAGGTATCGGTGATATGAAATAAGTCTCTAAAAGAGTAGCCGTATAAGGGGAGCGGTAAATCCCTATATCACTAATGCTTAATGCCCCTAGCGTTTCTCCGTGATATCCATTCTCTAGTGCAATAAAAATATTCCGCTTATGATCACCCTGAATATAGCGCGCATGCAAACTCATTTTCATCGCAATTTCAATCGCACTGGAACCTTCACTAGCATAAAACACTTTATTTAATGATTTTGTTAACCTGCATAGTCTTTCAGATAATCGAACAATCGTTTCATTTGTCGTATTGGCTAAAATGACATGTTCAAATTTCTCCATTTGTTGAACAAGAGCATGCTTTAGACGCGGATGATTATGCCCCAAGGATTTACACCACCAGCTAGAAATGGCATCAATAATTTTTTTCCCATGCTGTAGTTCAATATAAGAACCTTTAGCCGCAATCACTTCAAGCGGCCTAAAAATCTCATAATCTTTCATTTGTGAACAAGGATGCCAAATATGCTTTAGATCTCGATCAATTAAGGAAGAAGGTTGCATCATTTTAGTAAACCTATTTTTTAATATTAGTTGACTGGTGAAAAAAGCTAACATATATTCAAGCATCAAACAAACATGTGGAACGATAAAATCAATGACACAACCACAATGGGACTCATGCAAAGCCGAGCAGATTTATGAACTACCCTTAATGGAATTGATTTTCCGCGCACTCAGCATACATACACAACATTTTAATGTTGATGAAATAGAATTATGTTCTTTGTTAAGCATTAAAACAGGCGCATGTCCTGAAGATTGCGCTTACTGTCCTCAAAGTGCACATTACCAAACTGATGTTGAGCGAGAAAATCTGCTGCCACTAGAAGTAGTCATCGCTGAAGCTAAAAAAGCAAAAGCAAGCGGTGCAAAACGCTTTTGCATGGGCGCTGCTTGGCGCAATCCGCCTAAAAAGAATTTTTCTACAGTCATCGATATGATCAAAGCAGTAAAAAATATTGGACTTGAGACTTGTGTTACATTGGGTATGCTAAACCAACAACAAGCCTTGGAACTGCGAGATGCCGGATTAGATTTTTATAATCATAACCTCGACACTTCTCCAGAGTATTATAAAAAAATCATTACCACTCGAACTTATTCAGACCGCATAAAAACATTACACCAAATCACAAATGCAGGCATTCATGTTTGCTGCGGCGGTATCATCGGCATGGGAGAAACACGCCAAGACCGGATTGCATTATTAGTACAATTAGCCAACTTACCTAAATCACCCAAAAGCGTGCCCATTAATCGCCTAATACCATTCAAAGGTACACCACTAGAAACCAGCGAAAATATCGATAACATAGAATTTGTTCGCACTATTGCCACTACACGCATCATGCTGCCAACCTCTATAATTCGTTTATCTGCAGGTCGGATTGCTATGTCAGAAGAAATGCAAGCTTTATGTTTTATTGCCGGCGCTAATTCCATATGGCTAGGAAATAAATTACTAACAGCAAAAAATCCTAATAGTGATAGTGACATGATCATGCTTAAAAAAATGGGATTTAAAGTACCACATCATGCCTAACTCCATCACACCTCATCTAATCAGCTTACTCAATAAGCAAAACAAGTGCCACCAATACCGCACGCGATACCTGATTAAAAAACAACGCGATTGCAAAATTAGTATAGCAGGAAAATCATTAATAAATTTTTGCAGTAACGATTATTTAAACCTTTCCACGCACCCAGACATAAAAAACGCTCTAATACATAGTGCGACAAAACACGGATTAGGAAGCACTGCATCTGCCTTGGTATCCGGTTATTCTCAATCTCACCGCCTGCTTGAAGAACAATTTGCTAAATTTCTACGACGCGATAAAGCATTATTATTTAACTCGGGTTATCATGCCAACCTTGGTGTCATTACAACATTCGCAAACAGAAATTCCGCCATCATTGCTGACAAACATTGTCACGCTTCACTTCATGATGGCGCACTGCTATCACGCGCTAAATTTTACCGTTATCATCATAGTGATTTGGAACATGCAGAATTACTCTTAAAATCGCACAAACACCATAAATTGCTCGTAACAGAAAGCATTTTCAGTATGCATGGCAATATCTCAAATATTCTAGCAATCAGCAAACTCACAACAAAATATAACACCATGCTCATTGTCGATGATGCACATGGCATCGGTGTGTTAGGAGATAACGGAGCTGGAGTAAGTAATTATTTTAAGTTATCGCAAAAAGATATTCCTTGCCTCATCACACCATTAGGCAAAGCCTTAGGCAGCTTTGGAGCAATTGTTTCCGGTGAAGCAAAAACGATAGAAGCATTACTGCAATTTGCACGAACGTATCGCTACAGCACCGCATTGCCTCCAGCCATATGTGATGCAACCCTAGCAGCACTCAACCTACTAAAAAGCGAGACCTGGCGCAACGCAAGATTACATTATCTCTGCGACTTCTTTAACCAAGAAGCATCATCACGTGCACTCACATTACTTTCTTTAGATAAAACACCGATTAAATCCTTTGTCATCGGATCCAATAAAAATGCACTAGACATCCAACAAAAATTAATGAATAAAGGTCTGTTTGTCTCGTGTATACGCCCACCCACAGTACCTATCAATTCAGCACGCATACGCATTTCACTCAATTGCATGCATAGCGAACAACAAATCATTTACTTATTAGATCAATTCAAAAAACTGTATGAAAAGAACAAAAAAAAATAGCATCAACAAACAATCCTTATTCTTCCTGCCTGGATGGGGATTTCAATCTTCGATCTGGCAACCGATCACTCCATTATTGCTGGATTATGAAATCATATTATACGACCTTCCTTTAGTAGGTCACTCTACAACATTTAATCTTGATAGGTTAATTTATATTATTAAGACCATTGCTAATAATGCACCACCAGATAGTATCTTAATCGCATGGTCACTCAGCAGCATCATTGCTTCTTTTTTATGTCTACACTATCCTCATCAATTTAAAAAATTGATCACCATCGCCAGCACACCCAAGTTCACTGAATCAATTGATTGGGAAGGTGTAAAATATCACTTAGCCTCTCGATTTTATGCTAATACAAAAATAGATCCGTCCCATGCGCTGCATAAGTTCAAAAAAATGATTGGCGCACAAATAAACGACCCATCCATTCTCTCTGTCATACAAACAAACTCCATGGATGCATCCAATAAAGTATCACTTTTATTTTATTTAACCCTGTTAATAAAAACCGACATCCGCGAGATTTATTCGCGCTTAACTCAACCGGTATTACATCTATTTGGCACGCGAGATCCTATTATTACCATGGCCCATATTAAACAGATTCAATATCATTATCCTAAACATTTTACCCAAGTTATTCCCAATGCAGGACACATACCATTTCTTACTCATACTCAAGAATTTGTCAGTTATCTAACTCATTTTATACAACAGTGAAATCCCATGAATTTAAAAGTACGACAGCGTTTCAACCAAGCAGTCAATAGCTACGATGATTATTGTGATTTACAAATTCATATTGGCAAAAAACTCATTCGTTTTACCAAATTATCTCATCCGCATGCAGAAACTATTTTAGATTTAGGATGTGGTACCGGCATCGTGACACAACTCCTCTTAGCCGAATATCCTTGCCAAGCATTTCATGCTATTGACATTGCAGCACCACTACTATGCAAAGCTAAACAACGATTAAATGGAAGCACTGCCAAAATATATGAAGCAGATTTCAATCACTCGATAGGTTGTGATATTACCTTTGATGTGGCATTTTCCAATATGGCTTTGCATTGGAGTGAAAATCTATCTGAAACTTTTAAAAAAATCACTTCTGTACTATCCAGCAATAATATACTTGCATTTTCCATCCCTGTATCTGGAACATTTTTAGATTTACCTCACCATTGCGCTACGAATTCTTTTGTGAAATCAGATTTCGTCCATCAATTACTAAAATCAAATGGTTATGCAGTGCTACTTCAATACAATGAGAAAATCACTCTTCATTTTGATCAACCTGTTGATACACTGCGATCTATCAAAATGGTTGGCGCCAATCATGTTTGGTCTCGTACAAATAAAGGATTACGAGGAAAATCATTTTTGAATCTATTGACTTCGAAAAATTTAACTTATGTTATTGGCTATTTTGTTGCAAAGAAGATACAAACAACATGAGCATAAAATTATTTATCACAGGCACTGACACAGAAGTTGGAAAGACTTATGTTACTGCTGGATTGTTGGTCGCTTTCAACAAGATTGGCTTGACTACCCTTGGCATCAAACCCATCGCATCAGGATGCCTGAAAATCAATAAACAACTCTGCAGCAGCGATACTCTAATTCTACAACAATCTTCTTCTATTAAACTAAATTTAAATGTTATTACGCCTTTTGCTTTCGAACCAGCTATTGCACCGCATATTGCCGCCACGCAAACTCGTTGTCACTTAACGCTAGATAAATTGAATAAAAAAATACATTATGCTCTGTCATATGATGCAAACATTAGTGTGATAGAGGGATGCGGTGGATGGTTCACCCCCCTGAATCACTCAGAAACCATGGCAGATTTTGCTCTTGCCCATCAACTAAATATCATATTAGTAGTAGGTATACGCCTGGGATGCATTAATCACAGCTTCTTGACACTACAAGCGATGCAGCGCGAAGGTGCAAATATCGTTGGTTGGATTGCAAATTGCATAGATCCAATGATGCTAGATCGCAAAGAAAATATCGCTTTTCTTAAAGAAACACTATCGGTTCCATGTTTAGGCACTGTTGAGTATGCCATGCCAGTTGAAAGTACCGTGAATCTTAAACAAATCATTGAAAACACTTTACTGATAAAGAATGAATGACAATTCAACAGTTTTTTATTTTTGGTGAATTGTCATAATTAAAAAACCTAGTTAACTATAAACCTTACCTAGCCAAAACCACTCTCTATGATCTGCCATCTTGCCGGAACAAACTGCTTTATAATGTTTTCCATCTAGTATCAAAGTAACAAAAGATCCTGTTTTTTCTATCCACTGAAAAACTTCTACATTTTTTGATGTCGATAAACTTTTCACTTGAACTTCTCGTACTTGCCCCACCTCTGTACCAGCTATACCCTTCCGTGTTAGCATCGATATCCATTAAGCATCCCCTCGTATGCATCACCAGAATCAAAATAAACAGTAAAATACCCTGATTCATTTATAGATGCGAATACTGATGTAGCTAGAAATAGTAACGTAACAAATACACTCTTCATAAATATACTTTTCATACTAAAACTTTCTTTTATAGGGTTAATCTTCCTACTTAACAATACTGGTATCACCAGATGAAAATGCCCGCACCTTTCCATCTTCCAAACTAAGCATTAAATGCCCTTGCTCATTAATTCCTGCGACTTTTCCTACGACACTTTGGTTTACATTTTTTATTGTGACAACCTGATCAGTCAAACAATCTGCACCCATCCATTCACTAATGAATGGTGAAAACCCCTGAGTATCAAATCGATGCAAATAATCGATTAAATTATCGATCAAATTTATGCATAAAATATTTCTATCCATATGTGTGTTTAATATATTCTGCAATGAAGTCCAAGCCTGAGTAATTTGACCATCTTTATCGTGTGACATGTTAACATTAATTCCTATGCCTATTACCGCTTGGCAAGCACCATGTGTTTCCGCCTGAATCTCTATCAAGCTACCTGATAATTTTTTATTGGAATAAATAATGTCGTTTGGCCATTTTACAGAGAGACCATCATGAACTCCACTCTGTTTAAGCGTTTTGACAACCGCAAGGCACATGACCAGACTTAATCCTGATAACTCACTGACATCCTTCCTAAAAGGATATAAACATGACATATAAATGTTTTTCCCAAAAGGAGAGTACCAAGTACGATTCATTCTTCCTTTGCCATGAGTTTGCTGCTCTGCCAAACAAATCTTAATAGAACGACTATCCTTAAACATTTTTAAATATTCATTGGTTGAGTGAATACTTTCAAAAAGACTAAAATCTATTTTTTTATTTGTTATGTTTTTTTTTATTTTATTCACGTCTAATAATAGCAATGGCTCCAATAGTGCATAACCTTTACCTTTGATGGAATCAATTTTAATGTTATAGCTTTCAAGCTTTTTAATGATCTTCCACACTGCACTACGACTCATTCGTAATTTCTTGCCTATTGTCGTGCCATCATGATATTCGCCATCATTCAGTATGCTGACCACTTTCACAAGATTTACATTGAGCTTTTTATTCATGCGGTTTCTCTGTAACAAAACGTGACAGTACAATTCCTATTTCATATAAAAGCCAAATAGGCACTGCTAATAAGGTTTGTGACAACACATCAGGAGGCGCTAACAACATGCCCACGATAAACGCCCCAACAATAGCGTAAGAGCGCATCTTGATAAAGCGTGCACGCGTTACCACATGGGTAGAAACTAATAAGACCATAATAATAGGAATCTCAAATAAACAACCAAATACTAACAACAATTTAGTCGTGAAATCTAAATACTCATTGATATCGGGGCTTAACATCACTCCGTCTGGCGCCACCTGTGATAGAAAGTGAAACAACATCGGAAAAATAACAAAATAAGCAAATGCAATTCCACTATAAAATAAAAACGCACTCGTCAATAAAAAAGGCCAAATCAACCGGCGTTCATGCCCATACAGAGCAGGAGCAACAAAGGACCATAATTGATAAAGAAAGAATGGCACTGCCAGTAACAGTGAGGCTAAAAAAGCAAGTTTAAATGGGACAAAAAATGGGGACACAATCTGTGTGGCAATCAAGTGCCCTTGTGGTAGAAATTTTAATAATGGCAGTGCTAACCATGTATAAAGATCATTAGCAAAATATAATAAAATGGCAAAGATAAACAAAAGAAAGACCAGCGAATAAATAACCCTTGAGCGCAGCTCCACCAAAAAATGTATTGCATTTGGCGACGCGTTATTACTGCTCACGTTTCCTCTCACTGGGCTTCTCAACCGAATCAATAAAGCCATTCATTTCATCTTTTACCTTACCAAACATTCGCCGCATGGACTGAACGAACCGCCCTAGTGTCATGGCAACATCAGGCAATTGTTCCGGCTTAATCACAAGCAAGGCAATTAATAAGACAACAATGATTTCGCTAATACTGAAATTCACTATTTTGTTCCTTCTTTCTCATCTTGGTCTTCCTGCAAACCTTTACGGAAGCTCCTAATGGCCACAGCCAAATCATTGCCAATGTCACGCAACCGCTGCGTACCAAACACCATCATCAAAATCAAGAAAACAAGTAGCAATGAACCAAAATTACGGAAACCCATAACAGAACCTCCTCACCATACTTGATGGGGAACAATCCACCCCATAGCAAAAGCAACCATTAAAATGACAAATAAAAGAAGAGACAAACCAATACGCCATGTCAATGCTTTGACAGCGCGAGTTGAATTGTCTTTATCACGCACGAGATAATATAAAGCACTGCCAAGTGAGAAAAAAATAAAACCCAACAGTAGTATTAGAATCACTTTGGTGATTAATGTCATCCCGCTTACCATCCTATTACTGCTAATTAGTCACGCTACGTTTGATCCTACCAAATCCGTCCAAACTTCAGGCACTGGGTGTTACCGTGCGTTCTCGTCCCGCGACTTGCGTCGTCCTCTTGCAAAGACTTCCCTGTGTCATCAAGAAAAACTCTGGCTTATCGCAGCCGTAGACAAGGGGATCCAGCCACTCACTACGAGAGCACCCTGGATACCGCGGACCGACGGCTCGGTACACAACACGACAGCCAACAAGTCGCTCTGCTGCACAACGGTTCACTGGCAAACCACGAAAAACAAATCTAGAATAGCTGTCTTTTCGGCGGATAGTATATTCACATATGATCGGAAATGCACCAAAATGATGTATCAACAGGCCTCAACATGCCGTTTAAAATAAAAAACTGGAAACTAGCTTTATTAGCTATCTTACTGATTGGCTTATTTACCAGTCTTGGATTATGGCAATTATCGCGGGCAGCACAAAAAAAAATCTTATTAAAATCTTTTGCTGACCGTACAGAACACTTACCTCTTACAGCAAATGATATGAACCAATCTGGTGATTGGCGTTTCTATCAAGTCACACTTGAGGGAGTATTTGATAATGCTCACACTATCCTGCTGGATAATAAAATCTATCAAGGAAAGGTGGGTTATGAGGTGTATACCCCCTTTAAAGCTAAAGACATGGCTACCCCTATTCTGGTTGACAGAGGCTTCATTCCTGCTGGCCAATATCGCGAAACACTCCCCGCCATACATGCTATCGCTGGCAACCTCACCATAACTGGTATGCTGAATGTACCTCCCACTTATGTATCTTTTGGTAAAATGAATGAATCTTCTACCATCACCTGGCCGCTGCGTATTGAATATCTTAATTTTGCTGAACTTTCTGGATTTTTATCTTATCCACTCTATCGTTACGTATTACATCTCACCCCCACTGATCCTGCAGCTTATGCAATAAAGTGGCAAATTGTCACCATGGGACCAGAAAAACACATGGGCTACGCGGTGCAATGGTTTGCTTTCGCCTTCACCTTATTGATATTATCTGTCGCGCTGAATCGCCGCTAGCAACTGTACCAAACTCGTGAGGGCATCCATTTGACAACCAATTACTTCTTATCACCCCAGTCCCGGCAGGGATCTAAGCTTGTGCTATTTACTACCTTACTCGCTTTTGTTGTCATTGTCCTAGGCGCGTACACACGCTTGACCGATGCGGGTCTTTCTTGCCCAGATTGGCCTCATTGCTATGGTTATATCACAGCTCCTCACACCTTATCCCAGCTCCAGGGAGCTGCTCAAAATTACCCGCTGGCACCGGTAGATGTAAAAAAAGCATGGACAGAAATGACTCACCGATATTTTGCAGGAAGTGAAGGGATTCTTATTCTCATTTTTTCACTATCCACACTTTTTGCCCGCAAAGTAAAAAATATTAAATCTATCAGTATTGCTGTCATACTCATTGCTCTGCTTTTCATGCAAGTCATGTTAGGCATGCTCACTGTCACTGAAAAATTAAAACCAGTCATTGTGCTCGCACACCTATTAACAGGCTTGTCCATACTCAGTGTTTTATGGTGGGCTTACCTAACGTTACCTTTGCACACCAACATTTCATTTGCGAATAAACCCCGCCCGTACTTAACTCCTTGGGCATGGATCGCTTTATTTATCCTAGCAATGCAAATCACCTTGGGTGGCTGGGTCAGCACACATTATGCGGGATTAGCTTGCGTAGATTTCCCTTACTGCAATGGACAACTCCTACCTAACATGCAGTGGAACCAACTCAGTAGCGACCTCACTACCATTCATATGCTGCATAGAATAGGAGCGATGGTCACTGCAGTCTATTTAAGTTTTTTTGCCTTATGCTTATTGGCTCAAAAACCATTTAGGGTCATTGCCATGGTCATTCTTGCCTTGCTCTTATCTCAAATCACCTTAGGCATTCTTAATATTATCTGGCTACGCCCTGTCTGGATAGCATTAACTCATCAAGCAGTAGCCATCTTGTTACTACTTACCATCATCACCACACTGGTTAAAGTTACTTCACGGAAAATGCTCTATGACTATCAATCTGCGTGATTACTTAATCTTATGTAAACCCCGTGTGGTATTGCTTATGCTACTCACCATGTGGGCAGGCATGTATCTAGGTGCAACCAACCCCATTCCATGGTGGTTATGGATCACTGCCACCATAGGAATAGCATTCATGTCAGGGTCGGCAGCAACGTTGAATCACATTATTGACCACCGTATTGATGCCATAATGGACCGCACAAAAAGCCGGCCACTTGCCACTGGAAAACTGACAGTAAATGCCGCCTGGACATTTGCAGCAATTCAGGGAATGGTGGGATTTTTAATATTATATTTTTGGGTGAATGCACTCACTGCTATTCTGACTTTGCTAGCAGCGATTGGATATTCTGCTGTCTATTCTATTTATCTGAAGCGTGCAACTTCTCAAAATATAGTCATTGGCGGATTATCCGGAGCCATGCCACCTCTCCTGGGATGGACATCAGTAACAGGACAACTCGATCCACAAGCCTGGCTGCTAGTATTAATTATTTTTACTTGGACCCCCGCACACTTCTGGGCACTTTGTCTGCACCGGTATCATGAATATAAAAAAGTCTCTATTCCCATGCTTCCTATTACCCATGGAATTCCATTCACAAAATTTAATATCGTACTCTATAGTCTTCTGACTATTGCTTGCAGCCTGCTGCCATATGCCATTGGCATGAGCGGACAGTTATATTTCATTTGTGTTTTACTTCTGGATACTGGATTAATTGCTTATGCATTAAAACTGCAATTTGCAACAAATGACAATAAGATTGCGTTAAAAACATTCCAGTATTCTCTGGTTTACTTAACAGGATTATTTTTGGTGATATTACTTGATCATCATTTAATGGTGAATTAACTATGTCTAATACACAACCTATTTCCACCCATAAGTTGATTATTTTTATCGTATTTATTTGTGCAGCGATAATGACATCTCTCTTCATCTATCACGCCAATCACAAACCTAATCAACCTATTTTAGCACCAGACATCGGTTTGTTATTTCCCGCACCAAGAGAAATAAAATCTTTTGAATTAATGGCGGAGAACGGGCAAAAATTTACGGAAAAAAATTTATATCATCATTGGACACTATTATTTTTCGGCTTCACGCATTGTTCAAATGTATGCCCCACCACACTAGACATGATCAAACGTGTTTATTCTAATTTATATAATCAATATCCAAACCTACAAGTGGTGTTAGTGTCTGTTGATCCAGAACGCGATACACCTGAATCTTTAGCGAAATACACACAATCTTATCATCCTCAATTCATCGGCTTGACCGGCAAGATCCAAGAATTACGCAAACTACAAAGTCAATTAGGTATCTTTTCAGCTCGTGATACGTCCACTTCAGATAATTATCAAGTACAGCACACTTCATCCATCATGCTAGTAAATCCTCAAGGTAAATGGGCGGGCATATTCAAATATGGCTTAAAGCCGGATGAATTCGCTAAAGGAATTGAAGCCAGTATTCGTTCTTACTCCGCCCTGCACAGCTGATCTACGAAGGATTATAAACCTGAGTTATTAGGTCTTGCTGAGTGTAAATGTTGAACATCCGAAAGATTACGTACTCTTTCTTGTAGTTTCTCCAATACATGATCCTGCATGGCCTTTAATTTTGCCCTATCTTGGCTATAAATAGGAGTAGCGTACATTGTAGCATGACGGTGAACCTGAACAAGAAAACCATTTACGTGTCCTTCTATCACATCAGCAAATATACCCAAATATTCGCATAAACCCTCTAACAAACGAACCTTCAACCGTTTGCTTGTTCTTAATTCTGAATTCTCACTATAGATATCGTTATAAACTTTGCGCAATAAGATAACCTCATCAGGAAATAAGCCTGCTATTCCTTCTTTATAACTCTCTGCGCGATCTCGACCTGTAGAACCGTGAAAGGAAAAAAACCTACCAAATGCCTCCGTGTTTGTTTGTGGAGCAGGATTATCATCCCTTAAATAATTCTCAATTTTCCCAATCAGTATTTCCTCTAATTGTTTCTTTTCTAATCCTATTATCGCTCCTGATTGCATCGTTCCTAATGGGATCTCTTCTGATAGTTGTTTTCTTTGCATATTGATTTCTCATTCTTAGGGTTGAAAAACTATAATTTTTACTAAAATCACTTAACAGTTCAAAAATAATACCGATTGTCTACAAAAAAATCAACCCGAATTAGTGCAATGCGGCATGCTTCATATATAATGCCCGTTTTTTGAGAAATCTCTCCTATGATACTCAAACGGATATCTGTTTATATTCAATATGCGCTACCACATCACTTACTGACTATGATGATAGGTTGGCTAGCACAGTTGCGTATCACGTGGCTAAAAAACTGGATGATAAAACGGTTTATCAAAAAATATCGCATTGATATGTCTCTCGCTGTGATTGAAAATCCTGAGGAATATCCTGATTTTAATGCTTTCTTTATACGTCAGTTGAAGCCACATCTAAGACCAGTTGCTAATGCTAGTCATGATATTGCGTGCCCTGCTGATGGATCAATCGCACAAATAGGTGATATTAAAAAAAACCAACTTCTGCAAGCTAAAAATTTTTATTTTGGTTTAGAGCAATTATTAGGTGGAGATAGTGACTTCACACAGAGGTTTTATCATGGTTCTTTTGCCACATTTTACTTAGCTCCACATAATTATCATCGTGTGCATATGCCACTATCAGGCAGTCTAGAAAAAACTATTTTTGTCCCTGGTAAGCTATTTTCCGTCAATCGCATGACCTCTGAGCTTGTTCCCAATCTTTATAGCCAGAATGAACGTCTTATTACTTTTTTTAATACCGCTGCTGGTCCGATGGCTGTGATATTAGTAGGCGCAATGATAGTAGGAAACATACAAACTATTTGGATGGACCACCCTATCAAAAGCACAAAAATTCAAACCAGACATTTCTCAGGTAATATTCAATTAAAAACCGGTGATGAACTAGGTTATTTTAAATTAGGCTCAACGGTGATATTGTTGTTTAGTCAAAATAAGGTCAGGTGGTCACCTCTTTTCACTGTTCATTCTACTGTTCAATTTGGTCAATTATTAGGAAACATTAGAGACAGGTCATAACATAAAAAACAGCTTACAAAAAACCGATTTTTTTTGTTTCTAAATTAAGTTTCTCTTAAGAACATTCTTATAAAATCAATGAGGTGAGTTAAGAATAAGTAAATGTTAGGTTAATCCATTGAAAATTGAAAATGATAGATTATCCTCTGTCTGGATATCGCGGACAAGCCGCGGTACAGCGCCTCAGTGACAAAAAGTCAACGGATGGCAGATTAACCAAATGCTTACAAAAATAACAATTGTCATTGATAGTAATAGTAGACTATAAATATGAAAAAAATTGCTTCATTAAATATCATTATCATCACTATGCTCGCTGTAGTTGGCTATGCTGCTTATTGTTTGCTATTAAAAGATAATTTTTTAAACACCTCTATTTCATCTATTTTTGTCAAATCTAATCATCTTGAATTAAAACAACACCTATTAGTACTCGGGTTTATTCCAATTTACATTGCTATGGTAATCTTTGGGTCAGCCATACTAGGTCTGTACTTTGGGTCAATGGTACAACGGTACTTAGTTCGATACTCGAAAAAACTCTTTTCGTACAAAAATTGCTGCTTAAGAAAAAGGCTATCTATATAGTAAGATAATTACTATTTTTCATGTAAGATAATTGCCATGAAAATTCTGCTTGTTTTAATTAGTCTATTGTATTAATTGCAAATAATAACTCTCATATATACCCTCTCTCCATTTTAATAAAATAAAAAGATTGAGCCGTTTAAAAGCATTTTGCTAATCTAGAGATTGTTCAGGGATGATTACACGGACAGACATCATGGAAAGACGTATCTACACGGATGACATCGCCATGGAAGTGGCAAAATAGGCCTGGAAGCCTGGGTAGGCAAAAAGGGGCAACTTATGGATTAAGTTGCCCCTTTTTGGTTTTTAAGGCACTAAGGCCAAGCGAAATGCTTGTAAGAACATCTAGGCTACTGCTTCTTTCTGTTGGTAACGCCCCACACTTGCAAGTATTTCTTTTTTCCTGATTTCTGCCAAATTTGAAATGCAGCCAAAATTCTTAAAAAAAGTAACTCCTCAGGCGATCCGGAATAACCGTTCACGGGGATAGTCATAAGGCCCCCAAAAACGGAAGCTCTGCGATGTCGAAGCCATGAAGGCCCGTTAAGAGGGAAGCTAGCGAAGGAATAAAGGCTGCAATTTTAACCTATCTATTGTATTTCAAAGCGGGCCGTCGTGATGACTTGAATGGTACTATCTATCAGCTTCCGTTTTTGGGGGCCTTATGACTATCCCCGTGAACGGTTATTCCGGATGTTAAGAGCTTACCTAAATAACAACCAAAGTTAACAAAAAGGTCTCATACTAGAGCAGAAAGGAGGGTGTATCTCGAATATGTCACATTCGAATGTTTCTGCATCATTATCAGATAAGTTGCTATTTTGTGATTCTCCAGCCTGCAATTTTTTTAAATCTGCGAGTTTGTGATTTAGATAAAAGCGCATTTCGTTTTTAATTAAATCATTCAAGTTGTGGATGGAAATGTCAACAGCTGAACTCATTAAACTAACTATGCTAAGTAAGCTTTTCATTAAAAGGTCATTTCTTATTAATTTACCGTGCAATAGAAAGTATAACACTCGGAATATAGACTTGATTTCATCATTTGAACCGTTCTCGCCATAACGTTTACTTAAATATTGATTATACTCTGCTTCCTCCATGTATTTTGAATCTCTGAAGTGTTGTATTAGAGCATCTAAGCTTTCTACAGTGAGCAAGCGTTCTAGGTTAGGAGTAACATAAATTGCAAAATACTCTTGTATCGTATCACGTAATGTTTCCAAGAGTATTTTGTTTTTTCGTCTTTCGGAGGCAGAAAAAAAAGTTAATCTACTTTGCATCGTATAGCCTTTTATAAGCAACTATCCCACATTTTCATGCCTGATTACCCGAAAGACAAGTAAAAATTTAACTAGTTAGTGTTTTGCCGCTTGATGGTGTTTCCACATTTGTTGTTTGTTGTGGCTCCGCAGACTTATTGACGGCAGCTAATCCAGGTTGTTTGGGTTCTGCAAGTTTGTCTCCAAATAGACCAAGTTGCGTACTACTAGCAGGGCTGGACACAGCGGGTTGCGAGGAAACTTTTTGCTCTTGCTCAGACTTGGTGATGACAACCAATGGCTTATCTCTTCGTCCTTCAAAACTTTCAAAGTCTAGTTGTCGTGTAGTTTTAATATGACCACCAATAACAATTTTGTTTGCGTATTGGTTTAGGTCCAAAGTGATAGAAGGGCCAAGAAATAGATTAGTTTGATGTCCTTCTGAACAACCAACAACGCGAGTGTAGCAATGGTCAAATGCTGGGCCTGCTATTTTTTTCCACGCTGGAGCATAATTATCTGGTGCAAGAGATTTATCAGTTTGAGTGAAAGGCGCTGCTAATATATTAGTGGTCTGACAAACATTTTGTTGCGGGTATATTCTTGATTGCAACCATAACGCAATTTTTTCTAAATCGATATCGTTTACGGAGATGGTTTTGGTTGGATCTAGGTTTAGAATGATGACATCCGTTGAGTCCTGATTGCAACGTATAACGATGTGACAATCTATTGTCGAGAACGTGTGATAATCTGCGCATTTGAAAGTAGTGAGCTTAGCATACAATTGATTAATTGATTTTACAAACTCAACAGTTCCAAGTTGCGAGCTAAGTGCGAGACTAGATTGTTTTAGCTCGTCTGTAGTTGGATGTGTCGTGTAAAGGCAATCTTCAGGATAGTTTCTGAGGTACTCAATAATAACTGGCAACCAAATACGCAATGAATTATCGAGTTTAATTTCCTCAGGGCTTTTATCATTATCCGTATTATCTTTACCTGCTTGTTTGCCTTTTTTCTTTTTATTGCCTTGCTTGTTTTTTTTCTTATCGTCAGGATTTGGCAATGCGCAGTATTTATTGAAATTTGTGAGATTATCGTATTTTTTACAAGTGCCAATTTTGGTAATAATTTTTCTGGTCAATTCGAGATTTTGTTTTAAATCATCAACTGTTAACAGCAGTAAAGGTAATGGTTTACCACTAACGTTAGAAAAAATACGCTGCGTCTCAAAAGGTGAAGTGAGCTCAGAAAAGAGGAAAAAATATCCTGATATAGATGGCATAGTGAGATTTGAAATGCGCTCAAACAAGGCAAATCTAAATCGGTTAAATAAAGCTCTATACTCTGGATGTTCATGTTCTTGGGTCAGTAATTTTCTTGCTATCTCATTCGCGTAAGGCAATAAATAACGTATGCATTTTTGGTTTTCATACTCCAAACTTGCGGGTGATACTGTACCTTCTGCAATTTTTTTGAGTTCTTCAATCAGGACATCTCGTTTAAGTACGTCATTTTTAGACGGGCCGGAGCATATAGTGCTGATTTTTTCTATAAAATCCTTATCCTCTATGAGTCGTTGTGCAGCCATTGAAAGAATAATATTCCAACCAACTGAATAATGATCATGATTACCAGTGAAGCTAATACCATTTCCATTTGCCAGCTGAAGTTTTACTCTATCACCCATCATACTTGGATGTGGCAGGGCACCAAAAACATCAGGTTTTTGATAATATAAATTGCTTGTAACAAAGTCAGAAAATATCCCCTGCGTGACAGCATCACCAGCTAAATTGGCGATATTCATTACTTGTGCTCTATCAAATAAGCATTCTTCAAAAATGATCGCATTAGGATATTGTTGGCGTATGTATTGATAAAGCTCTTTTCGAATGGGGGGTGTAATATGAGAAGCGGCGTCGATTCGTAATCCAGAAAAACCATAACCCGTAGTTGGATGCAAATATAAGTCAATGGCCTTTTTTAAGTGCTGAATTACTTTTTCAGCATTTTTTGTCGGCTTACCTGCTTTAAATTCAAAATCATACTCAATGATATCATTTACTATTTTTGACACCGGTAATTTTCCGTTTCTGGCATCTTTTGATTCCTTGTTAATATGCTTCCAAACAAAATCAACTAGAATATTAACACCATTGATGCGCGCTTTATGCACGATTTCTCTAACCTTACCCATAGGAAAATCAGGTCTAATTTCCAACAAACTGTCCGGTGCATATAAACTATTAAAGAGAATAGCTGGCAACCCGGTATCAAGATCAGTACGATAACAAGCCGTGCGATTTTTCACCGCAGTAATAGGATTGATCCAGATATGAGTAAAGCTAGCTTCTTTAGCAGCCATAATCTGTTCTTGAAATTTTTGCAGAGCCAGAGGATCAGACTGATGTGGTGGAAGAATATTTACGCAAACAAAAGGTGCAGTGGAGCTAGGCAGTGCACCAGATAATGTATCTGCGGTAGTGTTCAAATGCGATTGCAAGATTTGTGTTATAGACGTAGTTGTAACTGTGCCATTCGAACGTGCATCCATAAAAGCTTGGCCTCGTTAAGTGTTGTCGTGCAATGTAATATTAATTATGCGAGTGATTGTACACACAAAATTGCTAAAGAGATATTAAGAAAAGATTAAACATATCTATTATTTCATTAAGGTGGATTTGGTAAGCTATTCCTGACTTCTGCCAAATTTGTTAAGAAATTACCGGATGGAAAATCTGGTTTTGTATTAGATATAGAATTCAAGAAAAAAACTGAAAAATTGCTTGGCACCCAAGGATATTGCACCAACATTTCCAAAAATGAGATATCAAACGAACAAATCATTGCTTACTATCACGATCTTTGGCGAATTGAGCAAGCATTTCGAATATCAAAAACCGGTCTTAAAACACGGCCAGTTTTTCACTACGAACACGATGTCATTAAAGCACATGTATTGCTATGTTTTATGGTGTTAATAATGAGCAAGTTTTTAGAAATAAAAACAGGGCGTAACCATTCACGGGGATAGTCATAGGGCCCCAAAAAACGGAAGTTGATAGATAGCACCATTCAAGTTATCACGACGGCCCGCTTTGAAATACAATAGATAGGTTAAAATTGCAGCCTTTATTTCTTCGCTAGCTTCCATCTTAACGGGCCTTCATGGCTCCGACATCGCAGAGCTTCCGTTTTTTGGGGCCCTATGACTATCCCCGTGAATGGTTACAACAGGGCTCTCACTACAACGTATACGGGATATTCTCTGGAATGTACATGAAGCGCACATCGAAGACACGCTCACTAGAAAACGAATCACATTACAATCAGACTTAACGGAATATCACGAGAGTGGATTGGCGAACATCATCAAACCGCATTAATTGGCAGAAGTCAGGAGGCTGCTACTTCTTTCTGCTGGTAACGCTCCACACTTGCAAGTATTTCTTTTTTTGCTGACTCAACATCTTCCCAACCATCGACTTTAACCCACTTGCCTGGTTCTAAGTCTTTATAATGTGTAAAAAAATGCTCAATAGAATCAATCAATTCTTTTCCCACATCCAGCGGCTTATTCACATGTTGATAACGTGTGGTCAGCTTATTGACCGGCACAGCAAGGATTTTTGCGTCCTTTCCAGACTCATCAGTCATACGCAACATCCCAATGGGACGGCAATGGATCACTGAACCTGGCATCAAGGCAAAAGGGGTTACAACCAACACATCAACTGGATCACCATCTTCAGATAAAGTATGTGGAACAAAGCCATATTCGCAGGGATAAAACATAGAAGCCCCTAGGAAACGGTCTACCATCACCATTCCGCTAGCTTTATCTACCTCATACTTGATTGGACTACTGTGTGATGAAATTTCAATAACAACATTAATATCATCCGGAATTTGTTTTCCGGCTTGGAGATTTTCTAATCCCATAAGACCCTCTCATATCATTCGTTTATATGATGTGCCTAGTGTACTTTCCGCTAGCTATTTTGCAAGTCGCCGCCCAATCTTTTACACTAACCACCATTGAATGCAACGAACAACATGCACTTGAGGAGAGACGATGAAGGATTGCTTATTCTGTAACATTGCTAGCGGAGTGATTCCTGCCAAAATAGTGTATCATGATGATCTTGTGGTTGCGTTTGATGATATCAATCCTCAAGCAACACACCACAAAATCATCATTCCACGTAAACATATTGCAACCATAAACCATATACAAACAGAGGACAATCAACTAATCGGGCACTTGGTATCCATCGCCGCTCAGCTAGCAAAAGAACTCCACATTGCAGAACAAGGTTACCGTTTGGTAATGAATTGCAATGCAGGTGGAGGGCAAACTGTGTTTCATATTCACCTACATCTGCTTGGTGGAAGACAAATGACATGGCCGCCAGGATAAGAATTGCCATGAAACGATAAAATAACGATGGGTGCATGTGCGCCCAACAACGATACTACAACACCCTAGAAGAGTAACAACCATGCAAGAATATTTTAAAAAAATTATAGAAAAAATCGGCGAAGATCCCCATCGTGAAGGATTGCGTCATACACCCAAACGCGCAGCGAAAGCGATGGAATTTTTAACTCAAGGCTATCATCAAACAGTAGAGCAAATTGTAAATGGAGCTCTTTTCCAATCAGACAATGATGAAATGGTCATCGTAAAAAATATTGAACTCTACTCATTATGCGAACACCATTTACTCCCTTTTATAGGAAAATGCCACGTTGCTTATCTTCCTAATGGAAAAATCATTGGCCTATCTAAAATTGCTCGCATTGTTGACATGCACGCAAGACGTTTACAAGTACAAGAAAACCTGACTAAAGATATCGCTAATACTGTTTTTAACATTACAAACGCAAGAGGCGTTGGTGTCATCATCGAAGCACAACATTTATGCATGATGATGCGCGGCATAGAAAAACAAAATTCTGTTATGTCCACATCCATGATGTTAGGCATATTTCGCGAAGATTCTCGAACCCGAGCAGAATTTTTAAGCTTAGTGAAAGAATAAAGCCAACAGACTTAAGCCTTAGTTAACCTCATCACTGAGTCAGATAAAAGCTGTCCCATATTCAAGCTTAGCAAGCCCTAAATGTTTAGCAAGACTCTGGCCAATATCAGCAAATGTTTCTCGTCTACCTATCAACCCTGGTGTGACAGCCGGACCAAACACTATCACAGGAACATACTCACGAGTATGATCTGAACCTTTCCAAGTGGGATCGCAACCATGATCTGCTGTGATCACGGCAATATCACCCAGCTGTAATTGCTTTTCAAACAACGGCAACCAAGTATCAAAATCTTCCAGCGCTTTTGCATACCCTATGACATCACGGCGATGACCATAGAGCATGTCAAAATCTACTAAATTCACAAATGTAATACTTTTATCCGGCGCCTTTGCAGCCTCTTGCACAAAAACATCGAATAATGCCTGATTTCCATTGGCCTTGACTTCCTTAGTAATGCCTTGATGAGCATAAATATCTGCGACTTTCCCAATAGCAATCACTTCACCACCTGCCTCTACCAAGCGATCAAGTAAAGTGGGTGCAGGAGGCGGGGTGGCATAATCATGCCGGTTTCCTGTTCGATAATACTTTCCTGGCGTCCCTGAAAACGGGCGAGCAATGACACGCCCAATATTGTACGGATCAACCAATTGGCGGGCAATTTCGCAAAGTTGATATAGCCGCTCTAAACCAAAGGATTCTTCATGTGCTGCAATTTGAAAAACACTGTCCGCTGACGTATACACAATCGGCTTGCCAGTCTTTTGATGCTCTTCACCCAGCTCATCGATAATCACTGTTCCTGATGCATGCTTATTACCTAATACACCTGGCAACTCGGCTTTCTGGACTAATGTTTCGATCAACTCACTAGGAAAACTAGGATGATGTAGCGAGAAATAACCCCATTCAAATAAGACGGGTACACCCGCCATTTCCCAATGTCCACTTTGGGTATCTTTTCCTAAACTCATCTCTGCTGCACATCCATATGCAGCTTGAATAGGTACATTAGTCTCTAGTCCTGCAACAGGCCCGCCGCTACTACAAATAGCAGCGCCATTCAAACCAAGACGGGTTAAATTAGGAAGGTGCAGCGGCCCTGATCGCACACCAGCCTTATCCGCCTTACCTTGCATGCAATACTCAGCAATGTGGCGAAAAGTATCTGCGCCTGCATCACCGTAGTTGTCTGCATCTGCGGTCGCACCAAGACCAAATGAGTCCAACATGATAATAAATGCACGCGTCATTACGCTTGTGTCCTGCAAAAAGTTTCACGCATCAATGCTGTTACAAGCAATGCAGCGATAAATGCCGCAGGCATAATCAACATAGCATAGTGGAAATCTTGAGCTGTATATACCGCAGCACCATTTATCACTTCATGCACACTACCACGCTCCATCAACCAACCAAAAAATGGTGGAATGATAAAACCACTCGCCATAATGCAAAGCGAATCAATGCTAACTGCCGTACTGGTCAAATAGATAGGATTAAGTTCCGCAATTAACGGATAGGTTAACACTTGCGAACTAGTCACCAATCCAATCAAGAAAAACAAGGTAATCAACGCCCCGAGGGACAATCCAGGAACATACATCAAAATAGTCATGATCATCAGTGATAAGATAGCACCAACTACCATCGGCATGACACGACGCTCCATGTAATCAGAAATCCAACCGTAAGCCAATGAACCAACGATCACACCGATAAAAAACACTGTTGTCGCATAAGAAGCTTGCTCATGAGTAATATGGTGAACCTGAGTTAAATATAATATTCCCCACAGGCCGCCTAAAATAAAAACGGGTAAATTAACTAACGCTGTATAAATCCCGCCCAACCAATTTTGTGGGTTCAGTGCCGCTAGTTTGATACACCGCCACAACCCTAATTCTTTCAATTGCTGTTGATCTACTTTCGCTTCCTCTTGGGCATCTGGTGGACGATCTTGCACAAGAAAAATGGTTGCGAATAGAATGACAATCCCCAATCCAGTATTAACCAGTAAAGCATGACGCCAATTACCCATGTATCTCGTTAAAAATGCAAAGGGTGTTTGCGCAACTAAACCACCCAGCATTGCCATCGTCACGACTACACCGGTAACAAATGCCATATGCCGTGGTGAAAACCAACGTGATGCGATGCGAATACAGCTCAAAAAACAAAATGACGCGCCCATCCCAACCATAAACCTACCCACAGCCGCTACCCAATATGTCATTGCCATAGAAAAAAGAAAAGTTCCTAACGTGCAAATACTGATGGCAAAAATAAGTAATTTTTTAGTAGAGAAACGATCCAACAAATTTCCTGCAGGAAAAAGGCAAAGAAAATTTGCATAAAAATACATAGAAAATAATTGGCCTAGTTGCACTGCATCCAAATGATAAGCTTCTCTTAACTGCTCGTTAATAGCATTAAAAAGATTCATTTGGATAAATTCATAAAAAAAGAAGAGTGAAGCAGTGAGAGTCACTACCCACGCTAACTTAGTATGAGCGGTCTTTTCATGTGTATATAACTGTTGCATAAGTCACTATCTTCAGTAGGAGTTGTTGTGAATTCTATTTCTTTTTCATTCTAGACGCATTATTTTTTAATGGGCAAGCGGGACAGCTCAGTAACCAATCCACGAAGACGGCCCAATCTCCCAAGCGTTGTCCTCTTGCAAAAACCGCTTGCTTAGAAAGAAGCACTGGAGCCCCACGGCCCGCAGACAAGAGGATCTAGTTGCGGACTAGATTAACTCGCTTGGATACCGCGGACAAGCCGCAATACGACAGCACGGTGAGTAAACCTACGGTACAGCACGCCAGCAGGACGAGCGCCCCTCCGGATTCACCTCAAAATGGGTCAATTTTACAGCGGTACCTAAACGGAGTTGCGCCTGGTATTTTTTATATTCGGTTGCAAAAAACGTTTCCCTTCCGGCTTTTGCTAAAGTGGACTCTTATCCACTTTGCCTCATATAAAAAATACCAGGCGCAACTCCGTTCAGATACCGCTTAAGCTAACAACTTACTAGTACCAATACGAAAGGTAGATGTCTTGACCCGTTCACGCCCCATTATATTATCAGCAAGCTCAACATATTGCGCTGCCTGGTGTATTTCTCTTACTCCTCCCGCTATTTTCACCCCACACTCCCTCTTTAATTGTGAAACTGCTTGCTGAGCAACGAGTAACATTACAGCGGCAGCTTCTAACGTCGCACCTTGAGAAACCTTTCCTGTTGATGTTTTAATAAAGTCCGCCCCTGCCCCTAGCACATCTAAGCTAGCATTTGCAATTTTATCGAGATCTGAGAGTATTCCTGTCTCAAGAATAGCTTTAAGCAACACACGCTCACCGCAAGCTGCTTTACAAGTAGAAATAAAAGTTTGAGCATATTCTCGTTCGCCAGCTAAATAACGCTGGTAGGGGAATACCACATCAATTTCCTGAACACCATCTTGTAATGCGCGGCCAATTTCCATCAATACAGAATCCAATGTATTCTCGCCTTCTGGAAAATTTGTTACCGTTGCCACCTTAACAGGTGTGTGATTAAGCTCTACCACTGCTAAATGCACAAATTGAGGATACACACAAACCGCAGCAACAGGGCCCCACGGAGTTTGTGCTTTTTCACAAAGAGTAGTCACACTCTGTTCAGTATCAGTAGAATTTAAGCTAGTTAGATCCACTAACCCCAGTATTCTTTGTATTAGCTGTGGAGTAATGTCAACAGGTTTAAGCGTTTGTATATGCTCCTTGATTACATCAGTCCAATACATTACTCATATCCTTCAAGAACTCAGGAATCAACTTAACCAATTTACGCGCTCCCATTTCACCAAATTGTAGCGTACCTTCATGGGTAATTTTTTCTTCGCTCAATCCTGCCGCAAGGTTCGTAATTGCTGCCACACAAACAACGCGCAACCCAGCATGACGCGCAATAATCACTTCAGGTACAATAGACATTCCAACAGCATCCGCCCCCCATTGTCTAAAAGCCCGTATTTCCGCTGGGGTCTCGAAGGAGGGACCTAATGTAGAGATATACACCCCTTTGCTCATTGGGATATTTAACCTATTAGCAGCCGTCTCCATCAATTCTTGCAAAACCGGATCGTAAGCATCTTCCATACCAACAAAACGCGGGCCAATGGTTTCATCATTTGCCCCCACCAACGGATTACCAGGATGAAAATTGATATGGTCTTGGATCAACATCAATTCGCCCGGCCCCACTTCAGGGCGCATAGAACCTGCCGCTCCTGTAATAATAAATGCGCTCGCCCCTAAACGTTTCACAATCCGCACCAATATACGGATAGATTCATAAGATACGCCTTCATATAAATGCAAGCGACCACGCAAACATATAATGGGTATATTGTTCAAATATCCCAAAACCAAAAGCGAAGCATGCCCAGAAACAGCACCTGCTTGTAACCCTGGAATAGCTTGATAAGGAATAGACACAGGATTAGTTATTTGATCTGCCAGAGAAGAGAGGCCTGAACCCAGTATTAATCCCGCCTTAGGCGAAAAACCTTTGGGTGCATAACGATTAATAACTTGCATAATGTCAGCCATTGTTGTGTTCATCATAGATGACTCCTTTAACGTTTTACCCATCCTACTGCAACATCCAACATCCGGTTTGAAAATCCCCACTCGTTATCGTACCAAGCAAGAATCTTCACTAAGTTACCAATTACTTTTGTGCCGAAGGTATCAAAAATAGCAGAAGCTGGATTGTGATTGAAATCCACAGAAACGAGTTGTTCCTCATTCAACGCTAATACTCCTTTCATTGGCCCATTCGCAGCTTTGCGTATCACTTCATTCACTTCATGAACCGTCGTATGACGCTTTGCCTCAAACGTAAGATCCACCAAAGACACATTAATAGTAGGAACACGCACGGCGAACCCATCCAACTTTCCATCCAATTCTGGTAATACTAGACCCAATGCTGATGCAGCACCTGTTTTTGTCGGGATGATAGATTGTGTTGCTGAACGAGCCCGACGTAAATCGCTATGATAAACATCGATAAGACTCTGGTCGTTAGTGAAAGCATGGACAGTGTTCATTAAACCACTCACTATTCCAATTTCAGCATGCAATGGTTTTACCACCGTCGCCAAACAGTTTGTGGTACAAGAAGCATTGGAAATTACCGTATCACTTGATTTAAGGATATTATCATTCACACCATAAACCACTGTGGCATCCACCCCCGTGGCAGGTGCGGAAATAATCACTTTCTTTGCCCCCGCTTCCAAATGCATGGCCGCTTTTTCTTTTGTGGTAAACAATCCCGTACACTCAAACACGATATCAACATTTAATTCTTTCCACGGCAATTTCTTAGGATCACGCTCCGCCACCACACGAATTTTATCACCATCGACTATTATTTCGTTTCCAGACACAGAAACTTCACCTGGAAATTTTCCATGTGTCGTATCATATTGCGTGAGATAAGCATTGGTATTGACATCACCCAGATCATTGATTGCAACGATCTGGATTTCGGGATGTAATTTTTTCTCGTAATGAGCACGTAAAATGTTGCGACCAATCCGGCCGTAACCGTTAATCGCGATACGAATAGTCATATCATGTCTCCAAATAAAAAATTTTCTAACGTTTACCGCCTATAAACCCTGCCGAATGGAAATACAATGGCAGACCCGCTCAGATACCGTTATCAGCGAACATTTACGAACCTGAAGCACATATTGCTGAAAAACGATGGGATAATTTTGCAACAGAATATATAACTTCTTTTGTCATCGCTACCACTCTTGCAACCGTCACTTCACAATCACGGAACACGTCTTTCGCTGGTGCAGAAGCACCAAACCTATCCAATCCCACCACCTTGCCTTGGATACCGACAAACTTATACCAATAATCAGCTGCCGCCGCTTCAACTGCTACTCTTGCAACGATATGGTCAGGTAACACTTCATCACGATAATTTGCATCTTGCACGAGAAAAACATCAGTTGAAGGCATCGATACAACTCGTACATAAATTTCTTCTGCCTTCAATTGTTTTGCAGCTTCAATCGCAATCCCCACTTCAGAACCTGTTGCGATGAGAATCGCATCTGGGCATTTATCTTCCGCATAATCCACTAACGTATAGCCGCCACGTTGTATCAACTGCAATTGTTCACTACTACGCTCCTGAAATGGTAGTACTTGGCGTGACAACATTAAACAAGTCGGCCCCTGTCTTTCCAGTGCAGCACGCCATGCCACCGCAGTCTCTACCGTATCACAAGGGCGCCAATTCGATAAACCAGGCATCAAACGTAAGCTTGGTAATTGTTCAACAGGTTGATGGGTAGGGCCGTCTTCTCCCAGCCCAATAGAGTCATGAGTATAAACATAAATAACACGCTGCTGCATGAGAGAAGCAAGGCGTATAGCATTGCGCGCATAATCAGAAAACGTTAAAAAAGTTCCGCCAAAAGGAATCATTCCCTTATAAAGCGCTATGCCATTCATGATCGTGGACATGCCAAACTCACGTACACCGTAATGAATATAACGTCCTTCCGGAAAATCCGCAGAGAATATTTTCATCCCTTGCCAATTCGTGCAATTTGACTCAGTCAAATCCGCAGAACCACCCATCATCTCTGGCAACAGATTGGCATAATAATCAAGACAACGTTGTGATGCTTTTCTCGTTGCGATAGATTGTTTTTCTTCATTAAGATTAAGCGCTAATGTACCTGCTTGTTGCTGCCAGTCCTTTGGCATACCCTTTTCTAAGCGGCGTAATAATTCTTTAGCTAATTCAGGATAACGATCTTGATATTGGTTAAACAAGACATTCCATTCCTCTTCTCTCACTTTGCCTTGTTCGCGAGCATCCCAAGAAGCATAAATTTCTTCTGGTATCACAAAGGGTTCATGCGGCCAGTTTAAATGAGTACGAACCGCTGCTACTTCTTTATCACCTAACGCAGCGCCATGAGTATCCGCTGTACCCGCCAAATTTGGCGACCCCCAGCCTATCGTCGTTTTACAACAGATAATGGTTGGCTTATCAGTCACCGTTTGTGCCTCTATGATAGCCTTACGTAAGACTTCGCTATCATGACCATCGACAGGTGTAATCACATGCCAGCCATAGGCTTGAAACCGCAATGGTGTATTATCACGAAACCAACCGTCAACCTCTCCATCAATGGATATACCATTATCGTCATAAAATACGATTAACTTACCTAAGCCAAGTGTTCCTGCCAATGAGCACACCTCATGAGAAACGCCTTCCATCAGACATCCATCACCAACAAAACAGTAAGTATAGTGATCAATAATAGGAAAATCTGGGCGGTTAAACTCTGCTGCCATGTGGCGTTCAGCAATTGCCATCCCCACAGCATTGCCCAAACCCTGCCCCAGCGGGCCTGTCGTCGTCTCAACACCTGGAGTATCACCAAACTCAGGATGCCCTGGCGTTTTTGAGTGTAATTGACGGAAATTCTTAATATCGTCAATCGTCAGAGGGTAGCCTGTAAGATGTAATAAAGCATACTGCAGCATGGCACCATGGCCATTTGACAAGATAAACCGGTCCCGGTTGACCCAATTCGGGTTATTAGGATGATGCCGTAGAAAATCATGCCATAAGACTTCCGCGATATCCGCCATACCCATAGGCATACCCGGATGCCCAGAATTTGCTTTTTGAACCGCATCAATACTCAGGAACCGAATCGCATCAGCTCTATCTCTACATGTGGGCAGTGACATGCGCTTGTACTCTTAAATAAAAATATTTTGCGCATGTTACATTAATTTCTATGATGGCACCAAGAGGCGCGCACGTTGAACATAGACGCTATGAACAAGAGTTCCACTAGACCCTAAACTTCGTCCCCATAAAAACGCTTCAACCGTCCCATCAGTTCTGATACCGGTGCCGTCTTAGCAAACGGCGCTGAAAACCCGATGGTCCATTGCCCTGTCTTTAGGTTCGCTAATACAAAATAAGGGGGTATGACAAACGATTTAGCCGTCAATCGCTCACTTTTCTTACCCAACTGCACTAACCTAGTTTCTTTGCGTGCAGGGAAATGCGCCAACATCCAACCCTTCCATAAAACCGCTAGTTGCTTATTTTTAATAATTAATTTTTCTGCTTGCGAACTCATAATCAACAAACCCTTGTTAGGGTCGATACGATAGATTCCAATCTGATGTTTAATGACCTTTTCAAGATAAATATGATCTGTCTCTATTTCTGCTATGCTGTCACCTGTTTCCATGAACAATGCTCGTGGAGAAGCTTCTTGATTCTGACGATTGAAAAAATCATTCCGCAAAGAAATACCATCAACAAAACTTAACGGGGACAGCCCAATCAGATCGAGTATAGTTGGGGCAATATCGATGAGAGAACTTAACTTTTCATTTTGTTGTACAAGGAAGTGGCTACCATACAGTTTAAAAGCCAACAAAACATGGTATTGCTGCAAACTCAACACATTTGTTCCCTGTCCATAAGCCGTGTTTACCGTATAATCACGCTTGTAATTCGTACTATATTGTGGTGCTGAGTTTAATTTCAAAACGGGAACCATTTTTAAATTTTGCGGATCCCCTAAATACTTTTCTTCCGCAATCAAACGATCTCCTGGCAACCCGAGCGCAGTACCATGGTCAGATAATAAAACAACAATGCTATTTTCTAACAACCCATTTTGTTGCAATAGTTGTAACAACTTACCCAATTGATTATCTACCGCTTCTACACTGATGCGATATTGATTGGATAATAAGTCATTCCGTTTCTGACCATCACGAGCCCAGGTAAACGGCCAATGAGAAAGGCAAAGATGAACTGCCAGAAAAACAGGCTTATCTGTCCGATGGATTAATCCTAATTTTAATAATTGTAAAAACCGATCCGGCTCATACGTAATTGCAGCCGCACGGTTGCCATAATTATAAGGAAATAAAAATCGCCCAATCGGTAAATTCACCAGTAAATTACTTAAAGGAAAATCACTCAATCCACCTAGTAAAAAATCGTTGACACCCATATTGGGGCCAAGCACACGATCAAATCCATAATCTTTAGTAATATTGCTAAACCGCTTTTCATCAGTGGCATAAATCGTTTCATAACCTGCTTGCTGCAAGCGCTTAGCTAATGTGTCATTCACCATCACCTGCTCAGGCGAAACCAAATTATTGCGCGCAAAATGATGGACAGGATACTTTGCTGTTAAAATGCTAATCCAAGCAGGAAACGTTCGGGCAAGCGGCGTATAAGCTTGTGTATAAGTCACAGCATCGTTTAGAAACTCATCGATATGAGGTGTATGAGCACGTCGATTACCAAAATACCCCGTAAAATCTGGTCGCAATGAGTCGAGTCCAATCATAATGACATTAGGTAGTGAATGAGTGTTAACTATCATTTTTTTGGATGGAAAAAATATTAGATCATGAAATGCAGCCGCTGTGATGCTAAGCCCCACTAACAACAAAATACTACCACTCCATCGATACCGCCTAAACCAGAAAAAATTAACGTAAGAAAGCATTGTCACCACTAGCAATATGGCCAAACCTGCTAGCAAAATAATCTTGCGTGTAAGATTAGATGCCACATGCTCGAATAACACAGCGAAAAATGAGCTGGGAAAATAATAGTGATTTAACGTCAACATAGTAGCGCAGGCCAAGCACCAGAGCGCCACTCCCAACCAATACGTTTTCACTTGAGAGAATGCAAACAATTCACCCAAAGAAATGGAGATAAACCAAATCCAAATAACAAACAAAACATAAGCGATGGTTTGAATAAAAATAAATCCAACGATAGGCAGCAAAATAACAGGATGCAGCAATTGCAGCATAATGGAAGCCTTGACCAATGAGTCCACTAGTTCAGTGACTTTATAATGAATTAGAAAAAAGGCTAATTGCGCCACAATAAAAAGTAACGTTAACCATATCAGCATGCTTAACAACCTGGATTGTTTTTGATTAAATAATTGTTTTAACACTCTCTGCCCTGCTTTTTCATTCTCCTGACACGCCATGTTAAGGGCCCTCGCATAAAATTCCAAATCATTTAACAGCATGTTATTATTGCAAGCTTTTACAGTAGCTGTTCAGTGATGGCAGTGTTTGAGTCGGTCTGCCCCTTTTATTTTTTGTATGAGGGAAAGTGGATAGGAGTCCACTTTAGCAAAAACCGGAAGGGAAACGTCTTTTGCGACCGAATACAAAAAATAAAAGGGGCAGACCGACTCAAACACTGCCATCACTGAACAGCTACCTTTTACACTTAGATCATCAGAAGGCATGGAAATTATGCAACAAAATGAATACTTATTTACATCAGAGTCAGTTTCAGAAGGGCATCCAGACAAAATTGCTGATCAAATTTCAGATGCTATTCTTGATGCTATTATTGAACAAGATAAAAATGCGCGCGTTGCATGCGAAACATTAGTCAAAACAGGAATGGTATTTGTTGGCGGTGAAATCACAACCAATGCTTGGGTGGACATTGAGCATATCGCCCGCCACGTGATTAGTGGCATAGGTTATAACAGCTCTGAAATCGGATTTGATGCAGAATCCTGTGCCATTATTACCGCCATTGGCAAACAATCTGCAGATATCGCAGTTGGCGTGGACAAGCAATCCAAAGAAGAACAAGGCGCAGGCGATCAAGGCTTAATGTTTGGTTATGCTAGCAATGAAACAGATGTCTATATGCCGGCACCGATTACTTATGCGCACAGGTTGATGCGTCGCCAAGCACAATTACGTAAAGAAGATGTCTTACCTTGGCTACGTCCTGATGCTAAATCACAAATCACATTCCACTACATTGATGGTAAGCCTTCAAGCATTACTAACATTGTCTTTTCCACACAACATCATCCGGACATTCATCATCAAAATCTAGTTGAAGCAGTCGTGGAAGAAATCATCAAACCGATACTGCCAGAAGAATGGCTAAAACATACTCAATACTATGTCAACCCAACGGGAAGATTTGTCATTGGAGGCCCGCAAGGTGATTGTGGATTAACAGGCCGAAAAATCATTGTTGACTCTTATGGTGGTATGGCGAGGCATGGCGGTGGGTGCTTTTCAGGCAAAGACCCCTCTAAAGTAGATCGCTCAGCAGCGTATGCTGCACGTTATGTTGCGAAAAATATTGTGGCAGCTGGACTAGCAGACCGTTGCGAAATTCAAATCTCTTACGCGATTGGCATTGCTGAACCTACTTCCATTTATCTTGAAACGTTTGGAACAAGCAAGGTATCAGAAAAGAAAATCATCTCGCTAGTCCGTCAGCATTTCGATCTTCGTCCCTATGGAATTATTAAAATGCTCGATTTACTGAAACCTATTTATAGACCTACCGCAAGCTACGGTCACTTCGGCCGAGATGATCTAAACGTTTCTTGGGAAAAAACCGACAAAGCAGAAATATTGCGTGATGCTGCTGGGATATAACCACTGCGGGAGAAAACAACAGTAAATGTTCGGTGATAGCGGTGCCTGAGCGGGTCGGCCCCTTTTATTTTTATATAAGGGAAAGTGGGCAGGAGTCCACTTTAGCAAAAGCCGGAAGGGAAACGTCTTTTGCGACCGAATATAAAAATAAAAGGGGCCGACACCGCTATCACCGAACATTTACAAACAACATGCAGGTAACCACTATGAATAATAAAACCACTGATTATAAAGTTGCTGATCTTAGCCTGGCTGAATGGGGCAGGAAAGAAATTCGTATTGCTGAAACTGAAATGCCAGGCCTCATGGCGCTGCGCCAGACGTATAAAGGGAAAAATCCACTGAAAGGCGCACGTATCGCAGGCTGTTTGCATATGACCGTACAAACTGCTGTTTTGATTGAAACACTCATCGAACTCGGTGCTGAAGTACGCTGGTCATCATGCAATATCTTTTCCACCCAAGATCATGCTGCAGCTGCTATAGCTCAAGCCGGTATTCCTGTCTTTGCATGGAAGGGAGAAACGGAAGAAGAATACTGGTGGTGTGTTAAACAAACTATCCATGGTCCTGATCAATGGAACCCCAATTTGATCTTGGACGATGGCGGCGACCTTACTCTACTCATGCACAACGAGTTTCCTGCATTATTGCAAAACGTAAAAGGTATCTCAGAAGAAACCACCACTGGTGTACACCGTCTTTATGAAATGCATAAACAAGGCAGTTTAAAAGTTCCCGCCATTAACGTTAACGATTCTGTCACAAAATCGAAATTCGATAACTTATACGGTTGCCGAGAATCATTAATCGATGGCATTAAACGCGCCACTGATGTCATGATAGCTGGCAAAATTGCTGTCGTTTGTGGTTATGGTGAAGTAGGAAAAGGTTGCGCCCAAGCACTGCGATCATTTGGCGCTACTGTTCTCATCACTGAAATCGATCCTATCTGTGCATTACAAGCAGCAATGGAGGGCTATCGTGTCATCACCATGGAGGAAGCCGCGCCCATCGGCAATATTTTTGTCACCACAACAGGCAATGTTAGAGTGATTACTCATGAACACATGCTCAAGATGCAGCATGAGACCATTGTATGTAATATCGGCCACTTCGATTCTGAGATTGATATTGCATCATTACGTCAATACCAATGGGAAAATATCAAGCCTCAAGTTGACCATGTGATCCTACCTAATGGAAACTGCTTGATCGTTTTGGCGGAAGGAAGGCTTGTCAACCTTGGCTGTGCAACAGGCCATCCTAGTTTTGTGATGTCAACCTCATTCACAAACCAAGTACTCGCACAAATAGAACTGTGGCAGCACAATGAGAAATATCCTATTGGTGTATATGTGCTCCCGAAAAAACTAGATGAAATGGTGGCTCGTTTACATTTACAAAAATTGGGTGCAAAGCTAACTACACTAACGGAAGAGCAGGCAAACTATCTCAATATTTCCATAGACGGGCCCTATAAATCCGATTCTTATCGATATTGATCGCATGAAAAACTCGTAATCAATGAAATGAACCCATCCATCCTTAAGCCGGCGTCATAATGCGCCAAGAATGTATCTCAATTACATGGTATGTGAGCATTTTTATCTAGATAATACTGATTCTGCCCGCCATAGATGATGTGCGTACCGCGAGGTAAGTCACGAATTATTGATCCACCCGTATGGTCTAATGGTAAAACAGTCACTGTACAGGTACCCGTTGAACTAATACAGGCACCAACCATATGATCGCTTGAGAGTGTCGCGCTGGCTTTGGGTTGAACAGTATAAGGGGATCCTCCTGGGCTCGCTGTTGATATTTTAATAAAGAAGCTGTTTCAGACAGCAAAATTTTTGGCTACTATACTGGTTTTCAAAATAAAATTTTACTTATTTCGGTCCTGTAAATGTTCGGTTAACCCACAATCCGCTGGTTTTTGTCGCTGGGGCGTCGTACCGCGACTTGTTCGCGGTATCCAGCCAACCTAGTCCGCCACTAGATCCTCTTGTCTGCGGCCGCGAAATGACAGTGGTCCTTTCAAACTCAATTGGCGGCCTTCGCAAGGGGACGACGGCCATGGGGCTATTTTTTCAGCGGGTTCACCGAACCTATACTCAGCCCTGACTTAATACATTCATTTGTTTGAGCATAAGCATTTATTATTATCCGCGTTGCTGAGGAAAGAATATCTTCGCGTTTAGGCGAATCCTTTTTATTACTTGAATAAAAAATCGTAACAATAATAGGAGCACATTTTGGTGGCCAGATGACTGCAATATCATTAGTCGTACCATAATGAAAACCAGATCCCGTTTTATCGCCCACCACCCATCCTTTTGGTACACCAGCCCTGATTCGATTCTCTCCTGTTATATTATTCTTCAACCAGGTCATTAGCATTTCGCGTTGAGAAGATGCAAGAACATCCCCCAAGATAAGTTTGCGTAGGCTTGCTTCCATTGCAGCAGGCGTTGATTCATCCTCTCTGCTCTCTGGGCTTGATAAAGCTTCATCAGGCCACCAATGATTTAGTTTGAAATGTTTATCCTGAATAGAACGCGCAAATGTATTTAATCCTGTTGGGCCACCTAATTTTTTTGTCAACAGATTCATCGCTGTATTATCGCTATAAGAAATGGCAGCCGCACACAGTTCAGCGACAGTCATTCCATCTGTTAAATGTTTTTCCGTAATAGGCGTCCAATTTGTTAAATCATTTTTTTTATACATGACCTTTTCTTGAAGTAACTGATTATTCTTCATACTTTTTTTGAGAATAGCAGCAACACCTATTACTTTAGATGTACATCCCATCGGAAAATATTCATTAGCGCGATATAGAATTCGCTGATTATTTCCCGTATCCATCGCAGCTACGCCAAGTCGACCATCCGATGAGGCTTCTAATTGAGCCAACTGCTCTTGAACTGACTCTATCTGTTTGCTGCCAAAAGCTTGCATTGAAATTCCCGTCAGATTCAATGCGATAAAGAAAAATAAACCATACTTAATTTTCCTCATGTTTTCATACCTTCATGCATTATATGTATAAGTTACAGACAGTTTTTCATTTTGGGCAATCCTATCTGTTTCAAAAATATTTTTAAAGTGCTAACTTAAGCAACTTATGTTTCAATTTGGTTAACACTCATGCCTGATTTAGATCGCTTTGAAATTTTTTCTTACGTTGCACAAACTTGCAGTCTGTCGCAGACAGCCAAGCACTTGGGATTGTCGAAGGCGTCCATCAGTAAACAAATTAAAAAATTAGAAGTCGATTTAGGAGTAGATTTATTTTTACGAAATGGTCAGCGTCTTCATCTAACAGACCAAGGGGAAATATTATTGCAACAATGTTTACGCTTAAAAAAAGAATTAGATGATACCCGCGCTATTTGCAAGGATTTTCATGCTGTTCCAAAAGGAATATTGTATATTGTAGCGCTTGATTATTTTGCTAAAAAACTGATTTATCCTCGCTTAGATGGATTCATGAGAAAATATCCTCAACTTGAAATCATTATTGATATTAGTGAGCGTGTCCCCGATTTTGAGCATGAACAAGCAGATATTGCGGTTGGATTTTCCCTCGTTGCTCCCAATAATATCATACAACGCAGTTTAACTACGACGCGGCATGTTATGTGTGCCTCTCCAACTTATCTAAAAAAACATGGTGAACCTGAAACACTAAATGATCTTAGAGAACACCGTTATATTGGACACTATGCACGTAATGAAATATGCAATACACATTTAAAATCCGGTTACGAAATAAAGATTAAGCCTGCATTAGTATTAAATAATGTCACTGGAATGATTGAATGCGCTAAAGCTGGTTTGGGTATTGTACAGTTACCGCATTATGTATTGGAAGAATTATTGAAATCAGGTGAATTAATTGAAGTGCTTTCTTCTTATCAAGCTATTAATGCGCCAGTTTATTACTTCTACCCAAAATTTCGTTATACACAACCCAAGGTACGTTGTTTTATCGACTACTTTCTCTCACCTGTAAAATAGAAAATATCAATATGATGCAAAATAACTTATGCCCTATTTTTTGCAATGACCTATTACATTACTTCAATCGCAATCGGTTACAGGAGTAGCTATCGGATCCAAAAAATGGAAGCGCTGCGATGTCGAAGCCATGAAGGCTCGTTAAAAGGGAAACAAGCGAAGGAATAAAGGCTACCATTTTAACCCATCTACTGTATTTCAAAGCGAGCCGTCGTGATGACTTAAATGGTGCTATCTACTCGCTTCCATTTTTTGGATCCGATAGCTACTCCTGTAACCGATTGCCTTCAATCAAAAAACTCAATTCATTGTTTTTTTCTAAAATTTCATGCCCGTCCAACCCGTAACGAGAAGATCAAAAAGAAGTGCGATACCTCCGACGAGAATGCCGACTTGATCCTTATGAAAGACTACAATCTTCTTGTTTTTTTATAATCCCATTTAACCACGCACTTAAATCCCTTATTTCTGCTGTGCATACTGAATGCGGCATAGGATAACTGTACCATGTGACAGGATACGATGCCTGTTTTACTATAGCGTACGTAGCATTGCCCAGTGTGAAAGGAACAATAGGATCTTCTGTACCATGAGCAAGAAAAATTGGGATCTGATGGTTTGCCGGATTTGCATTTTCCAATGTTTCGCTTGCTGCGGGCAAGTAACCTGAGAGTGCAATCACACCCGCTAATGGGTGGGAATAACAAAGCGCAGTGGTAAGCGCGATCACTGCGCCTTGAGAAAAACCTGCTAGAAAAATATTATGTGTCGGTATTCCTCTCGATACTTCTCTTTCTATCAACTGTTGAATAGAGATGACAGATTGAGCTATCCCAACTTTATCAACACGTGAGTCTATACTTAGATGATAAATATCATACCAAGCCCGCATGGGATAACCATTGTTAATGCTAACAGGGATGATGGGGGCATGTGGAAAAACAAAACGTACCGCAGCACTGCTTGGCAAATTTAATTCAGGAACAATAGGAGCAAAGTCATTTCCATCCGCACCCAATCCATGCAACCACAAGATGCTTCTTTTTGCTGTATTAGCAGGTTCAATTTCTACGCAGGACAATCTGGTCTCTTTATTCATATCATGACGAATCCACTTGCTTAATTGAACTGAAAAATAACATAATAAACGCTTAGTTCAAAATCAATTAGGGTTGGTATATACCCGTAGCGTTTCAATTTTAAGAGTAAGAATCATAGGTGACCGTGGATATTCGTTTTTACGCACCGTTTACGAGCATGAAACGAACGCTCACTAGCAGGACTCAAGTCAAGAGAACACCTAAAATTGAAACGCTACGGGTATAGTAAAATATCAACGGATTCTAATTATCAAGTTTAAAGGCCTAAATAGAAGGGAGTTGCTATGAAAAGAGTTTTCAAAACGGTACTGGGCGTTA
Organism: Gammaproteobacteria bacterium; assembly: GCA_019634835.1. Classification (GTDB taxonomy): domain Bacteria; phylum Pseudomonadota; class Gammaproteobacteria; order DSM-16500; family DSM-16500; genus Aquicella. The sequence continues at coordinate 219,957 of JAHCAO010000001.1, forward strand.
CCTTACTTGAAGTCATGTTAGTGTTAGCGATCGCAGCAATGATCATTGTTATGTCTGTTCGCTATTATCAATCTGCAAGTGCATCTCAGCAAGCAAATGCAGTACTGCAACAAATACAAGGTATTGTGTCCGCGGCAGATAATCTCGCACAAGCAGGAGGATCCTATTCTGCTGTTAAATTAAATAACTCCACCTTAACACCATTATTACCAGGTGGCGCGCTCACTACACCATGGGGCGAACCTATTACTGTTACGAGTACTAGTGCTACTACATTTACTATAAACGCTGGACATGTGCCTTCAGGCGTTTGCCCACTCCTTTATTCTAAGTTAGCAACAAATAACCATTATTCAATTGGGAACACCCCGCCAGTTGATCCATCTACTTGCAGCCCTACGTCAGCCACATCGACGACTCTTACTTATACATCTAATCCGTGATGTTTTAATAGTCACTCTCTTTAACAGAGGCAGGACTGAATGTCCTGCTTTTTGTTATTTTTGTTATGTAAAATGGAAAAATGATTAAGGGCTTGATTTTCATGAGCATGAGAAACACGACGACATCCTACGGAAGTGTCACAAAACTTTTTCACTGGCTCATTTTTTTGCTTGTGTTAGCTATTATTCCATTAGGTTATACGATGGGATCTATTCAAGATAAAGTACTAAGAAGCCAAGTGGTTAATATACATAAGCTAATTGGAGTCAGTATCCTTATCTTAATGCTACTGCGTGCGCTCTGGGCTTTAAATAATATCAAGCCAGCACTGCCATTTCAGACACCCAACTGGCAGCGATGGGTCGAGCGCTGTATGCATGTCGTTTTATATGTTGGACTCATTATCATGCCGCTTTCTGGATTGATTGGTTCTGTTGCCGCAGGCAAGCCTCCACAGCTAGGCAGCATTCGCATCGAATTTCCTGTCGCATTAAATAAACCACTAGCTGAATTTATGTTTGAATATATACATGAACCTTTGGCTCTTATTTTGATTGCACTCATTAGCATTCATATTTTTGCTGCGTTATACCATCACTTTATTAAGAGAGATGACATTTTACGTCGCATGATGCCTTATTGGAGAGGCCGTTAACCAACCGCAGCATAACGCTTGGCCAGTCTCATTCAATTGTAAATAAAGCTGATTTGACCGGCCTTTATTATCAGCCTTGCTAAAGATGGCTTGTTCAACGATGAAATAAATATGTTTTATTGATTTATTAATGTCTATAGCATGACTGCCTGATTCTTCTTTTAATATTTCATCAACCAGATAACGAATCACTTCAGGAGCATAACTCAGTTCGATTTTGTATCGCGAATCCAGTTGCTTGTTCAATCGTTTTAACCGTGCGCTAATAATCTCTTCCATAGCAGATGAATGAAGCGGTAGAAATGGCACGATGTGTACATGTTGGCATAAAAAGAAAGGTAAATAATCTATAAGCTCTATGCTTACCTCATTCACAATTTCTTGAGGAGAATAATAATGAGTTGAAAGTGCAGCATGCTTTTTCTCATTCATCACTAATTGAATAAGATCCAAATTTTGCACGTCATCTGTTGACATGAAAGATTTTGCTATTTCAGCAAGCCGAGGCGAACCCACTGTGGTGCTTAATATGATAATTGACTGGCGAAAATTATATTGTTTGCCATTCGCATCGAAAAAATATCCTGTACTCAAAATTTCTTGTAATCCATCTAATACTGAGGCCGGTGCTGTCTCAATAGTTTCAAACAGAATGATGGCATAGGGAATTTGTTGTATGAGATCTCTTAATAAAATACTGTATTTATCCGAGCAACGCTGCAACCTAATATCCATAATAGAATTAAGCGGTGCAAATGATACAAGCGACGGAGAAAAATACAATACGTTGAGCTGCTTGAACAATTGCTCCGCAAGAGCAATGGCAGTAGATTTTTTTCCTGAGTGTTTAGGCCCCGTAAAAAGTAAGCTGCAAAATGGGCTGGAAGTTTGTTGTAAATGCGCTAATGATTTTTGCAATTCATTACCTAAAAGAGTAATTGCAGAATCTTGGCCAAAAATTTTCTGCTGCATTCCTTGGATAAATTCGCTAAGTTTAAATTTATGTAGATGAAGATCAGCAGCAGGCACTTGTGTCCAGTGAGATAAAACGTTAGTTAATAAGGCACTGGATAAAGTAGGTTTGAAGTGAGAGTTGCTGTCATTCCGCTCAATCGCAGCAATTCTTGCCGCACTGCTATCTAATAATAACAAAGTTTTTTCAAGTGTTTGATCAGTGCTAATATATCGCTCAGTCAGCGAGTATGCGTATCCCAATAACTCTTCTGGTATCAGAATATGATGAAAATCTTCCAATTCAGTACGTTGCAATTTTAAGATCGCCATGATATCTGCTTCACTAGGCTCAGCAATATTGATATGAAAAAATTGATGACCCGCATTGCTGCTATCTACAAACTGATTTACGTCCTTAAATACCATGAAGCGGCATTTAGGATGCAACCATAGTGTGCTCAACTGTTGTTTTAATAGATTATCTTGAGTATTTTGCATGCTATTGACAGATAACATTGCAGTGTCCGATAGCCCGAACAATACATATTTATCTGTTTTATCCAGTAGCTCAATCAGATCAAGAAAATCTTTCTCTATGTGCTCCAACGTACTTTTCACAGACTGCAAATTTGCTGTGTCAAGATAAATGATATCGACACCACGTAGGGGATAAGGAATATTTTCATGCGTGAAATGCTGCACCAAAGCTTCCATAAAATAAATATAAAAATTAGATGAAAAACTTACATGCAAAACGATGTGATGGTTATTTTTACGACTTAACGTATCGACGATAATAGGAAGCTGAGGGTTATTTTTAAAAGGAACAGTACTATTTTTTTTCCTATGCCGAATAGAAATATGTTTCCCACACTGGAAAAAGAAAGATTCTTTTTTGTCAGGTACCATGCTAAATCCTCTTTTGTCCTCTTGTTTAAGAATGCCATCGTATTTCATCATTAAAATCTACTATAGCGACTTCACTTTGTCATTAGAAGATAATCTTGTATGGTCGTAGCGTTTTAGTGAATGGTTCATATAAAATACCCTCCACTTCGCGCGGCAAAAAACTCGAAATGCTCCAAAAAATACTTAACCTCTACAGATATAGATCAAAAAGAATAATTCATGATAAGGGTGAAATTTCTTTCTGGAGCAGGATAAAAAAATTCGCTCTGTACGCCAGGTTGATAAATTGTATAAAAATAAAATTTCTTATTAAAAATATTATTAAGATGCAACGCAGCAGAAAAATGTAAGTATTCATAGCGTAAATTCATATTAAAAATAGTATAACCCCCTGTTTTTCCATGCAAGTTGGCATCATCGTTTGCAGCAAATTGATTCCCTGTAAAAATAGATTCGGAATATAAATTCCAATGCTGAGCAAATCGATAGCTCACACCAAAATGCAAAATACTCTCGGAAACTAAAGGTATGCGATTACCGCTATTGATCCCACTACTAAAGCGCGCATTAACATAATTGTATTGTGCATCTAACATAAAAACAGGATTGATCGTATAACTCCCAGATAAAATCACCCCCTTACGTACCGTAGGAGGAAGATTCTTGTTAGTACCAAAAGGAAATTCCGGCGTTTGAAGCGGATCAAAGGTTATCTCATCTTTTAAATTCAATTGATAGATTCCAGCTTTGCCTACGTATTTTTCATGATTAACTTCAATGCCAGTCTCATAAGATATACCACGTTGTGTTAACAATCCATGTGTATCGGATGAAGCTGCTGCATTTTCGTCTGCTTTTGGGAACCTAAAATTTCCTGCTCGTCTTAGATATAATTTAGCATTGGGCGCAAGTTGATAAGTTGCTCCAAGCGTGGTTGCGATTGCTCGATTAATATTTACATTTCTTGACAATATAGTAAGAACACTTTTCTGACCTGCGCCACGTGACCCGAATGAAAATGATAATTTTGAATTGTAAGGAACGTTAACAAGAAAAAAGCCGCCATATTTTTGTAAGCTATCCGTGGTTGTGCTAAATGAGCTGGAGAGTTCATATTGATCTGCTTGTACGTCCACCCCCGTCAAAATTGTGACGACATTAACTTTTCCGTTAAGCTGCGGTTTAACAAGATAAGAAGTCCTGCTCTGCGTGAAGGGTGACGATAACACGCCGTCGCCATGCATTTCTCTACGTGCTAAATCCACATGCAAGCCCCAATTAGCATTCAAGTCTTGTTGTAATTGGAGATGATAAAATCCACTCCAATCTTTAAAAAAATCTGTATCGTTTGATGCTTGTCTACGATTCTGTGCAACCTGTATGGCTGTTAATGCTCCTGGATATTGCATATTTTCATTTGCTATATCAAATTCAAAGTTGACATTACCAGTCTGATAAAAATAATTTATTTTGCCTATTATAATATCTTGGTCATACTGATTGTGTTCACGATAATTGTCCGTCTGTTTTTTTCCAACAGTGACCCCAACATCTACTTGATTATAATGACGTTGGAATGCAGCATAACAAACACGCTGATGATAGCTGCCTCCATTGCAAGATAATTCATTATTATTCCTCAGTTGATTGTTGGTAATAATATTAATAGTGCCACCCACTGCTTGATCCCCATAAAGCACACTTTCACTACCAGAGATCACTTCGATAGACTCAATTTCTGACATTGGTATAGCATTCAAATCAGGAGCAGCCGTGTCAGGATTTGTGATCGGTATACCATTAATCAACAACAAGGTATTGCTGCTTGCATTATCACCAAATCCACGCAAGCTTAAAAATACTTGGCTTCCATTGCCCATAGTATCCCGAATCTGTACACCCCCAAGGTTTTGCAATGCTTCTGAAAGAGTTGAAATACCTGCTGTCAAAATTTGCTGTTTACCGATAATTGTTTTGGGCCCGGAGGTAATGGAGCTAGTTTTTTTCTTTGCTTTAATCGTCACAGTTGGTATGACATGGCTTTGTTTCTCCGCCATGCTTACGCTTGTATAGATAAAGATAACGATGATGAACAATAAAAATATGCGCTGTCTCATGTGCCCTTCGTTTTCCCGACACCTGGCACATAGCGAAAAGGATATACCAAAGGGTGCGTTACGAGTTCTTACCAGGAATTCTCATTGATTTTTTATAAGAATAGTAGAACCTATTTACCATTGCTCTTCTTGCTACAAAATGCGTGCCATCGGCCCAAATTTGCGAAAATTCTCGTTAAATGGCCGCTGCTATTCACCTCAAATTTTCGCAAACTTTGACTCGATGACCCCATTTTTCGCTTAAGTAAAGTAATGGTAAACAGACTCTACCGTCTTGCCAATTGTTGTTTTCCTAATGTGTGCTTCTCAAATTCGCACTTGTCCTTGCCAGCGGCACAATGCATAAAACCACTGACTTGATACCAGAAACTATTAGGTTTGTTTTTAGGAGACAAATCCTCTTTGGCAAAATAAGCTTCTAAACTAGAACCGGTGTTATCTATGTAATAGCAATGAATAGAATCATGCTTACTTTTTGGATTTGACCATTCTGCCAATGCAAATCGTTCTATCATTTTTTTAAACTGCGCTTCTCTGGTCTGTGATAAAGGCATTCCGTCATCGCTATCGTATGCTTTCCATCCATTAAGAGCACTCTTTTTGATATCAGCGACGCTAGGACAAGTGTCCGCGAAAGAAACTGTGCAGAGTATGACTAAGATAACACTCAAAACATATTGTCTCATCATCTTGCTTCTCCATGATGGTTTCATGAATAAAAAAGCTCACTAGACAAGTAAGAACGATAAACCCAACGTAAATAAATCTTCTGTGCCAGTACTACTGTTACCTTGAGCACGCTGCCACTGTACTACCACTGCAAGCTCTGGTGTAAAATACATTTGACCGCCAAGGCCCACATAAATCCCTGTAGAACTATGCGAACTACTACCTATGCCAAGCTGATTTGCCGCGGCATCATTTTTAATACTGACACTAGAAACAATACGCTGCGCCCCAATTTTAGCAAACCCTTCCGCTCCAGAATCAGAGATAGGCAAAATCCCGCGCGCGGCAATATCATAAGAATAATGCTCAACGCTTGCTGCTTTAGTACTATTAAAACTAATATCTGAATTTGGATATCGGCTATAACCCATTTCAACGGCAAAATAAGGCATAAACTTATACCCTAAATTCGCATTGCCGCCAATGCCTGATGAACTAGAAGAACCAGGATAATTTGTATTTGATAAATGTGCGGAACCGACATTACCCTCAAGAAACCAGCCATTTGGCGCTGACATTTCAGCTGATACTGGTGTTGCGATCAAAATTGCTGCTAACCCACTGCTTGCTGCTAGTAATGACCTTTTACTCAGCATGAATATGCTCCCTTATCTATTTTTATATAGCTTAAGTATATCCACTCATCAGATGCATTACGAGTTTTTTGCAATGAACAAAGCAGGGTATTTTCCTTCACTATTAACTGCAAGGTATGTTCATTGCAAAAAACTCGTCACACACCTCAGCCCCTCTTAATTCAAGGAAACAATTTATTGCAAAAGAGCAATATCAGCCACCTGTAAAAATAATGCACGTAATTTTTTCAACAGCAAAATACGGTTTTCACGTTTCGGCTTGTCTTCGGTCATCACCATCACTTGATCAAAAAAATTATCCACCGGTTTGCGTAATTCTACTAACGTCAATAATACTTCATCGTATTTACCCGACTCAGATAGACTCGCAATCACTTTACTCTTTGTCTCTAATTGTTGAGCTAATTCTTGTTCTGCTGCATTTTCAAAAAATTGCTGATCAATGGATTGTGCATCAATGACATCAACATATTTTGCCAGAATGTTACTGACACGTTTATTGGCAATACTAAGTGTTTCTGCCTCACTCATTTTTTTAAATGCTTGCACCGCCTTAATACGCTCATGAACATCCAAGGGATCTGTTACACCAAGCGCTGCAACAGAAGCAAATACATCGGTCGTCACACCTTGCTCTTGATACCAAGACCGCATACGGTCTTGGACAAAATTCAAGATTTGTGAAATAACGTCATGATTGTCTAATTTAACGCTATAAGTTGACACAGCAAACTCTAGCGCTTGTTTCAAATCAAGACTAATATTTTTCTCCACCAGGATACGGATCACCCCTATTGCAGCTCGACGTAACCCATATGGATCCTTATCGCCGGTAGGAATTTGATGAATACCAAACGCGCCCACTAACGTGTCAATACGATCTGCCAGCGCAAGTACTTGCCCAATCGGGTTTTGCGGTAACTCATCTCCTGCAAAACGCGGCATGTACTGCTCTTTTATGGCAATAGCAATATCATCAGACAAACCATCGTTTCGCGCATAATAATATCCCATCACACCTTGCAGCTCTGGAAATTCACTCACCATGTTCGTAGTCAAATCTGTTTTTGCCAACAATCCGGCGTGCGCCGCACTCACCGCATTCACTTGGATTTTTTCAGCGATGAAAGCCGCTAATTGACTAATACGCTCGGCTTTATCATGCAACGTACCCAGCTTAGCTTGAAAAACTATTCCTTTTAATCGTCCAATACGCTGCTCCAAGCTTTCTTTTTTGTCTATCGCAAAAAAGAAAGCCGCATCAGACAAACGTGCGCGCAATACGCGTTCATTGCCATGGATCACTCGCTTGGGATCATGGCTTTTAATATTGCTGATCATCACAAAATGTGGAAGCAACTGCCGGTGCTTATCCATGATGGGAAAATATCGCTGATGGTCTTGCATGGAAGAAATGAGTACTTCTGGTGGTAGTACTAAAAATTCTTTATCAAAATTACCTATCAGTGCGTTGGGCCACTCAACCAATCCTGTGACCTCATCTAATAATTCATTATCAACCAGTGCTAATGCATTAAATCTAAACTCCAACTCTACACTCGCTCTCGTTGCATTCAAAATATCACTGCGACGAGATTCAAAATCCGCAACAATGTAAGCTTCTTCTCGCAATAAAGATTCATACTCTGCAGCATGCATCAGCGTAAACCAATCCGGCGCATGGAAACGATGACCCCGCGTCACACGCCCAGCCGAATAACCTAGTATTTTTCCCTCTACGACGTTATCACCATACAACATAATCACTGAATGAATAGGACGGGTAAATTGCGCATCATTATCACCCCAACGCATGCGTTTTGGGATGGGCAATGCTCTTGCTGTTCGCTCCATGATTTCAGGTAAAAGTTCCACTACTGATTTACCAACTACTTGTTGACGATAACCGACCCATTCACCTTGATGATTTTTAATTTTAATTAATGCTGCTGGCGACACACCACAAGAGCGCGCAAATCCTATGCAGGCTTGAGTAGGATTATCTTGCGCATCAAAGGCAGCACTTAACGCTGGGCCTCTGCGCTCAATTACCTGATCTGGTTGCGACGCTGCAAGGCTTTTTACTAATACGGCCAAACGACGCGGTGTCGCGAAAAATTTCACATCATCAAACAAGAAACCTGCTTTTTGTAACTCTTCTTTAATTTGTTCACAAAATGCTTCTGCTAATTTCAATATCGCCTTAGGCGGCAATTCTTCGGTATGGATTTCAACCAAAAAATCGTTACTCTTTTTTTTCATGTTTTTTTCTCTTGCATACCAAGATTGATGATGTTGACTTGCGGCAAATTTTTCTCTTTTAACAAAGGAAATCCCAGTGATTCGCGCACTTGATAATAACTTTCTGCCACCGCTTTTGATAAACGCCGGATTTTTAAAATGTGGTGCTGGCGCTCAGTCACTGAAATCGCCCGCCTAGCATCTAATAAATTAAACGTATGAGAGGCTTTTAACACCATTTCATACGCTGGCAATGGCAGTCCAGCTTCAATTAAACGTAAACTTTCTTTCTCATAGAAATGAAAATGTTCGAAAAGAGTATCAATATCTGCTACTTCAAAATTATATTTAGATAGTTCCACTTCTGCTTGATGACACACATCACCATAAGTCACCGTACCTTGTGGCCCCACGCTCCAAACCAGATCATAAATATTATCGACACTCTGCAAAGCCATTGCTAATCGTTCAAGGCCATAGGTAATTTCACCTGTCACCGGCTTACATTCCAGTCCACCCATTTGCTGAAAATAAGTGAATTGAGTCACTTCCATTCCATTCAGCCACACTTCCCAACCCAACCCCCATGCTCCTAATGTCGGCGATTCCCAATTGTCCTCAACAAATCTAATATCATCTATTAAAGGATCGACACCTAACACATGCAGTGATGCCAAATACAACTCCTGGATATCAACAGGAGACGGCTTCAAAATAACTTGAAATTGATGGTGGCGTTGGACACGATTGGGGTTTTCTCCATAACGTCCGTCTGTAGGGCGCCGGCTAGGCTGCACATACGCCGCCCGCCAAGGCTCAGGGCCTATGGCTCCTAAGAAACTGGCTGTGTGGAAGGTACCCGCCCCCACTTCCATATCCACTGGCTGCATCACCACACAGCCTTGTTCACTCCAATATGCTTGCAGGGTAGCAATTAACCCTTGGAAAGTTTTAAGATTGAAAGTATGGTTATTCAGAGATTGGTCCATATCAGTATCGCCGCTATCTATTTAACATTATGATAAACAGGTGATTATAGCATTCTTGCACACAAAAAGAGATAAACATTATGACTCACCCATCATTTGATTCAACCCTGCTGCCTCAGTTCAGCAACATCAAACCTTCCAACATAGCACCTACATTTCAAGGATTATTGAATGCCAATCGACAAAAAATAAAAGACCTTTTGTCTCAACCCGAACCTTATACTTGGAACAATATTGTGCAGCCCTTGGAAGAAATGAGTGACGAATTAAACAAAATTTGGTCGCCTATCACACATCTTCATGCCGTTATGGAATCCGATGATTTGCGCAAAGCATACAATGCCACACTACCATTGATGACTGCTTACCATACTGAATTATCTCAGAGTGAAAAATTATTTCATGCCATTTCATCGATTGCTAATCACACTGAGTTCGCCACGCTCAACCCTGCTCAACGCAAGATTATTGAGAATGACATTCGTGATTTTAAATTAGCTGGAGCTAGCTTATCTGCTGACAAAAAAACTCGTCTTGCTGAATTACAACAAAAACTCAGCCAATTGACGACTTTGTTCTCTGAAAATTTAATGGATGCTACTCATGCTTGGACACTCCATCTTACTGACAGCAATATGTTAGAGGGATTACCTGCACAAGCCATTCAACTGGCTGTGAGTAATGCGAAACAACGTAATCTCGAGGGTTATATCTTAACTTTAGATTTTCCTTCTTACTCAACTGCGCTTAAATTCCTACGAAACCGTGACTTACGTAAGACCCTTTATGAAGCTTATTCAACACGTGCATCGGATCAAGGCCCCAATGCAGGTAAATGGGACAACACCACTGTGATGAACGACATTTTAAATGTGCGCCATGAAATAGCCCATCTCACGGGGTATCCTAATTTTGCTGAATATTCTCTTGCCACCAAGATGGCAAAAACACCTGATGAAGTCCTGCAATTTCTTCAAGATTTATTAATACGAAGTAAACCTATCGCGGAAAAAGAATATAAAGAAGTAGCTACGTTGGCCGAAACATTAGATGGCATCACCACACTTGAAGCATGGGACATGGCTTATTATTCAGAAAAATTACGTGAATCTACCTTTAATTTTTCACAGGAAGATTTACGTATTTACTTTCCTATCGATCACGTGATGCAAGGTATGTTCACGTTAGTCAATAAACTTTACGGTATTACTATTAAAAAAGAAGAAGGCATTGATGTGTGGCACCCCAGCGTGCAGTTTTATTCTATTTATGACGATCAAAACGAGTTGCGCGGCGGTTTTTATACAGATCTTTACGCGCGCCCACGTAAGCGTGATGGCGCGTGGATGGATGAGTGCCGCGTGCGACGCAAGATAAATGGAAATAAGATTCAATATCCCGTGGCTTATCTTACCTGCAATTTTATGCCTCCCGTGAATGATAATCCCGCCTTACTCACACATGATGATGTCCTCACGTTATTTCACGAGTTTGGTCATTGCCTCCATCATTTACTAACCAAAGTTGACTATCCCTCTGTCGCTGGCATTAATGGTATACCCTGGGATGCTGTCGAATTTCCTAGTCAATTCATGGAAAACTATTGTTGGGAAAAAGAACCACTTTCTATCATTGCAGCACATTATCAAACTGGTGCACCGCTGCCTGATGATCTTTATCAAAAAATGATGCAGTCAAAATATTTTCAGGCAGGACTACAAATGGTGAGGCAAATTGAATTTTCTTTATTTGATTTTCGTCTTCATCTTGAATATGACGCAAAAAAGCCTCACTTCATCCAGACAGTGCTAAATCAAGCACGCCATGAAACTTCTGTAGTTCCTATACCAGCATTCAACCGGTTTCAGCATAGTTTTTCACACATATTTGCTGGTGGTTATGCAGCAGGATACTACAGTTATAAATGGGCAGAAGTCTTATCATCAGATGCTTATGCGAAATTCGAAGAAAATGGTATTTTTGATCACAATACCGGCCGCTCTTTTCTAAAAAACATTTTAGAAACAGGCGGCGTACGTGATCCTATGACTGCATTTATTGCCTTTCGCGGCCGCGAACCTACCATCGACGCCTTGCTGCAACAAAGTGGGATTGTTTCTGACGAGAATCTTTATTAGAACGCGAACCCGACGATTGGCTAAAAAGTGTAGATTGTACTGACGTAACCGACACAAGAGGAACGATTTTCGTGCTGGAATTATTTCCTGTAAAGTCTTGACGGCGTTTTTTTGCCGGGCGCTCTTCTAATAGATCTTTTTCGCATCTATCTGACTGGGAAAGCTTAAGAGCCTCCTTCAGGAGAGAGTTTTCTTCTTTCAACCTTTCGGCCTTTTCTTTAAGCTTTTTAACTTCTTCTTCTAAGCTTCTGACTTTAAGTTTTTCAGTTTTTTTTTCTAAGATTCTCACTTTATTTTTTAACTTTTTTACTGTTGCTAGTGACTCTCGAAGCTGATCCGTGAGAGTCTCAAATTCTTGTTTTTTGCGCTCCCTAGTCCGTTTTGAATATTCCTTGTTAGCAATACGACGCTTTTCTTGTCTTTCTTTTGCACTCGCCTCGTCTGCACCCGTCTCGCAAGCATGCTTTTTTATCTGACATTGCTCCAGAGGTTCTTTTTGCTCTCCCGCCAAGGGTACTGGAGGCTGAAACGACATGAGCGGCTTTGAATGATAGTCACTTGCTTCAGACGCAACAGAACCTTCTATTGTTAGTGACCGCTGCTGCAATACATCTCCGCCAGCAAGTGGAACAATATCGCTTGTCAAATCTGGTAAGTTCTCTAATTTTTCCGGAGAATCCAACCAACTGCTATCCCATTCCACAAGACTCGCGTATGTACTCCCATCAAAGAATAAGCCAATATCATTAGGGTCATACAGATCATTACGTTGCATATAATAAACTAACCTCCTCGGTTTTTAATTTAACCAACTCCGCTCATCACGCTTACTACCACCAAACGGTGAACCGAGTTTCATGGTAATTCAATCCTGTTATACAAACAATATCAAGCGTTTCGCTGAAACAATATCCTCTTGCTTCACTTTCCATCGAAAGCCATAATACGTTCCCCTTACCATTCTTAAAACAAGGAAAGACCATGGAGGCAGTAAAGTCACACCATCCTAAAGTATTGCCATTTTTATTCTTGACCGAGATGTGGGAACGATTTGGGTTCTATGTAGCGCAAGGGTTGCTTGTGTTATACATGACTCAATACTATGGTTTTTCTGATGACATGAGTTACACCATCTCAGGTATATTCGCAGGATTAGTGTATATTTCTCCCTTCATTGGCGGATTTTTAGCTGATCGCGTATTAGGTTTCAAATCGGCCATTATTTGGGGGGGATTTTTCCTGATAACAGGATATGCCTTGCTTGCCTTATCTTCAGTAAGGACTTTATTTTACCCCGCACTTGCTACTATCATCATTGGCAATGGGTTATTAAAACCTAATATTTCAAGCTTATTAGGCACACAATATGCTCCCAACGATCCACGGCGTGATGCAGGGTTTACCATTTTCTACATAGGGATCAACATAGGAGCTGCCTTATCCGGTCTCTCTGGTTATGCAAGAAACGCCTTTGGCTGGCAAATAACATTTGTATTGGCCAGCCTAGGCATGTTGATAGGACTCGCCGCCTTTTTCAGCGGCATCAAGCACATCAAAAACACTCAAGCAATAAAACCTGTTACACAAAAATTCAAGTATCAGCTTTTTTTATACTGTCTGTTAGCTATCGTTGGTATCAGTTTTCTACTGAGAATGAATGTCTTAGCCAACTGGCTGCTTCCCTCCGCAGGAATGGTATTGTTGATATTTCTCGTTGTTCTCACATTGCAACAAAATGCAGAATACCGTAAGCGCATGATCGTATTAAATACGCTTATTATTTCTTCGATTGTATTTTGGATGCTATTTTTACAGCTTTTCAATTCCGCTAATTTATATATAGACAGATTAGTGGATAAAAATTTATTTGGACTACAACTTACCACCACCGTTTTCTATGCCTCAGAAGCTGTATTCATCATCTTGTTAGGCCCTTTATTTGCATGGTCATGGCAAACATTAGGGCGCAATAATATGAATCCCTCACCTGTAACAAAATTTGTTTTTGGCATTTTCTTTGCTGGCCTCGGATTTTTAGTGCTGAGCATCAGCACGATGTTTCCTAACAGCCAAGGATTGATCCACCCACTTTGGATATTTTCTGCTTATTTGCTGATTACTATTGGTGAATTATTATTATCACCCATTGGCTTATCCGCTGTGACTATGCTGGCACCCGCCAATCTGATTGGCATGATGATGGGCATATGGTTCGTGGCAACCGGATTTGGCGGTATTTTTGCAGGTTGGATCGCTAAACTATCCAGTGTTCCTGATGTCACCGCCACCCTCAGCGAAAAACTCGCTATTTACCAAAATGCTTTTCTTGATTACGCTTATTTAGCTTTTGTTATAGCTATTGTTTTGGTTTTCGTGCAGATGGGGATGAGGCGAATTTCTCCTCTCTAGCAAAATTACCACTTGTTTGCCTCAAGCTATCTGGGATATTACGCATAACGTCATCATTATCACTACTCTCATCATTATCACTACTCTCAGGCTTGGAAAATAATCTACCCCCCTTCCTAGCACCAAAAGAACCATTCTTCCATGCACCAAAAGAACCATTCTTCCATTGGGTTTCAGTTTGCGGATTACTACTAGGAATCGGAATAGGAGGAGAGAGTGGCAGTGGTTTTACCTCATTCCTTCTGCTCTTTGGCACTAAATCGCCGCCCTCCTCAACGTTTTCATCAACAGTTACTTCTTTTTCTTTAACATCTTCATCCCTATTTACAGCTGCATTGGTAACGATACCGCTAATCCCCCAGCTTACAGCGATGCCGCCTGCCACAATAAGTGGTACAGAGAGAAAAGGAATCTTAAGAGTCAGCACACCTACACCAATTAAAATTCCACCACCAAGTATAGCCAGCCCTCCCATGAGATACCCACCATATTTTTCCCAGAAGGAAGGTTTAGGCTTTGGTGGTGGCGTCTCTGGCCATTCAATTTTTGATCTGGCAGAACTAGAATCCTGCCCACTTCCTTGTGATCTCGGATCTCTATCATCATCAAAGCTGCGTGTACCAACAGAATCATCGCCATCAAGATTCATGCTATCATTATCATACGATTCGTCTTCTAGCTCAACAAAATCATACCGTATATTTTTTTGTTGTTCTGGGCTCTCAGGATTGAGTATATCGCGTAAAAAATAAATACAGGTTTGTTCCCAAGTAGAAATTTGAGTGTCAGGGTAGCTCTTAACAGCCATCCATACATCGTTCAGCAACTTGTTACATACAAACCCATCTTTTCCTTCTACGGATTTATATTTTTTTATCGCTTTGCTCAGAAGTTTTTTTACTTCATTATTTGTAATATAGTCGAGGTAGGGCTCTAACCACACGATTAATTTATTACAAAATCCTATCAATGACCCGCGTTCTTTATCTTCAGGGACTCCTACTAGTTGATCCTTTTCACCAAAAAAACACCTAAAGAAATATGCGCATTTAAATTGTGTTATTTCATTTTCTAAAAGTTTTACCTCTTCTGTATGCTTATTTAATCCATTTTGTTCAATATCATCCCAATTAGGCTTTTCATCCTTAGCATGAAAATATGCATTAAGCTTCCTCTTAGAATCCTCAATCTGCTGTCCAAGTAAAATAGATCTTTTTGTAATATTGGAAGCCGTCGTAACACACAGATCCAAACATCCCCCTGTATAGGACGCCCACTGAGGAAGTCTCCGTCTCTGCTGAGGAAACTTTCCCTCATAATTCTTACTTTCTTTCCTTATACTCTCATTGTCATTCAACACTTTATCCCATGCTTTTTCTAACTTATCCTTACGCTGTTCATCTTTTTTTATTTCAACTTTTATTCCATTAATTCTCTCAAGAAAACGACCGATAATATGTTGTTTATTTTCCTCCATTGCCAAATGTTTAAGAATAAATGACTCATTCCATTCAGAAATTTTCTCTGTTGTTAAATCATTACCTGTAGATTCTATACGCTCTTTTGCATCTCCAATTTCTTTATTGAAATTTTCCAGGTCCAAGAAATATTGTTTTAACTCATCATCGTACTGATCCTTTTCCGTCTTGTATTCTTTTCTCCAATACGACGTTGCTTTTTCTATACTCTCGTTGAAACTCCCAAGATCTGATCCCACTTGATCAATAATACTTTCTTTCAGCTGCCTCTCTATTATCTCCCTCAGTTCCTTAATCTTCTCCAAGCACTCTTTTTCTAAACGAATTCTTTCATTGGCTGCATCAATTTTAGTCTTCCAATCTTTTATGTTTTCAGACATGCTTATAATTTTGTTTTCTTCCTTTTCAAACAATTCAACTAATTGCGTTGACTCTTTATCCATATCTTTTTCGGAAAGATATTTTTCCTCTTCTAAAAGAGAAAATTTATTTTTAATAATTAGATTATTTTTTATACACTGAGCTTTAGACTCGTTTGCCAATTCCGCTACCCTTACCGCCTCAACTAATATTGTATTATCCTTCCTATGAATAGCATTCTCATCTAGCTTAAGAGCATCGATTTTTTCTATTAATTCATCTTTTTGCTGCGTTAATTTCTCATATTTATTCCGATTATTTTTAATGAAAGTTTTTCTTTTCTCTTCTCTTTCCATGATTATAATTTGAATTGCTCTATAAGCATCTCGTGTGCGTTGTTCTTCTTGAATACACCCCTTGCACTCTGTTAGAAACTTATTTGCTTCATTTCTAAATTTCCTTACTAAGTCAGTTTTTTCTTCCTGAGGTTGATTGTCAGATTCTACTGTCTTAACTAAATGTTTTTCCTCATCACATTCCATATCAAAATCAAAAAAAGGACTGTTATCATCATGCTGGTCTTTTGAAAAGCCATCTATCTTCTTGATTGGCTCTTGCTCAATTGGCTCTTGATTAACTCCTCGTAGGTCATTGAGCGCGACACTATATTGTTTCATTACCTCTAGATATTTTTTATGATTTTCATTAAATGTTTTTAGGATCTCCGTTCTCGCCACTTTTAATTTTTTCATTGACTCTAGTTCATCAGCGGAAGCAAAGCAAAGTTTATAACCAGGCATGTCTGAGAGGGGCACCCTATTAAAAACAACATCCTCAATGTTTACCTCGATACGATTTTGTTCTGCAATTTTTTCTTCTTGGCTAACTCTTCGATGTTTATCCTCACTTTTTATTCCTTCAAGCACTGCTTTTCCTTTTTTGTAATAATCATCTACCTTTTCTTTAATGGCAGCAACATTATTAATTTTAGTATTAATAGACTGCCCGGTGGCTGTAAAATAAGCTTGATCAACTTGTTTAGTAAGACCTTCAATGCTTTTAAGCACTTTATTGCATTCTTCTTTCTTTTTATCTAAATTCTCTTTCTCTCTGCTCTCAGTATTCTCATCTAGTTTGTCAAAATAACTTTGTCTTGTAGGGCCTGTACCGCTATTGATAGTACTACGACTTGAAATACTCTGCTGTACCTTATCCAGATCTTTACGCATATCATAAATATCTTGCTTAAGGCTCTCTAACTGGATAATTAATCTAGCTCGCCCTTTGAACAAGCTGTTAAGGTACTCTTTATTGTCAGGGTAACCTTCTCTGCACCTTATCAGCGTCGTTCTGATTTGATTCCATATCTTTCGTTTATCTTCAGCTTCTTTAGATTCTTCGAGATATTTCCTATCAGTCAATCCTTTTATCTGCTTCTCAACCAGCGTATTCAAACGACCTCTGGGACATTGCTTTAATCCAAGCTTCATCTTATCAAAAGCCTCCTGGTGACAACGTTCTTCTTCCTGCAAAATTTTCTTAAGAGTCTCATCACTCATCACTGCTTTGAGCTCCAAAAATCCCTTTTCTTTTTCTAATTGCTTAATTTCTTCTTCCGTTGCTTCTTCTATTATTTTTTCTAACGATAAAGCCTCGAGCGTGCTGCTAGCACTAATGTTTTGCGATGAATTCGTCGATGGGTTAAGCTGGTTAATCTCGTTCTGCAATGTCTGGTTTTGGTTTTTTAACCGAATATACTTATTGACTCTATCTGAACATTCAACGTAACCAATAAACGCCATGGTATGACATTTGCTGAGAGATTGCATGCTTGCATCATAATTTCTTGATAATGCACCAGATGATATACCTTCTATGTGATTTTTAATCTCATCATTGATTGTTTTAATAAAATCATCTCGAATAACCTCAGCCTTATTCTCGAGTAATCTCTTCTCCCCTGGATTCTGTATCTTACCTACCACATCTTGGTATGTGTTATATTTAGCATCGAAATCACTCTTTGCTTTCATGTAACATACATGAATCTCATTAATACGCTTAACCATCTTATCCTGAACTGATTTACTCACTTTTGTTCGTTCTAATCTCGACCAGTCAATATTAATCTCTAGGTCTTTGTAGATCTTTTGTAATGCATCAAGTTGTAAAGTATCTCTGCTTTTTTCTTTTTCATCCTTTTCCTTTTTTGCCACTCTTATTTTCTGCGACGCCACTTCAGAAATATCTTCTTTCTGTTTTTTTTCTAGAGGAGGTGTGGTGTCCTCACCAGGCGAAGGTGTGGTACTTACAGAAGGAGAGGAACTATTACTACCACTACTCGTGGATAAAGGTGAGGAAGAGGATGGCGAAGCCGGAATACTTTTTTCCTTAATAGGGGAACTTCGTACGCTTTGTTCTAATTGCAAACACTCCGGTTTAAACTTCAAATTATCAGCTTGGATAGATGGTTCAAAAATATCATTCAGTTTTTGCAACTCTGATAAAACAGCATTAAATTTATTTGAGTTCCATGGCCCCCTGCTGTCATTAATATTGGCTAACAACTGAGTTAAAATTCTTTGTATGTCCTCCAAGGAATATGCATCTAACATACTGTCGACACAGTTTTGTACGCTATATCCCTCTGGGCCTATATCATTCCACTTACAAAAAACTAACCGTTTTTTGCCAAAGTTAATTTTAAATTTCTCAAAATTGTTACTGGCTTCATCTCTATTTTGTTTGTTTTGTTGAAAATATTTTTGTATACCTTTTTGAATAGCTTGGCAAACTTTTATTTTAACATCTGATACTTGGAAAATAGGAAAGTTATCATTGGGTAAATTATCCTCATCACTATCCTGCTGGATTATCCTTGCCCCCTCCTCCTTATTCAGCTCCTCCTTTAACTTCTTGTAAAACTCAGTGTTAGATTTAACGTTACGAAAGGGCACAAAAATACTTAGGCAATACCGTTCATCTTGAGGAATCTGATCTGTCCCTACTGACCACTGATCGTCAACGTTACAATAATGCTGCATGATTGGGAGCTGGTCATCATTGATGGATGTAATAAAAATAGCATCAGCATCCAATGCTAGCTTTTTCTCTCTCTGATTTTTAACCCAATAAGCGCATCGTAATAAAAAGTCTTCTTCTTTTTTTCGGTCCGTATCCTCTTTTAGCCTAGCTCTCACATCATCAGGCCGATAATAAAGCTGAATAGTACATTTCTTCTGATTAGCATCATTATAGTGGTAAGTTACTTTTCTTACTTTTTTTTCAATGCTGGATCTTGAGTCACTCATGCTCATCACCCTCGTGCTTTTTTAAAACCTTGCCAATTTTCTCACTATTTTTTATATACTCGATACTCGTATCTCATATCAAGTATAGTGTAAAAATTACCATTGATTGAAGTAACATACATAAAATCATCTAATTACACCTACTCTTATCACCATCCAGCTGAAGCGGCAGGGCTCCTTAAACCACCAAGATAGCCGTTATCACCTTGAAAAATTTGATAATACTTTCTCATCTACTGCTCTTTAATCACTATTATCCACACTGTTCATTAATTATATTAGGGGCACCTTAATCCCAGATTAAATGAAAAAAATTAAATCAGGATCAATCGGCATTATCCAACATCCGAATCGTTTGCCCTACCCATCACGCAGGGTTATCATATGCTCAATTTTTTAGGAGTAGAAGAAACATGAGTTCGTATGGTTTAAACGAAATTAGAAGCGGAATGAAGCTCATTATTGATAACGATCCTTGCGTAGTAGTGGATAATGAATTCGTCAAACCAGGCAAAGGTCAAGCATTTAACCGATTAAGATACCGCAATCTTAAAACTGGCCGCGTGATTGAGCGCACCTATAAATCTGGTGATAGCATACCGGCGGCCGATGTCGTAGAGATAGATGCACAATTTCTATATGGCGATGGCTCAGAATGGCATTTTATGGCAACAGAAACCTATGAACAATATGCGCTGCATGAAGCCGAAGTAGCCGATGCAAAAATTTGGCTGAAAGAACAAGCTGAATGTAAATTAACATTATGGAATGGTTCTCCTATTCTGGTTGTGCCTCCCACCTTTGTAAACTTGAAAGTAGCTGAGACAGACCCAGGGTTAAAAGGTGATACGTCGGGTGGCGGCGGAAAACCAGCCAAACTGGAATCAGGCGCTGTGGTGCGCGTTCCTCTGTTCATCCAAGAGGGTGAAATCATTAAGGTTGATACTAGAACGGGAGAATATGTTTCAAGAGCAAAAGAATAATTCTTCTTCAGTCTGTAAGTACGGTACGGGTGAACTAATGCAACCTCTTGCTGCTTCTTGGCTGCCATCTGCCACTATCGATATGCTAGTCAAGCGGTCTCATATCATCAAAACGATACGTGATTTCTTTCATGCCCGTGGCGTTATGGAAGTGGAAACACCGCTAATGTGCCACACTTCTGTCACTGATCCTTTTATTCAAAGCATCCCCGCCTTATTTCAACCACTATCACAAACAGCAGAATCCCGTTACTATCTACAAACATCTCCTGAATATGCTATGAAGCGCTTGCTAGCAGCTGGCAGTGGAGCCATTTTTCAAATTAGTAAAGCATTCCGACAAGGTGAAATCGGGCGTTTACATAATCCTGAATTCACGATAATTGAATGGTATCGCCCTAATTTTAATCATCATGATTTGATGGATGAAGTAGATGAATTATTGCAACTCGTTTTCACCACACCTAAAGCGGAACGTAAAAGTTACCGCGATATTTTCATGCAACATGTATCACTCGACCCTCACCATGCCAGCACACAACAATTAATGCGTTGTGCCGATGAAAAAAATATTTGCGTTGCTCGCGAAATAAATGATCGTGACATTTGGTTGCAACTTCTCATGTCTGAGTACATTGAACCGCGAATTGGTAAAAACCAACCTTGTTTTATTTATGATTTTCCCGCTTCGCAAGCTGCGCTTGCAAAAATCCAACAGGGTCATCCTGCGGTTGCATCACGTTTTGAAGTATATTTTCGCGGTATTGAACTCGCTAATGGCTTTCATGAATTACAAGACGCCCAAGAGCAACGCCACCGTTTCGAAAAAAACTTGGCTGAACGGAAACAGCACGGATTGCATGAAATCTTGATTGATGAATGGTTTTTATCAGCGCTGACTCATGGGCTTCCTGATTGTTCAGGTGTTGCATTAGGTATCGACCGCCTTATCATGCTAGCTACTAATAGCAATACAATCAATGAAGTAATAAGTTTTGATATAATGCGAGCCTGAAATTTTGTTTGAAAATATCAATAACCTTAATAATTTGAGTCATTACTTCCATTAAAATTGACCGCTCTAGAATTCTACAAACAAAATAGGTAGCAAAATGGAATCACGAAAGCAGAAAACATTTATCTCCATTAGCAATAGTAGTCACCATATTAACAACCATAGTTATGAATATCTCGACCGTGGAGTCATTGCCGAAAAAGCAGGAAATTACTATGATGCCATTTCAAATTACACGCGCGCCATCGAGCTAGATCCTACTAATTCATATGCCTACACAAATATTGGTGCTATCTATCACATGCAAAAAAAGATTTCTCTCGCAACCCTGTATTACAATAAAGCTTTGCGGATCAATCCAAGTGATACAGCAGCCACAGATAATCTAACATTGCTCCACTCTTCAAAAAATCCATTAAAACCAACAATAAATCCAGATACATTGAATCCAACTACCCAAGATATAGCAACTCCTAGCAATGTCACTACACTCTTCTATTTAAAAAATATACTACCAAAAATAAATTGGGAGACTAGTTTATTCAAATTGCACAAGAAAGAAACACCGCATGCTACTAGCGTTGACGAGCGTATAAAAGCAACATCAGCTATTGAAATGCATAATACATTGTAAAGAGAAGAAATGTTGGCTCTTACCTTTTAAAATTTGTACGTTCACGGAGGTAGTCATAGGGCCCCCATGAACGTTACTAAAACTTTATCAGTAAGATTCCGCTGTTTATGGCAAAATGGATGCGAATCCATTAATGTACGGATCATGCTTGTTTTCGCCAAAGCGCATGGATATCACTAATATAAGCTTGTTTAAAACCAGCAGCACAATAACAAAAGTAAAACCGCCACATGCGAATAAATTGTTCAGAAAACCCTTGTTCTTTAACAAGATCTGTATGTTGATTAAATCTCCGCAACCAATCAAGCAAGGTAATGGCATAATGCTTGCCAATATCACGGATTTGCAGCAATTGCATTTGAGTATGATTTGCAATGCAATTTGAAATCACATTCACTGAAGGTAAACAACCACCTGGAAAAATATATCTCTTGATAAAATCAATTTCATTTTTGGCACGTTGATAAGCTTGGTCGTTGATAACAATCGCCTGCAGAAAAAACAATCCACCTGGTTTTAATAATTTATTGCATTGTTTGAAAAATGTATCAAAATACTGATGACCTACTGCTTCAATCATTTCGATTGAAACTAATTTAGTATATTGTCCTTTAAGTTGACGATAATCTTGATTAAGTAATTCTATCCTATTTTGCAACCCTAAATGTGCTATTTCTTGTTTAACATGCGCATATTGTTTATCTGAAATGGTTGTAGTCGTTACCTTACAACCATATTTACGCGCAGCATAAATTGCTAATCCGCCCCAACCTGTACCAATTTCAAGAAGGTGGTCTGTTGGACTTAATTGTAACTGCTGACAGATTGTCTCTAACTTCTTTATAGACGCTTGCTCAAGACTAATGCGTTCCGGTTCGTACAAGGCACAAGAATACATCATACTAGGATCAAGGAATAATTTAAAAAAATTATTCCCTAAATCATAATGAGAAATAATATTTTTTTTCGCACTGACCATATCATTTTTTTGATATATGCCAGTTAACCTCAAAATATAGTTAAGGATTCTTGCAGTAAGGCCATTCAATTTTTCAAAAACGTCCGTGTTTTTAAGAATAATTTCGATTAATTTTGTCAGGTCATCCGTATCCCAATCACCTTCCATATAACCTTCTGCCGCACCTAGCACACCTTGTAACAAAATCTTCTTATAAGCTTGTGGGCGATTAATTTTTATATTTGCGACATCGGTCGAATCAGTCAGACCAGAAAAAGTATAACAACCTGTACAATCCGTGATGACAAACTTCCCATATTGGATTCTTGCTAATGCCATGAAAAGAAGCTTTTGTGTCACCCAATTTTGCTTGCTTAAAACCGCCTCATGATTATTTTCCATTGCAAAATCAATCCTTAATTTTGACTGGACATTAGGGTCTAATAGAATGATCCTTATTAAGAAGATACACGTTTCAGCTGCATCTTTAAAGTCGTTTTATTGCGCAAGATCTCGCTGAAGAACTGATTTCGGCACACCTTTTACTTCCCAAATAATGCCGATTTTCTCAAATAGCTTAAGCAGATAATACGTCACATCAATCTCCCACCACATAAACCCTTGTCTTGCTGTTGCTGGATAATGATGGTGATTGTTATGCCACCCTTCACCTAGTGTTAATAATGCCAAGAATAAATTATTCCGACTATTATCTTTAGTGGCAAACCGCTTCTTGCCTATTACATGAGAAAGTGAATTAATTGTGACTGTAGTATGAAATAATGCGACAGTTGATAGACAAAAACCCCAGACAACCATTTGACCGGCACTCGTACCTAACTGTGGCGCATACGCATGCAGCAATGCACCTGCAACAAATAACGAAACAAATAAGACCGTTGGCATTAAAATATCATATTGATCCAAGAATACTAATTCAGGATAACGTAACAGATCTTTTACACGCTCAGGATTATAGTAATAATGTTTTTTCGACATAAACCACCCCATATGGCTCCACCAAAAACCATGCTGTACAGGGGAATGGGCATCAATAGGTTCATCTGAACACATGTGGTGCTGTCGATGGTGAGCAGCCCACCATAGTGGCCCTCTTTGCACACAACTTCCTGCCATTAAAGCAAAAATAAATTGCCAAAAACGATTGGTTTGGTATGTTTTATGAGAAAAATAGCGGTGATAAAAAGCACCAATAAAGAATACGCGTACAACGTATAAGATAAAAGCGGTGATAAACGCAACCCAGCTGAATCCAAAATAAAATACTAATAGGCAGCCTAAATTAACGAGAATAAAAGGTATTGCCCTGACCCAGTCGATGTTCTCTGAGTAACTTGCATTAGGATCATAATTGTTGTGGTTTGTAACCCACTTAAGCGGAATCTGCAAAAGTTTTTTCATTTAAGCATGTTCCTATATCTATCTAAGTATTTTTTTATCCCAACCCTTTATTTCCGTCAACATCCTTCTCGCGAACTATACTAGCTTTTACCTTCACTCAATACAACCAGCAATATAATTTAGATTGCTCAACTAATCCGTAACTGGATCCTCTTGCCTACGGCCGCGATACTTCCGTGTTACTTTTAACCACAATAGGCAGCCTTCGCAAAAGGACAACGCTAGATGCATTGAGCCACTGCCCGTGAAACGACCTGCCACGATCTTCCTGCTACAGACTCACCCACCACACTAGTCGTACCGCAGTTTGTCCGCGGTATCCTACTGTCTCAGAAACAGCTTGCAATTCTGCCAAAATAATGGTCAGATACACACTGTGAGTTTTTTACATCATCACCAATGCGTTTACCCCTCGCGACTTGTTGTTCTTATTGGGTTTTGCCTGAGTATTCTAGGTTAGTTAGGTTGGCGATGATACACATTAACAGCCAGCTATCTAAGTCTCTTTTCTCGAAAAAATGCGGACTCTACATGGCTTGCATTTTATATTAAAAACGAGGAAGACCGTGGATAATTTTCAAAAATTCAATTTAGATTCCAATATTTACAAAGCAATCAATGCATGCGGCTATACGACACCAACCCCCGTACAAACCCAATCTATCCCTGTGATCATGGGCCAGCAAGACGTTGTTGTCTCTGCGCAAACCGGCACGGGTAAAACAGCCGCTTTTGTTTTACCTGCTTTACACCGCTTAATTGCACAACCATCATCAAAAAAAGCCCGCATTCTTATTCTAACCCCCACCCGCGAATTAGCGGGTCAAATTACCAAAGCGGCCAATATGTATGGTAAATTCATGCAGTTCAACATTGTTAGTCTCGTTGGCGGCATGCCCTACCATCACCAAATAAAAGATTTGAAACGCGGTGCAGATATCATTGTTGCCACTCCTGGTCGTTTGCTCGATCACATAGAGCAAAAACATGTCGATTTATCCAACATAGCAATGCTGGTCCTAGATGAAGCAGATCGCATGTTAGACATGGGATTTATTGACGACGTTCAATACATTGCCAAGCTAACGCCCACCAGCCGTCAAACGCTGTTATTCAGTGCAACATTAGACAATAAATTAATGAACGCCGTTAAACATTTATTGAGAAATCCAGCACGTATAGATTTATCCAATGAAAAAATTGCCGCCCCGCAAATTAAACAAGAAATGTATAAAGCCAATAATGCACAACATAAATCCCGATTGTTAAAACATTTTTTGCATGATAAAGCGATGTATAAAGCGATCATTTTCTCCGCTACAAAAATAAATGCCGATAAACTTGCCAATCAATTACGGGATGAAGGTTTTGCAGCAGCAGCCCTGCATGGTGATTTACGGCAAAACGTCCGGAACCGTACCCTTGAGCAATTGCGCCGCGGCAAGATTCAGTTTTTAGTTGCGACTGATGTCGCAGCACGCGGTATAGATGTTCATGACATCACACACGTCATTAATTATGATTTACCCAGATTCTCTGAGGATTATGTACATCGCATTGGACGGACTGGCAGGGCTGGAAAAGCTGGCATTGCCATTTCTTTTGTATTGCCAACCGACATGCGTCATTTACAGTCCATTGAGCGTTACATTGGTCAACGAATCAAATTAATACACAATATAGAGATAAGTGATGCTCCTGCTCCTAATAAAAAAATAGAGCATACTCCAGAGATATTAACTTTGCCCAAAAAACCAAGATTTTCCCGCGATAAACAAGATAGGAACTACAAACACGAAAAACCGGCTCATAGTAAAGCTAAATTCAAAAATGATTATCATCCAGAGAAAAAGAATTTTTCCCGCAAAAAAAATCATAAAGATAATAATAAAAATCTTGATTTATCACTGAGCGACACAGGTAAACGACGCGTTAAAAATAATCGCGATAATAATAATTCTTCTTTCAAAAAACGTCCTGTAAATAAAAGCAAAGACCGTAGATTTTCTACTGAATATAAAGCTAGTGTTAACACTCGTAAGAAAGAAAAAACAAGAAGCAAAGATGCTGCTTCGTAAGCATACATAAAAATATCCAGGATATTTAGTGGGTTATTGCGAAATGAATTCGTTAAATAATATGTAAACATTCGGTTAACCCACGATCCGCTGATTTTTTTCTACTGAGCCACCTGGATACCGCGGACAAGCCGCGGTACGACAGCGCAGTGGGTAAACCTACGGTGAAATAGTCAGTAGCTCCACAGGGGACGACGCTAATTTTAATTTTTCAACGGGTTAATCGAACGTTTACAATCTATTACAACAATATCAACTAATTCACTGTAATCTTTAAATTTTGTTGTAACCATTCACGGGGGTAGTCATAGGGCCCAAAAAACGGAAGCTGGTAGATAGCACCATTCAAGTCATCACGACAGCCCGCTTTGAAATACAATAGATGGGTTAAAATTGCCGCCTTTATTCCTTCGCTAGCTTCCCTCTTAACGGGCCTTCATGGCTGCGACATCGCAGAGTTTCCGTTTTTTGGGCCCTATGACTACCCCCGTGAATGGTTACATTTTGTTCGATATTAACAATCGAAAAGGCTCACTAATGTCTTTTGCGACTAAATTCTATCAAATGAATTACAGTGAATAATTGACAATTCGGCAGCAGCTGCAGTTTGTTTAGCCTTTATAGGTATAGGTGTGCTCCTAAATACGACTTAATGCGAGCAGCGTTGTCCATTCTTCTACTGTCACTGGTGTAATGGAAAGACGATTCCCTTTTCGTGTAATTAGCATTTTTTTTAATTTAGGGTGGTTCTTGATTTGATCTAATGTGATAACTTGTGAAAATTTACTGACTAACTTCACATCAACCATATACCAACGTGGATTTTCGGGTGTGCTTTTTGGATCGTAATGGTCAGAATGCAAATCCCAAGCAGTATGGTCAGGATATCCATTCTTGATGACTTCCATGATGCCAGCAATACCTGGTGGATTACAGCTTGAGTGATAGAAAAATACCCAATCCCCCACTTTAATTTCATCCCTCAACATATTGCGTACCTGATAATTACGCACACCATCCCAACACGTAACTTGCTGGGGACGGCGGCTTAAGTCATCGATACTGAAACAAGTTGGCTCAGATTTGAATAACCAGTAATGCATATGTATTTTTTTCAGATTAGAATTTTTTCATTGCATCGAAAAACTCGTCGTTGGTCTTTGTATCTTTCATCTTATCAATCAAGAATTCAACCGCACCTTCTTCCATTGGCTGCAACAGCTTGCGTAAAATCCAAATTCTTTGTAAAGCTTCTTTTGATACAAATTTTTCATCGCGCCGTGTGCCACTACGATTCACATTAATCGCAGGGTATATGCGCCTCTCTGCAATACGTCTATCCAAATGAATTTCCATATTACCTGTTCCCTTAAATTCCTCATAAATCACATCATCCATCTTAGAGCCTGTTTCAACTAGCGCAGTCGCAATAATGGTTAAACTACCTCCTTCTTCAATGTTACGAGCAGCACCAAAGAAACGCTTAGGACGTTGTAACGCATTCGAATCAACACCTCCTGTTAGTACCTTACCAGAAGCAGGAACAACGGTGTTATAAGCGCGAGCAAGACGTGTAATTGAATCTAATAAGATGACTACATCACGTTTGTGTTCAACCAATCGTTTAGCTTTTTCGATTACCATTTCCGCAACTTGAACATGGCGATTGGCTGGCTCATCAAAAGTACTCGCAATGACTTCACCTTTGACTGAGCGGGACATTTCAGTGACTTCTTCAGGGCGTTCATCAATCAACAATACAATGAGATAACATTCAGGATGATTGTGTGCAATCGAGTGCGCGATATTTTGCAGCATCATGGTTTTGCCTGCTTTTGGTGGTGACACAATCAAACCACGTTGGCCTTTACCAAAAGGCGAAATAAGATCAATGACACGAGCCGTAATATCTTCTGTGCTGCCATTGCCTAATTCCATCTTAAGGTGCTTATCCGCAAACAAGGGAGTCAGGTTTTCAAATAACACTTTGTTTTTAGCATTTTCTGGTGCTTCAAAGTTAATCGCGTCAACTTTCAATAGCGCAAAATAACGTTCACCTTCTTTAGGCGGACGAATTTTTCCGGAAATAGTATCACCAGTACGTAAATTGAAGCGACGAATTTGGCTCGGGGAGACGTAAATATCATCTGGGCCAGCGAGATAAGAACCTTCTGCTGAGCGCAAGAACCCAAATCCATCTTGAAGAATTTCAAGCACGCCATCGCCATAAATATCTTCTCCACGTTTGGCGTGTTCTTTCAAAATTGCAAAAATAATATCTTGTTTCCTTGAGCGGGCCATATTTTCCAACCCATATTGTTCAGCTAATGTAACTAGTTCAGCTGCACTTTTTTTCTTAAGCTCAGTTAAATTCATAATGATTTAAACCCTAAATAAAGAACGTTGATTGATTTTTAATGACAGAAGTGGCATTAGAACCTGTTGACATTTATTTTCTTGGCTGCAAAAAGAGTAGAAACAACCAAAATATTAGTAAATTCTCGTCAAATATTCTCGATATTCTCCTCAAATTTACTAATATTTTGCCTCAATCTCCGCTTTTTTCGCTTCGATAAAATAAATGTCAACAGGCCCTACCCAACGGGTGCATGATGAGTTTTTTGCAGCAAGAGGATGAGAGTATTTTTCTTCACCATCAACCACAAAACACACGCATCTTTGAGTGGGTTTTACTCTCGCAGACTCCTGTCTGCGAGTAAATGGTTCATACAAAACATTCTCATCCTCTCGCTGCAAAAAACTCCTATGCACCCCTACTCAACTCACCTTCTTTGCCATACCAGAATCTATCTCGTATACATAGGAATATGCTGAAAGACAATTCATATCCCTCTCATACGGAAAAGCTCCCGTGGCAAAGCAGGAATCTCTGTTTTTAATAGCTGTGTTTTGACTCTAAGGCTATCACCACTGACAACCATAAACACGAGCTATGGAATATACGATTTAAGGCAAGGGAGTATCTACGTTCTAAAAATAGCACCCTTTTATGAAAATAGCTAGGGCATCTTCTAAAAAAATGCCCTAACAAATATCCACTCAAAGATAGAAATATGTCGTTTTAAATATGGCCATCAATAAATTTCATTAAATCAGCTTTACTCAATAAACCAACCTGAGTAGCAGCAACTTGACCCGCCTTAAATAATATTAATGTCGGAATACCACGTACACCAAATTTAGGCGGTGTGGAAGGGTTATGGTCTACATCAAGTTTGACAAATTTAACTTTCTCTGTGTACTGAGTCGCAACATCTTCCAGAACAGGTGCCAGCGCCTTGCAGGGGCCACACCATTGGGCCCAAAAATCAACAATAACAGGAAGATGAGATTCAATGACTTCCTTCTCAAAAGAAGCATCGCTAATCACGTGAATATGGCTGCTCATGGTATGGCCTTCTTTAAATTGATTGGTTAGTGATACCCGTAGCATTTCAATGTTAGGAGTATGTATTAATGAATATGGTCACATTCTAGAATAAATCAAGGAAGTTTAGAACCTACTTCTTTCTTCAGCCTGTTGCACCTGCACCGGTATCAATAACAATCCACCCACAGCAAAAAATACCAATACCGTTGTCATGCCCACACGTTGACTGCCAAACATTAATGTCGTCACACCTAGCAGCCAGGGCCCTACAAATGCAGTGATCTTCCCTGAAAGAGCATACAGGCCAAACATTTCTGTGGATGTTTCTTTTCCAGCAATTAATCTTGCCATTAAAGACCGACTCGCAGATTGGACGGGCCCAACAAATAAACAAAGCAATAATGCAGCCGCCCAAAACATATATTTATAATGCAAGAATAGTAATGGTATTCCAAAAAAAATAAGCAACACTAATGAGATAAGAATAGTGGGTTTTGAACCTAAAAAATCATCTACCCAACCCAGCAGAATAGCACCTATTCCTGCAGTAATATTCATTGTAATACCAAATAATAATACTTCCTCAAAGGATAGCCCATATGTTCCCGCTGCATATATTCCACCAAAAACAAATAATGTATTTAAACCATCTGCATAAATCATGTGTGCAATAAGAAAAAGAAAAATATTTTTTTCATAAGGTAGTTTTTTTAATGTGTGTAATAGCTCTCCTCCTCCTGCACGGATAGCTTGCAGTAAAGGTCGAGGAGTAGATGGAATAGCAGGTACTAAAACAAATAAAGGAAGTGAAAAAATAAAATACCACAGCATAACAAACGGGCCAGCGATCCGAATCTGCGCTGCCGTTTGTGTATTCAAAGAAAAAAAGTTTGCCTTGATAAAAAATAGAAGCGTCATTGACAAGGCCACAATACCACCGAGATAACCACTTCCCCACCCCCAACCTGAGACACGCCCAAGATAATCCTTAGGTGCAAGTTGTGGTAAGAGTGCATTATAAAAAACCATGGCCACTTCTAAGCCAATCGTTCCAAATATTAAACATGAAAGCGTAAAATATACCGAACTCGTATTTGGGTAAGCAAACCAAAGCAGTCCCGAACTTGCCATACACATGAAGGAAAATAACAATAACCAACGCTTATGATGGCCTCCATAATCAGCAATAGCGCCAAAAAGCGGGCTGCTCAGCGCAATGATAATGCCTGCAATGGATGTTGCATTTGCCCATTGATACGTACCAATAATTTCATTTTCTGCCACTTTGGTGGTGAAATACGTAGCAAAAATAAATGTCACCACAATGACAGAAAATGAGGAGGACGCCCAATCATAAAGACACCAGGCTAAAATAGCAGTAGTTGGTTGACGTGTTCTCAACAAGAGTATCTCCTGGTAGCAAAACATATACCCACAGTCCGCTAGTTTTTTGCCACTGAGGCGTCGTACCGCGACTTGACCGAACCTATACAACATTTACGTATAGGTTATTGCATTTACTGTCTCCATTTCGGCGCTACCGTTTGTGCTGCAATAAAATCGAGGGAGGGTTCGCCACAGTGTTTTACAATTTCAGCACGGACAAGATTTCGTAATTGCGTGACATGCTCCCATTCAGCGCCTACGGGTTGAATCAGATCACATATCGTCACGACCACTCGCTTAGGACGCATTAATTTTTCATCATCACGCAAAATATATCGTGTTCCTTTTAAAGCCACGGGACAAATGGAAGTATTTGTCTCTGCCGAAATTTTAAATGCACCTAAACGAAATGGCCGCAAGCCAGATGGATATCCAAACGTTCCCTCTGGAAAAATCAATATAGGATGTCCTGCTGTGAGAATATCTTGAATTCGTTTAGTATCTTCCAACCCTTTAGACAAATCCATCCGATCAACACCAAGATACTCTAATTTTTGCATCACTGTCCTAACTAATGGCATATGCATTAACTCTTTTTTCACAACAATACGAGTATTGATCGGTAATATGGACACCATAACAATGGAATCAATATAGCTTGCATGATTAGAGGCAAATATCACCGGCAAATCTTGTGCCAGTTTATTTGCTCCAACTATTTTAATAGGACATAACGCAAATCTTAAAATCCATTTCGCCCATGAGCGAACAGATTTTGCGGCCATATCACGTGAAGAATATTTGACTAGCAGAAACATAGGGAAAAAAGTAATGCCAATCATCAATGCCACATATAATGTGTAAATAAATTTTGCCATCAGGCCAAGGCCCATTATGCATTTACGAACAAGCGATTGCACCCCTAGCTTAACAATTTGCAACCAAGCTGGCATTTGTCTTTTGCTCAACCGTCCTGCAAGATACATCGTTTTACAAGCTGCACGCTGCAGTTTTCCGCTTGATGTTTTAGGAACAATATGCGGCGCCACCAACACGACATGATCCGGCGCGATATCCAATGACGTCACAATCACTTCCTTGATCGCATTGGCAATTGCTTCTTGCTTCGATTTATTTTTTTCGCGAGTTTCAGCGACAACAATTAATTGCTCCGTTCCATGTTGTGCATCAGATACTTCAAACGCAGCAACACAACCTTGTCGCACCCCTTCCACTCCCCCCGCTAACTCTTCAATTTCCGCAGGATATAAATTACGGCCTGCCTTAATGATCAAATCTTTTTTACGGCCCGTAATATAGAACTCATTTTCCGCTTGATATGCCAAATCGCCGCTATCTAACCAACCATCGTGATAAATTAATTGTGTTGCACGGGGATTGTTATAAAAACCCTGCATGCTTGATGGGCCACGAAACTGCAAATTTCCAATTGTCCGTTCTGGCAATACGTTATTGTTGTCATCCACAATACGAACAGCATGCCCCTCAATCACTGCTCCGCAAGAAACAAAAGCCAGCGTATCTTTTCCTTCTTCTGGCACAGCACGGCGATCTTTTTCAAATGCTTCGCGGTTAATGCAATCCACTTTAAATTCACGATCAATAGGTGGTATCGTCAGTGCAACCGTTGATTCGGCCAACCCATAGACTGGCAATAATGCTTTCTGTTTAAATCCGAATGGAGCAAATTTCTTGGCAAATTGCTCCAACGTGCGAGGATATATTTTTTCCGCTCCATTCGCAGCCATTCGCCACGAAGAAAGATCCAGCCCTTCGACCAAACCTGGGTCAATTTTTCGAACACATAACTCATAAGCAAAATTTGGTGCGCCAGATAATGTGCCTCGATGATAATGAATGGCCCACAACCACCGTTCAGGACGATTCAAAAAAGAAAAAGGGGTGAGTAATATAAGTGGAACACCGTAATACAAACTTCCCAGCCACATACCAATTAAGCCCATATCATGATAAAGCGGCAGCCAACTTACTGCGACATCATTGGGTGTGACGTTGATCGCTCTACCATAGGCTTGAATGTTTGATAATAAATTATGATGGGACAACAACACACCTTTAGGATCAGAAGTGCTCCCAGAAGTATATTGAATGAGCGCGGGATTATCTGCTGAAGCATGGAATAATTTTATCAGCTTATCTTGATGGGTTAATTCATCGACTGTGGTGACATGTTTTAAGCTAGGCACAAACGATTGCAATAACAAACTTAAATTCTCAGCTTGTTCAAATGTGACAAGAATACGGACTTCGGCATTGCGTAAAATGCGCGCTTCTGTTTTCGCATAAGCTTCCAGCATATGCATGCGGAAAGGGGGATAAATAGGGACAGGTATTCCTCCTGCCAATAATATGCCAAAAAAAGTATAAAAAAACTTAGGGCTGGTGGGCTGCATGATTGCCACCGTTTCCCTTTCTTTTAGTCCGCGCTCACGTAATCCTAATGCAACCTGCGATGAAACATGAAGTAATTGCCCATACGTAATGACCTCTTCACCGCCATCTTCATTTTGAAAATAAATATGCGCTTTGTCTGGCGACTTTTCTCCATAAAGAAGCAAAATATCCAGTAATGTTTTAGCTTGCGATGGGTCAACATGTGGTCTTTCTCCATGAGAAGCCACAATCTCATGTTTCGTGACAGCTTCAACGCTAGGTTTAAATTCATGCAAATATTTCGCAATATCATTTAATGTATCTGCTTCCGTTAATAGATGATCAGAGATTCTCACATCAAATGATTTTTCAATTCGCCGAAATAATTCAGCACGGCCTAAACTATCAATACCAAGATGTCTATGCAAAGAAACATCTGTTTTGATTTCGCGTTTATAAGGTTCCCCCGAATCAGTCAAGAATTTATTTGTAATCGCAATTAATTCTTTTTCGATATCATATCGAGATGTTTTGTTCATAATCCATTACTCAGTAATAAACGTGGGACACGTCCAATTCTTCCTATCATTCTCTCTAAAAACTTTTTTTTCATTGATGGAGAAATATCTAAACCAAACATCCCTAATTGCACAGCAAATCCTAATAAGATGGAATTGTTAGAAAAAAACCGTGCCAAGCGATGCGATATTCCAATGCTAGTAGCTTGTTGCTTCTCTGTTCTCAAACTAATTGCATGTAAATCATTCGTCGTAATAGGTCTTTGTTTATTCACTCTCTCCATAATCTCTTCCGCCAACACAGCAGCTTCATACAGAGCCAAATTAAATCCTTGAGCAGCAATGGGATGAAGTGTATGCGCGGAATTGCCCAGCAAATAAACACATTGCTCAACGTTATTTTTAGCATATACCATACGCAAAGGAAACACATGACGCTGGCTAACACCCTGGAAACGTCCTAGACGATAACCAAACTCAGTTTGCAATTTTTGTAGAAAAACCTGGTCAGGTAATTCCATGAGCTGAGCAATCGTCTTTTTATCTGCAGTCCAAATCGTTGCGCATTCATTTCCCATCAAAGGAAGCATCGCTATCGCTCCCTGTGAATGAAACCGTTCATAAGCAATATGGTGGTGCAATCGCTTCAAAGTAGTTCTTGTCACCAATGCACTTTGTTCATAATCAAACATTTCGGTATGAATATTTAATTGAGCACGCACGGTTGACTCTGTTCCATCTGCACCAATCACAATAGGTGTTTGTAAATCTTGTGTACCTTGTTCAGTGATTATTTTCAGATGAGCATAGCCATCATATTGTTGTAATGCGTGCAATGTTGCAGGACGATATACGGTGCAAGTTGGCAGCCGCGTTAACTCTTTGTTTAACGCCGCCTCAATGTGCCGCGCAGGAATCACATTACCTAATGCAGGTAAATTAATGTCTTCACAATTTAAACGCACCGCACCAAAGCGGCCATGATGAGAAACATGCACTTGATGAATAGGCGCCGCATATGGAGCAAGCTCATGCCATAGACCCAGGTTCTTCAAAAACTGACAACTACTACTATTCAGTGCAAACAAACGCGGATCATCGTTGCTTGGCAATTTTGCGTCAATCAGAGCAATATTCAACTCAGCATCGCGAAGCGCCGCCGCTAGTCCCGCACCCACTAACCCACCGCCAACAATGATGAGATCATAGTACAGCATTATTGCTACGCCATGACTGCTTCTATTTCAGAAATGGTTTTAGGGATCTTTTGACTCAATACTTCATGTCCTTTATCTGTCACAAGAACATTATCTTCAATACGCACACCAATGTTATGCCATCGCTTAGACACACCAGGAATATCAGCAGAAATATATATTCCTGGCTCAACAGTAAATACCATACCTGGTTGCAATGTACGCCATTTTGTCTCTACACGGTAACGGCCAACATCATGCACATCCAGCCCTAACCAATGACCGGAACGATGCATATAAAATGGGAAATAAGCTTGTTTTTCAATGAGACCATCAAGACTGCCCTTCAAAATGCCCAGATCGATCAACCCTTGTGTGATGATTTTAACAATAATACTTTGTGCCGCTGTCCATACAGCCCCTGGTTTGACAGATTTAATCGCTGCTAATTGTGACGCTAAAACTAACTCATAGATTGCCCGCTGCTCACCGGTAAAGTGGCCGCTTGCAGGGAAGGTACGCGTAATATCAGCCGCATAATTTTGGTACTCAGCCCCTGCGTCAATCAATATCAAATCACCCTCGTTAATTTTTTGATTATTATTGACGTAATGTAAAATACAAGTATTTCGCCCAGCACCTACTATCGGATTATAAGCAGGATATCTTGCACCATTACGTTGAAACTCATACATCAGTTCAGCTTCAAGTTCATACTCATAACAATTTGGCTTACAAAACTGCATTGCCCGCACATGTGCTTTCTCAGTAATATCAATTGCTTTTTGCATAGATGCTATTTCTGCTGAGCTTTTGAATAACCGCATTTCATGTAGGGAAGTCGTGATATCGACAAAAGCAGCGGGAGGGTGCACACCACCACGAGATTTAGAGCGAACCTTATTGACACTATGCATGAGTATCTTGTCAAATTCGCGATTAATACCTAACGGATAATGAATAGATTCTCTTCCTGCCAACAAATCAGGCAACATTAATGTTAGCTCACTAAAAGGAAAAGCTTGATCTGCCAGATAATCTTCTACTGCACCTTCTTGACCAACACGTGGCCCATCCCATATTTCACGGTCACGGTCCCTAATGCGATTAAATAAGATGTATTCCCCTTCTTTTCTCTTTGGAGCGAGGACAAGAACCGCCTCAGGTTCCTCAAATCCTGTTAAATAATAAAAATCACTGTTTTGGCGATACGCATAAACTGCATCACCATTACGGAAAACTTCCGGTGCTGAAGGAAGAATCACTATGCCGTTAGATCCAATTTTTTGCATCAATTCTTTACGGCGTTTTGCATATTCAGACATTTTTATCATGGCCATCTTCCTTAGATTTTACTTTGCGATTAATGTAGGTGATTAGAAGAGTTAGCTGTTTTTTTGGTTGCTTCTTCTTCGCGCATGTCCTGATAAATTAGGATAGCTGCCATTCGAACATATTCAACCAACTCAATATAAGCAGCTTCATCTTCTTCACTTGCTACCACATCTTCATAATTCATTTTGGCAATTTCAATCAGGTCATTAATCGCTTCTGTCATCTCACCAGGCTCACGATCGACAAGTTGAACCTGAGCCAATTTTAGCCCGGTTAAATATCCTTGACACCACAGAGTAAGCGCTTCTGCCCGACTGGGTAATACTTCGGAATCAGGCGGTAATACTAATTGAAATTCAAATAAAAATTCATCTAACTGCTTCATACTGGCATCAAATAGATCCTGCAATACTTTGTGGGTTTTTGCAGAATCTTCGCCTCCTGTTACTAACTCTTCCCACGCAGCATTACTCTTAGGATTGCTACACAATATGCCGCTAACAAGCCCATGAACCTGAGAAGGATGTAACTTGAGCGTAGTTTTGCTAAGCGCTTGATGAAGCGCTCGATAGTTTGGTAAAGACTTTTGTTTCATGTAGGGACACCAGCGCAAATTGACAATAGTATCGAAAACAATCCGAGAATGCACTAGTACATCAGGCATTCCGCCACAAGCTGTTACCCTACTTGTTTTTAGATGACTGGATTGTAGGGTGCAATCCTAAACGCCATGGAGGGCGTGTTTGGAGCTAAAAAACAAGTAGGGTAACAGCTTGTGGCGGAATGCCTGCCAGTATTTAAACTGCTCAGCGGTTCCCGCAATGCACACTAAATCGCTCCCCATTTTCCAAGCACATAGCAGTAAGCGAATTTCCCCATACACATCCTGTATCCAGCGCATAAAGATTCGGTGCATCGGTCTTACCATTCAGTGCCGCCCAATGGCCAAAAATAATTTTCTCATTCACATTTTCACGTTCTGGCACATCAAACCAAGGAATTAATTCTTTTGGTTTGCCTCCTATTTCACCTTTATAAGACAAATCAAGCCGTCCATCTGCATAACAAAAGCGCATGCGAGTTAAAAAGTTCACAATACAACGCCAACGCTCTATGCCAGACAAATGATCATCCCAATAATCAGGTTGATTGCCATATATCCCTTTGAGAAAAGTTTCTGGTGTGCCACCACGCAACAGCATTTCAACTTCTTCAGCCAATCTACGTGCTTGAGTAAGATTCCATAACGGAGCCAGTCCAGCATGTGCCATCACATAACCTGTCGATTTATCATAATGCAGTAACGGACGATGTCGCAGCCAATCTATTAGTTCATTTTTATCAGGCGCAGTGAGAATTTCATCTAAGGTATCGTCCCTATGCAACTCTCTAACACCATATGCCACCGCCAGTAAGTGCAAATCATGATTGCCTAACACGGCCACCTGGTGTTGATCTAATGATTTCACAAAGCGTAATACTTCTAGTGAACATGGACCACGGTTGACTAGATCGCCTGTAAACCACAGCGTATCGTTATCTTGACGAAAATCAATTTGCTTGAGTAATGCCTCAAGCTCAGTAAAACAACCTTGTACGTCACCAATTACATATGTTGTCATTTGTTCTTTACTCTCCACTAGTACGGTGTCAGCCTAAGTTTGACCCATACACTGAAGCCGGTTCCGAGGGGTGGCATAGGCCAACTCTTTTTGCGCACAGCTTGCGAACACAAAAAGAATTGGCCTATGACAGGACCCCGAGGCGTTGCTGCCGCAGGTCAAACTTAGGCTGACACCGTAGTAGATTTAGAAACACGCATTACTCATCTCTACAAAATCTTTTACGGATAAATCCTCCGCTCGTAAATTAGAACGAATGGAAAGTTGTTCCCACATTTCATCGTTGATCGTACCCTTCAAACTATTACGCAATGTCTTACGCCGTTGTCCAAACGCTTGTTTTACCATGCTCTCGAACACAACATAATCCTTCGCACGATAAGGGTATACCTGATAAGGAGTAAGACGAACCATACTAGATTGCACTTTGGGCGGCGGATCAAACGCACTCGGCGGCACATCAAACAACAAGTCCACTTGGCAATGATATTGTGCCATGACACTCAAACGACCATAATGCTCCGTGGCAGTTGTAGCAGCTAACCGTTCAGCTACTTCTTTTTGTAACATAAATAACATATCTGAAAAAATATCGGCAAAACTGATTAAGTGAAATATTAGCGGTGTGGAAATATTGTAAGGAAGATTACCAAAAACCCGTAATAACCGATCATCTTTTTTAACACGAGAAAAATCAAACTTTAACGCATCAGCAGCATAAACATGTAAATGACCTATAGATTGACTGCGGGCCTGCAATTCAGGAATCAAATCACGATCAAGCTCAATCACTTCCAGAGACTTTACCAGCCTAAGCACTGGCATCGTCAAAGCACCCAAACCAGGACCAATCTCAAGCAAATGCTCGCTGGGTTTAGGCGCCAAAGCAGCGATGATTTGCTGAATCATTACTGGATCACGCAAAAAATGCTGACCAAAACGTTTACGTGGAATCAATGTCAATAGATCCTAATGTTGAATTTGTTTAAGCGCTGCTTGAGCTGGCTCAAATCCACGAGCAGCTGATTTTTGAAACCAAGCTTTAGCC
Organism: Gammaproteobacteria bacterium; assembly: GCA_019634835.1. Classification (GTDB taxonomy): domain Bacteria; phylum Pseudomonadota; class Gammaproteobacteria; order DSM-16500; family DSM-16500; genus Aquicella. The sequence continues at coordinate 259,288 of JAHCAO010000001.1, forward strand.
AGTGACGCATTAGGTGTCGTACCTATCCCATATAAATACATTAATCCAAGATTATATTGAGCGCTCGCCAACCCATGCTCTGCCGCTCTCTTATACCAAATTAGTGCTTTTTTATAATCACGGCGTGTGCCTTTGCCTGCAGCATACAGATAAGCCAATTCATTTTGGGCAAACGCATCATCTTCATTGGCTGCTTGATTAAAATAATAGAATGCTTTTTCATTATTTTGCTCTACTCCTCGCCCCAACAAATATTGCACCCCTCTGCTCCTAGGACTGCTATCGCCATAGATTAAAGAATTGTCATTATAATATCCGCCTGTTGAACAACCGACAAATAACAAAGATAATCCTGCTAATAATAACCACTTTCTCATAGACATACGCTTACCTTTTTGTAAGTATTCGGTGATAGCAGTATCTGAGCAGGCCAGCCCCTTTTATTTTTTATATAAGAGAAAGTGGACAGGAGTCCACTTTAACAAAAGCTGAAAGAGAAACGTCTTTTGCGACCAAATAAAAAAATAAAAGGGGCTGGCCTGCTCAGATACTGCTATCACCGAATACTTACACCTTTTTTATGAAGTTTAAAAAATTCTAGCGGTTTCGTTGAGGAGTATATACTAGACACCGACGAGGAGAACACTGTGACAACTTCTATTTATTCACCTTTATTAACGGATTTTTATCAGCTCACCATGGCCTATGGCTACTGGAAGTTGAACATGCACGAGCAAGATGCCACTTTTCATCTTTTGTTTCGCAAAAACCCTTTCAATAGCAATTATGCATTAAGTTGCGGCTTAGCAACGGTGGTGGATTTTCTTAAAAACTGGCGTTTTCATACCGATGACCTAGTTTATTTATCCCAATTAAAAGCATCAAATGGTGAAATATTATTTTCCAATGATTTCCTCGATTATTTAAGTCAGCTAACTTTCACTTGCGATGTCGATGCCATACCAGAAGGAACGATTGTCTTTGCCAATGAGCCGCTGGTACGAGTTGAAGGACCCATTATTCAATGCCAACTGATTGAAACATCACTTTTGAACATGATTAATTTTCAAACTTTGATCGCCACTAAAGCTTCTCGTGTTTGCCGTGCCGCTCAAGGAGATCCCGTGATTGAATTTGGTATGCGCCGTGCACAAGGACCAGATGGCGCCCTTTCAGCCAGCCGTGCGGCTTATGTCGGTGGCTGTGTTGCCACGTCTAATACACTGGCAGGAAAACAGTATGATATTCCCGTGCGCGGCACCCATGCACACAGTTGGGTCACAGCGTTCCCCAATGAAATATCGGCTTTCCAAGCCTACGCTGCTATCATGCCTCACCATTGTATTTTACTCGTTGACACCTTCAACACGATTGAAGGTGTCAAAAATGCCATTACCGTAGGTCAGCAATTACGTGCAGAAGGTGCAGATTTACTCGGCATCCGCCTCGATTCCGGTGACATGGCCACGCTCAGCATCCAAACTCGAAAATTGTTGGATGACGCTGGCTTTGCAAACACCAGCATTTTAGCTAGCAATTCTCTGGACGAATATGTCATTACCGATCTCAAGCAAAAAAATGCGGCTATTTCGGTATGGGGTGTGGGCACAAGTTTAGCAACCGCTTATGATCAACCTGCTCTCGATGGGGTATATAAACTCTGTGCATTGCGTGATACCCAGGGGGAATGGAATTACAAATTAAAATTATCTGAACAAGAAGTTAAAATTTCAAATCCAGGCCGGCATCAGATAAGACGCTTTTTCTGCGACAACCAATATGTCATGGATGTGATTTATGATCTCAGTCTGGGGATACCTGATTCCCCCAACACCGTTTCATTAGACCAATCCCATCAGTCTATACATTTAGAAGGTTATGATGGATTTGTCGATCTCTTAAAGCCAATATTACGCCGCGGCAACATGGTGCAAGAACAAGAAAGCATTCACGATATTCGTCAACATGCCATGGAGGCAGTCGAACAATTTGTTAGTACACAGGGCAATAAAACCTATCCGGTCAGCTTGGAAAAAACTCTGTTTGAGTTAAAACAACGGTTGATTCATGCAGTAAAGTGAGCTGTGAGGCGTTGTTGCATAAATCAGGGTTCGTCGTTGCGAGGCTGCTTTTCAGGCTGCAGCATGCTGATCCAGCGCAATAGACTGAACAAGATGACTTCACTTGGATTGCCAATAAGTTACGTCATCACATGATGATGGATGGATTGCTTCGGCCTGAAAAGCAGCCTCGCAACGACGAACCTTCTGATTAACACAAAGCAGCAGGATGTTATACGCTGTTCGGTGACAAATTGACATGCTTCCAGCATCACACCACGCACAACAACCTAATAATATCATTGTATTAGGTTAGAACTTAAGCTTTAAATAATAAATTATTCTAAAAAAGCACTATAATCTAATTAAATGATTATACATACATAAAACGAGGCACATCATGGATTCAAGGCAACCATCTACCCCACAAGTCCCTGGACGCGTGTCTGCGATCAGAAAATCTCTTTCAAAAGAAATTAACACCAGATTTTATGGTACCCAGCATACTGAAATAGATTGGTCGAGAGAAAGAAAATACATTTATTTTGGCGGTAAAAAAGCGCTTTCTGATGATACAAAGCCTAATACAGAAACAATCCTGAATACAGATCCGGAAATTCTTGAATATATCCAAAATTATGCCCATCAACATGGCTTTTTGTATACTTCCATGATCCAAACAACTGCTACACTATTTTCTAAAGGAATCAATCCCAATGTAAGCAAAAAACGTTTTGACTTTATTAGGAACCATGATGGAAGTATCACATTTATAGAGCGTTTTTATATTAACAAATACAATGAGCAACTCCCCAGTGGATTAGCGAAGGCCCCTATTACTTCAAGTAAACCAGACCGACCAATTGCTATTGGTGTTACTGCCTCCACCATTAGAGTGGAAGACGGCAAAATAGAACATGAGTTTCTTTCTGATAAAATCTTGCTCGTTGATCCATTAGGAGAAAAGTTATTTAATCATAACGATGGCATTCTTGAAGAGAAATATCATTGTACTCCGGAAGAAATTGAAACCGAACTGAATAATGATATTACTTTGCACATGTTACATAATGAAATTCAGTCTTTATCTGAGTTATTTGACAGCGAGAAAGCTACAACAATCTTAGAGCAAATAGGAAAATTAGCAGCCGAGTCTACAGTAAATGACATTAATTGGATAACATTAGGGTCAGTAATCACCAAGATAATTAACGTTATCAAGGCACAAACCAGTATTATGAAGGAATATACGGTTGAGCAAGCTAAATCTGAAAAAATCGAGCAGTATTATGATGATCTCCAGAGGGCTGGCACATACTCAGCTCAATCTGTGCAACCAACACCCGATCCTCACGATAATAAATATAAATTTACTGAGGAAGATGCGCACAGGGTACGCGATAATTTTAAATTTACTGAGGCGGCAGATCGGATTACCTCATCTCCAGCTTTTACCAAGCTGAAGGATCTTTTAAAAAACAAAGTTGCTACTTATGCAGAGCAGCAAAGAACTAATACCATCAATCAAAGATTTCATCGAGCATATCGAGGCTTGCAGAATACTGCTCAAGCCTCAAGGAAAAATCCAGATTCACCACTAAAGGCCGCTGGCAGAGGCGTGTTAAATAGAGCAATAGAAGCTGAAAGAAAGACTACTCAAGAAGAGTTATCTGAACTAACAAAATTTGTTGAAGGAACCACAGACGTTGTATCTAACCCTGATGACAAAAATATAGAAAAACACGCACAAAACACAAAAAATGCGATTGGCAAGAAAAACTGTCAATGGGGAAAGTTGGTGGGCGGCGCTATGCTGTGTGTACTTGGCGCTACGTTGATAGCCACATCGCTCCTTCTCGTCATCACCACATTCGGAGTCGCAACACCGCTGAGTGCTTTCGGGATTGCGTTTGCCAGTAAGATGACTGTTGCCGGCGTTGTTATTAGCGCTGCTGCAGTGGGTGCCAGTCTTACCACCACAGCAGGCATTTTTGCTGATCGTGGTAGAAAAGGAGAACTCGCCGTAGCAGGAGAACGCGTTGAAAAAGAGGCAAGAAAAGCGCGGAAATGACATCACAGTCCAAAATAAGCTTCTCGATAATGTCGAATATGAACAATGTAAATTGTTTCCGCATATTTTTCTAAAGATTATATCCAGTCAATTGGACTCGGGTAGAGGTTTGCGCTTCGCTTGAGACTCTGCCACATTTAAAACAAGTCCTGAACCATTATAAATCAAGTTTTAATTTTATTTATGCAGCCCTATCCACAGGTTTAATATTTTTATGCTCCTTCATTGCATGCCATAAATCCCAGTTTTGTTGTAAATTAAGCCAAAATTGAGGTTCCATTTGAAATGCGTCAGCAAATGCAAGTGCTGATTCTGCACTGACCCCACGATGACCATTTATAATTTCATTTAACCGCGCATAAGTCCAACCTAAATGGTCAGAAAATTCTTTTTGAGTCATCCCCATTGGTTCTAAAAACTCTTTTAAAAGCATTTGTCCCGGATGAGTAGGGGGTCGTTTTTTAGGTAACATAATACTTTTCTCCTAGTGATAATCTATAACATCGACATCAAAAGCCTCGTTGTCTTTCCATCTAAAAATTATTCGCCATTGCTTATTTGCTCTTACGCTCCAGTAATTTTTTAAATTGCCTTTTAGTTTTTCTAAATTATTTCCAGGAGGCACACGCAACGTTTCAATTTCCGTTGCTCCATTTAATTGATCGAATAGTCTTCTAATTTTGTTATGCAAAGCAACGGGTATCCTTCTTGCCGAGGCAGATATGGTCCCATCAAATATATCTTGAGCGGTTTTGCTTTTAAAATTCCTTATCATAGGGAATTATATATCGATATTCGATATATAGCAATAGCATTCTTTAAGTATACTCCTTAAAAGCAAGTGATTTTGACTATATCAATCGACGAACAGATCGCGGCCTGTGCAGAAAAGAACGATGCCATTGGCATAAATGGGATAGGAATATTTCTAGGAAATAATAAAATGAAAATATTGTAAATATTCGGTTGCTAAAAATGAATTTACTCATTCTTGAAAATCTTCAACTATCCCATTTAATTCAATCGTGGCAAGCGTTCTAGCATCAATAAGCTACCAATCCTCTGGACCAATTGATGATTCGTTTTAACAACATAAATCTCGCCGCCCCCATTCCTCTTCACGCTGCAAAAAATCCATCGTGCACCCCACCACTTCCCGCAAATGATTCGGATTTACCGTGCCAATCACCACACTGCTCACCCCTTGCTCCTCAAAAATGAATTGCATGCTATCAGCAACAGAAACCGGCATGTGTCCGCTAGCCAAGGCTTTTTTGATAAAAATACCCTTTTGTTTTTTATGCGCATACTGAATGACATAACGATCATCAGTACAAACAGGATTATATGTCACCATCGCAATATCTGCTGAGTCGATGGTCAACAACCCGCCTGCCACCGTTTTGGTTGACATCCCATAAGCGCGTATTTTTCCTGCTTTCTTTAACGCACTCAATGTAGAGAACACCTCCTCTTGCTCGATGATACGCAAATCATCGCCATTGGAATGCACAAAAACAATATCAAGATAATCTGTATTTAACCGCTGTAAACTACGCTCAACACTTTGTATCATGGCTGACGGTAAGAAATCATAATAGGATTCACCCTCAATAAATTCTTCTCCTGCTTTAGTAGAAATCACCCAATCATGACGCTTCCCACGCAGCCATTTTCCTAAACGTTCTTCACTAGAGCCATAAGCGGGAGCAGTGTCCAACAAATTAATACCAGACTCCATTGCCACAGAAAGTAGATTTTCTATTTCATCGTCTGACGGCAAGGTGAATGCAGTTGGATACTTCACACCTTGATTACGGCCAAATTTGACTGTACCCAGTCCAATCACACTCACTTCAATTCCTGTCTCCCCAATTAATCGTTTTTGCAAAATGCATCCTCCCATATGGGTTCTGCAAGTGGCGGCATCGGCCAAGAGCGTAATTCCTGCACATCAGAACATTGCGGCGAGATGGCTTGTTGCAAATGCGACAGAATATCTTCAGCCAGTTTGGGCGCGAGAGCTAGTTTAGTTGGCCAGGCAATAATCATATTTTGAATCACTTTAGTGTAAGATGACTCAGGCTTAAATCCGCTTTTTTGTAATGGCTCTGCTCTATCGACGGTAAAAGTAGCAAATTGTGCTGCAGAAAAATCTAACCAAGGGAACAACGCATTCAGTTCTTTACGAGCTGCTTCAATTTGTGCTTGACTATCGCGACCCACACCGTCTTCTGCTAATAACCCACCAAGATACCAAATCGTACTTCCATCTTGAGCATGATGAGTGGTCACGGTAAGACGTGGCCGGCTTCCCAAGCCAAGACAATGAGCATACAAAGGATAATGAAATGATGTTTTGACTAACACCATATGTAAAGGCCGGCGCTGCATATTCAATTCTTTATTTTTCAGTTTTTTGATGATCACTTCATTACCGGCACCCGCAGTAAAAACGAATTGTTGAGCTGTTACTTCCACTGATTTTCCCGACATCGACACCGTAACAGACACTAATTTTCCTTGCTCATCCAATTTGAGTGCTTCATGACATAAGGGTTCAATTTTAAAAACAGCATCTTGGTTTGCTTTTACCATTTCACGTATTAATACGGGTACATCAATCACCATTTCATCCAAAGAATACACTTCGCCTTTAAACCCTGGATGTTGAAAAACAACAGGATAACTTTCTTTGGGTACCAGCTCGACTTTACTCGTTAATGTGGTGCTAGCTAACAACCCTGTTAACTTAGCAGTAAATTTATGCGGTGCCCAAAGATAATGCTGCGATGACAGCACAGGGACATGGGACAAATCCACCTCACCTTTACCACTAAGACATTGCTTCCAACGTGAAGGCATATCTGCCATGGCCTGAGCTTCTTTAGTCATGGCTCCTTGCAGTGCATACTTCATTCCACCATGGATAATCCCTTGAGATTTATGAGTTTGCCCCCCGCCTAGCGCAACCGATTCGAATAAAATGGCTGAGATACCTGATTGACGCAATCGGTTCAATACCCATAAACCTGCAATGCCGCCGCCCAGTATCACGACATCGGCTGCTGCTACCTTTTTCATAAAATTCTCCTCTTGCCTGTTCATCACTGTATGAGACAGACATTTTTAAAATACTTTGTAATACTAAGAGCGCGCTTGATAAACCCATTAAAATTCAGGCTCACAAAATCCCTTTTCTGCATACAGTTCTGCTATAAACCAAGTTCACTATGTGAACCGAGACGAACCAGTTCCAGCGTATCATCATCTGGTTTCCGATAAATTAAAACCAAGTCTGGTTTGATGTGGCAATCACGGTGATCTGCCCATTCCCCAATTAATGAATGGTCATAATTACGATGCGCCAATGGCTTATCTACTACAAGCAATTCCACGATTGATAACAAATCAGAATCAAGGTTTTTATGGTGTCCAGACTTCTTTTCGCGCTTATAGTCACGCTTAAATTGCGTAGTACGCTTAATCATCCTCATCATCGTTTAAATTCGCTAGTAAATTATCAACACTGCCAACAGTCACCACTTTACCGCGACGTGCGGCTTTCATAGCCCTAATCGTCTCTTCATTTGGTATCAATGGTTCAAAAGGCAATGCCTTTTCCTTAGCGATACGAATAAGCATAATGCGAAAAGCATCTGACACGGTCAGCCCCATTGCTGCTAATACGGTAGCAGCTTCCTCTTTGATGTGCTCGTCAATACGGGCACGGACAACAGCATTTGCAGGCATAAATAAAATCCTCTCTTTATGTGCTACATTGTAGCCCAACAATCATCTCTTGTCAAAGCGCGATAGTAATCTTAAATTTTCAACAGATTAAATGAATACAAATAGCCACAAAATAGTATTTTATGTTGCCAATCAATATCAATTTGATATAAATAATGCACTCAGGAGGAAAAAACATGGCTAACCAATCAAAAATGAAATCTTTCCCTAAAAGGCAACGATAAATGACCGACATAAAAAAACCCTTTGATGTCATTGTGGTTGGCGGCGGCCATGCAGGTACTGAAGCAGCGCTAGCGGCTGCGCGTATGGGTGCAAGAACACTCTTGCTCAGCCACAACATTGAAACCTTGGGACAAATGTCTTGTAATCCTGCCATTGGAGGGATTGGTAAAGGTCATTTAGTAAAAGAAATTGATGCGCTGGGCGGTGCCATGGCAAAAGCCATCGACCTAGCGGGTATTCATTTTCGCACCCTGAACGCGAGCAAAGGGCCTGCGGTGAGGGCGACTCGTGCACAAGCGGACCGCGTGCTGTATAAACAAGCCATTCGCCAATTGCTTGAGACACAGCAGAATCTAACTCTCTTCCAACAAGCCGTAGATGACATCCTCATGGATCAAGATCGTATATCGGGTGTCATGACACAAATGGGCCTAAAAATTTACGCTAAAACCGTTATTCTCACAGCAGGTACTTTCTTAGCGGGTAAAATCCACATTGGCTTGAATCATTATGAAGCCGGTAGAGCAGGTGATCCATCCGCCAACACACTAGCCGCTCGTTTACGTGATTTGCCTTTTCGAATAAACCGCTTAAAAACGGGTACGCCGCCGCGCATTGATGGTCGTACCGTCGATTTCAGTGTCATGGAAAGACAAGTCGGTGATACGCCTACGCCAGTATTTTCTTTTATGGGCAGACGAGAAGAGCACCCTGAACAAATTTGTTGTTACATTACACACACAAATGAGAAAACACATGACTACATTCGCCAGGGGCTATCGGAATCCCCTCTATACACAGGTATGATCGAAGGGATTGGCCCGCGTTACTGTCCCTCTATCGAAGATAAAATTATTCGCTTTGCAGATAAAACGACGCATCAAATTTTCGTAGAACCTGAAGGACTCACGACGACTGAATTGTATCCCAACGGAATCTCTACTAGTTTACCTTTTTCCACTCAGATCGAATTTGTGCGTTCTATTCGCGGATTTGAAAATGCCCACATCACTCGACCTGGTTATGCGATTGAGTATGATTTTTTTGATCCGCGAGACTTGAAACCTTCGCTTGAAACAAAAAATATAAAAGGATTATTCTTTGCCGGCCAAATCAATGGCACCACCGGTTATGAAGAAGCAGGTGCGCAAGGCATTCTAGCTGGCATCAATGCAGCACGTTTTGTTAAGGACCAAGATCCTTGGTACCCACGTCGTGATGAAGCTTATATTGGCGTGTTAGTGGATGATCTAGTCACTCGTGGCACACAAGAACCGTATCGCATGTTTACCAGCCGCGCTGAATACCGCTTATTATTGCGAGAAGATAATGCTGATTTACGCTTGACACCTAAAGCCCGTGAACTGGGACTGATTGATGAGCAACGATGGGAACATTTTGAACGTAAATGCCACGCCATTGAAACTGAGAAACACCGCTTACACACCACCTTTGTGCGGCCTAATACAGCTGCAGCAAAAAAACTCGAGCCTTTACTGGAACAACCACTCATCCGCGAATATCGACTGCTAGAATTGTTACGCCGTCCCCACATCGTTTACCAGGATTTAATCGCCATCGACACATTGGGACCAGGACTTGCGGATGAAAAAGCAGCGGAACAAATCGAAATCCAAGCTAAATATGCAGGGTATATCGATAGGCAAGAAGAAGAAATTGCGAGATTAATGCGTCAAGAAACACTGAAGGTACCAATAGACTTAGACTACGATGAAATCATAGGATTATCGAATGAAGTACGGCAAAAACTCAGTCATGTACGCCCTACCACTATTGGCATAGCAACTCGTATTCCAGGGGTCACGCCCGCTGCTATCTCATTATTATTAGTCCATTTGAAAAAACGCAAGGCTGACTGATGGTCGCTCATTCTATCGATGAATTGCTAAAAAAAGCACTGCAAGAGAATGGCTTGAATATTGACGATGCCGCTCAGCAAAAACTGATCCACTATCTTGAGCAGATACAAGCTTGGAACCGTGTGTTCAACTTAACGACCATTACTCAGCCACGAGAGATGGTCTACTTACATCTCATTGATAGTCTCGCCGTGCAACCTTATTTAGTGGGACAGCGGATGTTAGATGTGGGTACAGGAGCGGGATTGCCTGGCATTCCATTGGCGATTGCCAATCCCAACCAACACTGGACGCTATTAGATAAGAACAGCAAAAAAACACGGTTTTTAACTCAGATGATTGCTGAGCTTACATTACCTAATGTACAAGTGATTCACAGCCGCAGTGAAGCATTTCATCCTACACAGTGTTTTGATAGCATTCTCTCACGTGCTTTTGGTACGCTACAACTGTTTGCAGAAACTACCGGCCACTTACTCTGTCCAAGTGGCAAATTAATTGCAATGAAAGGTAAGTTTCCACAGGATGAACTGGCCCATACACTGGAACACTTTCAGGTACAAGATGTCACTCGTGTAGAGATAAAAGGGATAGACATCGAACGCCATATTGTTAGGCTAGTGTAAGTATTCGGTGACAGCAGTATGTAAGTCGGTCTGCCCTGTTTATTTTTTATATGAGGGAAAGTGGACAGGAGTCCACTTTAGCAAAAGCCGGAACGGAAACGTCTTTTGCAACCGAATATAAAAAATAAACAGGGCAGACCGACTTACATACTGCTGTCACCGAATACTTACAGGCTAATGCCTTATCATGCTGAAACTTAAGAGGGAATATCGTGGGAAAGATTATTGCTATTACCAATCAAAAAGGCGGCGTAGGAAAAACTACCACCAGTATTAATCTTGCTGCTTCATTCTCCACAATGAAGCGCAACGTGATGTTGATTGACCTTGATCCGCAAGGCAATGCCACCACTGGCAGTGGTATCAATAAGTCACAAATTCAGTACTCTTCTAATCAAGTATTGTGTAATGAAATCAGTATTAAAGATGCTTTGATTAAAACATCTGGCGGATTTGATTTACTAGCTACGAGCCAAGAATTAATTGTCGCTGAAATGCAATTACTGCAACTTCCAGAGCGTGAAAAACATTTGAAGACAATATTAGATTCCGTTGCGACAAATTATGATTACATTCTGATTGATTGCCCGCCCTCACTCAGTATATTAACTGTCAATGCACTCGTTGCTGCTGATTCTGTATTAATCCCTATCCAGTGTGAATATTTTGCCTTGGAAGGCTTGAGTGGTCTGCTGAGTACAGTAGAGCAAATCCGCAACTCGATTAATCCCAAATTACATATCGAAGGACTGCTACGCACCATGTACGATGGCCGTAACCGATTAGCATTAGATGTCTCCTCACAATTACTCGCCCACTTTCCTGAGCGGGTTTATCGTACAGTGATTCCACGCAACGTACGACTCGCCGAAGCACCTAGTCATGGCATTCCTGTTTTGCATTACGACGAGAAATCGCAAGGTGCGCTGGCTTATCTAGCACTAGCCGGTGAAATTTTGAGGCGTAGTGAAAAAATTGAGGTATGAAGTGAAGTCAGATAAGCTATAGGAATAAGTACAGTACGTAGGGATTGTGAAAACTAGAAGAGGTATGTCCATGTCCAGGTTATCTGTTTCTATTTTATACTGGTTAATTCATAGTCTTGGATTTTCGTTAATGGCATCAGGAATGGCTTTTGCCCAACCTACAGACAGTGCCGACTCTACTCACCGTGCTTCTGTCACAGCTGCAAAAGCCTCTCAAGTATTAATACCTATTACTGAGACGGATACAAGTCAGTGTGTGGAATATCCCTCTGGTGGTGGTTATGAAAGAGTTGCGTATGTATGTCTTGGAGTTTCTCCTCCCTGCGATAGCTTCAATGCTCATAATCTTGTCTTTTCTTATCACTCAACAACATGTCCTACAAACATGGTTCTAGCAGAGGTCAGCCTTAGCCACTTCACGAGAGGAGGCACTGGCACTGATGCTAGTTTTTTTGCAATAGTGATGAGATATAAATGTTGCCCTCAACACACCACTTACCGATGGGCACATCTTTGTCCACCAACCGGCCCTCAGCCAGCCGGCTGCATTCCTGCTTGCTCGCCACCATCAATAGTCAATAATTGTGTTGAGACTTCACCCTGATGTCATCATCTTCTCACACTACCCACTTTGGCTATCGTGAAGTATCCATGAGTGAAAAAGCGAATCTTGTCGCTAACGTATTTCGCTCTGTTGCTCCTAAGTATGATCTGATGAATGACTTGATGTCGTTAGGGCTGCACAGACTTTGGAAGCGTTTTACCATTGAGCAAGCCGCTTTAAGACCAGGCCAGGTAGTATTAGATGTGGCTGCTGGCACCGGCGACTTGGCAGTGGCATTTGCCAATCTAGTCGGTAAACAAGGCAAAGTCGTGATGACCGATATCAATGAAGCAATGCTACAAACCGGACGCGAGCGGCTGGAAGATAAAGGAATCCTAGGCAACATAGAATACATTCAAGCCGATGCAGAAAAGCTACCTTTTGCTAGTAATGATTTTGATTGTGTTAGCATCGCATTTGGACTAAGAAATGTCACCAATAAATTAGAAGCTTTGCGTTCCATGTATCGAGTGTTAAAACCCGGTGGTAAAGTATTAATCTTGGAATTTTCCCACCCCGCCACACCGTTCCTCAGCAAACTCTACGATCTGTATTCCTTTAATATCATCCCTAAATTAGGCGAATGGATCACTCACGATAAGGATAGTTATCAATATCTAGTCGAATCCATACGCATGCATCCCAACCAAGAGACGCTGAAAACCATGATGTTAGCATCAGGATTTGAAGAAGTTGAATACCACAACTTAAGTGGCGGCATTGTTGCGCTGCATAAAGGATATAAGTACTAGATTCGGTTTCACAGCTTACTTACTGTGCCATCGTGGCACGACTTGTCCGCAGTATCCAAGCGAGTCAACCCCGTCCGCGACTGGATCCTCTTGTCTGCGGCCACGCCAGTTCAGTGTTTTGCTTAGTAACAGAAGGTGGCCTTCGCAAGAGGACGACTGTGTGTTGAGCCATCTCCGTGGAGCTTACCTACTGCAATCCTCCTGCCACGGTTTATTCACTAGACCATCATACTGTGTCTTGTTATTGTCCACGGGCTTACTCATTGTGCTGTCGTACCGCGGCTTGTCTGTGGCATCCAGAAAACATTATCAAAGGAATTTATTTTATGAAACAATATTTCGTTTATATTCTTGCAAGTCAACGTAATGGTACATTATACGTAGGTTCCACATCTAATTTAATACAACGTATTTGGCAGCATAAGAATGGTGTTTTTTCTGGTTTCACATCAAAATATCGCATTCACCAACTGGTGTATTATGAAGAGCATCAAAATATTGCTGAAATGGTAAGACGTGAAAAGCGATTGAAAAATTGGTATAGAAAATGGAAACTTAATTTGATTGAAAAATCTAATTCAGAGTGGCGCGATCTATATCAAGAAATCTACACTGGTTGACTGGATACCGCGGACAAGCCGCGGTACGATAGCGCAATGAGTAAGCCTGTAGATAGTGGTGCAGTGTGAGCCCGTGGACAATAACAAGACACAGTATGATGGTCTAGTGAACAAACCGTGGCAGGAGGATTGCAGTAGGTAAGCTCCACGGAGACAGCTCAACACACCGTCGTCGTCCTCTTGCGAAGGCCACCTTCTGTTACTAAGCAAAACACTGGACTGGCGTGGCCGCAGACAAGAGGATCCAGTCGCGGACGGGGTTGACTCGCTTGGATATCACAAACAAGCTATGGTACGACAACTAGTAAATAAGCCTGTGGTACAAAGTAGCGCCAGCCATGAGGTAAGTAGCAATGGTTAACAACAGGCCTAATGTGATGAAAACCATGATTCTTCAATCGTTAACAAAAGCAGTGAATACCTACTTAAATTTAGATCCCGAATCTAAACAACGCCTAAAAAAACTGCGCGGCAAAGCCATTACCATCGAATTATTACCATTCCATTTTGTATTTCAATGTATCTTTACCGATGACCACATCCACCTACAAGCCAATGAAACCCTCACTCCCGATACCATCCTGCGCGGCACACCTATGCAAATGCTAGGTGTCATGATAGCAAAGGACAATCGTCAATCGTTTTTTGCTAATGATCTCACGATGGAAGGCAATGCAGAACTGGGCCAAGACGTAGTAGAATTGTTTGATTCTATGCAAATCGATGGAGAAGAATACTTGTCCCACTTCGTTGGTGATATTCCTGCTTACCATACCAACCAATTTATCAAACGGATGACAGGATGGCTGAATATCATTGAGCAAAGCGTCACTGAAAATCTCAATGAATATATTCATGAAGAAACTCAGTGGCTACCGACACCCGAAGCACTGCAGGATTTTTATGATGACATTGATACATTACGCATGGATGTGGATCGTATAGAAGCTAGCATCACACATCTTCAAACTGAATTTGAGGAAAAACAGTGAAAATATTTACCCGATTATTTCGTCTCATCCGCATTAACTTCATTTTAATGCGCTATAACATTGACGAAATTATCCTCGGCACGCACTGGTTTTATCCTTTACGTTTTTTCATTTACTTTAATCCCTACTATTGGACACTACGTAATAAGCTCTCACGTGCTGAGCGTGTACGTCTGGCCATTGAAGAACTAGGACCTATTTTTGTTAAAGCAGGACAAATCATTTCAACCCGACGTGATTTATTGCCGGATGACATTGCTATTGAATTGTCCAAGCTGCAAGATCGCGTCCCTCCCTTCCCTGGTCAAACAGCCAAAAGGATTATTGAAGAAGCATTAAATTGCAGCGTGCATGAAATATTTTCCACATTCGATACGGAAGCACTTGCTTCCGCTTCTATTGCACAAGTGCATGCAGCAACGCTATTGAGTGGCGACTCTGTAGTCGTGAAAGTGCTGCGACCGCATATTAGAAAAATGATTGACCGTGACATTGATTTATTCATGGCGCTAGCAAAACTGGCAGAGCGCTATTGGTACAATGCCAGGCATTTCAAACCTCAACAACTGGTTTCTGAAGTGGCACAAACGCTTTACGATGAACTTGATTTGATGCGTGAAGGTGCAAATGCAACACAACTACGACGTAATTTTAGCCGTTCGCCACTGTTGTATATTCCCAAAATTCATTGGGAATACTGCCGGTCTAATATTTTAGTAATAGAAAGAATTCATGGCATCCCCATACACGACATCGAAAAATTAAAGCATGCGCGTGTCAACATGAAAAAATTGGCCGAGCGTGGCATTGAAATATTTTTTACACAAGTCTTTCGTGACAGTTTTTTTCATGCGGATTTACATCCAGGAAATATTTTTGTCTCTGCCATAGACCCAGAAAATCCCACTTATATTGCTGTTGATTTTGGCATTGTCGGTTCGCTTAACCATAATGATCAACGTTATCTTGCCGAAAATATGATTGCTTTCTTTAAGCGAGACTATCAACGCGTTGCAGAATTGCACATTGCTTGTGGTTGGCTGCCACCTGACACACGCATTGATCAATTCGAAGGAGCCATACGTTCCGTTTCCGAACCTATTTTTGAGCAACCGCTACATGATATTTCATTTGGTCAATTATTAATGCGCTTGTTCCAAGTCGCGCACCGATTTCATATTAACATTCAACCCCAACTTATTTTGTTACAAAAATCACTTTTGAGTATTGAGGGATTGAGCAGGCAATTGGCACCAGAGTTCGATTTATGGGCATCGGCATCTCCGCAAATTGAAAAGTGGTTAAAAAAACAAGTCGGCGCAAGAGCATTTATACGCAGGCTTCGTGATAATTTACCACTATTGTCTGATCAATTACCCGATGTTCCTATATTGATTTATGAAATACTCAAAGAAACCAAACAGCAACAAGAAAAATTACGCTTTGCCCAAGCCACAGAAACGACGAATGGCAAAGAAATAAAGAACCGTGAGAAAAAAATTAAAATAGAATATTTCACTGCTGGTGTTGGCCTAACTATGTTAATGGTCTTATTGATGGTTTTTTGGGTCCTATAGCTACCCCGTGAACGTTACTACTGTTATTCAATTAACGCTTGTACCGCGTCAATGCAGTGGCAATTTTATCTTCCATTTCTTTGTATTTCCACGCCATGCCTTTGCTGCCATTCACCATGATCACAAAAGCCAGCACTTCTTTATCAGCACCCACCACATAACCAGCCAGACTCACCACGCCAGAAATTGTGCCAGTCTTCGCGCGTACTTTACGAGCAATATTTCCCATACGATGTTTTAACGTTCCATCCACACCAGCGATAGGTAGTGCAGAAATAAATACATCGTTGGCTGAATTATGATGATAGATATACGCCAATACTTGCATCATTTGTGCTGGTGTAGTGAGATTAGACGGAGACAACCCAGACCCATCTAAGATGTGCAACCCAGCTGTATTGACCCCAGCGTAGCGAGATAAAATTTGTGATACAGCATAACGGCCACTTCCCCAACTCCCAGGATGTCGCGTATACAATTGGCCTACTTTCTTAAAAAGAGCGCCTGCAATCACATTATCTGATTTTTTCAACATATCATTGATTAATTCTGGCAACGGCGCAGAAGCATGATAAGCAATCAGAGATGAGTTTTTTGGTACAGCACCAAACGCGACTGTCCCATAAATTTGAATGGATAATTGATTTAATACATTTTTGAACAAGGCGCGATTATACTCAAGAACATCTGTCACGACATAGCTGACACCCCAAGCATCTTGGCCCTTGGACACACATCCTTCAATTTCCAGTCCATTACTAAGATCACTAGATAAATGTAATGCACATGAACGGGAATGGCTTGGTTTAGTCACCACATGATTTCGTATGGCAGGATAAAAAAAATTCGGAGAGGTCTCTACTCTCGCTGCTTGTCCAGCCACCTTAGAGGGTATAATCCTAAATGGCAGGCAATTATGGTTAATGATACTCGCACCAATGGGAGCAGCATAACAATAATTCTTATCTTCATTTTCCCAGTCAGGGCCATAGAAATTCTGGTCATATGCCGTATCATCAATATAAACGCTTCCTGCAATGGCCTGAATTTGCTGTGTTTTCAGATTTAGCAAAAGATCCATTAAGTCATTGTAAGTTAATGAAGGATCGCCGTTTAATACAATATAGAGGTTACCTTGTAATACACCATTTTTAATGGTCTTTGCATCGGTCAACAGCTGAGTTGAAAACCGATACTCTGGTTTTAGAAATAATAATGCCGCTGCTGCCGTCAGTACCTTCAGTGTGCTAGCTGGTGTGAGTGATTGATTAACATTTCGCACATAAAGCTTATCGCCATATCGCATGGACTTCACAAAAACACCAATGTTTGCATTATCACCAACTGAATTAATCGCATCATTCAGCTGTCTAGCCAACTGAGATCCACCGTACACCGCAGATGGAGCTGCCGCCACCTTAACCTTGGCTGGGCTACTTTTTACCAATTTAGGCTTGCGCTTTTTCACTACTGCTGGCTTTTTTGCGCTAGAGTGAGTAATGATGGGCTTTTTCGCAGATTTATGTTTACTTTTTGCTACCGCCGGCTCCGCCAAGTAAAACATCATCCAGAAGCCGATTATTAAATATAGTAATCTCATTCAATCTCCATTTTCTTGCTCGGAATATATTTTTCCATAAACAGACTTTAATATTTCAAGATTGCGATAATATGTGAATAATTTGGTATACTCAATTCCCATCAGGTAGTTTAAAACTAGACAAACATTGGAGTCTTTCTCTACCCATTATAGAGGAGTTTTCACCATGATAAACATAAGAGAATTTCTTGGTTTAACTTATTACACTAGCACTCTTGATGAATTTTTAAACGAATTTGACAGAAATAATCATCAAATATCTGAATCACAGAAAAAAGAAATTGAAAAATATTCACGCATTTATGCATTGAGAGATCACTCTAGTTCGAGTGACTCTAAAAAAATATTTTGGGACAACTTTTAAAGGTGTTTAGCAATCATGCCACGATTTCTTAGCCAGCTTATTCCTTTCGTACTCATGGGCGTTGCGATTGTTGCATTTGCCTTTGGTATCGTATTGTTGGCTTATTTATTTCTTTTAGGCGCCATTATTGGCTTCATTTTATTTATCATGACCTGGATAAAAAATAAATTCTTCCGACCCACCACCATTGTCAAAACGAAAAAAACGACGGGACGTATTATTGATTCTGATGATTGGAAGAAATTATAAGCGGACCCTAAAATTGAGCCGCTACGTATGTTCGGTTAAGCCGTTGAAAATTCTAGACTGGTCGCTATCTGGAAACGCGGACAGCACGGTGGGCAAACCTGCAGCAGCTCAATGAGTCAGTTGCGGCAAGATGATTGAACGCGCAAGCGTTGTCCCTTTGCGAAGCCACCCTGTATCATCAAGAAAAACACTGGGCAACCGCAGACAAAGAGATCCAGTCACGGACAAGTTGCCATACAACGCCTCAGTGCAACAAACCAACAGATGATGAGCTATAATTGAACATTTATAACTGCTACGGGTATAGCCATTGACATAGCACGTTTTTTAGTGAAGATTGAATAAAGCAAGGATGCTTCATAGGAAATTTATATGACTCTCACATGGAAAGCGCAGTTACAGAAAACCCTTCTTCAGCAATATGGAAATAAGAAAGGCCATGCACTTAGTAAAAAATATGGTCAAAGTTTTCCACCTAGTTATATCGATGATTATGGAGTCAATATAGCAATCAGCGATATTCAATATATTGAAAAACTATCAGCAGAAAACCCTCTTAAAATATGTTTGTATTCTCTAGCAGAGACGCCAGAAAACCCGCTTCGCTTGCGTTTATTTCAATGGCAAAAACCCACTCCATTATCTGATATTTTGCCTATGCTAGAAAATTTTAATTTACGCACCAACAATGAACATCCTTATAAAATCATCTTAAGCAACAACCAGATGATTTGGATCAGTGATTTTAGTGTTGTTTATACAAAAGGTAATCTTGACATTGATGCAATTCATGCCTTATTTCAAGAAGCATTCGCAAAAATTTACTTTGGATTATCCGAAAATGATGGATTCAATAAATTAGTTTTGGGTGCCTCTCTGTCTTGGCGTGAAGTGATTATTTTACGCACGTATGCTAAATATCTTCGTCAAGTCAGATTCCGGTTTAGTCAGACTTACATTGAAAATGCTCTTATTGATAATGCTGCTATTGCCAAAGATTTGATCCAACTCTTTATAGCAATGCATGACCCAACAAAGAGTGAAAAAGAAAAAAATCCTGCGGCTCAAATCGAGCAGCAAATTTTACAAGCACTCGAATCTGTCTCTAGTCTAGATGAAGATAAAATTATTCGCCGCATACTTGAGTTGATCAAAGCCACACTACGCACCAACTATTTTCAGAAAACAGCAGAAGGCACGTTCAAAGATTATCTTTCCATTAAGCTCAATTCTCGTATTATTCCTGAGCTTCCACTGCCCATGCCACTTTATGAAATTTTTGTTTATTCCCCGCGATTTGAAGGCATACATTTACGTAATACAAAAGTGGCGCGTGGCGGTATACGCTGGTCAGATAGAAAAGAAGATTTTCGCACAGAAATATTAGGCCTAATGAAAGCCCAAGTAGTGAAAAATGCTGTCATTGTCCCCTCTGGTGCCAAAGGTGGGTTTGTATTAAAAGCCATTCCAGCGTCCGCTACGCGTGAAATTATCCAAAAAGAAGTGATTGAGTGCTATAAATCATTTATTCGTGGACTACTGGATCTCACAGGCAATATCCGAAATAAAAAATTCATCCGTCCAAAAAACACGGTATGTCATGATGATCCAGACCCCTATCTTGTCGTGGCTGCAGACAAAGGGACCGCTAGCTTTTCTGATCTCGCAAATAGTATCGCTGAAGAATATCATTTTTGGTTAGGCGATGCGTTTGCATCTGGCGGCTCGGCAGGATATGACCATAAAAAAATGGGGATCACTGCACGAGGCGCATGGGAATCGATCAAACGCCATTTCTGTGAATTAAAAATTGATGTCTGCAAAACAGATATTACCGTGGTGGGCATCGGCGATATGAGCGGTGATGTATTTGGTAATGGTATGCTTTACTCCAAGCACATCAAACTGATTGCCGCGTTTGATCATCGACATATCATGATTGATCCAGACCCAGATCCTAAAGTTTCTTACTATGAGCGCGTACGATTATTTAATTTACCCACTTCTTCTTGGGAAGATTATAACCCTAAACTACTTTCCAAAGGAGGCGGTATTTTCAAACGCAGCCTTAAATCGATTACGTTAACACCGCAAATGAAAAAAATATTAGACTGCGAAGAAAATTCGCTTTCTCCTGTTGAATTGATCCGAGTGATATTAAAAGCACCGGTGGATTTATTATTCAATGGCGGCATCGGCACTTATGTCAAAGCAAGCACGCAAAATCACTCTGACGTTGGCGACCGAACCAATGATTACTGTCGAATCAATGGAGACGAGTTACGCTGCAAAGTGGTAGGTGAAGGAGGCAATCTCGGATTCACACAATTAGGCCGTATTGAATATGCTTTAAAAGGCGGATTAATTAATACTGACTTCATTGACAACTCAGCCGGTGTTGACTGCTCTGACCATGAAGTAAATCTCAAGATTCTATTGGAAGACGAAATTCGAAAAGGAAAATTATCTCAAAGTAAACGCAATACTTTATTGGCCTCCTTAACACAAGAAGTAGCTGAGCTGGTATTATCTGATAATTACTCTCAAGCATTAGTCATGAGTTTTTCTGCATTTTCAGCAAAAAAAAATATGACTCTTCATTCAAATTACATTAAAGAACTTGAAAATCTAAAGATCCTGCATCGACGAGTAGAGTTTTTGCCTGATGATAAAGAATTAGTTACGCGTAAAGCAGCCGGTGAAGGCTTGACCCGCCCAGAATTGGCCGTTTTACTTGCTTATTCAAAAATCCATATTAAACAGGAAATTTTACAATCTAAGCTACCTGAAGACCCTTTTCTCAGCAAAATAGTGGACACTGCATTTCCTCCCACTATTAGAAGTAAATATCAAAAAGCCATGAGTGATCATTGGTTAAAACGAGACATCATTGCCACACAGTTGAGTAATCAAGTTGTGAATGAAATGGGCATTACCTTCATTTACCGACTTCAAATGGAAACAGGCGCAACAGTTGAAGAAATTATTCGTGCTTATACTGTTGCTGCAAGTATTTATGAGACCCGCACATTAGAAAAAATCATTGAATCCCTGAATTTCAAACTCCCGTTTGGAGAAGAATATGAGATGCTGTACAACCTTCGTCATCTCATCAATCTTTCTACACGCTGGTTCTTGCATAATAATCAAATCAAAGGAGATCTCCCTAAACTCATAGAACATTATGCGACTCGCATTAAAGTACTAGAAGAATTAATTCCTAATCTTATGGCAGGCGAAACAAAACAATACTTGGAATCTATTACTGAAAAATTCTTAAAAGCCGGACTGCCTATTGATGTTGCCCGACGGATTGCGACCTATAGGGCCATTTATACTTCTTTAAATATCATTGATGTTGCTAGCAAGAACAAATTCGATTTGGTCAAAACCGCCAAAGTTTATTTTGCAGGTGGTGAACGCATCAATCTAGTCTGGTTCCGTGATCAAATTGCTAGCGACTCGCGCGAGGGACATTGGAACACGCTCGCTAGACTCACTTTGCGTGATGAGCTAGATATTTCTCAACGCGCCTTGACTGTCGCCATCATGAATAAAGATAAAAAAGAAACAAGCACAACAAAATTAATTGGCAAATGGGTCCATGCCAATCAACGGGCCATTGAACGCTGGGACAGATTATTATCTATGCTGCACACGAGTACTGAAATTGAATATGCTATGTTCTTTATTGCCATACGTGAATTATTAGGCTTGATCCTATCGGCTAATTAGGGACTGTTAATAAGAAAAAAGAATCGATGCTTTTTCTGTCACCATGCCATTCAGTGGAACATCCCATGAGTCTGATGGGAGTAAGTCAGCTTGTTGGGCAGCGTAAGCAAGACCGATGATATAAGGCTTTTCATGAAAGCCTGTCCGCAAAAATGCAAAAGTGCGGTCATAATATCCCCCTCCCGCTCCTAATCGATGTCCTTGCAAATCAAACGCTACCAAAGGTGTAATTACCATGTCCAAATTCTCAGGTGAGATAACATGGGAAATATCTGCTGGTTCTAAAATAGAATAGCGGTTTAAATGCAAAGCATCACCGTCATTGTAACGCGAAAATAATAATGAATTATCTTTACTGCCTGTCAAGATAGGAAGATAGCATGCTTTTTGTGACTGCCAAATTGTTTGTATGATAGGGGATGCGTCAAACTCATCTTTAGCATAAAGATAGCAAGCGATATGCTGACTTTGTTTGAACATAGGAAGATGGGTAAAATGAAGATTAGCCGCCTGAGCAGCATATTGCCTGTACTCCATCTTAATTTGGCTGCGTATTTCGCGAAAATATTTTCTCAGTTGCAGCTTGGTCTCTGTATTACTCGGCTGTATAAATTAGCTCCGTTTGCAGTGCTCTGTTGATGGCAACATCTAACTTATCTTGTAAATGCGAAATCTTTTGATTAACTTTATTCATCAAAGAACTTTTTTGCTGATCTAGCTGCAAAAATTGATACGTCATATTGAGAGCAGTAATCACAGCAATACGCTCAAGATTGATGGCTTTTCCCGATTCCTGCACCTCAATCATTTTCTGGTTTAGGTAGCGGGCAGCTTGTTGCAGCGCTTGTAGCTCAGGTTCAGGACACCTGATTGAGTACGGTTTACCCAATATTTCTATTGTCGCCGTGACAGTTTTAGTGGTCATGATTTTTTCTCGATTGCTTTTAGTCGGGATACTAATGTTTCAATCTGTGAGATAGCTTTTTGCTGCTTAGCTAATAATGCATCTTTTTCACGGGCTAGTAATGACCTCCCTTGGTGCAATTGTAGATTGGAATCCCTTAACTGGTCATGCTGGTTCACCAGTTCCTTGATTCTTTTCTCTAGACGTTGCAGTAGTTCTTCCATGTAACAGACCTTATCTTAACCTATAGCAAATGTAGCAGAACACAGAGCATCATGATACTTTTTAGTGCACGCATTGGCCGCAGAGCAGCAGGATTGATGCGATCATCTGTATAATATACCTATCTAAATGTAAAATATCATCCTAGCTTACGATTGTAGATTGTCTGGTAATTCATTATGATTTGTCTACTGGAAGATTGGCGCAAGCATCAAAATCGGCAATAAGCTATTGTTTTTAATTATATTCTATTTAATAGTTAATCGGATCAATTTAAATGATTAATCGAATTGACCTAAAAGAATGGCAAGCTTTGGTCAACCATCAACACCACATCGCAAACCACCACATGCGTGATTGGTTTACGGAAGACCCAGAACGGTCTTCCCGCTATACATTGGAATGCGGTGAAATTCTTCTCGATTATTCGCGGAATCGGATCACGCATGACACTATAGCCTTATTGTGCAACCTAGCACATGCTGTTCAACTCACTCACCAAATTGAAGCTTTATTTACTGGTCAACCAGTCAATCGCACAGAGGATCGCCCTGCGTTACACACTGTATTACGCAATCAAAATCATACCGCCCTTTACGTAAAGGGCGAAAATATCACACTGCAGATTAAGAAATCACAGGAAAAAATAGGTGACTTTGTTAACCAAGTTCATGCGCATAAATGGACTGGTGTAACAGGAAAGCCTATCTCACATATTGTTAGTATTGGCATAGGAGGCTCCCATCTTGGCCCGATGATGTGTACTCACGCACTTCAGGAATATGCCGTAACGGACTTGAACATTCATTATATTTCCAGTGTAGACGATACTCATTTAAATGAAATTTTGCAGAAAATTGATCCTGAAGCAACGTTATTTATTATTTCATCCAAGTCATTTTTAACCATTGAAACACTGACTAACGCACAGACCATTCTAACTTGGATGCAAAGCAAATTAGGTAATGACGCTCTCAAAAGACACTTTATTGCCGTTACCGCAGCACCGGAAAAAGCTATTCAGTTTGGGGTACCAGAAGAAAACATATTCCCATTGTGGACATCGATAGGCGGACGATACTCGATATGGTCAGCGATTGGTTTACCGCTTGTCTTACTGATTGGAAATAAGAATTTCTCTGATTTTCTGCGCGGCGCCCATGCCATGGATGAACACTTTAGACAAGCTGATTTCGCAGAAAATATGCCCGTATTACTCGCTATGTTAAGCATATGGTACACAAATTTTTTTGACTGTAAGGCTCACGCTATTGTGCCTTATACCCATCGTCTTAAATACTTTATTCCTTACTTGCAACAAGCTGAAATGGAAAGCAATGGTAAAAGTATGGGGCTGAATGGCCATAAACTTAACTACGCCACCAGCCCAGTGATTTTTGGTGGAGAAGGCTGTGATGGTCAACATGCCTATCACCAATTACTGCATCAAGGCCAACATTTAATTCCTGTTGATTTTATTCTGACTGGCAATCTCAGCAGCAATCATTCTTTGCATCATCAACATCAGAATATTCTTATCGCCAGTTGTTTAAGCCAAGCACAAGCTTTGATGCAAGGAAAAACCTACCATGAGGCATATGCTAATTTACTAGCAACCCCTCTCTCTCCTTCTCTTTGTGCTGAACTCGCTCATCACCAAATGGTCCCCGGTAATAAACCCAGTAATATATTATTTCTGCAACGTATTTCTCCAAAAAATATAGGTGCTCTAATTGCGCTTTACGAACATAAGGTTTTTGTGCAAAGCGTCATTTGGAACATTAACCCTTTTGATCAATGGGGAGTAGAACTAGGGAAACAATTGCTGCCCAATATTTTACAATGTATACAAGATACCGGAAAAAGAGAGAATACTTGCTCTATTCCGGTAGAATTAATTCATCACATTAAAAACGTCAAAGGACAAGCATAGCGATGATACGACGTTTTACGAAAATCTTAGTCGCATGTGACAAGGTGTATACCATCACGCTAGCTTTATGTTTTATTTTCTTACTATCTGCCTGTGGACAATCGGGTAAACTCTATTTACCTACTCCGGAAAAGCAGACTCAAAAAGAAATCTCTGACTAAAGGAATATCGCCATGACTCATCACGCTACTCAATTCACTAAAATGCATGGTCTTGGCAATGACTTTGTGATTATCAATGCACTGGACCGCCCTTTTGATGTGATCACACTTTCTATCCCTCAGCTCGCCAATCGTCGTACCGGTATTGGCTTTGACCAATTGCTAATTATAGAATCTTCTAAACAAGCTGATTATTTTTGCCGGATTTTTAATTCTGATGGCAGCGAAGCTGAACAATGCGGTAATGGGCTTCGATGTGTGGCCCGTTTTATTTCTGAATCAGGAATAGACAGACGGCGTAAATTCCGTCTTGAAACGCTAGCCGGAACCTTTCCTATTGAAATAATAGACTATGATCACGTTCAAATTTCCATGGGCATACCGCAAATCAATGAAGAATTAATAAAGCTCGATCTACCAGATATAGGAATGATTCCAGTGAGTATTCTTTCATTAGGTAATCCTCATGCCATCATTAAAATTGAATCCATTGACACCATACAACCGGATAAATTAGCTTCACAGATTAGTGCTCATTCCCGTTTTCCTGATGGTGTCAATGTCGGTTTTATGGAAGTAGTCAATAAAAACCATATTCGTCTGCGCACTTATGAAAGAGGTGCAGGAGAAACATTAGCTTGTGGAAGTAACGCATGTGCTGCCGCAGTCTCAGGCATAGTGAACGGCTGGTTACAACACCATGTTAATGTTGAGTTTCATTACGGAATCTTATCAGTGGAATGGAAGGACCATCATCAACCCGTTCATATGACAGGCCCAGCAACAAAAGTGTACGCTGGTAGCATTGATTTGTAAAAAACTCGGTCAAAGGAATAAAGGTTACCATAGCTATCCCTTATATTGCTTCGCGTGAACGCAGTATCAGTTATATCACTGGCACCAGAGATATTTTCTTTCTGACACCATCTTTTTCTAAGGTTACGCCATCTTTCCCAATGGCAACAACCGTAGATCCATCAGCAGGCAACACGTCACCTACATGCACATTGAAAAGACTGCCCTTGAATCCTAGCACCGCACCCCATCTATATTGAAGTTGTGAAACTGAAATCACCGTATATTTCACTTCTTGATCAAGCCCCGCCATTGGAGAAACAGGAGCAATATTTTTTATTAATGAATCAGAAGGAGAGGGAGGAGGTGGAGGAGCCAATAGATCAATAATCTTTTTCTCAGATACCACTTTAGCTAATTTTGCTGATGAAATATCTTTACTAGTAATAGCAATGTCCTTTGCCACTTTCAACATTTGTAATTCATTTAAAGCTTGAATATATTTTGCTTGAGTCTCTTGTTGCAACCGCATTAATTCTGCTTCTCGCTCTGACATAGGCTGTGCTTGAGGTATCTCCGCAGGTTTAGGTACCCCCGGTTGAGACGGTATTGTTCCTATTGCAGCAGGCGGCATGCTGCCTGGTTCAGACGGCTTCATTGTTGGTGTTGCACTTGATGCAACAGGTGCCACTGGAGCGGGAGCTCTACTTCCGCCAAACATGCTGATAAGTTGCCACAATATAATCAAGACAATCACTATCATTAAGATTGCTATCACTTTTTGACGTGTTGTCATATTGGCTAGCGCTTGCATTTTGTCTGATTTCATAGTTAATCACCTAATGCGTCTAAGGTTATTGAACCGGTTAAACTACTATCGATCTCTACAGTGGCAGTAATATCATGTAATACTAGCGGTAAATCAGTTAGCTGTTTACCAATTAACGTTAGCACTAAAGGCGATATTTTTTGAAATTTAATTTTTATTATTACACTGGTATATACGCCTTTCTTCATAAAATCGCCTAACTCTACATTGTTCCCAGGATAAACCGTCGCTAATCTATCTACTATGGTTGCAATAATTTTCGTCGTAGAATATATGTTTTTAGGAAAAGGTCGATTTGGCAAATCAATAGGTTGAGACAGGAAAATGCCCGTTTTTCTGATCAGAACATTAATTTTATTATCATTCGCCCATGCGTATAAATCTTCAATTCTAGCTCCCGATGAAAGCGCTGTCGCATTAATATTATTATGAATATATTTAACATCACTCACTTTCCAACCTGGTATCTGAGCCAAGGTTTCTAATTTATCAACAAAAGTAAATACTTCTTGATCAGGTGCAGGCGAACGAAGAAGATTCATATATTGTTGATATGGATTTACTTCTTGCTTTTTTTCAACTACAACTTGTTTAGGGGATGTCAAATAAGAATACCCCATCCAGATAATCCCAAGCATTACTGCTAATGCCAGAAACGGCTTCACAGGAAGCGTGCCGATGCCTTGTTCTTTTAACACAGCATCAACTAACTGAAGCTGATAAATTTTCCATAAAGACAGTGTGGGAAAGATAGGCTGATCAAGAACGGCAAAAGATTTAACGGAAGCAGGCTCAAAGCTAAATTTACCTGCTTCTGGCTCCTGACTAATAGGCACGTCGCCATGAATATAAATCTCAAAATTATTTTGCTGCGTTAAAAAAATGATAAGTTCTTCAGGTATGCTGTCTTGTGAAAAGCTACCATCCAAATAAACACTTCCTGATTTTACAATAACAAGAATTGCCTCGGACGTATTGGGAATAGCCTCACAATAAATCATGTCTAATGGTTTTTTAAAATGATGCCAGACTGATTCTCCAAGCAAATATCCTGTATCCGGTGAAAATGCAACCTCGTACTGCGAGATACCTTTTTTTTGTAGCGTGACAAATTCACCATAACTATGACTCAATAAAAGAACTTCTTTCTTTAATTGACTTTTTTGTTTAACCGTCAACACATCCCGATAAGACGGTATAACAAAATGCTCTCCATCTTCTCGAGTAATATATGGCATCAGGCTGTCCCATTTAAAATGATGGGAGTAATTAATACCACTGTTTCTGAATTTACTTGCTGCGCCGCCTTACCACCTAAAGCTTGTGAAGTAAGGAATTGAGCAGCGCCTGTCGTGTTGGCCAACTGTTTAAATCCAGACAATATCAACGTATCTCCAGACTTAATCATACTACGCTGGTTAAAGTGCTTCTCAGTCACATTAGGTAATTGTATTTCACTATTAGTAGGCCCAAATCGCCCGAACCCATTGTTAGTGGACAAATCCGCATTGACTGATAAGTAAACACGGTCATTTAAAATTTTAGGAAGAATATAAAGTGTTAATCCTGTAATAAGCATACCTGGTGTAACTTGCGAGGTTACCGTATTAGTGTCAGATGCTGTACCAGGCTGTGCTGTATTTTGAATACTCGCAACATAACCTTCAGATTTTACAATCCTGACCACGCCAACTTGATTATTTAAGCAAAGCACTCTAGGTTCTGACACCACGGATGCTTTGCCTTGTTGATTGAGCGCTTTTAAAAGAATCTGATAAGAAGGAATCTTATCATTTGCTCTGATCGTACCAAAACTCGGTGTACCTAGCGTACCTCCAGTTGCACCTAATGCTGTAATGGCTACTGGCGTTCCATAGTCTGCATTAATCTGGAAGGATGAATTATGAAATGCATTGGTAATGATGGACCAATCAATACCATAATTATAGGCATTAGATAAATTGACTTCTAATACTTGCACCTTAACTAATACTTGCTTAGAGAGATTACTATTCAAGTTATAAATGTACTGCCCAACTAATTGAACATTGGTAGGTCTATCACGCACCGTGATTGCTGTTGAGGATTGAGAAACAGTCAGTTTTCCATCAGGAGAAAGCATCTGAGAAACTGTTTCCTTTATATCTTTCCAAATAGAAATTTTTCCACTTAAATTACTATACTCGGAATCCGATGTATCGCTAGTGGTATAATTGGATACTTGAGCTGTTGAACCTTGCTGCGAAGTACTCGCTCCAGCCCCAGCGCCGCTTTTTTTACCGACAAGATAATCAGAATCACCAGGCATAAATGCAACATCAAAGGTTCTTGTAATAAATGCCTGCCAATATACCGCGCTATTTGTCACACTATAAACATAGCCGGATTTCGCTGCTAATAAATCAAGTGCGCCACTTATAGTGCCAGAATAATTAATGCTAACGGTAGAAGCGGGATCCAAACCTACTTGATATTTTGTTAAAACATTTTTATTGGCACCGGCCGCGATTAACTGACTGTAATAAGAAAACGGCAGTTTATCACCACGAATAACAATGTGGTTGCTAAGCCATCCTGGACGCCTTTTAATGCTAATAGGTGTTGTATCAACATATAATCCTTGCTTGACTAGCAAAGGTGGTGTTGGCTTCACCTTATTATCCGCTTTTTTTCGTACATCAGCAGATTTAATTTTTACATCTGCAATATTTCCCTCCGTCTGATTATAAACAGGCGAATGACAGGCAGCTAGTGTAAAAGCTGTAGCGAGAAACAAGACAATCCATTTCTTTAACATGATCATGATTGATCTTCCTATGTTTTATACCTTGATCTTGGCACTACAGCTAATGTGCGGTTAGACATATACATTACAGCTTGCAAGGGAAATGGTTGCAATAGTTTTTCAACCACATTCGGTAAACTAGAACCTGTTACCCTGCCATCAAAGTTGAAATCATAGGGAGCCTTCCAAATTACTTTCCAATGGTACCTACCCATAATACGCTCAAGATTTTCTTTTAATGAGCCGCTAATACTAACAGCGTAAACTGCTGCAGGCTGACCTAAATCAGCATATTGATTGGGAAACGAAGCACTACCATATGCAGTAGGTAGAAATGCTTTATTTTGTTGTGTTCCTGCTTGAAAAAATGGTTCGCGTGGAATGGCTGATTCTGGCCTTGCGACTTCCCACCCAGCGGCAGCATATTGCGAAACAAGTAACAAGAGTAAACTAACTAGTAACCCATGTATTTTCATGATCTCGCATCTCATCCATTATCTCCATGGTCCTACGCCCAAGATATCTTGAACAGTTTTAGTTATTCAGTATAAGAGATTTAAAAAAAATGTGTAAGAGTTTTTGCATTTTATCATCAGCAACTAAGTTTGACTCATGGCTGCAAAGCCTCTGGACCGTATCATAGATCAACTCATTTTGTACTCACAAGTGCGCGCGAAAAGAGTTGGCCTACGACAACCAACCTCAGTATGAGTCAAACTTATAAGGACAATCTACTAGTCGCTATAAACATTAAAAGGAGACCCGGCAGGTTCGTTAGCTATAGAACAGCGAGTAATAGCAAGCAGTGTTTGGTTTTCCCCCCAACCTGGGGCAGTTGAAGTAATTTCACCCTTACCAGTCACCACACTGATACATACACGCCAATACCTTTTATCTGCATCAATAGCGCAAGTCAACGTACCACCAGATGAACATTGCGCCGGCTGTGCACTCACCCCTCCCG
Source organism: Gammaproteobacteria bacterium (assembly GCA_019634835.1). Lineage (GTDB taxonomy): Bacteria > Pseudomonadota > Gammaproteobacteria > DSM-16500 > DSM-16500 > Aquicella. Next base: position 289,975 of record JAHCAO010000001.1, read on the forward strand.
GCCCAGTTGCATAAGCACCAAAACTCGATATCGGATAAACAGTAGGAGTTGTAGTTGGAGCGCCACCATCACTCGTACCCGCTACCTGCACTGGAGCCACCATAATTTGTGGTGTCATCGTATTACCTGTTCTTGGATCAACAGGACATTCGGGAACTGGAACACAGCCGCCATGATGATAAATACCAGCAAAATTAACAGCCGGCGCGTTACTCAAATTGTATCCGGGAATATTCACTCCTGACACAATAGAACAACGGGTGTCGGTTACTGTACAAGGAGAACCTGCATTAGGTGGAGAACCGCCAACGTCATTAGAGGTATAAGCAAGAGGAAGCATGCCCGCAATCACATTGGTAGCAGCATAAGCGCCTCTTGCCGTCACAAAGTTAATTCTTGAGTAAACATATAAAATCTGTGCGGTAGACGCAATTTCATAATTATTACCCCAAGGATTTCTTAATCCGCTGGGAATATAAACCGGCCCACTTGGTATTCCACTTAACTCATCAAGATTGTCAGGCCATCTGCCATTAAAAATGTAAAACGACAACCCTGCATTTAAAATCTGCTGCATTTGCGTGCTGGTTCTATCATACTGCATCCGCAATGTGCGCTGTTGTATATAACCAATGCTCGCATAAATAATAAGACTAATAATGACTAGCACTAATAGCATTTCTATCAGAGTAAACCCTTTAAATTTGCTTCGCATGGCCATTCTGTTCACCTTTAGTTCCCGCAATAATAGTATTGATGTGGTCTTTGTGATTCATTTGTTAAATTAAGTATTGAATATGTCGTATACATCTGCTTGAACTGGCTCACAGACGGCATTGTTGGCCAATAGGATGACATAGCATCAACACTCGCATTAGAAGGCAAACGTTCCCACACAACATATTCTCCTGCTGGATTACCACCCATGCTGCATGAGGTCACCATATTTCCCACAGCCGAAGATAAACAATCACCCGCCAACAAATTCAAATATTGTTGCCGCTGTGCTGGATGGTTTAATCGGACAGCTACTTGAGATGTCCATACCACTACTTCACCCACATTTTCTGCGCGCGTACAATTTGGATCATGCGGGCCTTTCACTGCATCCGTTCCTTCCATGCAGGTTTGTCTATTTAACACGGTGGTATTACGATTAAACTGAGTAATATATCCTTGTGTACCTGCCCCTGTTGGATTAACCAAAGAACTTAAAGGTATGCTTGTTGTTAAATATCCTGCCTCTCTCAAATCAGTGACGATATTAATAGGGAACATTGCAGCTGGAGGAGTGGGATTAGTAGGATTCAATTTTCCAGGTATTAATGTTCCTCCCGGTTCCGTGCCATAACATTCTTGTTTATAAAATCCTGTCATCGATTGAAATAGGGTATTAACATTCGCAATCACTTGCATCACATCTGCATCACGACGATAGGAGAAGTATTGCTGCATACCCATATAAATAATGGTTGCACCAATCACAAGAACCAGCATCGCCTCTACTAAAGTTATACCTTCGTGACGCTTTTTTATTGAAATCACAGTAACCCTCTGATCTTTTTTACGCCCCCAATGACATCCCTGTTGCATAAATACCTTGAACAATCATAATAATCATCACACCGCCTATAAGCAAAAACACTCCTCCGACAATACGTGCAATAAATTTTAACGTTTGAGTCGCTTGCTCCGTACCACGTATGCCCATGCGAATCAATCCATGTTCAAATCCTTTCACTTCCGCCATGACTCGTAACCGCATTAAATCACTATCGTTCACTAACCCTGTATCAAGCACATCCGCGATATTTGTTTTACCCATACTTAATAAATGTTCCATTTTCGATAAATGTGAAAGTAGATAAGGATTAGCTTGATATTGCATCACTTTAATGGCTGATTTAAATACCACACCATTTGCAACTAATAGCCCTAGTGTTTCTAACAATCTTGCTGCCGTCAGCTTACGATAAAAAGAGAATGGAGGTACTTGATCTAATGAAGGCCGCAGTTCGCCAACATAATTTGACATTAATTGTTTAAAAATAACTGTTGTGGCAACCACTATTATGATAGAAACCCACCACCAGTTTTTGATAATGCTCGCAAAAGCAACGAGTCGCTGACCAGCTTCGGGCCATTGATCCATTGGTTTTATCATCTTAAATTGAACAAATACAGAATTATTTAAATAAATAATCACAACGCAAGCAATAATAATCACCAATAATGGATATGACACTGCAGCAATAAATGCACCAATTGCCACGCCTTGCTGGGATAGCATATTGATAGCTGATTTCATTGTCTGTGCTAATGCACCGCCTGATTCACCAACACGTACAATTTCAACCACATTCATTGAGAACCACTCTTTCATACCCTCAGCTAAGGGTTGACCTTCTGCAATTTTTTGAGAAAGAGAAAGTGCAACTTCACGCGTTAATCCTGTGGTGATTTGACTCATCATATCAATAGCACGATTGGCAGGAATACCATCATTAATTAAGAGATATAAATCTTCAAGAAAAGCAAGTTGCTGTTTATTACCAAACTGCCAACGTTTAAATCCTTTAGATATTTTTTCTAAAAATAAAAGCACTGTATTTATCGTAAAGTCCATGTTGGCCATCTCTATATATATTTAAATGTCCTTGATTGAGTAGCTGGATTAATAGGCCCCACTACTTTTTCTGCATCAAAAGGATCACAGAGTCCTGATTGTATTAAGTCAATTGCCCGATCACGGAAATCCATCCATCCATTCTCTTTTAAATATTTTTCCCAGTTTAGAGTATCGCACTTTTGAATGAATTGTCTCCCATCTTCATCCACCCAAATCACTTCTGCAACAACAACACGCCCACCCACTCCTGATCGATTACACTTAACGCATCCATTTCCACGTGCTTTTGCTCTATCAAGAATCTCTTTACCTAACACGGCTTCCCAATCAGGAATAAATGGTTGATGTCTTTCTGAAGTGCGGAGAGGGATAGCGCAACCATCACAAACTTTTGCGATTAAACGTTGGCACATTAAGCAGCGCAACACACTACTATCACTTAACAATACCGGAGAAATACCCATATCAACAAGACGTGTCACGATAGCTGTCGCTCTGTTCGTATGCAGCGTTGTTAAGACTAAGTGGCCGGTAATAGATGCTCTCACCATCACGTGAGCGGTATCTTCATCACGCATTTCTCCCAAAATGATAACGTCCGGATCCATACGTAACGCAGCACGCCCCATACTCGCAAAACTACGGTCTTCTTTTTCGGTATTGACCGGAACTTGTGTTGCTTCCTCCACTACTTTCTCCACTGGATCTTCAATGGAATATAGTTTTTGTGTTGACTCCACCATCTCCATACAACTTGCTAACGTCGTCGTTTTACCTGACCCAGTAGGCCCCGCAACAATAATGGCTCCAAACGGCAGTTTCATTGCCATTTTAATAATATCGATTTGTTTTTGCGTATACCCCAATGCATCCAGCGGCTGAGTGCGTTCTTCACCTGTCGCAAGAATACGCATGACCATATCAAATCCGCCATGCGCCGGCACGCTTGCTAGACGTAAACGGATATCTTTGCCTTGCATTTTTAGCGGCATAGAAGCATCTTGAGGAACAAGAGGATTAAAGTGTGATGTTGCATGGTCAGTTTCTTTATTGAATGCAACAGAAGCAATTTCACGTCCTAGTTTTTCAGACCACTCAGCATAGACACGCAACTCGCCATGTTGACGCATACGAATTTTAGTGTAGGTTTGTCTAACTTGAATATGGATATCACTAACATTTTGCCTAACCGCTTCAAACACTAATTCACGAAGATGTCGTTGTTGGTCACTAAACAAAACGCTCGTTTCACCTTTATGCTTCTTCAAGTCTCCTTCTTCTTCGCCACTGGCTAACAGCAAACTAATTAAAGATTCAGTCGCAGCATATACTTGGCCTGGGTGTATACCTTTACTCAGTAATAATGATTTACAATTTTGTACTGTACGCGAAGTAGGATCAGCCGATAAGATCGCTCCACTTTTCAAAACAACGATGTTCGACTGCTCCTTACACCATAGGAACATTTCTTCCAAGATTTTATCTTTTGAATCTATATCAGCCGGACTTGAAACAATTTTTGTTTTAGTCGCTGTGGCATATTGTTCCCGTAATAAAGACAATGTGTTTTGACTCTGCTGCTCATCTTTTGGTGGTAACATAACTTCTGCCATGCCGACCTCGTGTCAATTAAACCCTTATTGATAAGTTTAATATATGTAATTGATAAGGCATATAAAACAACCTACCTTTTATTATAGATGTTTTTGAGGCAACGGGTTAAATGACAAATCTCTTGCAAACAGATAAGCATACGATAGAAAAGATAATTTTTAAGGATTATTTATATGGGAGAGTAACAACTTCAAACAATTTAGCAATGGTAAGAGTTTTTGTGATGGTTTAGGGACAACCTATTGAGGCTGCTGCTAGGCAGCCTCGTAACTCATTGATATTAGGTCAGTTGACAAAATGAGATAACAATTACCCGGGATTCAGTAATGTCACAGTTACACAGCCAGCAGCATATGTCTATGCTACCGACCGCAGTCTCTACTGACTATACTTAAGAAATAACACATTTGTCAGAAGAACGTTGCTGTAGCGATAACGCCAGTTTTTTAAGTTTTTCAAATTTTTCCTGCACAAATTGTTCAAACTTACTAACTTCCTTTCCACGCACCGCGAGCCCTGACGGCACACCCACCTCATATACAGCACAATCAAATCCAATTCCCTTATGATCCGAGTCATTCATGATCGTATCAGGGAAGACACTCCCCGCTTCATATCTATATTCAAGGCTGCGGCACGCTAATATTATTTTGCCTTTTGAAGAGAGACAGCCATTCCCTGCAACGAAAAATCGATCCACGGCAGGCAAACCTCTTTGCAAATAACCAATCACTTGCCGAAAAATTAAATCACACGCATCATTATACTCTCGACTTTTTAAATTCTCCCATTCACGATAGAACAAACGCAAAGCATGAATCAGCGTTTGATAATTGTAATGCAAGTTGGCTCCACTCACTGAACGAGGAGGTTTGACAGCTTTTCTAAAATTGGCTAGCGCTGTGCTAAGATTACTTTTATGAGAAAAATTTTTATTCAACGCTTCTGTCACATCTTCTTCAGAACTTTCTTTAATGGTTTCGAACAACTCGGTTAAATCATAAGGTTCTTGCTCTAGCATGTTTTCAATACTCAATCTGCATTCTTCAAGCTGCGTTTCCTTCTTGTCTTCATCGCCTTTGGCTTGAGAAAAATAAGGCATAATCATGGCTATCATTTCAGGATCACCTGCTCCTACCGCACATCCTAACAGTGTCGTGTTCTTAACAGTCAAGCCAGCACGTGTCACAACATTACCTGATTGCAACGCTAATTGAGGATTATTCTTGAGAAGTGCTTTTGCCTTTTCTAATTTGCCATATGCCACATACTTTAACGCTTTTTTAAAGTTTTGATCATCTTCCTTCGATGGTGGGAAAAGACTGTGCTCTTTTGCAGATTGAGAAAGCTGCTTGCTCTCTTCCAATTCGCGATACTTTTTTGTAAAACGACCTTTCATTGATATATCCTCGTTATGTGTAAGTAATTATTATATTTAATTAAATTTTGGCTATTCTATATACAGTTTAGACAGATTGCAACTTGAAGTCCGCCTGAAGTGACATATTCTTTACGGACAAAAGGAGAAAGAAAAGGCGGCTTTCCTCCACCAGTTATGCGTCTTTATGAAAGCTCCTCATTATAGTAGTGGAATGAAAATGATCAGCAAATGCTAAATAGCACTTTAAGATTAAATGTCCAAGTTAACCACTTCTAATGCGTTTGTTTCAATGAATTGCCGCCGAGGTTCAACCTCATCACCCATTAATGTTGTGAATATTTGATCGGCAGCAACAGCATCTTCTACTTTGACTTGTAGCAATACTCGTTCTTCCGGATTCATCGTTGTATCCCATAATTGATCCGGATTCATTTCTCCTAACCCTTTGTATCGTTGTATTGTTTGGCCTTTTTTCGCTTCTGCAATCAACCAATTCACCGCTTGAGCAAAATTCGCTACAAACTCTTTTTTATCATCACGCTGCACGTATGCACCAGGTTTGATTAACTGATTCAGTTTGCTGCCAAAATCAGTTAGCTTACGATAATCAAGAGATAGAAATAAATCTTTATTTATCAAACAACTATTAGAAACCCCATGGCTAGTAATGTTGATTTGAGGCAACCACCAATGCCGTTCCGTATCTTCAATTAACTCAATTTCATAAAACGCAGATACGGTTGTTTCTGCATTTAATTTATCTTGGATACGTTTAAATAACTTTTCCATTTCTTCACGCTGTACCAATAGATTCTCATCAACCACGGCTGTATACATTAGCGCTTCTATAAGCTCCTTAGGATAACGTTTCCCAATGCGATTGCTAATCTGCAACATCATGTGGTACTCATTAACAAGCAGCTCCAACGATGGCCCCATCAAACTGGTACCATCACCAAAATGCAAAGAAGTCCCATCCAGTGCAGTCTGAAACAATAAGTCATCTAATGCTTTTTCATCTTTGACATAACGTTCTTGTTTATTCTTTTTTACTTTAAATAAAGGAGGTTGAGCAATGTAGATATATCCTCTTTCGATCAACTCTGGCATTTGTCGATAAAAAAAGGTCAATAATAAGGTGCGAATATGGGATCCATCCACATCAGCATCGGTCATAATAATGATGCTGTGATAGCGTGTCTTATCAGGCGCATATTCTTCTGGCCCTATCCCACATCCTAATGCAGTGATTAGTGTAGCCACCTCAGCTGAAGAAAGCATCTTGTCAAAACGCGCTTTCTCAACGTTAAGAATTTTACCTTTTAATGGCAGTACCGCTTGCGATTTACGATCCCTTGCTTGCTTGGCAGAACCGCCTGCTGAATCCCCCTCAACAATAAATAACTCTGATTTACCTGGATCTTCTTCCTGACAATCAGCCAATTTTCCAGGTAATCCAGCGACATCCAGAGCACTTTTACGTCTAGTTAACTCTCTCGCTTTCCGCGCTGCCTCCCTTGCCCTAGCTGCTTCAATCACTTTGGAAACAATACTTTTTGCATCCTGCGGGTTTTCCATTAAATAATCCTGAAATTTTTCATTCATTAACGACTCAACGATAGATTTAATTTCAGAAGAAACCAATTTATCTTTGGTTTGTGAAGAAAATTTTGGATCCGGCATTTTTACTGATAACACCGCTGTCAATCCTTCACGTAAGTCATCTCCCGACGTTGCCACTTTCTCTTTTTTTGCATACCCTTCTTTTTCGATATAATTGTTTAATACACGAGTCAATGCACTGCGAAAACCAGCGACATGTGTTCCTCCATCACGCTGTGGGATATTGTTTGTATAACAAAAGAGCTTTTCTTGATAAGTATCATTCCACTGTAACGCAACCTCAACCATCACCTTTTCTTTTTCTGCCGTAAAATAAAATATTTTCTGATGAACTGGCGTCTTATTGCGGTTTAAATCCTCTACAAATCCCTTTAATCCTCCATGGTACTCAAAGGCGTCTACTTTACCATTGCGTTCATCAGTTAAAAATATTCGAATTGAGGTATTAAGAAAAGCTAACTCACGTAAACGTTTTGCTAAAATATCATAATTAAATTGTATATTTTTGAATATTTCTGCGCTTGGTTTAAACCTAATCTCTGTTCCTCTTTCTATTGCATCGCCTACTTCTGCTAAAGGCGCAGCAGGAACACCCATATGATAGTATTGTTCATAAACTTTACCGTTCATTCTAATGACTAAATGCAATTCTTCAGATAATGCATTGACTACGGAAACACCTACACCATGTAATCCACCCGATATTTTGTAAGAATCATTATCAAATTTTCCTCCAGAGTGAAGCACTGTCATAATCACTTCCGCTGCTGAACGCCCTTCATCTGGATGAATATCAACAGGAATACCTCGACCGTTATCTTTGACGGAGATCGATTCATCTATATGAATAGTAACCCAAATAGTATCGCAGAACCCAGCTAATGCTTCATCTATGGAATTATCCACCAATTCGAAAACCATGTGATGTAAACCAGTCCCATCCTCTGTATCGCCAATATACATCCCTGGCCGCTTACGTACGGCATCTAGACCCTTAAGGACCTTAATTTTAGATGAATCATAGCCTTCAGCTGTATTCATACTCACTATATCACTCCTAAGAAGATTATTAGCCATCTATAGCCATTCGCTAACCCTTTGAGAATCCCCTCAAAAGACGGAAAAGCTTTAATTGCTTATATACCGCTAGAAGTTTTCGCCAAAAAGCACGGAAACTCTTTCCCTTCAGCCACCCTACCATGTTCCACGTGAAACACTTTGATAGGGACTTCAGCGGGTTCGCCTAACAATTCACAAATCATCTTGCTTTCTATCGCCGTAATGAAAATTTGTGCTTGCTGCTGCCGAGACAACATTGAAATCAGCTTCTGTCTACTAGCTAAGTCCAATTCAGCGGGTAAGTCATCAACAAGGTAGATTAACCCCTTTTTTGCTTGTCTAGTTAACAGGTTACCTTGGGCTGTTATCATAGCACAAATAAGTAATTTTTGCTGTCCCCTTGATAAAAAATGCTTCACAGGAATCCCATCCATGCTAATTTCAAGATCAGCGCGGTGAGGCCCAAATAGCGTGTGTCCCGACCGCACTTCCTCATGATATGAGTCGGCAAGTACAGATGCATAATCTATGCCATCCCCCCAACCTGATTGATAATGGTATTTTAAATGAGGAATAGCCAACAATTCTTGAGTTATTTCTATAATAAGTGGAGCAAGTTCTTCCACATACTCTCTGCGCAACATATCTAACGTCACGCCATACTTCAGCAACTCGTCCGTCCAGGCATCTAACTCTCTTTTTGAGCATCTATTGCGTAATAATACGTTTCTCTGCTTCAGCACACGCTCATATTGACGCCAATGAAATAAAAACGCTTCAGATTGGTAAAATAATCCCCAATCTAAATATTTTCTGCGAAAAGCTGGCCCTGATTCGAATAGATTATGTGATTGAGAATTGATTAATCGAATAGGTAAATAATAAGCTAACTCAGCGACACTAGAAGCATCTTTCTCAGCTACACGTAATTTTGTTGTACCGGTAATCTCTCGCTCAACGCCAATAGAGATATCTCGTTGAGCATCATTAATTAATTGAGAAAACATAGAAAATTTATCTGCCGTTTGCCGGATCAAGCGTGACGCTGCAGAGGTACGAAATGATCGCCCTAAACCAAGGTAATAAATAGCCTCCAGCAAGCTAGTTTTACCACTACCATTGTTACCACTTATGATATTTAACCCATTGTGACAAGTAACGAGCGCTACTTCAGCCAGATTGCGAAAATTGGTGATGTGTAATGAGGTAATCGTCATAGGTTACTGCTTAGAGCCAATTGATACACAATTTTCACTGCGAAACGAGCATAGTAAAGATACTTGTACGCACAAACAGGGCCTAGATAAGAAATCATGATCCAGCAGAATCTCGCACCTTACAACCGCATTGGCATAACAACGTAGATACTATGGTCATCCTCAGCTGACTGAATCACTACGCCATCATTAGGGCTAGTAAAAACACAGCGGATCATTTTAGCCGTAATGGCTGAAACAACATCCAGCAAATATGCTACATTAAAACCAATTTCCATATTATTTCCTTCATAATCCAGTATCACATCCTCTTCCGCTTGTTCTTGATCCGAATTGTTCGCAGTAATGCGTAGCTTACTCGGCTCAAGCTGAAAACGAACACCACGAAATTTTTCATTAGAAAGAATAGATGCTCGAGTCAACGCTTGTTTTATCGGCTCACGCTCTCCAATTGCAGTGATCGTGCCTTTAGGTATCAATCTGTTATAGTCTGGATATTGCGCATTAATCAATTTTGTGGTGAATGTATAATCAGATGTGGCAATCCGAAACCGACTACCGCCAAGATATACTGTTACATCATTATCATTGTCACTTAACAATCGAATTAGCTCTAGTACGCTCTTTCTGGGTAAAATCACCCGCGCTTCAACATTACCTATGCTTTCATCATAGAGAGTTGTTAATGCCAGACGATGTCCATCTGCCGCTATACATTTAATCGCTTTTTGGCCTATATCAAGAAATGTACCATTGAGGTAATGACGTACATCTTGCTGACCCATTGCAAAATAAGTCTTAGTCAGGATGTTTTTAAGATGACTTTGCTTAATAGTAAACTGAGTAGGGTATTCACTCTCTTCTAAATTAGGAAAATCTTGTGCCGGCAGTGTATTTAACATAAAACAACTGTCTCCAGCACGGACAACTAAATAATTTTTTTCTAATGTTAAGCGCAAGGTACTGCCTTCTGGCAAAGTCCGGCAAATATCAAACAGCTTTCTAGCTGAAACCGTTGTTATACCTTGCATGCACTGCGATTCAACGCGAACAAAACCAACCAATTCAATTTCTAAATCAGTGCCTGTTAAGAGTAATTCGTTATCTTTAATCGTCAGCAGTACATTAGAAAGAATAGGAAGAGTCTGCTTTTTTTCAACAACCCCGCTCACTGCTTGCAACGGTTTCAGAAGCGCTTCGCGCTGTACAATAATATCCATAAAAACCTCTCGAGGATGATTAAGTCGTTAATATTCTTAATAAATTTGTATAATCTTCTTCAATGTCAGCATCAGATTGCCTTAATTCGGTAATCATGCGGCAAGCATGCAATACAGTGGTGTGATCTCTACCGCCAAAGGCATCACCTATCTCAGGTAAACTATGATTAGTTAACTCTTTAGCCAAGGCCATGGCAATTTGCCGTGGCCTCGCAACAGAACGGTTACGACGCTTAGATAACAAATCTGCCACTTTAATTTTATAATATTCAGCTACGGTACGTTGTATGTTTTCAACAGTCACGAGTTTGTCTTGTAATGCTAATAAATCACGTAACGCTTCTTTAACAAACTCCAGCGTAATTGCCTTACCTGTAAAATGCGCATTTGCAATAATACGCTTCAATGCACCTTCAAGTTCACGGACATTGGAACGTATACGCTTAGCAACAAAAAATGCAACCTCGTAAGGTAAGTTAATATTTGTCTGCTCAGCTTTACTCATTAATATCGCCACACGGGTTTCTAACTCTGGCGGTTCCACTGCCACTGTTAATCCCCAACCAAACCGCGACTTTAAGCGTTCTTCAACGCCATTGATTTCTTTAGGATATCGGTCACAAGTCAAAATAACTTGCTGCTGACTTTCTAATAACGCATTAAAAGTATGAAAGAATTCTTCTTGGGTACGATCTTTACCTGCAAAAAATTGAATATCATCAATAAGCAAAGCATCAACATTACGATAATACCGCTTAAACTCATTCATGGAATTCGTTTGCAGCGCCTTGACCATATCAGCAACAAAACGCTCAGAATGAAGATATAATACTCTAGCTTTTGGATTATCACGTATGATTTGGTTACCAATCGCATGCATCAAATGGGTTTTACCTAAACCAACGCCACCATAAAGGAAGAGTGGGTTATAAGCCACCGCAGGGTTACTGGCAACTTGCAAAGAAGCTGCTTTCGCTAATTGGTTGGATTTACCTTCCACAAAATTATCAAAGGTAAAATTAGGATTAAGATTGCTTTGATACATTTTATTATCAGTATAAGCAAACGCCGTTTTAGTGTTTACTGGTGCCAACGATTGAGGGAATACATTATTCGGCTGCGATTCTGGCTGTTTTTGTAGTTCACTGCGTTTACTGCCGATCTCGAGCGACACGGATGGCGGTGAATTTTCGCTAAATTGAGTAACAAGTTCGTTTATACGGGTTAAAAATCGCTCCACAATCCAATCTAATACAAAACGATTCGGTGCAAAAAGTATTAACTTTCCATTGGTATGCTCAGCTTGTAAAGGCCTGATCCATGTATTGAATTGCTGCGAGGGGAACTCGCTTTCTAGAGAATTCAAACATTCTTCCCAAAGTGACACACTCACTAATGCTATTCTCCGTTACATTGATATGAAATGCTAACTATATTATTGGACACGAATAACTACACTATCTAAGCATGCAAAACAAGGCGCAACAGTGGCATTCAGAGTGGTAACTCTAAACATTCTCATGATGTTTGCTGTTTACTCGCGTAATAACTTAAGTAAATAGCAACAATACCAATACCCAAGTGTAAAAAATTATCAGCCATATTCACTTGCATGATAAATAAATCACCATTACGCGCAAAACCCACGATGGCTACAATAGCATAAACAATGCCAAAAATAAGAAAATAAAGTTTAGTCAACTTTAAAGTAGTTGCTGCCATAATTGCCAACACACCACTAACAAGGTGCACTATGTTATGCATGGTATCAACTTGAAATAAGCCAAATAAATACCCGCCTGGCGTTGTCATGGGAATAAAACCAGCCACACCCGCAAAAATAAAACCAATACCAAAAAGAATTGCAATAAGACGAACCATAAGAAACCTCCTTGTTGTTAACATCATATCGTAACAGAAAAATACCTCTGCATTGAAGAGAGAGTATTTTTCTAAGCTGTATTCCTTCTTCGGGTGTTGATTGTTCAACCCTTAATCATTATAGGGACAAGACATAGGTGACACATTTAGGAGGAACTACAAGATAAAAATTGGCAGCATAGTTACGCCCAAGAAAAATTACATCACGATTTTTGCAAGCTTTCAAAAAGTTGCGGTAGAACCCTTAAGGGTTACAACTTTTTCCATAAATAAGGAGAAGCAAAGATAACGCCCAAAGAAGCTATACCAACGCCTATCATTAACATAGGCCACCATAAACTATTATCGATGGAGAGTTTATTTGATTCAGATGGAATATTGATATTAAATTCATCAATTGGAATAATAGTGTCTTTGCATAATTTTTGATATTCTCGCAAATCACGTTGATAAGTTTGACTTAATGTAGCAATATTTTGCATAATTTTATTTATTATAGTACTTGCTGTTTCCTCATCAAGAAGAACAATAGGATTGCCATCCTTATCTTTTTGAGAATTAAATGCATCTTCTCTCTTGACTAAAAATTCAATTAAACAAGGTAAATTTTCACAATGGATAAACTTATATAAAGTACCGATGAAAGTCTTTTTTTGACTTTCTGTTAATTCATCAAAATAAATATCCGAAGAAGCTGGCATCGAGTTACCAACTTGAATATTTCTTGAGTCAGCCCCAAGCCTGGCAAAGTCTGATAGTGACAACCCTGCATCTACAAAAACAGCTTTTGCCCTATCTCCCTCTATAACATATCCTGTATTGCTTCCTGAACCACCTAACCAATCCGGGTCTCCTAATATTTTTGAAATAGCAGCAATCTCCATGATCCCATCTAAGAAATATTCTTGATTTCCATACCTGATGCTATTTGGCGGCCTATGATATTGTTCAATGTACGCTACGAACTCATCACCTAAATCCCTATAACCATTAACCACTTTCCCTATAAATGTAGCGTATCTAGGATCTTCATCTCCATATGTTGGGGCTGCTTGCAAAAACATATCTGCAAGATTTGTGGATGTAATATTATCATTTCCCCTTGATGTAAAAAAAAGCAAAAGCAAATTCCTCATGTATTCCGTTTGCTGTAGCGCTATTCTGCATGAGGGGGTTAAATCCCTATCAATCACCTTGTAGAAATCCAAACAAATCTTTTCTTTTACAACATCGCCACGCTTACCCAGCTCTTGTTTTTCTATAAAGCTGATTGTTTCGTTTTGTGAGCGGCCACTTACCCTTTTTGCCTCACTTCTCACTTTCGGTACAGAACCACCGCCTTGTTGAAACATACCTACTCTAGTATATTCACCATGCTTTCCCGTAAAAACCTTGTACTTCTTTTTTTCTTTTCTTTGCATGCCACTCTTCCTCGTTTATGGCTTATAAACTCAGTATAGTTTGTTTATTAGCTTACCTAATATATATATACTGATAATTAACAATATATTAATCTTTAAACAATAATTGTTGTGGGTGAATGATAAAAAATCTAATCCTCTCTACTCCATTTTGAACTACTTGTTTCTAAACATTGTTTTCATTATCCTCAATCAACTTATCCACCAGGAATACTTATGTCTGCGCAAAGAACCCCGCTCATTCTTGTCGATGGCTCCTCATACTTATATCGGGCTTTTCATGCCTTGCCAGCGTTAACAAACTCCAAAGGGTTTCCTACTGGCGCTGTGTATGGCATGGTGAATATGTTGAAACGGCTCATTACAGATTATCAACCTGAGTACATGGCCGTGATATTTGATACCAAAAGTAAAACATTTCGCGATGACTTGTATCCAGCATACAAAGCCACTCGCCAAGAAATGCCAGATGAGCTTGTTAAACAAATCGCACCTATTCACGATATTATCCGTGCATTAGGATTACCGCTGATTGCCATTGAAGGAGTAGAAGCTGACGATGTGATAGGGACACTGGTGACTGATACCACGCACAAACACATTGACTCTATTGTATCCACTGGAGATAAGGATCTTGCACAGCTAGTCAATGAACATGTTACGCTCATTAATACAATGACAAATACCCGGTTAAATCCTGAAGGTGTAAAAGAAAAATTTGGTGTGCCACCAGAACGCATCGTAGATTATCTAACATTGGTAGGTGATACTTCCGATAATATTCCTGGTGTTCCACAAGTTGGCCCCAAAACAGCGGTAAAATGGCTGAATGAATATGGGTCATTGGACAATATTGTCACGCATGCCGATACTATTTCGGGCAAAGCCGGAAATAATTTACGTGCGTTCCTCACACAACTTCCTTTGACAAAATCACTAGTGACTATCAAGCTGGATGTTGAGTTGCCCATGCAACTTTCTGATTTAAAAATCAGAACCCCTGACAAAAATGCATTGATTTCTCTTTACAAAGAAATGGAATTTAAAAGTTGGTTATCCGATTTGTTAGAAGAGTCAAAGGATGTTCATACTGATAAATATGCAAATTATGAAATAATGACTTCTGAATCGGAGTTTCAAACTTGGTTAACGCGGCTCAATCAAGCAGAGATCATTGCATTTGATACTGAAACCACTAGCCTTGATTATATGAAAGCAAAATTAGTCGGCGTATCTTTTGCTATCGTTCCTGGGAAAGCAGTCTATATACCATTTGGTCATGATTATCCTGGTGCTCCTCAACAATTATTGAAAGAAATTGTTTTAGCTAAACTCAAACCTATTTTGGAAAATCCACGCATAAAAAAAATTGGTCAAAATATTAAATATGACATGGAAGTGTTAGCAAATGAAAATATTGCGCTACAGGGCATCGCTTTTGATACCATGATGGAATCCTACGTGCTTGATAGCACCAGCGGCAGCCATAACATGGATGCTCTCGCGCTTAAATTCCTGGGCTGGCGTACGATTACTTTTGAAGAGATTGCGGGAAAGGGCAGCAAGCAAATTACCTTTAACCACGTTGATATACAAAAAGCAGGAATCTATGCTGCAGAAGATGCGGATGTCACCTTACAATTACACCAAACATTATGGCCACGTCTTGTCGATGAGCCTGGTCTTAAACATATTTTTGAAACCATTGAAATGCCTCTCGTTCCTGTACTCGCGCACATTGAACGGAATGGCGTATTCATTGACCCTAAAAAATTAGACGCTCAAGGAAAAGAATTACAAAAACGCTTACTTGAATTAGAGCAAGAAGCATTCACGCTAGCTGAAACGGATTTCAACATCAATTCTCCCAAGCAGTTACAAGAAATATTATTTCAACATTTGAAACTACCCATCTTGCAAAAAACACCCACAGGACAAGCTTCCACCGCTGATAATGTGTTACAGGAATTGGCGCTAGATTTTGCACTGCCACGCCTTATCATTGAATATCGTAAATTAAGCAAATTAATGTCCACTTATACTCATCGTTTAGTGGAACAAATTAACCCTATCACTGGTCGCATACATACCTCATATAATCAAGCTGGAACAGCAACTGGCCGTTTGTCCTCCTCTGAACCTAATCTACAAAATATTCCTATTCGCACACCGGAAGGACGCCGGATTCGTCAAGCATTCGTTGCAGCGAATGGATGTAAATTGATTAGCGCAGATTATTCACAAATCGAACTGCGACTCATGGCACATATTTCTCAAGACCCCGGCTTATTAAACGCATTTGCACAAAACCTTGATGTTCATAAAGCGACTGCTGCTGAAGTATGGGGTGTTAAACTGGATCAAGTAACAGCAGAAATGCGACGTGATGCAAAAGCAATTAACTTTGGTTTGATTTATGGTATGTCTGCGTTCGGATTAACGCGCCAACTCGGTATTGATCGCAAAGCAGCACAAAATTACATTGACCGTTATTTTGCTCGCTATCCTAATGTAAAGACATACATGGACACCACTCGAACCATGGCAAAAGATAAAGGATTTGTAGAGACTCTTTGGGGACGGCGGCTTTATTTACCTGATATCAGCGCTAGCCAAATTCCTCGGCAAAAAGCAGCGGAACGAACGGCAATTAATGCGCCGCTACAAGGAAGCGCAGCAGACATTATCAAAATGGCCATGATCCGCATCGATCATTGGTTAAATAAAGAAAACATCAAAGCAAAAATGATCATGCAAGTACATGATGAATTGGTTTTTGAGGCTGCAGAACAAGACTCGGATCAAATCGCAAATAATATACGTCAGCATATGATGGAAGTAGTCAGTTTGCGCGTGCCGCTATTAGTTTCTGTTGGCATCGGTGACAATTGGGATGCGGCCTCGGCACATTGATAAACATTTTTGATAGTGGTCTGAGTGGGTCTGCTCCTTTTATTTTTTATATTCGGTCGCAAAAGACGTTTCCCTTCCGGCTTTTGCTAAAGTGGACTCCTGTCCATTTCCCTCATATAAAAAATAAAAGGAGCAGACCCACTCAGACCACTATCACCGAATATTTACCTAAGAGTGCATAACTCACTGGAGACAGAGCATAAAATGAATACCAATCCCGATAAAACCCCTCGAATTCTGATTGGTTTTGATTTTGGAATGAAACGAATCGGTGTTGCGATTGGACAGACCATCACTCAAACCGCGCGCCCACTTGATACAATCCAAGCAAAAGAAGGCATCCCTAATTGGTCAGCCATTACAAAATTAATCCACAAATGGCTACCAGATGCATTAGTTATCGGTATCCCGCTAAATATGAATGGAACAGAACAACCCATTACTCAATATGCACGTCAATTTGCGAATTCACTGAAAGAACGTTTTCAATTGCCTGTTTATGAAATCGATGAGCGATTGACGACTAAAGATGCCCGCGAACAACTCTTTACTCAAGGAGGATATAAATTACTTCAAGATGGACAAGTTGACCGTGTCGCTGCACAATTAATCCTTCAAAATTGGTTTGCAGAAAAATTAAATAAATAAGGTCTACTGGACATGACCATGACTATTCGATCAACTTATCTGTTAGGTTTAGGTGCTGTCAGCGCATTATTACTGACCAGCATTTATTTTCAACTCTTTGAAGGCATGATGCCTTGCCCGCTTTGTACACTGCAAAGAATAGCATTTATATTACTTGGCATTCTTTTTCTAGCCGGCACGTTAACACACTCAAAACATCTTGTTAGATTAATCATTAACACATTGTGTTTGTTGGTATCCATCGCGGGTATTTTCTTTGCTGGCAGACAAGTATGGTTACAGCATTTCCCCTCGGCTAACAACACAGAATGCGGCGTTAGTATTCAGTACATGATGCATGTATTGTCTATGAATGAAGTGTTGGAAAAGGTTTTTGCCGGTAGTGCAGAATGTACGCAAAGAGGATGGGAATTTTTGCATCTTAACATGGCTGAATGGGCCTTATTATGGTTCATTGGATTTTCCATCATGGCAATATATTTATTTGTAGAAGAAGTTAAATGGAAAAAACATAAAAAGTAAAAATTAAGACTATGTACCCGTAGCCAGACATTCGCTGAAAACCGTTACCCTATTGTTTTTTAGCTCCAAACACGTCATCCATGGTATTTAGGGTTGTATCCTACAGTGAATGCCTGATCCATATATGAAGACCCTAACATTCATTTAAGAGTTGAGTTAAAATAAAAAGATCAATTTTGACTTTAACTCACGATGCTAATCAAAAAAGTCAGTATACACATAGGGACGTTTATCATATTGTGCTTCATTGCACCGATGAGTTATGCGCAATATGACGAGCGATTGGATGGGTTAGGGCAAGTGATACAAATCAATACGCGTTTTCGCTCTTTTGTAGGTAAGCCGACATGGACACTCATTATTCGTGATATTGATCATGGGCAAAATATTCCCTATCTATTTGACATTAGAAGAGGAGGGAACCACTGGGTTGCTTTTACTTATGGCAGAAATTATTTAATCACTGCATCCAGGTTACAGATTGAAACTTATCAATCTCGATATAATAAATATAAAAACTATAGAATAAAGAATTTTTGTAACCTAGAAAGCAATGGGAGAATCATCAGGGGTCGGTCAATGTACATCACCATCGAAGGCCACTTATCACCTTACTCAAATACTTATGTTTGTCATGTTTCTACCTATCCTACCGGAAACTTTTACACTTACCATCCCAGTTAATGTTATCCCAAGGAGAAAACTATGCGATTTGACAATATCCTGGAAGTCGTTGGAAAAACACCCATCGTTCGCATCAATCGCATTAGCAAGGATTTGCCTTGCGAACTCTATGGAAAATGTGAATTCTTAAATCCAGGCGGTTCAGTAAAAGATAGAATTGCTGTAGAAATGGTTGAACAAGCTGAGAAAGAAGGTCGTATTAAACCAGGCGATACATTAATCGAGGCAACCTCAGGCAATGCAGGCATAGGGTTTGCACTGGCTGGAGCAGTGAAAGGATATAAAGTCATTATCACCATGCCGGAAAAAATGAGCCGCGAAAAAGAAGTGGTGCTCGAAGCATTAGGCGCGAAAATTTACCGTACGCCAACTGAAGCAAAATGGGATGATCCAGACAGTCACTTATCTCTTGCTAAACGGCTGGAAAAAGAACTACCCAATGCTTGCATACTCAATCAATACACTAACTCTTCCAATCCTGAATCCCATTACAAATACACTGCTCAAGAAATATTGGATGATATGGGAGAAGATCTCGCCATGGTCGTCATGAGTGTAGGAACAGGCGGTACGATCACGGGTGTGGCAAAACGATTAAAAGAAGAAATCCCGCCTATACAAATTATAGGTGTTGATCCTTATGGGTCGATTCTAGGTGGCGGCACAGAAGTCTATCCTTATCTCGTGGAAGGAATAGGCTATGATTTTTTTCCTGATGTACTCGATAATAATTTGGTTGATGAATATATCAAAGTCCATGATAAAGATTCATTTTTTATGGCGAGACAACTCATTCGTGAAGAAGGTTTACTCGTTGGCGGTTCTTCTGGCACGGCCGTATGGGCGGCGCTGCAAGCAGCAAAACGATTGAAGAAAGGACAGAAATGCCTCGTCATTTTACCCGATGGCATCCGAAATTATATGTCGAAATTTGTCGATAATAACTGGATGCGAGCAAATGGTTTCCTAGAAGAAAAGACTGAGGTTTAAGGTATTATGCCCGAACAAAAACTCCATCTTGCAACACGTGCAATACATGCAGGGCAATCTCCTGATCCAGCCACTGGCGCTATCATGACACCTATTTATGCCACCTCAACTTACGTGCAAGAAAGCCCTGGTAAACATAAAGGCTATGAATATTCACGCACTAAAAACCCAACTCGGTTTGCCTACGAGCAATGCATTGCGGATTTAGAATCTGGAAGTCAAGGATTTGCGTTTGCTTCTGGTATGGCTGCTATTGCCACTACACTAGAATTACTCAACTCTGATGACCATATCATTGTTTGCGATGATGTCTATGGTGGAACCTATCGTCTCTTCAATCAAGTTCGTCACCGTTCCGCAGGATTGAAAACCACCTTTGTTGATATGACTCAGGCAGAGAATATTGAAAAACATATTCTACCTACAACACGCATGATTTGGGTAGAAACACCCACTAACCCTATGCTTAAACTCATAGACTTACATGAAATTGCAAAACTTGCAAAACGACATCACTTAATTTCTGTTGTTGACAACACATTTGCAACACCTATCATTCAACGTCCGCTAGAATTAGGTTTCGACATCATTGTGCATTCTGCTACCAAATATTTGAATGGTCATTCTGATATCATTGGTGGTGTTGTCATTGTGGGAAACAATAACGAATTGGCTGATCAGATTAAATTTCTACAAAATGCTGTCGGCGCTATCGCTAGCCCCTTCGATAGTTTTCTTGCCATGCGTGGACTAAAAACATTGGTGGTCCGTATGGAGCGACATTGTGAAAATGCACTAGAGCTAGCACAATGGCTAACAAATCACCCTAAAATATCAACAGTTATCTATCCTGGTCTGCTTCATCACCCACAACATATTTTGGCGAAAAAACAAATGAAATATTTTGGCGGAATGATTTCTGCTGAAATAAAAGGTAGCAGAGAAGACACTATTCACATGTTAGAACATTGCAAAATATTCGCCTTAGCAGAAAGCTTAGGTGGTGTAGAAAGTTTGATTGAACACCCCGCAATCATGACACATTCCAGTCTTCCACTCGCCCAACGTGAAGCGCTAGGCATTAAAGATAACTTGATTCGTCTCTCCGTTGGCATTGAAAATATTGATGATTTAAAGTTTGATTTAAATGAAGCACTCAGCGTAATCACATCTTAAAAGGAATTTATTGAAAGCAGTCGCCCAAAAACAATAGAGTGTGACTGCTTTCAATAAATTCCTGCGCCAACTCACTGCCGCTTGACCGCCAAGGCTATAGTTCATTATACTCGCGCAAATTTGCCATAATGAGCAAAGCACATGGCAACACAAACACTAAGAAAAATGGTACAAGGTGAAGCTTACCAAATCGTTTTATTACAGCTAATGGGTGTTGTTATGTTAGCTGTTCTAAGCTTGGTTTTAAATGGAACAAGAAGTGGTTTTTCTGTGCTAATGGGTGGCTTGGCTTATGGGTTACCCAACCTAATCTTTGTTTGGCGTGTGTTTCGATATGTTGGTGCATCGCAAATAACCCAATTTGTCACCGCTTTTTTTATAGGCGAAATAGTAAAGCTGATATTGAGTGCCGTACTATTTTTAATGATTGTTAAATACTTGCCAATTAGTTTATTATCCGTGCTCATCGGATTTGCTGGAGCCATCGTTTTATTTTGGGTAGTTTGTTTTTGGATATTTTCAAAGAAAAAAACCAGTTGTAAAGAAACGTAATAGGGGTGAGTAAATGACAGAAGCCAGTGTCAGTCCTGGTCAATATATACAACACCATCTTGAGCATTTAACGCTCAACTTGAAGACTTTTACGTTGGGTGAAGGCGGAGGTTTCTGGACACTTAATCTAGATACATTGCTTGTTTCGATATTCATTGGACTTTTAGTATTTGGCACATTGAGTATTGCAGCGCGACGAGTAGCGGAAATTCCTGGAAGGCTACAAAACTTTGCAGAAATAATCATCGAGTACGTAGATAAAACAGTACATGAAATATTTCATCATAAAAGCACATTCATTCCCTCTTTAGCATTGACTATATTTCTTTGGATATTTTTTATGAATGCGATGGATTTGCTTCCTGTGGATCTTTTGCCTCGCATTGCCAGCGTTTTTGGTATTTCCCATTTCAAAAGTGTTCCCACAGCAGATCCTAATGCCACGTTTGCTATGTCATTGACCGTATTTGCTCTGATTATCTTCTACAATCTAAAAGCAAAAAAACACCGCTTGCTAAAAGAAATGCTGACTTTTCCATTCGGGCCTTATTTATTTCCCATTAATTTTGTGTTTCGCCTGATTGAAGAATGCGTTAAGCCACTCTCATTGGCACTTCGACTTTTTGGCAATATGTTTGCTGGAGAATTAATTTTTATCTTGATTGCCGTAATGCCGTGGTGGATACAATGGCCCCCGGGTGCAATATGGGCGATTTTTCATATTTTGATTATTACGTTACAAGCATTTTTATTCATGATGTTAACCATTATTTATCTCAGTATGGCGCATGATGCACATTAATATCATCGCACATGAGAACAGTCATGATATGAAATGATAATGAGTTATTTTTATTAATTTTAATTATAAAGTTTAGGAGGTTACATGGAAATCGCGGGTATTATTGGCCAAATACAAGGGTTAAGCGTATTAGCGGCTGGATTATTGATTGGTTTAGCAGCATTTGGCACGGCTATTGGTTTCGGATTACTAGGCGGCAAATTCTTAGAAGGTGTTGCTCGCCAGCCAGAATTAGGTCCTATGTTAATGGTACGTATGTTTATCGTCGCGGGTCTTGTTGACGCATTCGCAGCTATTTCCATCGTGATGGGATTGCTGCTGTTTTTTGCGGAAAATCCATTTTTACGCGCTGTTGTTGAAGCAACAAAAACAACGGTCGGTGCTTAACGACGGGGAAAAACGATGGATATTAATGCCACAATAATCGGCCAATTTATCACATTTGCGATACTGGTATGGTTCACCATGAAATATGTGTGGCCACCTATTACCAAGACGCTTTATGAGCGTGAGAAAAAAATTGCTGCTGGTTTAGAAGCTGCTGAACGAAGCAAACGTGAGCTTGAAATGGCAGAACACAAAGCACTCGCTATTATCCGCGAAGCTAAACAACAAGCGACTCAAATTATTGAGCAAGCCAGTCTTCACTCAGCACAGCTTGTTGAAGAAGCAAAGAGCCAGGCTAAAACAGAAGGTCAGAGAATCGTTGAGTTAGCACAAGGAGAGATCAGCCGTGAAATAACGCAAGCAAGAGAAGCATTAAAGTCCCAATTAGCCACGCTTGCTATTACGGGCGCTGAAAAAATTATTCAGCGCAACCTTGATCCGTCCATTCATCATGATTTATTAAGTGAATTAGCTGCAGAGATTTAATAGTAGGATATTAACTATGGCAAATTTATCGAGTATTGCACGACCTTATGCTCTCGCTGCATTTGAATGTGCTCGCGATGAAAAACAATTGCCCGCGTGGAAAGATTTTCTTAATGCCGCTTCCTTTCTTGCAAGCCAGCCAGCTATGCTCAAGCTGCTAGAAAAACCTGAGCTGCCCTCAGATAAGCTATTTGATTTATTCCATGAAATACTCGCTGCCCAATTAAACAAAGAAAGAAAAAATTTTTTGTCATTAATCGCACAGAATAAACGTTTTAATGTATTACCCGAAATTTCCGATTTATTTAACGCACATTATGCTGCGCTCGAAAAAATCAGTAAAGTTCGTGTAATCACTGCAATTGAAGCACAAGAAGCTTTTCAAAAAAAGCTTATCGGCGCTTTGACAAAACGAATTCAGCGTGAAGTCACATTGGAGTGTGAAGTCGACCCATCCATCATTGGCGGAGCGATCATTCACGTTGGTGATAAAGTAATTGATGGCTCTATACGCGGAAAATTAACTCGTTTACTCGAGAGTCTAACAGACTAAAAAGGTGTATTATGCAAGTGAAACAACTAAGCCCAACAGAAATCAGTGAACTGATTAAACAACGTATTGAACATTTTGATTTAAAACCCGAGGTGCGTACCGAAGGCACGATTGTTAGTGTCAAAGATGGTGTTGTCCGCCTTTATGGTCTTGCTGATGTGATGCAAGGTGAAATGATTGAATTTGCTGAGCACACTTATGGCTTGGCGCTTAACCTGGAGCAAGATTCCGTTGGCGCAGTGGTACTAGGCCGCAGCGATCACTTATCTGAAGGACAATCAGCCAAATGCACGGGACGTATTTTAGAAGTTCCAGTTGGCGAAGCCTTACTTGGCCGCGTTGTGGATGCTTTAGGTAATCCTATCGACGGAAAAGGCCCTATTAACACCAATCAAACGTCACCTATTGAAAAGGTCGCACCTGGTGTGATTGCACGCCAACCTGTATCACAACCTATGCAAACAGGGGTGAAAGCCATTGACTCCATGGTTCCCATTGGCCGAGGTCAGCGCGAGTTAATTATTGGCGATCGTCAAACAGGTAAAACAGCCATTGCCATTGATGCTATTATCAACCAACGAGACACGGGTGTGGTATGCGTTTACGTTGCCGTTGGTCAAAAAGCATCGTCGATTGCCGCTGTTGTACGTAAACTCGAAGAACATAATGCACTCAAGCATACCATTATTGTTGTTGCAACTGCCTCTGATCCTGCAGCAATGCAATATATCGCGCCTTACGCAGGTTGCGCTATGAGTGAATACTTCCGTGACAAAGGTGAGGATGCTCTCATCATTTATGATGATCTCACCAAACAAGCATGGGCTTACCGTCAAATTTCATTATTATTACGACGTCCACCAGGCCGAGAAGCTTATCCTGGCGATATTTTCTATTTGCATTCACGTTTATTGGAGCGTGCATCACGAGTCAATGCAGAATATGTAGAAAAAATGACAGATGGTAAAGTGAAAGGTAAAACAGGATCGCTTACTGCTTTACCCATCATTGAAACGCAAGCAGGAGACGTTTCCGCTTTTGTACCAACAAATGTCATCTCTATCACAGACGGCCAAATCTTCTTGGAAACAGACTTATTTAACGCTGGGATTCGTCCTGCTATTAATGCGGGACTATCAGTATCACGCGTTGGCGGTGCAGCACAAACAAAAATTATAAAGAAAATGGCTGGTGGTATCCGTATCGGACAAGCGCAATATCGCGAATTGGCAGCATTTTCACAATTTATGTCTGACTTGGATGAAGCAACCCGTAAACAATTAGAGCGCGGGCAGCGTATTACCGAAATCATGAAGCAAAAACAATATATGCCGCTGTCAGTTGCAGAAATGTCTACTGTGTTATTCGCTGCTGATCAAGGTTATTTAGATGATGTACCTGTTAATCGCATTGCTATCTTTGAACAAGAGTTAATCCATTATTTACATGCTAAGTACAGTGATTTTGTTGAGCGTATTAACAAAACGGGTGATTACAATGACGAAATAGCGCAAACACTGCGTGGTATTCTTGAATCATTTAAAGCCAATCAGTCATGGGACTAAGAGGAAAGTATCATGGCTATCGCTAAAGAAATACGCCTAAAGATTTCCAGTATTAAGAATACGCAGAAGATCACTAAAGCGATGGAGATGGTAGCAGCGAGTAAAATGCGTAAAACACAAGACCGGATGGCCAAAGCCATTCCTTACGCTAAAGCCATTTTGAAAGTCATTCATCATATTGCTAAAGCCAATTCTGAATATCATCATCCTTATATGGAAAAGCGCGAGATCAAACGTGCTGGTTACATTATCGTGACAACTGACCGAGGTTTGTGCGGCGGATTAAATAGCAATCTTTTGAAAGCTACAATAAAGGCTATTAAACAAGAAATCGATAATGGAGTGGACGTTGATCTTTGTTTAATCGGCAACAAAGCGATGCAGTTTTTTAAGCGCATTGGTGGAAACGTTCTCGCACACAAACGTGATTTAGGCGATGCGCCCAGCGTAACCGATTTGATCGGTGTTGTTAAAGTGATGCTCGATGCCTACCTGGACAGAAAAATTGATGCCTTGTATATCTGCACAAACGAATTTGTTACTACCATGCGGCAAGATCCAGTGATTCAGCAAGTGTTACCACTCTCATCATCAGATAAAACGGAGCTACAGCATCATTGGGATTATATTTACGAACCTGATAATGCGCCTGAATTACTAGATAAACTGCTAACACGTTATATTGAGTCTCAAGTCTATCGTTCCGTGATTGAGAATATTGCCTGTGAACAAGCAGCACGCATGCTTGCTATGCGCAATGCGACAGAAAACGCAGCAGAATTGATTTCTAATTTGCAATTAGCCTATAACAAAGCACGACAGGCATCGATTACTCGTGAATTGTCAGAAATTGTTGCAGGTGCGTCAGTAATAGATGAGTAAAGTTTTTTATTGAGGTAATTGAAAATGACACAAGTAAATCAAGGTAAAATTGTTGAAATTATCGGTGCTGTTGTTGACGTTGAATTTTCTCGTCATGATCTCCCCAGGATTTATGATGCATTAAGAGTAGATGATAAAGATCTCGTCCTTGAAGTTCAGCAGCAACTTGGTGACGGTGTAGTCCGTACCATTGCAATGGGAACAACGGATGGTTTGCGTCGCGGCCTTTCCGTTGCAAATACAGGTAAACCCATTTTGGTTCCTGTCGGTAAGCCGACATTAGGGCGAATCATGAATGTCCTAGGAAACCCTATCGATGAACAAGGCCCTATCAATACAGATCAATTCTTACCGATTCACCGTCCTGCTCCTACTTTCGCTGAGCAAGCTCCCTCACAAGAATTATTAGAAACCGGCATTAAAGTAATAGACTTGGTTTGCCCTTTTGCAAAAGGTGGTAAGGTCGGACTCTTCGGCGGTGCCGGTGTGGGCAAAACGGTTAACATGCTAGAGCTAATTCGTAACATCGCTATTGAACATAGTGGTTATTCCGTATTTACAGGAGTGGGCGAGCGTACTCGCGAAGGTAATGACTTTTATTTAGAAATGAAAGAATCACAGGTGCTAGACAAAGTGGCACTGGTGTACGGTCAGATGAATGAGCCGCCAGGCAATCGGTTACGTGTAGGTCTGACTGGTTTGACCATTGCCGAAAGCTTCCGTGATGAAGGTAAAGACGTGCTGCTCTTCGTCGATAATATTTTCCGTTACACTCTTTCTGGTGTCGAAGTTTCTGCATTACTTGGCCGTATTCCTTCTGCCGTAGGTTATCAACCTACCTTAGCGGAAGAAATGGGCGTCTTACAAGAACGCATTACCTCCACTAAAACAGGATCGATTACTTCTGTACAAGCTGTTTACGTTCCAGCTGACGACTTGACTGACCCATCACCCGCAACAACCTTCGCACATTTAGACGCAACAGTGGTATTGTCGCGACAAATTGCTGAGCTTGGTATTTACCCTGCAATTGACCCATTAGATTCTACTAGCCGCCAGCTTGATCCTCTTGTCGTTGGACAAGAACATTATGATGTTGCACGCGGTGTACAAAAAACTTTACAGCGTTATAAAGAATTGAAAGACATTATTGCGATTCTTGGCATGGATGAATTATCTGAAGAAGATAAACAAACTGTTTCTCGTGCCCGTAGAATTCAACGATTTTTATCTCAACCATTCTTTGTCGCCGAAGTTTTCACTGGAAAACCTGGCCGGTATGTCTCGATCAAAGAAACCATTCGTGGCTTCAAGGGTATTTTAAATGGCGAATATGACCACTTACCGGAACAGGCTTTTTATATGGTAGGCTCCATTGATGAAGCAGTAGAAAAGGCTAAAACGCTATGAATGTAGCTACGCTTCGATTAGACATCGTGAGTGCTGAAAAACAAATTTTCTCTGGTGAAGTTGCAACGGTATTTGTCACTGGAGAAATGGGAGAGTTAGGTATTGCGCCAGGTCACTCGCAATTGCTCACTACCTTAAAACCAGGATATGTGCGTGCCATACTGTCAAATAAAGAAGAAGAAGTTTTTTATGTTTCTAGCGGTATGCTTGAAGTACAACCTTATATCGTTTCTGTATTAGCGGACACTGTCATGCGCGCAGACGATATCGACGAAGCATCCGCATTGGCAGCTAAAGAACAGGCCGAAAAATCATTGGCTGGGAAAATGTCCTCTATTGACGTTGCCAAAGCAACGGCAGAACTAGCGGAGGCAATCGCACAAATACGTGCTATTCAGCATTTAAAAAAACGAGCACGAATTAAATAAACCCTAAATCACGGCCATTAGAATTTGCGATTTAACATAATATAGATAACAAAAGGAGTTGCTGCCATGATTGATTCCACCAGTGAGCGTTCAAATACTTCCAAACATACAGCACATCCACATGTACGCTATACCGTTGCAGATAGTTTAATGCGTTATGCAGAATTCCTTGGTTATGGTGATATTCATATTAAAATTGACGAGAAGACAGGTCTTAAAGCGATTGTGGCTATCCATAACTTAAGTCGTGGCCCAGCAATTGGGGGATGCCGGATGGTATCTTATCAAACCATTGATAAAGCCATGGAAGATGCGCTGCGCCTTGGTTACATGATGAGTTATAAAGCTGCCATCAATAATTTACCGCATGGCGGCGCTAAAGCCGTCATCGTTAAACCAAAAGTGATTAAAAATCATGAGGCACTGTTTGAGAAGTTCGGAGAATTTGTCAATGAGCTAGGTGGTCGTTATATCACTGCCGTTGATAGCGGCACCAGCTCTAAAGAAATGGACATCATTGCCAAACGCACACCTTTTGTGACTTGCACAACTCAATCTGGCGCAGATGGCGATCCTTCGCCCTTGACGGCATTAGGGGTACGCCGTGCCATTGAAGCAGCAGTAAAGTTTAAAATAGGTAGGGATTCCATCGAAGGTATTCATGTCGCAATACAAGGCGCTGGTCACGTGGGGTATTACCTTGCTAAAGAGTTGCATGCTTTAGGCGCAACACTAACTATGTCAGACATTAACACTTCATTATTACAACGTTGCGTTGACGAATTTAGCGTAATGACATGCCATCCTGACGAAATCTACAGCGTAAATGC
This sequence comes from Gammaproteobacteria bacterium, assembly GCA_019634835.1. Taxonomy (GTDB): domain Bacteria; phylum Pseudomonadota; class Gammaproteobacteria; order DSM-16500; family DSM-16500; genus Aquicella. The sequence goes on from JAHCAO010000001.1 coordinate 318,848, forward strand.
AGATGTATTTTCTCCTTGTGCATTAGGTGCCATATTAAATTTGAAAACGATAAAGCAATTAAAAACACCGATTGTAGCTGGCTCCGCCAATAACCAATTATCCCATCACCATTATGGGACACTTCTACATGAGCGTGGCATCCTTTATGCCCCTGATTTTCTTATTAATGCAGGCGGCTTGATTCACGTTGCTGTTCTTTATGCGCATAGTGATATGAAAAAATCCTTAGAGCAAATTAATAATATTTACCACACTGTATATGAAATTTATGAACATTCTGCCCGTGAAAACAAAGCCACCAGTGAAATTGCAGAAAGAATAGCGCGAGATAGATTACAGTTACGCTAGAAACCAATCCTGTTCTCTTGAAAATAATCAATGTTGTTTGGTAGCACACTCAAACAGCTGCCTTGAGTTGAATCAAGCTGGAGTTAGCATCACTTAAAGTAAAATAAAGTAAAATAAAGTAAAATCTAGTTAGCAGAAAAATACAGCGATAATAACAGCACAACTTGATCACGAGGAGATACCATGTTCAGATTCGACACTAGCGATGATACGACAAATGACTTTCCATTAACATTTTCAAACGATCCCCTGGTATGGGATATGTGGGATAGTGTACAAACACTCCCCGCAGGAATGGAATATCCAGATACTCATGTGGAGTTTTTGTTTGGAAAAGAATCCGAATTATCAGATAATTTTTCAGCAATGAATGAGTCATCAATACCAGATCTTTTCACTCCGTCTCAATCCTTTTATTCCACGACAAATGGAAACGTGGACCACCTAACAGTGGAATGGCAACAACCCAATCAACCTCATGAACAAACTGTTTCTCAAGGAAATGCTTTCACTGCTTCAAATACAGTCCTTATACAAGAAAGCATTTATCCTAATAGTAAACAGCAATACGAATTAGTTGGAGAATTAAAACTGACTGATACGTATGATGCTAACCAAGAGATAGCAAAGTCTCGAGCACAAGAATTGAGCCCCCATGATCCTGTTTATCCTGAGGGTCGTCGTATTACTTGGGGTGCGTTTCTAAAGCGTACTTATGTCTTCGCTCATGATCCGCAACATTGTTTATCACGTGAAGAATTAAAACAAGCGGAGATCCAGGATGATGGACGGGTATTTTTCAATGGCCAAGAGATAGTGCAACCACGAGCAGAAAGATTAAAGCAATATGATTATGTTTATCCTGAAAGTCGTCCTATTACTTGGGGATCGTTTCTAAAACGTACTTATGTCTTCGCTCATGATCCGAAACATTATTTATCACGTGAAGAATTAAAACAAACAGAGATCCAGGATGATGGACGGGTACTTTTCAATGGCCAAGAGATAGTGCGGTCACGAACACAAAGATTGAAACTCCATGATCCTGTTTATCCTGAGGGTCGTCCTATTACTTGGGGTACGTTTCTAAAACGTACTTATGTCTTCGCTCATGATCCACAACGTTGTTTATCACGTGAAGAATTAAAACAAGCAGAGATCCAGGATGATGGACGGGTGTTTCTTAATGACCAAGAGATAGTGCAACCACGAGCAGAAAGATTAAAGCAATATGATTATGTTTATCCTGAAGATCGTCCTATTACTTGGGATGCATTTCTAAGACGTACTTATGTCTTCGCTCATGATCCGAAACATTATTTATCACGTGAAGAATTAAAACAAACAGAGATCCAGGATGATGGACGGGTACTTTTCAATGGTCAAGAGATAGTGCGGTCACGAACACAAAAATTGAAACTCCATGATCCTGTTTATCCTGAGGGTCGTCCTATTACTTGGGATGCATTTCTAAGACGTACTTATGTCTTCGCTCATGATCCGAAACATTATTTATCACGTGAAGAATTAAAACAAGCAGAGATCCAGGATGATGGACGGGTGTTTCTTAATGACCAAGAGATAGTGCAACCACGAGCAGAAAAATTAAGGCAATATGATTATGTTCATCCTGAGGGTCGTCCTATTACTTGGGATGCGTTTCTAAAACGTACTTATGTCTTCGCTCATGATCCGAAACATTATTTATCACGTGAAGAATTAAAACAAGCAGAGATCCAGGATGATGGACGGGTGTTTCTTAATGACCAAGAGATAGTACAGTCACAAAATAAAAGAAAACGTGATGCCAGTGAGGTTCAAGCAGAACCACGTGTTCCTTCTCCTCAAAATAGATTTTATACAAACACCTATCCCAGGCAGACGTTGTTCGCTTCTAATCCCGGCATGGTTCAACCACAAAGTACGTTGACTAGCGAAAAACGTGATGAAATTCAATCATCACTTCGCAGAAATATGTCGTAAGCTATCGTTGCTCTGATAAACAATGCCAACTGAATGCTACTTGAACCAGGTTGCTTGTGATTTCTAATTGGGAACCGTTGGACTATATTAACAAATTTGTTTTTCCCAACAACCTATGGACTTCTTCGTCTTCTGTCTGAGAAAAATCTTCATACCATGCACCAACTGCTTGAAAATGCGCTGGTCGCAGAGGACAAACCAGCTGATCCACCAACGGTTCCAACTCATCACAAACAGACTGATCCGCAACAGGTACAGCAATAATAATTTTATCTGGTTCTAATTGTTTTAATGCTTTGACTGCCGCTCGTATAGTGGCGCCAGTTGCAATACCATCATCGACCAAAATAACTGTCTTATTTTTAAGAGAAGGGAAAGCACGATGACCACGATATGCGATTTCACGACGGTTTAATTCTTTTTGTTCATCAGCAATGACTTGTTGAACAGCCTCTTTCGAAATTTGTAAGTCTCGAATAATATCCTCATTAAAAACATCAGCACCACCCATCGCTACCGCACCCATTGCCAATTCGCTATGACCTGGTACACCTAATTTACGGACAATAAAAACATCTAACGGTAATTTCAAGGCAATAGCCATTTGAAATGCAACAGGAACTCCTCCACGCGGCAAGGCTAATACTAAAACATTTTGATTACCTTCATAAGTACTGAGTACTTGCGCTAATATTTTTCCTGCTTCTACACGATTTTTATACTTATCCATTAGGAGAGCCTTATTTATTCATTCATGTTATATAATAAAATAGTGCTCCACTCCCTTCTATCTATCATGACTAAAAAACCGTGATCTTATTATTTAGATCGAAAAGAACTCTTTTCCGAGTTATAACAAGGCTCACTTATTGCAGCTAAAATTATCCCTGTCTTATCCTTATCTTGAGTACCATGTTTATTTTTATTATTAACAGCTTCCCTAAAAAAAGAGATTGCCTGTTTACAATGCTCCTCTCCATTCTTTTTTTCTTTTTCTTCTTGCAAGTATCCATGTACAAAACTTCTAACTTGTTTGCGATCAACCGATAAAATTACATTAAATAATTCCTCTCGTTTTTCAGGTGTTAAGGTAGAAAAGTTTTGATACTGAGTAAATTTTTTCTGCATCCATGCTTCCAAAGCATTTCCCGTTAATGGATTCTCCGTTACAGATGAAGCAGATAATAGAGTTAAAGGTCGATATTTAGCATAACAAGACTCCCCTATCGCAGATGAAATTTTCCTTGTCTTGCCCGTATCTTGAGTACCATGTTCATTCTTATTATTATAAACAGCTTCCATAAAAAAAGAGATTGCCTGTTTACAATGCTCCTCTCCATTCTTTTTTTCTTTTTTCAAGTATTCGTGTACAAAACTTTCAACCTGGTTGCGATCAACCGATAAAATTACATTAAATAATTCCTCTCGTTTTTCAGGTGTTAAGGTAGAAAAGTTTTGATACCGAGTAACCATTTTCTCCATCCATGCTTCCAAAGCATTTCCCGTTAAAGGTCGATATTTAGCATAACGAGACTCCCCTATCGCAGATGAAATTCTCCCTGTCTTGCCCCCCTTATCTTGAGTACCATGTTTATTCTTATTCTCAACAGCTTTCATAAAAAAAGAGATTGCCTGTTTACAATGCTCCTCTCCCTTCTTTTCTTCTTTTTTCAAGTATTCGTGTACAAAACTTTCAACCTGGTTGCGATCAACCGATAAAATTACATTAAATAATTCCTCTCGTTTTTCAGGTGTTAAGGTAGAAAAGTTTTGATACTGAGTAACTTTTTTCTTCATCCATTTATACAAATCATTTCCCGTTAATTGACTAGGATCGATTCTACTGTCCGCCATAACAACTCCTCCTCATTTTTAGATATATAAATTAAAGTCGTTAAACAGCCACCTAAAGTATAGTCGAGAGCTTTATTCTATTTCCACTTTACAAAACCTTACCATCCCTCATGACAGCACATATGTATATGTAATCAATCAATAAAAACTCTCGCTCACTTCCCAATACAAAAACTTGAGAAAATATGGCCTAGTAAATCATCTGTCGTAAATTCACCTGTAATTTCACAAAGTGATAAATGCGCCAAGCGTAAATCTTCCGCTGCTAATTCACCCGCATGGGATTGACGTAACTGCATTAAACTCTCTTGTAAGTGAGTCTTTGCTCTTGCCAATGCATCAAGATGTCGCCGACGTGCAAGATAAGTTCCTTCTGTTGTAGGACAATATCCTACTTGTGCTTTAATATGACTTTTCAGTAAATCTATCCCCACACCTAATTTGACGGACAAGGAAATAATCGTCTCGCTATTTTCATTTTTAATAGAAGGCTGTTCACGAGTTAAATCAATTTTATTGCGAATGGTGATGCGAGGTCTTGAATTTTCCCATCGTGTCATGTCAGATGAAACTGCATTAGCTGCGTCGACCACATGCAAAATAATATCGGCTTTTTCCATTTCATGATAAGCACGACGTATTCCTTCTTGTTCAACCAAATCATCACTATGACGTAAACCGGCAGTGTCAATGATATGAATAGGCATGCCATCTATTAAGATGTCGTTACGCAACACATCGCGAGTAGTGCCTGGAATGTCTGTTACAATCGCCACTTCTTTCCCGCTAAGATAATTTAATAAACTTGATTTACCCACATTGGGTTCGCCAACAATGACAACGGTAATACCTTCACGCAAAAAGCTTCCTTGTTTAGCTTTTTGTTGTATCGTATTTAAGTCTTCGAGTATTTTACTCAACAACGTTGCGATTTTCTCATCACCGAGAAAGTCAATCTCTTCATCAGTGAAGTCAATGGCTGCTTCGATATAGGTACGCAGATAAATAATTTTTTCATTCAGTGCATAAATCTCTTTAGAAAATTCGCCTTGTAAAGAACGTATAGCGGAACGCGCTGCTTGCTGGGAAGAAGCGTTAATCAAATCAGCTATTGATTCTGCTTGCGCCAAATCAATTTTTCCATTTAAGTATGCACGCTCAGAAAATTCGCCTGGTCGTGCAAGACGAGGACCTAGGCTTAATATTCGTTGCAATAATAAATCGACGACAACAGGCCCTCCATGTCCATGCAGCTCGAGCACATCTTCACCAGTAAATGAATTCGGCCTAGAAAAAAAAATGGCGATGCCTTCATCAATCACTGCACCATCAACATCATAGAAACGATGATAAGCAGCTTGGCGCGGTGACAATTCATGACCTAACACATGGTGGATAACGTTGGTTACTTGGGGACCTGAAACACGCACGACGGCAATGCCGCCACGCCCAGACGGCGTGGCTTGAGCAACAATCGTGTCAACAACATGGAATATCTCACTCACTTCTTCCTCACGATCGTCTCTTTTTCTAGACGATGCATAACAAACCATTGCTGTAGAAATGACAGAGTATTATTCACAAACCAATATAACATTAGCCCTGCTGGAAAATTGGCAAACATAATGGTGAAGACCAATGGCATTAACATCATCACTTTGGCTTGCAATGGATCTGGTGGAGGAGGATTCAGTCGCTGTTGAATGAACATTGAAACACCCATTAAAAACGGCAGTACATAGTAAGGATCATGTTGAGACAAATCTTTGATCCAAAGAATAAATGGCGCTTGGCGGAGTTCCACACTTTCGACTAATACCCAATACAAGGCAATAAATACAGGAATCTGAATGAGTATAGGCAAACATCCACTCATGGGATTCACTTTTTCTTGGCGATATAACTCTAATGTAGCTTGAGTCAATTTCTGTTTATCTTCACTATAACGTTCTTTCAGTATCTCGATCTTGGGCTGTAATTTTTTCATTGCAGCCATGGAGCGGAAACTCTTGGCAGAAAGCTGATAAAATAATAATTTTATGACGATGGTGACTAATACAATAGCCCAACCCCAGTTACCAACAAGGCCATAAATTTTTTGCATCATCCAAAAAATGATATTTGAAATAAACCAAAACCAGCCATAATCGATAGTCAATTTCAAATTAGGAGCCGCTTTTTCTAATAAAGCAGCACTGGCTGGCCCAGTATAAAGCTTAGCTTCCGTCGAAACAGTAGCACCTGGTGCCGCTGACAGCGGCTGGCTCATCAAACCAACAATATAGTGGGCATTAGGCGCCACCCGGGTGTAATAGTTAGAAACTGCTGTCTTGGCAGGAATCCAGGCACCGATGAAATAATGTTGTATCATCGCAGCCCAGCCATCTTGGACTGTTTGGTTAAAGTTGGCCTTTTCCATATCTTTGAAAGAAATCTTGGTGAAAGGTGTTTGTGGACTGGACACAGCTGCACCAAAATAGGTCGCCAAATTAATAAACCCGCTATGGTTAGGCGGCGGCGTATTCGTGCGCAACAACTGGTTATAAAAATGACCTTCCCACGGCTGGTTGGACTGATTGCTAAGATGGTACCCTACTTTGATTTCGTAGCTATCGCGGAAAAAAGTAAATGATTTTACAACGTTAATCCCGTCTTTTTCCCAATTTAAATTGACTACCAATTCATTCTGCCCGAGATCTAATGTGTAGGCAGTCCGATCAGCCGTATACAGTGCCTGTGTTTGAGAAGTATCAGGCCCTCGCTTGCTTAATAAGCCACTTTCCGCAATATAGAGATCTTTAGGATCATCGTTAAGCAATAGAAACGGCTGCTTAGAACCTAGCGATTCTGGGTATTTGAGTAAATTGACTTTGACTATATCTCCACCACGTGTATCTAGGCTCACATCTAATAAATCGGTGGTCACATGAATGATTTGACCCACTGTTGGTGCAGGGGTTGTCACTGGTCCCGAATCAGCTTGTGCTACAGTTTCAGCAAGAGGCTGCTTATTCGAGCCTGTTTCCGCCACTGGAACAAAGCGTCCCGACGATGAGACTTCCATTTCGGTCGCAAGAGGTGCGATTAATGGTTTTGGATGGTCTTTTTCCCAAGTTTGAAATATCAAGAAACAAAGGAAAATTAACACGGCATAAAGAGCAATTCGAATGTAATCCAGCATATTTTCTAGCATAGTTTAATTGGCTTCTAATTAAATAAATCGTCAATAATTTTTTTGAAAACCCTTTTTTTGAAAACTCATAGGTACAAGCAATTTCTAAGGTACTAAGTCAACTCCACCTGAGTGCCACGGATGACAGCGCAATACACGCCGCACCGCCAAATAACTTCCTTTAAAACAACCGTAGATTGTAATCGCTTCCATGGCATAAGTAGAGCAAGATGGTTCGAATCGACAGCAATGACCTAACAGTCCACTAACAGCCATACGATATAGCCTAATTATTGCTATTAAACAAGCAGTGATGAACGCATTAAGTTTGGCCATAAATGATCAACATCATTCCGCAAGATTTTTTTGTCTAAATCTGTACATTCTGAACGCAACAATAGGATGATATCAAGCCCTTTTAGTGCTTCCTTATGATACCGGAAACTTTCGCGTATTATTCTTCGTAACCGATTTCTGTTGACAGCAAGGTTGACATGACGTTTGGCAACGATGATCCCTAATCTAGCATGTGGCTTTTGATTGTTCTTACACAATGCAACCAAATACCTGTATGTTACTTTATTAGACTTCGCAAAGACTGATTGGAAATCATTCTTGCTAACCAATCTGTCTTTGCGTGAGAACTCGTACATTACACAAATTACGGACAGAGCTTAGCACGACCTTTAGCACGGCGGCGACTTAATACAGCACGACCATTTTTTGTAGCCATACGGGCACGGAACCCGTGAGTTCTTTTTCTTTTTAAAACACTAGGTTGAAAAGTTCGTTTCATAGCTCATACTCAAAACAAGTTTACGTAGGGGGCTTATATTAGGGGGACGAGAGCCGCATGTCAAACCATGTTTATTGCAAAGACCGTAGAGACAAGAGAATCTAGTCGCAGATAGATTGAATAGATACCGCGGACAAGCTGCAGTACGACACTTCAGTGACAAGCCAACGTACGTGATAGCTTAGTAAACAAGTCGTAGCAGAATGACTACCGCTGGCAAGCTCTACGGAAACAGCTCAATGCACCAGTGTCGTCCTCTTGCGAAGGCCATCTGTTTAAGCTGAAAAAACACTGCTCTACCGCGACCACAGGCAAGAGGATCCAGACGCGGACTAGGTTGAGCCTTGGATCTTCGGACAAGCTTATGGTACGACGCGTCAGTGGCAAGCCAACGAACATGGTTCTGCGGATAAATCACAGTACGATGTCGTAGTAACAAAAAAACGGATGGTGGATTAACTGAAATGTTTACAAGCTCCTGCCGCACAAGCGGCAGGAATTATGCGATTAACTATTAGATATGTTGGTAATCTCTACCTCTTTCATGCTCAAGCGAATGCGGCCCTGACGGTCGACTTCAAGCACTTTCACTCTGACTATTTGGCCTTCAGCCAACCTATCGCTTACATTAGCAACCCGCTCATTGGCAATCTGAGAAATATGGACTAAGCCTTGTTTGCCTGGAAGAATATTAACAATAGCACCAAAATCCATCAGCTTGGTAACCGTACCTTCGTAAATGCTCCCTATGACAACATCAGCTGTCAGCTTCTCAATACGGCGCATAGCTTCTTCACATGCCGCTAAGTCCGCAGCAGCTACCTTAACAGCGCCATCATCACTAATATCAACCACCGTACCAGTCTCTTCTGTCAACGCACGGATAGTGGCACCACCTTTGCCAATCACATCACGAATCTTGTCCGGCGGTATTCGCATAGTAAGAATTCTTGGCGCGTAAGCTGACATTTCCTGGCGTGGAGTAGTAATCGATTGATTCATAATGCCCAGAATATGCATACGACCATCCCGAGCTTGTTCAAGCGCACGCTGCATAATCGTTTCAGTAATACCATCAATCTTAATGTCCATCTGTAACGCAGTCACACCTTCGGTCGTGCCTGCAACTTTAAAATCCATATCACCCAGGTGATCTTCGTCACCCAAAATATCAGTGAGAACAGCGAATTGATCACTTTCTTTCACTAAGCCCATTGCAACGCCCGCAACATGAGACTTAATAGGCACGCCCGCATCCATTAACGCCAAGCTGGTACCACAGACTGTTGCCATGGAGCTTGAACCATTTGATTCGGTAATTTCAGACACCACCCGTAAAACATAATTAAAATCTTTCTGTCCCGGCAACACAGGAACCACACCGCGTTTTGCCAAATTCCCGTGACCAATCTCACGCCGCTTTGGACTACCAACCATGCCAACTTCACCCACAGAGTAAGGAGGAAAATTATAATGCAGCATAAAGCTTTCTTTACGTTCGCCTTCTAGTGCATCAATTGACTGTGCATCACGCTCTGTACCTAACGTCGCTACTACTATTGCCTGAGTCTCTCCGCGAGTGAACAAAGCGGAGCCATGCGCGCGCGGCAAAATGCCAGTCTGGATAGAGATAGGCCTGACTGTCTTAGCATCACGACCATCAATACGAGGTAATCCTTGTAATACACGGCTACGCACGATGCTGCGCTCAAGATGATTAAACACATATTTTGCATCGGTAATTAAAACAGCTTCATCTTCCTTACCTGTATTTTCCGCAATCATTTGTTCAACAAGGCGATCACGAATCTCACTAACCGCTTCTTGCCGTTCAATCTTATCTTTGATTTGATACGCGTTTTCAATATCTGTCTTACATAATTCCATTACACGTTTTTCAATGTCTGCGTTGACAGTCGGCGGAACCCATTCAGAGCTGGCTACGCCCGCTTCTGTCGTCATTTCCTTAATCGCATTAATAGCAATTTGCATTTCACGGTGAGCGAATACTACCGCACCCAGCATAGTTGATTCAGGCAATTCTTTCGCTTCAGACTCAACCATAAGTACAGCATTTTCTGTCCCCGCAACTACCATATCAAGCTGTGATGTTTTCAACTGAGTCATGGTTGGATTAAGCACGTAATTTCCATCAATATAACCCACACGAGCGGCCGCAAGATGGCTAGCCACTGGCATGCCAGAAAGTGCCACCACTGCCGCCGCACCTAGCATGGCTGGAATATCAGAATCAATTTCTGGGTTTGCTGACATAACCGTTGCAATGACTTGAACTTCATAATTAAACCCTTTGGGAAATAAAGGGCGTAAAGGCCTGTCGATTAGCCGTGAGGTAAGTGTTTCTTTTTCACTGGGTTTACCTTCACGCTTGAAATAACCGCCTGGTATACGTCCAGCAGCATAAGTGCGCTCTTGATAATTAACGGTAAGAGGAAAAAAGTCTCTATCAGAAGATAAGCTATCCTCACATACAAGGGTAACCAGCACAACGGTATCATCCATACTAACCATGACTGCTGCCGTTGCTTGACGCGCAATTCTGCCCGTTTCCAGTGTCACAGTATGATTACCGTAACGAAATGTCTTTTTAATGACTGTCAAATTATCCACCTAATTATTCCAAGATTAATAAATTTATTGCATACTCTGCTACTTTGCAGCAGATACCTAGATGAGAGCACACTAGACAACCTTTGTCTATGCGGCTTTTTAGGGGGAGAAGCAAGCGCTCTCTCCCGTAATCACTACAGGATCTTGCGCGGCAAAAGAAAGATCAAGAATTAGCCGCGTATATCTAACGCTTTGATAACACTCTGATAACGATGAATATCTTTACCTTTTAAATAACGCATCAGCCTGCGACGTTGGCTAACCATGTTAGTCAAGCCAAATCGGGTATGAAAATCATGTTTATGGATTTTTAAATGTTCGGTCAATGAATTAATACGCGCGGTCAGCAGCGCGATCTGCACTTCTGGCGAACCAGTATCATTCTTGCTTTGTTTAAAAGTTTTGATAATCTGCGCCTTTGCAGTTGTTGTTAACGGCATGAATACCTTCTCCACTAGAATTCTATAAAAGCCCGCTATTGTATCTGGGAGTTCCGTCAGTAACAAGACCCCATTTATCTTTAGGAGCAAGGTGAGATAAGATACCCGCCGCTCTTAAAACGATAGCTTCAGACTGCTTCTTGAGGAGTAAAAATGCATCGATGTAAATTCATAAAGAATGGTCTTATTACCTATATCACTATGATATGCCCTGCCGTTAGCCTTGCTGTCACACCGATACAAATTCATCCTTCTATAGAAAGCCAGGCCGTTGGCAGCCAAACTAATGTCATCCTATACCCGCAAGGACAACAGCTATATGATCAATATCCATGGGCTGTTTTGTATTATTATGGTATCACTGGCTCAGATGCGTTGGGACAAATGTTCCAAGGAGAGTTTCATCGCTGGCCTGAACATATTCAATCACTTGAACTGACGCACACGCTTAGTCAAGAAAATTTCTTACGCCAATTGGTCAACCCCTTAGTGGGTGTCGTTCAAGTATCGGCTAATATCACCCTGCGTCATGGCAGCAACGAACATAGAATTTATGAATTTGACCCTTATGTTGAAGGCCGCTGGGCAAATTTTCCTTGGAACGCTTATATCAATACCTCATTTGCCATTGGAGAAGGCATTTCTTACACTTCCTCTATTCCTTCTTTGGAAAGAAAGTCTAGTGAGAATACTAAGCGTCTCCTGAATTATCTTTTATTAGAAGCTACGTTCGCGCCACCTAATTACCCACGCTTGCAATTAGTAGCACGTATTCATCATCGTTCAGGTGCTTATGGCCTTTATCATGCTGGCAACACTGGTTCAAATGTGATTGGTTTAGGTATTCGCTATTTGTTTGATTAGTAAGAACTCGCAGAAGGCCTATTTGATTAGCCAAGTATAATTGCTGGTGACGCTCAATTTAGTTAAAATCGAGTTCCCAAGTACTTAACAAATCTTTTATTCCCATGGATGCAGAAAAAAAACTACATGTTGTTAATTTAAGCTGCGTCCGCCAGCAAAAACTTCTTTTTTCCGATATTTCATTCCAACTAAAATCGGGCGAGATGTTATTAGTGGAAGGTAGGAATGGTGCTGGAAAATCTAGTCTTCTGCGACTATTAACAGGCTTATCCACACCCGCGAAAGGCGATATTTTTTGGCAAGGCAACGCAATACAACAGGCTCGTTCTGAATATGGGGAAAACTTGCATTTCATCAGCCATTTTAATGGCATTAAGCTTGGGCTAACTGTTCTGGAAAATCTGCAGTTAATTCGCCATTTCTCTCTCTCATCATCAAGCATATCCATCACTAGTACGCTTGAACGATTACAATTAAGTCATTACGAAAATGTGTTAGCAAAAGATTTATCTGCTGGCCAAAAACGCCGGCTAGCTTTAGCTAAGCTCTTTCTTGTTCCCAAACTTATTTGGATATTAGACGAACCACTCACAGCATTAGACATTAATACTCAAACATTATTTTTATCCGCATTAGATTCACATTTACACCACGGCGGTATGGCTATTATCAGCTCACATCATACTGATATATTCACTCATACCGCTATTAAAACCCTGAGGTTAGCCCCATGCTAAAGGCGGTGTGGTATTTATTTTATATGGAATTAACGTTGTTATTGCGACGTTCACAAGAATGGCTTTATCCACTTGGTTTTTTTGTCATTGTCATTAGCCTATTTCCTTTAGCATTTACTCCTGATCCTGTATTTTTAAAAAAATATATTCCTGGGTGCCTATGGACTACGGCATTGTTAGCAAGTTTGTTACCGATGGAAAATATTTTTTTTACTGACATGGAAGATGGCAATATTGAACAATTACTTCTAAGCCAAGTACCACTGACTATCTGCATGCTTGCTAAATTCAGCGCACAATGGTTAGCAATCGAATTACCATTGATCATTTTGACGCCTTTAATAGGCGTATTTTTTCACCTTTCTGCTACAACGACCATGGCGTTATGTGCCAGTTTATTAGTAGGTACTCCTTTACTCACACTGATTGGCGGGTTGGGTGCTGCGTTAACATTAGGATTAAGGCAGCAAGGCGTATTATTAAGCTTGCTTATCTTACCTCTTGTTATACCCGTGTTAATTTTCGGAGTGAATATTACACAACAATCTCAAGCAGGCTTACCTATTACTGGACCACTTGCTTTTTTAGCAGGCCTTTCTCTATTAGGAATCACTCTCTTACCCTGGACAATAGCAGCCACTCTACATATCGCAATGGATGAGTAAAGCCCATAAAAACTAGGCCGCAAGCAACAGCCTAGCGAAACAACAACCCATCGCCAGGCATTCTTGCTGAAGGATATAGGTTCGGGTAATCCGTTAAAAAAAATGTAACCATTCACGGGGGTAGTGCTTAAAAAACGGACGCTGGTAAATAGCACCATTCAAGTCATCACGACAGCCCGCTTTGAAATACAATAAATTGGTTAAAATTGCAGCCTTTATTCCTTCGCTAGCTTCCCTCTTAACGGGCCTTCATAGCTTCGACATCGCAGAGCGTCCGTTTTTTAAGCCCTACGACTACCCGCGTGAATGGTTACCTTAAATTCCCCAGCGGTTTAAATGCTTGAATACCTGTTTGCGCTCGCCCCAAGATTAAAGCATGAATATCTGCCGTCCCTTCGTATGTTTTAACTGTTTCAAGATTTAACATATGGCGAATCACTTGAAAATCCTCAGTAATGCCATTTCCGCCGTGCATGTCCCTCGATTCACGGGCAATCTCTAATGCTGTCAAGGTTGAATAACGTTTCATCATGGATATCATCGGTGTTTCTGCTCGCCCCTCATCTTTCAATCTACCCAAACGCAAACAACCTTGCAGCCCAAGCGAAATGTTTGTTTGCATGACAGCTAACTTATGCTGAATAAGTTGGTTAGCGGCAAGAGGATGGCCGAATTGTTTACGGTCAAGAACATATTGACGTGCAGCATGCCAACAAAACTCTGCTGCGCCTAGCGCACCCCAAGCAATACCATATCTCGCATTATCTAAGCAGCCCAACGGACCTGATAAACCATCCGCATTGGGCAATTCATTTTCTTCTGGAACAAAAACATCATCCATAATAATTTCACCTGTAATAGACGCACGTAAGCTCAATTTTCCATGCATCACTGGTGCAGACAATCCTTCCATGCCTTTTTCTAATATATATCCACGAACCCGGCCTTTTTCATTTCTTGCCCAGACAATAAAAACATCAGCAATGGAAGAATTGGTAATCCACATCTTAGCGCCTTTTAATACATAGCCTCCTTCTACAGATTTTGCACGCGTGTCCATCCCTGCAGGATCAGAGCCATGATTAGGTTCTGTTAATCCAAAACAGCCAATCCATTCACCAGTTGCCATTTTGGGCAAATATTTTTGCTTCTGTAATTCATTTCCATAAGCATAGATTGCATGCATACTCAAACTAGACTGCACACTCGCACAGGAACGATATCCAGAATCTACACGCTCTAATTCACGCATAATCAATCCATACGACACATAATTCACGCCAACGCAGCCATAACCATGAATAGTAGCGCCTAACAACCCGGCTTTTCCCATTTCACGCATTAACGCGGGATCAAATTGTTCTTCACGAAAAGCTTCTATGACGCGAGGTTGTAATTTTTCTTGGGCGAAAGTATATACTGAATCACGAACCATACGTTCTTCTTCAGTTAGCTGATCTTCTAAAAAAAGTGGGTCGTCCCAGCGATATAATGGTTCTTTTGTTTTCTTCATATTATTCCCTTATGTTTTCAGCTTAAAATGATGCGGCGATTTGCCTGAGCTCAACTTATACCTGTAGCGTTTCTGCGAGTGAATGGTTCATACAAAATACCTTTCCCTTCTTGCTGCAAAAAAACCATTATGCACTGACAGAACACTCAACCTTAAAACGCTACGGGTATAATTTGCCATCTTTAATCGTCACTGTACGCTGGCAGCGATGGCTGATTTCTTTATCGTGCGTAATGATGATAATCGTACGTTTTTCATTACGATTTAAGTCAGTAAACAATTCCATGACTTCATCTCCCGTTTTAGAATCAAGCGCACCTGTTGGCTCATCCGCTAAAATAACCTCTGGATTTCCTACTAACGCACGTGCAATTGCAACACGTTGCTGTTGACCACCAGATAATTGATTCGGTCTATGATTGGCCAGATATCTCATCCCTACTCTTTCAAGCATTTGCATGGCTATTTCCTTCGCTTGTAACAGCGGTACCCCGCGATAAAAAAGCGGCAGCATGACATTTTGCACCACATTTGCGCGCGGCAATAAAAAAAACGATTGGAAAACAAATCCTATTTTAGTATTACGAAGTTCAGCCAGTTTTTCTTCTGGCAAGTGTGACACGTTATAGCCTGAAAAAAAATAACTTCCAGTTGTAGCTCGATCTAGAAAACCTATGATATTCATTAATGTTGATTTACCTGAGCCAGACATGCCAACAACTGCTATCAGTTCACCACATTGCAATTCAAAATCCACCCCATTCAGCGCAGAAAATTTATTTCCACCAATGTCATATATCTTAGTAAGACTTTCTAGTTTAATTAGGGACAACAATATTATCTCCCATTTTCAACCCAGAAAGAATCGTCACTGAATCTACCGTTGTTTTTCCTGTCTTTACCTCTACCATTTTCTTTTTTCTTGTTTTCTCGTCATAAGCAAGCACAAAAGATCTGCCATTTTTTTCCTTGACTGAAGCAAGAGGAACCACGATTTGCGTTTCTTCCTTGATATGGACTTCGACTTTAGCACTCATGCCCGCATGAATAATTTTTTGCTGTGCCCCCGATAGCTCACTCACATTCACTTCTACATTAAATGTCGGTAAACCGCCGCTAGATGCTTCACCTTGGCGATCAATCCGTGTAATCTTGCCATTCAAAATATCGTCAGGAAAAGCGATCCCTGTCACTTTTACCTCTTGCCCCAGTTTCAATTGATTGATTGTCAATTCATTTACTTTTATCTTGACACTAATCCCCTTCATATCTCCAATGACAGCCAATATATCGCCTTGTTTAATGTTATCGCCTTTTATTGTCTTTTTATTTTCATCTTCGTTTTTGTTAGAAGATAAAATAATGCCGTTAGCTGGAGCATAAATGGGTAAATTTTCAGAGCTCGTTTTTAAATGCATCGCTTGAGTAATTTTATCAACGTCAGAGATAGTTAAGGTGTATGGATTTATGTTTTGAATATTTAATTGATGGAGTAAATTTTCTAGCGTATCTTTTGCTTGCAATAAGGCCAATTGGGCGGCGTAATAATTAGATTGCCTCATTTTAAAATCGTCATCAGAAATAAGCTGGTTTTTATGTAAAAAATTAGCCTCTGAGAGTTGTGCTTGACTATTGTTAAAATCACTTTTTGTCTTGATATATTGCATCAATGCAGACTTATAATCTGTCAAAAATTTTGTGGAAGAAATCTTAAATAACAATTGTCCTGTCTTCACTGGCTCTCCATATTGAAATGGCATATCAATGATTACGCCATCAACCGGACTGGGGACAACTAACGTCTTGAGCGGTTGAATGATACCAGAATAATACAAGGTATTAGAAAATGGCTTTGCTTCTACTTTAACAAGTTGACCATCAGACGATTTTGGTTCATGCGAGCATGTTTGTAGCCCTAGCATAACCATGATTGCCAAACCAATCATGATGTGAACTAATTTAAAACGCCATCGATTACTCATTTTTTATAGCCTCACATTTATCTTCCACGTTTTTAACGTATTCCCAATCAGTAAATCTAAATTGACCAATCCTCTCAAATAATTTATTCGCGCGCTTAATAATGCCTGTTGTGCTTGAATGAGGCTCTGTTGTGCTGACTGTAATTCAAGTGAGTCAATCAATCCATGTGAATATTTTTGATAGCTCACATGATAGGTCTTTTCTTGTAATAATTCTGCATCTTCAGCAAAATGCAACGCACGCTCTGCACTGATGACCGTATTCCAGGCATTAATTGCTCCTGTTTCTTTACTCCACTTTTCTTGCATTAAAGCAAGCTCTGCTTGTTTTAATGCAATTTTAGCATTCACTACTGCTTGTTTGGATTGCTGATCATCAATCGGTATTTGTAGTGTTAGTCCCACGCTTTGTGTTTGATTTGCCCCATTGAACAAACTATTAAAACCAGCATTTTGACCTCCGCCACTACCGTTTCCAGTAGAAACATTGGTAGAAAAATTAAGCTGCCAGCGCGTGTTGTCTTCCGCAACTAATAAATCTCGCGATTTTTGTCCATGTAACGTAATTTTGTCTGTTTGATATTGTATATCATTTTCTAACGTCCATTTTTTTGCATTGCTAAGCGTTGGTAAATGATACTTATTAATGAGACTTTGAACATCTAAGTTAGAAAATTGAATATCCATATTAGGATCAATGCCAATCGCAGCTAACAGTGCATAACGGGATTGAATAAGATTATTTTTATCGTTTTCTAATTGAGTCTTAGCACTTGCCACGTTTGCTTCCACTGTGACAAGTTCGTTTCCCGCTTTATGGCCTGCTTTGATAAATAATTTAGTTTGTTCCACTGATTTTTCAGAACGCTTTACCGCATCTTCATCAATAAGAACCGTTCGCTCAGCAGAAACAACGCCTAAATAAGCGTTAATGACATCGGTGACGGTTGACCGCAACATGCCTTCAATATTTAATTGAGAGATTACTGTTGAATCCTTAGCATTGTTCAAAGAAGCTTCCACGATTGCGGTTCCAAATCCACGCATCAATGGCTGCATCACTTGCAATGAAAGACCAGGATTATAATGTGTTGCACTAGTATTTGTTCCTGCAAGCACCACTTGCGTACCTATTGGTGTGATGAGTGAAACGGAGGGTTGAACGTTATAATTCTGTGAGTTAATTGTAAATTGGTTTGATGATTTATTCCGATTATAAGCAGCAGAAGCTTGTAAAGCATAATGAGGAAAGAATTGCCATTCTTGAACCCATAAACTAAATTTTTGGGCGACATAACTTAATTGTGATGATTGCACATTTGGATTACTACGTACAGCAAGTAAAATAGCTTCATCCAGAGAAAGAAGCTTTTTGCCATTGATGTCTGCATTTGCAATATCAAAGAAACAAAGGGATAAAATAAAAAAACAAAGTATTTTTCTCATGAGACTTTATTCTAGTTAAATTGACCACGATGGGTGCATCACACATTTTTTGCAGTGAGAGGCGGAAGATATTTTTCCTTCACTATTCACCACAAAACACACGCCTCCTTGAATGAGTTTTGCTCTCGCAGGCGGGAGTCTGCGAGTGAATGGCCATATAAAATACCTTCCGCCTCTCACTGCAAAAAATGCGTCCGTACCTATCACTGCTTTAATCAGTGTAATTTCGGATCAGCCGATTTTTATTTTGATGTCTCTTCATAGCAAGTTGAACGAGATGTGTTAATAAATCAGGATAGGGTGTTCCAGAAGCTTCCATCAATTTTGGATACATGCTGATTTGTGTAAAGCCTGGAATAGTATTAATTTCATTAAAATAAATTTTTTGATCTTCTTTATTCAAAAACAAATCCACACGAGCCATGCCTTCACACTCTAGAGCAAGAAAAAGTTTTTTTGCAATTACCTGTGCTTGTTCTCTTATCGAATGAGAAATAGGAGCAGGGATAAGTAACTCAGCACCATTCTCATCAAGATACTTTGCATCATAAGAATAAAATTCATGCCTTGGTTTAATTTCACCTACCACGCTTACAATGGGATCTGCATTAGACTCTAAGGATTCTAATACTGCAACTTCTAGCTCAGAAATATCGAGTGCTTTTTCAATCAACACCTTTGTGTCAAATCTAAATGCTTCATCAATGGCAGCGGGTAATTGCTCTAGCCTCTTTACTTTTGTGATACCAATGCTAGAACCTGTATTCGCAGGTTTGATAAATACAGGATAAGATAACTTTTCTGTTACTTGTTGAGTAAAGTAATGATGATCATGCTTCCATTGTTCATATTTAATAGTGATATAGGGAGCAACATTCACACCAGCATTCATAGCAAGACGTTTAGAAACATCTTTGTCCATGCCCATTGAGGAAGAAAGTACACCACAGCCGACATAAGGCAACCCTGCTATTTCCAGCAGCCCTTGTAAAGTGCCATCTTCACATAACGTTCCATGTACTACTGGAAACACGACATCAAAACGTGGGCCATTAGATGGATTGATAATTAAATCTTTTATTTGTTGTCTCTCAGATGGATTGCCTATCCATTCCGGAGCAAACCAAGTATCACTATGGTTATTGAGCCGAGAAACCGCATTATGTTTTAAACTATTTGCAAAAACATCTTTACCTAAAAACCACCTGCCCTGTTTATCAATCCCAATAGGAACCACTTCAAAGCGGGATTGATCTAAATATTGGATAACATTAGCTGCGGACTGTAATGAAATTTCATGCTCTGCTGACCGTCCACCATAAAGAACAGCAACCCGAATTTTGTCCAATTGCTCCATAGCGATAACCAAATTTATCAGTGTAAAACAGCAAATATACTTTGTTTCTGGCTCAACTGCTATAGCACAAGAAAGTAACATAAAAAGGGAAACTATCCAAAAATATTGACAAATATGTCTAAATTGTTTAAAAATAAGTCCCCATTCAAAGATTGTTCAAAGGATTGCCTTAGGGAAATCTACAGTTTAAACAAAAACTTAAATCTAATCTTAGTAAATGGGTAGCGGTATTTAAATAGGTTAGTCCTTTAGTATTTTTTATCTAAGGGAAAGTGGACAGGAGTCCACTTTAGCAAAAGCTGGAAGAAAAATGTTTTTTGTGACCAAATAAAAAATATTAAAGGACTAACCTATTTAAATATCGCTACCACCAAATATTTACTAATCTTAAACAAAGCTGAGAACACAATAATGAAACTAAAATACATATTATTTACATTCGCTCTTTTTGGTTTAATAAGCACGAGCTGGTCTTTTTCATGGCTATCTTCCAATTCTAATCGTGCTCCCTTTGGTACTAATTTGTGGATAAAAAAAGAAATTCAACTTCTTAAATCACAAGCAGGTAATATAGACGATAAAGTATTGCGCCTTGGTCTTACTGCTTATTTAAATGCTCGTAAATATGGCTATGCTGGAAAGCAAATGCTTACTGTTATTGATTATTCTAAACCTTCTACTGAAAGACGATTGTGGGTATTTGATCTCAAGAGTAACCGTACTCTTTTTAATACTTGGGTCTCTCATGGAAAAAACAGCGGCGGCGTTAATTCAACTTCTTTTTCCAATCACCCTGGTAGTTTGAAATCAAGCATTGGTGTGTTTCTTACTGATGAAACTTATATGGGAAAAAATGGATATTCGTTGCGACTTCGTGGTTTAGAACATGGAGTGAATGATTCTGCTTATTCTCGAGCTATTGTTATCCATGGTGCAGCGTACGCAAATCCTGCTAATATAAAATATCATGGAAGGATTGGGCGTAGTTGGGGTTGTCCTGCTGTAAGTTCAAGTTTAGCAAAACCGATCATTAATACAATTAAGGAAAAATCCGTCGTATTTGCATATTATCCAGATAGTAGATGGCTCTCTAGGTCTCAGTTTTTATCTGCTTAATAGGATTATTTACATCGCTGTGTGTAATTTATAGCGGTATCTGAAGAGGCTAGCCTCTTTTATTTTTTACAGGAGGAAAAGTGGACAGGAGTCCACTTTAGTAAAAGCCAGAAGGAAAACGTCTTAAAGGAAGAGTTATTGCTTCTTTTCCCCTTACACATCATGCTATATCACTTAGCGTAAATTAACTGTGCTAAAAAATTAAGGAAAGGAAATGTTATGAAATCAACATTAGGAAAAGCATTTTTCCCAACATTATTGTTAACTTCCGCTCAGATTTTTGCTGCTACCTATCTTGTACCACCAGAGAATAAATCGCTAATTGGTCAAGTTCAATATAGTTCTGTTGGATCTAGCGATACGATTGTAACTATTTCGCAGAAATATAACGTTGGACATAATGCTATTGAAGCAGTGAACCCTCAACTCAATTTAAGTAAAAAACTTTCTTATTTCTCCACTGTGAAAGTTCCTACCCAGCATCTTTTACCTAATCAACCACGCGAAGGTATTATTGTTAATTTGCCCGAAATGCGTATGTATTATTTTATTCCAGGTACGAATAAAGTTGCGACTTATCCCATTGGAATTGGAAAGATTGGCAAAACAATTCCTATTAGAAAAGCAGTTATTACGAAAAAAGCCAAAGACCCCGTTTGGATTCCGCCAGAAGACATTCGTGAATTTAATCTTGCTCAAGGAGTTGTACTTCCTCAAGTCATGCCACCAGGACCAGATAATCCTCTAGGCCCTTATGCTATTTATATGAGTATTCCCACTTATCTTATTCACAGCACTATATTTCCTGAAAGTGTTGGAAAACGGGCTAGTTTTGGCTGCATTCGTATGTATGAATCAGATATTAAAGAATTTTTTCCCACTATTAACAGTGGCATTCCAATTGCAATTATTAACTCTCCCATTAAAGTGGGATGGCAAGAAGATCACTTGTATGTAGAAGCACATAAACCACTCGATGAACACGATAAGGCATTTGATACTACTTTGGTTGGCACGGTAAGTCTTGTTAGTAATTTGACGAAAAACCAAGATACTTTAGTGGATTGGCAAGGTATTGCTTTTATAGAAAAAGCGCGCGACGGTTTGCCGCATGAAGTAGGGGTTAAAATTAAGAAAAATTAGGTTGGTGCTTTTGATGATAAATTCACGTGTCATTCCTCTCTCTATTAAAATAAATTATTTATTCTTTTAAAGATGATTTTGGTTATATAACAAGGTGTTTTTTGTGGATTAATCGTTAAAAATGATAATAATCAATAGGTTATAGATATTATAACCTGTGGAAAAGTACCGTATGAAATACTTGAAAATGGGGATAACTTAAGAGTAAAAAGCATGATTGGATTTATTCATGTTTTATACACAACTTACCAGAAGGATAACCATGCACTTATCCACATTATCTGAATGGCTATCTTGGATAGAGAATATTCATTCCACTGAAATTGACCTTAGCCTTGATAGAGTGAAATTAGTTGCTGATCGCTTGAATGTACTGCCGCCAAATTGTCCGGTTATTACAGTAGGTGGAACGAATGGCAAAGGATCAACCGTATTTGGGCTGGAAGCTATTTATCGTGCTGCTCATTACCGTACAGGCGTGTTTACCTCTCCTTACTTACTCAAATATAACGAGCAAGTTCGTATTAATGGCCAAGAAATAGATGATCAAATACTTTGTAAAGCATTTGCCAAAATAGAAGAAGTACGTGGTGAAATACCTTTAACGCCTTTTGAATTTTGTACATTAGCAAGTTTATCTCTATTTCAATCACAAGTTCTGGACGTACTTATTTTGGAAGTCGGTCTAGGAGGGCGACTCGACGCTGTGAATGTTATAAATGCAAATGTGGCTATTGTAACAAGTATTGGTATTGATCATGTTGCTTGGTTAGGGAGCTCACGTGAGCAAATAGCATATGAAAAAGCCGGTATTTTCCGGTCGGGACAGCCCGCAATATGTGGTGACTTTGATCCTCCAACTACCTTAATTGAAACAGCAAAAAAAATAGGTGCGCCATTTTATTGTCAAGGACGTGACTTTCATTATCATGCATCAGTGTCAAATTGGTCATGGTCAGATCATATAACACAATATAAAGATTTACCGTTTAATTCGCTGGCTATACAAAATATGTCGGTGGTGTTAATGGCTGTTACCTTATTACAGAATTACCTTCCTATTACCCAAAAAGAAATTGAGAAAGGATTAAAGAATGTCAATCTTCCTGGCCGCATTCAAATTATTCCTGGCCCCGTAATGAAAATTTTTGATGTCTCTCATAATCCTGCCGCTATTACATGGTTAAAAGAAAAAATTAACTCTATCCCTTGTTCAGGAAAAAAATATGCCGTGTTTTCCATGCTATCTGATAAAGATATGATGAGTAGTGTTCTATCCATAAAAGATTCTATCGACATTTGGCATGTTGCTCCCTTACAAACTAAAAGAACAACAACAGAAGAAGTATTAAAGAAGTCATTTCAGGAAACCAAAGTTGATAATGTGATTTTTTATCACACCATTGCAGCAGCTTATAATCATGCGATAAAAATAACAAAACCTGGCGATTGTCTCATTGTATTTGGTTCATTTCATACAGTGGCGGAAGTATGGAAATGGATGGGTCATTGAAATACTAAAGGTTTTTCCCAAATGGCAACTAATACTAGGAGAAGAATACAACATTGATTTTAACTCTTATCCTCAAAATTTTCTAAAGCTGCTGTAATTTTAAATCCACGTGCACAAAATTCAACATTATGTACGCGTATATAATCAACAGATTGTTTACTTAAATATAACGCCATTGCCATCGTTTCTATGTCACGCTCAACAAAAGGCATTTCTGAAAGAAGAGAAATAAAAGTTTTACGAGAATGACCAATCAAAATGCGTGTACCCAGCGATTTAAAAAAATTCACATTTTTTAACAATAAGAGAGACTGTTCTGCCATTTTTCCAAAACCAATTCCTGGATCAAAAATAATTCTATTTCGTGCAATGCCTTTCTGCTCCAATTCACGTAACCGTTTTTCACCCCATGTCTGTACCATTTTTACTGGATCAAGATCACGTGGCAGGGTATGGTCTCGTCTTTCTGGGATACTTAAATGATGCATCACGACGCAATCAACGGTTGATTGTGCTATGATTTCGCACATAACAGGGTCATCTAATCCAGAGACATCATTGATCCAATCTGCTCCTCTATCCAGTGCATTCGCAGCGACAAAACTGTGCCGAGTATCAATGCTAATTTTGGGTGTGATGAGAAAGTTTTGTTTTGTCGATTTTTTAATGGCAGTCAACACAGGTTCAAGTCTAGCCCATTCAGTTTTAGCATCCAATGGTTGAGCAGTGGGAGCAGTAGATTCTGCGCCCATGTCTATGACTTCAGCACCAGCATTTACCAGATGAATAATGTGTTCAAACGCTTGTTCTGGATTTAGGAATTTACCGCCATCTGAAAATGAATCTGGTGTAATATTAACAATCCCCATTAATTGAGGTGTATCTATTCGGTGATGGACTTGCTTAGTGCGAAATGGGGCTTTACCTGAAAAACGTGAACCCCACGATTCTACAATTTGTGCGGCAGTCTTACCTTGATTTACACCAGCAAGAGGAAATATCCACAATGGTGCCACATCGGCAAGTGGCCATAGTGCAAAGGGTCTTTCTTGAAGGCTTGCATGTGGAACAGTTAGCATATCAGTTTGAATAGTTAAATTGTCCCAAGCAAGAATATCAATATCAATAATACGAGGGCCCCAATGACGTATTTCTGGCTTACGTCCTATTGACCATTCGATGTCTTTTAATTGTTTTAACAAATCCACTGGTTTAAGCGTTGTCTCGCAGCGTAGCGCTAAATTAAGATAAGGCATGTCCCATTCAGCAGGCGCGTTTTCCGGCATTAATGCATCAGAAACATAGATAGGAGAGACTTGCTGTACTTTTAAATGAGATATTTTTTTAATAGATTGGAGCGCTGTGCGCAAGTTAGCTAGTCTATCACCAACGTTTGACCCAAGCCCCAAAATTACCATGATGTTTTTTCGTCTCCGTAATCAAAACATACACCGTTGGTTAAGCCTTTAATCTTGGGGTATTTAGTAATACGTATGTTGAGCATGGTCTTTTTTGGTAGTTGTGCTTTGGCAATGGCATAAATTTCTGCGCTCAAATGCTCGATTAAGCGAAAATTTTTTTCTGCCAATTTACCTCGAATGTCATCGATCAATGTTGCATAGCAATGCGTGTCTTCTAGCTGATCAGATTTACAAGCAGTGGGTGGCTGAGGAAATCTTATTGTGATGTCCAAAAGAACGGCTTGTTCTTGTTTTCTCTCTCTATTCCGCCAGCCAAGATTGATGTTCAATTCAAGATTTCGGATGAGTAATGTGCTATATAATTTTTTTGTGGGCATATAAAAATGGTATCACTGTGTTATTGCGTCAATTTTTTTCATGACCTCTGTTGTGAGCTTTGATTTTACGTCTACTGCGCCTAAATTTTCCATCAATTGTTCCATTTTAGTTGCACCCGTAATGACAGAACTAACATTAGGATTATGCAAGCACCAAGCAATGGATAATTGTGACAGAGTACAATTTAATTCTTGTGCTAGCATATCAAGCTTTTTGGTTTTATCAATAAGTTGCATGAAATTATCGGGCACTAGCCAAGCTTCTTTAGCAAGACGGCTATCACTAGGGATACCTTGATTATATTTACCCGATAAAATACCTGATGCAAGTGGACTCCAAATAGTCGTGCCTAACCCATATTGATTAAATAAGCTGAGATAGTCTTTTTCCAAGTGATCGCGAAAAAAAAGATTATATTTGGGTTGCTCCATTGTGGGTTTAATGCAATTTAACTGTTCTGCTGTTTTGAATGCAGCCTCTATTTGGGCTGCATTCCACTCTGACGTTCCCCAATAAAATGCATAGCCGCCACGTATTAGGTAATCCATTGCTAAAACAGTTTCTTCTATAGTGGTATTAGGGTCCGGTCTATGACAAAAGAGTAAATCAACATACTCTAATTGAAGTCTGCGTAGAGAATTTTTTGTGCCTTCAATAAGATGTTTACGTGATAATCCAGTATCATTTGGTCCATTGCCGCCCCAGAAAATTTTAGTAGAGATAACGAGTTCTTCGCGGTGGAATTCTTGTATTGCTTTGCCCATCAAGGCTTCTGCTTCACCATGTGCATAAGCTTCGGCATTATCAAAAAAATTAATGCCATGATCGTATGCGGTATGCATTAAGGTTTTTACTTCATTTAATCCAATTTGCTTGCCGAATGTTATCCAAGAACCTAATGAGATTTCACTAATCCGTATGCCAGCCTTACCGAGTTTGTTGTATTGCATGGTTTGGAGTCCTCAATTAATATCGAGAAATTTTTATAAAATACTATAGCATTCGTTACGATGCTGGCAAAGCTTGCTCTTGTCCTAATCAAGACTAATATGGTACTGTATCGCCAAACTTGTACCAGAATGGAAAAATTATACCCGTAGTGTCTATTTTTAGGTGTTCTATTGACTTGGGTCCTACCAGTGAGTGTTCGTATGCTTCGTATAGGAAAATTAACTGATTATGCCATGCTTATCCTGAATATGATGGCAAAAACACCGAATGCTATTTTGAGTACTCCATTTCTTGCAGAAGCATTACATCTTAGTGCACCTACTGTTAGTAAGGTCCTTAAGATATTGTCTGATGCTGATTTAGTGACGTCTATTCGAGGCGCTGAAGGTGGTTATCGTTTGGCACGATTGGCAGCGGATATTACGGTTGCAGATGTAATAACAGCTATGGAAGGAGACTTAGCTATCACAGCGTGTTGTGAAGGTGTAGGGTTGTGTGCCATTGATTCTATGTGCGCTATGCGTGAAAATTGGCAAAAAATCAATAGAATGATCCATGCTTTATTGTCCAGGCTTACTATAATAGATATGAGTAATCCATTAATTATAAAAAACATGGCGGAATGCACAAGTACGGGGTAGTTTAATGGCAAATAAACTCATAAAAGAAGTGGTAAATCAGCAGTATCCTTATGGATTCATTACTCAGATAGAGTCAGATACCATTCCTCCAGGATTAAATGAAGATATCATTCGATTGATATCAGCTAAGAAAAATGAGCCTCAATTCATGCTAGAGTGGAGGTTAAATGCATTCCGGCACTGGCAAACACTAACACCGCCCCAATGGGCGCATGTTCATTATCCGCCGATGGATTACCAGGAAATTATTTATTATTCCGCTCCTAAGTCTGCAGAATCAGGACCAAAAAGCTTGGATGAAGTAGACCCTAAGCTGTTAGAGACATACAAAAAATTGGGGATTCCTTTACACGAACAAAGCCGTTTAGCAGGAGTAGCTGTGGATGCTGTGTTCGATAGTATTTCTGTCGCGACAACTTTCAAGGCCAAGTTAGCAAAAGCCGGTGTGATATTTTGTCCATTTTCTGAAGCGGTACAAAAATATCCTGAACTGATAGAGCAATATCTAGGTACGGTGGTCCCTTATCGCGATAATTTCTTTGCGGCATTGAATTCTGCTGTTTTTAGTGATGGCTCATTTGTTTATATACCTAAAAATACACGCTGTCCGATGGAACTTTCGACCTATTTCCGTATCAATACAGCGAAAAGCGGCCAGTTTGAAAGAACATTAATTATTGCTGAAGAAAATAGTTATGTTAGTTATCTCGAAGGGTGTACCGCACCCATGCGAGATGAAAATCAGTTGCATGCGGCCGTGGTGGAACTGATTGCATTAGATAATGCACAAATAAAATATTCAACAGTACAGAATTGGTATCCTGGCGATGAAGAAGGGCGTGGCGGTATTTTCAATTTTGTTACCAAACGCGGTCATTGTCGTGGCGTGAACTCGAAAATATCCTGGACTCAAATTGAAACTGGATCAGCCATTACCTGGAAATATCCTAGTGTGATCTTACAAGGCGATTATTCTGTCGGTGAATTTTATTCGGTTGCACTCACTAATCACTATCAACAAGCTGATACAGGAACCAAGATGATACATCTTGGGAAGAACACGAGCAGCACGATTATTTCTAAAGGTATTGCGGCGGGACATGGGCAAAATACGTATCGTGGTTTAGTGCGCATGCTGCCTGGTGCGGCTAATGCAAGAAATTATACACAATGTGATTCCTTATTATTGAGTGCGACTTGCGGTGCACATACCTTTCCGTATATTGAAGTCAAAAACGCCAGTGCACGCGTTGAGCATGAAGCATCAACATCAAAAATTGGCGAAGATCAATTATTTTATTGTCGGCAACGCGGATTAAGAACCGAAGATGCTATTAACATGATAGTGAATGGTTTCTGTAAACAAGTTTTTAAAGAATTACCGATGGAGTTTGCGGTTGAGGCGCAGAAATTATTAGAAGTGAGTTTGGAAGGAAGTGTGGGGTAAAAGAACAGCGAGTGAGGGTTAGATGAAATGTTAACGATAAAAAATTTACAAGTCACCATTCAAGATGAAAAACAAAAGGTAAAACCTATTTTACGTGGCGTGGATTTGTCCATTCGTCCTGGTGAAGTACATGCTATTATGGGTCCTAATGGTTCAGGAAAGAGTACATTAGCAAATGTACTGGCTGGACGCGAAGACTACCAAGTCAAGGATGGTTTAGTCACACTGAATGGCGACGATTTATTGTCACTAGCGCCGGAAGAACGCGCAGCGCAGGGACTTTTTTTAGCTTTTCAATATCCGACAGAGATTCCTGGCGTAAATAATATGTATTTTCTACGTACAGCACTCAATGAATTACGTAAGCGTAAAGATTTGCCGCCGCTAGATGCCGCTGATTTTCTTCTGCTGGTAAAAAGCAAGCTGAAAGAAATTGGCCTGGATGAAACATTTTTGCATCGTGCTGTTAACGAAGGTTTTTCTGGCGGTGAAAAAAAACGTAATGAAGTATTACAGATGATGCTATTGGAACCTACGGTCATTGTTCTTGATGAAACAGACTCAGGGCTAGATATTGATGCTTTGCAAATGGTGGGCCGGTGTGTGAATAGCCTACGTAATTCATCACGCATGATTCTTGTCGTGACACATTATCAACGGCTATTAGATTATATTCAGCCAGATGTGGTGCATGTCATGGCGAATGGAAAAATTCTAAGATCGGGTGATAAGACCTTAGCACATGAGTTGGAATCCAAAGGATATGGCTGGTTAGAGAGCGGGATAAAATCATGAATGCTCTACCCGCTTTACCAACATGGATGCAGAAAGATAATTTGGAAATTTCTGCTCCTCAAATGCCAGATTGGCTTATTAAGTTTCGTCGTGCGCACTGGGAAGATTTTCTCAAGCATGGGTTGCCGACACGCAAGGATGAGCGTTGGAAATATACAGATTTAATTTTTCTCGCCAACAAGCCTTTTGCCAATGCTAAACAAGAGAGTGTGGATTACTTGGTAGAAATCATTCATCAATATCGCTTGCAGCGTAGCGAAAGCATTATGATTGTGTTTGTGAATGGTTACTTTGTTCCTGTTCTTTCTGATTTAGCTAAACTTCCTAGCAATGTGATAGCGTGTAACATGGATACTGCTTTGCAGCAGTATCCTGAGATGATTAAAGCAAATTGGCCAAGCCCTATCAACGCACACAATTACCCGTTTGGAAGTTTAAATGTGGCGATGTTTAACAATGGATTATTTTTATGGCTGCCTGATTCATGCCAATTAACGATGCCCATCCATCTTTTGTCATTGGCCATTGGTGAAGATGAATTTATTACACATCCACATCATTTATTTGTATTGGGGCAGAACAGCAAACTAGAGTTGGTTGAAGAATATTTTTCGTTAGTTAGTCATTCCTATATGATGAATATCGTCACAACAATTAATGCGGGAAAAAATGCCAAACTTGATTACTATAAAATTCAGCAAGAGAGCAAGCAAGCTGTGCATATGGCGCATACCTTTATTCACCAGCAACAAAACAGCCAGGTTTCATTGACGAATTTTTCCTTTGGTAGTTTATTTGCTCGTGATGATGTCGTTATTAAATTACAAGAGGCAGGAGCAGACTGTCATACGAGTGGTTTTTATCACCTGCGTCATGATAATCAATATGTAGATAATCATATTGATATCTCTCATGCAGCGCCACACAGCCACAGTGAGATGTTATATAAAGGCATTGTCGATAAAAAATCACGAGCTGTATTTAATGGCCGCTTGTGCATAGAAAAGAATGCACAGAAAATTTTGGCCTATCAAGCAAACCATAATTTATTGTTATCAAATGAAGCAGAGGTTTACTCTAAGCCTGAATTAGAAATATATGCTGACGACGTGAAATGTAAACACGGTGCAACGACTGGTCAGCTAGATCAAGAAGCACTTTTTTATTTGCGTTCACGTGGCATTGAGCGTGAAAAGGCGATTGCTATGTTACTTCAGGGGTTTTCTGAAGAAATCATACAACGTATTACGCATCCTGGTATTAAACTGCGCGTGCAAGAGATCAGCGATTATTCTCGCTGATAGGAGAGATGATGAGTACTAAAATAAATAGCTTAGACTTTGCTGCTTTACGTCAGGATTTTCCTATTTTTCAGGAAAAGGAGCGCAGTAAGCCCATCATTTATCTCGATAGTGCTGCTTCAGCACAAAAACCTCGCCAAGTAGTGAATGCGATGTCAGATTTTTATTTACAGGATTATGCAAGCATTCATCGCGGTATTTATGAATTGAGTGAGCGTGCCACAAAATCTTATGAGCATGCTCGAGAAGCGGTAAAAAAATTTATTCATGCAGAGCATGATGATGAAATAATCTTTGTCAGCAATACAACAGCAGGAATTAATTTTGTTTCACAAAGTTTTGGTCGCTCACAATGGAAAGCGGGTGATGAAGTGATTTTAAGTACGATGGAGCACCATTCTAATATTGTGCCTTGGTATCTGCTTAAAGAACAAATTGGCATTGAGATTAAGGTCATTCCTGTTACTGATACAGGTGAATTGGACATGGAGGCTTATCAAACATTATTTTCACCACGTACGAAAATGGTATCAGTGACCCATGCTTCTAATGTACTTGGTACCATTAATCCTGTTAAAAAAATTTGTGCTATTGCCCATGCGCATCGTGTTCCCGTGTTAATTGATGGTGCACAAGCCGTACCGCATATGTCAGTGGATGTGCAAGAGATAGATTGTGATTTTTACGTATTTTCTGCTCATAAACTTTATGGGCCAACGGGCTTAGGTGTGCTATATGCTAAAAAAGCGCACTTAGATGCAATGCCGCCTTATCAAGGTGGCGGCGGTATGATAGAAACGGTGACATTTTCGAAAGTCACGTTTGCTAAAACGCCGCAAAAATTTGAAGCGGGAACACCACATATTGCTGGCGTGATTGGGCTTGAAGCGGCAATTCATTATTTGCAAAGCATAGGTATGCAAGCGGTTTTTGCGCACGAGCAAACATTGCTTGATTATGCAAAGCTTAAATTATTATCTATTCCTGAATTACGCATCATTGGTACGGCACAGGTTAAGGTAGGTGTGATTTCATTCGTGTTAGATAGTATTCATCCTCATGATATTAGCACTGTGTTAGATCATGAAGGTATTGCCGTGCGCGCAGGACATCATTGCGCGATGCCATTAATGGAGCGCTTTCAAGTGCCTGCGACAGTGCGAGTTTCATTTGGCATTTATAATAATGAAAAAGATATTGATGCTTTAATAGAAGCTATTTTATTGGCAAAGAGGTTATTCAGCTAATGTCATTACGTGATTTATATCAAGAAATTATTGTTGATCATGGCAAGCAGCCGCGTCATTTTGGAAAGCTGGTAAATGCAAACCATTGCCAGGTGGGACATAATCCGCTGTGTGGCGATAGATTAATATTGTATGTTCTGGAACAGAATGGTGTTGTGGAGAAGGTACAATTTGAAGGCGTAGGCTGTGCTATTTCAGTGGCTTCCGCATCATTAATGTCAGAAGCGATCAAAGGAAAGTCCATTCGTGAGATTGAAGTCATTTTTGATCTTTTCCATTATTTAGTAACAGAAGGAAAAGATCCAGGCCAAGATATTGGAAAATTAGCAGCGTTTAGCGGAGTAGCGGAATTTCCTATGCGAGTAAAATGTGCGACGTTGGCTTGGCATACGTTAAAAGCAGCATTGCTGAATGATCCTCATCCTGTAACAACGGAGTGACCCATGAATCCAAATATAACAGTGACTGAAGCCGCAGCAGCGTACATAAAGAAAATGTTGGAAAAAAATCAGGGCATTGGTTTTCGTCTATCAGTAAAAAAAACAGGGTGCTCAGGTTATTCTTATTTGCCAGAGATCATTGAGAAAATTAATGAGACTGATATGCATGTTGAAATTTCAAATGGAATAAAAATATTTGTTGATATAACTTGGTTACAGATATTGCAAGGATTGCATATTGATTACCTAGAAGAAAAAAAATCGGGATTAAAACAAAAGCGCTTGGTATTTAGTAATCCGAATGAATCTAGCCGCTGTGGATGTGGTGAAAGTTTTCACGTTGAGAGAGAATAGCGCATGTTCCGTGAGACAGCAGTGGAAGTAAAACGAGAAGTTGAAGCAGCATTAATTCCATCAGGAACAAAAGTCATGTTGCAGCCTGGCACGCATGTATTTGTGACTCAAGCATTAGGAAATTCATATACCGTATATGTGAATGGAAACTTAGTGCGGATTGCAGGTAAAGATGGTGATGCGCTGGGGCTAGTGATACTTGAGCAGCCAGATATTAACGCGATGGAGGGATCGGTCGAAGATAAAGTTTGGATACAATTGAAGACCTGTTTTGATCCTGAAATACCGGTCAATATCGTTGACCTAGGGCTAGTTTATGCTTGTAATATCTTTCCTTTAGGTAAAGAGGATTTTCGTGTTGAAATTGTTATGACGTTGACAGCACCTGCTTGTGGCATGGGGCCTGTGTTAGTGGGAGAGGTAGAAGAGAAAACTCGTCAAATCAATGGGGTAAAAGAAGTTAAAGTTGAACTAGTTTTCGATCCGCCTTGGGATCGAAGTATGATGAGTGATGAGGCTAAATTGCAGTTAGGATTATTATGAACGATTCATGGATCACCCGTAAATGTTCGGTGATAGCAGTAGTTAAAGAAGCCATCCTTTTTATTTTTTATACTCGGTCGCAAAAGACGTTTCCCTTCCGACTTTTGCTAAAGTGGACTCCTGTCCACTTTCCCTCATATAAAAAATAAAAAGGATGGCTTCTTTAACTACTGCTATCACCGAACATTTACGGGTGATCGAATATTTACGAAAAATGATTATGATAAGAGAGGAAATACCAGTGAACATTCAAGATAAAATCAAGCAACAAATTGCAGATAACAATATTGTTCTTTACATGAAGGGCAATGCTGAATTGCCCATGTGTGGTTTTTCAGCTCGGGCTGTGAACCTATTAAAGTCTTGCGGCGCGCCATTCACGACGATTGATGTATTACAAGATGAAGACGTTCGTCACGGCATTAAAGTTTATTCCAATTGGCCTACTATTCCGCAATTATACATCAAGGGTGAGTTTATAGGGGGCAGTGATATCATGGCCGAGATGTATGAAGCGGGTGAATTGCAGCAATTAATCAAGAGTATGCAAGAGTAGATATAGAGAAAGACTTTGGAGTTACATTATTTCTATCTTTTCATTTTTTGTTTTGGAAGAAGGTTCATTTGCAGGACTTTTCTCCCTGCGCCAAAGTGATTGTTGAGTGATATTACTTTTTATCGTTCGATATCTCTGACTCGAATAGTTATATCCGTCGTGAGGCGCTCAAAAAATTTCTTGTCATCTTCATTGGTTTCATGGTTACTTGGAAACATTCCCAGTAAATAAAATCGACTTTGTTTGTCCAAAAAATTCGTTGGCCACGAGAAAAAATAGTTTTTTATGATCGCAACTTTTTTCCCAAGTTTAATCGCTTCGAGGGCAGCAGCTAAGGCAACAGGGCCATCTCCTGATATGACGACATCAAATTCGTTAGTCTCTTCAACCCATTCAGTTCTTGATTCGCTCATCTCTCAAGCTTTCTATAGTTATTTTGTTAGCAAGAAAACTAGATGTAGTAATATGACTTTGACATTTTAAAGTATAGTTTATATGGCGATCTTTTTTTGTGAGGCAATAGAGCTCGCTCTAAATGGAGGTACAAGCTTATGCTTCTGAAAAATAAAAAGCTTAGCTGAATCAAGGCTGTTTGATAAGCACACCGGAGAGAAATTCTTGTAAGGAGTCGCTTTCCTTTAGGATTAATGTTATACTTGTATTACAAATTACGAAAACAGGTGATTTATGATAGCAGTAAGATTGCCAAAGGAATTAGAAATGCAGCTAGAAAAGGTTGCCAGCGAAACGCATCGCTCTAAAAGCTATTATATCCGAAAGGCATTAGAGCAATTTTTAGAAGATCGTGAAGATTATCTATTGGCGGTTGCTCGCTTAGAAGAAAACAACCCGCGCATCCCCTATGAAAAAGTAAGGAAAGAGCTTGGCTTGGACGATTGATTTTGACAAAAAAGCTAAAAAAGAATTTGTTAGCTTAGATAAATCTACTCAAAAACAGATTGATAAATTTCTTTTGAAACTAATGAAGAGTGCTAATCCTCGCCAGTTTGGAGAGGCTTTAAAAGGCAATATGCAATTCTTTTGGCATTATCGTGTTGGAGATTACAGGCTTATTTGTAGCATTGAAGATAATGTATTAACCGTGATAGTACTACGTGTCAAACATCGTAAAGAAGTTTATAAGAAAAATGTTTAAGTGACGACAACTGAGTTTTGCCGCCACTTTCCATCGAGGGGTTACTTTGCCGATATTTTTTTCCACCAAGCCACTCGTGGAAGGTAGAGAAGAAGAAAGATAAGAATGGAAGTAAGTATGGAAATTAAATACATGCCTACAGACACGGTTAAACCCACGGCTGCAGTTGCCCATAATGTTGCGGCTGTAGTTAATCCTGTCACATAATCGCCTTGACGGAAAATGATTCCACCACCTAAAAAGCCAATGCCGGTTACCACTTGTGCCGCAACCCGTGCGGGATCATCGTGTGCGATATAAAGGCCCACGATACCGAAAGCACAAGCGCCCATGGAGATGGCTCCATAAGTGCGAATACCAGCAGAAATGATATTGCGATGACGCTCTCTTTCCCAACCGATGACGCAGCCAAGAAAACAAGCGACTGTAATACGAAAAAACATTTCGATGTCTGTGATTAGCGTTAGGTTTGTAATAGGTATGGTCATAAAGATTATGCTACACAGAATTAGAAATTGGGTCTATGTAAATGTTCGATGATAGCAGTATTGGAGCAGGTCAGCCCCTGTTATTTTTTATATTTGGTCGCAAAAGACGTTTCCCTTCCAGCTTTTGCTAAAGTGGACTCCTGTCCACTTTCCCT
Source organism: Gammaproteobacteria bacterium (assembly GCA_019634835.1). GTDB lineage: Bacteria > Pseudomonadota > Gammaproteobacteria > DSM-16500 > DSM-16500 > Aquicella. Next base: position 354,282 of record JAHCAO010000001.1, read on the forward strand.
CATATAAAAAATAACAGGGGCTGACCTGCTCCAATACTGCTATCATCGAACATTTACGGGCATATGGCATTGTTCAGTATTAATCGACGCATCCGTTCACAAACTGTCTGCATCACATGAATGTTGTGTATGCTGGCAAGATGGAAGTATGCAATTAATCCTTCTTTGAAAAGATAATGTAAATAAGCACGAGAAAAATGTTTACAAGTATAACAATCACAATTTGGCATGATGGGATGATGGTCTTTAGCGTACAAGCTTTTTTTAATCAGTATGCGAGGTTGATCCATATTGCTATGGAATGAAAGCCAGCCGTCGTGTTCAATGATTTCGCCGCAATATAATGTTCCATGACGAGCATTGCGGGTCGGCGCCACACAATCAAAAATGTCAATTCCTTTAGCGACCACATCAATTAAATCTTGAGGATTTAACCCTACACCCATGGTATAGCGTATCTTATCTTCTGGTAGCAGTGGGCGGATCCAATCAATAATTTCGCATGTCTTTGGCATGTCAAATCCAATCACTTCGCCGCCTATCGCTATTCCGTCTAAATGTTGTTGTAATACAAATTCCGTGCTTTGTTCACGTAAATCTCTAAAGCTGCCACCTTGTATAATGCCAAATAAAGCTTGTTTCAGACCGTATCGAGAATGGGGATTTTTTTCATGTTCCTCTTTCGACAAAATTAACCATCGATGTGTCCTATCTAACGCCGCCAGTGCTGCTTCACGTCCACCGATTTCAGGCGTGCATTGATCAAATGCCATGATGATATCAGCACCAATGATCTTTTGTGCTTGAATCGATGTCTGAGAGTTAAGATGAATGATTTTTCCACTGATAGGATGTTTAAAGTGAGCGCCATGTTCATCGATGATACAAATTTTACCATTCTTTGATAGGCTCAACACTTGGAAGCCGCCACTATCTGTTAGCATCGTTTTATGCCAACCCATGAATTTGTGCATGCCGCCTACAGCTTCAATAATTTCCATTCCTGGCGTGCATAACATATGATAAGTGTTGCCGCCTAAGATAATTTCACTGCCATTCTGTTCAAGATCAAGAGGAGTGAGATAATTTAACATGGCACGTGTTCCCACCGGCATAAAAGCAGGAGTCAAGACTTCGCCATGCGGGGTGGATATTCGCATTACCCTAGCAGGTAAAGCGGGATGTTTGGCAATAACTTGAGAGTGAAATGTGTTTTGCATGGGCGCATTATACCCGCAGTGTTTTAATCTTAGGAGTAAAAATCGTCATGCGCCCTAGTAAAGATGAAGATAAGGTGAATAATATGAGTTTTTACCGTCATTATACTTTCTTGGATAAATTATGCTTAGGTGTGGATCAAGTAGTGCGAGCATTAATGGATACTGCAAAAACAACTGGCGCAGAGTATCCTGGAAAAAACACACGGGAGGAAGATTTGAGTGAGGAACAGCGTAAACACTCTGCTGGATTAATGCGCGTTAATCATACGGGTGAAATTTGTGCTCAAGCACTTTATCATGGCCAAGGTGTCGTATCGCGTTCTACGGATGTACAAGAAAAGATGCATCAAGCGGCTATCGAGGAAGGAGACCATTTGGCTTGGTGTAGAAGGCGGCTTGATGAACTAAGTAGCCATCCGAGTTACTTAAATCCTCTTTGGTATGCAGGATCATTTTGCATTGGAATGATAGCGGGAACGATAGGTGATAAGTGGAGCCTTGGGTTTGTGGCTGAAACAGAACGTCAAGTGATTAAACACTTGGAAAAACATTTGCATTCTTTACCTATCCAAGATCAGCGCAGTTATAAAATTTTAGAAATGATGGAAATAGATGAAGCTAAACATAGAGATGAAGCTATTGCACTAGGGGCCAAAGAGTTACCGAATTTTATTAAAAAAAGCATGGCATTGACGTCTAAAGTGATGGTGAAAACCGCTTATTGGATCTAAAGCTATAGATACTATAAATATTTTGCTGCAAAAAACTCGTCATGCACCGAGTTACAATATAAAAAAGTAACGTAAAAAATTGACATTCTGTTTTTCGTGACTAGAATCTCTACGTAAAAAAACAAGAGGATAATTTTCGTCATCATGCATCATAAACATCATTCTCCAAGACAGTTTTCTAGCCATCAAGAAAAAAATAAATATAATCTTGATGTGTTAGAGCAACAGAGAAAACAACAAGAACATCAAACTAATATTAGGACTCATGCGAAGCTGAGAACCTTATTAGAAGGCGAGACAAAACACAGAAGACGAAAAATAGTACATAAACCACCAGCAGTGTTAAAACGAGAAAAATTAGAAGAATCTGTTTTCATTGCCACAATAAATTATTTATTGCCTTTTTTTGGCTCCTTGAGCAAAAAACAAATGATAGCCTTGTGTTTTTTTGCAATGATAGCGGGTCGCTATGTAATAGAAGCAAGTGAAAAGGTAAACGATAAAATAGGCAAGCAATCTAGAAAGCAGCGTCCTCTTAAGGAAAAAGAAGCGTTAAAAGCAAAGGTCTATCATGATATTTGTACAGAAACGGCTTTTATTACGACTAATAAACCCAATATTACTTTAGGTAGTAAAGAAGGTGTATTAATTCCCAAAGTCTGCGTTACAGGAAAGATGACCAACGAATGTCTGTTTAACCAACATGTATTAGCTAGTTTTGTTCCTGATTTCCGCATTCTTTCTAAAATGCGGGAAGACTTTCGAAAGACCAATGGTAATTGGATGATTTCGTCAAGCGATACGATATATAAAATAATGGATATGCAGAGCAAAGAACAGAATCTAGCTTATATGGGCATAATGGATGTTATCGCAAAATTGAGACAAGCATACACAAAAGCAAATTTAATACAGCAGAGCAAAGAGGGAAATTGTGACGAGCATACTGCTTACGCCTTCACTACACTGATGCAAAAAAAACTCCAATATGGACTGGAAATGAAGATTCAAGTAGTAGAGGTTCATGCAAGCCAGTCTACACGTTTTATTCAGGACCATACTTATTTATTAATTGATAGCGATATTGAGGATGTAGAAGCGAGAGGAATAAAAGAAGTGAATGCTGTTTTTGACAAAATTACAAAAGGTAACATTTGTGATCCATGGAATCGTGGATATTATGCGGATTTTAAGACAGATGATAGCGGCTTATATAAAAGCGAAGCAGGATGGGATTTTCTTAGCCTTAAAACATATTCATTAAAATTTAAAGAATTTAAACAACTTTCTGTTGACGCGCAGCGATTCATTTGCCATGAGTTACAAGGAATTGGGTTCGATGTTGAGCCTAAAGAAGCATGCAGGATGTTTAAAAAACCCGTAAAAACAGAACAACCTGCTGCTACGGGCCAGGAAAAGGGCTATGCATTAAAGGACATGCTGTAAATGAGGTGATTTTACGCTCTATATAACACCATGAGCGCGCCTGCCTGGATTAACCAAATGACCCAAACGATTTCCATAAAATAGGGAAACCAGCTGCGTTTAATTACCCAATAAACAAGAGTAGGAATAAGTCCTGCGATGAAAGGAATGCTGAGTAAAGCAATTAATCCTCTAGCGAGGCTACCTGCTTGTCCAGGGGAAAAAATGTCTGTCAATAATTGTGATATCCATTCATGAGCATCTACCAACCATTGGACGCCTTGTTGTGCATGAGACATAGACAGAATGATGGCGGTGCTAAAAATCACGAGGGCAACGAGTTGTTTTATCATAAAAAAGATCCTTGTCTATTCATTCCATCTAATAAAGAGAAGGTTAATCACGCGCTTTGAATATGTCAAACTTTTATACCTGTGCCTTTATGTAATAATGCCCATGCCAAAAAAAACAGGGCAACAAATAACGTGCCCACTAAAGTAAAGCCCCAAAAAACATTCAAATCAGACACACCCAATAATCCATAGCGAAAAGTATCTACCATATCGAGAATGGGATTCAACATGGAAGCGGAACGCCAAAAAGGAGGGAGTTGTTTAATGGAAAAAAACACGCCGCCAAGATAAGTGAGAGGGGTCAATACAAAGGTTGGGATAAAAGAAATATCGTCAAACCGTTTTGCATAAATTCCATTAATCAGCCCACCCAATGAAAAAACCATGGCAGCTAAGATGGCCATCGCAATCACAATACCAATATGATGTACCGGCACACTGGTAAAGAGTAATGAAATGATAATCACAATGGTACCCACTAATACTCCCCGGATGGTACCGCCCAAGGTAAAACCAAGTAGTGTCACTAGATTAGACATGGGCGAAACGAGCATTTCTTCAATGCTTTTATTGAATTTAGTTAGGAAAAATGAAGAAGCGGTATTGGCATAAGCATTGGTCATAATGGACATCATGACTAGCCCTGGAACAATGTATTGGATGTAAGCATAACCATCAATATGGCGGATTTGAGAACCAATGAATTTTCCAAAAATAATGAAATATAAGCCCATTGTAATGGCTGGAGGCAATAAGGTTTGCGACCAAATACGCATGAACCGCATGACTTCTTTATATAAAAGTGTTTGCAGTGCAATCATGTTTGGGTAAAAGCCAGTTCTGGGTATCATGAGTGAGCAACCAATGTATTGTGTGTAAGTTACGACTGAGTTTGATCATCCCTGTCTCGCAACAATGATTAGGATGATGGAATGATCAGAATTTTACGCTAGCCTATCACAATTTTTCTCAAGTGCAATAGGTTACCCGACCCTATCTGGCCAACAGCTTTACTATATAATCTGTTCTTTATTTTAACTATTTGTATGAAAGAGATGAAAAAATAAATCACCATTATGTTATAATGGTAAATATATATGGATTAAGATGGTGTAGCGAGGGGATAAGTTTTATTTTAAAGCGCTAGATAATTTTTATAATTCAAATAGTTACGTGGAGATGGTGATGGATGGTCGTAGTGAGAATGTCGGAAAAGTTGACCTTATTAAGAGGTATGAAGATGAGGAAGGAAGTAACAAAGTTGGACTTCCTAAAACTATAGTCAATTTGATCCAGAAAAAGGCTGCTAATACTGAGATAGGTATTATGCGTGTATGCTTATTGTTACTGGATGTCTATAAGTATCCTGAAGATTATTTACCGAAAGATAGTACTACTTTATTGGAAGAACAACTTAAACTTAAAGGAGAAGTGAATCGCGAGTTAGAGGAATTAGGCGTTCTGAAGATGGGTGAGCGTACTCCAGAATTCCAGTCTTTTATACAGGGAATGAAAGCGAGGTATCCTTATTATTTTGCAAAGCAAGAGCTGAAAAATCTTTTACGTGACTTAGGAAAACAGGAGGAGTTATCAGATCTGGAGAGTGATTGTTTGAGCGAGGTTACGCAGGAATTAAGGGAATTAAGGGAATTAAGCAAATTAAAAGGAAAAACAGCTGCAAGTAGTAAAGACCAACAAGAAAAATTAACAATAATGAAAGAAAAAATATCTGAGATTTATGATCGTGCTATAAAAAAACACGGTTTGAATAATAAGGTATGCAGGCGGTTAGACAATTTTATTAATTCCGTATGGGCAACCACTATTTCTCGTAATGCCAGAGATTTTGTTAAAAAATATTATAAAGCTATTATTAAAAATGCAAAGAAAAAGAAATATGGTTTTTTTTCTATTTTAACTACTTCCTTAAACAATATAACCGCCATATCTGATATTAATAGTAGTAGCTATGAGATAGGTGCTATGCGTTCATGCTTATTATTATTGGATGCCTATTACTATCCTGAAAGTTATTTAGATAAAAAAGACAGAGAGGACGGAAAGACAAAAAAATCACATCAGGAAGCCGTGAAACAAGCGTTAGAAGATTTAGGTATTCTGAAAGAAGGTAAGCTTAGCCAAGCATACCAACTCTTTATACGGGAAATGAAAGCGAAATATCCTTATTCTTTTGCTAATCAACAGCTGAAAAATCTTGTACTTCGATTAGAGGAAGAAGGTGAAGATGTTTCACAACTCAATACTCTACTTAATACTGTAGTAAAAGGAGAAACAGAAAAAGAAAAATTAAAGACTATGGAAGAATTGGCACTTAATACTTATTATGAGATTAGAAAAAAGCAGAGTTTTTTCGGTAGTCGTGTAGGTGATGAATTAGAATATTTTATTAAAAGCCGGTCGGGATTAAATCTTATTGAAAAATATAACATCGATATTCCTCATAAAGTAGAGAATCATGACACGGTTACGGTTTCTAAGCTTGTTGAAAATAAAAGACCTAAACGAGTTGCGCTGGTTGATATTGATGGTACGTTAGTCGTTAATGGTAAGTTGAATGAAGAATTAATTGAAAAATTAAAATTTGAATATGATTCCGTTGTATTATTTACACAACGGAATCGCTATCTTAAAGCAATCAATCTTGTTGCCGATTTAGATGCTGCAGCGGATAAGAGTTCTGATTCTTCTCCGGTATTAATAGGAAATATAGTGGATGAATTAAAAGCGCGAGGTATTTCTGCTCGTGTTTCAATCACACCATTGAAAGATAGTTCTCCTAGTGAGTCACCTTACGATTATTATGAAAAAAAATATAAGCTATTTGAGGATGTGGTAATTAAACCAAGGATGGATACCAAATGGAGTGAGAATACACAATTATGGTTGGGTTCCTTAGACGACGATATTAGACGGGAGAAGAGTAAGATCCAACAAGGAAAAGTTGAACATTATCGTGATTTGACTACATGGATTCAAGCAAGAAATCCAGGACGTGATATCGAATTTTCTGTTTTTGAAGATAGCATTGAAAACATTGCTGAAATTGCTGCACTGGAACCTATAAATAATACACCACCTTCTGAGGATGATCTTGTGTTTGTGCAGGAGGAGAAAAAAAAATCTGCTAACCTATTACCACCTACCTTCTATTATATTCATAAAGAAAATCATAAAGGAAACCATAAAGGAAACCAGAAAATTAATTGTTATCGTCTTAGTCGTAATGATATTGAATTTTTTAGCCAGGAAAAAAATAACGGCAAAGGTCATTCTTCATCTTATCTAGAATTAGATCGTGTACTGGAAGAAGAATATATCATTAGGCGAAAAGTAGAAAGAAGTATAGATAATAGTCGCTATCATTCATTTTTTGGCAGAGTTTCAGGCATGAGTTCAGATATCAAAATAAGGGCTGCTGAAAAAATGATATGTGCAATACGTAATAAGAGTTCACAGGTGGAATTTACCAATGATGAAATAGTTGCTTTGCGTACAGGTAGATTAGGAAAGATAATTACAAAATTTGAAGATCAGTTACCGGAAGAATTTCGTAAGCAAGAAGGAAAACATCGACATATTGCTTTCTTGAGTCGGCCTAGATACTAGAGGTTTTGGGGAACCATGAGCCATATTACATTAGTTTATTTCAATCGGCGCTTTTTTAGAGGAGGAGCTACATCGTCATTAACCCAAGGTATATTTTCTTGTTGTTGAGAATGACAAAATGATTTCCAATCGTTAATTAATAATGGCTCATTTTTATTTTTTCGATGTTGGTTCCATCTTTCTGTGTGGCCTGTACGATATAACTATAGCTATCAATAATTAAATGGTCTTGATGATCATGAATATGCTTATAGCATGTTGAAAAACTCATTAATTGCTCTTCACTGATGGATGCTACTTCATTCATCCATGGGTCGAGGATAACAGAATGATGACAATTCGATAGCCTATGATGTACCACAGATAAGTACTGTTCCGAATCAACAGATAACTAATCAAGGTAATTTTACCGTTCTCACTTATTCTTTGCTTTTCGCTTATTATCTATGGCTTGTTTATTTTCTGATACGAGCCGTATAAATAATTCTTCTAGGCGATTAGTTTTATTGCGCATACTGGTTATTTTAATTTGATGTTGAGTTAATAACTCAACTAATTGATTGATCGATTGACCACGATGAATATCCACTTCTAGAGTGGTTTCATCGGTGAGTCGGTTAGGATATCCCTCTAAAAGAGGGGCATGCGGCAGAGGTTTCTCAATATCAAGAATAATTGTTTGTGCATTTAATCGGTTAATCAACGATTTCATGTTTGCATTCTCAATGATTTCACCATGATCGATGATAGCGACGTTTTTACACAGTTGCTCTGCTTCTTCAAGATAATGCGTGGTGAGAATAATCGTGGTACCTTGCTGATTGAGTTTCTTAAGAAATTGCCAAAGTGTGTGGCGTAACTCAATATCAACTCCTGCGGTCGGTTCATCTAAGATGAGTAATTTAGGTTCACTCATCAGTGCGCGAGCAATCATCAGGCGGCGTTTCATTCCGCCTGATAATCTAAAAGCAGGCTGATCGTGCATGTCCCATATGCCCATTTCTTTTAAGTAAATTTCCATTCTTTCATAAGCAATTTTTCTAGGTATACCGTAATAACCTGCTTGATTGACAAGAATATGTGATATTTTTTCAAACAAATGAAAATTCATTTCTTGAGGAACAATGCCGATGAGTGATTTTGCTTCTGCCAGCGCGATGTCTGTATCGTGGCCAAAAACAAAAACCTTCCCAGAAGTTTTATTGACTAGAGAACAAATAATACTGATAGTGGTGGATTTTCCCGCGCCATTTTGGCCGAGCAATGCGAAGAAATCTCCTTCTGCCACTTCTAAGTTAATGCCTTTTAGTGCAGTGATCCCATTGGGGTAGGTTTTTGTTAATTGTTGAACTGAAAGCGCTGTCATATTTTATCCGGTAACATTTTTAATAATGATTGTAATGCCATTCCACGATGACTAATTTTATTTTTTCTCTCTGGGAGTAATTCTGCAGCTGTTTTTTTCTCTGAGGGAACATAAAAGATTGGATCATAACCAAAGCCATTTTCTCCTTGAGTAGTATGTAAAATAATGCCTGGCCATGTTCCGTTGCACACAAGCGGTATAGGATCGTTGCTATGAGACATAAAAACGAGCGTGCAATAAAAGACTGCTTTACGTTCTGTTTCAGAAAATGTGTTGAGCTCATTTAATAATTTATGAATATTATCTTGAGCTGTTGCATGGATGCCAGCGTAGCGCGCAGAATGAATGCCTGGGGCTCCATTGAGCACAGGGACAGATAAGCCAGAGTCATCAGCAATGGTTGGCAATCCTGTGATGCGTGCGGCGTGACGCGCTTTTATCAGAGCATTTTCGATAAAAGATAATCCCGTTTCTTCCACTTCTTCGACGCCAAGCTCAGCTTGAGGAACTAAATTGATAGAATAATTTTTTAGCAACGCATTAAATTCTCTAATTTTTCCCAGATTATTACTGGCAAGAACCACTTTCATTCTATCGTTTCCCGCTACGTGTTTTGTAACGGTGGCATTATAATCCAAATAGTGTAAATCTACACGTTAGTAATGGTAGAAAAACTCACTCACGTCCCAATTGCCATTCCTAGGCCAAGACCTTTCATAGGATTAACAAGGACGATAATCAGTAATTGTAAGAGAATGATAGCGGGAAGCGGTGAAATATCTACGCCAGCAATAGGGGGAACGAATCGCTGGATGGGACGGACAATAGGCGAGGTGAGCTTGTATAATAGTTGATAAATGGGTGATCCAGGATGTACCCAGCTTATAATGACTTGCAAAATGAGTGCTAATGACAAAGTTTCAAACATTAATCTCAGGGAGTCGCCAATAGCAAGGATAAATAATCCGATAATATTGGGGAGACCAAAACTCAATATAGTGATGATAAAGTATTTTAATGCTTCTATTAAAATAATGAGAACCAAGGTAGATAACTCAAAACCGCGGACATCGGGTAAAAATTTCTTCAGAGGCTTAACAATAAAACTGGTGAACCGTACGACAAACTGTGTCACGGGATGATAATAATCTGATTTTACCCATGCTAGTATGAGACGCATAATTAAAATGATGATATAAAAATCAAATAAAGTGCTAATTAGGAACAGTATTGCATTGAGACTGGTACCTGACATTTCCTTATCCTCTTAATCCCGTTGGTTTGGACGCCAAAGTAATTTGGCCATATTAGCACTTCAAAAGGTTGTTGTCATACTAGCCTGACGCTGTACTAGTGAGCTCCCTCACTATTTTTTGTCCATCAATTCTGCTAATTCTTCAGAGCGATGTTTTGCAGCCTGTAACGCATGTTGAAATATCAGTCTAATATTATTTTCTTCTAACACGGACAGTGCTTTTTCGGTAGTACCTCCTGGGGACGTAACGTGGTGCCGCAACTCATCTAAGGGCTTACCGCTTTCTATCGCCATTCGTGCTGCACCCAATGCTGTTTGCAGAGTCAAGAGGCGGGCTGTCTCATGAGGTAATCCTAGGTGTTCTGCTGCTTGTTGCAATGCTTCCATCATGAGAAAAAAATAAGCTGGGCCACTGCCAGAGAGTGCGGTGACAGTATCTATTAATCTCTCATCAGGTAACCAGACCACTACACCAACGGTACGTAAGATGGATTCTGCTGCGCTGCGTTGATCGTCGTTGACATAGGTGTTAGCAAATAGAGCGGCCGCGCCACAGTTTATTAAGGCTGGGGTATTTGGCATGGCGCGTACAATGGCAATATGCCCGCCTAACCATTGCTGGATGCTGGATTCGCGTATGCCAGCAGCAATGGAGAGAACAAGAGGTTTGCGTGATTGGACGATATTTTTTAACTCTATGGCAACGTTAGCAAATAGTTGTGGTTTGATAGCAAAGACAACAATGTTAGTGTTTTGTATGGCTTGAATGTTATCTGTGGTGGTTTGTATCTGAAACCTTTGCTGCAACTGCGAGAGTTTTTCTGTACTGGTATCACTGGCCCATATTTTGCTGCTAGGGTGTCCATTATTAACTAATCCACCAATCAGGCTGCTGCCCATGTTGCCTGCACCGATGACCGCAATGCTGGGAGTGGTCATTGAGTTACTCCAGTTTTTTACTTAGTTTTCTGAAACGCTATGGGCCAGGTGTTCCGCTGAAGGTAGTCACAATATTGTTTTTTGGCTCCCAACACGCCGTCCATGGCGTTTAGGATTGCATTCTGCAATCCAGTCGCCTAAAAACAATATTGTGACTACCTTCAGCGGAACACCCGGCTACGAGCATATATTAAAACAAAAATCCCTTCGTCCTAAAGGGATTTTTGCCTGAAGCACAGGGGGCTTACGCATAACACGTGTAAGCCAACTACCACGGTTTTATTTAGCTTTCTGGCCGTCTAAGATGTTAAATAGATTGTCATACCGATTATGTGGGCTCCAGGCATACCATCCATCTGCTCCTGCTGCATCAACTGCTCTGATTTGTGCTTTGATATATTCTACTGTTTTAGGTCGTGACATAGGATAGTGATAGTTGGACAATTCGATATAAGCATACATTTTAATAGGCATTTTGTTATTAAATTGATCTTTTATGCTCATGAGCGAGTCATAAACCGTTTCATAGGGTTGTTTGAAATGTTTAGGAAAGGGAACATAGTGCGAAGGATAAACCATGGGGCAAATGGCATCGACACTTTGTGAGAATAATTTTATGTTTTGGCCGATATACTTCGACTCACCAAAACTCGCGATGCCAAAAACATCCACTTGCAAAGGAATGTTTTGCCCCGATAATTTATTTTTGTACCAAGAAATGATTTCGAGTATATGTTTGGCATTTTCAGAAGAAGGTTTTTGTTTCGTATTATATCGGATGTAATCCAATTGTATTTGTTTTGCGCCCCAATCAACAGCTTGTTTGACTAGCGCATACTTTTTTTGCCACACCGCTGGGTTTCTAATTTGAGCGGGAGTGCCGCCATCAGGAAACATGACAATTCTTGCAACATATTGGATCTTATTGTCCGTTACTAAAGCTATATTTTCTTTGTAACGTTTTGACGGTTTCTCAAGGTCGACAACGAATGTATCGATACCTGCAGCTTTTGCTCGTTTGATTAAGTAATTGAGATAAGCTGTGTTTTCTAAGCTCCATTGTGTGATGTAAATCCCTTTAATACGGTGATTAGTGGTGGCGCTTGCAGTAATTGATACAAATGAAAGTGATAGAAAAACGAGTGCCAATAGCAGATATTTTTTAATCATGATCGGCTTCCCTTTCGTATAACCCCATAAGCATAGTTATAACGTAATTTATGAGGTCATGCGTGTGGTATAATAGGGAAACTGTTTATATATTAGACATGCTTGTGTCGTTCACCAAAAATGGCGGTACCAATCCTAACCAGAGTTGATCCTTCAGCAATAGCAGCTTCGAAATCGTTAGACATACCCATAGACAATGTGTCGAGCAAAATGCCTTGATCACGGAGCGATTGCCACAAAGAACAGAGCTTACGGCACTCATTTCGTTGATCAGTAAAATTTTTATGTTGGACAGGAATAGCCATCAATCCACGTAATGTTAGACGAGGTAACGTTTGGCAATAAGAAATAAGTGGCATGATATTGTCTATGTCGGTTCCGGATTTAGTTTCTTCGTTGCTAACATTGACCTCAATGCAGATATTAATAGGGGGCAGGCAAGATGGTCTTTGATCGTTTAAACGCCTTGCAATTTTGATGTTATCAACACTATGCACCCATGCGAAGTGTTCAGCAATTTTGCGAGTTTTATTGCTTTGTATGGGGCCAATGAAATGCCATTCAATTTGTTTATCGGATAAAGCTGCAATTTTTAATAATGCCTCTTGCAGGTAATTTTCTCCGAAACAAGATTGTCCAACTTGATAGGCTTCGGCGATTTGATTTGCCGATTTCCCTTTGCTTACTGCCAGCAAACGCACGGAGTGAGGTTCACGGTGATATTTTTTTTCATAATCAGCAATGAGTTTTTTTATTGCTAGAATATTTTTTTCAATTTGAGTCATAAAGATATGTCAGTATAGGTTCGGTTAACCCGTTGAAAAATTAGCCCCACAGCTATCATCTCCTTACATGTGTCAACGGTCTTAATTCAGCTACATCTTAATTCAGCTAGGTGGTGAGCAACGAAATATATTGTTATTATAAAGTAATCCTAGAAGATTTTTTGTGACATGAAAATCTTTTTTTCTTGGCAAGGAGTCGTGTGTGATTAAAAATTTTTCGCACGAAATTCATGTTGAGCTTGTCAAATTACTTTTCCAACAAATTAAATTTGCTTTATGGGCAGAATCAATTGCTGCAATTGGATTAACGCTGGCACTATGGAGCGCAATTAATCACAATTTACTCATTGTTTGGTTAGCATGTAACTTATTATTTTGCGGTTTAGCGCGGCATGTTATGGTTTTTTGTTATGAAAGGGCCATTGCTCGAAGTCCTCTCACTTATGAAAAAGCCTATTTTTGGCTGGGAATATTTGCTGCTGGCGCGCTCATATCTGGCATTAGCTGGGGTTTGACAGGTTCGGTTCTAATGGTAAAAAATGATGTGGTTCGCCAAACCTTTGAAGTATTTTTATTAATTGGCGTTACGGCAGCTGCAAATTCGTACTATTCTCCATATAGAAGTATTTACACGATATTTTTATTGCCAGCATTCGTTCCTTTTGCAGTTTGGTTGATGCTGCAAGGAGGTGTGCTCATTATCCTTGGCGTGTTAGCCGTCATTTACATCATTATCATGCTGACAACTTCTTTTTATTTGTCTCGATTAATTTCAACATCTTTATATCTTCGTTTTGAAAACATGGATCTTGTGAAACATTTATCTAGGGCTAAAAATGCTTTAGAGAACCGTTCGCGGGAATTAGAAAAATCACTATCGTTATTACATCACCAAGCAAATTTTGATTTATTAACAGAACTGCCAAATCGTGCTTTAGCTTTTGACCGTATTTCTCAAGCAATAGCTAATGCAAAACGATCACAATTACAAATAGCGATATTATTTGTTGATTTAGATAGGTTCAAGTTGATCAATGATACGTTAGGCCATTTGCTAGGAGATAAATTATTACAAGTAGCCGCGCAGCGTTTAACTAATTGTGTGAGAGAAAATGATACCGTTTCCAGGGTCGGTGGAGATGAGTTTTTAATTATATTAACGTCATTTAAAAATGACATTGATGCAGTAACAGTGGCTAGAAAGTGCTTGGACATTTTTAGCGAGCCTTTTTTAATCGATGGCAATAAATTTAATATTTCATTGAGCATCGGAGTAAGTTTTTACCCAAAAGATGGTAGCGAAGCAGAAGTGTTAATAAGAAAAGCAGATGTTGCCATGTACCGCGCCAAAGAACTGGGCAGAAATAATTTCCAATTTTACGCGGAAGAAATGGACCAAAAGATCCAGGTCCGCTCGACGATAGAAAATTTATTGCGGGAAGCTTTTCATAAAAATGAATTATCTTTGTTGTATCAACCAATGGCTAGCTTAAAAACAGGTCGGCCTATTGGGATGGAAGCGTTATTGCATTGGAAACATCCTCAATTAGGCGTGATACCACCCTCCAGCTTTATTTTAGCGGCAGAAGAAAATGGGATGATTATCCCCATTGGCGAATGGGTGCTGCGTACAGCTTGTAAGCAAATGAGTGAATGGCACAAAATAGGATTTGTTAACTTACAGATTGCTGTCAATTTGTCTGCACGTCAATTTAAACAAGAAAATTTAGTCGAGCAAATCAGCAAAATATTAGATGAGGTAAAACTAGATCCTTCTTATCTTATCTTAGAATTAACAGAAAGTGCCATTATGGATGATGTAAGGAAGAATATTGAGATATTAAATAAATTGAGAGAAATTGGAGTCATGGTGGCAATTGATGATTTTGGAATGGGGTATGCTAATTTACGTTATTTAAAGTGGCTTCCTATCAGTAAACTCAAAATAGATTTTTCTTTTATAAAAGATATAGAAAAATATACAGATGGCGCAACAATCACTGCAGCAATCATTGCGTTGGCAAATAAATTGAATTTTAAAGTGATCGCGGAAGGTGTGGAAAATGACGATCAATTAAGTTTTTTAATCAAACATCATTGCGATGAAATACAAGGATTTTATTTCTCGAAACCATTAGATGCCAAAGCTTGCTCAAAATTCTTGAGTAAAAATCCTGTGTTACAATTACCGGAGTATGTTTAAGTTTAAGAAGAAAAATGAAGTACCTACTGGCCCTATAATATGTACTCTAGCTTTAGTCTTCTTTCATTTATCGAGGGCGAAAATTCAAATTTGTTTCACTTTCATCAGATACTTTTTTTTCCGCATCATTTGTTGATGCTGGAGCTGGTGTGTTTTTATTCTGCAACGGATCGACTAATAATGTTCTTCCATAGCCCCTTTTTCTAGTGGGAGCTACAGTATCTGGTTCGGCAGCGGTATTAGCAGCAGTAGGATTATTGGCAGAGGCTGAACTAGATATGCTGTTACGCTGACGTGACAAATTGGACATGCCATCGGCTCTTTTTCTAGTGGTAGTGGTCGGGTTGCTGTGTGGTGAAATGGTAAATGCTCGGTTGAGTAGGGTTGTTGTTGAGCGTGGTGCAGAACGCTGAGAAGGCGTAACTTTAGACCAAGTTGGAGCAGCGGCTGTTGTAGCAGTGGAAGTGACAGTTTCTTGGGAAGCTGTTTTAATTGTGCGTATTTCCTCCATTAGTTTATCAGCTTGCGTGGCCCATTGTTGAATCGCAGCTTGTTTACTTTGAAGGCATGCACGAGTTTCTTTTGCCATTTTTGTGGAGGGATGTTTTAGGTTTTCTATTAGCTGTTTTATGAATAGGTGGCACTGATGTAGAGCAGTGCTAGAAAATTCTTCTTTCTCACTGTTTATCTGTTTTATTATGTCGTTAATAGAGGCAATAAGTGTAGACAATACAGTTTGTAATTTTTCATCCAATGGGTCTGTTGGAGTGTCATGTAGTATTGTTTGTAGCTCATCTTTCAAATGGATTAACCCGGTGCGTAAATCTGCTATAGTAGATGAATAAGAAAGTGGATTGATATCATCTAAAGAACGTACAGGGACGGCAATGAATCTAGTTTGATTTTCTTCTTCACGTCTCCCTATAAATCTAAATTGTGACGCAGGAAAGATTTTTTCACTTTCCTTGGGTTGTGAAGAGTAAGTTGATATATCAATGCCTGCTCCTGAAACAACTTGCGTTACCGTAGCAGCGGTTGGACCTGGGTTTACTAAAAACCTGCTTTCCTTTTCTAAATCAGATGATGTGCTGGTGGGTGCGAGATTTTGCACGATGCCTGTTTTATCTTCCATAGCAGATTTTCTTTGTTGATTAATATCCTGCATATAATCGCCGCTTTCACCTCTCGTTGTAGCTTGATAATTTTTAGTGTCCATCTTGCTCTGGATATGACTAAAACCCAAATGAGAAAAAACAGCGATCAATAGCATTTCTTTTACTTTTTTAGTGAGATCATTACCTTGAAGAAAACTTTTTACTGATGGATCCGTCACTCTATTAAAGTTGCTCTTATTTTCGAAATCATTTTCTTGTCCAAAGCTTCTTAGTAATAAATTGACACCAGCATACGCTTCTCCTGTCTGTAAAGTAATAGCAAGTTTTTCTGCATAAGCAAGCTCATCAGGATTTTTCTCTTTTTCAGGGTTAAAACCATGTAAGGATTTTTCAAAATCTCCTGGAGACATATTATTAATATTAGAATCGGATGATTTTTTCTTTTCCTCTAACGCAGCATAATCTAGTTTTGTAGGGAATTTTTTATTCTGATGGTCTAATCCTGCTTTTTTCTTATCTTCATACTTAAGAGGAGAAGCAATCTTGGGTTTGACTGCCGCTTCTTTTATTAAAAAATTGACGTAGTTTTTTCTTGCAGCATTGACGTTGTTTAACTCTATATGCTCTAGATCAGGCTTGTTTTTGAGAATTTGTGTTAAATTTTTAGGAGGAAATTTATCATTGATGGTAACTTCTATTTCTCCTTCAGAATTATATCGGCAAACAATCTTATTTTTTGGTGATAGAAAAGCGTTGACTATCAATTCCAAATCTTTGGTGGCATCACTCTTCATTCTAGGGCCAACTAACAAATCTTCCGTGGCTTGCTCGTATACCGTACCATAGATTTCTTGTAATGTATCAGTGCTTTTTGCTTGCATGATCAATTTTTCTATTTCTTTTGCTTTTTTTAATAATGTTTCTGCTTGC
Source organism: Gammaproteobacteria bacterium (assembly GCA_019634835.1). Classification (GTDB taxonomy): domain Bacteria; phylum Pseudomonadota; class Gammaproteobacteria; order DSM-16500; family DSM-16500; genus Aquicella. Next base: position 371,401 of record JAHCAO010000001.1, read on the forward strand.
TCTGGGTTTGCTCCTAGCGTATTAAATTTTTCTTGAATATTTTCTAATTCCTTGAGAGCTATATCCAGTGAGTTAAGCTCACCATTTATTTCATTTATAAAATCAGTATATTCCTTTATACGGTCTGAATTTTTTTCCGTTCTTAATTTTCCTTCAATATAGATTAAGTAATCCTGCTTTATTTTTTTTATTGCCTTAATATCATCAATACTAAGCTTTTCTAGAATTTCCCCTATTTGCTCTTTATAATTAATTTGCTTTTTCCGTTCTTCTTCTGTTCGTTGCATATACGCCTCGCTCAGAAATTCTCTTTTTCATCATTTTTTCATCATTAAGATGCTTCTTTATTAACTATAGTCTATGAATTACATTCATTTATTAACATAGGATGATTTACAGAATTAGAGAGGAAGATGAGATGAATCAATCACGTATGAAAGAATGGTACTTTGGATTGTACATGCATTACTAAAATGGGCTGTTTTTATGATTCTTTTAAGAGACCTTGCCGCGTTGGCGGCAAGGAGGGATGCGGTCATGTCATCGTATTTATCTGACTGTTTGTGTTAATTGAGGGTGGGTCCTGCATTTTTAATCACGTCACTTACTGTAAACCGTTTGAAGTTTTCTATAAATTGCGAAATTAATGTGCGTGTGCTGGCATCATAAGCATCTTGGTGGCTCCATGTCTTACGTGGGTTTAATAAGGTAGATTCAACACCAGGCACTTCTTTGGGAATGTCTAAGTTAAATCCGGGTATTTTTTCATATTCCACTTCTTTCAATTTGCCGTTGACAATTGCGGTGACAACAGCTCGGGTAGTAGGAATAGAAAAACGTTGGCCGCCTTCTCCATGCGCACCGCCTGTCCAGCCAGTATTGACGAGATACACTTGTGCACCGGAATGATGTAACCGCTTCATTAACAAGTCAGCATAAACGCTGGGTGGGCGTGGGAAGAAAGGTGCGCCAAAACACGTACTAAAGGTTGGTTTGATTCCACTGCCTTGACCGGCTTCTGTGCTGCCAACTAAAGCCGTGTAGCCACTTAAGAAATAGTAAGCAGCTTGCTCCGGTGTTAATCGAGCAACAGGCGGTAAAACGCCGTACAAATCACAAGTCAAGAAGAGCACGGAGTGTGGCGGTTTACCACGATTATTTTCGATCCGCTGAGAGATGAACTCGCGTGGATAAGCAGCACGTGTGTTTTGGGTCAAGCTGGCATTGGTATAATCGGGTACTTTGGTATCAGGGTTTAATACGACATTTTCGATGACAGAACCATAACGGATCGCATTCCAAATCAGCGGCTCGCGTTCTTGAGATAAGTCTATGCATTTTGCATAACAACCACCTTCAAAATTGAAAATACCTTCTTCGCCCCACCCATGTTCATCATCACCAATCAGAAAACGCTCGGGATCCGCAGATAAGGTTGTTTTGCCTGTGCCGGATAAACCAAAGAATAATGCAGTGTCACTTTCTTTTCCTGCATTGGCAGCACAATGCATGGGTAGAATATCATGCTGAGGAAGGATAAAGTTGAGTACCGAAAACATGGCTTTTTTCATTTCACCCGCATAATACGTTCCACAAATAAGAATACGGCGTTTGCTGAAGTCGAGAATCACAGCGGCATCGCTGTTCACCCCGTCGCTAGCGGGATCTGTCTTATAACCTGGTGTGCTTAAAATAGTCCATTGATGGACTTCATTTGTCACCGCAGGATGCTCTGGACGGATAAACAACACGTGAGCAAAAAGATGATGCCAAGCCAGTTCAGTCATGACCTTCACGGGAACCCCTAGCGTTTCATGTGCGCCGACTTTTAAATAAGACGTGAAATACGCCTCTTTTGATTCTAAGTAACGCAGCGCTTTTTGCCATAATGTGTCCATTCTCTCTGGACTAATGGGTTGATTAATCGTGTTCCAATCTACTTGAGTATCTGTTATTTCATCACGGACGATAAAACGGTCCTTAGGAGAGCGGCCGGTACGGGTGCCAGTTTTCACCACCAGGGCTTGATTGGCAGCCAATTCACCTTCACCACGGGCAAGTGCAATTTCAACTAAGGCTTTAATCGGTAAATTAACCTGATTGTTAGAGGATATATTGACAGTTTCATTAGTGGACTCAACCATTTAGATGGTCTCCTATGCTAGTGTGAACATTGACGGCCTACAGAAGGTATTGTTGTTCTCATGACTCTTGGAGGGGTATTGTACACAAGATAGAGTAGGGATAACACCCAGTGTCTTTTAGCGGGTTTAAGAAATACTGACTATACTAAGTTTAGTGTTGGAAGAAAGCTGAGAGGGGGTAGGGTATGTTACATGTTCATAGAAAGCAGCAAGAAAAAGAGAAACAACCAGAAAAAACTATAAATCCTATCAAATTATTGAAGGATTTTGCTAACTCTATTACCAATGATTATGGTTTTAGGGTGCAGCCAACGGGTTTAAAAGAAATTATTAAGGTACTAGAGGATCGTAAGAGTGATGACGATAAGATTGAAAAAATTATAAAAATTTGTGAGACAAAACAGAAAACGCTCCGTCAACGTGATCCATGGGTTGTGCAATTTTACAATGACCTTAAGAGTGGCCTAGAAAATAAAAATAATAATGAGACGTTGGCGCATGTAGTAGGGACAGCGATAAGCAGTATTACTACAAGTAGAGCAACTGCGAAAGCAAATGAAAAAAAACAGAACAAAGCCGAGCGACCCAAACAAGAAACGGGTGGGAAGGTTAAACGACAACACGGATATGGATACGGAAGGAAGGGATGATAGCGTTAGACAATCATACCATCAAACCCTACCCCCGCTGACACCGTAACAAATAACTTTCCCAACCGCACTCACGATATTTTTTCGCCTCTGCAAGTGGATCTACTGCTGCAATAATCCCACGTCCTACAATGATAATATCACTACCGTGTTCCAGAATGGCTTTTTGAGGAGTAGTGTATTGTTGGTCTAGTGAATCGGATCCTTCGTCCAGTTTGATACCGGGTGTTAGGTTGATCCAATGCGGGTCTTTTGATAAAGCATGTTGTGTGATAAAACCAATGACAAAATCAGCGAATTGCTCAGCCATTTTTAATGTGCTTTGTATGTAATCGGCATGCATCAAATGACCCGCAGAACTCATTTCCGCAAGCAAGATCAAGCCGCGGTTTTTTCTACGGCCCACGTCTGCCAATCCTTTAATGATGCCTGGTCCAGGTAAGCTATGCGCATTCACGACATCGGCCCAATCAGCAATATGATACATGCCGCCTTTATACTGATGTTTCACTGTGTTGCCAATGTCAGCGAATTTTCTATCTTCGAATAACATGAAACGGTGTTTTAAGGCGAGTTTACGTAATTGCTGCGTCAAATCGGGCGTGAAATCGCTGATGATATCGATATGGGTTTTGAGCATACAAATTTCTGGGCCAAGCTGATCTGCCAGTTCAAGTAATTTCATGGCAGAAGTGACATCGGCAGATAAAGCAAGATTGGTTTTTTTCTCATCCATGAGTTGAAATAAATTTTTCGCGAGTGGAGAGAGGCAATAATGTGCGCGTTGAGCGTAAGAATTGCGTAAGGTAATCATTTTGTCATTCTTTCCATTAGGAATTGATCAATTAAGTGGCGTTCTGTTGGGTTTACTACATTGGATTGAAGCAGAAAATGTAATATTTCAGATAAGGTAAAAATAGAATGCACCTGATATTTTTTTGCTAAATTTTCTTTCCCGCCTTGCTCCCTATCAATGAGAGCGATGATGTCGTGAATGTGTAATCCAGCATTTTCTAGTTCAGTTGCTGTTTCTATGATACTACTGCCAGTAGTGATGACATCTTCAATGATAAGACAGCTTTGTCCTGGTTGAAATTCCCCTTCTATTAATTGCTTCGTCCCATAATCTTTCTTTTCTTTGCGGCGCATAATCATGGGAACATTGTGTTCAAGAGAAATACAAGTCGCAATAGGCAAAGCAGTATAAGGAACGCCACAAACCAAATCAAAGGGGCGGTCGTGAATGTTTTCCCATAGCACCGCTGCGATGTTGCGCAATATAGGGGGATAAGAAATAATCTTGCGTAAATTGAGGTAAACGGAAGAGATTTGCCCACTTTTTAAGGTGAATTCACCAAACTGAATAGCATGGATTTGGTAAAGCGAAGTGATGAGCGTTTCTTTTAGCATAGGTTTTGTCTCTGTAGGTTTTATGATGCTCAAAGGAAAATACTTGATATTTTAATCAGTGTCCATGGAACTTGGCATCGTTGTGAGATTCTTTAGTCGGGAGTTTAGATTCCACGTGCTGCCCTGTGATGCTGTCGTACCGTCGCGGCTTGTCCGCGGTATCTAAGCTGCTTACTTAGCCTGCGGCTTTCATAAAAAAAAGATTATTTACATCATTAGCTTAAAAATGGTACAAATACGCAACTATTATAAATACAGTATGAATACAATGAGCCTCACTGCGCAGTTAGTCTTAAAATCGGGAGAGGTGTTTGATGGAGAAGCCCCTGATGACCAGGAGCGCATCTCTTTTGGGGAGGTTGTTTTTACTACTGGCATGGTGGGTTATGTGGAAGCATTAACGGACCCTTCCTATGCAGGTCAAATTCTTGTTTTTACTTACCCGCTGATTGGTAATTATGGTGTCTCTGGGTCTGATACCTGGGAATCACATAAAATTCATGTGCGAGGAGCTATCTTTTCTGAACTTTCTCCTTATTATTCAAACCATTCTGCACATTTCTCATTAAAGCAGTGGCTTACTGAGCAGCGTATCCCTTATATGACGAAAGTAGATACACGTGCTTTGACAAAATGTCTGAGGACAAAAGGGGTGGTGTCAGGTGCTATTGTTCCTCTTGGCACGAAATTCAGTGATTTTGAAGATTTCAACGAAGTTAACTGGGTGAGAGAAGTTTCTATCAAAGAGCCTCAGTATTATGGTGCTGGTGATAAGCTGATCATCGTGGTGGATTGTGGTATGAAAGAGAATATTCTGCGTTCTTTCATGCGTTTTCCCGTGCGAATCAAGCGTGTTCCTTATGACTATGACTTTACTCATGAAGAGTTTGATGGCGTGTTTATTTCAAACGGCCCTGGTGATCCTATTCAATGTCAGAAAACGATTACCATTTTACGCAAAGCGATGGCGCAGCATAAACCTACTTTTGGTATTTGTTTGGGTACGCAATTGATGGCGTTGGCTGCTGAAGCGAAAACTTACAAGCTTCCTTTCGGTCATCGTTCTCATAATCAACCCTGTTTACACCTAGCAACAAATCGTTGTTATTTAACTTCACAAAACCATGGATATGCTGTTGATGAAACTAGTTTGTCTTCCGATTGGCGAGTCACATTTAGGAATTTAAACGATCAAAGTGTTGCTGGAATTGAGCATCATTCCTTGCCTTTTTTCTCAGTCCAATTTCACCCTGAAGCAGCGCCAGGGCCAGAAGATACACAGTGGCTGTTTCAAAAATTTTTTGATTGGATCAAGCAAAAAAGCTAATTAAGAGGCTGTACACTATGCGGTTTAGCGGTAAAAAAGTTTTACTTCTTGGCTCAGGTGGGTTGCGAATTGGCCAAGCAGGGGAATTTGATTATTCAGGTTCACAAGCCATTAAAGCGCTTAAAGAAGAAAACATACAAGTCGTTTTAGCTAACCCCAATATTGCCACGGTACAAACCGATTCTCACATGGCAGATGTTTTATATTTGCAGCCATTAAATATAGAAGTGGTGACTCAAATCATTAAAAAAGAAAAACCCGATGCTATTTTATTAGGGTTTGGTGGTCAAACAGCACTGAATCTAGGATTGGCATTAGAAAAAGCAAACATACTGGCCGAACATAACGTAGCTGTGTTAGGCACCCAAGTGGATTCTATTCATCAGACCGAAGACCGTGATTTATTCAAGCAAGCATTGGAGAATATTGGCATACATACGCCTCGCAGTATCTGCGCAACGACAGTGGAAGATGCCTTAGCGGCTGCTGAAGAGATTGGATATCCGATTATGCTGCGGTCAGGGTTTTCATTGGGTGGTTTGGGTTCTGGAAAAATTAAAAATAAAATGGAATTAATTAAGCGTGTTAAGGAATGTTTTGCCACTGTTCCTCAAGTGTTAATCGAAGAATATTTATTAGGCTGGAAAGAATTCGAATATGAAATTGTCCGTGATGCGGGCGGTAATGCGTTGACGATTTGTAACATGGAAAATTTAGATCCGATGGGGATACACACAGGCGAGAGTATTGTGGTCGCGCCTGCGCAGACGCTCAGTAACCAGGAACATCAGCATTTGCGTAACTTGTCCATCGCGATTGCCAACCATTTCAATATTATAGGCGAATGTAATATTCAATTTGCAGTCAATTCTAATAACGGAGAATACCGAGTCATCGAGATGAATGCCAGATTGTCTCGGTCCAGTGCATTGGCATCTAAGGCAACGGGTTATCCTTTAGCCTTTGTTGCGACTAAGCTAGGCTTAGGTTATTTGCTACATGAAATAAAGAATAGTGTAACGCAAGAAACCTGTGCGTTTTTCGAACCTGCTTTAGATTATATTGTTGTGAAGATTCCGCGTTGGGACACACATAAATTAAAAGCGGCAGAACGCACGATTGGCACGGAAATGAAAAGCGTAGGCGAAGTCATGGGCATTGGCCGTTCCTTTCCCGAGAGTTTGCAAAAAGCGGTGGGTATGTTGAACATCGGTGCATCTTGCCTCAGCGATTATATTTACGATATTCCAGATGTGAAGAGGGAAATTGAGTTTCCTACGGACCGGCGTTTATTTGCTTTATACCAATATTTTTTAACTGGTGGAACAGTCGTCGAGGCGCAGCAGTTAAGCAAAATTGATCCCTGGTTTTTATCGCATATTCATTCTATCGCCGAAGTAGAAAAACGCTTAACAGAAGAAAAACTTTCTCCTGCTTTGTTACGAACAGCGAAATGGACGGGTTTTTCCGATCGCGCAATAGGCAGTTTGACGGACCATTCCGAAGAGAAAATACGAGAAAAACGTTTACAGGCCAGCATAGTTCCTTACGTGAAGCAAATTGATACGCTTGCAGGTGAATTTGCCGCACAAACGAATTATTTATATTTGACTTATCATGCTTGCGAACATGATGTGGGCCCATCGCAAGAATCACCCGTGTTAGTCCTAGGGTCTGGGCCTTATGCTATTGGTTCTTCCGTTGAATTTGATTGGTGTGCAGTCAATACATCGCGTTCACTGCGCGAGCAGGGCAAAAAATCCATCTTGATTAACTCTAATCCTGAAACTGTCTCGACTGATTATGATGAATCTGATCGTCTTTATTTCGAGCAGTTAACATTAGAACGTGTACGGGACATTGCTGATTTTGAAAAAGCTGCTGGCATCATTGTATCGGTGGGCGGGCAAATCGCGAATAATCTTGCGCTGCCGCTGGCCAAAAGAGGATATACGCTGCTAGGAACTTCAGCACAATTCATCGATCAAGCAGAAGATAGAGAAAAATTTTCTGCTTTATTAAACCAATTAAATATAGACCAGCCTTCATGGGAGCGTGTTTCTAGTTTAGAAAAAGCAAAACAATTTGCTGAAAAAATAGATTATCCGGTTTTGATCCGGCCATCGTATATCTTATCTGGTTCAGCAATGAATGTTGCTTATGATGAAAAATCATTGGAAGCATTTTTAAAAGAAGCTTCATTGGTTTCTTCAGAACATCCTGTGGTGATTTCTAAATTTATCCAAGATGCAAAAGAATTGGAAATAGATGGCGTGGCAGATAAAGGCCGGATTATTATTGAAGCGATTACAGAACATGTTGAAAATGCCGGCATTCACTCAGGGGATGCGACACTAGTCATTCCGCCACAACGTCTTTATTTGGAAACGATCAGAAAAACAAAAAAAATTACGAGTGAGATTGTGGCTGCGCTGAAAATTACAGGGCCATTCAATATTCAATTCATTGCTAAAAATAATTTTATTCAAGTCATTGAATTAAATTTACGTGCATCGCGCTCATTTCCTTTTGTCTCCAAGGTGACAGGATATAATTTTATTGCTATTGCAACACGGGCGATGTTAGGCAGACATATTCCCATGACATATGAAACGCTGGAATTAGATTATGTTGGAGTGAAAGCGCCACAATTTTCCTATCATCGGTTAAAAGGGGCAAATCCTGTTGCCAATGTTGAAATGGCTTCAACGGGAGAAGTTGCCTGTTTAGGTGAGAATCTTTACGAAGCTTATTTGCGCGCTTGGTTAGCAACCGAACAAACGTTGCCAGAAAAAAGAATATTGATTTCCGTTGCGGATGCGCATAAATCCAAATTATTGCCTTACTTAAAGCAGTTAGATGAAGCGGGTTGGGAGTTTTATAGTACGAGTGGTACCCATGCATTTTTGTCAAAGAATGGAGTAGGTTCTTATTTTGTTTGCAAGTCCAGTGAGAAAAGCGAACCGAATATTCAAACATTAATTGCCCAACAAAAAATTGACCTTATCATTAATTTACCAACGGCAAATGCAATCGACACGAGCACAGATGGATTTATCATTCGCCGTATCGCAGTGGATCACCACGTTCCTCTCATCACGAATTTACAGATTGCGCAAATCATGCTGCAATGTCTTATCGATTTTAAAGGAAAACCACCGGAGTCTGTTTTGTCGTGGCAAGAATATATTCAGAGGCATGTACCGCACCCGCAATCAATAAAAGAGACAGCGTGATGGAAAATACACTCTATGGTTGTGATATTGTTTCAATGCAAGATTTACCGTTGTCCCGTATTCAATTGATATTGGAGGCGGCAGCAAGGCTTAAAGAGCAGCGAACCACACATCTTTTGGCGAATAAAATCATCGCGCATTGTTTTTTTGAGCCGTCAACGCGTACGCGGTTATCATTTGAGACGGCAACGTTACGGTTAGGAGGCAGTGTAGTAGGATTTTCTAGTGATGAGGCACTTTCTATTCAGAAAGGTGAAACACTGCATGATACTATCCGCATGGTGACTGAATATGCGGATCTTATTATTATTCGTCATCCTAAAGAAGGGGCTGCGCGTTTGGCTGCCGATGTTTCCTCTAAGCCTGTGGTGAACGCGGGTGATGGTGCAAATCAGCATCCGACTCAAGCTTTGTTAGATTTATTCACTATACAAGAATGTCAGCAGCGCTTGGATGGATTGGCGATTGCTTTGGTTGGTGACCTTAAATATGGACGTGCAATTCATTCATTCGCGCAGGCGTGTATGTTATTCGATGTGCGATTATTTTTAGTGGCGCCTGATTCACTTGCTTTACCAGAGTCTATTTGCAATACCTTAAAAAAAGTGGGTGTTCGTTTTTCATTTCATCAGTCCATTGAAGAAGTGATTCCGAAAATTGATATCTTATACATGACACGTATTCAACAAGAACGATTTAGTGAAGTTCAATATCAACAAGTTGGCAAACAATACATTCTTACGCCTAAGATGTTGTCTTCTGCACGCCCCAATCTGAAAATTCTGCATCCTCTTCCACGTGTGAATGAGATTGAGGTAGGTGTTGATCTTACCCCGTATGCGCATTATTTTGAGCAAGCAGCCAATGGGATTTATGTTAGACAAGCACTTTTGTCATTGTTATTGAACAAAAGTTTGTAGGATGCATGACGGGTTTTTGCAGTAAATGTTCGGTGATAACCAGCTCTACGCAAACCGTCCCTTTCTATTTTTTCTATTCGGTCGCAAAAGACGTTTCCCTTCCGGCTTTTGCTAAAGTGGACTCCTGTCCACTTTCCCTCATAGAAAAAATAAAAGGGACGGTTTGCGTAGAGCTGGTTATCACCGAACATTTACTGCAAAAACCCGTCATGCATCCGTTTATAGAGGATTTAATATGAGTAAAACATTGTCTGTTTCTGCTATACAGAATGGTACGGCGATCGACCACATTGTTTCTGGCCAAGCTTTTCGTATTATTCATTTGCTGAAATTATTGGATAAAAAATATCAAGTGACAATCGGGCTAAATTTGCCCAGTAAAAGATTGAAATTCAAGGATTTGATAAAGATTGAAAATTATGTGCTAACGGACGCACAAGCCAACGATATTACCGTTTTTGCGCCAGAGGCAACCATCAATGTGATTCAAAATTTTGAGGTAGTTAATAAAATTACCACTTCACTGCCTTCGAGTATCAGTGAAGTGATTGTTTGTCCTAATCCTGTTTGTATTACACGAACGGAGCCAGTGAAAACATGTTTCAATATTGAGACACAAGGAAAGCAAATTAATTTGGTCTGTCGATATTGTGAGAAGACATTCGACCGTAATCAAGTGCTTTATTCGTCACTTTAGCAGAGTGCATAACAAGTTTTTGCGACAAGAGGAGGAAGGTATTTTTCGTGATTACCATTCAAGGCGTTAGTACCATTCATGGCGAGCAAACTAATTTATACATACCAAGTAAAGAAGAAAAAATTATTTCAGCGGAGGGATTAATAGTATTGCCTGCTGTCATTGATCCGCATGTGCATTTTCGCACGCCAGGATTGGAATACAAAGAAGATTGGCGCACGGGTGCTAAAGCAGCGATACGTGGTGGATGCACCATGGTATTTGATATGCCGAATACCAAGCCGCCGACTTTTACCGCGATGCTGTTAGAAGAAAAAAAGGCATTAATTGATTTGCAATTAAAAGAAGTAGGCATTTCACTGCGTTATGATTTATTTTTTGGTGCAGATAAACAGCACCTCAATGAAATATCCCGCGTGAAGCATTCAGTCATTGGTATCAAAGTTTTCATGGGATGTAGTACAGGCAATTTAGTCATTGATGATGATGAAAGCTTGCATGCAGTTTTTTCAATTGCGGCTAAAGAAAATATGCTTGTTGCTGTACATGCAGAAGATGAACATTTGATTCGCAAACGCAAGGCTAATTTTAGCGGTAAGATGGATTATCCTGTTCATTCATCTATTCGTAATATTGAAGTAGCAACGACGGCTGTTGCAAAAGCAATCGAATTGACTCGTCGTTATGGTACACGTTTATATATTCTACATGTTAGTAGCGCGGAAGAAGTAACGCTGATCAAAAAGGCCAAACGAGAAGGGCTACCTGTTTTTGCTGAGACGACACCCCATCATCTTTTCTTTGATACTTCTGCTTATGAAACGTTAGGCGGCAGGGCAGTGGTGAATCCGCCTTTACGTGATAAATCGAACCATGAAGCATTGTTTGCTGCGATCCATGATAAGACCATTGATACTATCGGATCAGATCATGCGCCGCACACGCTGGATGAAAAATCAAAAATTTATGGCGAATGTCCATCTGGGATGCCTGGTATTGAGTTTATGCTTCCCTTATTACTTAATGCGTATCACCAAAAAAGGTTGAGCTTAGAGCAAATTGTTTTGTTAACGTCAGGACGTGCGCGGGATATTTTTAATATTCCTGCTTATGATGATTGTGTATTAGTCGATCTCAATAAAATAGTTACTATTACAAAAACAGAAAGTAAATGCGGATGGACGCCGTATGCTGGGCAGACGTTACAAGGTTGGCCTATACATACTATTTTGAATGGCCGATGTTATTCATTTTAGAATTAGATAAATGAACATTTACAACATTTAGAGAATTAGAGGGCGCATGACGAGTTTTTTGAATCGCCCTAAGCTATAAACTCCGCCGCAGAGGATCGCTTGGTGTTGTTACTTGTGCATTATTTTTTTGTCCCAAGGCTGGACTTGAAGCACTCTTTTTTAAACGAGAAGATTGGGGTGGTGGTAATAGAGTGAAACCAGATTTCCAATTGAACGCTTGGTGACCTTGCTGTGCAATTTGTTTATTTTTTACTAGTTCAGTTAAATTTGTGTCAAAACCATAATCTTTTAATAAAGCCATGAGAGTGCTATAGGAACGTGGCATTATTGGTTTATTGCTGGTTGGTATTTCTAATATAGGTAGTGTGGTTTCAAGCAATAAATAAATTTTATGCAGATAGGAACGATTATATTTACTCATCCCAACTAAAGCTTGGCGTAGTTGTAGGGCTTTGTTTTTTTGTTCCTCACTGTCCGCAGATTTCTCGATTCGTTTTGCCTGGCGTTCAATTGCATTATAGAGAGTAAAATAAGTATCTTCATAATGGTCTAATCCACTTTTAAATTTATGACTGAAAAATTTTGCATCAAATTTTTTGGCAGTATCATGGTCTTCAAAAATAATGTCAGCCTCACGTGAATAATTCATCGATTGATAATCAATAGGAGAGGATCCGGTGAGCACTAAGCATTTATCTATGCAAACGTACTTAGCATGGATAGTATGTGTTGCACAGTTATCGACGAGATGTCCGTGCAAATTAGTTGCCCAACGGACAGACAAGTTAGATTGATATGCTTTATCAATTTGCCTGACAATATTGGCAATGGATTTAAAGTTTGTGCCGCCCCAGTATGCTTCGGTCGCATGATTATGATATTTTCCCATTACTATGTTCACTGATACATTCCGCATGCATGCTTTTGCCAGGGCAAGACAAATGTGAGAATCATTTAAATTTGGAGTCATGATGTCTATGGATAGAGTGGCGTCATTGATGGCTTTTAAGAGGGAAATTTTATATGGAGCATCACAGCCATTGTAAAAAATAGAGAAAGGATTTCCATTTTCTCGTTTGGAGATAAATAGACAAGGTATGGAACGATGGTCCTCTTCAGTTAAATTTGTTGTTTCTGAAGGCGAAAGCTCGCCAATTTGTTCATGCGTGTAAGATTTCCATAGATCGATAAAGTCACTTCTCATGATTGATACGATAGGCCCAGAAATTATTGCAGCTGTTTCGAATTGGTTTTCAGCAATATTGTTGGACGCTTCTGGATCGCCACTGCGAATCATGGCAATGTTAGAATCGACCACAATCAGTTTTGTGTTTAATGTGCCAAAAGCCTTGGTGACATGAGGCGTGATATTAATTTTAAAGTATTCACTATTAGCTAATCCTTCAATGCTTAAAGGATTGTTTTTCTTGTACAAATATTGAGCTATGATGCCGCGACTATTTACTAATAAATAAACATTGATTTCTTTTCTTTTTGCCTCAGCTTTCTGTTTTAAATCGAATAATGCTTGAAATATTTCTCTACCGCCGTCTGAATCGATTGAAAATTTGTAAAATTCCAACAAAACTTCATGGTTAGCATTTCTAATCATTTCACCAGACTCTTTATGCATTTCTGCAGTTGTTAATGGAACAGGGGGTGAAGCGAGAGAATGAACAGAAGAAATGTAACCAAACAATTTTTTATTTTCAGTGGCCATTAATGATTCATATAGGTGGTCTATTTTGCGCGAATCCATGTTTACTTCCTTACATATAGCATTTTAGAAAAATGTCTTGGCAATGCTCTTTTATTGAATAGACACTAGCGATATAAATTCTTCATGCTTTCCGGTCGGTCCAAGTGGTATTTGATCAACGTAGCGGATTGTCACGTTAAAGTGATGGCCTAGACTGCGCTGAAAGAATTTTTTAAGTTCTTCTTCTTGAAATAAGGTCAAGGGTTTCTTGATAACTATTCTATATTCAATGTCATAAAGTGTGTGTTGCACGAGTTGAAATTTACGCATGGCAGCATCTACTGTGATATGCTTGATTTCTTCTCTGTCACCTAAATAAGGAAACCTTGATTCGCCATTTGGCAGTATGAGGCGATTGCGTTTACGGCCGAGTATTTTACGAATAACAGGTAATTGACGCCCACATTTGCAAGGTTCTCCGAATTCAGCATAATCACCTATCTCATAGCGTATCAAGGGAGTGGCGTAATTCATTAAACTGGTTAGCAAGACTTTACCTGGTTGTCCAATATGACAAGGTAAATTATTTGAATCAACAATTTCTAAATAAATGTTCTCAGCATTTATATGGTAATTACGATACTCTGGACATTGTTGGGCAACATTACCGACTTCTTCAGTACTATAGATATCGCTTATTTTTACATTTGGCCAAGCTTGTTTAAGAAGGTTTGTGTAATCCTCACTAAGCATTTCACCTGTGGTCCTGATTTCTTCTAAGGATGAAAAATGGATAGAGTTTGTTAGACAAAACTCGGCCAAAGCAGCGAATTGTGAAGGATACGAGATAATATAATGTGGATCATAAAGTAAGATGGCATCAATTTGGCTGCGAGTATCACTGGCAACATTAATAAATACACTGGGGCCGGTGGTTTTATATTGATTAATGGGCGGCCCCCATGTGGATTGCTTGTGTCCTATTGGTGCATAGGCAAAATCGCGTTTTCCCCATCGAATGGAAAGCAAGGTTTTTGTGAAATCACGGCTGTGCCACGTGTGTTCGCGCAGCATGACCGCATCATAAAACAATCGGGTGAAATCTGTTCCTAATACCTTAACTGCTTTTCCTGTTGAGCCAGAGGTTTCTAGTGGATAACAAATGCCATGTGAGTCTGGTATTTTTAAAGAAGTTAAATTAGTACCAGCAGCTTGAATGTGGTCTCGTGTAAGAATGGGCAACGCAACGATAGGATTATCTTTCTGAGTAATATCACGTGGGATGTCAGCATAGAAATTCTTGTAAAATGGTACCGTTTCATAAGCGTGATGTAATAAGCGTTGAATATGTGATATTTGCTTACGACATATTTCTTCAGGAGCAGCCCATTGCGACTGCTCCAATATACTTTGTAAAACCTGCATGGATTGATTCATGTGTTTTTGATATTAATCATCAATTTAAAAAGATACCTAAAAGATGAATTAGAGACCCACTCGATTTGGTCTTCTATCAAATGGAATTTATGTAAATGTGGAGCAAGTTTTTTAAATGCGATGTGTAATTCCAATCGAGCCAATAAAGCGCCGATACAATTGTGTATTCCACATCCAAAAGTAAGATGTCGGTTGTTGGTTCGGGTAATATCAAATTCATCGGGACGGATAAATTTTTCGGGATCACGGTTAGCTGCATTGACTATACCAACTACTAGCTGATCTTTGGGAATCATCACATCACTTATTAGAATAGGTTCACTGGTCCATCGGCTAACTTTATTTAAAGGTGCTTCAAATCTCAGAATTTCTTCAATAGCAGAAGGGACCAATTTAAGGTCGTTTTGTAACAATTGTCGTTGTTGTGGATTTTGTAATAATGCCATCAGTCCCATCCCTAACGCCAAATGAGTCGTCTCATGGCCAACTATCAGAAGAAAAATACAATTTGCTACGATGTCATCAAAACTTAAGTGATATGTGTTTTTTACGTTGACTAAAGTGCTTATCCAATCATTAGATGGTTGTTGCTCACGCACCAAGATTAAATTGGCGAAATAGTGCTGCATTTCTAGCACAATATCGTTGATGGACGCAAGTTCTTCGGGTGAGCCGCAGTCAGCTGCATTGAGTATGGCCAGTGACCACTTTCTGAGTGTTGTGTTGTCTAATGAAGTTCCTAATAGCGTGTTAATCACGTTGACAGGCAGAGGGTAAGCAAACGCTTGCATAAAATCAATGGTGGAGTGGGAGAGAAGCGATGTTAACAAGGATTCCGCCATGGAATCGATAATCTCTCTTGTGTTTTTAATAAACGATGGATTGATCATGATACCCAACACTTCGCGTAAGCGTGTATGGTCAGGTGGATCGTTGAAAAAGGACCATCTGCCCATGACATCATCCAGAATAGTGGAAGATTTTTCTTGATTAATGTAGCCAGAGTGATCAGGCGGCTGCCGCATGAAACGAGGGTCAGACATCAGCATCTTCACATCATCATAACGAGTAAGATGCCATGTGCCATTTTCATCTTGAGAAATAGGATAGTGTTGGCGCATTTCTTTGTATAACGGATGAGGATCAGAAAATGGTGGTTGATTGCTTAACATAAATGTTGTCCATCACAATTAATTTTATAAGGCTTTTATGACCAAAGCAGAATAATTTAAGCTGGGTGCGTGGAGAAAATAATCAGCGATAACATGACGAGTGTCCGGTACAAAAAAATTAAGGCGGCGATATTTTTCTATTAAAGGGTCGATAAACCGTTCTTGTGATTTTTTGAATACGTACTCATCAGCGGAAATCTTCTCATGTTTTTGTACATATCGCGCGTAACCGGGCAGCAAGCAACCGCCGACCACATATTGTTTATGGAGTTTTTTTGCCAAATCAACAACATGATTCACTCCGCTGTCGAATAACTCACTTCCATGATGGGTGGGTTTAGTGGTGCCAGATACGATATATAATGCATTGGCAGTGATAGGTGAATCCTGTGTGTGATAACATTTTTTTATGACAGTTTCCCAATTATGAAAATTGGACAAATCATCAGGCTGATAGCGATAAGGATAACAAATGATACTTGCTATAATGCCGGAATTATCTTCAGCAATGAAAAAGCCTTCTTGGAATTTATCTATACGAAGTGTTAATTCTTCTGGCGTTGCTCTTGAATGGTCAGGCCATTCCTTTTCAAGTTCCAACAATTGATCTAACTCTGAATATTCAACCGTTCGGATATGAAATTTAGCATCTGTCATCTCAAATATTCCTAATTTTTATATGGCGATGGAAAACATATACTCGCAGTGTTTCTCTTCGGTATTCTCTTGATTGGTACCCATGATTTTACTCCTAAGTAAAATGCTGTGGGTACATAAAAACTCGGCCGCAAGCGGCCGAGTTTATGCTAACTAAATAATTTAGTATCAATTAACCAAAATGATAAATGAGCTGGGCCAATACTTGTTGATCACTCAAACGTGTGCGGGTGGAATTTGACTGGTCAGCAGCTACAACCTGACATCCTTCATATGCATCACAAGCCACATCATTGCCAGCATGATTAGCAGTGTTAGTGTTTACATTACGATAGAATGTATAAACGTAATCTGCACCTACACCGAATTCAGGTGTGATCATGACTTCCATGCCAATACCTGCCCGGTAACCAACAGAGCTTTTTTTGCGGCTATTTTCAAACGAAGAAGAAGCGGTTGCTGTTAGTGGAAAATTGGGTTCTTCTGGATCCAAAGTATTTTCTACTGCCCCATCAGCTTGGTAAGAAGAATTGGTTTTGACCCTGATGGTATTGTAATTAATACCCCCTCTAATGTAAGCAAGAGCGGTTGGGGTCATCAAGAAACCAAGTTTTAAATCCAGCAGTGGTTCAACGGCATTGCGAGTAATTTTTGTTCTAGAACTGAGAGCTGTATTTAGCTGAGCTTCTCCATAAGCGGGCAACTGGCTATCTGTAGATGATACAGTGGTATTATGAGCAGCTGTGTTGCGCAAAGTGGCATCATTAGCACCAAAAAAATTGACTCCTAATTCAGCCCCTAAGTAAGCATGGTTATCAAAGACATTTCCATAGCCCACGAACAGTTTGGCCATCGCACCATACCGGTAAATATTACCTTTGCTATAGTTACTCACACTATTTCCAGAGGTTGGTGTTGCGAGATGATATAAACCTGGTGGTGGGGGAAGCACATCAAATGATGGTGTTTCACTCGCCAAATTGGCATGGCTCGTGATATCTGTCATTAGTGTGGTTGCACCCAAACCTAAACCAACGGTGAATCCGCTAAAGCTGCAAGGTGTAAGATCATAGGCTTTTGCTAAGGCGATGGAGGTTGGTGCTGTGGCTAAAAGAAAAATTAAACTTAATTTAAAAGGCGATTTCAGTTCCATTGGATAAGCTCCGTTCAATAAATAGCATAAGGAAATGTAACACAGGTAATTAACATGACAGCATAAAATTATAGATGAAGTCAATAGGTAGGTGTGTTGCGTAGATTTGCCTATGGATCTCTATTCCTGAGTGTTGGAATCAGTGATAGAGAGAGCCTAAGCTAACTTGTTGTCTTGCGGATAGTTTTTGTCGTAGGTGTTTTGATTAAATCGAGGAATATCATTAAGGCCAATTGTTCTCGTTCACGTAATTTTTCGAAATACTCGTCCTCAAATAATGTTTTGGCATGTACTTCTAGCATATTAGGCGGGATAAATGCTTCTATGTCTGCCAGGTATTTTTCCCAAGCTGGATTTTTTTGATATTCTGTCATGGTTTGAGAAATAGCTTGATTAAGAACTGAAGTTAAAAATGCAAGCAAGCCGCGGTCTGTTTTTGTTATTTGATCGACAAAACGTCTAACATCTTCTTCATTGCCCCGGTCACGCCAGGCAAATAATAGAGGTAACAATTTTGGATGATCAGTCAGGCTGCCATTTCTTGCCCAATTTTCAATACGGCTAATGACTAATTTGTGTAGGGAATCTAATTGTTCTGGTGTGAGATTGCGAAATTCCCTAGGTAGAAACGTATCGGTTTCTTCTAGATGTTCGCGTTCTTGCTCTCTCAGTTCATAGACCATGATATAAAGACTTTTATTCGCTTTGGCGATGGCATTTTGTAAGATTAAAAATCTTTCTTCCGTGGTGTGAAAACGATGTAACAAATGATGAATGATGCGATGAATCCGCATGGGGGTATCTAAGCTTAATGCGTCACTGAATCCTTGTGGAAATAAATCGCCGTTATCTAGCAATGCAGTGACGATGGCCTGAACATGTTGATGAGGGATGGTGTTTATGACGCGGCCATCCAACATGTCGAGAAATTTGATGATGCGTTCATCCTGATTTAGTCTTGCCAATGCGTGGTCGAATGCTTCAGCGTTAGAAGTAATCGATAAAATGGTATCAAATTCAGACTTGGGAATTTGTCCCACTTGCATAGACAGCCGAAAATAAATATCAAATAGGTCTGGACTACAAATTCTGCGCAGTTTTCTTGCGGCTAAATCAGAGTGATAAAATGCCTCATTAGGATGATAAATATGGCGGATCCGAGGAAATAGCCGGATTAATAATTCTAGTAAAATTTCGCGAGAAACTTGTTGGGTCCGCGATAGTATTTCATCACAACGAATTTTGTCTTTTTGTACTTGCTCTTTATCGAGTATATAAACATTATCGAGCAGATCAGTAAATAAATCCTTGTTATCACGTATACCAAAATACACTTCAGGCATGAATACTTCGATGGCGCTTAACGCAAAAAAATCGACAGGATTAACGACATCACGTAAGCGTGAATAACCAAAATTTAGTGTATTCACGTACCGAGTGATATCTCGGCAGTTTTCAAAGAAATATTTTAATGCGCTAAAATAAATATCAGCCCAATGTTCAACACTCCAGGCACCCTCTGGTACTGTTGCGATGATATCTTTTAGGCGGTCAGCAAAAATTTTTTCGATGTCTTGCTGTGAAATAGGTGGGATTTCAAAAGGTAATTGTATGGTTTTTTCTATGTATTCTTCGGCGCCGCCGCCATCAATATTATTGATGGCGCGCATGATATATTCTTTGTCAAAGGCTAATAAGTAGATGGTGTTAGCATAATCCCCCATGGATTTTACGATTTGCAAAATTTGTTTAATCTCGTCATCATAAAGGCGTGAAATATTATCAATCATAATGATGATTTTATGATTTTGCTGGCGTAGTAATTCATTTAATTCAGCTTTGACTAAGGTCAAATCACGGCCGGACTCCCAAGCATAGACTTCTTCATGGCCCTGGAATGTGATTTTCTCCCAAAAAGATCGTTTACTTCGTAATGCTTTTGGAATAGGTTTGTGTGTGAAAAATGATACATATAACTCAAGTAAGTGAATAATGCGATTAGCATTTTCTAAGTCAGGAACATTGCGTAACACAGAGGAAAGCCTGCGAAAAAAACTATAAATTAATTGATTTTGTCCTGAGTAACTCCAGGCACTGAAATTTAAAACAATGGGTTTCTCCTCATCAAGCAAGTTAGTTGCTGCGAAATTTAATTCTTCAATGACTAAGTTAATGACAGAGGTTTTACCAACTCCCCATCCTCCATATAGTCCTATCACTAAACTTTCAGGGTCTTTATGATCTAACATGCATCGTGCTAAATATTTGGCGAATACCGATCTTTCTAACCTGTCTTGCTCGCTCTTGATGATAGGACGGTCTGCATCAAACACGGGCCAGCTCCTTTTTGTTTGACTCATTGACCACTGTAACCATTATTATAGCAATTTTTTACTGCCATTTTGGTTTCTGAGACGTGTTCCACTTGCTAAAATTGTTCACGTTAAACACAAATGTTTGAGCGATGGATTAGAATTGCTTAAAAAATTATGTTAACTTTTCAATATGTAATCCAATAATAGATGGAATGTCCATATTCCAATAGGAACCTAGCTGGTAATCAGTGAGGTAGGCAAAAAATGGCAGGGATACTACCCGATTACAGCTTGTGTAGGGTATGCCAGGCTGAGGTCGTTGCGGTGAGCAGGTATAATTCTTATTCAGATTTTTGTACCAGAAATATCTTGATGGAAAAGCATCTGTTGCATGAGAAAACATTAATTCATGACATTGATGCTTTTCACATCTAACAGGTGTGACTTTGCAAACTTTGTATGACTGATTTTCATAAGCGCAACTCGTTTTATAGTAAATAAGATCACCATCATGAAAGGTTTGTCTATATAACAATCCAATGTGTGAGATAGTCAATTCAGAACCAATGATATCTTTAATTTTTATCCCATATAGATTCCATTTTTTTACGTCTCGTACAATTTCTGCAACACTAGGTGTTGGAATTTTATCAAGCAGCTGTTGGTTTGGTTTAAAGCTTCCATCCGTTTGTCTGATGGCTAATGACTCTTTGGGAATATAGCTGATAGCAAGGTGTTCTGAATCAAAATGGGGAAAATTCAAGGTTGAATAAACGGTAGTAAAACGTTTTGCCATTGCCTGGCCGATGGAGTGATTCAAGACCAAGACATTTTCAGCAAGATTTTGTTGTTGGTATGAAAACCATTTTTGCCGAGTGATATTGGCATAAATTGTCTTGGAATAAGGTGCTAATACACCATTAGAAGTTGCGTCAACAAGCCATCCATTATGCTGATTGACAGGATTAAAATCAGCATCGACAAAGTTATTACGGTTGTAATAATGGACTATTTCACCCAATGGATTTCCTGCTGCTCCATAGGAAATTTTTAGATAATTTCTGTCAAATTGAGATACGTTATTAGAATGCAGCAATGCCATCACTACTTGTACAAACGTTTGGCAATTTAAACCATCCAAACGATAAACAGGATTTTGTTTAACATGTGCGGCACCTGGTTTATATACTTGTGATGTTGGTTGCCAATCACCTTCACCCATTCCATTCATTTGCATATAAGGGATATTAATAAGCTGTTGTGTAATGAAGGTAACTTGCTGGTCACGGGTTTGCTTACGGTGTGAGTCTAAGTTTTTCAATATTTTTTCTATTTGATGCCTGGCGTTGGCAAATGTTTTTTTATATTCGTTTTTTTCTAATACAGTGTAAGAGTGGGAAACCTTTGATGGATGAAAGCCATGCAATTGTTGCAACAATGCAATACGAGTGTGGCCACTTAGATAGATGTCACCATGATTTAAGTCGTCGGCTAAGGTGAAAGTACAAAGTGTAGTGTATAGAAAAATAAACGCCGCAAGGCTCTTTTTACTTTGCATGCACTCTGCCTCTCATTGAAAATAAACATAGTAGACTATAGAGCCGTTGTCAACAAACCCTGATATTTCAGAAAAATAGATTGGAAAACATTGATCGCATATATCCTGTCGCGCGAAGATAGCAAGCATGTTGGATTATTTCTTTAAAGAGGATTGGTAAGATGACTAGAGTTTTTTTGTTTCTTGGTTTGTTACTGGTGACGATACAAGGATTTTCACAAACTAGTTCAGATGATGTAAAAAATCATTTTCTTATTTTTCAGGTCATTCAAGATGAATTTACTTTAGATAACTCCACCATTAAAAATGCCGCTATTGTTGAGAAAGAAGGTGGGGTATATGGTGGCCTGAGTGTGGAGTTAAAACCGGAAGCTGCTGCTATTTTTACTGATATCACTAAAGCTGGGGTTGGGCGCCATTTGATTTTAGTTTTTAATAAAGTTGTGGTAACAGCGACGGTGATACAAACTCCGCTCAGTGAAAGTTTCTTAATCTCAGGTATTTCCAAAGAAGATGCGCAAGCGTTTCTTAATGTATTAAATGCAAATAAGTCTAAACCAAAAGAGGATGAAGGTTGATGATCATTTAAGTGCTTCATTGTTCGAGTACCGCATCAGGCTAAGTTTGACCTATACTGAGGCCGGCTCCGAGGGGTGGCATGGGCCAACTGTTTTTGTGCTCGCAAGCTGCGCGCGAAAAGAGTTGGTCTATGCCAGGACCTCGAGGCTTTGCTACCACAGATCAAACTTAGCCTGATGCGGTACTCGAACAATGCCTTTATTCTACTGAAAGATAAGACCAGGGAGACGGTCGATTGATGATATAATACCTTTAAAAAGCGATAGAGGAGGAGGGGCTGGAATGAATCTGTTAAGAGAGCCCACTAACATTTATCTTTTCAGTTGCAGAAAGATTGGAACTGGTCAAAATAGTAACAAATTTTTGTCAAATATTCTCAATACCCGCCATGCGTTCCTCACAGTGACTAATATTTTATCTCCCTTCTTTCTTTTCTTACTTCGAAGAAATAAATATCAACAGATTTTACAATGGATTTTTTTATTCGCGGTTCTCATCATAGCTACCATCAATCCCAGCTATGCGTGGAACATCGGTTCCAAAGGCAGAGTGAATGGTCCAGTGATACATTCCACTTATTTCTTGACCCCTAATAATGTTTCTTTCCCTGTTCGAGCTCAGATATATGTCGGTAGGTTTGTTAATGGAGCTTGTCAATATAATGCTGCTTATGATTTAGGTACTGAAACCATCAAGACAGGCGATGTGATTGATATTGACGCTTTCCGATTAAAATCGATGATTGGGTTGGGTTATAGTTGCATGACAATTTTTTATACTTACCGGCAGATGGTCAGGGAGACTATACAGTTAAATTCCGATGGTATTAACTACATTAGATCAAACCCAGCGGCCACAGAAGTGAGTATCCTGTGAGTGCATCAGTAAATCTTAATCTTGAAATTGTGACAAAATACCATTTAGTTCAGCTAAACTACGATAATGAATGACAAGCTTTCCTCTGCCTTTTGCGTTACATTGAATGGCGACACGTAATTTTAACTGTTTTGATAAATTTTCTTGAAGATGCAAAATATCAGGATCCAGATGCTGCTGTTTAATATTATTTGTTGGTGGAGATTGTAGACGGCGTACTAAATTTTCTGTTTCACGTACCGACAAATTGCGGGAGACAATCAACTGTGCCGCTTCTAATTGTGCTGATTCAGGCAAAGTGATAAGGGTTCGTGCATGACCCATTTCTAGCAACCCCTGCTCCAACATGTTTTTGACTTCTTCTGGTAAAGCGAGCAACCGTAATAAATTAGTGACACTTGCACGAGATTTGCCCACTGCTTGAGCAACTTGTTGGTGTGTCATGCCAAATTCTTTGATCAGCCGTTCCAACGCAGCGGCTTCTTCAACGGGATTTAAGTCTTCGCGCTGAATATTTTCGATCAGTGCCATTGCCATGGCAGCTTCGTCGGAGATCTCACGAATAATAACAGGTATTTCAGTTAATCCTGCTAATCGGGCTGCGCGCCAGCGTCTTTCGCCCGCAATAATTTCATATTTATTGCCAGTAGGACGTACAATGAGTGGCTGGATAATGCCTTGAGAACGGATAGAATTGGCTAATTCTTCTAAAGATTGAGAATCTATTTCACGGCGTGGCTGGTATTTACCACGTTGAATATGGTCAACTGATAACTGTGCCAATTTTTCCGTTGGTGAGTGATCAGCATCAAGCGTGGTTTGAGGTGTTGAGTTTGCATAGGAGAGCAAAGCATCTAATGATTTACCAAGACCGCGTTTTTTTACCATAATGGAATCCTGTCATGACTAGATTGGAGTATACCTGTAGCGTTTCAATTTTAGATGTTCTATTGACTTGGATCCTGCCAGTGGATATTTACTCCTAAAATTGAAATGCTACAGGTATAGCACTGAACATCTTAATCAAACATCAGGAGAAATGGAATGACATTGCCTCCCGTTATCCGAGTTTTTTTCGCTATTGACTTGTCGGAGTCCATTAAAGAGAAGCTAGGTAGCTTTATCAGCATATTGAAAAAAAAGTCGAGATCCTATGGAATTCGCTGGGCGAAGCCGGAAAATTTACATATTACATTGCAATTTTTGCCTGAAGTAAAAATGGAGCATCTGCCTGTGTTAAATGAAAAGGTGAGAGCGGAGATAAATGAGGCAGCTAAGATTTCGAATTTAGCGTTGGGCTCGCTGCACTTATTTCCCAGCCCTTATCGTCCTAGAGTGATTGTTTTAGATATCATTCCGCAAGATGAATTAGTAATATTATCGGGCAGGATAGGAGAAGGAATAAAGGCAGCGAACTATGAAATCGAGAACCGTCCGTTTCGCGCTCATTTGACTTTAGGCCGAATTAAGCAGCCGCAGGAGATGAATTTGAGTTTTTTATCTGAGTGTAAAGCGCCGGAGGTTGAAAAAATTGATGTGAGTGAGATCGTATTGTTTCGTAGTGAACCCCAACCAGAAGGGTCTAAATATACAGTAATGGAAAAGATAACACTGAATTAATGGATGATTAAGGTAGTTTATAAATGATCAAGAATAGTGTTGAGCTGGTTAAAGATGAATAACTTCTTTCATGTTATTAAAGATCCTGTGCATGGTACGATGCAATTTACATCGGTCGAAGATGCGTGGGTAAAACCATTTATTGATAGTGCAAACTTTCAACGTCTACGGCATATCAAGCAGCTTGGCATGGGAGACTTTATTTTTCCTGGCGCTGTACATAGCCGATTTAATCATTGTTTAGGCTGCTGTTATGTTGCAAGCCAGATTGCGCAAAAAATTGGTCTAGCAGATGAAGAACGGCAACTCGTGATGATTGCTTGTTTGCTGCATGATATTGGGCACGGGCCATTCTCACATGCATTTGAAGGTATTTTTCATGAAAAATTAATCCGTCATGAAGATTGGACACCTTATTTTTTAGCAGACTATCGATCAGGTGATTTTTTCCAGCATTATAATCGTCTTAATCCACGCTATCATTTGACAGAAGATAAATTCCGCGTCATTGCGGAAATGATTATGCATAAACCGGTTGTTAAAAGCGTATTAGCTGACATTGTGTCATCACAGCTTGATTCCGACCGTTTGGATTATTTACTCCGTGATAGTCATTTTTGCGGAGTAAAATACGGCGAATTTGATTTTCGCTGGATGTTGCATTGCTTGGCGATTGTTCAGAGTGCAGAGGGGGAGAGACTAGGAATCACTCATAAAGGTATTGGTGTGGTTGAGCATTACTTAATGGCGCGACGCTTAATGGCGCGTAACATTTATCACTCACAAAAAAAATTAGCGATAGAATCTTTGTTGGTACAGTTATTAGTCAACCTGGCTGAGAATTTAGAACATCACAGCTCATACGTTTCTATTTGTCATACAAAGTTAGGGCAATTTCTTATGGCAGCCAATCGTTTTAACCAGTCGGTGGAGTATTCAAAAAATACAATAGAATTCAAGCGTGAATTCATCGAGAAAAATTATGTTATTTATAAAGAATTATGTGACTATGATGTCTTTGCATTGATTAAACAATTGGCAGATATTGGCAGCCCAGATCCAGCAGTACAAATTGCAACTCGCTTACAACACCGAAAAATGCCAAAAATTTTGCGCCTTGATTATGTAGATTTGAAAGTAGTTGAAAATGAAATACAAGCGTTTAAGACCGAGCACCGTAAAAAATTTCAAGATTGGCAGCTCATGCTAATTCAAACGCCACATCAATCTTATAGTGGTGAAGATGATCCTATTTTAGTTATCAATGAACAAGGTGATATTAAACCAATTAGCGATTTTTCTTTTATGATTAATGCTATTTCCGACCGACTAGAACATTTGATTTTTCTCTGTATAGATAAAGCTATTGCTGAAGATGAAGAGGTGAGG
Source organism: Gammaproteobacteria bacterium (assembly GCA_019634835.1). Lineage (GTDB taxonomy): Bacteria > Pseudomonadota > Gammaproteobacteria > DSM-16500 > DSM-16500 > Aquicella. Next base: position 397,496 of record JAHCAO010000001.1, read on the forward strand.
GCATTGATGAAGCGTTTGCAAGCAGTACCAGCGACTATTGCTTGAAATGGAGTGGACAATGGGTTTTTTGCAGCGAGAAGCGGAAGGTATTTTTCCTTCACTATAAAAATACTCTCTGCTTGTCGCTGCAAAAAATTCATGTTGATATTTATTCTGAATGAAAGGTAATAACTCATGGCGATACAAGTAGTGATTCTTGCTGCTGGGCAAGGAAAGCGTATGCATTCTAAGCGGCCTAAAGTGCTGCATCATCTTGCTGGGAAACCCCTTTTAGAGCATGTGATCAATATAGCGGCTGTTATTTCGCCTGCAGTGTTGCCCATTATTGTGTGTGGTCATCAACGTGCTAAGCTTTTGGAAGAGCTTACGCACCATCATGTGAATTGGGTGGAACAGAAAGAGCAGTTAGGTACAGGCCATGCATTGTTACAAGCGATGCCGCACATTTCGGAAGATGATAATGTATTGGTATTATACGGAGATGTACCACTTATTTCTGTGCAAACATTAAAAAAACTCATTGAGACAACGCCAGAAAATGCGTTGGGCATGTTGACAGCATACTTATCCAATCCTAGTGGTTATGGAAGAATTCAACGGGACAAGCAGCAGCATATTATTGGCATTGTTGAAGAAAAAGATGCAACAGAGGAAGAGCGGGCTATTACGGAAATCAATCCTGGAATTTATTATTTGCCTGCTCGATATCTCAAAAAATGGTTACCGTCTCTGAAAAACAAAAACGTGCAGCAAGAATATTATCTTACAGATATTATTTGGCTTGCTGTACAAGAAAAAATTCTAGTGCATGCCGTCCAACCAGATAAAGTGGAAGAAATTCTTGGTGTCAATGATCGCATTCAACTGGCATGGCTTGAACGATTTTATCAGCGCCAAATGGCAGAAAAATTCATGCGTCAGGGTGTCACACTTTATGATCCTGCCCGTTTGGACGTTCGTGGAGAAATTCAAATGGGTCGTGATGTTAGCATTGATGTCAACGTCATTCTTGAAGGTCGTGTCATTATCGGTAATGAATGTGTCATTGGTCCTAACACGGTTCTGCGTAATGTTGAACTGGGTGATCGCGTTGAAGTCAAAGCCAATACCTTGATTGATGGTGCAGTGATAGCAGCTGATTGTGTCATCGGGCCTTTTGCCCGGATTCGTCCTGATACAAATCTTGCTCGAAAAGCGCATGTGGGGAATTTTGTTGAGATTAAGAAAAGTCATATTGGACAAGAGAGTAAAATAAATCATCTGAGTTATATTGGGGATAGTGAAGTGGGTGATAACGTTAATATTGGTGCAGGTACTATTACCTGTAACTATGACGGCGTAAACAAGCACAAAACTATTATAGGTGATTATGCATTTATAGGATCCAATTCGCAGCTTGTTGCACCAGTGACAATTGGGGTTGGTGCAACTATTGGTGCGGGATCTACGATTACTCAAGATGCTCCGCCATATAAGCTTACTCTCTCTCGTGTGCAGCAGAATACAGTAGAAAATTGGAAGAGACCACAGAAAGCAGAAAAGTGATGGGAACTAAATGGTTAATTGTTCATACAGTAGGTTCGGTTGCCCGTTGAAAAATTAGCCCCACGGCTTGTCGTCTCCTTGTGGACTAGGTCGCGTCCCCTGGATGCCACGAATAAGCTGTGGCACGGTAGCGCAGTGGGTAAGCCTACGGCGAATCAGTAAGCAAGTTCCACGGAGGGTGACGCTAATCTTAGATTTTCAATGGGTTAAACGAACGTTTAATTCATACAAAGTATTCTTGCCCTCGCGCTGCAAAAAACTTGTCATCTACCCTGTCTGATTAATCTGCTGAAAACATCTTTTGCCAACTCTATTGCTAATCGTTTAATATTCATTCCGGACTCTTTCACGCATGCATTCTGAATGGTGAGCCTTCATCATTTTTGGCGGATTTTATGACGCCGTATTAAGAATGGCCAAGTCCATTTCATTTGTTGACATTATTTTAAAGATAGGAATTTACCATGTGCGGCATTGTTGGAGCGGTAGCAAAGCGTCCAGTTGCAGAGCTATTAATTGATGGACTAAAAAAACTTGAATATAGAGGGTATGATTCTGCTGGAATTGCAATGATTGATGCTGAGCAGCAGTTAAAACGATTACGTGTCGCGGGCAAAGTTCGGGAATTAGAAAATGCCCTACATGCACATCCCTTTCAAGGACACACTGGCATTGCACATACTCGTTGGGCGACTCATGGTGCCCCTTCAGAAAAAAATGCTCATCCGTTTACTTCACATGATGAATTTGCCTTAGTTCATAATGGCATCATTGAAAATCACTCTCTCTTACGTGAACAATTGCAACGTGATGGTTACCATTTTTCTTCAGAGACAGATACAGAAGTTGCAGTCCATCTTATTCATAAAAATTATTTACAGACCAAAGATTTGTTAGCGGCAGTACGTTCTGCTGCCAGTCAACTGAAAGGTGCTTACGCGCTTGGTATTATTTCCAAATGGTATCCGGGTAGATTGATTGCTGTTCGCCAGGGTAGCCCATTGGTTATTGGTAAAGGACTAGGTGAAAATTTCATTGCGTCTGATCCGCTTGCCCTGCTGTCAGTTACCAAACAGTTTATTTATTTGGAAGATAACGATCTAGCTGACGTCACTATAGATAGCATCCGTATTTATAACCAAGAACAGCAAGTTGTTCATCGTGAATGCCATACTTTGACTATTAGCCATGATGCGGTAGAGCGTGGTGAATATCGGCATTATATGAAAAAAGAAATCATGGAGCAGCCAGAAGCAATGGCTTCTTGTTTAGAGGGTAGAGTGGCAGAAGACCATGTGCTTCCTGCTATATTTGGACCAAAAGCAGAAAAAATATTTTCTCATGTTGAACATGTGCAGTTAATTGCATGCGGAACGAGTTATCATGCCGCGATGGTGACCCGTTATTGGATTGAATCATTGGCGCATGTCCCATGCTCAGTCGAAATTGCTAGTGAATTTCGTTATCGTGAAATAGCAAAGCCAAAAAATAGTTTGTTTGTGACATTATCTCAATCAGGGGAAACAGCTGATACCTTAGCGGCGCTGCGCTTAGCTAAAAAAATGGATTATTTGAGTACGCTGGCTATTTGCAATGTTCCAGGTAGCTCTATGATACGTGAAGCAGATTTGCCATTTCTGACCCGGGCAGGCATTGAAATTGGTGTCGCTTCTACTAAAGCATTTGTCACGCAATTGACTTCTTTATTTTTACTGGCTCTGGTATTACGTCGGAGTGGTGGAGGCGATGCTGCACTGGAAGTGGAGTTAGTGAGGCAGTTGAGACATGTTCCTGCATTAGTAGAAGAGATTTTACAGCAAGATGTGACAATCTCAAATTGGGCCAAAACTTTCATGAATAAACAGCATGCATTATTTATAGGCCGTGGTACCTTGTATCCTATTGCACTTGAAGGTGCTTTAAAAATGAAGGAAATTTCTTATATTCATGCTGAAGGATACCCTTCCGGTGAGTTAAAGCATGGGCCATTAGCGTTAGTAGATAATGCCATTCCGGTCATTACAATGGTGCCAGGCGATGCTTTGTTGGAAAAGAGCCTTTCTAATTTGCAGGAAGTTCGTGCACGTGGAGGCAGACTTTATGTGTTAACGGACCAAGCACAGTTGTTTCAGCAAGATGTTTTTTCTGATGCGCAAATAATGAATATGCCTAGCATACATCCCTTATTAAACCCTATTCTGTATACGGTTCCTTTACAGTTACTTGCTTATCATGTGGCGGTGCTTAAAGGTACGGACATCGATCAACCCAGGAATTTAGCAAAATCTGTGACAGTGGAGTGATGACAGCGAGCAGAATGCTCGCACGTATTATGGTTGATTTCTATGTTTTGCTAAGCCATAATCCAGCGCCAAAAAATAACTAATGTGAGAAAGACATGAAAAAATTAAGCGCAATCATCATTTTATCTCTTATTGCTACAACTGTATTTGCAGCAAAAAAATGGAAATTTACTGATCCGAACGATGGTCGAGTGTTTCTCATTGGCTTGTATAGTGATCACTCGGTCAAAATTAATATCGATCCCTTTTTAGATAATGGTAAACCAGCTGATCCACTTAACGTGAATTGCAATGCAACGACTTACCATCTTACGGCTGGATCTTCTATCATCTGTTATCCGAATTTCAATGATATCTCAAATATGTCTATTCTGCCTGGAGATTTCAAAAATGGTTCGCAAGGGACATATGATTATTTGCCCTTAGACCATAAGGCTAAATAGCGGAAAGGATACGATTTATCAACTGTGGGCCGGAGTAAATAAATCCGGAATAAATCTGCAGTAATTCAGCACCGGCCTGAATTTTTTCTTGCGCAGATTTTTCATCCATAATGCCGCCTGATGCGATAATGGGAATTTTATTTTGTAAAATAGAATGAAGTTGCGTGATGATCTGTGTACTGCGTGCTTGCAATGGCTTGCCACTTAATCCACCAATTTCCTTTGCATAAGAGGAATGCGCAACGTCATCGCGATGCACTGTGGTGTTTGTTGCTATCACGCCATCAATTTTTTCTTGTAACAACACAGTGGTAACTGAAAGCAATTCTTGCATGGATAAATCAGGTGAAATCTTTACCACTAGAGGGATATATTTCTTGTGATTCGAAAAAGTAAATTGCTGTTCTTGTTTGAGCGCGCGCAGCAAAACAGATAGTACATCGCTTTGCTGTAAATCTCTTAATCCTGGGGTGTTAGGTGAAGAAATATTGATTGTGATGTAACTAGCGAATTTCCAAAAAGCACGATACCCCTGTAAATAATCGTCAATGGCATTTTCATTCGATGTATCTTTATTTTTACCAATATTGATACCAAGGATGCCGCGATAACGTGTTTTTTCCAATCGGCGCATCACATATTCTATGCCTTTATTATTGAATCCCATGCGGTTAATAATGGCTTCTTGCTCAGTCAGGCGGAATAAGCGCGGTTTGGGATTGCCTGCTTGTGGTTTAGGTGTCACCGTGCCAATTTCGATAAATCCAAAACCAAGTGCTGCGAGTGCATCGATATAATCGCCATTTTTATCTAATCCTGCCGCGAGGCCAACAGGGTTAGGAAAAGTTAGTCCCATGAGTGTAGTAGGCTGGGAAAGGGTTTTTGTCTGTAATCTTGATATTCCGAGTTGATGCGCCATGCTTAAGCTTTGTAGAGCAGTATAATGCGCAACTTCAGGATCTAAAGAAAATAATATTTTTTTAAATACAGAATACATATCACTTCGCTGTTAAATAGCTTGCAATTAATGTTTTTGTCCCAGCTTTTACAAAATTTACTTTTACTTTCATCTCTTCCCCATCACCTTCGCAATCAAGCACGGTGCCATTGCCAAAAATACGGTGATACACTTTCTGTCCAACACGGAATTGACCTTGTGCTTCTGGTTTGTAAGCAAATGCCTTATTCTGAGAATGAGTCATCACTTTTGTTGTTTTAGTGCGAAAACGGATTTCATCAACAAGCTCAACGGGAATTTCGTGCAGAAAACGTGATGGGCGATGATAAGCTTCTTTGCCATAGGTGCGGCGTACTTCTGCGTATGTCATGTAAAGTTTACGCATTGCACGTGTTATACCCACATAGCACAGCCTACGTTCTTCTTCTATCGCTTTAGGATTGTTCATAGAGAGGTAATGAGGGAATAATTCTTCTTCGCAACCTGCGAGGAATACAGCGGGGAATTCTAATCCCTTTGCTGAATGCAAAGTCATCAGCTGTACGCAATCATCATATGCGTCTGCTTGCTCATCGCTGGACTCAAGTGCTGCGTAAGCTAAAAATGCAGCTAATGGCGGCATGTCTTCAGATATACCATCTTGAGAAAATTGATGCGCAGCATTGACTAATTCTTCTAAATTTTCTAAGCGCGTAAGACCTTTTTCTCCTTTTTCTTTTCGATAATGTTCAATTAAATTACTTGTGCATAACACATATTCCACTTGTTTATGTAATTCAAGTGTCAGTGTCTTTTCAGTCATAGTATTGATGAGTTCCATGAATGCAAGCAGAGACATTTCAGTGCGAGTAGAAAAAAATTTTTGTTCGATTAACTGCTGTAATGCATCCCATAATGTCAAACTAAAACTTTTGGCATGCTCGCGTATGGTTGCAATAGTGCGGTCACCGATTCCACGCGTGGGGGTGTTAATAATGCGTTCAAAAGCGGAGTCATCAGAGCGATTAGCAATGAGGCGCAAGTAGGCTAATGCATCTTTGATTTCTTGTCGATCAAAATAACGTAACCCGCCATACACTCGGTAAGGAATGCCAAATTGCATGAGTGCTTCTTCTATGACACGGGATTGTGCATTAGAACGATATAGCACAGCAATCTCGCGAAGCGCATAATCATTTTGTTGCAAATCACGAATGCGATTAACAATGAAGAAGGCTTCGTCTGTCTCATTGAATCCAGCATAGATAGTGATCAATTCGCCTTCTTTACCATCTGTCCATAAATTTTTTCCAAGCCGTCCTGAATTTTGCTCGATCAAGGCATTTGCTGCTTTTAAAATCGTGCCGGAAGAACGATAGTTTTGCTCTAAGCGAATGACTTTTGCACTGGGAAAATCCTTGGAAAAGCGTTGAATATTTTCGATACGTGCACCGCGCCATCCATAAATGGACTGATCATCGTCTCCTACAATCGTGACAGAGTTTGAGTCACCAGCGAATAATTTAAGCCAAGCATATTGAATAGCATTGGTATCTTGAAATTCATCCACTAAAAGACAGCGGAAGCGTTCTTGGTAATGAGCGAGTAATTGTGTGTTGCTCAGTAGTAGCTTGTGGGTTTTTAGTAATAAATCTGCAAAATCAATGGCTCCAGTGCGTTGACAAGCTTCATGGTAAGCTTGGTAGATTTTGATGAGCGTTTGCGTAGTAAAATCATGGGTATCAACTTGATGTGGTTCGCGGCCTTCTTCTTTTTGTGCGTTAATGAACCATTGTGTTTCTTTTGGCGGGAAGCGGTCTTCATCAAGATTAAGTGTGTTAATAATGCGGCGAATCATGCGAAACTGATCCGCTGAATCGAGGATTTGAAAAGATTGCGGTAAGCCTGCTTCTTGCCAATGAGTGCGTAAAAAGCGATGGGACAAACCATGAAATGTGCCAATCCACATACTTTTAGCTGTGACATGTAGCATTTTTTCAAGACGTGATCGCATTTCATTTGCTGCTTTATTTGTAAAAGTGACAGCTAATATATTGAAAGGAGAGATTTTTTCATTTTCGATGAGCCAAGCAATGCGATGGATAAGCACACGGGTTTTACCGCTGCCAGCACCAGCTAGCACCAGTTGATGGCCTAATGGTGCTTGTACCGCTTCTTGCTGGGCTGGATTGAGTGAATTGAGTATCATGTTGGTTCCAAGCTCAGTTATTGCTCTCCCAAAAGAGATGGAAGAGAAGATTAAGGAGAAGGACAAATGCCCATTCTCATGAATGACTAACCAATTAAGTGGTGTATTCTAATATGATCAGACATTATCAAAAAGCATATTTTCTTTTAAGTGTAGCAGAGGTTAAACAATTGCCTCCAGATCAAGGTATGGAAGTGGCTATTGTTGGACGTTCCAATGCGGGTAAATCTAGTGTGTTGAACAAAATTACTCAGAATAACAATATGGCTAGAGTCAGTAAAACGCCAGGCCGTACCCAAATGGTGAATATTTTTGTGTTAGATGATCAACGACGCATGGTTGATCTACCTGGATATGGGTACGCAAAAGTTCCTCTCGCAGTAAAGCAAAAATGGCAAAAAACAGTAGATGCTTATGTTCACGAACGTGAATGTTTGCGGGGATTAATTCTGGTCATGGATATTCGTCATCCATTCAAAGAATTAGATAAGCAATTACTGGAATATTGTCACCATCGCGGCTTGCCAGTTCATCTACTTCTAAATAAAGCAGACAAGCTGAATCGCAGCCAAGTGGCCAATGTGTTACAGGAGACAAAAGCATTTTTGACGAGCTATCACAATTCTGTTACTTTCCAAAGCTTCTCTGCATTAAGAGGAATGGGGTTAAAAGAGCTGTACTCGCTTTTGGACAAATGGTATGAGTATTAAAAGTTAATTAATCAGGTTAATACGCAAATCTCAACATTCATAATAAATGGGAAGATTCATGATGTCAGACAATATTAATGCTAATAAAACAAATGGAGCGGATGGAGACCAACCTATTGTACCAGCCAATGTTTCACTGCCTGAAATCACTTTTCGCGTTATTGTATTAGGAGTGATTTTGACTGTCGTATTGGCAGCGGCGAATGCATTTTTGGGTTTAAAAGTGGGTGTGACAGTTTCTGCTTCTATTCCTGCTGCCGTTATCTCTATGGGAATTTTGCGGTTTTTCCGTAATTCCAATATCTTGGAAAATAATATGGTGCAAATTATGGCTTCGGTAGGCGAAGCATTGACAGCAGGTATTGCTTTTATCTTACCAGCACTCATTATTTTGCATGTATGGGACAGGTTTAATTATTGGCAAACAGTGATTACCAGTTTATTGGGCGGTGGCCTTGGTGTGTTATTTACAATCCCGTTACGGCGCGCCTTATTGCAAGATAAAACATTGCGTTATCCAGAAGCTGTGGCAATTGGAAATGTATTAAAGGCGAGTACAAAACGGGAAGAAGGTGATTTACATCAGTTGGTTTCAGGTGGTTTGATTGGTGGTGTCATTGCGTTATTTCAATCTGGGTTTCAAATTTTAACAGATACTTTTTCCTATTGGGTACGTTCTTCAACGACTATTTATGGGTTTGGATTAGGCTTGTCTCCCGCGTTAATTGCAGCAGGATACATTGTTGGTATCAATGTGGCATTAAGTTTGTTAGTCGGTATCTTTATCGGCTGGCTTGCGGGTGTGCCGGTTCTTTCTTGGGTGTTTGGGTTACCTGATGTAGAGACAGCTAATCAAATGGCGGTAGTGATTTGGCGCGCTCATATACGTTATATAGGTGTGGGCACGATGTTGATTGGGGGGTTATGGACACTATGTACGTTGTTTAAGCCCGTGATAAATAGTATGGTAATGTCGTTTACTGCGGTAAAGCAAATACGCTTAGGTCAAGCGGCTAATAATTTGCGTACTGAACGTGATATTCCTATCCATTATGTTTTTATTTCTGCTTTATTGTTGTTAATACCTATCTTTTTTCTTATTGCGAATTCCGTTATACCGGCGGAAATGAATATTGCTCCAGGCCTCCGCTATTTCTTGTCTGGTTTTGGCACGCTATATATCTTGATAGGTGGATTTGCCTTCTGTTCCATTATGGCTTATTTCGCAGGCTTAATTGGATCAACTAATAGTCCAGTGTCTGGACTACTGGTTTCTGCGCTGCTTATTATCTGTCTGATCTTCATGGCTTTCTTTAGTTTGACCGATTGGGATAATCAAACTAAAGAAATGATTGGGTCGGTGATTGCGATTGGCAGTATGGTGGTGATTGGCGCGGCACTTTCCATATCGAATGATACCATGCAAGATTTAAAAGTCGGTCAAATTGTGGGATCTACACCCTGGAAGCAGCAGGTAATGCTTATTTTTGGTGTGGTGGTTTCTTCATTTGTCATTCCACCGATTTTACAATTACTTTATAACGCTTATGGAATTGGCGGTGTTTTCCCGCGTCCTGATATGAATCCTGCACAAATGTTAGCTGCTCCACAAGCGGGCTTGATGGCGACAGTAGCAAAAGGCGTATTTAGCCATCAGTTAGAGTGGAACATGATTGGCGTAGGCGCGTTGATTGCTGTGATTTGTATTGTCATCGATGAATTTTTAAAGAAACAATATGGTACACGATTGCCTGTGTTAGCAGTGGGTCTTGGTATTTATCTTCCGCTAGATAGTTCTGTGCCTTGTGTGATTGGCGGTGTGCTTTCTTATATTGTCCAATATCGCCTGGATCGCATGTATAGCTATCATCGCGGTAAACCTGAAATAGAAGCAAAAATGAATGCACATCGTCACCGTGGATTATTGCTATCTTGCGGCATTGTGGCGGGTGCTTCGTTGATGGGCGTATTGCTTGCTATTCCATTCGCTATTAAACAAAGCTCTGATGCACTTCGTTTGATGCCAGACGAATATATGTCATTTGCAGGAGTGTTAAGCATTGTAGTGACTTTTATATTGTGTGCTTGGATTTATCGTGTTGTATTGAAGGAAGATTGATCCTCTACTCTATATTTATGGTAAGGACTTCTCTCTTAAATTGTGAACGTTCGATTACCCGTTGAAAAATTAGCTCCACGGCGTGTTGTCCTCCGTGGAGCTTGCTTACTGATTCACCGTAGGTTTACCCACTGTGCTGTCGTACCGCGGCTTGTCCGTGGTATCCAGGCGACTCAACCTAGTCCGTGACCGGATCCTCTTGCCTGCGGCCGCGAAATAGTAGTGATCCTTGCGAATTCAATTAGCGGCCTCCGCAAGAGAGTGACGCGCCGTGAGCTAATTTTTCAATGGGTTAAAGAACGTTTACTTCATAAAAAATATTCTTAAAAACTCGTAACGCACTCTTTTTAGGATCAATTGTCAGCAGACCCTAACATCAAAATCGTGTAAGATGATGAGATAGCGAAAAAGGATGTGAGAGCTGAATCATGGAGTATTTAGAAAACCGCACGTTTGATGAAATCCAAGTTGGCGACACGGATAGTTTGACGCGTACATTAACCGAAAAAGATATTCAAGTGTTTGCCATCATGTCTGGCGACATTAATCCCGCTCATGTAGATATTGAGTATGCTCAAAGTGATATGTTCCATAAAATTATTGGGCATGGTATGTGGGGCGGTGCACTGATTTCCACTGTATTAGGGACGCAATTACCAGGGCCTGGGACAATTTATGTAGGGCAAACAATACGCTTTAAAAGGCCAGTTGGCATAGGAGATACCTTAACAGTTAAAGTGACTGCAATAGAAAAAAATCCTGAAAAAAAACGGGTGATATTTTCTTGTGAAGTTCTCAACCAAAAAGATGAAGTTGTCATGGAAGGGCAAGCTGAAGTGGTTGCACCTACTAAGAAAATACGTCGGCCCAAAGCAGTGCTGCCAGAAATTACTTTGCGTAGACCTTATTCGTTATTTAATACTTATGTAGTAAAAGCAAAAAAAATTGGGGCATTAAAAGCGGGTGTGATTCATCCCGTGCATGCAAAAATTATTGAAGCAGTACATGATGCAGAACGTGCAGGCCTTATTATACCTGTTCTAATAGGAAAGAAAGAGCGCATTCTCCATGCAGCGCAAGAGGCAGAGATTGACATTAGCAACTATGAAATAATCAATACTGAGCATAGCCATGCGGCAACATCGAAAGCCATGGCACTGGCACGTAGTGATGAAGTGGGAATGTTAGTGCGAGGAGGAGTCTCAAGAGAAGAGCTGTTGCATGCAATGCAAAAACAAGACAAGGGATTATTGACGGATCGATACATGAGTTATGCATCAGTAATGGATGTGCCAACTTATCCTAAAGCACTGATTCTCACGGACCCGCTAATTAACGTGGATCCTAATCTTGATGTGAAGCGCGGTATTACACAAAACGCTATCGATTTTGCTAAGGCGATTGGCATTGAACAACCTAAAGTTGCTATTCTTGCGGGTATGGATAATGTTAGCCCTACTATGCGGTCAACGGTGGATGCTGCTGGTCTTTGCAAAATGTCTGAGCGTGGACAAATCAAAGGTGGGATTTTAGATGGGCCGCTCACATTTGATAATGTCATTTCTGCTGAAGTTGCCAAATCCAAGGGTATTCATTCTCCTGTCATTGGTGATGCGGATATTTTAGTGGTACCTAGCGTAGAAACAGGGAACATACTCGCCGAACAATTGGAATATTTAGCGGAATCAAGAAATGCTGGACTCTTGCTTGGTGGTCGCGTACCTGTATTGATGAGCCGGATCAATGATATTCATTCCAGCACGGTGGCATGTGCGTTAGCTATATTAAGTATGGATTACCATCAACAAGAATTATCTTGGCAAGAATTGTCAAAACAAGAGTCATCAAAACACGTTTAAGGGGATGCAAACTCATCATGCACTCCGTTTAAGGAGAAAATATGAATAAATCAAAAGGAAAAAAAATGGATTTTGATAGCAATTGGTATGATATATGGATGACGCAAAGCAGGGAATTTTTTGAAAGTGCAAATAAAAATTTGAAAGACATATTTGCTATGGGTGCTGCAGCTAACCCAGAAGAACATATGAAGCAAATCAATCTATGGTTAGAAACGTTGAAAAATCAGTGGAAATTTACCCAATTTAATGAACAGCAGAAGGCATACGAAGATTATTGGAAGATAATGGAAAAAATGTATGTCGATGCATCACATATGATGGTGCAACAATGGATGCAGCGAACAAAAGAAAAAAGTCCAATTGGAAACATACGTGAACTCTATGAGTTATGGTTATATTGTTGCAATGAAGTTTATACAAAATCTATGCATTCAAAGTCTTACCAAGAAGCTTATGGCGAATTTTTAAATGCAGCAATCCATTTTTGGAAATCAGCCTTGCCTAAGTAACCTGAGTTATGGATAAGAATCTAAATGAAATCGCGTCTTTACCGCAAATACTTCGTTGAATCTTTAAAAAAATTGCTCATGTAGAATAACTACAATCCCAATTTTTTTAAAGATTCGCCTTGTCTTTATGATAAATACTTGTTTCATTTAGATTCTTATTCATAACTCAGGTTAAGTAAGGCAGCTCATTGTATGCAAGACGATTTTATTTTTTTGGAAAAAATCAATCAGGGCCTCGTGGAAATGACACGAATACCTGGAATTCAGTATGAATACAATGCTAGAGAATTAGTTTCTCAATGCGATAAAATCAAACTGTACCACTACCATCCTAAAATAAAAAAAACTGATTCGATTCCTTTGCTAGTTGTATTTGCGACAGTCAATCGTCCAGAAATATTGGATTTATTTCCCGAACATTCTTTTATAAGAGGATTGTTGGAAAATGGCATGGATGTGTACTTACTGGATTGGGGGTATCCCTCTGTTGAGGATCAATTGATTTCAATTAACGATTATGTAACGCGTTATTTACATCATTGTGTTCAATTTATTATTGAAAGTACGATGCAACCTAAAATTAACCTTCTTGGAATTTGCCAAGGTGGTGTCTTATGTTTATGTTATTCAGTAATATTTGAATACATAAAAAATTTAGTCTTAATTTCAACTCCCATTGATTTTCAAACAAAAGATAATGTGATTGGCAAAATATTTAAGCGATTAGACGTTGATACTCTTGTTAATTTGACGGGAAACATCCCTGGATCATGGCTAACACAATTTTTTATTTCTCTCAGGCCATTTGAATTGGTTGGGAAAAAATATTTACGATTTATCGACCACTTATCGGATCATGAATGGACTGATAAATTTCTGCGAGTTGAAAAGTGGTTGTATGATGCACCAGATCAAACAGGAACATCGTTTACCGGGCTTGTTAAAGATTTATATCAGCAAAATAAATTAATCAAAGGTGAAATGTACTTAAATCATAAACGAGTGGATTTGACACGTTTGACTATTCCTATTTTAAATATCATGGCAGCGGAAGATGAAATTGTCCCAATGAGTGCAACGAGAGCTTTAAAAAAATATGTCAGTTCACAAACTTATACGCAAAGAGTGTTTCCTAGCGGTCATATTGGCATTTATATTAGCGATAAAGTGGGTAACAGTATGTCGCTTGCTATTAGCAATTGGTTAAAAAAGCATAGGTTATGAACTAATATCATGAATATTCAAAAATTTTAACGATATCCATTTTGCTGTCATCAACCGATTTTTTATCAAATAATATTTTTATTTCTGTGAAAACAAGCTGTTACAAATAGATGGCAATTTTTGCTCATCCGAAATGTTTCTTATAATGTCAGAACTCATTAGAAATGTTTCTTATAAAAGCATTTTTAATATTATTGTCTATAATTTGGTTATGTATGTAACAAAATTTATACAAATAATACCTTGGGAGAATAAAAACAATGCTTAATCCTAAAGAAACTCAAAAAAATGTCAATTTAACTGTCGCAGACAAAGAGACCCAGACGCCTAATCATGCTAACGGTACAAATGTTTCTTTCGTGCCGCCACTGCATTCTAACGATACTCATTTTAATAGCGTTCATGGTGACGATACTGATGATACAAGCAATAATAGTGATAACAGTGATGAAAGCACTGATTTTTATGCGCTAGATCCCGCTTCGTTTACACCTATTCCTGTCAGTGGTGAAGAAGGCGATGCTAACCAGGTATGTATAGAAGGGGATGAAGGGAAAATATGTGTAGATGTTAGCGAAGAAATAGAAAACGAAGGCGCATTAACAGTTGTTGATCTTCCCGCTAATTATCGATTAGGTCAGGTGACAGCCGGTTATGACACCATAGGGCTAAGTTTTGAGTTTTTAGAGCATCTAGAATATGTTTTCTTTAAACAGGGAGGAGATGAGCCTCATCTTATTCTTTCATCTACACCTTCTTTTATATCAGAAGAACCGCCGCCTCCCCCGCCACCAAAATTCACTGATTTAGCTTTAGAAAAAACGGTCGATAACAGCCACCCTTATTTATATACGGAAGTCACTTATACACTGACTATTACTAACAATGGGCCAGATGATGCAATGGATGTCACTATCAGTGATGTGCTTTCACCGCATTTAAAATTCTTGGATTTTAGTTATAGTGATGGATCTAATCCCGCCACTTACGATCCTATTACTGGCATTATCACAGTGGATGGCCCTGTGATGGTGGATTCTACTCATACTTATTTTATTACGGTGAAAGTGATAGGCAGTAACGGGCCAGTTGCCTGGTGGTCGGGTGACATGACAGGGAATGATAGGTCAGGTAATTATGATAGTTCTTATAGCGGTGGATACACAGAGGGTAAATTCAATGATGCGTTTTTGATA
Organism: Gammaproteobacteria bacterium; assembly: GCA_019634835.1. GTDB lineage: Bacteria > Pseudomonadota > Gammaproteobacteria > DSM-16500 > DSM-16500 > Aquicella. Next base: position 412,553 of record JAHCAO010000001.1, read on the forward strand.
TCTGATGCAGGTGTTGAAGTTCAGGACTCGCCTAACTTAAATCCAACATACGTTTCTGTGGCAGCGTGGGTGAATAGTAGTACTGATCCCGGTCAATTTAAATATATTGTGGCTAAAGGAGGTGATGGCGAGGCTGCTTCTTATGCACTTTATACAGGGCCTAACGGCGGCTTATACTTTTATGTTTACGATGGTAGCGGTAATGCTATCTCGCCTCATTTCATTCTTTCTCCAGGTGCGGATGCAAGTCTATGGGACGGTCAATGGCATTTTGTAGTAGGTACTTTCGATGGTAACACAGTGAGTTTATATGTTGATGGCATATTAATTGGTTCAACTTCTGCTGAAGGTTTTTCAGGCATCAATTATGGATTGGATCATAGCAATTTGTTTATCGGCGAGTTCCCAGGTATTGCTACGCTTAATTTTCAAGGCGGTATTGATGAGGTACAGATTTATGATAGGGTTTTAACAGACAATGAGGTGTTATCAAAATATCAGGAGTTTTTTGAAAATGTCATCGATAACACGGCAACCGTATCAACCAGCACAGAAGACACTAATCCTGATAATGATACCGACTCAGAGTCCATTTTTCTTAATGATAAGCCAAAGTTAACAGAGCAAAAAGCAAGTGGCATGGTAGAAGAAGATAATTTAGATAATCAACAAAGCGTTGGTTATGATGAGGATGGAGCAGGGAGCACGCAAACGAGTGGTTCATTAGCACCGCTTGTTTTTTTCGGGGAAGATGGTCCGGGGGCATTCAAGATTGTACTTCCTGATGACACTTTCCAAGAATTATTTTCCAAAGGGGTACCACTGTCTTATTCCATTTTAGACGATGTGCTGACTGCAACAGCAGATGGGCGCACGGTCTTTACATTGAAAGTAGAAGAAAATGGTAATTATATTTTTACCTTGGAAGATCAGCTTGATCATGAGCCGATAGCAGGAGAAAATTATCTTGTCATCGATTTTGGCAGTATTGTTAAATTTACAGATAGCAATGGTGATGAAGTTGGCTTGGGGAGCCATTTTGATATCACTGTGCAAGATGATGTGCCTATTGCATCTGATCAATCACATGAAATATTTCTTCAACCTATCGATACGAATCTTGTTATAACATTGGACCTTTCTTTTAGTATGAGTTTAGCTTCCGGTATTCCAGGACTAAATCGTTTAGATGTGGCAAAGCAGGCGGGGATAGCGCTCATTGATCAATACCTTCCCTTGGGAGATGTCAAAGTCATGATTGTTACTTTTCACTCCACTGCGGCAGTTGCTTCAGGAACATGGGTGGATGCTGCTACCGCGAAGACGATTATTGAAGGATTGAATTATTTTAATGCGACACAGAGTATGTCCTCAGGTTATACCAATTATGATGCTGCACTTAGCCAAATACAAACTGCATTTAATACAGGTGAAAAAATTGCAGGCGCTCAAAACATTAATTATTTTTTATCAGATGGCGAACCGACCTTACCGGCCAATTCACTTGGCATCAATGTGGCGGAAGAAAATGTTTGGAAAGCATTTTTAGGGGAGAATGCGATTAAATCATTTGCTCTCGGTATGGGGCCTCAGGCCTCTACTCCTGCTGCTTTGGGTCAGCTCAACCCCATTGCGTGGGATGGTATCAATGATCAAGATATGGATGCTATAGGCGTATTTAATTTTTCAGAATTAGCCGCCACCTTAACAGGAACGGTGAGTTATGGCACTGTATCAGGAGTATTGGATTTTGTTATTGGCGCAGATGAGACAGGCCAAGCAGTTGGGCCGCTCTCTGGCAATATTAAAATTGAGATACCTGATGATCGTGCTTACACCTATGATAGAGTGACTGATACAGTCATCGTTACTGGTACAGGTTCTACCCAACATTCGTTTAATAGCGAAAGCCGTTTGTTAACGGTGTTTAGTGCATCATTTGGATCATTTGTTCTTAATGTGGATACAGGAGAGTACATTTACAACGTCCCTGGTAATATTTCAATAGAGGAACAACATACGCAAGCCATTCATTACACAGTGATAGATTATGATGGTGATACAGCGACAGCAACGCTGACAATGAATATTAATCCTAATGCTGAATTAATTGAACAGGATGATAAGGTTGCTCAACCGATGTTGAGCGAGTCGATGGTAGAGACGACAGATCGTGCCTCGTTTGCTAACGATACGGATGATAAAAGTCCTTTTGATACCAGCTTAGGAGATACAAAGACAAAAGTAGAAGAGAGTGTGCTTACTGGTGGAGAAAAAGATGATGTATTAAATGCGAAAGATAGCAATACTCTACTAATTGGTGGAGAGGGAAATGATATCTTGAATGGCGGTGATGGCGATGACACCTTAAGAGGTGGACCAGGGGATGACATTATCAATGGTGGTCGTGGTATTAATTTAATCGATTTCTCAGATGGTGTTAGCGGCATTAAATTTACACTGACTCAAAGCAGTGATCCTACTACCTTCAATACAGGTGATGCAGGCTTAGGTACAGATGTTTATCGCGATATTCAAGGTGTTATTGGCACGAATTTTGATGATGTCATTGTTGGTAGTACAGGAAATGATGTTATTCAAGGTAATGGTGGAGCAGATAACATTGATATTACTTCTGGTGGTCAAGATAGAATTGTATTCACTGCTGCTGATGCAGCAGGCCCTGCACACACTGTCCAGATTACCGGTTTTACGACAGGTACAGGCGCTGATGCGGATATGCTAGACTTATCTAAGCTATTAGATGGCGTAAGTAACTCAACATCGGCTTCTGATTTGGCAAATTATTTGCACTTTAGCCAATCAGGGTCAGGTGGTACTACTATTGCTGTAAATGTGGATGGATCCTCTGGGCCAGCTGATTTGAATATACAATTGAATGCCGTTGATCTTACTGCAGGTGGGACACAATCAGATCAACAAGTGATTCAGCAATTACTTTCAAATAATAATATCCATATGGGGTAAATGTTCGGTGGTAGCAATAGTTGAGTAGGCCTACCTTTTTTATTTTTTGTATTCGGTCGCAAAAGACGTTTCCCTTCCGGCTTTTGCTAAAGTGGACTCCTATCCACTTTCCCTCATATAAAAAATAAAAAAGGTAGGCCTACTCAACTATTGCTACCACCGAACATTTACCCTATGGGATAGCGCTAGAAAAATTCTAAGAAACCTTTAATTTCTCGATGTGACGGCATCCTCGCGGTAATTTGTGGCCGCGATGTGCGCGTGTACCAATAAAGTTTTTCCAATCGTTGGGTTTTAAGGTGAAAGGTTTTCCTTCACCCATGATCAAGATGTTTTGTGTTGCATTCACTACCACTATATCTTTTACATATTCTTCCCGTGAGGGGACTTTACTGGTGGGTATACTAATCATTTTGTTGCCTTTACCTTTGGCCAGTATAGGCAATTCGTTTAGTGGGAAGACCAATAAGTTGCCAATATTGGAGACAACGGCAAGGTATTCTTTTTCTATATCTGTCACTAACTGAGGCATTAACGACTTTGCGTTGTGAGGGACAGATAATACTGTTTTGCCCGCACGGTTTTTTCCAAATAAATGATCGAGTTTTACAATAAACCCATAACCTGCATCAGAAGCAAACACATATAGCGTTTCAGGTTCTCCTATTATGACACTAATGAATTCAGCACCAGGTGGTGGATTTAATTTTCCAGTTAATGGTTCTCCTTGTCCGCGTGCAGAAGGTAGGGTATGCGCAGGTAGTGAATAGGTGCGCCCTGTTGAATCTAAAAAAACAGCGAGTTGATTACTGCGGCCAGTGGCAGAAGACAAAAATTTATCGCCAGCTTTATAATTTAAACTGGTAGGATCAATATCATGGCCTTTAGCAGCGCGGACCCAACCTTTGTTAGAGAGTACGACAGTAATAGGCTCCGTTGGCAGAATTTCAGTTTCTTTCATCGCTTGCGCTTCTTTACGCTCAATGATGAGGGATTTACGTTTATCGCCAAATTTTTCTGTACTAGTAATGAGTTCCTGTCGGATTAATTTTTTTAGTCGTGCAGAAGAATGTAAGTTTTTTTCTATTTCATCTCGTTCTTTGGATAAATGATCTTGTTCACGGCGTATCTGCATTTCTTCCAGTTTAGCTAAATGGCGTAACTTAGTATCCAGAATGGCATCCGCTTGTTCTTCACTTAATTTGAATCGTTTTATTAGTACAGGTTTAGGCTCATCTTCTTTGCGAATAATGCGAATGATTTCATCCAAATTAAGATAAACAATGATCAAACCTTCTAATAGGTGCAATCGATAGTTGATGGCGTCCAAACGATGCTGCAGGCGGCGTTTTACTGTTGCAATACGGTACGCTAGCCACTCGTTTAGAATTTGTACCAAGCTTTTGACTTGAGGCCGCCCATTTAAACCAATCATATTTAAATTAACACGGTAGCTGCGTTCAAGATCAGTTGTAGCAAACAAATGATCCATTAATGCTGGAATATCCACACGGTTTGATCGTGGGATGATGACAAGCCGAGTAGGATTTTCATGATCAGATTCATCACGTAAATCAGAAATAAGCGGTAGTTTTTTATCCTGCATTTGTTGAGCAATTTGCTCCAGTATTTTTGCTCCAGAGACTTGATAAGGCAAAGCAGTAATAATGATTTCATCATTTTCTTCAATGTACACAGCGCGCATACGAATTGTACCATTGCCGGTACGATAGATATTTTTTATTTCAGATTTAGGTGTGATAATTTCTGCTTCAGTGGGATAATCAGGTCCTAGAATATGATGGCAAATTTCTGCCAATGTCGCATCTGGGTGATCAAGAATATGTATCAACGCATTGACGAGTTCGCGTAAATTATGCGGCGGAATATCAGTAGCCATACCGACAGCAATACCTGTGGTGCCATTTAACAGCACATTAGGTAAGCGTGCTGGCAATAACGCTGGCTCGCGTAATGTACCGTCAAAATTCGGAACCCAATCCACTGTGCCTTCTTCCAATTCTGCTAATAAACTATCTGCATAAGCAGATAATCGAGATTCTGTATAACGCATCGCAGCGAATGATTTTGGATCATCAGGAGAGCCAAAATTGCCTTGTCCTTCGATCAGTGGGTAGCGATAGGAAAATGGCTGTGCCATCAATACTAATGCTTCGTAACACGCCATGTCGCCGTGTGGGTGAAATTTACCGAGCACATCGCCTACTGTTCGAGCAGATTTTTTAAATTTCGAGACGGATTTCAATCCTAACTCTGACATGGCGTAAATAATACGGCGTTGTACCGGTTTCAATCCATCTCCTACATGTGGCAGCGCGCGATCTAAAATGACATACATGGAATAATCGAGGTATGCTTTTTCTGCATATTCATGTACAGGGATGTGTTCAATATTGTTTGCAGTTGTCATATGGCCTCAGCTAAATTGCCTTTTTGTTCTAACCATGTTTTGCGATCGGAAGCGCGCTTTTTTGCTAATAACATATCGAGCATTTCATCGGCGTTATCTTTGTCTTTTAATGTCAGCTGCATTAAGCGCCGCGTATCAGGGTCCATGGTGGTTTCGCGTAATTGCATAGGATTCATTTCACCTAGCCCTTTAAAGCGGATCACATTGACCTTGGGTTTCTTCTCTTTAAATTCCGCGCTAATACGATCAAGAATTCCCTGTTTTTCCGCTTCATCCAAGGCATAGTAAACTTCTTTACCCTGATCAACACGGAATAACGGCGGCATGGCAATATAAATGTGTCCAGCACTGACTAACGCACGAAAATGTTTGACAAACAAGGCACATAACAAGGTAGCGATATGATTTCCGTCTGAATCTGCATCTGCAAGAATACAAATTTTGCCATAGCGTAATCCTGATAAATCACTGGAGCCGGGGTCAACACCAATCGCAACCGAGATATCATGAATTTCTTGAGAGGACAGGACTGTACTCGAATCTACTTCCCAGGTATTAAGAATTTTCCCTCGCAATGGCATCACTGCTTGAAATTCACGGTTACGGGCTTGCTTGGCAGATCCGCCGGCAGAGTCACCTTCGACTAAGAACAATTCACTGCGTTTAACATCTTGTAAGGTACAGTCGATTAATTTTCCAGGTAATGCCGGGCCGGCCGTAACTTTTTTGCGTGCAACAGTTTGTGCCGCTTTCAAGCGTTTTTGCGCATTGGTGATTGCGAGATTCGCTAGTATTTCACCGATGGCAACATGTTGATTTAACCATAAACTAAATGCATCTTTCACTACACCAGAGACAAACGTTGAGCACTCACGTGAAGATAAACGTTCTTTTGTCTGTCCAGCAAATTGTGGTTCATGCATTTTCACAGAGACAATGTGAGCACATTGCTCCCAAAGATCATCAGCAATGAGTTTGATTCCACGTGGTAACAGATTACGGAATTCACAAAATTCACGTAATGCATCTGACAACCCAGTCCTAAAGCCTGAAACATGTGTGCCACCTAGTGGGGTGGGAATTAAATTCACATAACTTTCTGCAGCTAAATTACCGCCTTCTGGTAACCATACTACTGCCCAATCTACCGCTTCTCGTTCGCTGGCAAAGGATCCTAAAAAAGGCTCATCTGGAATTCGTTCTGCGTTCCCAATGGTTTCTTGAAGATAATGGCTGAGTCCATTTTCATAATACCATTCCTCTGTTTCATTGGCTGCAGTATCAGTATAGGTCACATGTAAACCAGGACAAAGCACAGCTTTGGCACGTAATGTATGTTTTAATTTATTAATTGAAAAACGTACAGAATCGAAATATTTTTCCTCTGGCCAAAACCGAACGCTGGTTCCTGACTCGCCTCTATTTGCTTTGCCTATGTTGAGTAAATTAGATGTTTTATCACCATGCGCGAATTTCATGGAATAAATAGTGCCATTGCGTTTTATGGTGACCTCTAATTTTTTGGATAATGCATTCACAACCGACACACCAACACCATGCAGGCCGCCAGAAAAACGATATTGGTTGTTAGAGAATTTTGCGCCGCTATGCAAACGAGTGAGAATGAGTTCTACACCAGAAACTTTTTCCTCAGGATGAATGTCAACGGGCATGCCGCGACCATCATCTGTGACTTCTAATGAGTTGTCTTTATGCAGGATGACATCAATGCGTTTAGCAAAGCCTTCCAATGCTTCATCAACACTATTATCAATGACTTCATGTGCGAGATGATTGGGATTCGTGGTATCTGTATACATGCCTGGTCTGCGGCGAACAGGTTCCAGACCGCTCAACACTTCAATTGCTTCAGCCGTATAAGCGGGTTTTGCTTTTGAAGGTTTAGATGTTATTTTATCTGCCATAATTGTTTTAGCCATTCCCGATTTAACTGTAACCATTGTAAAGAGATGATAGCAGGGCTGGTTTTGATACTGCCTTCTTGTACCAGTATAAACGCTTCTTCTGCTGGTAAAGTAAAGGTACGAATGTCTTCATTCTCCTCATGCAGCCCGTGGATTCCACCAGCGTTGCTCGCATCAATACGGCCGCAAAAAAGCCATAAGTATTCATTTGAACCGCCAGGGCTGACAAAATACTCGCAAATGGGATAGAGATCTAGTATTTCACAACCTGCTTCTTCGCTTGCTTCCCGCAGGGCCACTTCCTCAGGTGTTTGTTTTTTGTCAATCAGGCCAGCAACAACTTCAATCAACCATGGGCTTTGTGGGTTGGCAAAAGCACCAGGACGAAATTGTTCAATGAGGACGACTTGGTCAAGTACGGGATCATAAGGTAATATTGCAACAGCAGGTTTTCGCTCCATTAATTCACGAACAACAGTAGGACTCCAACCACCATGAAAAAGACGAAACTGTAAATGGTATCGTACTGTACGGAACACACCGTCATAGAGCACATCACACTTTATGATTTCATAATCATTTTGAGTGAATGAATGTAATATGTTGTTGTTTGGCATGATAATGACTTTGATTAATGTCGCATATAAGCATTTAGTTAGCCTGCACGATGCTTGCCTTTTAACTTTTCTTCTAGTGATTTGACATGAGCTTCAAGTTCTTCTAATTTCTTTCGCGTACGTGCTAATACTTTAGTCTGTATATCGAACTCTTCACGAGTGACTAAATCAAATTTTGCGAAAGTTTTTGTTAGTATGCGATGGCAGTTTTTCTCGAAATCTTTTTTTAATGTGCTAAGGTGGGACGGAACGGATTCAGTCAATTGGGAGGCTAAGTCTTTAAGAAAATCTGTTTTTGGCATAGAAACATTCCACCTGTTATGAGCAAATATCAGCAGTTTTCACTGGACTTTACGCGATCAAACATTATCATAGCTAAATTACGGCTACACGTCACTACGATCGTTTAAGGATTTTAAAATAGTTTGATGCGTGTGGCCTATTTCTCCCCTTTTGAAAACTTCACCACTCATGTTCAGTGATAAATAACCATAGGGCTGGCGTGATTAAAGTATGAGGAGCGAGTTATATGCTTAGACGTAACACAGATGAAATGATTAATATTTGCGCGAGTATAGCCAAACTTTGCGAGGGCTCAAGTGTTGGTTTTTTTGGACAACCAAGTAGAGCTGAAATTAATAGAAAGGTTAATTTTCTAAAAATAATTTCCAGTCTACATTTCAGCACACCAGAAGAGGCTTTTGTGAAAATATACGATTTTTACTACACTCACCAAAATAAAACAGATCGTTTCATTGTAAATCTTGAAGAAGCCTTAATGAGTTTTGTTAGTGTAGCGCCAGCAGAGTTTGAAGGAAGTGCAACACGATACGCATCAGACGATGCTACTTCTAAAGAAAAGCTTCATCAAATAGCAGAGCAAATTAAAGAAGATCTGGGTTTCACGAATGATGAATCTGATATCCTATTAACTACCATACGGTAAGCTGCCAGTTATCTGGCGTCTCTGTTTATCTCTATTATTATATCTATGGGGAGTATTAATTATGTCTTTGCCTAGGATTATACCTTGGTCTAGTGATGTTATTCGAGAACGATTTCAAGCGATGGTCAATAGTATGGTGGATTTTCATGACAGCTTTGGGAAACCAAAAAATCAGGAAGAGTTTGGAAAAATTAAAGAAGTATGTGAAATAGGATTGAATTTTTTGTTTCATAAAGATATGCCGACGGGTGCTGATCAAGTAGTAGCATCTTTGTCTACAGGAATTTTTCAAACTGTGCTAATGATAGCTGGGAAAAAGTCTGGCGGCGAAGAGAATGCACAATTTATGCAGAAAATGTTAGCTATTTCAAAAGAATTAAATAGTTTTCGTAATGCTTGTGAGCGGGAGATAGCGCAAAAAGAAAGGGAAGAAGCAAAACCTAAAGCGATAATTGGGAAAAAATCTGCTGATGAAGATAATGCACAATTTAAGCAGAAAATGTTAGCTATTTCAAAAGAATTAAATAGTTTGCATAATGCTTGGGATCGGGAGATAGAGCAGAAAGAAAGGGAAGAAACAAAACCTAAAGCGATAGGTGAGGATAGCGTTGTTCCGCTTCGAAGAGCACTGACTCATCTTGATACTAGAGAAGAGTTAGAAGGGAAAATCAATTCATTGGGTATCGTTCCTGTGCAACCTGTTTCTTGTATTTCTTTTTTTAAACGTGTGATTAGCCATCATCCTAAAACCATGGTGGTGAGTGGATTATCAGGCATAATGGCAATGAGTCATATTGGCTTCAGCGTATTAGGCCATTACCTTGGTAACACACTGGATACACTGTTGCATGCAGATGAGACAGGCATAGATCACCAGACTGCTCTCTCGTTGGTTTTTGTACTGGTATCAGGTGTGTTGGCTGCTACTGCTGTTTCAAGAACTTGTGTTAAAACTTGCGCTAGTCGTGATAGCCAATCTGAGGCAAGTGAGTATACCAGGTTAGTGGCAACAGTATAATCATCGAGGGGTGCATGAGGCGTTTTTTGTAGCAAGAGATAGAGGGTATTTTGTATGAACCATTCACTAAGTGTTGGTCATTTTGCATGAGATAAAAAATGGATATTGAGATCGATATGACTAAACGTCGCATTATCATAGCAACTCGTGAAAGTCCGCTGGCATTGGCCCAGGCAGAATCGATTAAAACGTTACTACTTACTTATCATCCACATCTCTCTGTTGAATTATTAGGCATTACCACACAAGCAGATAAGCACTTAGAGATTGCGTTGACTGAGATCGGTGGAAAAGGGCTGTTTATCAAAGAATTAGAAGAAGCTCTGCTGGATGGGCGTGCTGATGTTGCGGTGCATTCCATGAAAGATGTACCCATGGAATTGCCGCCAGGGTTGGTTTTGCCTGTGATAGGTAAGCGTGAGGAACCACGTGATGTGTTTGTATCGAATCAATATGTGTCACTTGCGCAAATGCCAAGCGGTGCATCAGTTGGTACCTCTAGCTTGCGCCGGCAAACACAATTACAGGCTATACGCCAAGATCTCGACTTTCTTCTGCTTCGTGGCAATATTAATACGCGTCTTAGCCGGCTAGATAAAAATGACTTTGATGCGATTATTTTAGCTGCGGCTGGATTAAAGCGCATGAATTTGGAATCGCGTATATGTGATTATCTTTCGATGGAACAATCACTTCCTTCTGCAGGTCAAGGAGCATTAGGAATAGAGTGCCGCGAAGAAGATGAAAAGGTACTGACGTTAATCGCACCGTTGAACGATAATATCACTCATGCTTGTGTCAGTGCGGAACGTGCTTTGTGCCGGCGTTTAGGTGGCGGCTGCAAAGTGCCAGTCGCTGCGTATGCGGAGATTCATCATCGTGTGTTAAGTTTGCGAGGATTAGTGGCTAATCATAATGGCACAAAAATATTACGTGCCGCATTGGCTGGGGATCCTTGTCATGCTGAAAGTATTGGGATGAGAGTGGCGGAGGAATTATTACAGCAAGGTGCAGAAAAGATTTTGCAAGCGTTTCAATAGAGGCATCGTAGGTTAATTCCAGAACCAATCCTCCTAATATATTAATTACTAGATGTGCAACGTATATACCTGTAGCGTTTTAATTTTAATGTCCTGTTGACTTGGATTCTGCCAGTAATGTTTCAAAGTTGATAATGATTGATTATTTGATACTATGAGTGTTTCTCTTAGCATACTTGCTAGGGTTATCAAAAACTCCTGTTGCCTCTGGAATGAACTTAATAAGGATTTAACATGTTTAAAAAATATATCGCGATCAGTACGTTATTCATCAGTTTTCCAATGTATGCTGCAGAATTGACTACGTATAAAGCTATTGAACAATCTCTTACTGAAGGTAATTTAATCACGATGGTGATGAGATATAACGCATGTGAAGTTAATAATCCTAATCCATTTATTATTAAAGTAGGATCTGCTGTTTTTAAACCACAAGTAGTATTATTAAGCGATGATGGTTATCTTGCTGCTGAAGGTACTTGGTTTACAACTGGATTTCAAAATGGTGCTGGTAATGGTATAAACCAACATTACAAAATTATTTTAAATAACCAAAATCAATTGAAGGTAACGTTGGAATTTTTTAATGCGGATACAGGTAAAAGAAGTGACATAAAAAATGTTGACGTAAATTGCGAATTAGGGAAGGGTATTAAAGTATATGGGCACAAGGAAGGATAATCATATATAGAAAAGTGCATGTTCGGTTAGCTCATTAAAAATGCTAGATAGCTGTTGTCTGGATATCGCGGACAAGCTGCGGTACGGCAGCGTAGTGGGTAAGCCTGCGCTGGCTTAGTGAGCGAGTTGTGGCAAGAGGATTGATCTCACAAACGTCGTCCCTTTGCGAAGGTTGCCAACTTGGGTTGAAAGTAACACTGAACTGGCGCGGCCGCAGACAAGAGGATCCAGTCACGAAAGAGTTAGTAGAAATTCAGAGGTTGTTGCTGATCTTACGTGTTCTATTTAGTTGATTGCAGTAAGATGAATCCTAATTATGAATAATTTATGCGGCCTTCATATTTTAGTCACACGTCCAGCGCCACAAGGACTAGAGCTTTGTCAGCTTATTACTGCGCATGGCGGGCATGCAATTAACTTTCCAACCATTGCTTTTGCTCCACCGCCTGACCCGGTAGCTTTTCAAAAAACAGTTAACGTGTTAGGTGAACAAGAATGGTTAATTTTTATTAGCCCTCAAGCTGTCTATTCTAGCGTGCTTCACATTCGTAAGGCTTGGCCGATTTTTCCATATTGGGTGAAATTTGCTGCGGTGGGTGCAGGGACGGCGAAAGCGCTGCATGAAGCAGGCTATGATGTTAGTGTGCATCCGTTGACGGAGTGGAATAGTGAGGGATTATTGGATTTACCAGAATTTCAACCTATAACGATAGCGGAAAAGAAAATCGCTATTATTCGAGGAGTGGGTGGGCGTGAATGGCTGGATAAAGTATTAGCAGAACGAGGAGCGCATGTTTTACCTGTGATAGCTTATGAACGTACACTGCCTCAAGTGGATGTAAATGAGTGTGCCGCTTCGTTTGTTGATCACAAAATTGATGTAATAGTATGCGCCTCTAATGATGGTATACGTAATTTGAAACTATTGCTGGGAGAAAGAATTTGGCCGCTCATATCAGTGATTCCTTTAGTGGTGTTAAGTCAGCGGATGAAAATGCTTGCGCAGGATTTAGGTTTTCAGAGAATATGGGTGACACGTAATGCTAGTCAAATAGCCATATTAGAAGCCATGGTGGAAAATAGGACTGAATGATGACAGATCAGAAGACCATTGAAGAAAATCAACCCGACAATCAACCAAAAACACGTTTTATCAATTGGGCCAGTGTGGGAATTTTCTTTTCTATGTTGGCATTGATTATTTTTGTACTTGCGTTTGGGTATGGTTATTTCGGATTATCAAGGGTGAATGTCAAATTAGCAGCAATGGTGTCTGATTTGCAATCCAGCGTAGTGAGTCATCAGAATGATGTGGCGGCGTTGAAAAAATCAGTGAGTGAAATGCAGTCGATCTTGCAAAAAGCGCAAGAATTTTCAGCTAGACAGGAACAAATTATTTCTGAGTGGAATGTTGCACAAAAAGGTAATTTAAATCAATGGCAAGTTGCCGAAGCGCAATATCTTACTAAAATGGCAGATGATTATCTGCAATTCTCATATAATACGAATACGGCTGTCATGTTGCTGCAACAAGCAGATAAGACATTGCAAGATATTCAAGAACCTAGGCTGCTGGAGATACGCAAATCGTTGGCAATAGATTTAGCAAATTTACAAGCGTTGCCGCAAGTGGATGTGACGTCATTGTATTTAAGGCTGAATGCCATTAACGATCAAGTGGATCAACTCTCTTTGCCTGTTAATCCTCTTCATGCCAATAATCAGCAGGATGCGCCAATAACAGTGCCTAGCGGATTACCTTGGTGGAAGGCTGGATTGGAATATACTTGGCAAGGATTGAGTAGAGTGGTTGTTGTGCGTAAGAATGGTGCAGCTGCTTTACCTTTGGTCTTGCCGGAAGAAAAAATATTTTTATATCAAAATTTACATGCACAAATAGAAAATGCTATGTGGAGTGTGCTGCATCGTAATCCGGAAGTCTATCAAGCAAGCTTGTCCCGCGCAGCACGATGGGTAAAACAATACTTTGATCAAGAGGTGCCAGCAACAAAAGCGATGCTGCAAAATATTGAAGAGTTAAAAAAGATTAATATACAGCCGCCCACTATTCATTTTTCAAATACACTACAACTTTTCAATCATTATTTTGTACAAACGAAGCAGGGGCAATAGGAGGCTCTCATGCGACGGTCAATGGTCTTTCTATTGTTTCTTGTGGCCTCAGTGTGGTTTGGTGTAGAGGTGATTCGCCATCCTGGTTATCTTTTACTTGTTTATCAGCCGTGGATGGTGCAAATGCCAATTTGGTTTGCATTATTAAGTTTGTTTGTTTTTTTTGTATTATTCTATTTGATTATCGATTTTGTTGGTCAAGTGGAATTCTTATGGTTTCGCTTTAAAAATTGGCTGTATATCCGGCGCGAGCATCGATCATATAGCAAAACACAACAAGGGTTATCTGCTTTGATTGAGGGTCGTTGGAAGAAAGCAGAGCGTTTGCTTCTGGCTGGTGTAAACCAGTCATTTGAACCATTAATCAATTACCTATCCGCAGCGCAAGCGGCGCACGAACAAAGCGCCTATGATAGGCGCGATCACTACATTCAAAAAGCGTATCAAGTGGCACCTAATGCAGATCTTGCCATTGGCTTGACGCAGGCAAAATTGGAGATGAAGCAAGATCAGTTGGAGCAAGCAACTGCCACCTTAAATCATTTACGCCAGGTTTCGCCGCGTCATCCGCGAGTTTTGAAGCTTCTGGAGAAGGTATATGTTCGCTTAGCGGATTGGAAGAATTTGCAATCTATCTTGCCGGATATGCGCAGAGCAAAAATTTTAACGAGTGAGGAATATGTTCTTTTCGAAAAAAATATTTATTGTGAAATATTCCGTGTTTCATCGAATAAGCGCTTAAGTGATATCAGGCTAATTTGGGCAGAGATACCACGGTATTTAAAGAAAAATCCTGATGTGGTTTGCGCTTATGTGACGCAATTATTTCGTCATGAGCTTGTCACTGGAACAGATACCACAAAAGAGATAGAAGGATTAATCCGTAAAATACTGAAGCATCATTGGCAGCCTGATTTAGTAAAAATTTATGGATCATTACAATTTGCAAATTTAAATCGTCAATTAGTTATTGTTGGCGAGTGGTTAAAAATGTATGGTCAACGTCCTGAAATATTATTGACGCTTGGTAAATTATGTGTCCGTGCGCAGTTGTGGGGAAAAGCCAAAGATTATTTTGGAAAGTGTTTAGCGCAAGGCGCCAATGCAGAAGCATCATTGGAATATGGCAGATTGCTAGAACGATTAGGTGAGTCTAATGAGGCATTGCAAAAGTACCGAGAGGGATTGCTCCAACTGTCAGGACCCTAAGAATATACTCTCATGCAAGATCAGCGAAACCGCTGTGGTGCAAGATATTCCTCTGATTATGTGCTATATGCTATCATGCAAGTCAATTTTTATGAGCATTGTACATTATGGCATTATTAGAAATACTTAAATTCCCTGACCCACGTTTGCGTATCAAAGCACAGCCGATTAATGAAATCGATGTTGAGTTGCGCCGGATGGTAGATGACATGTATGAAACCATGTATGCCAGCCATGGGGTTGGGTTGGCTGCTACCCAGGTGAATATTCATCGGCAGATTTTTACCATGGATGTTTCGGAGACTCGCGATCAAGGTATTTGTGTGCTGAATCCGGAAATTATTCATCAGGAAGGGATTCAATACGAAGCGGAAGGCTGCCTTTCTGTAGGGGGAGGAACCTATGATAAAGTCGAGCGTGCGCTTAAAGTGCGTCTAAAAGGAATGGATTTAGATGGAAAAATCTTTGAATTAGATGCAGAAAACCTCATGGCGGTTTGTATTCAACATGAAATTGACCATTTAAATGGAGTTTTATTTATCGACCATCTTTCTCGGTTAAAACAGATGCGCATTCGAAAAAAGATAGAAAAATTAGATCGTCGAGAATAATCAGTGACAATACCATCATTAAGAGTGATTTTTGCAGGTACACCTGCTTTTGCAGCTGTCGCATTACAAGCATTAATTCGTTCATCTCATCAAATTGTTGCAGTCTATACACAACCAGACCGACCTGCTGGTAGAGGATTGAAATTAACACCTAGTCCGGTAAAAGAATTGGCAATGGAACACCATTTACCTGTCTATCAGCCGGACTCACTAAAGAATGAAATTGAGCAAAAAAAATTGGCTGATTTAAATGCTGACGTCATGATCGTGGCTGCTTATGGGTTGTTACTGCCTAGGGCTGTTTTACGCGCGCCGCGGTTGGGTTGTATTAATATTCATCCTTCATTATTGCCGCGTTGGCGGGGCGCAGCGCCTATTCAACGAACGATTCATGCAGGCGATAGTCGAACAGGGGTCACTATCATGCAAATGGATGAAGGACTTGATACAGGGCCTATGCTGCTGAAACGTGAGTATATGCTGCAAGAAGAGGAAACTTCACAGACCTTGCATGATCAATTAGCTCAGATGGGGGCAGATGCGTTAATAGAAGTATTGAAGTTATTGAGGCAAGGAAATGTACAATCGGAGCCTCAAGATGATCATCTTGCAACTTATGCGCAAAAAATTCGTAAAGAAGAAGCGCTGATTGATTGGGCACAATCTGCCATTGAGTTAGAACATAAAATCCGTGCTTTTAACCCATGGCCAGTTGCTTATACCACATGGCAGGGGAAAAACTTGCGTATTTGGATGGCGAAAGCGTTACAGGAGATGCACCATATTCCTCCCTGCACCATTATTCGTGCGTCGTGTGAAGGTATTGATGTGATGACAGGAAAAGGCGTATTGCGTTTGCTTCACGTTCAATTACCTGGTGGAAAAGCGATGCCAGCAGCAGATTTTTACAATGCACATCATGATAAACTCATTCTAGGCCAGTGTTTGACATGAGTAGAATACCAACAGGTCCTAATCTCCGTTTAATTGCTGCTCGTATTATTCATGACGTAACAAATGGCTGCTCATTGTCAGATCGTTTGAACGCAGTGCTGTTGTCAATTCAGGATCCACGTGATCGTGGATTTGTACAAGCAGTTTGTTATGGTGTTTGCCGTTTTTATACCAAATTAGATGTTATCTTGAGTCATTTATTAAAAAAGCCAATGAAGGCAAAAGATAGTGATGTGCATGCATTGTTATTGGTTGGACTATTTCAACTGATGGCAATGCGAATTCCTGAGTATGCTGCTGTGACTGAAACGGTTAATGCAACGGAAAAACTGAAAAAACCTTGGGCGCGTGGTTTAGTGAATGCAGTGATGCGTGAGTATTTGCGCAACCGGCAATCTCTGGAAGAACCAATTCAACATGACATAGAAGCTCATTATGCTCATCCGCAATGGTGGGTTGACGTAATAAGAAGGGCTTGGCCTAAGTACTGGACAGAGGTGCTTGATGCGAATAATCAGCATCCGCCATTTGCGTTACGTGTGAATCAACAACACTTGACTCGGGATGAATACATAAAAAAATTGCAACAAGCAGGATATACTGCGCAAATCATTCCTGAAACAACAAATGGTATCATTCTGGATTCTGCCGTTTCGATAGATGAATTGCCTGGATTTTCAACGGGTGATGTCTCAGTACAAGATGGCGCGGCGCAACTTGCTGCCGAATTGTTGAACCTTATGCCTAATCAACATGTGCTAGATGCGTGTGCTGCACCAGGCGGTAAATTGACCCATCTGTTAGAAGTGGAGCCGGATTTATCATTGATTGCGGTTGAAAAAGAAGAATCGCGAATGGCCTCTATCAAAGAAAACTTGATGCGACTGAATATGAGAGCAGAATGTGTTTGTCATGATGTGAATAATATAGAAGATTGGTGGGATGGAAAATTATTTGACCGGATATTACTCGATGCGCCTTGCTCGGCCAGTGGTGTCGTTAGGCGTCACCCTGATATCAAATTATTGCGTCACCCTGAAGATATAGCATTATTAGCGAAGGAACAATATCAATTACTCACCTCACTTTGGCCTTTGTTACATGTTGGGGGATTGCTGCTATATGCAACTTGTTCAATCTTGCCTGAAGAAAATACACATGTTTTACAACGTTTTTTGGCATTGCAGCCTGATGCTAAAGAAGTGCAAATAGCAGCATCTTGGGGTTTACCTTGTGAAATAGGTCGGCAAATCTTGCCAGGTATACATCAGCTGGATGGATTTTATTATGCACTATTGGAGAAAGTAAAAATTTGACTCAGGATTTTTGCTCCTAAAATTGAAACACAACGAGTATAGTAGAGTGAATGTTTGATGATAGCGGTGTTTAAGCAGGTTTGTTTCTTTTATTTTTTATATAAAGGAAAGTGGACAGGAGTCCACTTTAGCAAAAGCCGGAAGGGAAACGTCTTTTGCAATAGAATATAAAAAATAAAAGAAACAAACCTGCTTAAACACCGCTATCATCAAACATTGACATAGTAGGGAATAAAACAAGAGGAACATCATGCGTATTGAATATGACGTGAAACTAGACTTTCGTGATGTACTGATTCGGCCTAAAAGAAGTGTATTGAAAACGCGTGCGGATGTAGTGTTAGAGCGTGAATTTAAGTTTAAGCATACACAAACCGTGTGGCATGGTGTTCCTATTATCGCTTCCAATATGGACCATACCGGCACATTTAACATGGCTAAGACATTATCAGAACATCGGCTGCTGACAGCGTTAGATAAATTTATTCCATTGGAAGATTGGAGAAATTTTTCTAATGAACAACCAAAAGTACTATTATCTAGCTTTATTTCCGTAGGTACTGCTGAATCAGATTTTCAAAAATTAGAAGAAGTCATGCGCTTTGCACACATTCCGTTTATTTGTCTTGATGTGGCAAATGGCTATACGGAACGTTTTGTTTCTTGCCTTGAACATTTACGGGAGAGATACCCATCCACGGTTATCATGGCGGGAAATGTAGTGACAGGTGAAATGGTAGAAGAATTAATTCTTTCTGGTGCTGACATTGTTAAAATTGGTATAGGGCCAGGCTCTGTTTGCACGACTCGCGAAAAAACAGGGGTAGGATATCCTCAATTGTCTGCTCTCATTGAATGTGCAGATGCTGCACATGGTTTAGGCGGTCAAGTCTGTGCAGATGGTGGCTGTGTCATGCCAGGCGATGTGGCTAAGGCTTTTGCGGCTGGAGCAGATTTTGTTATGTTAGGCGGCATGCTGGCGGGACATGATGAGTGTCTGGGTGAAGTCATTGAAGAGCATGGAAAAAAATTTAAACGTTTCTATGGGATGAGTTCGACAGAAGCGATGGAACGACATCATGGCAGTGTCGCAGATTATCGTGCAAGCGAAGGTCGCTCTGTCAATGTTCCTTATCGTGGACCAGTTAAAAATACAGTATTAGATATTCTTGGCGGCATACGTTCAACCTGTACTTATGTTGGTGCGCACCGTTTAAAAGAATTATCTAAACGCACGACTTTCATTCGCGTCACACATCAATTGAATGAAGTGTTTGTTCCTTATGACGTTGACAAAAATCGTTAGGTGACACAGCTGATGCCGTTTATTATTCTCGATCGTGATGGGGTCATTAATTACGATTCAACTGAATACATTAAATCTCCAGAAGAATGGCTGCCTATTCCTGGCAGTTTAGAAGCTATTGCACAATTAAATCGCTGCGGGTTTCGTGTATTTATTGTGACAAATCAATCAGGCGTTGCGCGTGGATATTATGATCTTGGTACCTTGGATTTGATTCATGAGAAATTAATGCATGAGCTTGCCACCGTTGGCGGATGTATTGAGGAGATTTTTTATTGTCCGCATCATCCTGAAAAAGCATGTTTATGTCGTAAACCAAAACCCGGGTTGCTGCACCAAATTGCAGCGAAATATCCTATTAATTTGCGGGAAACTTTTTTCATTGGTGATTCTTTAGTAGATATTCAAACCGCGCAGTCAGTGGGTTGTATGCCGTTATTAGTACTAACAGGTAACGGAGAAAAAGTACTAAAGACACATACTGAGTTGAGCAATGTTCCTCACTTTCTAGATTTAGCAAAAGCAGTGGAATATGTATTGTCCAGGCAAAAAGAACACTCAGAGTAAACTATGAATAAGAAAATATTTTCATCAGTCAACTTATTCATTCGTTCTCTCATATTTTCTACCTATTCACTTACTACCATGGCCCTCTATAGTTTTGTCTGTCTTGCTGCATTACCTTTTCCTTTGCATTATAGACATGGCTTGATCCGTGCATATATGCGTGTTTATTTTTATGTGCTTAAAGTGGTGTGCCGAATCGATTATAGGGTGGAAGGACTGGAAAATATTCCCAAAGATCGGAATGGTATTATTATGTGTAAACACCAATCGACATGGGAAACATTTTTTCTTCCTCTTTATTTTCATGCTCCAGCTGCTTTGGCAAAAAGAGAGTTAGGATGGATACCTTTTTTTGGTTGGGGATTAGCAGTATCAGAGCCTATTTTTATTGACCGGAAGAATAAATCGACTGCGATGCAGCAAATCATAGAAAAAGGTAGGAAATGCTTGGAGCAAGGTCGTTGGATTATGATTTTTCCAGAAGGTACACGTGTGCCGTATGGAAAAGTGGGACAGTATAAGTTAGGTGGAGCTCGTCTTGCTGCAACAACAGGTTATCCGGTTATTCCTGTTGCGCATAATGCAGGGAAATTTTGGCCTCGACGTAAATTCATTAAACAGCCTGGTACGATTACTGTCGTCATTGGCCCACTGATTGAGAGCCAAGGGCGTGAGCCAGATGAAATCTTATCTCTTACTAAGAATTGGATAGAAGATACGATGACGCGAATTTAAAGCTTCATTGGGAATTTTCGCGGAAGAGGACAGCCGTCGTCAGGGAGTATTAAGCAATCATTAAGCTTAGCTTCAAATAGGTTTAAGGTTGTTTTGGTAAACTATCTTCATAATCCTGTTTTTGTAAAATCTAAGCTTTTTCTTGCACCAAAGAAGAATGGCGACTCTCTTTCTTTGGTTGTCCCCATCGGATAAAGTCAACGTGAACTGCTGAAGCTTCATCAATAAATCCACCCGTTAATAAATTATTGCTTAAGCACCTGGATCGGTGAGTAATACAGTCAGCAATGGGTGATTCGGGTGGAATCACGTCCATTAATGCAGAGTAAGGCACAAGCACGGTTTGTGGCCCATAAATATAAGGCGCAACTTTGCCTGTTTCAAAGGTGATTAACAACCCATTAGGTTTAATATTCCAACTGACAAAGTTTTCTAATATTGGTGTCGTTCCGTCTACTATCTTATTTTTATTAGGTAAGCGGCGAGACAAGATATGATGTGTGTAGTGAGATAAAATATTTAGAAAATTTGAATTTGGTGAAAATAGAGTGCTTAATTCTATTTGTTCGTTTTTATCCAAGTTATAGTTTACAACGCGATGATCATGGTAAGGACGAGGCATGCCAGCAATAAAACCTTGGGTACTAAAACGTATGCTAATAATATGGTCGCGTTTGGATTTGATGTACGAGGTATTATAATCAAGATATAGATTATTCGTTATTTTATCTTTAGGCATTTTTTTCTGGTATGGTTCATGGTCTTTGACTCGTCGCCTAAACTCAGTAATTTCATCTCGCACAATTTGCAATACTAATTGATTAAAATCGTTTACACCGTCACGCTGAGTTTCGCTGGCCAATTGTGGATAAACAGATTTAATAATAATTCTGTATTTCCCGTACTCAAATTTAAGTGTTGAAACGAGATCAACATCATCATAGACATGGTATGTCATGTTATCTTCCAGGCCACTGTCTTCATCTGTGATGGCAGCAGAAGCAGGGAGCGTGAGATAACCAATTAATAATCCTGCTAATAAAATGAGTTTTAGTGGTTTCATGATGATATCCTTATTTCACCATTTATCAGCTTAGCACCAACTTTATTAATCTGAAAATGATTATTTTTTGTTCATGTTCAGGTAGAATATGTAGCTAAGTTAGAAAATTTTTCAGCAGAATTTTTGGAGCGTTTACAGTATGTTACTGTAACTTATTGTATTAACAAGAAGTGACAAAACAATGAAACTAGCTTTTTGCCTTTTTAGGTACTTTCCCTATGGTGGGTTGCAGCGTGATTTTCTGCGTATAGCGAAGGTTTGCCAACAACGCGGGCATGAAGTCCATGTTTATACCATGTGCTGGGAAGGGGAAAATGAACCTTTGTTTCGTGTACAGATTATTCAGCCTGGTGGCTGGCAAAACCATACACGTAACGCTTCTTTTGCTGAAGTAGTCAGAGCACACTTAAACATTGAGCATTATGATCTTGTGATTGGCTTTAATAAAATGCCTTATTTAGATATGTATTATGCTGCTGATGTTTGCTATCAGTCACGTGTACAGGATAAACGTGGGATATTGTATCGATTGTTACCGCGTTATCGGCAATTGCTAAGACTAGAAAAATCGGTATTTGGTCGTGGCAATAAAACGGAAATCATCTTGATTTCACCATTGCAGCAGCAGGAATTTACCCACTATTATCAGACAGAAGCAGCACGTTTTCATTTGTTGCCGCCTGGTATCGCAAGAGATCGTATTGCGCCAGAAAACGCGTTGGAAATACGGGAGCAAGTAAGAAATGCCTATAAACTTACAGCAGATGATAGGTTATTGTTGCTAGTCGGTTCTGGTTTTAAAACAAAAGGTTTGGATCGTGCTATTCGAGGTTTAGCTTGTTTGCCTGATGCATTAAAAGCACATACACAATTATTTGTTATCGGCCAGGATGACGCAACTTTATTTAAGAGATTGGCTGTACGCCTTAACATCGCTAAACAAGTCCATTTTTTTGGTGGAAGAGATAATGTACGTGATTTTCTTCTTGCTGCAGACTTGCTATTACACCCCGCTTATCATGAGAATACAGGAACAATTTTATTAGAAGCAGTTGTGTCTGGTCTTCCTGTTTTGACCGTCGATACGTGTGGTTATTCACATTATGTGAGTGAGGCCAATGTGGGAGTAGTGTTAAGATCGCCATTTCAGCAAGATGAATTTAATACTACCTTGCAAAAAATGTTACTATCTTCTAATCGCCCGCAATGGCGGCTAAATGGACTGACTTTTGCAAAAACAGCGGACATATATGGATTACCAGAAAAGGCAGTTGATCTTATCGAACGTATCGGACAAAAACGTGTATTTGCATAATGATGTTAAGCAATATTTATCAGCAGCTGCGCCTGCTTTTGATCAGTTGATGGCGTTGCGAGGAGAATGCTTTCGATACCAAGAAGGTCGGTTGACTCAGCGAGTGAGGCTAGGAGGAGAAAATTATTTTATTAAACAACATACTGGCGTAGGATGGAAAGAGATTTTTAAGAATTTATTTCAGTTGCGTTGGCCAGTGTTGAGTGCGAAAAATGAGAAAAATGCCATTGAAAAATTACAATCATTAGGTATATCTGTGCCTGTCATTACGGGGTTTGGCAAACGAGGCATCAATCCAGCACGTATGGAATCTTTTATCGTAATGAAAGAGCTTAGCCCAGTGATTAGCCTTGAAGACTTATGTAAAACGTGGTGTAAGACACCACCATCTTTCATCTTAAAGCATGGTCTCATTAAAGAAGTAGCACGTATTGTACGGACTTTACATCAAAGCGGAGTGAATCACCGCGACTTATATATTTGCCATTTTTTATTGGATATTTCAAATGGCTTAGTCTGTTCTTCTGGCAGATCTCTTACATTATATTTGATCGATTTGCATCGCGCACAAATTCGTCGCTTGACACCAGAGCGTTGGATCATCAAAGATTTATCAGGGTTGTATTTTTCAAGCAAGGATATTGGACTAACACAGCGCGATTTATATCGTTTCATAAAAACTTATACAACAAAGAGTTTGCGCGACGTGTTGGGCTCAGAAAAAATATTTTGGTATAAGGTGAGAATGCGTGGAGAACGATTATATAGTGACCACATCAGGTGCTGATGAGGATCTTGGTTTAGTTACGCTAACCTGGGATGATCTTCACGCAGCTACGTTTGCGTTTAATATGCCTTTTTGTCTAAAGCTGAGTGATCATCAGATATTTATTGGTGATCGCGTAGTACGTATGATTCCCAAGCGCCGCATGGTTGCATTTGGTGTGTGGCAGGGCAAGCAAGTGGTTGCAAAATTATTTTTTGATTTAAAGCATGCTAAACGGCACATGGAAAAGGACATTACCGGGATCAAATCGCTGCAAAAAAATAAAATACCCACGCCTGAATTGTTGTATGAAGGATTTACGACAGATAAGCGTGTATATGTTTTGCTGTTTGAACGGATAGTGGAGGCAAGAAATTTAGAAGAAATATGGCGCGAAAAGAAAAGCATAGACGATGTATTTCCCATTCTAAAATCAGTCATTATTGAAATAGCGACACAGCACGTTTTGGGGGTGCTTCAATATGATTTACATCTGAAAAATTTTTTATTTACGGACAAAACTGTTTACACACTGGATGGTGCCCAAATCAAAGTCTTCCCTTATCTATTACCAAAAAAAATTAGCATGAATAATCTTGCTTTATTTCTTTCCCAATTGGGCATTGATACAGAAAAATATCAAGAAGATTTATTTAAATATTACGCAGATGCGCGTGGTTGGTCATTAAAGCAGGATGATTTAACCAATTTATTTGTTTTGATAAAAAAGTGGAATGATATACGATGGAAAAAGTTTGAAAAAAAAGCTTATCGAAACAGTACTAATTTTGCCTGTATTAATTGTTGGACACGATTCGGCGTATATAATCGCAATTATGTGGGGCCCGATTTTGCTGATTTTCTAACACACCCCGATTCTGTATTTAGTCACCGAACTGCTAAAAGACTGAAAACAGGAAGATCAGCTACTGTTGTGAGAGTGACATTAGATCAACGACAATATGTGGTAAAACGATATAACATGAAAAACTTTTGGCATCGCTTACGCCGATGCCTGCGTTCTACACGAGCTTCGTCATCCTGGCGGTTGGCGCAAAAATTGGATTTGTTTGACATTCCTACCGCTAAACCCGTCGCATTCATAGAAAATAGAACACTGGGCTTTCGTGGCGAATCCTATTATGTGACAGAATATGTTTCTGGTGAACATGTGGGTGATTTTTTCATGCGCAATTTTACAAAATATGAAAAAACCACAGAAATGATTAAACGCATCAGCGTGTTATTAAAATGTGTTGCGAAAATAGAAGTTACACATGGCGACCTGAAAATCACCAATATTCTTATTGATTCGAATGAACAACCTGTTTTAATTGATTTAGATGGTGCAGCTGAACATTTTACCTTGTCTAGTTTACGCAAGGCATGGAGAAAAGAGATAGCGCGATTTTTGGAGAACTTTTCTTCCAATCCAGCCATGTACAAAAAATTTGAGGCTGAGTTCAGTAAGTGGCAATGATTCAAATAAAAGAGAAGAATCATCATGCGAGCATTACACAATCCTAGCTTATTTCGAGAAGCTTGTTACATAAACGGTCAATGGGTTTTAGCGGAATCCGATAAAACATTTTCCGTTGTCAATCCATTTGACCAAAGTGTCTTAGGATATGTTCCAGGGTGTGGTCGTACTGAAACCCGGCGTGCAATTGAAGCAGCAGACAAGGCTTGGGACACGTGGAAAAATCTAACAGCTAAGGCTCGCGCTGATTTGCTCTTAGCATGGGCTTTTCTCATTGATCAAAACAAAGAAGATCTAGCGGTGATCATGACGCTTGAGCAAGGTAAGCCATTAGCTGAAGCAAGAAGTGAGGTTGATTATGCCAATGGGTTTATTAAGTGGTTTGCTGAAGAAGGCCGCCGTGTATATGGTGATGTTGTGCCAGCAAATCATCGTGATCAGCATTTGGTTGTGATTAAGCAGTCGGTTGGAGTAGTTGCTGCGATCACACCATGGAATTTTCCTGCTGCAATGATGACTCGTAAAATAGCACCCGCGTTGGCGGTTGGTTGTACCGTCGTAGTCAAACCTGATGAAGAAACTCCATTTAGTGCACTGGCTTTGGCTGTACTGGCGGAGCAAGCTGGCATACCTGCAGGAGTCTTGAACGTCCTAACGGGAGTGCCAGAAGAAATAGGTGGAGAAATGACGTCAAATGCGTTAGTGCGTAAATTGTCATTTACAGGATCAACAGCAGTAGGACGATTGTTACTCAAACAGTGTGCTCCTACGATTAAAAAAGTCTCTTTAGAATTAGGAGGAAATGCGCCATTTATTGTTTTTGATGATGCAGATATGGATGCTGCAGTGCAAGGTGCCATTGCCTCTAAGTTCCGTAATTCAGGCCAAACTTGTGTATGTGCTAACCGTATTTATGTGCAAGACACAATCTATGAAGATTTCAGTCAAAGATTAGCGCAGGTGGTGCAACAGTTAAAAGTTGGCAATGGACTTGAGCCAGATATCCAACAAGGACCTTTAATTAACGCAACGGCTATTGCAAAAGTTCAATCTCATATTGAAGATGCAATTGCCAAAGGTGCGCAAATTATTACAGGAGGAAAAATCCATGCGTTAGGCGGATTATTTTTTGAGCCAACTGTATTGATTCGTGCCAATTCTTTGATGCAGATAGCAAAAGAAGAAATATTTGGCCCAGTAGCTCCATTGTTTAAATTTTGTAGTGAGGATGAGGTAATACAACAAGCTAACGATACTGAATTTGGTTTGGCTGCTTATCTTTATAGTCAAAATATTCATCGCATTTGGCGTGTTTCTGAAAAATTAGAATATGGAATGGTCGGGATTAATACAGGCATTATTTCCACAGAAGTGGCTCCATTTGGAGGCATAAAGCAATCTGGCATAGGGCGGGAAGGTTCTAAGTACGGCATTGAACCTTACGTTGAGATTAAATATTTATGTATGGGAGTGAGATAAACATTAAGAGGTTTTTATCGCATGTTTTAGCATATACGTTAAAACTATTTTGGACAGAGTCGAAAGCGTTGTTGATTTGAAATAGGCTTTTAAGAAATTGCTTATGCCAAAAGCTTGCCATAACGCTCTGTCGTTGGGTTCTTGTAATAAGTGCTTTAAATTTCGATACCTTGAGTACATGGTAAGCGATGTGGACTGAAACCGGACATCGGTAATATCAAGTAATGCAATGGTTCCATCAGGTTTATAAAGTAAATTTTCTAAGTGTATTGATCTAAAGAAAATACCTTTTTGATGCAGGTCGGCAATTAAGTCGGCAACGTGTTGAATGGCCTCTAGTTTACCCTTGTTAGCAAGGCCGCGAATGTCTTCACCTTCTATTTTTTGATAATAAACAAGATAAATTTTTAACTCAGAACAGTATTCAGTTTTAATGACATTGGGGACATCATAACCATGCATGCGTAATGATAAGATGTTGTTTTGAAAACGCAGCGCATAAGGGCGGTATTTATCTGAAGAAAGCAATCTTTTTTTAGGATAGAAAAGTTTGATGATGGTATTTCCATCTTTTTCAAATACTTTTGGTTGTTTACCGTAACCATATTTTATTGTTTTGACATTTTTATGATGGCAAATTTCATTAAATTCATGGCTTGAGATGATATCCATGCAGGTTGCTCCTTAGGATATTAGCGTCTGTTGAGAATTCAATGGCCAACAGACGCTATATTGTCTAGCATTATTCACTAAGTTGCAATTTATTCAAATGGGTATAATCGCAGGAAAATTTTAAATCTCAAATTTGATGCCCTGTGCAAGCGCTAAATTTTTGCTCCAGTTAATCGTATTGGTTTGGCGGCGCATATAAGCTTGCCATGCATCTGATCCTGCCTCACGCCCGCCGCCGGTGTCTTTCTCACCGCCAAATGCACCGCCAATTTCCGCACCAGAGGTACCAATATTAATATTGGCAATGCCGCAATCGCTTCCTCGTGCAGACAAGAAGGTTTCGGCATTTAGAACATGGGTGGTGAACAGAGATGAAGATAGCCCAAAGCGAGCATGGTTTTGCATGGTAATCGCTTCTTCCAAAGAGTGGTATTTTATGACGTATAAAATAGGTGCGAAAGTTTCACGCTGTACAATTTCCCAGTCATTTTTTGCTTCGATGATGGTAGGTTCAACAAAATAACCTTTTCTTTTTAGGGTATTTCCGCCGAATAATATTTTCCCGCCTTGTTCTTTAGCGTCAGCGATGGCTTTTGCAAATTGGTCGACAGCATGTTGATCAATCAACGGACCCATCAGATTATTTTGATCAAGTGGATCGCCAACGGTTATTTTTTTATATGCGTTGATGAGTATGTCAATAAATTTTTCGTACATGGACTCATGGATAAACAAACGACGAGTGGTCGTGCAGCGTTGTCCTGCTGTGCCGATAGCACTAAATGTGACGGCAGGAATAGTCAATGATAAATCAGCTTGTTGGTCAACAATAATGGCGTTATTTCCGCTTAATTCCAATAAAGTTTTACCTAGGCGGCTTGCTACCATTTTATTGATTTCACGTCCCACAGCAGTGGATCCGGTAAAAGAAACGAGCGGGATGCGTGGATCATTTGACATATTCTTCACAATGTCATGTGTGTCAGAAATTAATAGTGAAAAAATTCCACGATAGCCGAACTGATCTAAAATGCGATTGCAAATGTGCTGTATGGCAATGGCACATAAAGGAGTTTTGGGCGAAGGTTTCCAGATAACAGTATTTCCACAAATAGCGGCAATGAAGGCATTCCAAGACCAAACGGCGACAGGAAAATTGAATGCGCTAATCACACCAATTACACCAAGAGGGTGCCATTGTTCATACATACGGTGCTCAGGTCGTTCAGAGTGCATAGTTTTTCCGTACAACATACGTGATTGACCGACAGCGAGATCTGCCATATCAATCATTTCTTGGACTTCACCATCACCTTCTTGTTTAGATTTTCCCATTTCAAGCGATACTAAACTGCCGAGAAGATCTTTATACTTGCGTATCTCTTCACCGATAGCGCGTATCACTTCTCCACGTTTTGGTGCAGGTACTTCACGCCAGGATAAAAAAGCTTGTTGTGCTTCTTTGATGACATGCTCATAGTCTTCATTTGAGGCTCGATAAACGGATGCAATGATTTCTCCATTGGCTGGACTATGTGAAGTAATTTCTCCATCATGTTGATGATGTGACCACCAATGTTTACTCGTGCTTGCGCCGCTATTTTTTGTGTCTAGATGAAGTGATTGTAATAAATTCATGCTCATTTCCTTTTTTATCATTCGTGTAGATGATACTCGTGTAAATGTTCAGTGATAGCAGCATCGGAGCGAGTTTGTTCCTTTTATTTTTTATATTCGGTCGCAAAAGACGTTTCCCTTCCGGTTTTTGCTAAAGTGGACTCCTGTCCACTTTCCCTCATATAAAAAATAAAAGGAACAAACTCGCTCCGATGCTGCTATCACTGAACATTTACATACCCGTAACATTTCGCTAAACCTAAACTATGCGTAATAGTCACCAAACCGATTTTTAGTTAAATCATCGAATGAGAATTGCTCTTGTTTAATAAAGCCGTGGTATTTTTCTGGATTTTGCATGACCAAATCAACAACGGCGCAAATTCCCGATGCAGTGGTAAGTTGTATGGCTGACCAACGGTGTCCGCCAATGGTTTTTGGGTAAAATTTCTTTACATAATTTTCTTCGATAAATTGTTCATCCTGCATACCACTAACAGACACATAGACCAGCACGACGTCTTGATAAGTCTTGGGTATGGCGTGCTCAAAAATTCGTTTTAATGTGTCACGATCTTCATTTAAGTTCAAATCATTCATAAGAAATTTAATTTTGGCACAATGACCCGGGTAGCGCACGGTTTTGTAGCTTAAATGTTTGATTTTTCCATAATAGGTTTGGACTAAGCTGCCAATTCCGCCAGATGTATTAAATGCTTCGTAAGTGAGACCGTCAATTTTAATTTGCTCAAGCCCTTCTAAAGGGAGCAGTGTGACTT
This sequence comes from Gammaproteobacteria bacterium, assembly GCA_019634835.1. Lineage (GTDB taxonomy): Bacteria > Pseudomonadota > Gammaproteobacteria > DSM-16500 > DSM-16500 > Aquicella. The sequence continues at coordinate 442,201 of JAHCAO010000001.1, forward strand.
GTTTTCCATTCTCAACGGCTTGACATGCATTGCCATATTCATTGATCAGACCGTCAGTGGACCAAGTTAAAGAATATTGCAAAGCATTGCTTATGTTGGTTGGTAGAGCACCTACACGCATTTTGACAGTATCTAATTTAGGAAAATGCCGCATTAAATCGTTAGCGACTATGCTGATAAATCCTGGTGCAAGTCCGCATTGCGGCACAAACGCACTTTTTGCTTGTTTAGCGACTTCTTCCACTGCTTTGGTGGTCTCTACATCTTCAGTGAGGTCAAAGTAATGAAGGTGGTGCGCTGCTGCTATTTTTGCAATGGGAATATTACAATAAAAGGGTAATGAAGAAATAATGGCATCAATTTTATTTTTCTTCAGGAATTCAGCAATACGGGTTGAGTCATTTGCGTCTAATTGAGAATAGTTAAAATGGGGCAATTGTCCTAAGCGGCGTATCTGTGGAGCAACTTCCTGGATATCGGCAAGATGAACATAATAGTGGTTCGAGTTTGCAAGCAAGAATGAGATGAGCGAGCCAATTTTTCCAGCACCGATGACTAATACATTATGCATGATGTAACTCCTTTTATGCTTTCCGAATGAATGGCATATCATAATGATGAATGCATTAATAAGGAAGGCAGTCGAGGTAAAATATGATTTTACTTAAGATGCAAGTGTAGGAATATGTCCCATTTTAGTTTAACAAAAAATATCTAGCCCAAATGCTGTAAAACAACAGTCAGCTACTCCAGTTATTGTACTGTTCCAGGAGATTAGGGTTTAGGTGTTGGTGGAAGCAATCTAATCGTATTTTGCATTTCGGTCACAAGGTCATCATCAAATGCTTCTGCTTTAAGGTAATTTGAAATAGCAGATGCATTTAATCCAAGCGGATCACCGAACTGCGTATCACTAATTTTATTTGCTGCATCAATTTGAGACATGCCATGGTGTGGATTCCAATCGGGTAGATTATTGGCGTTTCCCCAATTGTGTTGAATGACTGCAGGGATTCCGCCTGAAGTGTGAGAGCAAATCAAACCGAATAAATTGGTGTAAAGATCAAGACTGGGATCTTCTGACTTTTGTTTAGGTTCCAATTTGGGAAATGCTTTCTTAACATCAGTTTTAAAAGCGTCTAGCTTTTGCTTGAGTTTATTTTCTATGTTTTTATCTTTTAGCAGTTTTTGTAATTCTTCAGGTGTATTAATTTTTTCAAGGTCTATGTTCAATTTTTCTTTGAGTTCTTTTTTTAGATCATCGATGAATTGTTTATTGAATTGTTTTTCAGCCAACAGAGTGATGACTAGCGGAACAAATAATTTTTTAATGATAACATCATTATTAAAATGATTGAGAGTCAGCTTATCATTTTTTACGGTTTCAAAAAGGCTCTCAATAATTTCATTCTTCTTTGCATCGAGTTCTGCTTGTTGTGCAGGGGTAAGCATTTTTTTTGCAAGTTTATCTAGTAATATCTCAATTGCTTTTTTTAACTGATAAGTCTCTAATTCTTTGTCGGGATAAAATATATTTTGTAGAGACATTATTAAGGTTCTCCTTTCACGCAAGGCTTGATTACAATTTAGAAGATTATAACATACCCATTTTAATGGCATCATTAGATATGAACGATAATAAGCATGTTTTCCGTCTTGCTCTTCCCACGCCGCTACGCCGGTTGTTTGATTATTTACCGCCGCAAGCGATTGATTATAAAAATTTAATTCCAGGTATTCGAGTTCTAGTGCCATTTCAATCGCGTACTTTGGTGGGAATCATTGTTAGTATTGAAAAAAAATCAGCAGTACCTGAAGAAAAACTTAAAAGAATCATCGGCATTTTAGATCAGGTCCCCATCTTACCTGAGGATGTCTATAAATTATGTCTATGGGCAGCAGACTATTATCATTATTCAGTGGGAGAAATATTAGCCTGTACATTACCTGCTCTGCTGCGCAAGGGCAAGCCAGCAGTTGCCAAACAAGGATATATTATTGCAAATAATGCAACGGATTTACCATTGCAATTAAATGCAGCTCAAAATGATGCGGTGCAATCAATTCTGGCAGGAAAGGAAACCTTCAATGTGTTCTTACTTGATGGTGTGACTGGCAGCGGCAAGACAGAAGTATATCTGCAAGTGATAGCAAAAAAGATAGCAATAGGTCATCAGGTATTAGTGTTGGTACCAGAAATCAGTTTAACGCCACAAACAGTTGAAAGATTTAAAGCGCGTTTTTCTGCGCCGATTGTTGCATTACATTCTAGTTTGTCTGAACAAGAACGTTTACAAGCGTGGATAGCAGCAAAAAATGGTGTGGCCAAGATTGTCATTGGTACGCGTTCGGCTGTTTTTACGCCGTTTGCAAAATTAGGTCTTATTATTGTGGATGAAGAACACGATGCTTCGTTTAAACAACAAGATCGTTTTCGTTATCATGCACGTGATCTTGCGATTATGCGTGCAAACATCAATCACATTCCCATTGTGTTAGGTTCAGCGACTCCATCATTGGAGTCATTACTCAATGTGACACGCGGACGCTATCAATTGTTATCATTACCGCAGCGGGCAGGAAATGCCATTTTACCGCAGTTTAAAATGTTGGATTTACGATCTACCAGCATGGAGGATGGATTATCAGATGAATTGATAAGCATGATGCATGATCATCTTGATCGAGACAATCAAGTGATGCTGTTTTTAAATCGGCGTGGATTTGCACCCGTTTTATATTGCACTCAATGTACTTGGATCGCTGAATGTCATCGCTGTGATGCGCGCATGGTCTATCATCGTTCACCGCTGCGGTTACAATGTCATCATTGTGATGCGCGCAGTCCTGTACTTGAGCGTTGTACACAATGTGGCGGAGCAGGATTACAGCCTATTGGTTTGGGTACGCAGCGTCTTGAACAAGCAATAAAAAAACATTTTTCTAATGTTCCCATTATCCGTGTTGATAGGGACAGTACGCGGCGCAAAGGTGCAATGCAAGATTTGCTTGAGCAAATTCATGAGCAGAAGAAAGCCATTTTATTAGGCACGCAAATACTAGCGAAAGGACATCATTTCCCACGTGTGACGTTAGTTGCAATCATTGATGCTGATAGCGGGTTATTTAGCGCGGATTTTCGTGCGGCAGAGCAAATGGGCCAGTTATTAATGCAAGTTGCTGGTCGTGCTGGGCGTGCAGAAAAATCAGGTACAGTGGTTATTCAAACTCGCCATCCTAATCATCCATTATTACAAACGTTGGTCCAACAAGGTTATCAAGCGTTTGCACAATCCTTATTAAAAGAAAGGGAATTATCCATACTGCCGCCGTTTTCGTATTTTGCTATTTTTCGCGCAGAAGCATATGCAGAAGAAAATGCAAATCATTTTTTGATCGCAGTAAAAGAAATGCTTTCAACTTATGTTGAATCGTTTTCTGTATTAGGCCCTGTTCCTGCATTAATCTCCAAGCGTAAAGGATTGCATTGTCAACATTTGCTATTGAAAACCAACAAACGTAGTGTACTGCAACATACGCTAAAGAATGTTTTGCAAAAGCTAGAGGCATTAGGCGCCAGCCATTCTGTTAAGTGGACATTAGATGTGGATCCTATCGAGGTTTAAATATTATTATAGCTATTATTCGTATTAAGTTGAGGATTCAATCTGGGCGAGATAGGCTGATGTAGAATGGATTCATCAAAATCCATTCTACATTGCTCGTCTTTGGAGGGACAAGCAAGCACTCTTAGGCCACGATAATTTTATCCTGCTTACTAGAAAGTGACTTGGCTTAGTAAACACGTAATTATGATAAATTACGTGTTTACTAAAGATTATCTACTTTATTAAATATATACTATTTGCCAAATAAGAACGTGGAGTTTTCTGCATTAGATTGAAAGTAGAGTAAAAATATTTTAACACGCCGCTTTTACATTGCGAGGCATGTTAAGAAAATGATAGAAACACTCATTAATGAACGCATTACGAGTTTTTTCTGTATTACTCTACTTTTTTATAAACGCGGATAAAAAATCAATAGGCAGGGGAAAAACAATCGTCGTATTTTGTTCTTCACCAATACTAGACAACGTTTGTAAATAGCGCAATTGTAATGCTTGTGGTTCTTGCGCTAATACTTTTGCTGCTTCCGCTAATTTTTGCGAAGCTTGTAATTCACCATCAGCATGAATCACCTTGGCACGGCGTTCGCGTTCAGCTTCAGCTTGTTGTGCGATGGCACGGACCATGCTTTCATTCAAATCAATTTGTTTAATTTCGACCATACCAATTTTTATTCCCCACGCATCCGTATGCTCGTCCAAGATTTTTTGTATATTTGCATTTAATTTTGTACGTTCAGCTAACATTTCATCCAGTTCATGTTGTCCTAATACCGATCTCAAGGTGGTTTGCGCAAGTTGGTTCACTGCTGCGTAATAATCTTCTACTTGAATGACTGCTCGTTGTGCATCAATGACACGAAAATATACTACTGCATTGACACGCACAGACACATTATCACGAGAAATGACATCTTGCGGTGGAATGTCCATGACGATAGTGCGCAACTGTACTCTCACAATTTGTTGTACCAATGGTATTAGCACAATTAGTCCTGGGCCTTTTACTTTCCAAAATCGCCCTAATGTGAAGACAACGGCGCGTTCATATTCGCGTAGTACATGAAATAAATTAAAAAGAAATACTAAGATGATAATAGCTATGATGGCATATGGAATATACATGTGCTCTATCTCCTTGTTAGCGTCTTTAACTATGCTGATGTTTTTCAAGTGGCTCTACTATTAAAACCAATCCTTGAATTTGAGTCACTCTCACTGTGTCTCCAGGGTGAAGTGCATATGATGATTTCGCATTCCAAATTTCACCTAATACACGCACTACAATATCATTGTCTTTTTTGCTTAATATCACGCCTGTACTGCCAATCAATCCTTCTTGCCCCGTGATAATTTTGTTTTTATGCGATTTTATCATCAGATTGAATATCATAAAAAAGAATGCTATTGAAATCACACTTGTAGTGATAATAAGCGCCCAATGTAATTGATAATTTGCATCATAAGTATCAAATAACATGATGGATCCTATTATAAATGCAATGATACCGCCAATACCAATAATACCAAAGCTTGCCATATAAACTTCAAGCATCATGAATCCTATGCCAATTAATACAAGTAGCAACCCAGCATAGTTAATAGGCATTAACTGAAATGCATAGAGTACGAGCAGGAGAGAAATCACACCCATCACTCCAGGTAACACAAGGCCAGGGTTCGATAACTCAAAAAATATGCCATAAATGGTAATCAGCATTAAGATATATGCAATGTTAGGATTGGTAATAAATGAAAGAAATTGATAACGCCAATCTTGCGGTATGTTTTCTAGTTTTGCGTCTTTTATGTTTATCTTTTCTGTGGTTCCTTTGATAGTGATGGTATGTCCATCCATTTTTTGGAGTAGTTGCGGATAATTGTCCGCAATCTCATTAATCACATGTAATTCTTTTGCTTCATTTGCAGAAATACTGGCGGCTTGACGCACTGCTGATTCAGCCCAATCAGCATTCCTCCCGTGTAATTGTGCAAGGCTGCGAATGTAAGCTGCAGCGTCATTCATTATTTTTTTTTCTTTTGTGGTGACTTCTTTTGTATCGGTTGGTTGATAGGATTCTAATAGGTTAACCGGCGAGGCTGCGCCTATATTGGTACCTGGTGCCATGGCTGCGAGGTGGCTTGCGTACATAATAAATAATCCTGCACTTGCTGCGCGTGCACCAGATGGGTAAACGTAGGCAATCACTGGAACAGAAGAAGCATGAATAGCTTCACTGATACCGCGCATTGAGCTTTCTAGGCCACCAGGTGTGTTCAATTGCAATATAATGGCAGCGGCACCTTCACGTTCTGCATAAGTAATGCCGCGGTTGACATAATCTTGGGTGGCGGGGCCGATTGGGCCTGTTAAGTCTAATACAATCACTTTCTCTGCTGCAGCGACAAGAGGAACCATAAGAAGAAAAAGTAGTATGCCGAACAGTTCTGTCCATTTACGCATAATTTTTCTCATTCCTATCCTTAATAGCGTGCCAACTTAATTTAGCATCCAGTAAACCCTAAATGAGTTTGATTTCTTTGTACAGTATATCAGTAAAAAAGATTTACTGTGACTTGGCTTGGACACGTCCTATGTGAAATGCTTATTGAAAAGCAAGTCTTGTTGGATTGGGAATATCTGATAACAAAATCTTTTCTCTTTCTGATGCTGTTTCTAGTTTTTTTATTTTTGCAAGATCACTTTTCAGCGCAGCTACCTCTATGCAGGGGTATAATGAGCAAGCTAATCTAGCTGCGAGAAGAAATGTGACTATGGGGGCAGCGTAGTTTAATGCTTCGCAGGAGAATGCTTCGCAGGAGCGAGAAGTACAGCAATGGTATATAGTTGCTCCCAAAGTAATCAAGCAGCCTATGACTAATATCGTAGTGAAATAACGATTACAGGGTTCCTCACATTCTGTACAACTCGTAAGATGATCTGTAATCTTATTTATTCTATACTCAAGATCATCTTGATCATGCGATTGTCTTTTTTTGCGTGTTTTCTCTATCATCTCATGATGTCGTATGGCTTGTGCTTTAAAAAGATGAAGATGCCAATATGTCCCTATTTTAGAAGGCGACTGATTATTTGGAATAGGGCGATCAAACTCTATTGGTATATCTTGCATCTTCTCAAAAAAAGATTTATTTAAAAGAGCCATGTTATGAATGTCTTCCAGAGCCAGCCAGCGTGCGATTGCAAAAATGAGTTCTACTGCAAGAGTTGAGAAGTGAGGCATCGAGGTGATTGAATCACTTTCGGAACCAGAACCAGAATCACTAGAGTTGACTATTGAAGAGCTTGGCGAATCGTATATAACAACAGCTTTTAATTCTTCTTCTGAGGAATCTTGTCTATTTCGCACTGTGATTTACTCCCATAACATCTTACTGAAATTATAGGAAATAAATGCTAACAAAAATAAGATAAGGAAAACAGTATGAATGGGTGTATGGCGAGTTTTTTGCAATGAAAGGTGGAGAGTATTTTGTATGAACCATTCACTCTTAGAGTTGGCTGAAGGTCGTGCTAAACGCAAAATACCAATGACAATGGAAGACTGGGCTATACAACTAGACAAACTGCTGGAGTTAGATGCGCGCGACATTTTAAAAGATGCAGGAAAAATAAGCGCAAAAATCGCTAAAGACCATGCTGAAAGTGAATTTGAAAAATATCGCATTATTCAGGATCACCTTTTTGAATCTGATTTTGATAGAGAAGTTAAGGCTATTACAAAACGAAAAGACCCAGAAAATAAAAAGGATGATCAAAATTAATTTTCTTGCTAATTGGTCAGCAGCCTGCTGACCAATTTATGCAACAACTCGTTATACAATTTTTTTTATAATAAAAACAACAGGGTAATTCAGTTAGCCAAAAATCCTGGTTAACTGAAATGTGATCAAATAGTATAATTGTGATTAGAATTTAGTTTATAGAGGCTTCCTAGTAACTAGTCACTAGAGATTTGGGAGACAGCGTCTCTCATATTTGTGCCGGCGTCGTCTGCATAAATCATGCAGCAGCCTGCTGCACAATTTGAACCGGTCAACAGTTTGTTGACCAATTTGGGATTGACTGAAGTCCAAATTGTGCAAGAGCTCTTGCATAATTCTGCAACGGGACGTTGCAAAATTGAAGGAATACATTGATGAGCAGATTAACCGCAAAAAAAGTTGAGAATGCTTTACCTCGAAAGAAAGAATATAAGCTTCATGATGGTGATGGCCTTTTCCTTCGAGTAAGACCCAGCGGCGCCAAAAGCTGGCTCTTTTCATTTAGCCTGCCCAATGACAGCACGCTCATTCGAATGACATTAGGTTCAGTCAAACGGTATTTCGCTGAGTTTCTCTCTATTATCAGGTGAAGGTGATTGCGCTATTACCGCACCAAAAAGATCAAGATGTTTTAAACCTATGTAGAGACTTGCGGTTCCGCTCATACTGGAATCTATCATTATTCTATGACGTGGGTCATCAGGAACGCCTATTTCATCTTTTAACTTAAGGAATAGTTTATTAGCTATAAAATCACTGTATTGATCCATTCCATGTTTATAGTCAACCAGCCTTACTCCCATGCCGGGTAACTTGACTGATGGGTCTTTATATCGTAAGCCTCAGCTGCTTTTTGGGATAATGTTGATTTTAATCCAAGTAAAGGGTGAATAAATACAAAAGCAGTGTTACGAAATTGTTTATTTTCGTTTGCCACTTTTTCAAAGTGATCCATAGCACCTGCTATCAAATAAGGTATCCCATCATTGATCATAATCACATTGTCTATTTTACTTGAAGCAGGTTAAATACTTGTATGTCACGAGTAAAATCAAAATAAGGTGACACGCTACGATTAGAATAATATAAATCATCATGATATTGATTTGTCACTGGCTCTTTACTACGATGCAGATTACCATCTTTATCTGAATACAGCGTTGCATGATAGACTCAGCATACTTATATAAAACATCTTGAAAGGTATGAGCAACTTTTTCCTGGTAACTTCTCCAAAATTTTTCCAAAAAAGGGTCTTTACCTGTTGCTTCCTGGAGACCTTTTATAAAAACTTCTGTAGCTGACATGTTTCACCTACTTTTCAAGTATAAACAAAACTAATCCTTTTTTTACTTAAATCAGATCCATCTTCGAGATTTTATTTCTTCTCAAGCCGTGTTGATAAGGAAGTTGGATTGAATGTTTGTTGTTTATCTTCTTTAGCTGATCGAAGCGCTTCTTTTTTTTCTTCACGCTCTGGATTGGGAACAAGCAGTAAATTTTTGTTTTCCAAATTTTTAATAAACGCGTCGTAGTATTTTGGATTTGGTTGTCTTACTTTTTTGCAGTTTTCATAGCCATTCCACCTCAAACAACTCGCCGATTTTAACCAAATTCTCTAACTTATTATCCGACATTTCTAAATGGTATCTATCTTTTGATGCAGCAACAGCTACATTTGTAGTATTGCAACCATCCGTTTTCATTAGTGTTATACTAATAATAAATAATTATAAAAATCACAATTCCTGGAGGGCGGTATGAATCCACGCAAATCCCCTGCTTTACAGCTTGCTGAATGGGCTGTAGCGGAAACGAGAAAAGCCATTCCTTATAGTAAAAACCGTCTTGCTTATTCGCAAATAATGAGTGAAGAAACACCAGATTCTTATCTGAGAATGCTGCAAGATCTTCTTAGGTCTGATATTAAAAAACGTGGCTCAGAAGAAAAAAGAATCCTTGATGAAATTCGTCGAAAAGTTAACATCGAATTTTTACCAGAGGATGTTTTACAGTATGGGATAGAAAAAATCTTTCCTCTAACCATACATGCACTTGGTAGAAAATTTAATTCTATTGAAAGTTTATTTCATTATGTTAGCAATAGATTTAAAAAAACTATCTCGGAGAGATCAACCTATACTGGCTTAGAATATATGGAAATTCAAGCCATTCGCGGACTAAAAAATCGAATTGGAAATTGCGGAGAAACGTCCGCATTTGCAACATTATGGTTAATGGAATACCAGGACATCACTTCAGATAAAATGCCAATATTACCCGAGGAGGATATTAAGCTAGAGAGGGTACTATATGAAAGCCCAGGTGACCATTCATTTGTAGTACTGAATAGAACATCAGGAGAAATACAAAATATTTCAACATGGAATGATGACGCGGTAATTTGTGATCCATGGATAGGAGTATCCTATACCATAGCACAATGGAAACGATGGCATAAAAAAGTAGAAATCCCTCCCACTTACATAATCGAGGCTAAATACAAACTTGAGCTTAACGATCCTTTTAGGAGATGGCAAAAACCTTATGCCTTTGTTGGCGAAAACCATAATCACGCTAATAACATTCCTGTTCATTCTGATAAGTGGAATCGAAAACATAAACAAAAAAATAAACCTTTTAGACCCATAAGATTGGTCTCATTAGACATAGAAAAAGATTTATCAAAGATTCGTGGTATTTTATCAAGCAGCAAAAAAAGGAGATATCAATTACATAGAAAAATACAGACTCCAATTATCTAACATTGATTACAACGAAATATTTGAAATTGCCATTGAAAATGGCCATATCCAGTTAGTTAAATATTTAATAAATAATAAACTCGTCAGTCAAGACAACTATATTTTATTTCTCCAGATCGCCGTAGAAGAAAATCATCTTAATATACTTGAATATTTAATCAGTCAAAATAAAACAGCAAGTCATTTTGATCAAACTAGCATACATACCTTGTTGCTTGCAGCAATAAAGAACAATCATCTACATATGATTGATTATTTCTTTAAAAATCAAAATGCACTATCTAGTTTAGTCTTTAAAAATAACAGTATCACATTACTACTTGACGCCATTGAAAATGGCCACCTTGGAATGTTAAAACATCTCAGAAAACACGGTGGCGTTGATATTAGCCAACTTGACAATAAACATTTTTTTCTACATGCCGCTGCTCAAAACGGACAGCTCCACATTTTACAATATCTTGTTGACAAAAACGTTAACCCGCTAGAAAAAAACGCACTCGGTCAAACCATACTACATCTTGCAGCAGCAAATGGGCATCTTCATATAGTTAAATACTGCTTAAAATACTGCTTAAAAATGAAATTAGCTAGCATCCGTGATAAAGATAATATGGGCAACACTGCAATGCATCTGGCGGCGGAACATAGGCAAGTCGAATTAATCCGCTATCTGATTGAAAAAGAAAATGCAAAACCAGATGAAAAAAATAATCATGGCGATACACCGCTTACGATTGCAGTTAATAATAATCATTCCCGTATCATAAATTTTTTTCTCAAAAAAGACACCGGATTGAGCAGTATCAAGAAGATGACGCCTATACAAGTGAATTATTTATATCATGTCGCAATCATGATGGGTGAATTAGTTGGGACAAAGAATTTAATTAAGATGGGCGCCAATATTGAATCCGAAAATAAAGACGGAGAAACACCTTTGCATCTAGCTATTCAAGCAGGCAGTTCTTTGGTTGCGATACAATATATGCTAGAAAATAGCGCGAATATTCAAGCTACAAATAATAACAATGAGTCACCTTTACATATAGCAGCAAAAAATGGAAAGCTTGAAACTAGTCGAATTTCTAATCGAGCGTGGTGTTGACTTGACTATATTAAATGGAGATAACCAAACGCCATTAACCTTAGCAATTGAATCGAAAAAGTATGGCATAGCTGAATATTTATTACAGTGTATGTTGAATAAAGGTATTCATCTAAAAGAAATAGCCATTAACTTAGATCAAAATGTGATTAATTTATATCTATATCGCGCAGCCTTAGAAAATTACCCTAAAATGTGCGACTTCTTTATTGAAAAAGGCGCCAATATTAACTCAATAAGTCTAATTAAAAAAATACTGCGTTACACTTTGCAGCTAAACGCGGTAATAAGGATAGTGTAGAAATTTTCTTAAATAAAGGCGCGAATATTGATGTAGTTAATGAATACAATAAAACGCCATTGGATGTTGCAATTAAAAATGAACAGATTGATATTGTATATATGTTGATTAAGAAAGGTGCTATCGTCCAAGAAAACTCTAAATACAATCAAAAAATGCTTACTATATTATTTGATAGAGTAAAAGTAGTAAAATCTCATGATACTTCTGACGATCTTTCTGCTATTTCTAAAACTGAGCTTTCAATCCTAAAAATGGCGGTTAAAATGGGTTATATCCATATTGTCTCATCTATGCTTGATACAATAATACCAATAAAAACACAAAACAGTACTCTAATAAAATATTTTATGCTGAATAGCGCCGCTACGAATATCTCATCACGTCAACCGCTCAATGATTTATATTCTTCATTGTTAAAAATTGCAGAAAATCATGGGCAAGAAGAAGTGAAAGAATATCTTCTCAAGCGAAGTAAAGCAAATACAGCTTCTGCATTGATAACTGGTGAAACTAAATATTCACAAAAAATTTAATCGGACGACACCGAGGTTTTAATTAAATCAGTGGGTTATCCGAACATTTACGCACTTATATAATATTGACGTTAGATTATTATTGATCAAGAAAATAAAGAAAGAATCAGCTTATAGAGTGTTTGTTAAAAGGATGCGCTTGCCAAGATTACTTACTGTCACTGCTATACTTAAAAAACAAAACTTAACAATACAATTTGAGGGATATTATGTTAAACAATCAAGGCAATAGAGAGAAAATAAAAAATAACAACGGCAAAAGAGCAGATATAAGAGTACGTGCTTCAATATTAAAACCCACACAAGATTTTTATTTTAAATCCATACGTGGTGATGATCGTAATTATTATCATCGATTCATTGAAGAGTTAATTAATCCTGCAAAGCGATACAAGAAAAGATTGGGAAAAAAGAAAAGGTTTACTGTTAGAGCAGATGGAATATTTACTCGTAGTTCTTATTTTGTGGGGAAATATCCACTTAAACCACCTCAATATACACCCAATCAAAAAGCAAAATATACAAAATTCCAATCAACAACACTTGGAATGCCAAATTTCTTTTCTCCTGTATTTGGTTTTGATTTACGAAAAAGTGCTTTAGCAGGATTAATGTTTAGTATGGATAATGCATTACCAACTAATCGATTATATATCTATGATGGTGGAACTGTAGGTAGACCGTATGATCATTGGAGTGAGGCAGATGCAGAAGAGTATCTGAAAAAAAAGGGAACGATTCTCTTTGGTGCTAATCAATTAGATGAGTTTAAAGCAGCCATTCAGGCTAAATCAATTCAGGACAAGCATAATGAAGCATTGGTTCGTCTTAGATTAAATTGTGATGATCAAATCCCTATGTGTGATAGAGATAAAATATTTATTGGAAGTGATAACCTGGAATCACGATTATTAGCTAAGCAATATGCGGATACATTATTAAAGCAGTTAAAACATGCAGGCCAATGTAGTGATACTTATCAGATACCTGTTTGTTTTTATACCGATAGTAAAGACCTTTTGTTTAAAGAATATACTGAAGAAGAATATAAACTGGATTGTGAAGAAGCTCATTTAATCTATACTAATGCTCAATTAAAAAATATAAAATATAAAAATAATCGATATGAATTTTTATTTGCACTATCACCCGCAGAAATCCATGCTGAACTTTCACATACTACCAAGGGCATATCGTTTGCTATGCATTTATTGCAAATTGGATATGTACATATTGTTAAATTCCTATGTGAAAAATCCAAATTTGATTTACAGGATGCTTTTATTAAATCGTTAAAAGCTGTAGATAATAAGGCAAATTTTTCTTCAGACATTTTGCATCGTGTGATTAGCTCTGAAGATGAGATATTTGCAAATAATATTATAGATTGGATGGATGATCCTGAACTAATTCGTCAAATGAATACTTTTCCAAATCCATTATTAACAGCTACAGAAAAAAATATGATTCCCTGTGTTAATAAGTTACTTAAATGCAACATTGATGTAAATATAGGCGACAATGGCAGAACAGCGCTTTTAATCGCAGCTGAAAATGGACAACTCGAAGTGATCAAGGCATTGCTTGAAGATGAGCACATTAATGTAAATCTAACCACTAATGAAAATAAAACTCCACTTTATATTGCAGCGGAATTTGGACATCTAGACGTTATCCGAATGTTGCTTGCTGATAAGCGGGTTAATGTCAACGAAGTAGCTACTGAAGATAATCAGACTGCGCTTTTCATCGCTGCTCAAGAAGGACATCACGAAGTGGTCAAGGCATTGCTTGAAGATGAGCGTATTCATGTAAATATAACATCAGTATTGTCTAAGCAGCTAAAGCCAACATAACCAGATTCTGTAAATTTTCCTGAAGCACTTACCAAAAACCAAAATAGATGGCGCATGCTTTTTAGATTTAGAAAATAAGCCTATTATAGGCATGAGTTTGAGACATGATAGGGTTTTGGCATACTCTTTTACATCTCGACTTTGG
>JAHCAO010000010.1 GCA_019634835.1 Gammaproteobacteria bacterium
GTCGTTGGTACAAGAAATAAAGTGTAATGCCGGATTCATTTCAAAGCATCCCCAATATTCTCCTACGGGGGTCATGAATTTGAATGTGAAAAAAGAAGTAGGAGAGTTTTCCCTTCCATATGCAGCAGTGACTAGACTGTAATTGACAGTGCCATCTTGATTAAAAATATACTCGATGACGTAATTTTTAAAAATAAAATCGGTACTTAGATGATGACATTTGTTGTCACTATTGACTATCCAACTCCATTTGCTAGGACAAAATGTTTTACAAAAAAACTGGCTAATATTAAGGACAATACTGGGGTTAAGTTTACCTTCGCCTGGCGGGCACTGACTCGTATCAATGTAGTTTTGCTTCAATAAAAATTCTTTATCTGGAGCTAAAAAAACTGGCCAACGAACCCCAAATACCATTGTAGAGAATAGAATTAAAGTTGCATAAAGAAAAATGTTTTTTCCAAGTGTTCTCATAAGTAATTCCTATTTTTTATGAATAATGATGACTGGAACGGAGCTATTCTTGCTTGGATTTTTTAGGATGAATCTTTGCGGGAATGATGTGCTAAAAAAACATTTCACAATGAAAAGCAGTAAAATGCAATTTTTTATTTTAGAAACCTTGCTATTCCAACTTATGTATATATAAAATTGCACTTCTATTGAGGGATATGCTGGCATAGCTCAGTTGGTAGAGCAGCTGATTTGTAATCAGCAGGTCGTCGGTTCGAGTCCGACTGCCAGCTTTAAATCAAGTCGTGGTGATAAGTAAAAAATTAGATCTTTCCCACTTTAGTGAGCACACCATTTACGAACACAGTACTCTAATCTGAAGTCCTATAGGTTTCAAAGTTCCGAAATCTATCAGCTCGTCGTTGTATTAATTTTTTATAATGATGAATGACACAAAACATCGTACCATTTGAGGGGTGTGATATGCAAAGAAGAACAGGCAAGCCGCTGGATACATACACTAACCAGCATGCTGATGTTGGACATCTATCCATAAGTGACGTAAATACCTATGCCTTACTAGACATACTGATTTATCTTGACCCCTTGAGTCTTTATAGCTTCTCACTAACAAGCCAAGCATTTCGTTCCATTGCAATATCCGAGTTACTTTGGAAAATGCATGTAGTTAAACACTTTTCTATCCAAGCAGAAAGCTCTGTTAAGAGCATGCCATTTGGTAACCGCTTTTTTACACAAACAACCAACGAATACTATCGCGGCTTTAGCAATGAAGAAAAAAAATGTTTCACCTTGATTCGTGCGAATGATTTATATTCGATTACAGAAAGAAAAATTGACTTCACTATCGAAATTTTAGATAAACTTGATAGTAAAGGTCATTCCCTCCTCTCTCTCATCAGAAAACAAAATAACCGTGCATTAAATGAATATGTATTTAAACAAATATGTAACAAAGAATCTTGTTCAAAGTATCTGTTAATACGTTGTGCGATTAAATTAGATCAAGCGGGTGAATATTTCCAACAGTTGCTCAAAGCAGAAGAAGAGGAATCTAAAACCTCCCTATCCATGTTTGCTCCAGGTCTTTTATCTAAGGCCGTGCAATATAACTCCATTCGTTCTGCAGAAGTATTGTTAAAATTAAATGCTGGTCCAAATGGCAGGCCAGAACCTATATTATTGTGTATGGCTGCACAGAAGGGCATGCTTGAAATGGTCAATTTACTACTAGATTATTCTGCGGATATTGATGCGGGTAGTTCATCGGCTCTATATCTAGCTGCTCAAAATGGGCATGTTGAGGTAGTAAAGTGCCTAGTGAATCGTGGCGCAAACATTGATTCTTGTTCTCAAGAGACGGGTTCTTTTCCGCTCTATACTGCTATGCAAAATAAACAAACCGCCATTCTTGTTTTCCTGTTAGAGCGGGGGGCCAATGTCAAGCTAAAATATAATGGATTTTCACCTCTTTATATGGGTGCTCGAGACAATCATCTCGATGGCGTCAAAGCGCTATTGGCACATTGCAAAGAAAATGGGATTAATGTAGGTATTGATGATATTGGTGGTGATAGCAGCACACCGTTATATGTTGCTGCTCAAAATGGCCATGCTGATATGGTACGCCTTTTAGCAGAATCTGAGGCGAATGTTGAATGTGGATTTTCGGGAGGATATACACCGCTATATGTTGCATCGCAAAATGGTGATCATGCAGTAGTGGAGGTTTTATGCCAATTCAAGCCAAATTATAATCACATCTCACCTAATGGGAGTGTTGCACTTTATGTCGCCGCTCAGAATGGTCACACGGAGGTCGTTAGGTTGCTTTGCAAGCAACCTAGTTGTGATGTTGATATAACATATAAAAGGTATACACCTTTGTATATTGCTTGCCAAAAAGGGCATTTATCGAATGTAAAAGTGTTATTGGAGCATGGTGCGAATATTAATCACCAAGCTCATAGAAACGCAACACCTTTGCACGTTGCAGTAAGGAATAGGCACAAGGAAATTGTGGGTGCTCTCCTGGAAAAAGGCGCAGATTTCAATTTACGCCTTGAAACCGGTGCCACGCCACTTCATTGCGTTTGTCACGAGGTTGATGATTATAATATTTGCATGGCTATCATTACCTTGTTGATCAGAGCTGGTGCAGATCCCTTATCTTTAGATCTTCATGGTAGAACACCAGCAATGCTTACTAGTAATACTAAGGTAGAAAAGATTCTACTCTTATTAGAAGAACTAGCTGCACAGGATATGAGACAATTAGTAAGTGCCACTACTGCTAACCCTGTAGCGGACAAAGATTTTATTATCAAGGAAGTGACTAGTTTTATTAGTGACAAATGTAAAAGAAACAATAGCCTGAAAGCTCAAGCAGAACTATGTCTTAATCTTTTGATGGATACGTCTACTCCTTTTGGGCTTGCTGTTATTTTATATTCTTTATTAGATAAAGAGCCTACTCAAACATCCAATGATATTTTTAATTTCCCTGATGCTGTTCAATTCATTCGATGTATTATCAAGGCGCTTGGTTTTGAATCAAAAGCTGTGGCTAAAAATTCACTGTATTCTATGATATTTTCCAGCTTAGCAAGTGACGAAAAACTATTAGACAAGTTGAAAAAGCAGATTATACAACCAATTGTTTTTAGTTTAAATCGTAATGCTGAATTCAATGTTGACTCATACAATGCCGCTATGCTTTGTCTCAATCTATTTGAAGCTAAAATAAAGCAATCACATAAGCTGGCTTCACTAGAACAGGAAAAGAAACTGATAGCATTTAATCAAGTGAAATAGCTAACTAATTCCGGAATATTATGGGCAGGCAACAATACAGGCTCATCAAATCAGAGCTGCTGCGCTTCTTTTTGTGTGTTTGGGTAAGAGCTCGTCATCAGAGTTGTACTCTGAGTCAGAACTTATATCCACTACTACAGACGGTGACGGTTTAAAAAATAAGGACAATGGTTTTTTTGACAAATTCATATCTTGTTGGATTCTTTCAACGATATTTTTCAAGCGCCTAAAAACATGAATGACTGTCGAAATGGGTTGGCTAGTGTAAGGAACTTTAATACCAATACCCATGTCTGTCAGTGGTCGGCATTCTCCTAGTGTTTTTACCTGTTCTTCTAGATCACGAATATTTTGTATTTGTGTTGGCAGGTATTTTTCATTATCAATCTTCTCTTTTTCTTCTAAGTATTGTAGTTTTTCAATAAGATCTTTGTCTAATTGATTAATTAACGATGCCCATTCACCATGGGAAACGGTAGGTTCTTTTCTCCAAAGTGCTTGCGCACAACAGAAAAGATATCCCACAACTGCTAAGCAGCCTATTATACCAGAAAAAGTTGATCCAGCTAGATAACTTGCTCTGAGGTTCCAATTGCGATCCCAATCAGGTGAATTAACATCTGTATGGAACTTGTTATCAAAGTTAAGATATTCACTTACCAATACATATTCTAATCCGGCAAGACTCAAAAGAAACACCGTAGGGATCAATACAGTGAGTACTCTACTTGATATGGATGCGGTTGGTCTGTGTTGCAGGTCATTCAGATAGCTTGCGATGTCATCAATTAAACTGGTTAAAGTGATGCGATCTGTATTTAATATCTCATCATTGGACCGATTGTCTGCCTCATCAGATTTTTCTTTTTCGGTTAAAACGTTCTTTCCCTTCTTTTTCCCAGGGTTTTTCTCAGTTTCTTCTTTAGCAAGGGCGATTCTTCCCCTATAAAGCGGCATCTGTTGTAAGGCTGTATCACTCAAGTATTTTTCGATATCAATGATAACATCATTTTCATTGGGATCTTTTTTTTCATAAATAGGAATGGGAACGTTTGGATTGAGTTCATGGTGAGCGATAAGCAGCGCTTGCAAACTATGGAGACTTGTCAATTTAAAATAACAGTTCTTTAGATTTTCAGGCATGTTAATTTTAATAAGCAGTTGTTTGTAAGATTGCAGTACACGGTCTTGATTTTGTTTGTTCAGAGAAAGAAATATTTCTACTTGTTCTTCTTGTGTAAGATTAGAAAATAAAATTATTGCTGCGTCGTGTTTGTTATTACTTAAATTTAAGTGCGCGCCATACTGAATTAAATGTTCTATAGATTTGCATTTCGCAACTTTAAATACATTTTTAAATGCATAATGAAGAGCTGTATTACCATCCTTATTTACTTGATTAATAAATTTTGCCAGAAACAGCCTATCGAATTCATTTGTTTTTTTAAGTAATAGTTCAATAACTTTCTCTTCCCCTGAAGCAGCAGCTTGATGTAATACGGTATGACCTTGATCATCTTCTTCTAAATAAAGATTAAGTTTTTTCTTTCTTTCAGCTATCTCAACGAGTCTAATGACAATAGAGTAATAACCTTTTGAGGCTGCTATGTGCAACAATGATTGTTTATTTTTATCTTTGCTAAAAAGAATATTGTCATTGTCTTCTTGTATATTTAACAATAGACGAGCAATTTGGCTTGCACCCATCTCTAAAGCAAGAAATAGAAAACTTCTCCCTTCTTTATCCAAACTTTCTAAGGAGGCCCCGTTTGATTTTAGGATGGTTTTTATGAGCCCTGTTGCAGCTTGTAAGTCATTTAGTTTAATAGAGGATTCCAGTGCTTTTTCTAGGTAATGTTGCCGAGTTTGCATGCTTATTCCTTTGAGTGAGACAGTTTTTTTAATTTTTTAAATAAATTTATTTTTATTTTTAATAAAAAAATTAATTTAATATCTTATCAGCAAGGATAGCATTATAAAATCTAAAAGAGAAAAACTAGATAAGAAAGAGAAGATACAGTAATGTGTTTATGGATTGCAGAACGTTGAAATTCTCATGGCTATGGGTGGACTCGAACCACCGACCTCAGCATTATGAGTGCCGCGCTCTAACCAGCTGAGCTACATAGCCCTTGAATGGTGGTGTATTCTCGAAGTTTTAAGTGGGTTTTGTCAAGGAAACTATTGGCGGTGGAAACAGTCGGTATCTTGTTGCATCTTATTTATATCTCCCGTACAATTACCGCCCTTAATAATAAGGTTAACTCCTTGCTTTTATCAATGGTGGTAAAAGCTTAAATCCGAGAGGAGCATTGAATGAAGCACAATACAGATAATTTGCGGCATTACGAAGTCGTATTTCTTGTTCACCCTGATCAAAGTGAACAAGTCCCAGCAATGATAGAACGTTATAGTAACTTAATTACCGGCCGTAAAGGCAAAATTCATCGTCTTGAGGATTGGGGGCGTAGACCGCTTGCATATCCCATTAACAAGATTATGAAGGCTCATTATGTACTCATGAACATTGAATGTGACCAAGCGACAGTGGATGAGTTGGGCGATAATTTCCGTTATAACGATGCTGTAATTCGTAACATGATTTTACGTGTTAATCGAGCAATTACCGAACCTTCACCTATTTCTAAAGAAAAAGATGGTCGTGGCGACATGGAAATAGCTGGGCCAGATTCGTCTGAGCGTAGCAGACACGATAATGTCAGTTCCTCTTTTAGAGATAAAAAAGAAGACACAGAAGAAGGTCAGGAAGCACGGATAAAATAGAACTAGTTGAGCGGAGTATAAATTATGGCTACTTATTTTCGTCGTAAAAAAATGTGTTATTTCACAGCAAATAAAATTAAAGATGTTGATTATAAAGATGTTAATTTGCTGAGAAAATTTATTATGGAAAATGGTAAGATCGTACCGAGTCGTATCACTGGTACAAAGGCTGGCTATCAACGTAAATTAGCAAAAGCAGTGAAGTTAGCGCGTTATCTTGCACTATTGCCTTACTGCGACAGACATTAAAAACGAATCAACATGTGGCTGCAACGTTATACAGATTATTTACTGCGACAGCGCTGGCAGGCGATTGCGTTGACATTTTTCATCACCTTTGTACCACTAATTGGGACAATTGGGATATTAATTGCGGCGCTCATTACATTAGTCAAAGGGGCAGCTGAAGGGGCTATTTTTACTGTTGCTGCTTCATTGCCTTTTGTCCTGAGTTTTTACGTGTCAGGAACGCATGGAACAACAGCCCCGTTAGTGGTATGGGCAGCAGTTGGTGTTGCTGTTTTAAGTAACATATTGACGTGGGTGTTTGCTGTCATGTTACGTCGGCAAACTAGTTGGAGCACTATCCTTCAGGTAGCTGCTTTGCTAGGAGTATTAGTTGTCAGTGTGATTCACCTTATTTATCCTGATGTTGCAGACTGGTGGGGCAGCATGTTGCAGTCATATTATGACAAAGCAGCAGTGACTAACGGGGTGGTAGAAGCATCGGCTGTTACCATGCCTAGTGAAGCTCAAGTTGAATCCATTGGTCTTACTAAGCAATATGCGACAGGGTTGATGGTCGCTGTGGTGTTGTTCAATGCCTTAGCACAGCTTATTGTTGCACGTTGGTGGCAAGGATGGGTTTTTAGTCGAGGTATCTTGCGCAAAGAACTTTATGGAATACGGTTGAGTCAGTTAGCTGGAGTGTCCTTTCTTGTAGGATTAATATTTTGGTATTGGGGAAATAGTGTTGTTTTGGATATAATGCCCATCCTTTACTTATTATTTGCTGGAGCAGGGCTGAGTCTGATTCACTATTTGTTTGGATTGATGCGCTCGCCAACAGCGTGGTTTTGGTTGTTTTTACTGTATGTTACCTTGGCTGTCGCATTACCAGTGAGTGTTATCTTAGTCGCTTTGATAGCATGGGTTGATATATGGTTTGACGTGCGGAAACGCATTCAAAAAGGTTAATTTTTTTTACTAAAGAATCATATCAAAAGAGGGGGTAAGAACGGTGGAAGTTATCTTACTTGAAAAAATGCGCAATTTAGGTGTGTTAGGTGAAAAGGTAAAAGTAAAATCTGGTTATGCTAGAAATTTTCTTATTCCTCAAGGTAAAGCAGTTTATGCGACTAAAGAGAATGTAGCTAAATTTGAGCAACGTCGGGTGGAACTTGAGGCATTGGCTAACGAAAAGCTCAAGCAAGCTGTTGCAAAACAGCAAAACATTGCTTCGCTACCAGCTATTACTATCACAGCAAAAGCAGGTGAAGAAGGTAAATTATTTGGGTCTATCGGAACGAGAGATATTGTCGAAGCGATAAATAAAGCGGGTGTGACCATCGAAAAGCGTCAAGTACGATTGCCAGAAGGCGTGTTGCGTTTAATTGGCGAGTATGACATTACTATTGAACTTGAGAGTGATATCACAGCTACAGTGAAAGTCAACATTGTATCCGAAGGTTAGAGACATCAACGTCAGGCCTTCAACAGAAGGCCTGTATCAAGTGTTGTATCTACCCATGCCCTGTGCCAACTCAGGGTCTTTCAACGTTACTAATAATCTACTAAAAAGTGTATCAGGCACTTTTTTTTTGCCTTCTTTGGACAATTCAATCCATTAATGCGAAAATCCGCTATGTCTACTAATATCTTTCAATTGATGGTGGCGGCGAATTATGGCGGAAGTTTTGCTGAGTAAAAAACACACCTCTAATCGGGCAATGAGTCCTAGTTCAATAAAGGTTCCTCCACATTCAATTGATGCGGAACAATCTGTGCTTGGCGGTTTGATGTTGGATAACCGTGCCTGGGATCAAGTCATTGATCGGTTACATGAAAATGATTTTTACCGTCACGAGCATCGTTTGGTCTTTCGTGTCATGTCCCGTTTGTTGGAACAAAATAAACCTATCGATGTTTTGACTGTAGCTGAAGCACTGCGTGAATTACATGAATTGGAAAATGTAGGTGGGGATATTTATTTATTTGAGTTGGCAAACAATACACCGAGCGCTGCCAATATTACTGCTTATGCGGATATTGTGCGTGAGCGTTCGGTTTTAAGACAACTTATCTCTGCTGCGGGTGAGATTGCTGATAATGCTTTTAACTCTCAAGGTAGGAGCATAGTCGAATTATTAGATGCGGCTGAGCAACGCGTATTTTCCATTTCCGAGCAAGGTGCCCGTGGTAGTGGCCCTGTCAATATTAAAAACTTCCTGGCTAAAACCATGGATAGGATTGATACGCTTTTTCATGCGGGTACATCCATTACAGGCGTGCCTACAGGGTATCATGATTTTGATGAGATGACATCAGGGTTGCAGTCATCCGATTTGGTGATTATTGCAGGCCGCCCTTCCATGGGTAAAACGACTTTTGCTATGAATATAGCGGAACATGTAGCGATTAAAAGCCGCTTTCCGGTTTTAATCTTTAGTATGGAAATGCCAGGCGAAGCGATTGTCATGCGGTTGCTGTCATCGTTATGCCGTATTGATCAATTACGGATTCGTACAGGTAAGCTGGCAGATGAAGATTGGCCGCGTATTAGTTCAACTGTCAGTATGCTGTCTGAAGCACCTCTTTATATAGATGATACGCCAGGATTAAGCCCCGCTGAAATGCGTGCACGCGCACGTCGTTTAGCAAAGGAGCATGGTCAATTAGGAATGATTGTGGTGGATTATTTGCAATTAATGCAAGTGCCAGGATATAACGAAAATCGCACGGCTGAAATTTCTGAAATCTCTCGCTCGCTAAAAGGACTGGCAAAAGAATTGAAAGTGCCCGTTGTTGCATTGTCACAGCTTAATCGTGGTTTAGAGCAGCGTGCTGATAAGCGGCCAGTGATGTCTGATTTGCGTGAATCTGGAGCGATTGAGCAAGATGCTGATGTGATTGTCTTCATATATCGTGACGAAGTATATAATGAAAATAGTCCAGAAAAAGGTACCGCAGAAATCATTATTGCAAAACAGCGTAATGGGCCTATTGGTAAAGTGCGATTAACCTTTATGGGGCAGTATACTTGTTTTGAAAACTTTATTCGCCAGCCGAGTTATTAAGCATGAGTCGTCCCACGTATATGAAAATTGATCTGACTGCGCTTAAGCATAATTTCGAGCGTGTGCGGCAATTGGCACCAGGTCGATCAGTAATTGCTATGGTGAAAGCAAATGCTTATGGTCATGGTATTATTCGAGTAGCGCATGCTTTACCCATGGCGGATGCTTTAGGTGTTGCATCGTTGGAAGAGGGATTGATACTGCGTGATGCTGGTATTACACAGCCCATAGTTCTAGTAGAGGGCTTATTTACTCAAGAAGAAATGGTTGTTGCGGCTAAACATGGATTTAGTTTAGTCGTCCATCATATGCCACATATTGAAATGCTAGAGAAAGCTAAAGTAGAGAGACCGTTTACTATATGGCTGAAAATAAATACGGGCATGCATAGATTAGGTATTGACCCTGTACAGTTCCATGAGATGTACCAGCGGCTTTTGGTTATTTCAGCAGTAAAAAAACCGATTGGACTTATGACACATTTTGCGCAAGCTGATGTAATAGAAAGTGAAGCAACGATGCAGCAACTCGCATTATTTAACCAAGTCACTTCTACTTGTTCTGGCCCGCGAAGCTTGGCGAATTCAGCGGCTATTATTGCCTGGCCGCTGACACATGGAGATTGGGTGCGTCCCGGGCTGATGTTATATGGAGCTTCTCCATTAATGGGTAAAACGGCATTGGATCATCAATTAAAACCTGTGATGACATTATGGTCACGGTTGATAGCGATTACGCATGTCAAAAAGTATGGCAAGGTGGGTTATGGTGGCGAGTGGGAAGCACCAGAAGACATGAGAGTGGGAGTGGTAGGGGTAGGATATGGTGATGGTTACCCACAATTTGCTAAGAATGGTACGCCAGTGCTGATTAATGGCGTGGAATGTCAGTTAGTAGGTCGGGTTTCGATGGATATGTTAACGGTTGACTTGCGTCATCAGCCGAATGCCAAGATCGGCGATCCTGTCGTCTTATGGGGAGAAGGGCTGCCGGTGGAGCGCGTCGCTTGGTCTAGTCATACGTCGGCTTATGAAATATTGACCCGTATGACTCCTAGGCCGAAGATAGAAGTGAGTTTGTAATAGAACTATCTGATCGGGTCATTGTTCAACGTACAAAAACTTGCTATCCACCTCTATTCAAAGTAATCAATTGCTTCTTTTAGTGTTTGAACAGCAACTATTTTCATACCATCAATGCTTTTCTTAGAAGCATTTGCATGCGGAACAATGGCCGTTTTAAAACCGTGCTTTGCTGCTTCTTTTAAGCGTTCTTGTCCACCAGGTACAGGGCGAATTTCTCCTGATAGTCCTATTTCTCCAAACGTAATTAAATCATGTGGTAATGGACGATTACGTAAGCTGGACAAAATGGCAAATACGGTAGGTAAATCTGCTGCTGGCTCGACTATTTGTAATCCGCCGACCACATTTAAAAACACATCCATACTATGTGTGGTGATGCCTGTATGCCGATGTAACACAGCAAGCAGCATAGAAAGACGTTGTGTCTCTAAGCCAACAGATAAGCGGCGAGGATTAGCAATGTGGCTTTGGTCTACCAGTGCTTGCACTTCAACTAACAATGGCCGTGACCCTTCTTTTGTTGCAGTTACAATGCTGCCAGGTACAGATTGCGAATTTCGTGATAGAAAAATGGCAGAAGGATGATTGACTTCACGCAGTCCCTTTTCTGTCATAGCGAAAATGCCTAATTCATTGACGGCGCCAAACCGGTTTTTTACAGCACGTATCATACGATAACGATTGTCTTGTTCACCTTCAAAATATAAAACAGTGTCTACCATGTGTTCCAATACACGAGGCCCAGCTAAATTTCCTTCTTTTGTCACGTGCCCAACGATAAATAAGGCAGTTTCAGTTTGTTTGGCATAACTGACTAACTGCATAGCGCTTTCACGCACTTGGCTGACAGATCCAGGCGTGGATGATATGAATGAGGTATGCATGGTTTGAATAGAATCAATCACTAAAACCCGTGGTTTTTCTTTTTGTACGTGATGAAGAATATTTTCTATATGAGTATCAGCCAGCAGCCATAAGTGAGTTTCCGGTAATCCTAAACGTCTAGCACGCAATGTGACCTGCTGCGGCGATTCTTCACCAGTCACATATAATACTTTTAAGGTTTGGCTGAGATGCGCAATAGATTGTAATAAGATAGTTGACTTACCGATGCCAGGATCACCACCGATTAAAATAGCGGATCCCATGATAATACCACCACCTAATACACGGTCTAATTCTTGAGATCCGGATGTAAGGCGTGTTTCTTCATGTAGTTTTACCTCTGCCATGCGTGTCATGGCTGCTTGTGTTCCAGTGTATCCTTGAAAGCGTGACGAAGGAGCCGGAGTGTTAGATTCTTCCATAATGGTATTCCACCCATTACACCCAGAGCATTGGCCTGACCATTTAGGATAGAGTGTACCGCATGTTTGGCAGCAAAAAGTCATTTTCATCTTGGACATGTTACTTACACCTTCTTGTCAGTTGAGTGTTAAGACAATAAGAAACAGCTAAATGCCTGAAGAAATAGTGTAATTGAACAAAAAGGACAAGCCTAGATTTGATTTAACGTGAAAATAACCTATGGGTGTAGGCGAAGCCAACACCCAAGGCTAATGCGAGAGTTAGCTAACAGCTTGCCATGTTCCATCTGGTTGTCGACAAGCAGTACCATACATTTGTTGTTTTTTACCCGCAATACGTGCAACAGTGCGGTATTCACGACAATATTCATTACCATTTACGGTAACGTTTTTGGTCGGAACAATTTCATAAGCTGTGTTTGAGTTTGTATTATGCCAGTATGCTGGTCTGCCAACTGGATTATTGTCTAATGCTCTATTCATCTTCAATCTATCAGTATCGTCCATGCTTTTGCCGATGGAACCGCCAATGATCGCGCCAGCAACGGTGCCTGCAGCAATGGCTAGAATTTGTCCGCTTCCCTTACCAACAGTACTACCAATCAAGCCGCCAGCAATGCCTCCTGTTAGTACACCTGCATCTTGGTTGGACATATTTTGGCAGCCAATGAGACTGAAACTGCAAAGTAACATAACAAAAGCTGTAAATATTTTTTTCATGGAATAGCCCCTCAAATAGTGATTCTTTAGAATCGCTGGGCTATTCTATACTGACAGGACGGTAATGCCAAATATTCTCTAGTATTACCAGGAATTCTTGCCGAAGGCTGTCGTCCTATTGTTTTTAGGCGACTGAATTGGAGGATGCAACTTAAACCCATGGAGAGTGTGTTGGGAGCCAAAAAAACTCGAAATGCACCTTATTACTGTGGTATTACTCACAAAGACGGTAGTGCTTGGGCGACAAAATAATATGCAATAACATGACTAACAAGAAGAGCTGGTGAATTATGACTTATAGACCTGTTTATCCGGATAGTTCATTTGGTGAATATGTATTCACGGCAGATAAAAAAAGAATTGATCTAGAATATTTATATCACCTTCTTTGTGTTCCTTCACGTTACTCAACGGGCCTTCCTCCAGAGCGCTTTCCTTTAGTGATAGAAAATTCTTTGTGCTTTAGTGTGTTTTACCAAGGTAAGCAAGTCGGTTTTTCGCGCGTTATTAGCGATCATTCTGAGTTTGCTTCTCTATGGGATGTTTTTATTGATGAGCCGCACCGTGGTAAAGGGATAGGACAAGCTTTGCTTAAATATATATTCGAGCATATTCAGTTGCGTGGCATATTTCGTTGGTTTTTAATGACTGAAGATGCACATGGACTTTATCAGAAATTTGATTTTAAAACGGAGATTTATAATCCTTATATTATGATGAAGGTCAATGCAACCTAGCGAGTGGATACTTTGCTAAGATTGACGATAGTAACAAAGCCTTAGCAATCACGGAAGTAGCTATCGGATCTAAAAAACGGAAGCGAGTAGACAGAACCATTTAAATAATCACGACAGCTCGCTTTGAAATACAGTAGATGGGTTGAAGTAGTAACCTTTATTCCTTCGCTTGTTTCCCTCTTAACGAGCCTTCATGGCTTCGACATCGCAGCGCTTCCGTTTTTTAGATCCGATAGCTACTTCCGTGATTGCTAAGGCTTTGTTACTATCGTCAATCTTAGCAAAGTATCCACTCGCTAGGTTGTCATACAGGTAGATGAGTTGGATCTTTATCATCTCATCCGCTCATCTTTAACTCTTCCCAATAGTTTTCATACAAGGAAAGTGTTTTATCTCCAAGATCAGTTTGAAATTGCCCGCGACGTAAAATATCTTTTGGCGGATAGACAATAGGATTATTGCGTATTTCAGGCGGTAATAATTGATAACCTGCTAAATTAGCGGTGGGGAATTTAGTATAGAGAGCTATTTCTTTTGCAATGTTTGGGCGCAAAATAAAATTTAAAAAAGCATAGGCCGCATCTTTGTGTGGAGCCGTTTTAGGGATGGAAAAATTATCCACCCAAATGATAAAGCCTTCTTCAGGAAAAACGAATTTAATCTTCTTGTTCTCTTGCAGTGCTTTAAATGCATCACCATTCCAGGCCATGCCAACGGTGGCGTCTTCATCGATCATGATAGAGACCACTGTGTCACTAGAGAATACGCGAACATTTTTCATTAATGTTTTAAGCTTGAGAAATGCTGCTTTGATGTGTTCAGGGTTTTGGTCGTTTGCGGAATAACCAAGAGTAAGTAACGCTATGCCGAATACTTCGCGCGTATCATCAAGTAGCATGAGCTTATTATAGTAACGCGTCTCCCATAGATCTGCCCATTTTTTGATGCTAGCAGGTGAATAGTAGTCGGTATTATAAAATATACCAGTGATGCCCCAGATGTACGGGATGCTATATTCAGATTGACGATCATAAGCCGGGTGCAAAAATTCTGGATTAAGATTTTTCCAATTAGCTAATTGGGATTTATCCAGTTTTTCTAACATACCTTGGCGGGACATACGGTCTACAAAATAGCTTGAAGGCATGATTACGTCATACCTGGAATTGGTGGAAGTCTTGAGCTTCGCATACATGATTTCATTATTTTCATAAGTAGAAATATTGACTTTGATGCCAGTTTCTTTTTCAAAAAGGCGTATGACGAAATCTGGAATTTCGCCTGCCCAAGCATAAACATTCACGACCTGAGCGGCTGCATGGGTGGTAAGCGGCAAGAATAGAATAAAAAGAAAATAAGCCATACGTTTCATGCTTTTTTCCTCAACGCCAATTGTGACATGACGATAAGAGTTAAGGTAATGCAGAACAACACACTGCATAGCGCGTTGATTTCCGGCTTAACGCCAGAGCGTACCATAGAATAAATTTGTAATGGCAGTATTTGAAACTCAGGACCTGCAACAAAATAGCTGATAATGACATCATCAAGAGAGAGTGTAAAACTTAACAACCAACCGGCAAAAAGTGCAGGCCACAGTAGAGGAAGAATAATACGTCTTAAGATCAAAAAATCATTGGCTCCAAGATCTTTTGCTGCTTCAAAGATGTTCTTGTCGAAGCTGACTAAGCGACTATAAATGGTCACAATGACAAAAGGAACACAAAAACTAATATGTGCTAATAACAGACTAATAAAACCAAGAGGTAAACCTAAAAAAGTAAAAAGGATTAAAAGGGATGCACCCATCACGATTTCAGGAGATAGAATCAAAATAAAAACTAAGCCATTTAAGAAATTACGCCCGAAAAAATGGTAACGATATAAGCTGACTGCAGCTAGTAGTCCAATGAAGCTTGCGATAGTGGCAGAAAAAATGCCCAAGAGGAAAGAATGCCATGTCGATATCCATAAATCATTATCAGAAAATAACTCAGCATACCAACGCCAAGTGAACCCATGCCATAACAGAGAGTATTGTGAGTTATTGAATGAGTAAACAATTAAGATAATGATCGGTGCGTAAAAAAATAAATAAATGAAGGTAAGATAAAATGAATTTTGTAAAGATTTCAACTTCATCATTTCTTGCCTCATCTTAGGGTTGACCATTGTCGTTTTTGCTATCACTTTCTATCCAATAGAATCGTACTTTCATAGCCATTCTCTCTTTTTATTTCCACGTGTTGACCAAAGGTAAATGAGAATGAGCGTGGCAAGCATTATGGTAAGTAGAGTGCTAAATGCAGATCCTAACGGCCAATTTTGCGCAATGAGAAATTGATTTTGAATGAGATTACCAAGCAGGATGGACTTGGAGCCGCCTAGTATGTCGGGAATATAAAATATTGTCATGGCTGGTAAGAACACCAATATGGAGCCTGCGATAATTCCTGGCATGGTAAGAGGAACAATGATTTTTCTAAATGTGGTAAAGCGGTTTGCGCCTAAGTCGCGCGCAGCGTCAATTAATCTATTATCTAGCCGTTCAACATTTGTCATAATAGGCAATATCATGAAAGGAAGAAGATTATATACTAGCCCAATCATCACAGCATAATTGGAAAATAATATGGGAAGCGGGTGATGAATCAGTCCTGCTGTAATCAAGAGAGAATTCAGAATGCCTTTGGCTTTAATAATAGCAATCAAGGCATAGCTTCGAATCAGCGAACTTGTCCAGAATGGAATGATCACTAATAGCAATAAAAGATTTTTCCACTTGCTTTGCATGCGAGCAATAATATAAGCAAATGGGTAACCAAGGATGAGGCATAAAAAGGTGGATAGTCCCGCTATAAAAAATGATTTCTCAAATATTCGTAGGTAAACTGTGTTACTGAGTTGCTGATAGTTTGTTAGTGTAACAGGCATTTCGATTAAGTTGTTTTCACTATGACTTAGAAAACTGGCTGCAACTGCTAGGCAAAACGGTAATAAGGCAAATAAAAATAACCAAATCCAAGTAATCGTCAAAGAGATATTTCTAAACCTGTTATCATGCTTCATGAGGCAAGACTACCTCCCATCCTGGCGTCCAGCTGACCCAAACGGGTTCACCTATTTTATATTCTAATCTGTCGTCGTCCTCATCAAAGAATTCTGTTGCAGCAATGGTTTGGTTGTTAGTTAAACGGACGATAAGATCAACGGTTGTACCCTTGTAAATGACTTCCATGACAGTTCCAGCAAACATGTCAGCAGTGTCATTGACTTCATGTTGGTTCCAGACGCGTACATCTTCAGGACGTATGAGCACATAGACTTTTTCCCCAGGTACATAGGGACGAGAACTTTTTGCTTCGCGCTGTTTATTAAGAATATTGACCGTGATTTGTTTGTTATCGCCTATTTTAATAATTTCACCTTCAAAGAGATTGCTTTCCCCAATGAAAGTGGCGACATTAAGCGTGCTGGGCTCTTCATACACTTGCCGTGGTGTGCCTATTTGTTCGATATATCCTTCTTGCATGACGACAACACGGTCAGACATAGAAAGCGCTTCTTCTTGATCATGAGTGACAAAGATAAATGTGATGCCTAAGGTACGCTGCAATTGCTTAAGTTCGATTTGCATCGTTTTGCGTAGACGGTAATCCAGAGAGGACAAAGGTTCATCTAGTAAGAGAACACGGGGTCGATTAACAGCGGCGCGTGCGATAGCAACACGTTGTTGCTGTCCTCCGCTCAATTGACTCGGTTTACGCTGAGCAAATTTTTCTAGCTTCACCATTTTTAAAACATTAGTCACTCGCTCTTTGATTTCTTGGGGAGGAACTTTTTGACAACGTAAGCCAAAAGCGATGTTTTCAAACACGGTCATATGAGGAAATAAAGCGTAACTTTGAAAGACAGTGTGGATATGCCGTTGATGTGGAGGGAGCCCACTAACATCTTTGCCATCAATGCGAATAGTACCTTGTGTGGGTTCTTCGAAACCAGAAATGAGACGTAGGAGTGTTGTTTTTCCGCAGCCTGATGGTCCAAGCAACGTTAGAAATTCACCTTCACATACATCAAGATTAATGTCATGTAGAATGACATGATCATGTATTGATTTATATACACCTTTAAGTTCAACAACATTTTTGGCCAACGCATAATCCCCCACATTATAAAGGACTGGTGCAACAGCTTTCACTTTATCCAAAAGTTACAGATGTTCTGCTAAAGAACGCAGAAACTCTTTTCCTATTTTTGTTTTGGATTCCTCATCGCGCAAGGTCAGCTGTAAAAGTTATTATTATAACCTGAAAAAGGCGCAAATTATGGAATTAATATGAACTATTGTCTAGGGCTTGTTGATATTTATTTTCTCAAAGTGAAAGACGAGAAAATAAATGGGTTTTGCAGTCAGATTTTCCAAGGGGTGATCATGTTTAATTCAGGCCAAAAAATACCCAGGCAATGTTAAGTTGATTATTTTTGATTTCATCATTACTATACCGCGGGTAACTTAACACACAGGAGTTTTTACATGTTAAATAGAAAAATAATGTTAGGAGTTGCTGCACTAAGTCTTTCAACGTTGGCTGCAACAAGTTCATTCGCTATTGGACCAGGAGCTTATGTGGGTGGTCAATTAGGCTATGGCAATGTTCATCAGTCTAATATTTCCCGTTCAGATATGACTTCTTTACTCAGTAATGCATTGTCTACTAACACTGTTAAATTGAGTTCGTTCAGCAATAGTGGACATGACAGCGGTTTAGCTGGCCGTTTATTTGCTGGGTATCAATTTGATACCAATTGGGCAGCTGAATTAGGTTGGTCTAAGTTTAGCACCATGAGTACCAAAGCGACTGCTACCACTCATGATTTTGTTGTTCCAGTTACTGCGCAAGCTAAAGGTGAAGTGAAGACCAATGCAATCGACTTAGTAGCTAAAGGTGCTTTCCCTGTTGTAGATAAAGTCAGTGTTTATGGAAAGCTAGGTGTTGCATATGTGATGGCAAATGCTACTGCTTCTGCTGATGTTTTCATGCCAGCTGGCGGTGCTGAGTCAGGTAAAGGCAGTGATAAAGCGCACAAGCTGTATCCTACCTTTGGCGTGGGTGCAACTTATGACTTAACTAATAACATTGCTGCTGATTTATCTTACAACCGTATCCAGAAAACAGGTAGTTCCAACAGGATTGGTAGTACAGATTTAGTCAGTGCTGGTTTGATTTACTCGTTTAGTTAAGCGTAATACCAAGGGCACTGCAAAAATGGTGCCCTTTATTTTCTTGTTTTTGCTTGCAAACATCGTTATCTTATGCCCATGTTTAAAATACTAGATTAAGAGCCAGTATTCCTCTCTATGTTTTTTAATGGGAATGGCTGGAGTAGAGCCTGTAAATGCAGCAAATGCCTGACATTCTTGATTTTTCCCAACTGTCCATAGATGCAATTGAACAATTGTTGCAACAATATCACCTAGGTTTAACCGTCGATGAAGTTTTGACGATTCAGCATGAATTGCTCAAGCGTCCTCCCACCTTTGCAGAATGTGTTTTATGGTCTATTCAAGGTTCTGAGCATTGCTCATATAAAAGTACCCGTCAGTATTTGCAGCAATTTGTGACGGCAGGACCTCATATTATTTTAGGCCCCAAAGAAGATGCAGGCATTGTTGCGGTAGCAACGGATAATCAAGGCATACGTTATGGTGTGGTCGTGAGTCATGAATCTCATAATCACCCTTCTCAAATTGTTCCTTATGAAGGCGCGGCAACAGGAGTGGGTGGAAATGTTCGTGATGTCTCCTGCATGGGCGCAGAAGTGATTGCTGTTGCAGACAGTTTACGTTTTGGTGATATTCATCGTTCTAAAACACACTGGATTCATGAAGGTGTGGTCGGGGGAATTGGAGGTTATGGCAATCCCCTTGGCATACCTAATCTAGCAGGCGATGTTTATTATGATTCTGCTTATAACGAAAATTGCTTAGTAACAGTCGTGACATTAGGTGTGGTACGTGAAGACCATATCATACATTCTTATGCTCCTGCCAATGCGGAAAATTATGTTTACATTCTTGTCGGTAAGCCAACAGACAATAGTGGTTTTGGTGGTGCAGCGTTTGCTTCTTCAACATTGCGAGAAGAACATAAAGAGAGAAATAAAGGTGCGGTACAAGAACCTAACGCCTTTTTACAGCGACATATTCTCAAAGCAAATAATGCTTTATTTAAGTGGCTTCGTGAGCAAAACTTAACTGATAAAGTAGGGTTTAAAGATTTAGGAGCGGGTGGAATTGCTTGCGCCAGTGTTGAACTGGCAGAAGCAGGTGGATATGGTGCTGAGATTGATCTTGAGCAAGTCCCAACGAGTATGTCCGATTTACTACCAGCAGTAGTGTTATGTTCTGAGACGCAAGAACGTTTTATGTGGGTGGTGCCAGAACATTTAGTTGATGCTATTCTCGCGCATTACAATGAAACATTTGCTTTGCCGCAAGTATCCGAAGGTGCGCAAGCTGCTGTGATTGGCAAGATTCGTGCGGATGGATTATATGTAGTGAAGTATTGTGGTAAAGAATTAGTGCGAGCAAGAGCACAAGATGTAACAAAGGGTATTCTTTATGACCGCCCTTTTACGAAAAAAGTACCTATACAGGTGGAACCATCATTCTCTACACCAATTAATTTCAATGATGTGTTATTACAGATATTAGCACATGAAAATATTTCCTCTCGTGCACCCATTTTTGAAACTTATGATAAGCAAGTGCAAGGCCGTACCGTAATAGAAGCTGGTTGGGCTGATGCGGGCGTTATGGCGCCATTTAATGAAGATAAATATCCAGAAGAAATTCGTCACGTGGGTATCGCATTAGCACTAGATCAAAACCCCCGTTACAATAAAATCGATGCTTACTGGGGGGCTGTCAATTCGGTGTTGGAATCAGTACGCAATGTGGTAGCAGTCGGCGCCACGCCGCTGTCACTGTCAGACTGTTTATGTTTTGGTAATCCCGAAAAACCAGAGCAAATGGGTGAATTTGTAGATTCTGTGCGTGGTATTGTGGATGCATGCCGGGCTGTTACAATGAAAGATCAGCCAAATACAACATTGCCTATTATTTCTGGCAATGTATCTTTGTATAACGAATCTACTCAGGGTGTAATACCGCCTAGTCCCATGATTGCTTGCTTGGGATCACTGTCTGATGTGTCTATAGCAATCACTTATGATTTGAAACGCACAGACTCTATGATTGTCATGGTGGGTGAGCGTAAAGATGAATGTGGTGGTAGTGTGTTTTACCAACTTTATGGTGAGCTAGGCTGCAATTTACCTCAGCCGGATTTGAGCGGTTTCGCCAATGAAGTGCACGCTGTGCATGAGGCAATACAACAACATCTCATTCTTGCTGCACACGATATCTCCGATGGGGGGATTGCTGTGGCATTAGCTGAGATGAGTTTTAAAAATCATATTGGTGTAAAAATTGAAATTCAAGGCGAGTTAGCAACAGAGAAAAAAATGTTTGCTGAAACGGGTGGGTTTGTGCTTGAAGTTGCTCGCGATAAAATAAATGATCTCAAAAAGATTTTTGCAAAATATCAGGTGTCCATGATGATTCTTGGTGAAACCACCACTGAGCCGTGGTTACGTATGAACGCTGTAATTGATTTGCCGGTGGATAAGGCGAAAACCGCTTGGGAGAACGGATTGCGGGAGAAATTATTGTAATGAGCGGCATGAATTATAAATCTGCAGGTGTTGATATTGAAGCAGGCAATGAAGCGGTACGGCGTATTAAGCAATCAGTAGAAAGTACTTTTTCTCCCTGTGTATTAACAGGGATAGGCAGTTTTGGCGCAATGTTTGATTTGAAGCCGCTGATGCAGCAATACCAACATCCTGTTTTAGTGCAAAGCATTGATGGTGTTGGCACTAAAATAATGATAGCGAAAATGATGCAGAAATTTGACACCATAGGAATAGATCTTGTCAGTGCAACGGCGAATGACATTATTGTATTGGGTGCTAAACCTCTCACTTTGTTGGATTATATTGCTAACGATAAGTTGAAACCTGATGTGATTGAACAGATCATGATAGGTATGGTGAACGCTTGTCGCGAAAATGCTATTTCACTGGTAGGGGGTGAAACAGCAGAAATGCCAGGAACTTACTTACCAGGAGAACATGATTTAGTTGGTGTGATCACAGGGGTAGTAGAAAGAGATAAAGCGATTTTAGGTAAGGATATTGTAGCGGGTGATGTCATCGTTGCGTTTCCATCCAGTGGATTGCATACCAATGGATACTCTCTTGCGCGTAAATTATTTTTTGAGATAGGCAAATATCACGTCAATTCTCATCTTCCTGAACTTGGCCATTCAGTTGGCGAGGAATTATTAGCGCCTCATATTAATTACACTAGACCAGTCTTACACTTACTAGCGAAAGAAATTCCCATTAAGGGCATGGCGCATATTACAGGTGGTGGATTATTGGAGAATATTCCACGTATTTTACCAGCGAATTGCGCAGTTGAAATTGATAGGAATACTTGTCCTGTCCTACCCATTTTTAATGTGTTACGTCAGTTAGGCCAGTTGGAAGATAACGAAATGTACCGTACGTTTAACATGGGCGTGGGGTTAATCATGATTGTGCCCCAGTCGGCAGTGGAATCGATGCGTGTAGAATTAAAAATATTTCCCGATTTTCCTCTCTATGAAATTGGGCAGGTGGTGAGTGGTAAACCCGAAGTGAGGTTACTGTGATCCGTATCGCGATTGTCCAATTTCCTGGTTCAAATTGTGAGCGCGAAACGATGTTAGCGGTAAAGCGCGTTGGCATGGAACCTGTAGAATTTTTATGGAATGAATCCCATGATAAATTACAGGAAATGGATGGTTATATCATTGTGGGTGGTTTTTCTTATGAAGATCGCTCTCGCGCGGGGATTATCGCTGCTTTGGATCCCGTTATGCGGGAAATTGCTGCGCAAAGTGCTAAAGGTAAACCGGTGCTTGGCATCTGTAATGGTGCACAAATTCTAGTAGAAACAGGCCTGGTGCCAGGATTAGAAAATAATAAAACTGCTATGGTGCTAACAGAAAACAAACGTGTTGCAAACGATAAGATTCTTGGCACAGGATATTATAATGCATGGGTGAATATCAGGTTGAGTGATCAATATCAACGTAATGCCTTTACCCGTCGCTTAGCGCCAAGTGACATTGTGCAGGTTCCTGTTGCACATGGCGAAGGCCGGTTTGTGATGACTGAAGCTTTGCTAAAAGAAATCGAAGAGCAAGGATTAAATGTATTTCAATACTGCGCTTCTGATGGGGCTATTGTTGATAGTTTTCCCATTAACCCTAATGGATCAGTGCGTAACATTGCTGCTGTTTCCAATAAAGCAGGTAATGTGATGGCAATGATGCCGCATCCTGAGCGAACCATAAATGGCGATTCTATTTTTCAATCCATGCATGATTATATCGCTGAGGGCAGGGTGGAGCATACGACACCGCTTAACTATTATCCGCGGCGCGCTGCTATTCCTGCTTATCAAAAAAATGAGACCAGTTATGAATGTATTATCGAGCTGATCATTACGGATAACCATGCATTGACAGTACAAAATACCTTGCGGCAGCGGGGCATTCCTGTTGTGGTAAGACGCCAAATGCATTGGGAAATACAGTGTGATGCGCCTGTAACCTGGCAGCAAATCAAAAAAAGCGGTGTTTTATATAATGAACGCAAAGAGGTTGAAGTATTTCCCAAGGATTTTGCTGCCACGCCATCATTGCGATACCTGGTGCGTCCGCGGGAAGATTTATTAGGACAACAAAAGCACCAGACCTTGAAAGACCATTTTGCTATTCAAGGGATCCAGGCAATTTATCATGGTGTTTTATGGCATTTTAGTGCTGAAAACGCTAATATAGCTGATCTGATAGATGACATCATACACACTAACATTATACATAACCCATATGCCCATGAATGCTACCAATACCGCTGACCATTATCTGGATCAAATCCGAGCTGCCTTACCTTACTGTTTAGTAGAAACGTCTTTTGCGTTTGGACAAAAATACCAAGGCAAAGTGAGAGACGCCTATGATCTAGGTGACAGGCTGATATTAATTACTACGGATAGGTTGACTGCTTTTGATCGTCAATTAGCTACGATTCCGTACAAAGGCCAGGTGTTAAATTTAATCAGTGCTTGGTGGTTTGAACAAACAGCTGAGATTGTTCCCAATCATTTGATCGCAATCCCTGATCCTAATGTGGTGATCGCAAAAAAATGCAGCGTTTTTCCTATCGAATTTGTCGTGCGCGGTTATATTACCGGAACGACAGAAACCTCTTTATGGACACAATATCAAAAAGGCGTGCGTCATTATTGTGGGATTTCTTTTCCAGAAGGATTGTATAAAAATCAGAAGCTCGATAAGCCGGTTTTGACCCCGACCACCAAAGAAAAAGACCATGACCGGCCAATTACACCAAAAGAAATTGTTTCAGAAGGCTGGATGTCGCAAGCCGATTGGGATGAGGCAAGTCATTTAGCGTTGAAATTATATCAGGCTGGTGTTGAGATGGCAGAAAGACATGGCTTGATCCTGGTAGATACTAAATATGAATTTGGCCGTGATCTTGACGGTAACATTATTGTTGTCGATGAAATTCACACACCGGATTCTAGCCGGTACTGGCTGGCTAATAGTTATATTGAGCGAGTGGCGCAAGGGTTAGAACCCGAAAATATTGATAAGGAGTTTTTGCGCTTATGGTTTGCTAAGCACTGTGATCCTTATAAAGATGCAGTATTGCCGTCTGCTCCTCAAGAATTGGTGGAATCATTGTCTGCACGTTATATTCAGTTATATGAAATGATTACGGGCAAGATGTTTTCTTTTATGCAACCGCCTGGGCCTATTGCGCAACGTATCATGCGTCATGTAGCAGGATACTTGGGGTGAGGGATGCATGTGTGGAATAGTGGGAATTTATAGTCATGAACCTGTTGCGGCAGAATTGTATGATAGCCTGATACATTTGCAGCATCGCGGACAAGATGCGGCTGGCATTCTGACTTGCGATGAACGATTCTATTCTAAGCACGGATTAGGGTTAGTCAGAGAGATTTTTACGCCGCAAGATATTTCCCCACTGAAAGGCAACATCGGTATTGCGCATGCACGTTATCCAACCGCTGGTGGATATAGCGAGTCAGACATTCAACCTCTTTGGATTGGGAGCCCACGTGGTATCGCACTGGCTCACAATGGCAATCTAGTTAACTATCAAGAATTGGCGGATGAAATTCGGTTGCGGCAATACCGACACTTAAATTCTTCTCTTGATTCAGAAGCATTGCTGCTGATGTTGGCAGATAAGCTTGCCACTCATTCTTACTTAGATGATGATGACGAACAATTCTTTAAGCAATTATGTGCGGCAGTAAAGCATATTTTTGATCGTATTGAAGGAGCTTATTCTATTGTTGGGGTTGTTATAGGCAAAGGATTAGTAGCATTTCGTGATCCACATGGCATACGTCCTTTGGTTTTGGGGGAGCGTCAGCGCAAGGATGGCACGAGTGATTATATTTTTGCCTCAGAAACAACAGCGTTTTATGCTCTTGGCTTTGAGCCAAAGGGAGATTTACAACCAGGTGAAGTGGTATATGTCAGCAAAGCTGGCAAATTGTTTCGTCATGTTGTAGAGGCGAGAGAATTCAGGCCCTGTGTTTTTGAGTATGTTTATTTTGCTCGCCCTGATTCCACATTAGATGGGGTAAGTGTTTATCGAGCACGGTTGCGTATGGGGCAGAATCTCGCGCGGAGTTGGAAAGAAAAATATCCTGATATTGTGCCTGATGTTGTGATACCCGCTCCTTTCACGGCAAATACCGCAGCTTTATCTTTTGCGCATGAATTAGGCGTGCGTTATTCTGAGGGATTGTATAAAAATCCTTTTATTGGCCGTACATTCATTATGCCCAATCAACAAGCCCGCTCACGCAGCGTGCGCTATAAGCTAACTCCACAGAGAACAGAAATTGAGAATAAAACAGTTTTGATTGTTGATGATAGTATTGTGCGAGGTACTACCTCGCGCGAAATTGTGAAGATGGTACGTGAGTTTGGAGCGAAAGAAATTTTTTTTGTATCTACTTGTCCGCCAATTAAAAATCCTTGTTTTTATGGAATTGATATTCCATCTCGTGTTGAATTGATTGCTGCAAATCACACGGAAGATCGGATTTGTCACTATCTGGGTGTGGACAGGCTACTGTATCAGTCCCAAGAAGATTTAGTGGAAGCAGTGGTTCGCCGCGGGCAGCATCAAATCAAAACACCTTGCATGGCATGCATGGACGGCAATTATATTTGCGGAAATATGACAGAAAAAAAAATCCAAGCATTAGAGCAGATCCGTGAAATAGACCGTAGGTCCAATGCAGAGAAGCAAGAGGATGATAAGAAATGAATATCTTAATTGTGGGATCTGGGGCACGTGAGCATGCCATTGCTGCTGCTTTATCTCGTTCGCCGCAAAAGCCAAATATTTTTTGCTACGGTACATCAGTCAATCCCGGTATTCAACAAATGACAGATGATTACTGGGCGGGTGATATCACTGATGTGAATAGGATTTCGAAATTAGCGAAAGAGTGGCAAATTCATCTTGCTATCATCGGACCTGAAGCTCCTCTAGAAAAAGGCTTGGCAGATGTGTTGTGGGAGGTAGCAATCCCAACCGTTGGGCCAAAGAAAAGGTTAGCACAAATTGAAACTAGCAAATCATTTGCGCGTGACCTTATGCTGAAGTATAAAATCCCGGGATTACCTCGTTATCAAACTTTTTATGCCATGTCAGGTGTCGAGGCGTTTCTTCATGAACTGGGCGAAGGCCATTATGTGGTTAAAGCAAATGGTCTCATGGGTGGAAAAGGCGTAAAAGTAGCGGGTGATCATTTGCAATCATTTTCTGAAGCAATCGCCTATTGCAAAGAAATACTGGATGCAGGCCAAGTATTAGTGATTGAAGAAAAATTATTGGGCCAAGAATTTTCATTGATGTGTTTTTGTGATGGTGAACACATGGTACCTATGCCAATGGTTCAAGATCATAAAAGAGCATATGCTGGTGATAAAGGTCCTAATACTGGTGGGATGGGTAGCTACTCGGATGCAAATCATAGTTTACCTTTTTTAATAGAAAAAGATGCCGATGCTGCTTTACGCATTAATAAAGCTGTTATTCATGCTTTATCGTTAGAGTTGAATGATAAGTTTATTGGTATCTTATATGGTAGTTTTATCGCAACACAAAATGGTGTGTATGTGATTGAATTTAACGCGCGCTTTGGTGATCCAGAATCATTGAATGTGTTAACCATTTTAGAATCGGATTTTGTCACTATTTGCCAAGCATTAGTGACAGGCAATCTGGTGGCTGATCAAGTAAAATTTTCACGACAAGCAACCGTGTGTAAATATGCAGTGCCACAAGGTTATCCAGATGTTTCAGTCAAAGATGTTGCGATTGATGTTAGCGCGGTAAAAGATCAATCTCACTTGTATTTGTCATCCGTTAATGCAGTGGAGGGGAAAATCTTTGCGATGGGTTCACGAACTGCTGCTTATGTCGGAGTGGCAGATTCGATTTTCGCAGCGGAGGAAATTGCTGAGAAAGAAATTTGTGAAATTGATGGTCCATTATTTCATCGTGAAGATATTGGTACAAAACAATTGATTCAGCGTCGTATTGACGACATGCGCAGGTTAAGGGAACAATGATCCGTTTAGGTATTTTGGGTTCAACACGCGGTACTAATTTAAATGCCATAGTCACAGCCATCCAGTGTCAACGGCTATCAGCAACGCTTGAGATTGTCATTAGTAATAAATCTTCCGCACCCATTCTTGAGCGCGCTTCTATGTTTGGGCTGCATGCCGAATTTGTAGATCCAACGGGATTGACGCGAGAAGAACATGATTTGAAAGTATCAAATTTACTTAAGCATCATTCGGTCGATCTTGTAGTATTAATGGGTTACATGCGCATTTTATCAGGAAGCTTTATTGCTGCTTGGAAAGATAAAGTGATAAACGTGCATCCATCACTTCTGCCTGCTTACCAAGGCATGATGGACTTGGATGTGCATCGTGCGGTGATTGCAGCAAAGGAGCGTGAAACAGGTTGTACCGTGCACTATGTTACCGAACGGGTAGATAGTGGCCCTATGATTTTGCAAAAGAAATGCCAAGTATATGCTGCGGATACGGTAGAAGAATTAAAAGCTCGCGTCCAGCAATTAGAAGGTGAAGTGTTAGTGGAAGCAATTGAAAAAATTATCCAACAGGCAATGGTTAACAGGTGAACGTTCGTTTAGCCTATGAAAATTTAAGATTAGCGTCTTCCTCTTGTGGAGGCTGTCTGTTCCAGCTGAAAGAATTGCTGGGTTGCGCGGCCGTAGACAAAAGGATCCAGGCTCGCTCGTGTTGGGGGTTTGTCTGGATACTGCAACAACGTCGGTACGACGCCTCTGTGACAAAAAAACAGCGGATTGTGGATTCATCGAATACTTACGTCAATAGATCCTAGTTAATTAGTTTTAATTCAAAAACGAGGAAAATTATGTTGCGCCAACAATTGGAATCCGCACTTAATGAAGATTTTGCATTCTATGAAGATTGGGCGATAGATTACTGCTTACAGGATTTTTACGGTAGGATAAACCAAGGGTTAGCTGTGTATCAACGTTGCTCGCAAGATTCTAATTTTAATCCAGCAGAGCAGCTTCTAAAAGAGAGTCAAAAATTATTGGCAGAAAATGCCTCGAAAGATCCAGATGATTTTGATGCAGCACAATTCATGCGGCATACGGTCACGCCTCTTATTGCGGGTAGCATTGCTTTTAACAAGGATACATTGGAGATATGGCAGCTATTTTTTGACTCTATAGTCTTATACGCAACACAAGATGTGGATACAGTAATTAAGATAATACTATGTGCCATAGAGCTGATGCTGTTGCAGGGCAGGACAGTAGATGATCCACGTTTAAATTTTTTCTTATCTGAATGGAGAACCCACTCAAACAAGTGTTCAATCCCCAAATACAATGGATATGAAAGGTTTATAGCAAACGAGGCATTAAAAATGGCAGGTATCTCAGTGCCAATCAGTAAAGTTACCTTACAGGATTCATTGGTGAATACTGATCAAGCACAGGAGGAATTGGCATTATTAGACTCGGCATTGAGAGAGGAAGCTAAGGATTTTTTTAGTTATATGCAAATCGCTGGCGACGTTAAAAATGAACAAGATTCTGATGAAGAAGACAGTTTTCCAACAGAATTGATGCAGTCAAAAGTTTTTAGGTTTATCCTGAATTTTTCTACCAATGACTACTATATTCAATTCTTTGACGAAAATGAAAAGATTAAATTAATATCTGACTTATGTTCTCTCTATTTATCACAAAAAGAAATTAAAAAAGAAATCAAACTTCTTCTTAAATATGCAGAATCAGTAAGCTGTGAAAATAAGAAGATAGCTTGTTCATTATGGTTTAATAGATCTCTTCGGAGAATAGAAAAATATAATGATATGAAAAGTCTATGTATTTTGGCGTTGTATGTATTTAAAAGTGAAGATGATGAGATAGCAAAGAGTTTTACCGAGATAATTTTAAAGAAGCTACTGGAAAACCGAAAAAATGCGATTTTAATTAATTATATTTTAAAATCCGTATTGAAATCATTCCATTCTGCGACACTAAACGATATTACTAGCAACAAGAATTTAGCACAATTTGTTACTGTCATTGCATTATCATTAAATGAAAATGACCTGCCTGATATAAAAAAATTAATTGATCAAGTAATCGAACAATGTCTGCAATATCAAAGCAAACAGGCCATGGTGATTTATGAGGACATTAATGAGTATAATCAAGACAGTGTTGATGCAATGGCTGTGCCAAGGGCAAAAAAGATGCTGCTTCATTTTACCAATGAAGAGAGCCTGGATAAATTAGCAAAAAAATATGAACAAGTATTGGATCTGACACCAGTACAGTATCAACTTAGTCTTGATAATCTAATTGAGAAATATAGTGATAATATCATCGATATACTATTGCCTATTTTCGACAAAAGAACACCGGATATCTTAGCGTTACTTATAAACACTTCTTTGATTGGTATTAACCGATTTCTTGAAATAAATTTCTTTGTCTTGAAGAAATATAATTACATTAAAAATTTACAATTACTTGATTATAAATCAGAAAAAAACCTCGTGGAAGTTTTTCAGATGCTAAATATCATGCCAAATAAAAATGCTGATAAACACTACAAATATATTAGGAGACTACTAAGATCTATTGATACTAAAAAATTAGTTTATGAGGATTTTGTTAAAAATCTGCGATCCTATTTTATTGGATTTTTTTTGGAGGAAATGAATTTAGATATAAGCGAAGAAGAGTTGATAAAAAGCCATATATACTCTCCCACCGAACTAATAAGCATATTCGTTGGATACCAAAGGTATAGTACTAACGGTTATATGCCAATCCTGAAGGGAATTTTAAAATGCTACTTGCAAAGCTCAACGCACCGATTACAAGATTTTCTTTGGGACAAAAATCAACCGGATTATTCTGGAAAATTAATTGCAAGTAATAATAATAAAATACATGTGGAATTTGAGAAGCTAGGAATTAATCCAAATGTTGCTTTTAAATATCCTTACGAGTGTCAATTTGAAGTGGTTGCACCTGAGCAAGTAGATATCAATCAGAGAGTTGTTGTCGTTTGGACAGAAATAAATGAATTATCAAGTAAATTAAAAATGCTCCTTAGTGATGAAAGCGTAAAACAGTTTCTATTTAGCAATAACTCGGTGGCATTTCTTGAAAGCATCGACAGAAAAATTACTAACTACATCACGCAAATTAATAAAAGATGCAAAAAAAATGAAATGGTGGTTGTCAATAACTGGGCAATGATTGATTTTATTGTCAATCAAACGAATTGTCAGTTACTCAAAAAACTAATGACTGATTTAGAAAAATTAAAACCTGTATTAACAGGGCTCATACAAAAACAGCCTATTCCAGCACTAGAATTAGTTTCTGCATTTAATCAACATACGATCGATCATATTAAAGACTTAGATATAGCTCTTACGAGTGCAAAAGAGATTAAGGTAAAAGATAGCATAAAGCGGCCGAGGAAATTTCGAATGGTTGTTTGGGACAAGTCTGATCCAAAGACGTTGCTTCTCGGCAATTATCTCAGCTGTTGTTTAGCAACGGACAGCACTCAGTTTCCAGCAATTATAGAGAGAATTATTGATTGTGCCATGAATATGACGGTTGTAATTGATGAAGAAACTAACGAACCCATCAGTGGTGCGTGGTTATATTTTGCAACAGATGTAAGAACTGGAAAACCCTATCTTGTTGCCAATTTCATTGAAATGAGAGCAAACATTGCTCAGCATCAAAGTCTGCTACGGGATATCATTTTGTCACAGCTAATCAAATTTACTGGTGAATATGCAAGTTATGTATTAGGTGCTGCAAGTAACAAGATTTCTACCGAACAACCT
The DNA here is from genome assembly GCA_019634835.1 of Gammaproteobacteria bacterium. Lineage (GTDB taxonomy): Bacteria > Pseudomonadota > Gammaproteobacteria > DSM-16500 > DSM-16500 > Aquicella. The sequence goes on from JAHCAO010000010.1 coordinate 30,873, forward strand.
GAGGTTGATTTCAGAATGGCGCCATTAGAATATGGCAACATATCGGATTTGGTGTTTTTTCAAAGAGAGAATCATTGTATGCAGAAAATTGGCCCTATGTCTCTGGAAAGCAGATTTGATGATTACTACCTGAGGTCTGCAGGTTGTGTAAAGCAATTTTATAGATATTCTGCTGTGGATTTGCAATTGCGGTTTGCAAATATCGAGGCATATATCTTCTCATCAACTGTTGTAAATCGTGCTAAAGGTAACAAGAAACCAACTAGTATTTCTGAGTTACATGCTAATAGGATGATGATTACACAGCCTAGTGTTGAGCCTAGATATCGAAGTATATTTCATGGAATTCCCAATGCTAAAAAGGCAGTAGTCTCGACACCGTCGATAGGAAGTTCTGGGAGAAAAGTGATTTGAGCACCGTCGCATCATCTAAACGGTAGGAACAAGTATGCACTTATGTGAAGTATAAAAAATTCAGTCACTCTGTGGTTGAGTTTGATCGTTTGCCACGACGCAACAAATACCGGAAATGATTAATATCATTGCAGCAATGGTCGGCAAACTAATAGTTTCATGCATATAAGCAGACGAGATGATAAGGCTGACGACGGGAACTAATAAGAAGCCTAAAGAGATAACAATAGTTGGCAATTCTTTATTGACCACTAAACCACTCCAATAAGACAATCCTGTGACAAGTATGCCGGTATAGACGAGAGAGAGTATTAAAGAAGTATTCCAATGAACAGAAATGAATGGTTCATGAAGCCAGGCAAAAGCTAAGATAGGAATGGTGCCAATCAAGAGTTGCCAAGGGATAAGTTCTAGTGGTGACTTAGACCATTGCATGTAGCGGGCACATAACATGGAAATGGCCCAACATAGCGAAGCCAGCAAAAGCATTGCAGCGCCAAATAAGACTTTTGTATTGGTCCAATTCATTTCCCAAGGACTGAGTAGAATAACTAGCCCACTAATACCTAGCGCAAATCCAATCCAGCGGAAGGTACCCACTTTTTCGTTGAAAAACAGAGTAGTAGCAGGCATGACCCACAACGGTGTGGTGTAAGCTAATAGCGAAGAGCGACCGGCAGGAAGATAAGCAAGCCCAAAATTAGTCAGTAAAATATAGATACTAATTTGCAATAAACCAATGATGAGAATAAGAGGATAATCTTTACGTTGAGGGAGAGAAAATTTGCCCATTGCAATCACAATCAGCATCATGGTTGCTGTGCCTACAATCAGTCTGGTGGCAGTATACCAAGTAGGGGACATGTATGTGAGACCAATTTTATTAATTGGCCAAGCCATTCCCCAGCTAATGACAATAAATATAAATAGACCAAGAATTCGAAAATTAATATTTCCCATGAGGCAGGCCTTAGTATAATTGTCTTGTATGTTTTGGGCTCATTATACCCGTAATTTAAACGCTTACACTTAAAATTTGTATATTCGTTTAACCTGTTAAAAATTTAAGATTAGCGCCCTCTTGCGAAGGTTGCCTATTTAAGCGGGAAGATGTGCTGAACTATCATGGTCGTAGACAAGAGGATCCGGGTTGGGAGTGGGCTGAACAACCTGGAGGACACGACCCAGTCACACCACGATAGTGGGGTGAGTCAGTCTGTGGTAGGACGACTGTAGGTCAATCCATGGACAATGGCTTAATCCTCCAACGTCTCTTTCTAAATTTTAATGGACCGCTATAATATGCTCACACACATAAGAGATAAAATATGAAACATATTCCTATTAGATGTGCATTACTTTCTGTCTCAGATAAAACAGGTATTGTTGAGTTTGCCAAAAGCCTTATTCATCAAGGCGTGGATATTATATCTACCGGCGGGACGAGTAAAATACTGTGTGATGCTAATATTCCGCATCGGCAAGTAGAAGAGGTCACCGGATTACCTGAAATGCTAGATGGCCGTGTTAAGACGCTGCATCCTAAAATACATGGCGGCATACTGGGCCGCCGCGACGATCATGCGATGGAAGCAGTGCAACATCAAATTCATTGGATTGATTTAGTCGTCGTCAACTTTTATCCGTTTGCTGCAGCAGTTAATGACAAGAAAGATATAAGTTGGGAGGACGTGGTTGAGTATATTGATATTGGTGGGCCAACCATGGTGCGCGCCGCAGCCAAGAATTTTGCTTGGGTAGGAGTGGTAGTGGATCCCAAGGATTATGCGCAAATCACCACTGAGATAGAAAGCTCAAATGGATTAGGGATTAGCACGAGAAAGAATCTCGCAGAAAAAGCATTTGCGCTCACGGCTCACTATGATGGGATGATCCATCAGTATTTTTTACAGAGAGAGGAAAATCAGCGGGAATGTCCACCTTATGTTGATTTGCAATTAGAAAAATTAGCTGAATTACGTTACGGTGAAAATCCGCATCAGAAAGCGTGCGCTTATCAATTTAAGCAACATCAGCAAGGTGTTTTGTCTGCTGCGCAACATCAAGGCAAGCCGCTATCTTACAATAACATTCTTGATACGGAAGCGGCATGGGCGTGTGTCGGTGAATTTAGTGATCCAGCCTGTGTTGTTGTAAAACATGCCAATCCATGTGGCGTAGCGACTTCTGCCACCATTGATGATGCTTATACATTGGCTTATCAAGCAGATTCACAGTCAGCATTTGGCGGTATCATTGCGTTGAACCGCCCATGTACTAAAGCAATAGCTGAAGCGATAGCCAATATCTTTGTGGAAGTCATCATTGCTCCAGCTTATACGCAGGAAGCACTGACAATCCTAGGAAGTAAGCCTGCTTTACGTGTACTTGAAATGTTGGTTCAACGTGACCAACGATGGGAGATGAAGTTTATTACAGGTGGTATCCTCATGCAGGAGAAAGATGTCCAAGTGATTCTAGCCAGCGACCTAAAAGTCGTTACTAGTATGAAGCCCAATCAAGAAGACATTGACGCAATGCTATTCGCTTGGCGGGTCCTGAAACATATAAAATCAAATGGTATTTTACTTGCCAAGCAAAATGCCACTGTTGGAATTGGTGCGGGGCAAGTTTCTCGTATCGATGCGGTGGATTTGGCTGTGCGCAAAGCGGGAGAAAGGATTCAAAATACGGTGTTGGCCTCTGATGCATTTTTTCCTTTTCGTGATAGTATCGATAGGTTGGGTGGTACTGGTGTGCGAGCAATTATCCAACCTGGTGGTTCAATGCGTGATGAGGAAGTGATTGCAGCTTGTAATGAACACAAGATTGCGATGGTATTTACCGGCAAAAGATGTTTTAGGCATTAGGGGTAAATGTTCAGTGGTCGTAGTATTGGAGTTAGTCTGCTCCTTTTATTTTTTTATATGAGGGAAAGTGGACAGGAGTCCACTTTAGCAAAAGCCGGAAGGGAAACGTCTTTTGCGACCGAATATAAAAAAATAAAAGGAGCAGACTAACTCCAATACTACGACCACTGAACATTTATCATTAGACCCTATTCTCGCCGCAAAAAATAATCTGGTATGATGGCAATTTCTTTCGGGGACGGCTATGTCAAAACCATTGGTATCGATTGTGATGGGATCCAAGTCAGATTGGAGTGTGATGGAAGAAGCCAGCTTAATGCTGGACAAGCTCAATGTTTCTCATGAAGCGCGTGCTTTGTCAGCACACAGGACACCAGATGCTTTGTTTGAGTATATCAAGTCAGCGGAACAACGCGGTGTTGAGGTGTTTATTGCAGCAGCGGGGGGTGCCGCACATTTGCCAGGTGTGGTGGCAGCCAAGACTTTCATTCCGGTATTGGGTGTGCCCATGCCGTCATCCACTTTCACGAATGGATTAGATGCGCTATTGTCGATTGTGCAAATGCCAGCGGGTATTCCGGTGGGTACATTGGCAGTCGGCAAAGCAGGAGCTATTAATGCAGCGATATTAGCAGCAAGCATTCTTGGAAATAAATATCCTGAATATCATGAAGCGGTGCGAAAACATCGTGAAAAACAGGCCCAAGCGGTATTAGAAAATTCAGAATTGAAGGGATAAAACCATGTTTTCCCATGAACCATTACATGAATTTGATCCAGCTATCTGGCAAGTGATAGAAAGTGAAAAACAACGCCAAGAAGATCACATAGAATTAATTGCTTCAGAAAATTATGTTAGCCCTAATGTATTAGCGGTGCAGGGATCTGTACTGACGAATAAATATGCCGAAGGGTATCCGGGTAAGCGATATTATGGTGGCTGCGAATTTGTAGATGTTGGAGAAAATCTCGCTATTGAGAGAGCAAAAAAATTATTTGGTGCAGATTATGTTAATGTGCAACCGCATTCTGGTTCACAGGCCAACGCGGCTGCCTATGCAGCCATGATTCATCCTGGTGATGTGGTGTTGGGCATGAATCTTGCGCATGGCGGTCATTTGACACACGGTTCTCCAGTTAATTTTTCTGGCAAACTTTATCAATTTTATTCATACGGGATACATCCAGAGACAGGCGAAATTAATTATGATGAGGCAGCTCAATTAGCTAAAGCGCATCAACCTAAACTGATTGTCACGGGATTTTCCGCTTATTCACGTATTGTAGATTGGCAGCGTTTCCGTGATATAGCGGACAGTGTTGGTGCCTATCTTTTGTCTGATATTGCACATGTGGCGGGCTTGATTGCGGTGGGCTTGTATCCATCTCCTGTTAATATTGCGGATGTTACCACAACGACGACGCATAAAACTTTACGTGGTCCGCGTGGCGGTATGATCATGGCAAAGGCAAACCCAGAGCTGGAAAAAAAATTAAATTCGGCGGTGTTTCCTGGTGCACAAGGCGGCCCGTTAGAGCATGTGATTGCAGCAAAAGCGGTGTCTTTTCTGGAGGCGCTACAACCTGAGTTTAAAGTTTATCAACAGCAAGTTCTCAATAATGCGCGGACAATGGCCAAGGTGATCATGAAACGTGGTTATAAAATAGTGAGCGGTGGTACTGACGATCATTTGATGTTAATTGATTTAATTGACAAAAAAATCACTGGTAAAGAAGCAGAAGCAGCTTTGGGCCGAGCTTGTATCACTACGAATAAAAATGCCGTGCCCCATGATCCGCAATCACCATTTATTACCAGCGGGATTCGTATTGGTTCACCTGCTGTGACCACACGTGGCTTCAAAGAACCAGAATGTGAGCAAGTAGCAAGTTGGATTTGTGATATTTTAGATGATTTGCAAAATGAAGCGACCATCTCTCGCATCAAAATGGAAGCTGCCACTTTATGCAAAAAGTATCCGGTTTATAACAGATAAACACTAGGGTCAAAATCAATCGTTCAAGCGGAGCTCTTTCCTTACTTTCTAAGTTAAAGGAAAAGCGACTCTTACAAGAACTGCTCTCCGGCATGGTTTAACTGTAGAATAACTTTTATTAAAAGTGGTTAATAATTTCGTCATTACTGTTTGCTAAAATTCTCTACAACTACAATTTAAGAAACAAAGCGAAGAGGATAAAACCCTGCAGCGCAATAATGAGAAGAAGTACTACTACAAGCGTACGATTGCTGATTTTAACAAAGCCATTGAGCTGACCCGGATTATGTGGAAGCCAAAAAAAACCTAGCAGAGATCATGGCAAAACATGACAAATCTGATCTTTTCGATGTCCTTAAAGAACTTCCCAACAAAAAACAAATCCCATTACTAAGGCAATGCTTGGATAAGAATACGGTACTAGGAGAAAGGTTTTGGAAGCAGGAAGGAGTACACGCATGTAGTAAGGAAAGGGGTACATTGAAGAAAATTCAGGATCAATTATCATATTTGGAAGGATCTATGCCTAGGATTGTTGATACTAAGTCCTTCCACTTAACAATATTTCGTACTAAAAATCAACTAACACCAGAGCGTGCTGAGCTTATTGCGATACACAACAAATTGTAACTAGATTGAAGGATAAGTGTATAAGTGTAACTTTACCAACGTTAATGCTTGTTGTAACCAGGGAGTGAATTTCTCTGGATACAACACTATTTCTGACTCTAAAACAGGTAGTGTTATCCATCGATAATCATGCACTTCATCAGAGTTAGGATAGATGGGTTGGTTGGGGAGAGTTTCGCCTACTAATACATGGTCTATTTCATGCTCTGATAAGCCATTTGCAAAATGTGCATTATACTGAAACCACCCTAGATTTGTTAAAGGTGTCATCATCCCTAATTCTTCTTTTAGCCGTCTTTGGCTGGCAGCGAGGATGGTTTCGCCAGCTCGAGGATGAGAGCAACAAGTATTCGTCCATAGTCCAGGTGAATGGTACTTATGTAGAGCGCGCTGCTGCAACAAGATTTCTAACTGTGGGACTCGGCGGAAGATAAAGACAGAAAAAGCTCTATGCAGTAGATTTTTTTTATGTGCTTCTAATTTTTCTACTATGCCAATCTCATTGTCTTGCGTGTCAACCAGAATAACGTACTCGGTGGTCATGGGCGATTGTGACCCGTCGGCATGCATTCAGTTGCTGTCATAACACATTTTCCAGTAGAATGGGTGCCTTTTATAACCTTATGGTTTGTGTATTTCAAGAGAAATATGCGTTGGCGAGGTATATGTATAAAAGCGGGACAGAGCAAATTGCAACAATTCCGATGCGCGTGGTGGGCCCTGTTAGAATTGTGAGCGCTGAAGTGAATGATGACGTAGCTTTGCCGCTGGCAACACTAGAGTCACCACTATGGCCGTCTACACATCGTGGAGCGCGTGTTTGTACGCTATCAGGAGGAATCAAGGCAGTCATTGTGGATGAGCGCATGACACGCTCGGTGCTAGTTGAAGCAGACTCGCTGGCTGAGGCCCATTCGGTTTACCTCGATATTCAAAAACAAAAAGAAACACTTCAATCCATTGTCCGTGAATCTAGTCGATTTGCCAGACTGATCGATATGCATGCGCAAATTGTCGGGTCTTTGCTTTATTTGCGGTTTGAACTATTAACCGGCGATGCTGCAGGCCACAATATGGTGACCTTGGCAGCGGACCGCATGTTGGAATGGATACTTAACCAATATCCTGTGCTTCGCTACGTTTCTATTTCTGGTAATTATTGCAGTGATAAAAAAGTGTCTGCAGTAAATGGTATTTTGGGGCGCGGCAAACATGTGGTAGCGGAAGTATGTATCCCTCGTTCTCTCTGCCGGCGGTTTTTGAAAACGCAGCCAGAGAAAATTGTCGATTTGAATATCAAGAAGAATTTACTAGGCAACATCATTGCAGGTGGGTTGCGTACAGCAAACGCCCACTTCGCGAATATGCTATTGGGTTTTTATCTTGCAACTGGCCAGGATGTGGCTAATATCATCGAGGGCTCACAAGGAATAGTGCACACTGAAATGCGTGGCGATGAGTTATATTTTTCTGTGACCTTGCCTAACGTGATTGTTGGTGCGATTGGCAGTGGTAAGACATTAGGTTTTGTTAGAGAGAATTTACAATTGTTGGGCTGCATGAAGAAACAAGAGGCTGGATATAATGCGAGGCGTTTAGCAATCATTGCTGCCTCAGTAGTGTTGTGCGGTGAATTATCTTTGCTTGCTGCACAGACTAACAAAGGAGAGTTAATGCGCAGCCATTTAAAATTAGAACGGGAATAAGGGATAATGGGGGCAGATGAGGCTAGGGTGGTGAAGGTCGGTATCGATACATTAGCCATGTACACGACGAGTTATGCATTGGAGCTTGCCATCTTGGCACAAGCGCGAAGCATAGAAAAAGATAAATATCATATTGGACTGGGACAATTCATGATGTCAGTGCCGCCGCCAGGGGAAGATATTATTACCATGGCGGCGAATGCGGCGCAGCAAGCAATACGAAATATCAATGTGAATGAAATTGAAATGCTGCTTTTTGCTACGGAATCGAGCGTTGATCATTCCAAAGCAGCGGGTACTTATATTCATGGGTTGTTGGGACTGCCATCACGCTGTCGGATCGTTGAATTGAAACAAGCTTGTTACAGCGGGACAGCAGCTATTCAATTAGCGATGCCTTTTTTGCGTGAAAACCCAAGTAAAAAAGTATTAGTGATTGCTTCTGATATTGCGCGCTATGGATTGGGAACGTCAGGTGAATCCTCGCAAGGGTGTGGTGCTATTGCGCTTGTGTTATCAGCTAATCCACGCATTCTTGTCTTAGAATCTGAATATGGTTTGGCGGCGGAAAATGTAATGGATTTTTGGCGGCCTAATTATTCTCATGAAGCTTTTGTTGATGGAAAATATTCCAGCAAGCTTTATCTCACCATGCTTGAAAAGAGTTGGAAACAATACCAAACCTTATCGGGCCGGAACTTTACGGATCATGCTTATTTTTGCTATCACACGCCAGTACCACGTTTAGTTGAGAAAGCACATCAATATTTATTAAAGGTGAATGATCAGGAACAGGTGTCTGATGAAATAGCAGCAAAACATATTCAGGATTCGCTGCGATATGGACGTAAGATTGGCAACAGTTATACGGCATCATTGTACATTGGGTTAATTTCTTTGTTGGATAATGCAGAAGAAGACTTGACAGGTAAGCGTATTGGTTTTTATAGCTATGGATCTGGCTGTGTGGCGGAATATTTTAGTGGAGTGGTGCAGCCTGGTTATCATCATATGCTAAACAAAACCTATCACGCTAATTTGCTCGAGCGCCGTCATTTATTAGATTATGCGGAATATGAACGGTTTTTCACCTTTCGATACCTTGAAGATGGTGGTGAGCAAGAAATTCCTGTTTATAAGACGGGAAACTTTCGCTTGGCTAAAATTCAAAAGCATAAACGTATTTATGAAAAACTGAATACGATGCTTTCTCAACCGTATTTAGGCTTAGTCACAGAGACACAGGTTCCTTCTTCTTGTTGTCCTTCGGAGCATCGTGAAGGACCTTCTCATCGTTTTCAACGTAACAAGAAAACGGCCGTGCAGAACAACAGTGCTATCATCAAGGTATTTGCACCAGGAAAACTCATTTTATCTGGCGAGCATGCGGTTGTTTATGGCAAACCTGCTTTAGCGATGGCAGTGAACCGGTATGTTACAGCCACTGTGACGCATGAATCTGTACCGCAAGTGTTATTTGATCTGTCTGATCTTGCACATCATAGCTGCTTGAGTTTTAGTGCGCTTCATGACTTAAAAGATAGAATTAAACGAAAATATTACCGTTTTATCCGTGGTGATTATAGTATTCGTCAAGTATTGCATAAACCATTTGAGTTGGCTCAATTTGCCATTGGTATGTTGGCGGAGTCTTTGAATTTTGCTATACCACATGGAGTAAAGATCCAAGTCCAATCAGATCTGCCTATTGGTTGCGGTATGGGGTCATCGGCGGCGACCATTGTGAGTGTTATGCAAGCCATTTCACATTATATGCAACTGCCCATTTCACAAGAGAAACTTTATTCTCTCGCATTGGAAGCTGAAAATATGCAGCATGGGCATTCTAGCGGCTTGGATTTACGTGTTGCACTACAAGGAGGATGTCTTTATATGCAAGGTGAAAACATAGAGACACGTTCTATTCCAACTTTGCCCATGTATCTTGTCAATACAGGTACGCCTCGTACCACGACAGGACAATGTGTTGAGAAAGTTGCGCCGCATTTTAAGTCCTCTCAATTGGGTGATGATTTTGCTGTGGTCACTAAGGCGATGGATAATGCATTGCAGCAGCAATCATGGCGTAGTATGCGAGAAGCCATCCGGCATAATCATCAGCTGTTGACAAAGATAGGAGTAGTTCCTGGTCGGGTTCAAACATTTATTTCGCAGGTGGAGTCTTCTGGCGGTGCTGCAAAAATTTGTGGTGCAGGTGCGGTGGCAGGAGAACAAGCCGGAGTGGTATTGGTGGTTTCAGAAGATAAAAATGTAGTGAATTTATTGGGTTCACGTTTTGGTTACAATGTGATTCCTATTTCAGGTGAACCGCGAGGCATGCATGCGGTTTAAAGCTTCTGCACCTGGTTCATTGATGCTGCTGGGTGAATATGCTGTTTTGTATGGTAAACCAGCGTTGGTGTGCGCAATTGACAAGCGCATTACCGTGACATTGACGCCTCGCGTAGACAGACGTATCGAAATTCAATCTTCTATTTATGGGCATTACTCAACAGAATTGTCACAGCTTCAGATTGAGAAACCATTTCATTTTGCGCTGAGCGCATTGAGATATTACCAAGTTAAACTTAAGCGTGGTTGTGACATTGATATTGCAACAGAATTTTCCGATAAGATTGGATTGGGTTCGTCTGCAGCGGTAACTGTCGCAATGTTGGCAGTCATTGCGGCATGGTTAGAAATTAGAGTGACACCTCTTGATTTGATACGGCAAGGACGGAATGTCGTCCAGCATGTTCAAGGCATGGGTTCTGGTGCAGATGTTGCCGCATCAGTATATGGAGGGATAGTAAATTATAGGGCGCAACCTCTTAAAACAGAAAAAATTCCTATCACTTGTCCTCTGACGGTGCTTTATGCCGGATATAAAACGCCGACAGCGGAAGTCATCAAGCATGTACAACGGCGATTCTCTGCTTATCCTGTGCTTTTGCGCGACATTTGTCATAGCGTGGGACAATGTGCAGTGGAAGGTGTGAATTTTGCACGTAAGGAAGATTGGATAAAACTGGGCGACATCATGAATATACAACAAGGTATGATGGAGTCGTTAGGAGTTAGCTCATCATTATTGCATGATATGGTCGAAGATTTACGCAAACAGCCTGGTATATTAGGCGCAAAAATTTCTGGTTCAGGTATGGGCGATTGTGTAATTGGTTTGGGCGGATTGCCTGACTCATATTCAGGTGTACTAATAGATCACGTAGGTGTACAACGCATTCCTGTTATGATGACATTAGAAGGGGTGGATTGTGAAAAAATCTGATGTCGTAAAAATGATTTTTGATCATGATCTGAATAAAGAGCGGCGACGCGAAAAAGGATCGGCCTTTGCTCCCACCAATATTGCATTATGTAAATATTGGGGAAAACGTAACGTTGAACTTAATTTACCTGTGACGTCTAGTCTCTCTATTGCGTTGCCGGATAAAGGTGCATTAACAACCGTATCAGTATGCAATGATGTGAGTGATAATATTGTTCTGAATGGTAATAAGCTAAATCAGGATACACCTTTTGTTATTCGTACCTGTCAATTCTTAGATTTATTTCGGGCTAATACAAAGTGGTTTCTAGATATAGATATCAAAATGAATATTCCTGTTGCTGCGGGATTGGCTTCTTCAGCTTGTGGTTTTGCATCATTGATATTGGCATTAAATGATTTGTTCAATTGGAATCTCTCTAAACGTGAGTTATCTATACTTTCACGTTTAGGAAGTGGAAGCGCATCCCGTTCATTATGGATGGGATTTGTAGAATGGCATGCAGGGGTACAAGCGGATGGCATGGATTGTTATGCTGAGCCACTGCGGTGGGAGTGGCCAGGTTTGAATGTTGGCATCTTAGCTGTTAGCCATCAAGCAAAATCTGTTTCATCTCGTGAGGCAATGCAACGCACAATTGATACTAGCGCATTATATGGCAGTTGGTCTAAAAAGGTTGCTCATGATATGCCTTTATTAAAGCAAGCCTTACAAAATAAAAATTTTTCGTTACTGGGTGGTACGTCAGAATCTAATGCATTAACCATGCATGCAGCGATGTTAAGTAGTTGGCCGCCCGTTTGTTATTTCTTACCTGAGACGTTAGCATTCATGCAAAAAATTTGGAAATTGCGCCAGGAGGGGCTTGATATTTATTTTACGCAAGATGCTGGGCCGAATTTGAAGTTATTATTTCTCGAGAAAAATGCAGGTGATGTGAAAGAACAGTTTCATGATATAGAAATAATTAGGGTGTTTCCTTAACATAGATAAATGTTCGGTTAACCCGTTGAAAAAATAGCCCCGCGGCTGCCGCCTTGCAAAGGCTGCCAATTGAATTCGAAAGGATTACTGCTATTTCGCGACCGGTTACAATGATTTTTTTAGTATCGAGGCATTTTGCCCTAACTTATTTGCGATATCTGGATCTACTTTAAAATCCTGTGGATTTTTGATGATTCTGAGTTTAGTGCAAATGTCCACATACTCTTTAACCACATGGTTCAAATCAATCACTTGTTCTTGATAAAGCGGCTTACTGTTAATCTTCTTGGCGAATTGTTCATTGTGCTTTGAAAAATCTTTAATAATAGTTTTTAACACTTTATCTCCGTTAGTAATTAGGAATTCTTTAAAATCAGGCAGATTTAATAATTCATTTTTAAATATTTTTATCCGTTCACCTTGATGTTGGCTAAGCATGTTAATAACATTTTTATTTTCAAGTGTAGATTCTTCACGTATGTGTAATTTACACAGATTACGGTAAATAGTCTCATTGGTAAGAATGTACTTTAATAAAATTGTGTATTTGTGATAAATGAAAACAGGGTGAGTGGATAAGCGCTGATAAATGACATTGTCTTGGGATTTAAAAGCATTGTTAGAGATAGTGAAGAATTTTGATGCGATGCTAATAAAAGCTTCTGGTATATAGCGTGCTGGTATGGTTGGCCAATAAAATGGTGAAGCATCTTTGAGATCGGGAAGGTTAAGAATGTCTCTAGCAGTAACTTTAAATCTTCCAGCAGGCTTTCTGAATGTCCAATCAATGATGCCTAGCTGCTTAAATGGAAAGACAACTGACCAGGATGACATGTCTGTATCAACGCGTTTGCCATCAGCTGATACGTTGCCTCTATGACAATCATCTTCTTCAAATATGTAACTGGTAGTAAGACCAATGGCAAGTCCTTTTATTGTGCGATAATTTCGTAAATCTTTAGCTGTAATGGGAAAAAGTTGGCTTTTTTCTTCAGAAAAAATATAGCTGAGTATTTGAGAATCTGAAATGTTTGATAAGTCTAGATTCTCTTCTTGCATTTTTTCATCTAATGCATCAAGATCTTCAATTCGCACATGTTTTAGTGCTTCAATTTCAAAACTGGATTCTTGCAAGCTTTTTTTTGTTGTGGGTTGAAAGCCCGCAAGACTTTTTGAAACGATGCCGATATATTCATAATTCTCATTATATAGAGCTCGTGCTGTTGGGCTGTGATAAGGCGCTAGTAACTGATAAAAAGCACAGTTGGCGGCTTCTAACTCATACATGTAATTATCAATGGGGCAAGTCCTGTTTTGCTTGAAGAAATATTCAGTACGTGGTTTGTTAACATTCTTTGTGTTTTTTTTTATTACTTTAGAAACTTGATGAAATGATGAGGAAAGGTTTTCTTCCACAGATTCGTATTTGCTAAAACAATGGTGTTTTAATGGTATGGACAGGGGCTTATTGGAAATAAACAGCATAGATTTTAGTAAGGAGTCATTGATACTACAAGTGGACTGATGGTTTTTCTTGGAATGAACAGCATTTCCATTTGAATTATCACTGGTATCTTCTAACAAGAAAAACTCAGATTCATCTAAATCTTTTTTATTCTTGCTGGAGGGCTGTTGTTTTTTAGGTTCATTCCTAATGTAATTTTCAATAATTTGCGTGGATCCAAGAATAGTATTCTTCGTATCTTGCTGTAGCCACGGCATCATGTCGCGAGTTGGTTCTTTTTCTTCGATCTGAGTAGATCGCATCCTGTCATCTCTATGTAGTGTTTATTTCAACATAACAAAGAAATATTAAGGGAATCTTATGTGTTATTGGAGGTTTTTTTACGGGGCAATCTCACTAAGTATTATGAAATGATCAATTTTTTAAGATAATCCCTGCTTAACGCAGCCTAGGCATCTTCTTGCCATTAACAGATAGTTTTTTAACTCTATTAGCTAATATAATTTCACAATAATGTAATTTCAACTGCATATGGCTAGATCTAAAATGCGTTAAATTGATTAACGAGAATCAATAAAACTTGCCTATCTCTTAAAATTTTGCTGATATATTGAATTTGATATGGAGATGTGTGCAATGAGGCCGAGGGATTCGAGAAAAAATGACGCTGAAGAAGATTTTAGTGATTTACAGGATCCTTTTAACTATTTATGTGATGATATTTTGAATCGCGTATTAGAAAAAGAAAAAGGAAATTCAGCTAACCCACGACCCGATAAGATTATCGATATACTCAATTTTTTTGAAGCTAATCAAGTTGTTTTGAGTAATGAAGCTTTAGAAGCGCGTGTTTATCCTATTTTATATGAAAGTATTCTTCTTAGACTACGCATGGAAAAAAAGCAAATAATAGAGAGTGATAATAACCAGCCTTATAATAGTGATTTTCTGGAGCCACTGATTCGCTATCTAGATAAACCATCATTTTTTAATTTTATTAACAATAATTTAGATAGGCAAAAGGATTTTTATTTTAGCTTATTCAATTTAGCAGTAGCGAAAACAGAAAAACAACTCAGTCAAGAAATTGATGATACGAGCCTAATTATCCAAGTTTTCAATGCTGCTGGTATTAAGGATTATTCTCAGAAAAATAAAGCGATGCAATACATTCTTACAAATATAAGAAACCGTCGATTAGATCTAATAGGTAACAGAGAAGAAGATATATCTAAAGGTACATTAATATCTAGTTCATTATTCACTGATTCTGATCGTAGGTCATTGAAAAATAGGTTAGATCTTTCTTCACAAGAGATAACCCCGCCTTCATCGATTATATCTAGTACTTCTAGAAAACCAACGTCGTCCTTATCGGAGGCATCTGGAGAATCAACGCCATGTTCATCAGAGGCATCTAAAGAATCAACGTCACATTCATCGGAGATATCATCACACTCATTGGGTTCATCGAAGGAGACAGTATCCCATATTTCAGATGTCTCTCGTGGTGAGTTAGCTAAAGTAATACAAGTGTCTTCGCCTCGAAAAAAACCAGATAATCATTCAAATATAACATTTAATAAAAGATTAACAATCGATGAGAATGGTGAGTTAGTTGATATTCCTGGTGTACGGGCATACTTACGCTGGAAGAATACTGAGCCTGAGGCAGTGAATCGTGAATTAAACGAATTAAAAATTAAATTGAAAGAAATGGATAATGTTTACAAAGAAAATAAATTCTCTACGGACATAATAAAGATATTAAAGAGATATTTGTCGCTTTCTAAGTATATAGAAGAAATTAATGAATATTTTATTAATTTAAAACAAGCAAAAAAAATGAATAGATCAATTGAAAAGGAGAATGAAGCATTAATAAACGCGATTAAAAAATACGTCAACAAAAAAAATATCGCTATGGCAAGTCGTAATTTCACTGTAATTCTTGATGAGATTATAAATAACCCATCGTTAGATGAAGAAAACATTACTAAATTTAAAATCCATGTAAATAAATTTTTTTCCCAGTTAAAAAAATTCTATTCTCATTACAGTCACTATCAAAAACTTAAGGTTTTTGTTAAACAACAACTTAAAGTAGAAGAATTACCACCGCAAATTATCGAGAGCGACGAAAAAATCCTTGATGATGTTATAAATAAAATTTATTTAGTGGTGAAAAAATTCCCTGGTTTGGAAGATAAAATCAGGCTTGGTTTGGGTCGTAATCCAGAAAACATTGCGACATTATCTGATAATTTAATTAAGTTATGGAAGCTGCTCAATATTCATATCGGTGCATATGTCGATATGATTGAAGATTTTGTTCCCAAACCATTAAAACAAGAATTTGACGAATTCATGAAAGGCAAAAAGGAAATAAGTGACGAATTGGATGCTATTTTAAATAAAAATATCAGAAATGATAAAAAAAATGAATTAGTTTCATTGATACCTAAAATAAATAAAATGAATCATAATCTGCAAGAGTTTATGCAAGAAGCAAAGGTTATGGAAGAATTTATAAAGAAGGTAAAAATAAAAAATATTATGATACCGGTTATTGATACAAAAATAATTGATACAAAAAGTGAAATCCTGAAATTGCAAAATATAGCTAAGATTTATCAGTCAATCTATAGATTAAATTATGAATATTCAGATATAAAAACTGATAAAGTTAATTATGAGAAAAAAATTATAAATCATTTAAGGGAATTATATAATCTAGGTAAAAGAGTCATTAAAAAAAATCAAAAAATAGAAGCAACAAATAAAAAAGCTTCACCAGTAGCTAGGCTTATTCATTTATCTAGAAAAGAAGCAAATAAAATAGAAATTACTTCTAATAGCAATAAAATAACTGAAAAATTCGCTGTTAAATTTGAATCTGATATGGATTTACCATCAGAACCTCCACCAGTACCGCCAATCGGAGTGCACGTTATAAAATCAGGTGATGAATATCTTAAAAAGATTCATATTCTTTTAAGGTCAGGGGAAGCTATAAAAGATAAAATCATTGTTAAAATGGCGCCTATAGAAAAAATAGTAAAAATGGCACGTAATACTCTTGAGGGTCATGATGGAAAAACAGAGAGAATGCGTGCTGCATTCAAAGATCGTGAGGAGGCAGAAAGAGCATTAGAAAAATCACGTGTTGCATTCAAGGATTGTAAAGAGAGAATCCGTTTAGATCTTGCAACAATGAAGAAGATTTATGGAGAGGTTGGAAGTATTTTTAAAGAAATTCAAGATGGTTTCTTTGGTTGTTCGGGATTGAGAATGTTTAGTCAAAATAATATTGATAGGAATAAATTAGGAGATTTATTTTCTAATCCAGAAAATTATTTTATTTATTTAGAGGAATATAAAAGAATGGGCATGAAACTTGCATATTATGTTTTGTGCTTTAAGAAATTAACTGAATCCGATGAGTTGAATAATCAACCTAAAGAAGTAAATATGATAGGAAATACTTATAAAAGAATGTAATGAACTACTTACACAGCAAATCTTGTAGGTTGTGTGGTAACGTTCGCGGGATAGTCATAGGGCTCCAAAAAACGGAAGCTCTGCGATGTCGAAGCCATGAAGGCCTGTTAAGAGGGAAGCAAGTAAAGAATAAAGGCTACCATTCCAACCCATCTACTGTCTCAAAGCGAGCTATCGTGATGACTGGAATGGTGCTATCTATCAGCTTCCGTTTTTTGAGGTCCGATGGCTAACTTCTGTGAACGCCTTCTAAGAAGACATGAAAAAGATTGCTATTAATGCAAGTAGAATACCTAGTACTTGTCTTAAACTAATCGTTTCTTGTAACAAAAAATAAGACAATACAATAGTTACTAAGGGATATAATGCAGTTAAGGTGACAATAGTAATGATTTTACCTTTGTCAGCAGCGATAAGATAAAATAAACAACCCACACCATAAGCAATACCCGTCAATAAGCCGAAGCTCAAGCCTTTCATGTCAGTTTCTGGTTTAAAATTAAGCATGCTTAAGGTAATGATGCCGACAATCAAAACACCAGCCGTTTGAAAAATGAGCGCGCTTTTAGAATCGATGTGAGCAATTGCAAGTTTGGAAAACAAGCCCCATAACCCAAAGCTGAATAATGCCAGCAATGCAGCGGGTAGCCATTGTGTCACTTTAAACCCCCAAAATTAAAATTTGTATTATTGCCATTGCAAAGATGCCTGCCACTATATCATCTAGCACCATACCAAAACCACCTGATACATTTTTATCAATAAAACGAATAGGCCAAGGTTTCCAAATATCGAATAACCTAAACAAGATAAATCCAACTAGAATCCAGCCCCAACCATAAGGTGCATTAATCATGGTAACAAAGAAACCAGCGAATTCATCTATGCACATGCCTGGATGGTCATGTACATGAATCTCGCGGCTAATACGATGACAAATCCATGAACTAGCGATAATAAAAAAAAGAACGAAGATAAGATACGCGATCAATGGTAGTGGTTGTAGCAGTAAAAAGAAGGGTATGGCTAGCAAGGTGCCAAAGGTTCCGGGAGCAAAAGGGATAGCACCGCTACCTAGCCCAAAAGCAACAAAGTAAAGTGGGTCGCGCCAAACAGCGTCAGGGATGGGCATAGAGGGTTTTGCATGTAATTTATATTTGCTAAAAAGGTTGATAACTGAGAGGTTGGTCATAGCTGTGGGCTCACCTATATATCTTGTGTTGCAAGGAATAAAAGTCAATTATTTTTCAAATTCATTGTAAATGTTATCATGAATATTGTCATGATGATGGGCATATACTCGCAGTGTTTCACTTAGGAGTAAGAATCATGAGTGACAGTGCGTGTTCGTTTTTACGCGCAGTTTACGAGCATGAAAGCGAGCACCCACTGACAGGATCCAAGTGGAGAGAACACCTGAGTGAAACGCTACAGGAGTAGATACTAGGATAAAGAATGAATACATTTGATTGGCTTTCACGGTTAATTCGTTTTGATACTACCTCACGTAATTCAAATGTGGAGATAATCGATTTCATACAAGAATGGTTTGTTGAGCATAAAGCTGTGATTCGTTTGACGCGTGACCCTCATCAACCTAAAGCAAACTTGTTTGCGACATTGCCGGCGCAGGATGGCAGCCTGGATGGCGGGGTAATTTTCTCTGGCCATACTGATGTGGTGCCTGTGGATGGGCAGCAATGGGACACTAATCCTTTCGAAGCAGTGCAAGTCGAAGATAAAATTTATGGTCGTGGTGCATGCGATATGAAAGGTTTTTTAGCTGTTGTGCTGTCATTAGTACCAGCGTTTCATAAGCTAAAATTATCTAAACCAGTCCATTTTGCATTTTCTTACGATGAAGAAGTGGGCTGTACTGGTGCTCCTCTGATGATTGATGACTTGCTGCATACCGGTATTAAACCGAGCGCATGTATTGTTGGCGAACCAACGGAGATGCATCCCGTTATTGCACATAAAGGAATACAAGTATTTCGTTGTACTGTACGCGGATGTGCTGCTCATTCTTCTTTAACGATAAAAGGTTGTAATGCGATTGAATATGCAGCTAAGCTAATTGGTTATATTCGTCATTTGGCAGATGAGCTTCGCCAGACTGGGCCATTTGATCATCATTTTGATGTTCCTTTCACTAGTGTTTCTACTAATATGATTCAAGGTGGTATAGCGAATAATGTTGTTCCTGAGCAGTGCGAATTTATTTTTGAATTTAGACATTTACCCTCAATGAAGCCACATAACATTATCGATAAAATAACTCACTATGTGCAACAAGAGTTGTTACCACAAATGCAAAAGGAACAAGTGAATGCTGGCATCGAAGTAAAAAATATTGCTGTTGTGCCAAGCTTTGAGTCATCTGAAGATGGGGTTATTGATCAATTGATTCGTATAATGAATGGTGACAAAGCAATACATAAAGTTGCTTATGCGACAGAAGCAGGGTTGTTTCAGCGTGCACAAATCCCGACAATTGTCTGTGGGCCAGGCAGCATTGAGCAAGCACATCGGCCAAATGAATTTGTCTCTATTCTTCAACTCAAAAAATGTGAAGCACTTTTACGCAAAGTGATACATGTACTCTGAGATGCAGTAGATGGGTTGAACGGTTACGAAATGGTAGCCTTTATTCTTTGTTATATTTTTTTTACAACCAACCTTTCTGTAATAGTATTGTTACTATTAGCAGAATGCGCATCATCTTCTTTCTGCTCCTCGTTATGAGTGATAGTGTAAGAAAGAAATTGAATGTCTGTGCGTGGCCCAAAAAAAGAAGCAATGTATCCTGGTTGTAAACGGCGTTGAAAAATTATACCGATATCAGGCTCGGGACTTTTGTCTTCGCTATAGGTTTCGAAATAGTATTCTGTGTTAGGCTTAGCTAAATTCAATATTGAAATGATGAGTAATACGGCGGCTTCTGGACTTAAGTATTCCAACGTGCGGATAATGAGTATTTCGGCTGGTACAGATAAGTCAGCTTCGAGTAAGGCCTGATAAGCTAGATGCTTTTTTCCGTCTTCAACAATCTCATCGAGATTCACTAATCTGCCTAGAATGCCTTTTTGAGTAACGTGATCTATTGCTGTTTGAGAGCAATCGTATCCAATAATACTTCTGGTAGAAGAGGAGTAGTACTGATTATGATGATACTCTCCTAAGCTAACTCCAAGTTGGAGAATGCGTTTCGTAGAGGAATTAAACTGTTGCTTTTGACGAACGGGGATAGCGTTGAAAAAATTACTAGTCATATCTGTATGTGGTTTATTTAATTTGACTTGATTATAGAAATTCCACATTGTCGTTTTAATATCGCGATCATCTTGTTCTTTTTTTTGTTCATTAGCAGTGGTGGTTTGATTCGAAAACATGAATGGTTCCTTTTTAATTTATGGGCTAAGCTATTTTTTTTCTGATTTGATTTCAACGCTGCGGATTTTTTTTGCAATGCGATCTAAAATTCCATTTACAAATTTGTGTCCTTCCACCGAACCAAATTTTTTTGTCAACTCAAGTGCTTCGTTGATAACAACGCGATAAGGTACATCCAGGCGTTTGATCAGCTCATAGGTTGCTAACCGTAACACTGCGAGTTCAACAGGATCAATTTCATGTAATGGACGATCTAAAAATAGTTCCATTTCGTGATCTATTTCATGCTGATATTTTGGCACCCCATAAATTAATTCTTTAAAGTAAATAAGATCAAGTTTTTTATCGATGTGGTAATGTAAAAACTCAGCTTCAATGTCATGAATGGAAGTGTCAGCCACTTGCCATTGATACATTGCTTGCAATGCATAACGGCGTGCATTGCGTCTAGCGATAGGATTAACGGCGTTACTTTCTTGAATGGTTAGATCTTGTTTTGGTTCGTTTGGCATATCGTGTTAGTCTACTAATTTCTCTTCGGAATTCATCAATGTCTTGAAAGCAGCGATATACTGACGCGAACCTAACGTAGGCGACTTGATCAAGCTGATGTAATTCTTCCATCACCCACTCACCTATCTGGGAAGAGGGAATTTCCCGCTCACCGCTAGTCATGGCTTTGCGAATGATGCGAGCAATCGCTGTCTCAATCTGTTCTATGCTAACTGGACGTTTCTCTAGTGCGCGTAACATACCAGCTCGCAATTTTTCTTCGTTAAATGGTGCTCGTCTTCCATCGCGCTTAATAACGCGGGGGAGCGATAGCTCAGCCGCTTCATAAGTGGTAAATCGCTCTTTACAGTCAGGGCATTCGCGTCTTCTTCGTGTTTGATTACCTTCCCGAATTAAACGAGAGTCAATGACTTTTGTATCACCTGCGTTGCAAAAGGGGCAGTACATTGGTATTCAAGTTTTATATACTTATGATGTGCAAAGTTTATCCTGTTATTACATAAAAAGGTAGTTAAATATTTTATATTCGTAATGCTTCATCTTAGAAGTAAAAATCGTGGGTGACAGCAGGTGTTTGTTTTCATCCGCAATTTACGAGCATGAGAACGAACATCCGCTGGCAAAACAGGATCTAAATCAATAAAGCACCTAAGGTGGAATGCGACGGGCATAGATTGCTTGGGCTTGTTTTATCTACCTCTTTCCAACATATATTCAACTAGTTCACGTAATATCTGTGCTTGATGTCCCATGAAATTTATCGCCTCTAAAGCTTGTTGATAAAGAGATTGGACTTTCTCTTTTGCTGTTGTCATACCAACAAGCTTGGGGTAAGTGATTTTTTTATTTTTGGCATCCGTGCCTTGATGTTTGCCTAGTGCTTCTGACGTTGCTTCTATGTCAAGAATGTCATCCTGGATTTGAAAGGCAAGTCCAATATAATTTCCAAATTCTTTTAGGGCGCGTTGGTGTATTTCGTCATCATCTTTAGAAGCCAAACGACCTAATTCGATGCAAGCCGAGAGAAGTGCACCTGTTTTTAACTGATAGATGTTTAGTAGCAAGTCTTCAGAAATTGTGTCGTCGTTCATCACTATGATGTCAAGCGCTTGTCCGGCTGCCATACCATAGGGGCCGCATGCTTGACTTAATGCGGCTATCATTCGCAATCGTTTGTCTATCGTCAATGGCGAAGGGTGGGTGGCTATAATTTGCATAGCAAGGGTGTGTAAAGCATCGCCTGTTAATATAGCCATGCCTTCGCCATAGACTTTATGGCTGGTTGGCTTACCACGGCGTAAATCAGCATTATCCATGCATGGTAAATCATCGTGGATGAGAGAATAAGTATGAATGAGTTCAACTGAACTAGCTGGAATATCGAGATTTTCCAGCGGAGCAGCAAACATGGAGCCGGTCGCATAAATTAATAAGGGACGGATATGTTTGCCGCCATTTAACAAGGTGTATTCCATGGCGGTTTTTAAGTCTAGCGAGGGTATGTCTCGCAGGTAGACAGGAAGTAATTTTTCCAGCCGGTTTGAGCAAAGTTCAAATAACTCATTTAAAGTCATATCAGTCTTCATTGGCTTCTGGCCCTTTTGTTTTATCATCTTCACCGTATGCTTTTAATTCATCTTGATGATGGTTCTGAATTAAGATTTGAACTTTTTGCTCAGCATCTTCCAATATTTTCTGGCAGTGCTTGACCAGAGTAATACCACGTTCAAAGTGATTGAGGGACTGTTCTAATGTTAATTCGCTATGCTCCATTTTATCAATGAGCTGAGTGATTTCTAATAATGATTCTTCTAAATCAGGTAATTTATTAAGTTTTTTATCCACCAATAGAGCCCCCTTTTCCCTGAGAAAAAGGTAACTGATATTTGTACGAGATACAATATCCAATCGATTAGGGCGATGAGGTGCATGATGAGTTTTTTATTCTAAGAGGATCAGGGTATTTTTCCTTCACCATTCACCGCAAAACACACTCCTCCTCCTTGAGCGGGTTTTGCTCTCGCAGACTCCTGTCTGCGAGCGAATGGTTCATAAAAATACCCTGATCCTCTTAGAATAAAAAACTCGTCATGTGCCCAAGTGATGCTATCATTTTTACTGAAGAGTCAAATTGTCAACGGATTTACTGTCCTTGGGCTAGTGTATAGCCTAATTTTCCATCAAACGTGTATAAGTTTTCTGTTTTAATCGTATCAAAACCAAGGTCATTTAATTGTGCTAAGAGGGTAATGATGTCTGTATGAGTAATACTTTGGAGGTCGTTAATATCTTTAGCAGATTGGAATCGACAACAACAATGACGCAAGTAAGGAGCTTCGATGCTGCTATTTGGCCAGATCTTTAATCCACGACTGGTAATGACGATAAGCTCTAATGGACCGTGTATTTTTGCTAATTTAGCAGCTAATTCATCGGCTGTAATGTCCAAAGAATTATCTATAAAAATATCTACACCCACTAAAACTTTTTTGCTATGAATTTTAGAGTGTTCGCCATAACATTCAATTTTTGTATAAGCTCCTGGTCTGTAATCAGCACTGTTGAAGTGAGAAGGCTTTTGTCCTAACCGTTCAATAACAGCAGTAGCAAATTCTTGTGTCCCAACTTTTTTCTTACTATGCGCAGGTGAGTAAATATCGCCAGTGTGTATGCCATCCTCCAATGTTTTTAGCCAAGCATTTTCAATGAGAGAGGCAATTTCTGGTTGATTGATATGTACAAGCATTTGTATAGCGGCATTGAGCAAACCGGATGGGTTTGCTAGGTCTTTTCCTGCAATATCTGGTGCTGAGCCATGAATGGCTTCAAACATGGCAACTTGGTTGCCAATATTAGCTGAACCAGCAAGGCCCACAGAACCAGCAACTTGTGCAGCAACATCAGAGATAATATCTCCGTACAAATTTAATGTGACGATAACGTCAAATCGTTCTGGGTGACTGGCAATTAGTGCAGTACCGATGTCTACAATCAAGTGTTCATGTTGAATGTCAGGATATTGTGCTGCGATTTCTCTGAAGACATGATGAAATAGCCCATCTGTCATTTTCATGATGTTATCTTTACTGAAACAAGTTACTTTTTTGCGATTGAATTTGCGGGCATATTCAAATGCATATTGAATAATTCGTTCGCAACCAGGCCGAGTGATGAGTTTTAAGCATTGATATACCTCATCTGTGCTGCGATGTTCTATACCTGAATAAGTATCTTCTTCATTTTCCCGGACAATAACAAGGTCGATATGAGAAAATTTGGTAGGTACATAAGGAGCATAAGATATGCAAGGACGCACATTGGCAAATAGCCCTAATGTTTTTCGCATAGTAACGTTTAAACTTTTGTAGCCACCACCTTGAGGAGTAGTGATAGGCCCTTTAAGTAGTACCTTTGTCCTTTTAATGGATTCCCACGCGTTTTCAGGGATGCCTGTTGTATTGCCTTGGAGATAAATTTTTTCACCGACCTCTATAATTTCCGGTGCAATATGGGCTTTTGCAGCATTCAAAATATTAAGTGTTGCTTGCATGATTTCCGGGCCAATACCGTTGCCATATGCTATGGTGACGGGGGTCTTAATCGCCATAAATATACTCCTCGTTAGTTTTATATTATAACATAATTACCTAAAGAGCCTCGTGCAAGTAGCTTATGCAAATGACCGATGCATTGCTGGCGTCTATTAAGAATGTCTATTGCTTTTTGCTCACGGGTATCTCATTGCATAGCATGAATTTGTTGTACGTTTCCTTGGTTCATGGAACTAATTCAGCGATGACTTTTTCCATGTGCATTGATCGCGATCCTTTCACTAATATCGTTGTTGTATTAAACAAAAAAGGCCTTAATGCATGAATGAGTTTTTCTTGTTCGCTAAAATGGTAAGCGCCTTCACCAAAAGTTTGTGCTGTGTTTGCGCTCAATTCACCATAAGTAAAAAGATAATCGATGCCTGCTTGACGGATAGCTTCACCAGCAGACTGGTGTAGCATTTTTGCTTCTGTGCCTAATTCTTTCATGTCACCGAGCACAAGAATTTTTTTTCCGTTAAAAGTTGCCAATATATTGATGGCCGCTTGTAGCGAAAAAGGATTAGCGTTGTAAGTGTCATCAATAATGTTGACGCCATTAGCAAGAGTATGTAACTGGAGCCGGCCTGGTGCAGGTTTTGTGTTTTCTAAACCAACTTTGATTGCATTTAGGTTGATTCCAATCGCAAGTGTCGCAGCCGTTGCAGCAAGAGCATTTTGTACATTATGTTTTCCAAGCAATGGTAAATTTATATCGATGTTACCTTCAGGGGTGCGTAATGTAATATGCTGTGTTTGCTCACTTTGATGAATGACTGCGCTAACATGTGCATTGGGATGAAATCCAAAGGTAATGTAGGGATGTTGGCCAATTAATTCGTGCCAAAAAGGAAAAAAAGCATCATCTCTGTTTAGTACAGCGACTCCATCTTGCGGAAGACCGGAAAAAATTTCTGCTTTAGCACGCGCTACACCGGCGACATCACCCAAACCTTCAAGATGTGATGCGGCTGCATTAGTAATGATAGCTACACTGGGTTGGGTCATTTTAGTTAAATATTCAATTTCACCGAAATGATTCATGCCCATTTCGATTACTGCGTAACGATGCTGTTTACTCAAACGTGCCAGCGTAAGTGGCAAACCCCAGTGATTGTTCAATGTGCCTTGTGTTGCCAAGACTTGCTTTTCATCTCCATTACAAGCAGCAATCATGACTAATGCAATCATGTTTTTTAGGGTCGTTTTACCATTGCTTCCAGTGACAGCAATAATTTTTAAGTTGAATTGATCGCGCCAGACAGAGCCTATGGTGCCTAGTGCGTTTGTTGTATCTTCGACAATGAGTTGGGGAAGCGGGGATTCAATGGAATGATTAACTATTGCAGCAACAGCGCCTTTTTTACGTGCTTCCTCAATATAGTCATGCCCGTCCACGCGTTCGCCTTGAATAGCGATAAAGAGATTTCCTGATTGCAAAGTACGGGTATCAATGCTAATCCCGCGAAACGCCAAGTCAGATGAAATCGCTTTTAGACCAAGAATGTTAGCCGTTTGTGCCAATGTCATTTGTATCATGCATGAAATCCATTAGAAGAAATATATTGCTTTGTATACTATCATTTTTTGGTTGATGGACAAAGTAAGTGTGCATGCTTAGCATCAGCTAGAAAACCCAGAGTTTGTGCTCGGTGGTGAATTTTTATAGCTTATGAAAAGCGGTGAAAACGGAGATATTATGACTATTGCGCTTATTTATCACTCAGATTGTGTTTTACATCAAGCAGGGGAATCTCACCCTGAACAGCCTGCGCGTGTGACAGTTATACAGTCTGCTTTAGAGCATTATCCATTCAGGGCGCCTGTTGCATTTTATCAGGCTCCTCTTGCATCTCGTGAACAGCTTATTAGTGCGCATAGCCAGAGCCATGTTGATTGGATTTTTTCTATCTCGCCAAGAAATGGGTTTATCGAAATAGATGCGGATACTTGGATGAATCCTCATACATTGACTGCAGCGCTTCGTGCTGCAGGATCAGTTCCTTTTGCTGTGGACTTAGTCATGCAAGATAAAGCAGTGGTTGCATTTTGTAATATACGTCCGCCAGGCCATCATGCTGAGCGGGAGAAAGCAATGGGATTTTGTTTATTCAATAATGTTGCGATTGGAGTGATGCATGCGATAGTTAAATATCATCTTGACCGTATTGTGATTGTTGATTTCGATGTGCACCATGGCAATGGCACACAAAATATTTTTCAAAATGATAAGCGAGTTTTATACTGTTCTAGCTTCGAGCACCCATTTTATCCTGGTTATGAACCAGAGCTGGACAATACACATATTTTATCCGTTCCTTTATCTGCAGGCACAACAAGTGAAGTATTTCGTGAAAAGATTCAAGCTGCTTGGTTTGATCGTATCGAGGCATTTCAACCGCAACTTATCTTTTTTTCTGCCGGATTTGATGCGCATGTGAACGATCCTCTTGCTGATTTACAATTGACAGAAGAAGATTATGTTTGGTTAACAACACAGGTTGCAAAAATTGCAGGAACCCACTGTAAAGGCAAAATGGTTTCAGTATTAGAAGGCGGCTACAGTTTGGAATCGCTTGCACAATGTGTTCCCGCACACATTAATGCAATGGTCATGGATTACAATTAAGTTTATAAGGGTTATTTTTCAAGAAATGGACCGTTCTTCAAGCAGTGCACTAAGTAATATGTTCTGCCAATAAAAAGACCAATAGATAAACCGCTTAGCGCCAAGAAAAATTTCATAAATTTTTCTTGTTTTAATGTCTCAATGCTAATGATGTAGTGATGGCTCATGTCCATATAGTAGTTGGCAATGACAAAAATAAAAATGAGAATAAATAAATTCCAAGACCCTGGAAGGTATATTTGTGATTTGTTTTTAATGGCTTTTACTTTGCTATATCGGAATTCTGACCATCCTAAAAAAATACCTGTTAACGTGACACTGGAGCAAATTAAAATATTATGCAGAGTAATTTTTGCGAAAAAAAATAACGCAATGATGAGTAGTCCCATCGAGATGCCTTGTATAATGACGGCTGATTTGAGAAAAATAATACGTGGCTTTGTTCCTAAATAAGCAAGGTAAATGAAACAAAGAAGCATCCAATGTATCCACCATGGTGTTTCAGCTACCGCTTCCCAAAATCTATATGACATAAAGAACCTCATTCTATCTATGGGCGATAGTGGTTTCGAACCACTGACCCCTACCGTGTGAAGGTAGTGCTCTCCCGCTGAGCTAATCGCCCGATTGTTTTAAAATTAAAACCATCGCACAGGTTATTTATGCAACGGCCTTTAGATTAGAATCTACATAATATGTCAGTAACTATCTTTCTAGGGGTGCATGACAAGTTTTTTGCAGCAAAAAGAGAAAGATGTTTTTCTTTCACAACTAATCGCAAAATACACGCATTCTGGATTGAACTTTGCCCTCACAGATTCCTGTCTGCTCGTTAATTGTTCATAAAAAGCATCCTCCTCTTTTCACTGCAAAAAACTTGTCATGCATCCCTTTTAATAATATCGATATTGTGATTTTAAGAGGGTAATCTATGAAGGTCAACGAGGAGTTCAGAATTAGCTTTCTTTAAACTTCTTTAAATGATGATGAAAGGAGGTAGAACAATGGCAGATATTATAACATTAATGACAGAGTTATCGTTTCCTACAAACGTAGAAGGAGTTTGTTGGGGGCTCGCGTTAATGGCAGAAAGAGCGCGTAGATGTGGGCAGTATAGTGTATTCAAGCAAAGAATGAATTTTCTTTCTGCATTGAAAGACAATGAGCTGAAGAAGTTATTGGAAGCAGCAAAGGATCATGATAGGGCATTGAGATTAAAAAGACCTAATGTAGAACCATTAACCTGCAATGAAAAAATACTCTTAACGACAGAAGCTTTCTTTTTTCAGGTATGGGCACATTTTGATCCTTCTGCTATTCAGGATTTTTTAGGGCAAAGAGACATTCATTTTTCTTATTACGACACACGTAAGCTAGAGGAATTAATGTATGATGTAGGGTCTCATGATAAAGAAATATCTCCTTTAACTCTTCCTCATACTTATTTTTTTTGCATAACAGAGAAGAACGCGCGATTACTTCGGTCATTTTTAAGAGAAATCATGATATCAAAGTTGTCAATTGGTATTACGATTAACTCCATGCATCATGCTGTTCACCTTTTTCACGAAAATAGGCGCTGGTATCTCACTAACCATTCGGTACTAACTAATTACTGGTCAATTGATGGATTTTTATTGCCTCTTATCAGAATGTTTTCTGAAAATAAGGTAGCTAATTTGACTTTTCGGGTATTTATGGAAGAGGGGCCAGAGAATAAAATTCTTTTACAGAAATTGAAAAAAATAAACCATGATCTATTACAGGATTTATGCAACAGTGATCAGCTTAATCTTTGTGATTCTAGAGAGGGGACTCTGCTTGATATTGCAGCACGAGAGGGTGGTTTAGAAGTAGTGAGGCAGTTATCTACACAACAACATATGAAGATAGACTATGCTCCTTTGCTTCTTGCGGCAAAAGGCGGCCATGTGGAAATTGTGAAAGAATTGTTAGCACATCTAAACATCATACGAGTGGAGCAAATTGCTAGGAACAGTTTACCTTTATTGCGTGTAGTAGCGGAAAATGGTCATCTTGCTGTGATGAAGGAACTACTAAAATATAGAGACGTGAGTCAAATTTTGGAAGATAAAGGATACACTTTATTATATGTGGCAGCAGAAAAAGGTCGCATTGGGATCGTGACAGAGTTACTGGGGCATCTGGACATTACTCAAATTAATCAGGCTGTAGAGAGGAACTTTACTTCGTTGCATATTGCTGCGCGAAATGGTCACGTAGAGGTCGTAGAAGCATTATTGCAACAGAAGGGGATCATCGTAGCTAACCCTTATGATAATGGCTGTACTCCATTGTATCTTGCAGCGGAAAATGGTCATGCGGGTGTTGTAGAAAAGTTATTGCCGCATTTACAGGCTAGACAAGTGAACCAACTCAATAAGAGAGCTTATGGCTCTTTGTGGTTCACTGCATTATTAAACCCGTTGCAAATTGCGGCACGCAATGGTCATGTGAGTGTTGTGGAAGTGTTGCTAAGAAAAGAAGGTATCGATATAGATCAAAGAACCAAGAGGGGTACCGCATTACAATTAGCAGTACACAGAGGTCATGCAAAAGTCGTAGAAAAATTACTACCCTATCTTAAGGCGGGACAAATAAACCAAACGGATAGCGCTGGCGATACTTTGTTGTATGTTGCAGCAGGAGCTGGTCATTTAGCCGTTGTAAAAACACTATTGAAACACGAAGATATTGCTGTCGATCAGCCTAACGGATTTGGTGGTACGCCATTGATTGCTGCTGCATATAGTGGCCATATGGAAATTGTGAGGGAATTACTAGAATATTCAAGAGCAAAGCTGGACCAAATGAATGAGGGCGGTATTACCTTGTTGTCTCTCGTAACACGGGAAGGTTACGCTGAAGTGATGAAAGTATTATTGGCGAATAAAGGCTTATGTGATACAGCGATTCTGACGTCTGGTACAGCAAGTCATGAAACACTGAATAGGACAAAATCTTCTACTCTTTAGGGCTTGGCTTTAGCGGCTGTGCAAGAATACTGATCTGATTCACGGATGAATTGGTAAAAGCTTTGCGTGATGCAGTAAAACGGGTTCAATCTACCATTATCATGATTTTATATATTTCTGATGGTTATGAAGATAGTATCAGTATTCACTACAACGTGTCTTTCCCAACCATCTGCTCATGGCAGAGGATCCCGATCTCATTTCATCACCTAATGTTAATGCTAAACGCCTAAAAAATAGTTAAGCTATCAGCGGTTCCTGCTGATCTTACGTGATGGGGAATACAAAGGGGGAGGATCGCGATTCTCTCCTTTTGGTGCGAGCAAAAGCTTGGCTTTTGCAGTGCATCAAAATAGGAAAAGAGTTTCCGCGTTCTTTAGCGAGACTCCAGTTAAGTTATACAGCTTGTCGATATTGATAAAGGTAAATACATGGCTACTGTTCGTACGCGGTTTGCACCCAGCCCAACCGGATATTTACATATTGGTGGAGCA
This sequence comes from Gammaproteobacteria bacterium, assembly GCA_019634835.1. Lineage (GTDB taxonomy): Bacteria > Pseudomonadota > Gammaproteobacteria > DSM-16500 > DSM-16500 > Aquicella. The sequence continues at coordinate 61,345 of JAHCAO010000010.1, forward strand.
CGCACTGCATTATATTGCTGGCTTTATGCCAGAAAGACTAAGGGTACGTTCATCCTTAGGATTGAAGATACTGATTTGGAGCGGTCAACGCCGGAATCCGTACAAGCTATTCTTGATGGAATGGCCTGGTTAAATCTTCATTATGATGAAGGCCCTTATTATCAAACCCAGCGCTTTGATCGTTATCGTGAAGTGATACAACAAATGTTGAATAGTGGCACAGCTTATCGTTGTTATTGCTCAAAAGAGCGTTTGGAGCAATTACGCGAGAACCAGATGGCGCGTAAAGAAAAGCCGCGCTACGATGGTACGTGCCGCAACCTCATGGAACCACGTGAAGGCCCATGTGTAATTCGATTTAAAAACCCATTGGATGGGATGGTTGAGTTTAATGATTTGATTCGAGGTAGATTAAGCTTTGCTAATAGTGAACTAGATGATTTAATTATTGCCCGCAGTGATGGCACGCCAACGTATAATTTTACGGTTGTTGTTGATGATTGGGACATGAAAATTACACACGTGATTCGCGGCGATGATCACATTAATAATACCCCTAGGCAGATTAATATATTGTGTGCACTAGGCGCAACACCGCCGCTTTATTCACATGTTCCTATGATTTTAGGCTGTGATGGTAAACGCTTGTCCAAGCGTCATGGCGCAGTGAGTGTATTACAATATCGTGAGGATGGTTTTCTACCGGAGGCATTGTTAAATTATTTAGTGCGGTTGGGCTGGTCGCATGGTGACCAAGAAATTTTTTCTATCAACGAATTAATTGATTTATTCGAGATAAAAAATATTAACCGCGCGCCAGCAGCATTTAGCCAGGAAAAATTAATTTGGCTGAATCAGCATTATATGAAGACCAGTGATCCTGAGCATGTTGCTAAAGAGCTTGCATGGCATATGGAGCAGTTGGGTATTCATACGGAGCATGGGCCGCCATTGACAGAAATTGTTCGAGCACAAGCAGAACGAACTAAAACATTGCGCGAAATGGCGGAGCGTAGTCGTTATTTTTATGAATCAGTGCGACTTTCCGATGAAATGAAATCGCATTTTTCTCCTGAGATCATGCCTGCATTGATGATGGTAAAAAGTCGGCTGGAAAAATTGTCAGTATGGAGCAAAGAACTAATTCATGAAGTATTAGCGAGTACAGCAGAAATACATGGTCTTAAGCTTGGTAAGTTAGCTCAGCCTATCCGTGTTGCAATAACGGGTGGTACAGTGTCACCTCCTATTGATATGACGATGGTATTAATAGGTCGAGAACAAGTGATTCAACGGTTGAATAGCTTTCTTATGTTGACAACACCCCACTTGCTTCAATAGAATCGCGTCTCTCTCAGAAGTTAAGGGGCTATAGCTCAGCTGGGAGAGCGCTTGCATGGCATGCAAGAGGTCGCCGGTTCGATCCCGGCTAGCTCCAAATGTGACGTTTAACGTCCCCATCGTCTAGAGGCCTAGGACATCGCCCTTTCACGGCGGTAACAGGGGTTCGAATCCCCTTGGGGACGCCAGGTTAATCTGGGTTATTCCCAATTCAGGGGGACACCAGTTTAAGAACACGGTACTTTAACGGGCTCTTTCCCAATTGAGGGGGCACTCACCTAACTACACAACACTTTAACTCGTAACCTATAATTTTCAAAGTTTCGAAATCCATATGCTCTTCTTTGAATCACTGTAAAGACAATGATATTGTATTTATACTAGGTTTTAACATTTCATATGATCGTATAACACATCCCATTTGCTACCTAATACTTCTGGTTCATGAGTTAATTTTTCCCATTTTCCTGGCACACCCGATAATATGTTACAAACCGATACAAGATCATGATATTTTTTATAAGATTCACCAATTTGCTCTTTTAATGGTGAAATAAGAACACCATCTTCATCTAATGATTTATATAGTTGTGAAGCAGAATGTTTCTCTCTTTTTTCATAGGGTAAGATAATTCTAAAAATATCGCTAAACACAAGCGGTAAAAAATCCATACCTTTAGCAGGATTAAGAAAATGCTCAATCCAGCGCTTTGCAGTTTGTAATTTTTCCAAAGATAATTTTTCCTTGGTATTAGCAAACGTTGTCAGTCTACTATTTACAAAATAAATTTTATTTGTATCAAAAATTAGTTTCTCAGCTTCTTCTAAAATATTTTTACTAAGTGTAGCAGATAAATGCTTTTCATTTACCGAAAGAAATAATTTTACGGAATCAATATCAATAATTCTAACCATCCCTTACTATTATAAAAAGGATCAGAATACTTAACTATTAAAACGCTATTTTATTTATCTTACAAAATTAAAAATAAATCCCAACTAAAAGCCAACAACACTGATTTGGAAAAATAATTATATGATTTTTATAAAAAAAATCTTCCATCAACCTGTTGAGAGCTTTGACAGCTTACTATATAATGATCGATCAATAATAAAGAGGTCAAGACGAATGAGTGGTTCTCGCCCTAAAAAGCGTAAGAATGTTGATGGTGCTTATCATCCCAGAAGGGATCCATCCAAAAAAAGAAAAACAAATCCGAATAAAGAGAATACAAATTTAAATAAAGCAGCAATGCGTTCACAAACACAGCAAACCATTACGAGCCCTACGGGGGAAACAATTACGGTAAAAACTTCGTGCGTAATTGAAGAAAAAATGGTTGATGGGAGTCCGGATTCTAAAGCTGTATTTCAAAAAAAATTTATTGAGTCTAACAATAATAATATCCCAACTCATAGAAATATCACGATTACAGAACGTTCAAAAAATGGTTCGCCAACAAAAGTCAAAACTGTTACACCATCTAAAACAGAAATGACTTGTAGCAGTAAAATAGGTGGGATGCGATTTTTTTCAAATATTCCAGCGAATAATCCAATATCACCTATTAAAAAATTACCATTGAAATTCAGTATTGAAAAAGATGAAACATCTCAAGATATAAAGCAATGTACTGTAACGGAAAAAACACAAGAAATCACAATTAAACTGGACGAGCTGAAAAAAACACTAAAGGAAATTAAAGATAACTGTGGGACTCGGATTTGTAGTCAAAATTCTGTGATGGTAAAAGAAGGTGTCAATGCAAAAAAAGGCAGTGCAACAAAGTATGCACAAACCACTTTATTTGAAAAAAACTACAACTGGGAATGGTTGCATTTAGTGGCTTATTCTATCCTGGGCTCAGATTCGCAAGATGAAAAAAATTTAGTATGCGGCACTGATCATTCAAATACGGAAATGATGGCTATTGAGCAAGAAATAAAGTTCTTAGCGCAACAATATTCTGATGGTTTTAAATTACAAATTAAAGCAAATTTAATTCCGAATACGCATATTGCTACTAAAATAGAATACACTATTGTTACGGATGATTTCACTTTCTCTCTCGATTTTAATGCGCAGCAAACGAATAAACCACATCTTTCTTTACAAAAATATGTTCACAATTTAATACAAGCATTGGTTGGAACTTGTAAAGAACGAAAATTAGTAAAGGAAAAAGGCTTCGATGTATCTGCAGCAGTGCCAAAAACAGATCAAGTTTATCATATTTTTTATAAGAAAAATTAAAGATAATTGTCATGCTGCGAACTTTTTTGTTATCCTGAAAGCGTTGTTTTTCGCTCGAAGGATTTTCTGATATGCAAAAGGAGATTCTTCGCTCAGGGATGACAGTAAGAGTCTGTTCTTCGTAATAACATTGTGTTAAATAAGTTATCTTTGTCCAAAATAACTTTTTGTTAATCGATGTACTATTACTTTCGTTCATGAGGCCCTATGACTACCCTCGTGAACGATAAGTAACATCAAAATGGTGAATCATTTTCAATTAAAGATTCATCTATTCCAGTTTAAAATTATAAATTTTTATATAAAAGAGTCGTCTCCTCTAAGATTTTAGGATATCTGTCTTTAATGGAACTCAGATATCGTTCCAATATTTTTCCTAATTCGCCAGACGTTCCAATGATGAATTCACTAGTAATGGTTCGATTTTGGTTTTCTGCCAATATGAGAAAAAAAGAAACTCCCTTAAGAAGATCTAGTGGTTTAACTTCTTTTGTTGGTGCATCTGTTATCAGTTCAAGAATACTAGATTTAAGATTTTTTGTGATTTTGATTTTATACGTGGCTAGCACCTCGTTAAAATCTACCTTGGAATAAAAACCGTGCTTTATAGTACCTAATAGGCTTGATGCCAGATCTTTAGCCATGTTATCTATTGCTTGCTTTGTTTGCTTGTCAAGATTGGCTTTTTGTTCGCGTAATTTCGTGATTTTACTTTCTGTTTCTAAAATATAGGCATCAATGTCTTTAATCAAATTTTTGATTACTTCATCTACAAATTTTTTCTCATTATCGCCGTAATTTTCTTGTCGGAATATGGATAGATCCTCTACATAGGAGTATTTATTTTTTCTTAATAAAAGCAATAATATCTTTGTTTATAATCAATCCATCTTGTATAGCGTTTTCTGCGAGTGTTGACTGAGCAAGTAAGGCTTGTGATTCATTAGATAGACCACCTCTTTCTCGTTCTAATTCAACCAGTGTGCTCCATCCCCACCAATCGCTGGTCCAATGGTTGTCGTAGGGATTAGACATATCGCTTCTGCGCATTAATTTCTTTGTTTCATCGTTCCAATAGAACAATGGCGCTATGTCTAAGCTCATTGTACTGGCATTCTCATCAGGCTGAGGAATCAGTGCATAAACATTATCATGCATTGGCAGCGAGCCTTGTTGAAAAGCAGAAAAGATTTGATCGGCTGAATCTTGCACGGCTTCTAGCAATATTTTGCGATGATCATTGGCTTGTGGATTGAAATATGACCTATCGCCATAGGCAATCCAACGATCGCCACGGAGATTGTGCACATGTAAGCTAGAGACATTTTCTTCATTATGCATATAGTTCGACAAAAGTGACCCAATGACATTGGGCGTCACTTCCCTCGGTAGTTCTACGCGTGGTGTACGCATGTGCCCTGATGCAAATCGATCCGTCAGAAAGTGGCACGCAAATGCATTCATTGCATACGCAAGTTCTAACTTTTTTAAATCTTTTGTTTCATGCGCATGAATAGCTTGTTCCAGTGCAATTTGGTGGCCTGTTTTATAGGTAATCCAAGCATTGTCGCCAAAATGATCATAATCAGTAGTGGCTAACGTAAGATACCGGCCTGGTTCTAGCCACCAAGCAGTAGAAGAGCAGCCGCCACCCGTAATACAATTGAATTGCCTATCGTATTCATGGCCTATTTTATTATAAATATCTTCCGGTTTTTCTCCACGCTTCAGCCCATCACTCAATGTTTTTTCTTCAGAGCGTATAATATCCATTATTTGCGTTGCTTCAGAAATTACATTCGGATCGATTGCTAATGAGCTAAACGCAGCAAGAAATCGTGCTCTACGTTCGGTTTCTGAGTTTGCTTGAGAAATAGGTTGATTAGGGAGTTCATAAAAATCACCGCTTGAAACAATATCACCGTAGGTTAAATGAAGGCCATTGGGGAGCAGTAGCGGAACGCCTGCTTGTCCTGGGCTATTGTTTGAAAAATATAGATTGATACTGTTACCAATGGCAACATGTTCAGCAGAGGCAAAGGAGGGGCTGTTAGCAGCCACGGCTGTATTTATCTGTAAAAGGCTAATCCATAAAAAAATCAGTAAAGTGGTACGGTGCGACAATGACATCACTATTTCCCTACAAACGATATCCAAAAAATTTATCGTACATGATATTAGCTGAAGTGGACAACCGGTTTAACAATGACTTTCTTGTTTCGTAGCAAATTTCATAAAGATTAGCATCTTTGCTGCGTTCAAAAAGATAATCATCACTTGTTTTTATTTCATCAATTAACTTTAATCCAATGGCTTGCTGGCCTAACCAGTGCTCACCGGTGGCGACTTTTTGTATTTCAACTTGTTGACGATGCTCGCTGATTAGATTTTTAAAGAGATCATGTATGTCTTCAATTTCATGCTGCAATTTTTCCCTGCCTTCTTTCGTATTTTCACCAAATACGGTAATAGTACGCTTAAATTCACCTGCGGTAATTTGCTCAAAATCGATATGTTTATCCTTTAATACACGATGAAAATTGGGGAGTTGAACAATGACACCAATGGACCCGATGATTGCAAAAGGTGCTGCGAGAATTCTGTTTGCTACACATGCCATCATGTACCCACCACTTGCTGCAATTTTATCAATGGCAATGGTAAGAGGTATTTGTTTTGCTCGGATTCGTAATAATTGGGCTGCAGCTAACCCATAACCATGAACAATCCCACCAGCACTTTCTAAGCGTACAACAACTTCGTCTGAAGGCGTTGCTACATTCAGTACAGCGGTGATTTCTTCTGTTAAGGAAGAGACTGCAGTCGCTTTAATATCACCATGAAAATTTAATACATAAATATTTTTTGGTTTTTGCTCTATTTTTTGTTTAGCTTTTTCCTCTAATTTTTTGTTTTTTAGAAATTGCTTAAATTGTTTTTTATTCAAAGTTGCAGTCAGTAATATTTCTTTTGCTTCATCATATTTATTATTTAAGCTTTTGATGATTAGGTGCCCTTTTGTTTTTTCCTTGCTTTTTGCTATGAGCATAAAAAAAACAATCAAGACAGCTAGAATCAATGTTGCGATGATTAAAGATTTTGCAGTAAATAGACCTAACTGAATCAATGCGTCTGACATAAATGGTTCCTATTTTTCTCTAATTAACAAAATTTTCTGATTAATAACTTTGTTAGCTTCTGCTGGCGGATCCATCGTAATGATTTTCCATTCCCACAGGTCAGCTTTTGTTTGAAGTGGAAAAATATAATCAGGATGAATATCAAAGGTAGTACGATGAGATTTATACAACCAACTGTACGAACGTGGTATGGTTCCAACGGTTCCCACCCATAAAATAGAGCCATTTTCTTTAATGATTCGATTGGAGTCCCATAGACGTAACACGATTAATCCCTTTAGTCCATTCACATGTCGGACAAGAATGAGTTCAGGCCGTTTATCCAAATATTGGTGCGAGATCATCGATAGGTATTGTGTACTTTTCACATCAGCGACACGATGTAACGTACTGACCCAGTCGCGCGCTGGTGGATTTACCCATCCTTCACTTTCCAATGTTTCCCGGATCCTACTAATATTACCAGCCCATACTATGTTGATGGCTTGGCTTGGAAAGCCGAATAGACTTACCTGATAGGCAGGCAGACTGTTATTTTTCATCCACCATTCACTCATTGTCACTTTTGCTGGAGGCCAATTGATTTTTGCATAATTAATTTTGAGATGATCAAAATGATAATGATGAAAAAAACCGTATGTAATAGCAAACGATGCTAGCGTGATGAATACAATACCGATGGGGTTAACAGGTTTTTCAAGGCGGCGCTCATAAGAAATAATGACTAGCATTAACACCGCAGATGCTAATAGCCAAGCAGCTAATACATCGGTAAACCAATGTGCTCCTAAATAAAGACGGGAAACCCCTACCATAAAAGAAATGAAAATACCGCAAGTGTAGATTGGCCAGCGATATTTTGGGCGTACGGCGCTGGCAATAAGAAATGCGAGTCCCATAAACAACGTGGTGGCTATAGTAGTATGCCCACTTGGCATGGAATAGGTTTCGGCATTAAAGAAAATTCCCCATGGACGGGATGATTGGATAAGATGTTTTAATATATAGACACTACCAGCAGCCAAAATACCTAGAGCAAGCGCATGAAATGCTGCACGCCATCGTTTCCAAGTGATTAGCCATGCAAATATAACAAGAACAACAGGTAGTATGACTTGTTTTTGACCAAGCAAAGTAATATTTATCATGATGTCGTCTAAACTTTTGGTTCGTATGCCGCGAAAGAGGTGGTATAAAGCATCATTGACCATTAAGTTAGGAGCACCATGTGCTTTTACATAAATGACGAGACAAAAGAACAGAAAAGTAGTGAAGAGAAAATAGAATACTAAGTTTAATTGTCCGTGTGTTTTATGTGGATCGTGATGCTTTAACAATACAGTGATAGGAAATAAAGCACGCGATTTCTTTAAATATTGCCAAATCCAATTTTGTAGTTGATCTGTTTGATTATGGTATAGCATCAGTAGCTTATACAGCAGCCATAAACATAACAAGATGAACAAAGTGATCAACAGTAAAACCAGCATAACATGAACAGCGATATCGGGTGGAAGCTCTAATGAGGCTGCACCCAGCAAAATACCCGGTAGCATATAAGCAGGGGCCCAACCAATGGCAGACAGAACGTTAGCAATGGTAAATGGCAATGGTTTCATGCCTAACATGCCTGCAACTAGCGGAACTAATGCACGCACAGGGCCTACATAGCGGCCGATGAAAACACTCATCGCACCATATTTATGAAAAAAAACTTCTCCTGATTCAATGAGTCCAGGATAGTTCCGAAATGGCCAGATTACTTTTAGTCTGTCTTTAAAGTAATGTCCTAACCAGTAACTAATACCATCGCCAACAATGGCGCCTATGATAGCCCAAAAAATAGTTGGCCATAAAGGAATGACACCTGCACCAGCTAATGTGCCTAATGCTGTCATCATGATAGATCCTGGAACAATAGTACCGATAATGGCGACTGATTCACTGGCTGAAATAATAAAGGTAACAAGGCCAGCTAATTCTGGATTGGCATTAAGCCATTGTAATAATGGACTGATAATGTCCGACATTAAGTCACCTCTTCTCCAGCAGCTTGTTTGTCAGCATGATAAGAAGATCTAACGAGAGGGCCGCTTGCAATGTTTTTAAAGCCAAGTTGCTTGGCGATATCGCCAAATTGTTTGAACTCATCGGGTGTGACATAACGTGCAACTGGCATGTGATAGCGGCTAGGTTGTAAGTATTGTCCTAGTGTTACCATGTCAACGTGATAAGATCGAAGATCTTGCAAGGTTTGTTCAATTTCTTCGTTGGTTTCGCCAAGTCCCAACATTATCCCAGATTTGGTTGGGATGTGGGGATAACGGTTTTTAAATTCTTGTAGCAGTTGTAAGGAATGCAGGTAGTCAGATCCTGGCCGTGCTTGTTTGTAGAGACGGGGCACCGTTTCAATGTTATGGTTAAAAACATCTGGTAACTCTTTGCCTGTAATGTCCAATGCTACTCCCATCCGGCCCCGGTAATCGGGAACTAATATTTCAATTTTAATGGTTGGACTTGCTTCCCGAATGGCTTGAATACAAGCAGCAAAGTGGCTGGCACCACCATCACGTAAATCATCACGGTCAACAGAAGTAATGACAACATAGCGTAGGCCCATTTTTGCAATTGTCTTGGCAAGATGGGCAGGTTCGTTGGGGTCAAGAGGATCTGGACGGCCATGTGCTACATCGCAAAAACTGCAGCGGCGGGTGCATTTATCACCCATAATCATAAAGGTCGCCGTCCCATGAGTAAAACATTCTGGTAAATTAGGACAGGCGGCTTCTTCACAAACAGTCACTAAATTGTTTTCTCGGAGCAACTTTTTAAGGTCACTAATTGCAGGTGAAGCAGGTATTTTAATTCTTATCCAATCTGGCTTGCGTAAAGGAGTTTCAGTGGGTTCAATTTTCACGGGGATACGTGATAACTTATCTGCACCGCGCTGTTTGGCCATTATATTATTTATGGGTTTAGTATCCATTTTACTTGTTCCAAATGCAGTGAGTATACACTAAATTTTTCATTAAATAATTTACTAATTTACGTCCACTTTCTAAGGTATCTTTTAATCCTCCTAGCGCAGAAAATTGTGTCATTTCGAGCATAGTGAAACCACAAGGATGGATACGGGTAAAAGGCTCTAAGTCCATGAAAATGTTAAAAGCAGCACCATGATAAGTGCAGCCGCGGCGTATTCTCAGCCCAATAGAGCAAATTTTTTTGTTTTCTACATATACGCCAGGCGCTTCACATTTGGCGCGAGCAGTAATTTTATATTCAGAGAGTAATTCAATAACGGATTGCTCAAGAATGGTCACTACTTCGCGAACATTTAAGTGCTTGCGCTTGAGATCTATTAAAGTGTAGACCATAAGCTGCCCAGGGCCATGATAAGTGACTTGACCACCGCGGTCCGTTTGCACAACGGGGATATTTCCGGGATTGAGTATATGTTCAACTTTGCCATTCTGACCTTGAGTAAACACTGGAGGATGTTCAAGCAGCCAGATTTCATCCGCTGTTTCATCATTTCTATGGTGGGTAAATTCTTGCATAGCGTGCCAACAAGATGTGTAATCTTGCTTCCCTAGCCACCGAACGTTTAATGTGTTGGCAATCATAAAGATTATTTCTCGTCAGTGTTGAGGTTTTGCCAAAATGTCACTATAGCGCCATTAATACATGTGGAGAAGACGATAAATCTTGGTAAATACGATCTAATTGTTCTTTGGAGTCAATATGGAGTGTAATAGACAGTGCTTGGTATTTACCATTTTTACTAAATCGTGACTGTATAGCATGATCAGATAAATGAGGCACTTGTTTATTAACGATGGTAAAAACAACAGCTTCAAATTCATCTGATCTTAAGCCAAATACTTTTATTGTGAAGTCACAAGGGAATTTGAGCAGTGATTCATTCACGTCTGATTTGTCTGTCATGCTAACCTGTATTTGCTTTTTCTTCAGTTTTAGAAAAGTATTTGTTTAAATTGTATCTAATAGTATCTGAAGCACGGCGCCAGAGATTACCTCGAGGGTTATTTTCTAACGCTATCAAGGATTTTTTAGCGACCACTTGATCATTCAAGATGATATTAACGGTTCCATAGGGTTGCCCTTTAATAATAGGGGCTTTTAGCGGATGAGTGATGGTTAACGATGCAACGAGTTTTTTGTATTGTCCAGTTGGAACGGTGACATACATGTCGTCTTGAACGCCAAGAGGTGTTTCAATGTTCTCACCTTGCCAAACGCGGGAGTGAAGAACAGGTGTTTTAGCAGCATACAATTTACGGGTTTCGAAGAACCGAAAACCATAATTCAATAACCGAATAGAGTCTTCCGTTCTTGCCGCATCGTTAGGCTCACCCAATACTACACTAATTAAGCGCATGCCATCTTTTTTTGCAGAAGCCACTAGACAATATCCTGCTTCATTGGTGTGACCAGTTTTTAAACCATCAGCGTATTGGTATCTCCATAATAAACGGTTACGGTTAGGCTGTTTAATCCCGTTATAAGCAAACCATTTTTCTGAATAATGACTATATTCTTCGGGAAAATTTTTGATGTAGGCTTGAGTTAAAATGGCAAGATCATGGGCGGTGGAGTAGTGGTCGGGATCAGGCAATCCTGTACTGTCGGTAAAATGGCTGTTATTCATGCCTAATAATTTTGCTTGTTGGTTCATCATGGCTGTGAATGCTTCCTCAGTACCGGCGATATGCTCAGCCATAGCGACAGCAGCGTCGTTCCCTGATGCAACAATAATGCCTTGAAGTAAGTCGCTAACTGATACCTCATCCCCGGCTTTTACGAACATGCGGGAACCTTCTGTCTTCCAAGCTTTAACACTGATATGTACTTTGTCATCCAACTTCACCTGGCCATTTTTTATAGCGTCCGAGATGATGTATAAAGACATTAATTTGGTTAGGCTCGCGGGAGGCACGCGTTCATTAGAATTTTTTTCTGCTAGAATTTTGCCGCTAGTGGCATCCATGAGAATAAATCCTGTGCCTTGTGTGTTAGGCGCGCCAGGCGCGTAACTGAGTGGTTGTGGGCGGGTGGGGACAGGAATAATAGGATTAGCAAGCACAGGGGTGCTGAATAATAATGCTGTGAAAAAAGCAAGGAGCTGCAGCTTAATGTTGGGTAATAAACTTACGTACATTCAGTATGTCCCTTTTGAAATGTAACGAACCCTGTGAGTGGCCGCTACCGTTGATTTTTTACATTGTCCGGAGTTTATCAAAAAAAAATATGTGCTTGCTAGGGTCTGCTGACATTTATTTCATCAAAGTGAAAAAAGAAGCTTCGAGACAAAATAGTAATAGTGAGGCTTGATTTTTTAAAGTGACTTAAGATAAGCTCAGATTTCATTCATATTTTCAAAAAAGAGAGTTGGGGTTTAAACCTTAATCATCTGTATAAATAATGTGAATGATCACCTATCAGTAATCCCTGTTCTAGGGTTAGAGCAACCAAATTTAATTTCAAGTCATCGCCTATAGTTTTTGTATAATGGCGTGGTTTGGATTTTAACTATTTGGAAATAAAAGTAAATTAATAATAAGGAGAATATCATGTTTTTTCATCGTACTTTTCTTGCTGCTGTCGTAGCAATGACTATTACTGGTCCAGTACTGGCTGGTGATATTGTAAATCCACAAGGTATAGCCAGGACTCTTGTTCCTGTTGCAGCTAGAAGCAATAATATGCAAGCAGCTGCTTCTGCGGAACCTATTTCAGCTGTGGAAACAAAAGTGAACATCAATAAAGCTTCTGCGAAAGATCTTTTAAAAGTTAAGGGCATGAATGTATCTAAAGCAAGAGCAATCATTTCTTACCGTAAAAAGCATGGTGACTTTAAGTCGCTTGATGATTTGGTACATGTTAAAGGCATGGCTAGGGTAAAAGCTGAAGAGATGAAAGCTATTCAAGACCAATTGACTTTATCTTGATCAGCTGGGGCAGCTTGTGAGATTACATGAGGCTGCCCTGCTTACAGCGGTATCTGAACGGGCCTATTCAGATACCGCTGTAAGTCTATGTTAATAGTATCTTATATTGAATTTGTTCTCTTTCGAGGTGCAATGTCATCGATGTTTGTTTCCGTTGTTTCTATTGGGTTCATTGGTTTTCTTGCTTTCATTGCATCCAAAAGTTGATCAGATGTTGGGCGGTCCTTAGGTAAGTGTTCCCAGCACCGTTTTATCCAACTAGCAAAAATTGGAGGACAAAGAGGATCGGAAGGAATAACGTCTCTTTTTTTGTTTGTAACAACAACGTGAGTGTAAAGTACATCAAAATCTGTTTGCGTAACGTAATAATAAATTGGTCTGCGTGCTGCCATTTCAAAAAAGGTTACACCCAGGCTAAAGATATCAGATTCTTTCGTATTAAACTTACCATTAAGGCATTCAGGTGAGAAATATAAAGCTGAACCAGCTGGGGGGAGGAAAGATTTACTTCCATTTGTTAGAGCATAACCAAAATCACCAATCAGTGCTTCCGACTCTCCTTCAGCATTGCTGCGAATTAATATATTAGCTGGTTTAATATCGCAGTGAATGATATTGTTTCTATGCAAAAACTCGATTCCTGTTGCTATGTGCAATGCGAAACGATAGCGAACCCCCCATTCCTCAAAACTTGTTTTTTGAGCATCATTTTTATCGTTTATGACATCATCTAATGAACCTTTATCAGCAAACTCTAGAATTAAGCCAATGTAAGCAGGTCTTTTATTGGCAGTACTATAATCAGCGCCATAATACTGAGTGAGATAATTGCTACCATCATTAGGGTTTTTCTTTATTGCAGTTATCTTCTCTAACACGGTCTGCTCTTTCTTAATGCTTTCTTTGTCTTTAGGTTTTGATACTTTAATTGCTACAGGCTTTCCATCATATTGGCCTGAAAAAACAAAAGCATTTGATCCTTCGCCTATTACCTTATCATCATAAGACAATGTTTTATTATTTACTGTAGATATTTTGGCGATTGATAGTGGTAAATTTCTAAACATTTTTTTCTCATCTCGGTTATTTGTTTAATATGGAGTTACTTGAAACTGCATGTCGCTTATCGTAGCAGTTTTAAAATTAAGAACAGAAATTCTATCTTGTGTTTGGCTATAAAATCAAGTTTTGGATTTTTTTTACGCAACAATGTAATGTTACAAATGAAAGGAGCGAGTGTTTTGGTACCCTTTCGCGTAACAGGTTAACGACACAAAACGACCATTTTTTACTGCTGCAGGGTTTGGTTGAGTAGCCTGTATTGTATACATGGACGAGCCACGTTGGAAAGGTCGAATGGTAGCATTGTCCATTAAAATTGTGTATAAAAATTGGTTATAAATTGAGTGGCATCCGTTTCAGCCCTGCTCGCTTGTTTGTTCCCAATTAAAAATTAAAGAGAGACAACCAAAATAGAGGAATGTAAGTAACATGTCAAATTCACGTTTAAAGGGGCGCCAACGCAAAAATAAAAATAAAGAAATACCTATGTTGAAAAATTTAGATTTTATGAGTGCAGTGATACAACTCACTCAATCGTTGGGTATTACCAATTCAGGCAATCGAGTGAATGGAAAAAAAAACCTTCTGGAGCAATTTTTAGAAGTTAAGCATCAATCAGAATATGAAAGTTTATTTTCTTTCGTATCAGTGTGGTTGTTGAACAATTTTAAACTAGCAAATCAAGCTGCGAGTGATGAAGCACTTTATGTGTATGTGCTATTGAATCTCATGATTGAGAAAAAAGAGATTGATTGGAATATATCCAGATTGGGTGAAGCTATTTCATACGTTAATAATTCCAATATCAAGCATGTTCTGTTGTTAATAAGAGTGTACATATGTGTTAATAATGCGACGATGGAAAGATTAATTCATGCAGAGAATGATATAGAATTATTAAAAGATAGTTGTCATCCAATGATCTTGGAATCAGTGAAGAAATTCAAAGATAAATTAAGTTCGTTCAGCTTAGCGTCGGGAAAAGAAAAAGTATCGGAAACAAAAGGCCTTTCTGAAGCGGAAGAATGCTTATTCCAAATTCAAGAAAATATACGAAAGAAAAATTATTTCTTGGCCTATCAAAAAGCCAATGAATTTTTTACATCAGATAAATTAGAACCAAGTGATTTAAAAAGTAGAATAGGGGAGTTTTATTATTTATATGTTTTTTTAATTATTTACTTTCACGCAACGTTGACTTCAGGGGGGAATTTAGAGCTTAAGAAGACGTTGCATGACAATCGAATCAATGGCGGGAACTTGAGATTCGAGTTGAATAACATAATGGAAATGGGTGTAGAAGAAAGTAAAGAGAAACATTTATTTTGGAATAAATTAATAGAAGAATTAACTTCTACATTCGTTCAAGAAAATAATAATATCGCAGCTTTAAATTCGTTAAATTTAGTTAGAGAGTGTTATGATGATCTAATAGCAGAAGATCGTGAAATAGGTTTTATTACCAGTTGGGCATTGTTCACGAGAAAGGAAAAGGATTTGAAGAAAGAGAATATGGCTAAGGATAAAGAGGTTTTATCTTTAAGCGCAGATTTATTAAATGACATAGTGACACTGAATCGGGAACCGTTTGCACAATCTAAGATACTCGAAGGGTCAGATCAAAAAAAATGGGAAGATTCTATTCTGTTGTTTCATGAATTCAATAAAGCAAATAGTGTAAATGACTATAGTCATGTGCTAGTGAAAAGCCGAACGTTATTATTGCATTTTGATTCCTCTAAATCTAACAGTGGGGCATTGGACATAGCGTTTTACCTATATGACCTGTGTCATTTTTCTCTTAATTGTAAGAAGGTTTTGCCGGTCATTTTAGATGAAGGAATTGATTACTGTGTTAATAGTGAAGTGAAATATGTTCTTATATTGATAAAATCATATATACATCTGCTGGATAAGCAATATGCAGAATATGCAATGAGCATGGCTCAATTGCAAAACAAAGAAGATTGGGAAAACAGCATCGCCCAAAAATATCAAGGTCTTCTTGAAAAAATAATGTTATTTTCCCAGCAATGGCAGCAGGATAATGTTAAGGTGGATACGCAATCGAATAATGTTTCAAATGTTGTTATTCTTGCTGTTGCTCATCCCAGATTAGAATTAGTAAATAAAAGTTTGAGCGAGTGTGAATATATAAAAGCTTATAACTCTGCGAAGTCATTTATTAATGAAGCAACAGAGGGGGATATTTCGTGTTACTTTATCCTGTGTCAAATTTATTTAATGAAAATCTATTTGTCATTTCTTCACGATAAAAGTCTAAGAGATAAAGTCGGTCTTGATGAGGAAACATGTTTTAATAATTTACTTAGGGTTGTACATGATGCGCTTCAATCTAGCCCAAAAAAACATAAGACATGGATGGATTTGATAGGATATATAACATCTGATCACCATGATGATTACGATAAAATGATGTGCTTCTTGTCTACCCTAAATAGAATCATCAATCATGAATTTATTTCTTCATCTTATTATTGCGTTACAGCCAATAACTTAATGAGAAGATTGCATGATGATTTTTCAATAAAGAATCAAAAGCAAATGAAAGAGTTAAAAAGAAAAAATAAGGAAGAGCTTTTAAGAAAAGAAAAAAATAATCAAGCAATCCGTAGATTGCAGAATCAGGTCAGTAAACAAAAAAGAAAAGAAGCTAGTACAGAAAGAATGGAAAATAATAAGAAAAATAAAATATTGGAACAAAATGAGAATATCTCTCCCCAGACCAGCGATGCTGCTGTGGATGGTCAGAATGTGAGTGAGAAAGAAAATGCCAAGGAGAATACAGGTAAACGAGAAAAGAGAAAAGCAAGGAAGAAAGAGAAGAAAGAATTACTTCGTCAAAAAATGGCGGAGCATAAGAGGAAGCAGCAAGAAGAAAGTGCTCAGGTTATGGATGCAAAGGTTATAGTGCTGCCCAATCAATTTGTTTCTGCGGAGTCTAGTGTCAAAACTAAAATGGAATATGGTACGCCGCCTCAACCGATGCTTTCTGTTAAAGATGAGGATGAACCTTATCAAGTCATGCCGACCCCCGCACAAATTGCTGAGCAGCGTGCCAAAGACAAAAAAATGCAACGCCATGCCGAAAATGTTTCATTGTTTTTACAGGGTACTCGTTGCCTTGATTGTATCAATAAACTCTATTTGATCAGTAAACAGCTATGTCAATTTGGCGTTGCTCTAACGTTGTCAGGTAGTTTTGCTACACGTCTTGGCGTACTTTTATACCATTCTCGTCCTGAGGTTTGTAAAGATATTACTTTCAATGATATTGACGCGTATATTGATACGCATGATTTAGATCAGTTCAAAGTGGTAATTAATACGTTAACTCAAGAGGGTTTTTTGCAAACGACAGCGACTGAATCTAATCATCCGCGGAAGGGTATTAAGATAAATGCTTATGTCAAACTTGAATTAATAATTCAGAACATAAAGATTGATATTACAGTCAGAGGGATAGGTTATAAGACTTTCGAATTTATTCCTTTTACGTCAGGGCGGGTGGTGTTTTCTGAAGTGGAAGATATACCGGCTATAGATATGAACTCTGTTTTCTTTGATCAAACAGAAAAAAATATGTTATTTGCCTTGTCTGTATTGTCCAATGATGAATTTAAAGAGGCTTGTGAGCACCTGAATTTTTCTCTTCACCCTCCTCGTATGCAATCAAATGATGAGGCAGGAACTACGTCCTACTGTTTTCGTATTTTTAAGTTGATTGAAAAATACGATGATCTAATAAAGATTACCAACTTTCATGATGCAATGAAATCTGCGGAAATATATTTTACTAGTCAGGTTAAAAGAGATGATTTTTCTAATAAAATAAATTCAGCTTATTATGAGTTATTCGATTTTTTTAAGAATCATGCGGTACCTCAAATTAATTCTCATCGATACATAGAGATGCTTTGCAGAACGCTTTTAAGCCGACATATTCCTGATGAGAAAATTAAAAAGGATGCTCCTGAAATTTTACTTTTCCCTATCATGCGGAAACTTTATTGCATGAATGTATTTACTTTGGATATTAAGATATTTCGTCGACAGATTGATATGTTAATTAATCATTTTATTTATGAATACAAAGTTACTTTGAATCCTCAAAGTCTTTTAAAAGTAAATACGGAAGGTTTTATTAATATGATGTGCGCAAACCTTAAACGAATAGTAGATGACACATTTTATTATAATAAAAACCAATCATCAGCTATTGCTGGCCAAAGTATATTGGCAGTTATGCCAAGTGTCCCATATCACAAAGGTAGCTCAAGTCCACCAGGTGAAAATAAGAGTGCCGATCATCAGCGTTTTAGCTTAGATTCATATCAGAATAAACAAAACCTGTAGGATTAGGCGAAGAGATTGCAATTTTAGTTAAATTTTATTAGATTGACTTATAATCTGTTGTGTCTTCAATAAAATGAGGATATTTAATATCAGGCAAGGAGCCATGTATGGTCATGTTTAGGAAAAGGATTTTTTATTTTTTTATTCTTCTTGTTTTTTCAAGTTGTAGTTATGCTGAGATAACACAATTACCTGCTCAAGCATACGCAGCATTGACTGCCGGTTACGGTAGGTTTAAGCATGGTTCTCAAGGATCAGGTGAGACTTCTGTGGGGAGAGTTGCGGTTGGTTCTTTAGGACATCTCAGCCAGAATGTATTATGGGGAGGGGAACTTGGCGTTCAATCTGGGAATCGTATGCAATTGTCTAACGATATTGCAGCAGTCTTTGGATACACTTCTGCGTCTCCTATACTTTTAACAATCAAACCACCCATTGATATTCTTGCGATATTGAAATATCACTTTAACAACTCATTCTTTCTACAAATTAAAGCGGGTGCGGTATATGTTAGGACGATGACAGACTTAGTTGAGATCTCAAGTGAGTCTAAGCTAATGCCAGAAGCTCAGATTGGAGCAGGGTTTGATCTGACTTGTCGTACACGTGTTGTATTGAGTTATCAACAATTTTTTGGTCGATCTCCTACTTTATCAAATGTTGATCCTACAACGGGAACAGCAAATTTGCATCATGTACCCAGTTGGCAAGCAGGAATGGTTTCCTTTGAAGTTGATCTTTAACAGTTATGTCAATACAAGGATGGTAGCATTATGAATAAAACAAAATTAACTAAACATGTGATTTCTACATTATGCTTCAGTGCTTTTGTTACTGATTCTGCTTATGCTGCCAATGTGCAAGACTGTTTGAATGGGTTTCCAAATGGGGAACATCCTGTTACTGCCAAAGCGGTAAGGATGGTGGTTAATTGTTTGATTGCAAATGGAATGGGAGCGATAGGCCCTACCGGCCCAACAGGTCCCACGGGCTTGACGGGTGAGGCAGGCCCTACTGGCCCAACAGGTCCCACGGGTTTGACGGGTGAGGCAGGCCCTACCGGTCCAACAGGTCCCACGGGTTTAACAGGTGAGACAGGCCCTATGGGAGCAACAGGCGGGATAGGTTCCACGGGAGCAACAGGTTCTACGGGTTTGACGGGTGAGGCAGGCCCTACCGGTTCAACAGGTCCCACGGGTTTAACAGGTGAGACAGGCCCTATGGGAGCAACAGGCGGGATAGGTTCCACGGGAGCAACAGGTCCTACGGGTTTGACGGGTGAGGCAGGCCCTACTGGCCCAACAGGTCCCACGGGTTTGACGGGTGAGACAGGCCCTACCGGCCCAACAGGTCCCACGGGTTTAACAGGTGAGACAGGTCCTACCGGCCCTACCGGCCCAACAGGTCCTACTGGTCCAGCAGGTGTTTTACTCAATTCATCAACTCAGGTAGGAGTAACGGGTGTTAAGGTTAATAATGTTGGAATAACCGCAACAGATTGGAATTTAGTTTGTGCCTCAGGAACACCTGATAGTTTACCGGCAGGGTGTTTAGCTTCTGCAACGTCCCCTGAGTTTCATAGCTTGGATAGTAAAGTTCATATTTTATATCGTTTAGGGGCAGGAGATTTGCCTGATACTTCAGCTTCGGTGTACATTAAGCGTTTAAATCCGGCAAACGCATCAAATCCAGGCCCTACTATAAAGAAGACCTTAGATGGTCATTTCCCGACTCGCTGCATTGTAATGGACGAAAGTGGGGACAACACATTACCTGCTTATGGTGCAATTAATAACAATATCACCCAAATACCTGTCTTCACAGCGATAAATGGAGTAGGAAGTGGTGAGACTATTGCGAAAAATGTTCAATCGTTATCTCAGGTTTCATCTTTAAATTATAAATATCCTGGTAGGAATTTTTATGTCATTTGTGCAATGGTCAATGTTAATAGCGCCAATTCACCAGTAACGTCTACCCCAATCATTGACTCTATCACCTGGTCTTAATAAGATTTATCGCTGAATTTTTGTATGTTATTAGCAGCTGTTTTAATGATAAAAAATGAGGCACACGTGATAGAAGAAACGTTGTTGCCTCTGGTATCAGGTGGTATTCGACATATTATTATATTGGATACAGGTTCAACCGACGATACTGTACAAGTGACACAGGATTTTTTTTCTCGTCATGGGATTGAAGGCTGTATATATCAGGAACCTTTCGTTGATTTCGCCATCTCAAGAAATCGTGCGCTGGAGTTGACTGAACAGTACTATCCTGAAACTAAATTTATTTTAATGCTTGACGCTGAATGGTGCTTGCATCATGTAAATGAGTTACTTACGTTTTGTGAGCAAGAAAAAAATAATCACACTCCGCTTTATTTGATAAAAATTAAGATGTCATCGCTTGATTTCACAACTGCGCGTCTATTTCGCGCGTCTGCTCGGATTAGATTTAAAGGCGTGGTGCATGAAGTTCCGGAGATATTTACTTTTGTACAAATACCAGGATCTGTTTATGTTGAGGTAAAGTCTTCTTCACGAGGAGTTGAAAAAAGTAAGCAGCGCTGGCGGCGGGATGCTGAATTATTATTGAAGAGCTATCATGAAACACCAGATGATCCGCGAACGGTTTTTTACTTGGCACAAACTTATCATTGCTTGGGTGAGATTGAGAAAGCATATACATTTTATCAAGTGCGTGAAAGATTGAATGGATGGGACGAGGAAAATTTTATTACATTATTCCGCCTGGGTTGCTTAGCAGAAGAAATGCATAAAAGTAACCATAATACTCCATGGTCTATTGCCATGGAGTATTATCTGAAAGCTTATGCTTGTCGTCCAAGACGTATTGAACCACTGATTAAAATCGCTGACCATTATTGGCCAGATAATATTCCAACTTGTTATTTGTTTGCGCGTCATGCTTACGATATTCCCTATCCCCAGCATGATGTTTTATTCATAGAAAAAGAAATGTATGATTATGTCCGATATGAAATTATGAGCCGCTGCGCCTGGTATATGGATCAATGTGAATTAGGTGAATCTGCAACTTTATTGGCGTTGAAAGCACATCCTGAGGTGCTCCATCTGCAAAATAATTTACGTTTGTATCAGGAAAAGACTAAAAAGGCTTTATG
>JAHCAO010000011.1 GCA_019634835.1 Gammaproteobacteria bacterium
TTTGTACACTATTTTAAAATCGCTCTTTTAATGAAGTATAGTTCATCGCTATCATAGGACCGATAATTATTAGAGCTTCTAATGGCACGGTAAAATGCAATGCTGAAGTATCTCAGCTCCAGATTTATTTTAACAGACGCTTAAATTTAGAGCTGAGATAACTTTACGCTGACACAGTTTGATGAACGCCCTCAATAGCGTTGACGTTAGAGATATTTTTTACATTGATAAATTGGCTTTATGATTATTTAGTAATATATTTTTCATTTCTTAGAAAATTGTCGTTATTGACTATTTAGCTGAAAATTTGACTCCTTGCTAACCCATTCGTCAATTGTCTCTTTCACTGCGTGAGCTGATTCCAACTTAACATTTTGAACTATCTCTTCTATTGCAAGTGCTAAAGAGTTTAATAATTCTATACTTTTTGGTTTTTTATGGCTTAAGCCTGTTGCATAATACAGGCCACGTTGAATAGGTGTTGTAATAAAGGACGTGCCCCCTGTGACTGCTCCAACCGCCATCGAAGCCGCGATAACCGGTGACCCCATGATAGCACCAGGAGCAATAACAGCAGCGTGTGTTCCCACATCAATGACTTTTCTACCCATCGCTCGTTTTTTAACATCTCGGTGTTGACCAAGTATGTCACCCTCCTCAGCAAGTATTTCATTAATTACTATCCCTAATTTATTTGCAAATATTATGATGCTCTTAGCAGTATCAGCATTGCTTTCCTTCGACGTTTGATTAAAATCATGCTGAAATTGCCGAATATTTTCGCATAAGTCAGAAATAACCATGTGTTTTTGACGAGAAAGAACGTTTTTACCTGGTTGAGCAGCTGCGTTTTTTAATTCTACTTCCTTTGCAAATAAGGATGATAGTAAAGGACGGATTTTTTGGAAAGTAGGACAAGCCTCAAAAGGAGTGGACGGCGGCGTTTCACGAAAAAATGAGAGCATTAAGTTATCTCCTTGTAGTATTAATCCATTATAGTTTCTGCAGCAGAAACTATAATGGATTGAGATTCCTTTGTCATCCTAGCCAATTAAGCTGAAAATGCCTATTTTTGCTAAGAAAAAATTTTTCGTAAAATAACATTTTTATATGCATGTCGGCATTCTAACTCATAGGTTATTTTATTCTTTTATCTGGCTCAAATTGATCATTCATAATTCATAATTTCACTCTCTTCTTTGATATTATCTATGTTTACATTAACTTGATCACTTATGTCAGTTTCAACGAGTTACGACAATTAACTTGATCACTTAATATATTAAGTGAAGAGTTTGCTATAATGATATTTAAGATTAAAATAAAGGCACTACATAATGGGTAAATATATAATTGCATGGTTATTAGGTGTTCCATTTGGTCTGCTAGTTCTTATCTACATCGTTTCTCATTTATTTTCTTAAAATAATTTAGAAAAAGCCTTACTCTAAACTTCTGAGAAAATATCTGATAATCTTCATAAGTTCTTTCTAGTTGAGCAATGATTTCTTGATAATTATCATTATTTTTTGATTTCCGCTTTATATCTTAACGATTAAGAATATAAGATTTATACTATATTGTAATAAATAATTTTTTATTAATAAGCCATCTTCTTCAAATAAAGCTACATATGATTACAAGCCATCAAAAACTATCTCAACCAGTAAGAAAGCCTGATAGCATTCCATATCAAGAACAACTACCTTGTAGTCCAGATCTCAATTCCTAAAAATCTACGACAATTTGACCCAAACAACCCGATCCCAATGTTGATCCTTAAAAAACACACAAACAACGAACACGCATGATTAAGAGTCTACTTAGTCGAAACAATATCATATATTAAATCATAGTCTTAAAATGCTTTAGCCATACACAAACTGATCTACACCTACCTAAATAGTGGTAAACCGACCTTGTCACGTTACAAAAACGTGACAGTACTCACACAAATATATAAGTCTATTATTTCTCTATATGTATTGAAATATAACAAGATGTTTGACAATAATATCAGATGTATTCAATTTATGACATCTGTGTTATACTTTAGCTATTCAGGACTATGATGAAAAAAAGTGACAAGAATAACAAAAAAAGCAAAACTGAAAAGCTTATTGAAGATGATTCTTTTACACTTCACAAATCAAAAGGCAATGGAATTTTAAGAAGACAGATAGGGTGTGACGATAAAGGACGGATAACAAAGTATAGGTTAGCCTATATCAACCATCACTTGCATCATGGAGATAACGGTCGAGTACTTGGCTATGATAATGCTCACGGTTACCATCATAGACATTATATGGGCACAGTCGAACCAGTAAACTTTATAAGTTTCACAGATATAGAAGAACGTTTTCAGCAAGAATTTGAGGTGCTACATGAAAAAGTCAGAAAAAAGTGATGAGATTGTATTTACAGTTAAAACTGAATCCTTGGAAAATTTTTTTGCGCGCGGCAAAAAAACCGCCAAGCTTCTGGATAAAGGCGAGTCATTACACCCAAGAAGAATCATCAGCTTTGAAGATCCAAATGATTTGATTAAATTTCTCACAGAAACAAAATTGACTCTACTTGCTGCCATTAGAAAAAAGCCTGATTCCATTTCAAAATTAGCACACAAACTACATCGCAGCAGATCAGCTATTGATAAAGACGTTCAGCTACTTGAATCCGTAGGAATTGTAGAAAGTGAGTATGTCGTCAATCCTGGACATGGCAGATGTCGAATTATCAGAGCAATTGATACAAAACCTATTAAATTACAAGTTGAAACTATTATTTGAAAATAATTTATAATAATGGTGTTTATTTGATTGACTAAATGCCGAAACACTATACCAAAAAGCCAAATAATTTGCTGCCAACGTTATTTCAATTAAAAATTACAAATGGCAATCATTCTGCAAAGGATTATTTCAACATGTGCAAAATAGCAAAAAGCACAGCTTTCAAGACCCAAACTATAGACTGCGTGTTAGAGCGCTGTGTTCGTAAATGGTGTGCCCCATCAAATGGGAATGACCCGAAAGACCCGAAAGACCCGATTTATTTGGTGGGCCGCGTAGGGATCGAACCTACGACCCGATGATTAAGAGTCATCTGCTCTACCAACTGAGCTAGCGGCCCAACACTTAATAACTATCCATGTTGCTACATGGACTCAACACACATGACTGGGGTGAACGACGGGGATCGAACCCGCGACAACCGGAATCACAATCCGGGGCTCTACCAGCTGAGCTACGTCCACCATTCCTCTCTAATCCCTTATGTTTCCAAGGGATAATTACTTTTTATCGCGCCCGGCAGGACTCGAACCTGCCACCCTCGGCTTAGAAGGCCGATGCTCTATCCTACTGAGCTACGGGCGCATCCTCAATGACAAATGACAGCAGGTCAGAGATACGACAACTAAATTCCTCGGGGTAGAGGGATTTGAACCCCCGACATCCTGCTCCCAAAGCAGGCGCGCTACCAGACTGCGCTATACCCCGAATGTAACCTAATAATAACAACGCAAAAATTAGAGTTCGGATGATACTCAGTGACACTAGGATCGTCAATGGTCTTATCGTATAGTATGGTATGCTACAGTAGCGGTTTCTGTTCAACCATTAAATAATTAGAGTAAAAATAATTTCATGACAGCACAAATGATTGATGGCAAAGCCGTCGCTACACAACTCAAACTAGAAATAAGCAAAACGATCCAAGAAAAGCTAGCTGCTGGATATAGACCACCAGGGCTCGCTGTCATTTTAGTGGGCGAGGACCCCGCCTCTAGTCTTTATGTCAAAAATAAGCGTGAAGCTTGTGAACAAGTCGGTATTCAATCTTTTTATCATGCTCTTGCTGGAGATATTCAAGAAACACAATTAATTGACCTCATTAGTACATTGAATCATGATAGCAATGTGGATGGCATCTTATTACAACTTCCGCTTCCTAAACATATACACACCAACAAAATTTTAGAATACATCGATCCACATAAAGACGTGGATGGGTTTCACCCTTATAACTTCGGCCGTCTTGCACAACGTAGGCCACTGCTTCGGCCATGCACACCTTATGGTATCATGCTGTTGCTAGATCATATTCATCAGCAATACAAAGGAAAACATGCTGTCATTGTTGGAGCATCTAACATTGTTGGCCGGCCGATGGCATTTGAGCTATTGATTGCTGGCTCCACCGTAACGGTATGTCATCGCTTTACTCATGATCTGGATTATTATATCAAGCAAGCAGACATACTAATCTCCGCTATTGGCAAACCTGGCATCATCGACAGTCAATGGATTAAAGAGGGATCAACTGTCATTGATGTTGGGATCATTAGACTGAACAACGGCACCATTACTGGTGATATAGAATTTGCGGGAGCTGTTGAAAGAGCTGCGTGGATCACACCTGTACCAGGAGGAGTTGGTCCCATGACTGTCGCTGTTTTGCTGCGTAATACACTAGTTGCCGCGAAATTTTATAGCCATAAAGACTAGGATCTGTTGATATTAGATTACCCATAAAGGGTTATTCATTATTGCCGACTGTATAGTCTCTCAGTATACTCAAATTAAGCCGATACCAATGGAGGAAGTCGTGCCGCAGAGTGCAAAGCTCTTTTCCGAGAGATTAAGTCACTGTCTGGACGAAACAGAAGCACCAACTTCAATTCGCGAGCGGGCAGTTATCCTAAGCAAGATGATTGATATTCCCAAGCAGCAAGCATGGAGTTTGCTTGAAGGGCATTTACTTCCAGACCAAGATACCTTGCAAAAAATTGCTGCTGAATTTGAAGTTGATCCTCAATGGCTTTCTGGTGAGAAATAACTTAAAGGCTATCAATATGACTAACAATCGCTATCTCCTGCCTATCAGTGAAACGATTCGTATTGCTTGGCATAAAACCTACGGTGCCAAAGCCAGTATATGGGCTGCTCTCGGTATCATGCTGGCTATTATGCTTTGCTTAACCTTTTTAGACAGTCTCTTGATGCTCTATCTCCCAACAATTGAACCTGCTTTTGATGTCGTTACTCAATTTATTGGATATTTTCTGCAAATGGGCGTGGTGTATATTGGTATCAAACATGCCCAAGATTTACCTATTTCTTACCGCATGATACGCCATTCATTTAATAGCAAAATTGCCATTCGAATCTTTGGGCTTTTAATATTACACCTACTTATTCTCGGTATTCTAATCAGTGGAATACTTATTACAAACTCTTCTGTTGCCACACCTACCTCACTCACTCTATCTGTTTTATTATATGTTGTCAGTATCATCCTGATTGTTTACATTACAGTACGCATAAGCCTATCAGCAGCATTTGTGTTGGATCAAGCAAGTGGTCCTTGGGAAGCAATTAAATTATCATTTACAGCAACACGCTCCAACTTTTGGAGATTATGCGCATTGTATGCCCTGCAATGTATCATTGTTATGGTTAGCATTATTCCCTTTGGAATTGGGTTAATTTGGGCACTTTCTTTTGCTTATATTCTATATGGAACAGTGTACAAAAGCCTTTGTAACCATTCACGGGAGTAGTCATAGGGCCCAAAAAACGGAAGCTGGTAGATAGCACCATTCAAGTCATCACGACGGCCCGCTTTGAAATACAGTTGAAACACCATGGTGTTGAGTCTGTTATTGGCCCTGTTCCGTTTCTACAAGCACTTGTTTAAGCGCATTGACTGCGAGATCAATTTGCTCTTCAGTAATTATCAGCGGTGGAGCAAAGCGAATGACAGTGCGGTGTGTTTCTTTTGTTAGAACACCTCTTTTCAATAGCTTTAAGCAAATATCATGGGCTGCGTATTGTTCATGCATTTCTAAGCCAATTAACAATCCCTTCCCGCGAACCTCTTTAATCAGTTTAGAATGTATTTGCTTTAATTGTTTCTGAAAATAACTACCTAATTTTTCTGCCCGATCCATTAATTTATCATCTATCAACACCTCAAGCGCAGCACTTCCCACCACAGCTGCAAGCGGATTACCGCCAAATGTACTGCCGTGATCTCCAGGCGTAAAAACACGCATCACTTCTTTACGACTCAAAAATAATGAAACAGGCAGTAATCCTCCGCCCAATGCTTTTCCCAATACCACTCCATCGGGTTGAATTCCTTCATGTTGATATGCCAATAATTTACCCGTTCTACCCAAACCTGTTTGGATTTCATCGCAAATCATCAGCACGTTATGCTTTTTGCAAATTTCTGCACAAGCTTTAAGGTAACCCGTTGGCGGAACAATAATCCCACCTTCGCCTTGTATGGGCTCCACTAAGAATACCGCTGTATTTGGGGTAATCGCTTTTTCAAGCTCAGCCGCATCTCCATAGGGAATAACTTTGATACCAGCAGGGAATGGCCCAAAACCAGCTCGATACTGAGGCTCTGTCGATAAGCCAACAATCGTAATGGTTCTACCATGAAAATTACCATTGCATGCAATTATTTCAGCTTGATTGTTAACCACCCCCTTCACTGTATAAGCCCACTTACGCGCCGCCTTTAATGCGGTTTCAACTGCCTCTGCTCCTGTATTCATCGGTAATGCTTTTTCAAAACCCGTCAGTTCACAGGCACGCTTAAGAAACAAACCTAGCTGATCGGTGTAAAATGCACGTGAGACGATATTTAACTTTGTTGCTTGTTCTTGAAGTACTCGTACTAGCTTGGGGTGGCAATGTCCATGGCTAACAGCAGAATATGCGCTCATCATGTCAATATAACAATTACCTGCATCATCCCACACGTTCACACCTTCACCTCGAACCAACACAACCGGCAAGGGATCATAATTTTTTGCGCCGTACAAACACTCACGTTCAATAATAGGATTTAGCATAAGAGTCACGCCATCTCTCATAAGAAAATACGAAGATACACAAAATTAAGACAAAAAAAAATGCCTGGGCAGGCATTTGAAAAAAGAACCATAAAAGAGTGTTTTTGAAGGAATATCTCTTAAAACCCATTTTTATACATTTTGGGAACCTCAGAGCGCTTTAGGCTTTCCTCTGAAACACCATCACCTCTAAACCCGAGGACCTGCACACCACGCTACAATCGTGTTCCCCTACTTTATTTACTGAAAGGTTTTGGATTACTTCCTCACAAAAACACTCATTTATCATCCCTTTCCTACAGTATAGGTAAAATTTTAAACTTTTCCATTTCTATGCTCGTTTGTGTTTTTTTATTACCCATTATATAGTCTTAGCCATTCACCAGGTCAAATGTAATTTAAAGGTTTACTTGATAAAAATATTGCTATCGATATGAATTCATTTATAAAAAAACTTGACAATAAAAAAGAATGTGCTACTGCAACCATACATGCTTTAAGTCATGATGGCCGCGGCATAGCAACCATACATAATAAGACAACTTTTGTTAGCGGTGCCCTACCTGGCGAAACATGTACCTATCAAATTACACAAAAACATAGCAGTTATAATAACGCTGAGTCCCTTGAGATAATAGAAACATCCCCAGAACGCATAGCTCCACCTTGTCGTCATTTTGGTACCTGCGGAGGGTGTCATCTTCAACATATGAGTACTGATGCACAAATACGACTCAAACAACAAACCTTGCTTGATCAACTAAAGCATTTTGGCCGGATCACCCCTCAATCCATCTTACCTCCCCTGCATGCGAATTCAACAGGGTATCGGCGCAAAGCACGATTAGGTGTCAAATTTGTCATTAAGAAAAATAAACTATTAATTGGATTTCGTGAAAAATCCAGCCGCTATCTTGCTGATCTTGAACATTGCGCTATTCTTCATCCACAAGTCGGCGAACGTTTTTCCGCATTGAGCAATGTCATTTCTTCTCTAGAACAATATCGCACCATCCCTCAAGTGGAAGTGGCTATTGGCGATAAAGAGGTTGCTCTTGTTTTCAGGCATTTAGAACCACTTTCTGATAGTGACAAACAAAAACTTTCCGCATTTGGTAAAGACTATGCTTTTCAAATTTACTTGCAACCTAATCTTCCTGCTATCATTTCTAAACTATGGCCACAGGATAACTTCCATAGACTGACGTATACACTACCTGATTATAGTCTTGAGTTTTTATTTCACCCCCTTGATTTCACACAAATCAATCTAGAAGTAAACCAACTCATGGTCAAACAAGCTATTCAATTATTAGATCTAAAACCTGAAGATAATGTTCTCGATTTATTTTGCGGTATTGGCAACTTTACGCTTCCTATCACACGCTATGCTAACCACGTCACAGGCATCGAAGGAAGCATGGAGATGGTAACAAGAGCCAATGACAATGCAAAACATAATGGAATAACAAATGCTCAATTTCATACCGCAAACCTTATGGAAGAATCATTGACAAAAGCATGCTGGATGAAATCACATTACAATAAAATTTTATTAGACCCTCCTCGCGCTGGAGCAAAAGAAATACTTGCCTTTATTAATCAGTGCAATGCAACAAAGATAGTGTACGTTTCATGTAACCCTGCCACTTTTGCTCGTGATGCAGGAATATTAGTACACCAATATGGATATGTACTGAAGCAAGCTGGGGTGATGAATATGTTTCCACATACATCACATGTAGAAGTGATGGCGGCATTTGAGAAAAGCTAAGGAGCACAAAATATGGATCTAGCAAATCTTCCTGTTATCGATTGGGAACAAACCATAAAACTAGCTGGTAATAACCGCAAATTTGCAGAAGACATGCTAGATTTGTTCATCAAAAGCTTACCTAGCGATGTCTCTTTAATCAAAGTAAGCTACGAAGCACAAAATTATTTAGAAATGTTACGGGCCGTTCATAAATTGCATGGTGCTCTTTGTTACTGTGGCCTCCCTAGACTAAAAACTATGGCAGCACATCTTGAAACAGAGCTCAAAAACAATATAATGGATGGTTTACCGTCTCTTATAGAGCAGTTTGATACTGAGGTAATTTTATTATTAGAGCACTACTCCCGCCTACCCACCCGAGAGTCGCAAGGACTCTAATGCTCTAGTAGTCAAAAGAGTTTGATTTTAAATTAAAATCCGTATAGGAGACAGCACATATGAGTCACGCACTGGCTAAAAAAACGTTATTGCAGAAATACCAAGACATCATGCCAACAGGTGCTGGCGCTCTATTTCTAATTCAAATTTTCTCTACGCTTAGCTTTAGCGTACTTTACTCTACTTTAGTTTTATATGCCACCAAAGGCTTGCAGATGAATGACACCTTAGCCACCAGCATTACAGGTTCTTTCATTGCCTTGAATTATTTCTTACATTTATTAGGAGGCTATGTAGGGGGACGCTACTTCAGTTACCGCAGCCTATTTGGAATAGGTATGGTTTCGCAAGTCATAGGATGCTTGTTAATTTCTGTACCCGATTCCAACTATTTACTCTGGGGATTAGCTGCATTTTTAGGCGGCAGTGGCCTTAATGTGACATGCATCAATTGTATGGTCACTCAATTATTTGAACCTGATGATAAGCGCCGTGAATCTGCTTTCCTATGGAATTATAGCGGCATGAATATAGGTTTCTTTATTGGCTTTACTATCGCTGGCTATTTTCACCTACATCAAGCTTATCGTGAATTATTCTTATTAAGTGCTTTGGGTAATCTTATTGCAATTGCGTTAACATTTTATAACTGGAAGTTATTAAAAGACCGCGATACGACTTTTGTCGACTTCACGAAAAACCAACAAAAATCTGCCCGTCTTATTGGTTTGGGAATTATTGTAGCGTTAATCTTTGCATTAAGAGGATTATTACAGCACACAGCATTTTGTAATCAACTTATTCTCATTATTGGCGTTTCTATGCTAGCACTGATTATTGTGTTGACCCTGAAACAACCAGGCAAAGTTGAGCAACATAAAATGTGGGCTTATATCATTTTAGCTCTCTCCTCGGTGATCTTCTGGGCTTTGTACCAACTTGCTCCCATGGGATTAAATTTATTTATTGAGAGAAATGTTGACCGTCATTTCCTGGGCATATTGCTTGCGCCACAATGGATACAAAATATTAATACTATCGTCATTATTTTAGGCGGGCCCTTGTTAAGCGTCATCTTTACTCATTTACGTGAACGTGGTGTTAATATCAATATACCGCTTCAATTTTCATTCGCTTTATTACTAATAGGCATTGCTTTTGCAATTTTACCCTTTGGAATAGGGTTCGCCAATGCACAAGGTTATACGGATTTTACTTGGGTATTTGCTAGTTACATCTTACAAAGTGTAGGCGAACTCTTTATTTCTCCTATTGGCTATGCCATGGTTGGACAGCTTGCTCCCATTAAGCTGCGTGGCTTAATGATGGGCATGTGGATGATGGTGACTGGCATCGCTGCTATTTTATCAGATCAATTCTCAAAAATTGCTCTTGGCACGACTGAATCTGTTGACCCCTTAGTCACTAATGCTAGTTACAGCCATACTTTTGGCCTATTAGGGTGGAGCGCCATTGCTGCAGGCGTTGTTTTGTTTCTGCTGATCCCGTACGTTTCCCGTCTGACTCAAGAGAAAAAAATCATTTCTATGAAAGACCGTACTGATGAAAACCAGGACAATAAGGAAGCATTGGCACAGGCCTGGAAAGAAGCCTAGGGTCAACAATGGGATGCTTGAATGGGGATTCTTGAATGAAAAATGAGGGGAGCTAACAAAATGCTTTCAGCAAGAATTCCTAGCATGGCACATTCACGGAGGTAGTCATCGGATCCAAAAAATGGAAGTGCTGTGGTGTCGAAGCCATGAAGATTCGGTAAGCGTTCACGGTCTTTGATTAATTGAGAAAAAATGTTATAAAAGCCGTCTTGAATGAGACGGCTTTGGCTTATAGATGGAAATAGAATTAGATAAAATAAATCTCACACCCAAGACTCCTGAAGAAGTAGCTGAAACGATTGGTCAGTTATTAAAAATAATAATTGAATTAAAAAAAGAAAATGACTGGTTACGCGAACAGTTAAACAACAATTCAAACAACTCCTCTCTACCCCCTTCCCGCGATTTAAAAAAAAAGAAAAAAGTAAGCGCTAAAAGTGGACGTAAACGAGGTGGTCAGCCAGGCCATAAAGGATGGCAGAGAAATCTCCTTTCCCCTGAAGAAATTGATGCGATAGTGGATTGTAAGCCTGCAGAAATATGCGAATGCGGCGGAGTAATCAAGTTAAAAGATAAAATACAAATACACCAAGTGTATGAAATTCCACCGCCAATACATGAAGTAACAGAGTATCGAATTTATAAAGGGTGCTGTAATACTTGCCACACTAAACACGCAGGTCAATTGCCTGTTGGGATTAGCTGGAAAGGTTTTGGTACTCGCGCTCAAGCAATGTTAAGTCTTTTAACGAGTAAATATCGTCTTAGTAAGCGACTGGCGCAATCCTGGTTTCAAGATGTTTATCAAATGCCAATTGCCTTAGGCAGTGTTTCAAATGTAGAGCAAACTGTTAGCCAATCATTGAAAGCGATTCATGAAGAAGTATTTATAGCAGTACAAGCAGAAAAAATTATTCATGTTGATGAAACGGGGCACAAAGAATGTAATAGAAGTGGATGGGCATGGATAGCCAGTGCATCGCAATATACTTATTTCATGCTGAATAAATCACGCGGGAAGAAGATCGCTAAAGAAATTATCGGAGAGCATCATGGTCGAATGATAGTAACGGACAGATATTCTTCCTATAACTATTTACCAAGTGAAAATCACCAAATTTGTTGGGCACATTTAAAACGGGATTTTCAAAAAATAGCAGAACGGCCAGATAAGCCAGGTCGAATAGGAAATAATTTATTAAAATGTTATAGGCTTTTATTTAGTTTTTGGAAAACCGCATATAAACAAGGGACAGAACTTTGTAAAAAGCAAGCAAAGCGTTTGCGTCGCTTTAAAAATAGAATGCTAAGATGGCTAGTGATTGGTACAGAATGCGGTCATCCAAGAACAGCACGTACTTGCGAAAACATATTAAAGTTTCAACATAGTTTATGGCACTTTTTTGATAACCACGATATTTCGCCAACTAACAATCACGCAGAGCGTCAGTTAAGGCCATTAGTTATTTCAAAAAAACTTACTTTCGGAACTCAGTCGAATTGCGGTAGTCGTTTTATTGAAAGAATTTTTACGGTTGTTACATCTTGCAAGCAGCAAGGACGTGATGCACTGTTGTTTATAACAGAAGCAGTTCAAAATGCTTTTTCAGGTAAAGATGCCCCATCTCTAGTATTTAAATGATGAGGCCGTGAACGCTTACAAGATTCGTTAAAAGGGAAGCAAACGAAGAAATAAAAGTACTATTTCAACCAATCCAATGTATTTCAAGGCAAGCCGTCATGGTTATTTGAACGGTGTTATCTACTAGCTTTTGTTTTTCTGGATCCGATGACTACCCCCGTGAACGTGCCTAAAATGTTCTGCTTGCACAAAAACATCGTAATATTGCTTAGCAATAGGCTGCCAATCAAATTGTGCTGCAGCCTTCAAGTTCACCTCACCTAATTTCATACGTAACAAGGGATCACGTAGTAATACTTCTGTTTGATCTGCCCATGCTTGCACGTCATTAGGTTTAACAATATCAACTTGCAATCCTGTTTGCTGAAGAAAGCGTGTAGCATTGGTATCACTAGCGATAATAGGTTTACCCGCCACCATCGCTTCAAGCTGCACAATACCAAATGCTTCTTCCCATAAATCTGGCTGTGTAGCAAATAAAACACATTGACTCTGTGCGATTAAACGTTTTTTTACTTCATCACGCACATAGCCGGTAAACATAACACTCTTCTCTGGAATATGAGAGAAATCTTTAAAATCTGTTACCAATCTTAAGCCAAGCCGTCGGGTCTGAGCGAATAAATTTTGTTCCTCACTCCCTTTACCTGCAATGATTAGTGATGAAGTAATATCACGTTGCACCAACCTAGCGTACATATCAAGCAGCACATCAAACCCCTTGCCGCGCTCGAGACGACCTATCCCTAGAATATAATTTCGCTCAGGCAACTGTGCATAAGGCTTCCATGACAAACAGTCAATACCATTACCTATTACTGTACTTTTCTGTCTTGTGTCCCATAACTGGTGAGATATTTCTTCCATCATTAGCGTTAAGTGGGTCACTGCAGCTGCATGTTTTAAAACATGACGACAACGGCGCCGCACATTACTACGATTGATACGCTTAGAGTTTGTTGTCAGTATATCGCTATGGCTAGTCACAACATAAGGTATACCAGTCCGTTTATGAATTTGCCATGCCATAAATCCTGCCGTATAAGTACCTTGAGCGTGAATCACCTCAATGTCAGCCATATGGCAGAGCTTTAGTACGGGAGCTAATTTACTTTTTGAAATAAAAAGACTTGGCTTAATAAATGGGCCATTATAAACCTTTGCATCAGTTAGGACTTGAGCTGGTACAGTCAGTTTATTAACCGTTTTATCTCCCGCATAGATAATCGGATCCACACCTAGTTGCTTTAACACTGGAACCAGCGAACACAGAAACTCTGCGACACCACCTACTGAGCGATCAGCATCTAATGTGCGCGGATATAAAAATAAGACACGCATGATCCACCCTAAACTTAAAACGGATACATGACGAATTTTTTGTCGCGAGAGGAGAAGGGTATGAATCATTCACTCTCTGACAGGAGTCTGCGAGAGCAAAACCCAATCCAGGATGAATGTGTTTTGCGGTGAATAGTGAAGGAATAATACCCTTCTCCTCTCGCGACAAAAAACTTGTCATGTACCCACTTGAAACTGATTGTTATTACTCAAATAGCGATTCCATTTCATCTAAAGGAAAACCTAAATATTCCTCTCCTCGTTGTTTTTCAAGATTTTTAAAATCCCAAAATTTCTTATCCATAAGTTGACTAGGTTTGATACTACTTAAAGCATGTAAAATATTACTTGGAACCTTTGGATTTTCTTGGGCTAGTTGATCGATTAACGCTTTCACCCGCTTACGCATTAAATTTTCCTGAGAGCCGCAAAGATTACATGGAATAATCGGAAAGGCCATTTCTTTTGCAAATTCTGCAATATCCTTTTCTTGGCAATAGGTTAATGGCCTAATGATAATATTTTTCTTATTATCGCTTAGTAACTTAGGCGGCATTGAACGTATTTCACCATTATAAAGAATCGACATCATCAAGGTTCGAATCAGGTCATCACGATGGTGCCCTAACGCAATTTTGTTAAAACCTTTTTCTTCTGCATATCGGTAAATAATTCCGCGGCGCAAACGTGAACATAAAGAACAATAAGTCTGCCCTTGAGGGATTTTTTCTTTGACAATAGAGTAAGTATCCCGTGTCAACACTTCATAGGGAATTTTATGATTTATTAACCATGCCCGTAATCTATTGTCATCCCAACCAGGCTGGGATTGATCCAGCGTAAATGCAAATAATTCAAAATTCACCTTAGCACGTTGCTGTAAAAGCCGCAGGACCCACATCATCGTAAATGAATCTTTACCGCCTGACAGACAAACCATGATTCGGTCGCCGTCTTGTATCATGTTGAAGTCAGCGATGGCTTTTCCCGTATAATGTAATAACTTCTTCTCTAATTCTGCTAATTTTACCAAGACATTCTTCTCTCATAAAATAAAATACTTATATAAGCATCTGGTTAGTCCACTATCCGTTGGTTTTTTGTCACTGAGACGTCATACCACAGCTGTTCAACGTAGTCCGCAACTGGACCTCTTATCTGCGGTCGTGCAGTTTCAACCTAAGCAAGCAGCATAGTTAAGTAGAAGAAAGAATTATATACATATTAAAACAAATGTCATGAGATACGAGAACACAGCACATCGGGGTAGAATAGGTTATTACAACTACCAATATGATAAAAGAAAGTTTGTACGAGATGACACAAAAAAATTCGGCCGCTTTGCGGCCGAATTTTCATCTAAAGAAGAGCTTATCCGTTTTTATTTTTCAACAGAAACATCTTCTGCTTGAAGACCTTTTTGGCCTTGTGTCACCAAGAATGACACTCTCATCCCTTCTTCAAGGGTACGATAACCATCGCCACGAATCGCTCTGTAGTGAACGAATACATCTCCACCTTGATCGCGTTGAATAAAGCCATAACCTTTGCTGTTGTTAAACCATTTTACGGTTCCGTTTTCACGTGCTGCTGACATACTTTTTACCTTTACTAATTAAACAAATAACCTACATCTGAGATACCTAACCACGGGGATAAACCTTTAAGGCAGGACACACTGATGATCTCAGAGTATAACAGATTATTCACACAATAAAAGTACCGATTTGATTCAAGGGCAGAAAAAATTTTCTTATTAAATACCAGCTTCATCCTGACTAGAAACAACGCCTCATTGAGTGATTGTCCATACAGTTGATTTTCAACACTTAAACGCCGATTTCTTAATAACTATATGTTTAATAAAAATATTGATCAACTCAGGAAAACCGTCCTATGACCGCTTCTAATTCACGACAATCCTCGATAAATGCACACCCTATCAGGTACTGATATTCCGCAAATCTCGCCTTAGCGATGGGATCTTGCGCGTCAGGTGAGTTTAATCCTGGATGACACATAATGATCCCCTCACGATTAATTTGACGTATAAAAATTCGAAATAATTGGGGATATTGGCTGTATTGCTGGAATGGGTAAATCCCAGCAAAGGATAGATTATAAGGGATATTATTCTTTCTCAGCAAACGCGTTAATGCTTTAGAACCAGCGGCCAAGATAATGATTTTTTTGAAATTACTGAAAATATCCTTTATTTTAACTCTTTCATTTACTGAACGGATATATGCATTTTTCGAACGTAATCTTTGTTTATAAACCTGTATCACTGCCTCACGTATCACAGGAAATTGATGTACATGCTGATGGCCGTCAATATAATCAGGTAAAAAACTCATCACTTTCTGAAAAGCATCAATTTGTGCGTGACACTCTGCCACAAGCGCAGCTTTATTTAATTTACGTAAAAAAGCATTACGCAACACACGGGATAAAGGCTGAAAGTGTTCACCGTGAAAATTCACATACTCTCTCGATAAAGCCTTCCCTTCTGTGCAATTGAAATGTAACCCTATGTCAATTTGATGCGTGTAGGGAGAAAGCCAATTCGCATGGGTAGGCCAATCATCTGTATTCACCATACAGCTAGTTGCAGAAATCCTTCCCATTTGAATCAACTGAATGATGCCCTGAGAGATTGCTGGAGCTTGCCCATAATCATCAGCACACAGTACAATGTGTTTTTTCATAGCCTGAAGCTTAAAATAATCTAAGAGAATCAACAAGTGTTATCAACTCACCCCTTGAAGTCCCAGAATAATTGGATGACAGACATCGTTTGCCTTTCTCTTTTATTGACATTCTTTTACTTGATTGGACTAGGCCATTATCCCTTATTTATTCCTGATGAAGGACGTTACTCTGAAGTCGCCCGTGAAATGGTCGCCATGGGTGATTACATTACTCCACGCGTCAATGGTGTAGCTTTTCTCGATAAACCTGTTCTTTATTATTGGCTACAAGCAATAGCGATTCATCTCTTTGGAATAAAGGAATGGGCATTACGACTTTTTCCAGCTTTATTTGGCGTGTTAGGCTGCGTCATCAATTACGTGTGCGGCAGACACTTGTTTAATCGCCGCACAGGATTGATTTCTGCCATTATCCTTGCCACTTCACCGCTTTATTTTAGTGGCGCCCATTATGCTAACTTGGATTTAGAAGTTGCTGTTTTCATCAGTTCCACACTGTTATGTTTTATCATCGGCATATTAAGCCAAGATAGTTCCCGTCATTATTTTCTGATTACTGCATATATTGCAGCAGCACTTGCCTTTTTGACTAAAGGATTAATCGGCATCGCATTTCCCGCCATGATTGTAGGAACATGGATAATAGTATTATGGCGTTGGGACATATTAAAAAAAATCCACCTCATTCTTGGATGTCTATTGTTTCTTGTTCTTGTACTACCATGGTATGTGCTAGTACAAAGAACCAATCCTGAGTTCTTACATTACTTTTTTGTCACACAGCAAGTTTCGCGGTTTTTATCCAGTGGTAAATTTAACAATCCAACTTCCGTCTGGTTTTATGTGCCAATTATATTAATCGGTTTTCTTCCTTGGACTAGTTTTCTCATCCAAGCCCTTGGCAGCACGCTGAAATCTATCTGGCAAGCACGTCGCGAATATCCCGTTGAGCTATATTTATTTCTCTGGGCAACCATCGTCTTGGTATTTTTTTCTATTCCCCACTCTAAGATAATCACTTATATCTTACCTATCTATCCTGCTTTAGCGCTGCTAGTAGGTAACTTTTTATCTAACGCTTGGGACCACGCCAGACAACCTGCGATTAACTGGGGCATATTCAATATCGTCGCCATTGGAATACTACTTGCCATTGGATGGCTCACTACATCGCATTATCATTGGCTCAATCTCAATATACCAGCGGCATTCATACCTTATTTAAAAGCATTAGCCATCGTTTATATTATCCATGCGATAGCAACTCTTTTTCTGTCAAAACAGAAAACATTACTCCCGCTTTTCATCCTTTCTACCACTTGCAGCACCATATTTTTATTGATATTCATTATGGGCGCAGCACATCTTAACCAAAATACCACTCAGCCTCTCGCCAATGATTTAAAAAAAATCATTCGCCCTCAAGATGAAGTAGTGAATTATTTTAGATTCTACCAAGATTTACCTATTTATCTTGAAAGGCGAATCACACTCGTTGCTGACTGGACTTCACCGAATATTGCAAAACATGATAATTGGATCCGCGAATTATGGTATGGTATGCCATTTCAAAATACTGATGCTTGGTTAATTAATGAAGATGAATTTTGGAAGCGCTGGAATAGTGAAAGACGTGTGTTTGTATTTTTGAATGAAAAGGATTTTAGTCAATTTAAATTGCATGCGGCCCGTTATTATTTTCTTGGTATGCATAATGATATTATTTTATTGAGTAATAAACTGAACGTGATTCGGATGTAAATTTAAGTATTAGGGTGGTCTCGAAGGCTTAGGGGTATCATCTGTTTGTTGCAAGTAAATGTTCGGCTAACCCACATTGGCAATGCGCACACAGAAATATTTATTGAGCTAACCCCCGAGGTTTTGGAAAGTTAGAAATACCTTTATTATCCGTTAATTTGCTCGACTCATCGTTCATTTTCTGCGCAGTTAACTCCTCCTCATACCAGCCAATACTATCGCTTTTAACGGAGATAATGGCCCTTGCTATTTTGGATATTGTGACATCTTGACCGAACCGAGATAGCTTATCTAACGCATCTGGCAATTTATCGTAAAAGCGTTGAATTCTCCCATCACGTTTCTGATTCTCTTCCAACCTCGTAGCGATAATCTTTTTCACCTTTTCGCGCATCTGTTCAGGTGATAATTCAGGATCAGAAATGGCTCCCAATATATTCTGAATGCCTGTTGGTTCTGTTATGGAACGAGACATTGCTGAAAGTTCTTGCAATTCTATTTTTGCAAAAGCTAGCATCATATTATTTTCTAGTGCGATCAGTATGTTCCTAAAGCATTCAACCTTATTGGCATCACTACCTGAAGTATCCAGACCAATGGCTTGAGACACGTTCTTTAAATACTCCATATCGACACCTACCTTTGCTAGCATTTTTTTCATTGCTGCTTCATCTAAAACCAAAATCCGATTAAGATAATCAAGAATATTACAAACCCACTCGAGACTTGCCAAACTAGCTGGGGTAGTTATCACATCACGCAAAAATCCTCCAGGACGGCAAGCGATCAAACAAGCCAACGTAAATTTCAAGTCAATGTCAAAATCGACAAAATCATCACTAGCAGTAAGCATGATATCTATCCGACAAGACTTTGAAATGACTGAATCCCAACCTCCTAAAAATGGATTTGCACCTTTTTCAAAAAGCTGTTCTAACTCTTCATGAGAAAAATGAAGCCATTGAGCATACTTGATAGGCAACACACCAAAAGAATCTACTTCATTTAATTTTTTTGGTTCTGTTGCCATCACACTCTTTTTTATTTCCTCGGCATATTTCTCCATTTTTTTTACTAACCGGTTAAAATCTTTATCATTCGATAAAGATTTTTCCTCTTTCTGAAGCTGATTCACTTTCCCATAAATATAACCAAAATATTTTCTCGTAATGTGAGGATTTTCCAACAATTTTTCTAACCTAGAAATCTCTTTTACTTGGTCGAAATTATCCTCGTTTTTATTATTAAAAAAATTTTCGATGCAACGAATAATTTGAGCATCTGCATTAAGATATCTCGATAAGTTAATTTTATCTTCCTGTTCACGCGCTTCCACTGCCCACTCAAGATAATTTGAAATGGGCATATTAATTCCAAACTCCCTCAATTGCCGTATCATTCTCATCCGATTGATCGCCTCATTCGCATTATTTTCGGTTAACTGATTATATCTTTCTATATGGTTCTCCAGTTGATTTTTTGCGACACTGGAAAAAAGCTGATTCATTAATCTAGCTGCTTCCACGCCATTATTTAATCCATGACCAATCGCATAATTTGGGGTGAAGTATGCGTCCCCTAATAAGTAAAATCCACGACCATTCACTGCAAACGCCGCTCTTTCTGCTTTTTTACTTTCACTCAAAAAGGGGAGTATTTTTAATCTCTCTTTTTTTGGCTTCTGACTTGCCATGACATCAACGCGTAACTCTTCTGTCTTAACACCAAGATAGTTGGCCGCTGCTTGTTTTACATAATCTAAAGCAGTTTTTGGGTTGGTCTTAATTTTGTCATGAACACCTTTCGGAACCTCTCCAACAAAACCTAATTTAACTGAGCTTTTTCCCGATTTCTCATGCGACCTTTTATCAAATTGTAAAAAATACAAGTGGCCATCTAGAAAACTAGAAGTAAATTCCCGTCTAGGTAATTCGAGTTCTTTGCCATCGGCTCTCGACAACTTCACATAACCGCTAAGGTGACGGCCTCCTTCAATATGGTCCATACCAGGCGGGGTACTTCTTGGTATGTTTTGCTCTTCTTCCAGTCGCTTTAAGGTTTGTGACTTAGCGCCATCAGCAGCAACTAAATGAGAAAAAGAATAGTTTTCTGATCCGGTAGGAGATTTAATTTTTACTGTACCATTCTGCGAATCAACCGAGTCCGGCTCAAGCTCATATTCATACATCAACCTGACTTTAACGTTATTTTCCTTTTCATCATTCACTTTATTCAAATGCTTGATGCGCCTTAGCACAAATTTTTGTACTGCACTTAACTTAACTTTAGTACTGGAAAGTAAATATTCTAAAAATTTGATATCGCTCTCATCCAACGTATCATCTCCACCAATCATGTCAAGAAGTTGCCTTTTTCCACCCGGAGCTAACACCACCATTTGAGGTCTGAGACTAGCCTCCTCTTCTGTTCTTTTCTCTATCAGTAAGACATTATACCCCCCCTCCGCCGCATAAAAAGCGGCAGCCAACCCCGCTGGACCCATGCCCACTACTATGACGGGATGAGGCGTTTTTGCATCTGGATCTGGACCAGTATTGGGATTGCTAGCAAAACTCACGGCAACCCTCCTCTTCTTAGTTTAAATAGCACCGCCTCTTCTTCTTTCAAAAACGAGGCAAAATACTCTTCTTCATAAAATTATAGAGGGTTATTTTAGAATTTTTTTAAAATGAAATAGAAATTAATATTTATTTGAAAATCAAAAAATTATCTTTGTTGCAAGTAAATGTTTTACTCCTCGAAACCATCTTTTATCTGTAACAAATACTTAGGACGTTGCTTCACTTCAGTAAAAATTCTTGCAATATACTCCCCCAAAATACCAATGGACAAGAGTTGTATGCCACCTAAAAACATAATAGCAACCACTAAGGTTGGGAAGCCAGGTAAATCGGCGCCATAAATGAGCGTCACGGTAATAATATAAATAGCATATACCAACGCGATGAAAGAAATTAAAAATCCAACCCATCCCCAAACCCGTAATGGCACATCTGAAAATGAAGTAATGCCCGTGATAGCCAATTCAGTCAATTTAGAAAAACGCCAAGAACTTTTACCTGCAAGACGATCCTTGACCACAAATGGCACACCAATTGTTTTATATCCTACCCAAGCATATAAGCCCTTCATGAAACGTGTCCGCTCAGGAAATGCTTTCAGTGCTGTGACTATTTTTCTATCCATCAAGCGAAAATCCCCTGCATTATTAGGAATATCGATCTTTGTGATTTTTTGCATCAGCCAATAAAACAAACGTGCGAAATTGCGCTTGAGATAAGACTCTAATTCACGACTTTCGCGTATACCATATACCATGTCATAACCTTCAGCCCAACGCTGCATGAATACCGAGATACTCTCAATAGGATGTTGAAAATCAGCGTCAAGCAAAATCGTCACGTCACCTGAACTGTGCTCTAAACCAGCCGTCAAAGCAATTTCCTTGCCAAAATTTCGAGATAATCCTAAGAGTTTCACATTATAACTTTTAGGTAACTGATGTATCTTCTCTAGTGTCTGGTCACAACTACCATCATCCACCACAATAATTTCAAACTGATTTGTTAATTCTCTTAACGAAAATTGCAACCTTTCAATGAATTTTTCAACGACAGCCTCTTCGTTGAAAACAGGAACAATGCAAGAAATAAATACTGTTTTATCTTTCAAAGACAATATACGTTGCTCAGGTAACATAATGATAAACCTTATCGATAAAATAGAGATTCGATGGATGCATAGCGAGTGTTTTGCAACGAAAGGAGAAGAATATTTTCCCTTCACTATTCACCGCAAAACACTTGTCATGCATCCGACTTCGACTCTATATGGTTGTTTGAAGTTTGGCAAATCAGAAAAATACCTTGGCATGGCATAGAAGGCAGAGTTAGTATGAGGCAATTATTATATAGCTAGGAACCATGCATGGAAAATAGTTTTACAAAAATACGACAAGGTTATCAAACATTTAGGCAAAAATATGCACTTGGCGATCAATCTGTGATGCAATACCTTTCTTATTATGGGCAACAGCCACAGATTATGATAGTAGCTTGCTGTGATTCACGGGTCGATCCCGCCCTCATTCTTCAATGTGATCCTGGTGATTTATTCGTTGTACGCAACGTTGCAAATATTGTCCCTCCTTATGAAAAAGATGAAGCACATCATGGTACGAGTGCAGCTTTAGAGTTTGGTGTACGGTTTTTAGAAGTTAAGCACTTAATTTTACTGGGGCATAGCCAATGTGGTGGCATTCAAGCATTGCTCAGTCATGATCACTCAAATAAAAATGATTTTATAACAAACTGGGTCTCTCTAATAAAGACGCACGACACAACTTATTGTCGTCCAGATGATTACGCTAAATT
The DNA here is from genome assembly GCA_019634835.1 of Gammaproteobacteria bacterium. Classification (GTDB taxonomy): domain Bacteria; phylum Pseudomonadota; class Gammaproteobacteria; order DSM-16500; family DSM-16500; genus Aquicella. The sequence goes on from JAHCAO010000011.1 coordinate 22,495, forward strand.
AGCACTGAATCAATCCTATCAAAATTGCTTGACCTTCCCCTGGATTAACAACAAAGTTAAAGAAAAAAAACTACTCATTCACTTATGGTTTTTTGACATTAAAATGGGGCAAATTTTTACTTATTCAGAAACTCAAAATCAATATCAGCCCCTTGACTCGGATAACTGGGCTGACATAACGCCAAAATAATAAGCTTCAGATTTAACAACACACTATCATTTTAGCAGTGTATTTTTATCTTGCCTTTTACCCCGGAACCAACTGACTAACATAGGCCAAAATGCAGCGATTGCGACTATAAGCGTAAAGAGGAAAACAGCAATGACCATTTTAATAATTTCAAAATTAAGCGTATCGCGCACAACAAATAGGCTGGTAAAAAAACCTGCTAATACCAGCAAAAACCTAGCAATCCAACCTATCATTGTTAATGCTCTCAAAAATAAATATATCTACTATTAACGCAAATGACTATCTTGTAATGCTTGAATTCGTTTTTCAAGCGGTGGATGACTAGAAAACAGCGCAAGCCATCGGTGATGGCCTGATATTTTCATTGTATTAAAAGCTGGTGCACGATCATCTTCAGGTGCCACGCTAGTCAATTGCTGTAAACGCTTTAAGGCTTTTATCATTTTATCCTTGCCCACATATCGTGCCGAACCAGCATCTGCTCTGAATTCTCTATAACGAGAAAACCACATTACAATCATTGAAGCAAGAATGCCAAATAACAACTCAAATAAAATAGCAACACCGTAGTAGATAAAACCGCCATTTGCTGATTCATCGCTGTCTCTTCTAAAAAATTGAGTCACAAAAAATGCAGCCACACGTGCGAAAAAGATAACAAATGTATTCACGACTCCTTGGATTAAAGTCAATGTCACCATGTCACCGTTAGCAATGTGTGATATTTCATGTCCCAATACACCCTCTACTTCATCTCGATTCATAGACTGAAGTAACCCAGTCGAAACCGCCATTAGCGCTTTATTTTTATTCCACCCTGTTGCAAAGGCATTAGGTTCCGGACTCTGATATATTCCAACATCTGGCATTCCAATATGTCTTTGATTACTCATTTTCCGCACTTCAGCCACCAACCAAGACTCTTGTTCATTGGCAGGCTTATCTATCAATTGAATATTAAATGCGTGAATCGCCATCCACTTCGATATAAAAAGAGAAATTAGTGCACCAGTAAAACCAATGATCAACGCATATATTAATAATGCCTGGTAATTTAATCCGTACTGATTAAGATACGGACCCACATTAAAAATACTTAATACAAAAGAAATCACCAAAATAATTGCTAAGTTAGTACAAAGAAATAATGCTATTCGCTTGAACATAGTGACCTTCTCCTAATTAAGTTCTTATTATAAATCATATTGATTGTTATGTTAAATAGGGTATCTTGATATCAGATAATACCTCTGAGGTTTTTCAATATAAACCACCAGGAAAATATGATCTTTCCTTAAGCATGTGGGCAACCCTTGATTTTTGTAAAATAATCCTGATTAATATAGCAAATGTTGTGTAATACATAATAATTTTGGAAGAAGGAACTCATATGAAAACAAAACACTCATTGTTTAACTTTCTTACATTAATGACGTTCATTATTATTATGCATCTTCCATTCACTGCTTTTGCCAAAGAAATTAATCTATACGATCAACCTCAATCTAGTGCCAAAATTATTGCAAAGATTGACCTTGCCACTGGAATAATTCCTATTTATACACCCAAAGAAACAGGTTGGATAAAAGTGGCAGATCCTAAAAATGGAAATGTTGGATGGGCCAAATCAAACGATCTCTCCAGTATCGGGGCATCACAAACAACATTGACTTTTACACAAAGCACAACGACTCATCACCATAAATCGCCTATCACTTACCAAATTATTCAATTTGGACAACCTAAAACTTTAACAGCAGAACAAACTCAATCCATGATAAAAGAAGCACAAATGCAACAGCAAGCCATACAAAAGTCCATGCGCAATATGCTACGCGATATGGATCAATTATTTTACAATAACTGGCATTTCATGCATGCTGAACATTTTCCTCTCTTAATACCTACTATCATCCTCCCTGTGCAAAAAACGACAAACACAATTCCATCTCAACCATTGAACCAACAAGCAGTACACTCTAAAGCATCTATTCCAACTACAACACAGAAAGATATCTCAGGTAAAATAGATAAAAAATAAATCTCTAGCAAATCTACCTGTAAGATTAAATGTCACTTTAGTAGAAGTAAAGTGTGATAGTTAGCTATCACACTTTCTCAGCTTTTTTGAGATAATACATTGCATTTATTGGGTGCATAATTTAAGCTATCAGCCCTTATAAAAACAATTAATATAGGTATTAAAAATACCAATCGAGGAGATTTATTCATGTCATTCTTACGCCCTGCTTTGCGCGTGTTATCTACTAAGCCAAATTATTCGCATGTACAAAAATTAAGGCAAATTAAAAAATCAGCCCTATCTCAAATGCAAAAAGAGTATCCGCACATTTTAATCTCTACCCAATTAAACGGTAAAATTGCTTATATGCTAAGATCTGAGACACCAGATCAAATTATTGCAGCAGGCGGCTTTACTACTACATCCAATATTTGGCTCTCCAATATTACCGGTGATAACCAAAATACTTGCAATAGCTCTGGTACAATTTGCTTAACTTTATTACCAGAGATAACCACCATTTTCTTATCCAACAGAACAATCAAAGATAAAAGACATTTCATATACGCAATTCCACTAGAAGACGAATTAGTATTTTTAGGTGGAAAGTGGCGGCAAATTATTTCCCCTGGCGCTCTACCTTTACCTCTTGTTTGGCGTAGTCGAGAAGTATTAAGAGTAGATGATGAAAAAGTCACTCTAGGTCCAATTCTTGGTCAAGGAAAAGAATTATTAGTGCAGCCAGGTGAGCGATATGCCGCCTATTCAAGTGGCACATTAAATATACCTAAATCCATAGGAATAGGTGAAGATTATCCTGAAGAATATGAAATTAATGACACTGAAATGACGCAATCCTTTCAAAGCCTTGTTAATCAACATTATCAAGAAGCTTTATATGTCACCTCGAGAAAATGTGAACTGTAATTATATTTCATTATCTTTCAATTGAAAATGATCCAACATATAATTTATGTTATTATTTATTTAATATCATACTTATAATATAGGATGTTTATGACAGTATTTTTAACTATAAGTAACGATAATGTTCAAATAGAAGGAATGCTTCCTGCTCACATTCAAGCACATGAATACTTAGTGATAGATGAGAAAAGTAAGAAGAACTTAGAGAATACTCAACTTCTTCATAATGTTGAAACAGGAAAACATCAGAAAGGAGCACTGCTTCTTTCAGGAAAATTTAATCCTTGTGTAGCTGTTGTAGCCTGTTTTAAAAATGATGAAATGGCTTTGTATCACGCTCATCGTGGTCACACAGGATTGACCGGCATCGGACAAGCTAGCAAAGATGCAAGTCAATTTTTCACCTCAATTAAAAATGAGGTAAAGACGATTTATATATTTCAAAAAAGTCAAACGCCAGATCATTCTATCAGGGCAAACGAAATAGCAGTTGCTATTTCGAAAATTTTCCACTCTGACCCTGAGATTCCAATAAATTGTATTGTTTTAAACAACTATCAACATATTCTTTGTGATGCTAAAAAGAATCAAATCTCATTGTTTAATGATATAGAGATAGTTGACAACATTCTTGATGCCCAGCATGACAACAGATTCAGTAATGTAGGGCAACATATCAATACCAATCAATCTATTACTATTGAGGTAACGGCTCAAAACGTCATTGATAATAGAAAAGCTCTATATAAAGATAGAGTTAATATTAACGAAGAAGGCGATATGGTATACCCAGATGGATTAATCATCCCTAAAAAATTAATTCCGCCATCTTATCAAGTAAATGATATTCCAAATAGGCCTAGTCCTATTTAAATATCTTCGTTATGCATTGCCTGCTTTGCCAGTCAACACTTGTTTATTGGGGTCATCTTAGATCTTAGCATTAATATCTTTTCTATCTGGTCACTATTATCATTGCCTATTCGCGAGGTATTAAAAAAGGTACCGTAACTAGAATCATATAAAGATTGAGATGCTTTTTCTTCTTGAAAGGAACATCGATCAGTCTGTTGTTTCGGGTGCTGTGATCGTGCTCGACATTTATTAATCTGCCAAGCAAGTAACGTCATCAAAAGCGTTGAAGCCGCTACACCCGTTGCGATTTGCAATCCAACAAATGAATCAGAGTGGTTTGATTCATTTGAATCATAATTGTGCGGCATATTTGCTTGAAAAATCCATTGCCAAACGGCTCCCCCCAAACTATTAAGCGCAACTTCTAACACATCGATAGGTTGCTGAAAGAGCGCTGGAATGACAATTGCACCTTGCCAAATTGTTTCTGCAATGCCAGAAAATATGCCAGAAAAATATCCAGCAGATTCTTCACTCAATCCTATTTCGTTCCCAATCCATTTTCCCAACATCTGCGCGCCATTCCAAGCTGGAATGGCGGTCCAGGAAGCAATAGTAAAAACACTTTGTTTTTTAAACCATTCACGCTTGTTATCAAGAAAGAATCCCTGGAAAGCAGAACTAGTGAGTTTTATCGTGCCAAGCATGGGAAATACCGTGATACCCATCTGAGTCAGTGTTGGCCCTGCAAATGTACCAAGTGTTCCTTCAAAAGCATCAAGGTTACGATATGACACAACACCCCATATATAATCCCTCACTAAACCAATCGTAATTTGCGAAGCTAACGTTGAGAAAACACTAGGTATTTCTCGATTATGTTTTTCAAGTAAAGAAGCCTGAGCTTTAATCCATTCCTCTTTAATCTGCGATTGATTAAAGAATAATGTTAATGTCCCATGAGTTGAAGCTTTGCTAGCATCCGTTATCATAATCTCAGGCTGCTCTGGATCTATAATAATTCCAGTGCGATCCTCTGTGTAGCTTGTAGGTTGAGGTTGAACTTGCGAGAAGGTATCGCGGCGGACTTGATTCCCCAAAAAATAACTGAACCATCCTTCTGCACGTGAATTCGACATCTTATTACCTCTTCATTGTGTATTTTATTAGCTTTTTTCATTAATAACAGCTCGATTTTTTTGTTCTGTTTTTGGATGCGTTTAATAGAATCATTAAGAATGCATGACAAGGTTTTTAATCCCAATACTCAATCCCAAGTTTTCCTTGAAGAACATTCTATTTTCTTCATTAAAGATTAGATTATTTGATTTCTTCTTATTTTGTATTGATTGATACCGGATACCGCAATCATCCACTTGGCTGGAGATTTTAAAACATGCCAAGAAATAGCGCAATAAAAATTAAAAATCAAGATAACTCTATATTGATTTTGATATAATTGAAACGCTACAGGCATGCATATATCGGAAATTTGCGATTTTAAATCTAATAAAAAAACATTCAAAGGTATGTTATGAACAATCACCCATTACTAACCGAGTATAAATTAAATAAATTACTCACACTAAAGAATAAAATTCTGATGGCCCCTATGACTCGAGCAAAAGCGACTAATGATTTACTGCCAACAGATGAGATGGCTGAATATTATAGCAGGCGAGCTAATGCAGGTTTAATTATTACTGAAGGAACAATCATTCGACATGATGCTCTTGGATATAATAATGTTCCAGGAATTTTTTCTGAATCACAAATTAAGCATTGGCGAAAAGTAACGGATAAAGTCCACCATCACAATGGATTAATCTTCTTGCAAATATGGCATGTTGGCCGCGTATCACATCCTGTTTTTTTGGGAGGTAAACTTCCGCTATCTCCCTCTGAAACAACCATGACGGGAAAAATTTATCGCAGTGATGGTTTAACTTATGGAAAATCTCGTGCAGCCACACTAAATGAAATTGAAGAAATAATAAATAACTATGCAATAGCGGCAGAAAATGCAATAAAAGCTGGTTTTGACGGCATTGAAATCCACGGAGCAAATGGATATTTAGTCGATCAATTCTTACATCATCATACCAATCAACGAGAAGATACTTATGGAGGCAGCCCAGAAAATATGGCGAGATTTGCGCTGAATGTAATCAATGCCTGCGGCCAATCTATAGGGTTCGAACGAGTAGGTATTAGGTTGTCACCAGGCGCTTATTTACATGAGATTATTGGTGATAAGCGAGATGCTCTTGTTTTTAGCTATTTATTGGCACAACTCAACAACACTCAAATTGCTTATGTGCATACAGGAAATTTTGATGATGCACAAAAATTTAAAGAATTAGGTGATTTAACTATGAGCGAATTCATACGCCATCACTATCGAGGTAATCTAATCGCATGTGGAAGCTATACATTTGACAGTGCATTAGATGGGGTGAAAAATAATCTATTTGATTTAGTCGCATTAGGACGTCCGTTTATAGCCAATCCCGACTTAATTGACCGCCTTGCCACTAATAAAAATCTTAATCCCTATGAATCCAGCATGCTAAATACACTTTATTAGAGAAAAATGAAAAATACTACCCATGTATTCAATTTTATTTTTAAAGCCCTGTTGTAACTTAGAGGGCTTTTATGCTTAGCATTTCACCCCACCACAAATAATCTCACCAACCGAATATTTTCATATGTATATTTGCCATCAAATTTATTATAAATTGGAGTTAATCTTCCATCTTCTGATAAATTCAATTCAGCAAAAATCGCATCAAAATCCTCTTTTTCAAGCATGCACCTTAGATGATTAAAATAATTACTCTCAATCATCTTCAATCCTTTGAGCTTTTCAATATGATTCAAGATTGTACCCATTGAAACTCCACGCTCAGCCGCAATGGATTCAATTGACTGGTTTTTCTTCAGCATCTCCAATGTCATCAAGTGACTGGGTATTGGTTTTTCCTTCTTCTTTTTTGTTTTCTTTTTAGCAATAGGTTTAACAGCACAACCGCCAAAGCGTTCCGCGAGCGTTTGCTTGTGGAATTGTGCCATATTATCTTCTGATAACTCTTTTAGATACTGAACGCTAGCGGCCGAACACTCTTTGAAAATCTTGTCATGCTGAAGAATTTTAGGATGCACTTTCAGTGCCATTTCATTCAGGTTCATAAGTTTTAAACCATTTAAACGCCGCACTCGCGATAAGGCCACATAGCCCATGCCAGGTTCAAAAGCATCACCTAAATCAATTTCCGCGGCATCCAATGTCATTCCCTGGCTTTTATGAATAGTGATGGCCCAGGCGAGTCGAAGTGGAACTTGTGTAATAATGGCACGCACAATTCCATTGTCTTCGTACTTCCATTCTTCCGGATAAGCAATAAAGATTTCATTGTCATACGTTTTAATGATAGGCCAGCCTTGAGGACTTTTCTCAAAACCCACAACGACACAACGGGTACCATTCACGTATTTGCCAAGCACATCGTTTTTAATGAACATGACTTCAGCACCAAGTTTTAATTTTAATTCTTCCAATGCAAGACAACTCTTTTTCAATCCTTCTACTGTTGCGCTGTAACCTAACGTTGTCATCCTAAATATTTTTTCCTGACCATCAATGCTTGCTAACTCACGCTCATTAATTAAATCCACATTCATATTGCATGAATATAGCTTTGTTGCTTTTGTGGCACCATGAGGTTCTTTTTTATAACGCGTACGCAGAGGGACTTTGGTATGCTCACCTGCTGTGCCACTCCGTATGTCATTTAAAATATCATACAAAGGATCATCCACCTGGCGGTGTTGTTCATGCAAATAGCAAACATGAAAATTTCCGTTCTTCCAAGCAGATGCTTCAAATGCAAACTGTTTTTCCTGCATCAAAGCGTTAGAAGAAATGGGTGGTAATTGAAAAAAATCCCCGCATAAAATAACTTGAATACCACCAAACGGTTTATCACTCCCCAGTAGATAACGGGCAATAGTATCCACCATATCAAGCTGGTGTTTATGCAACATGGATATTTCATCAATAATAAGCACCTTATTTTGTTTGTAATTGCGCTTAATGTGGCTTGATGTGATCAGTTTCTCCAAGTCATTGCCTGTCAGTGTTTCTCTTACACCTATACCTGACCATGAGTGTATGGTCACACCTTGCAAGTGTGTGGCTGCAATACCTGTCGATGCAGTGACCGCCACTTTGACATGATTTTCTCTGAGATATTGAATATATTTGTTTAGCAAGTACGTTTTTCCTGAACCCGCTTCACCAGTGAGAAAAATATTTTTTCCCATTTTTAATAAATTAAATGCTTCATCTTGTTGCATAAATGATTTCTTGGATAAATTGATGGATAATACTGGATAAGAAGGCCATGACTTTATTGGGATTTTAGCGAGACAGTACTAATTAATCAACCCAATTTTTAAAATTACCTCACAGTACAAGTATAGGTTCCTGTTAACTTCAGTTTTTATACTATACTTATCTATAGATAAGAAATGACAGCAATATTTTAATCTAGAAGAACAAACTTATGGATGTAAGAACAGGCAAAGAAACACCTCAAGTTCAAGCTGCAGCTGATGATACCGCTGTCCCTTTTGTACATCCGAAGGTTGATATCGGGGATTTGCAAGATAATGGTAAGTTATATTCGGATGAGGAAATTAAAAACTTCAAACACCATGCTAAAGTAAACACTATTGATTCATCAAGAAATCCAGTAGTACGATTTCAGAAGAACCAGTTAGGTGAAAACCAAAAATACCCTATCACTGTCGTGGATGGAGAAATGTATGCAATATATAAAGGGGTAAAACAGAAAAAAGCGTTAGGAAGAGGCTCTTTTGGAAAAACAAAATTGATGCAAAATTTAGAAACAGGTGAATGGGTTGTACTAAAGGTGATTAAGGTTAATGACCTTAAATACTTCCAGGACAAACTTGCGTCCGCAAGGCAAGAGGAAAGAAATTTAACTAACTTACATAATAACACTCAAATCAAGATGTATGAACGAGAGTATCTTGATTCCAATGACAACACACAGATACAATTTGAAATCATCATGCCATTAGCACACGGCGCTACTGTGGAAGCAATTGCTAAAAACCGTAAAATGCCCACTATTAATTGGTTAATGATGTGTAAAAGTATTATTGCCGCAAGCCAAAGAGTAATTGATGCAAAGATGCTTCATCGAGATTACAAAGGAGAAAACATGCTTTATGATCCCGTGACAAACATAACGACTCCCATTGATCTTGGCTTAGCTATCGAAGAAGATCAAGCTAATCGTCATACCCGTCCGTGTGGCACACCTGATTTCATGGCACCCGAAATAGAGTATCCTCCTGACGGGAAATGCATTTACTCAGAAGCAACAGAAGTTTATTCTCTTGGCATTACTCTCGCAGAAACGTTAGGTATTAAGATAGAGAGGAATTTTGAATTAATTCACTTGTCAGAAACAAAAGAATTTAAGGAGAAAATCCAGGACAAGGACGCAAGAAAAGAGATAATAGAGTTGCTCCATAAGATGATAGATAACAATCCTGAGAAAAGGCCGAAACTTTCAAAGTGTGCTACATTAATTCAAGCAATACAGCAGAAATTTTCAACATCTCACTTACACGTAATATCAAAAATAAATCAGCTAGCTTATGTAGATATCAGTACTTTAGGAAATATGTTGGATGAACACGGCCAAGTACGCAAAGAGTATGAGAAACAGTTTCAGGAAATGATGAAAGCATTAAAAGCAGCGGATGTCATCCAATTAATAGCTAACGATTTTAGTAAGGAAAAGGTTCAAGCACGCAATGTCAAACATGCTTTACTAAGAGAAGGGCTACAAGTAATGGAATCAATTGTTCTTGCTAATCAGGCAGATAAAAGGATTGTAATTCTAAATGATAATGCAAGAGCCTTAGAAAAAAAAGATGACCGTATCTATCATGCCTTTTATATGAAAGAGCCTCCTACGACGCCGATACCCACATCATCAAATGGCCCATCTATACCAGAGATCATTGTTGATTTTGAAAATCCAAAAAAAACGAATGCTTATCGAGAGGAAATGCAAAATCGTATAATAATTTCCCCTGATAGAATAAGTAAAGTTAGAGAAAAAATTGATGGTCAATTGAGTAAGATTAAGGATGATAGGAGAAAAGAACAGATACAAATTTTTTTAAAAAATCTTGCAGATGGTAATACTCCATTAGACTATAATACCTTATTAAATAAACTTAAAGAATTAGAAACAAGTTTACTGCAAGGACGTAACAAAGGTTTTGCCCAATTTTTTGAACGTACTTTTGGAGCTCGTATCACAACCAGTACTAAATTGGTGAAAGAGATCGAAACAGAGCTTAAACAAGATTTGGGACGGCACAGAAGGAGGTAATGTGTTTCATTCTATTATCTATTATGTTACAAAGCGGCTTACTACATGACTAACTACTTCTAAACTGTTTAATGAATGGTGCTACAGAAGATTTTTGAATTTTTTCCTCTTTAAGTTGCCTCTTACTATCAAAAAATCGTTGCTGCACAGCAAGAAAAGCTTGATAAGCAATTTCATATTCTTTATTGATTTGTTGTTTTTTCTGAGCAATATCATCTTGACATTGTTTATGATTATTCCAAAGTTCTTGCACTTTGCTTCTAATACCTAGTTGACTTGTATAGGTATTAAGTCCACCTTTGTTGTCCCGCAAAAATTTAAAGGAAATTTTTTCAATTAAATCGCCACGATACAATTTATTATCATAAGAAAATTCCGCGGATTGACTATCTTCTCTCAGCCAACCAATTCGACTTAACGTACTAGACAATTCATAGCGATTTTTACAATTTTTAATTTTTTCTTTGGCTTGTTCAACAAATTCTGCTTCTAATTTTACTATCCATTCTACTGGAGACATTTCTGAAGAAGACAAAGGCAAGCAAGCAGAAAGAGTTGTGGATGGCATTGTTTCTAACTCAGCTACCAGTGCTTTATATAAGTCGATTTTTTTTAATTGCAGCAAATCTGCCTCAGCAACCCATCTTGTCGTTTTCAAGCTATATAAAATGTGCAAATAAGCCAAATAGTCATTTATTTTTTTGCGCAATTGTTGAGGATTAGAGAGACTATTTAGTGTATTATCTGTTTTAGTAATTTGATTAGCAATACTCTCTAGTTGTTTCGGTAATTGTCCAAGAATTTTTTTTCCGCATTGTAAACAAGCCTTAGTGGCAAGCAATAATGGCATTTGTTTCTCTACAAAAGCTAATTCTAGGTTTTTTAATCGATAAGCACTGATGGTATCAAATAATGCTTCTTCAACTAAATGCGACGTGCGACGAGTAATATCAGTATCTGTATTAATGTCAACTATTTTCACGATCAGCTTTTCTTGTGCTTGATGAGTCAGGACAGCACTATCTTGCTGTAGATAGCTTAATTCATTCACCCTGCTCATCGCGTGATAATTTGAATGATCATATTTAAGGCAGGCACGATAAGCTTGCAACGCTTCTACATATTGTTCTTTCTCATAATACGCATTTCCTAAATAACCATAAATAATCCAATCAGTGGCAGCCATTTCTAACGCATGATTAAAATCCGCAATTGCCTTGTCATATTGCTTTGTTTTTAAGTAAGCAAGACCTCGGTCGCAGCAAACTGACACATTATAGGAATCCAATTCTAAATAGTGATCGTATGCATCAATAGCCTTATCATACTGTTGCATCGCATAATGCGAATTGCCGAGCCCTAAATAGGAATTAATTAAACAATCCGGTTGGTCTGAAAAATGATGAGCATGTAATATTACTTCTGAATAATGGAAAATAGAGTTGTCATAATCTCCTTTCTGGTAATAAATTTCTCCCAGTATGAAAAAAATTTCTGTTCCCACACTGCGTGATACCGTCTCCAAGCTCGTTAACGCTTCATCATATTTTCCTAAATTGTAATACGCTTTAGCACGATTATAATAAGCAGTTTCATCATAGTAAGCAGTTCCAATTTCACTCTCTTTTAATACTTGGTTATAGCATTCAATTGCTTGGCTAAATTGCTTTGCTTTAAAATTTTTTTCGCCTTGCATGATTAATCGATTAGGACTAGCAAAAAACGCAGTAGTAACACGCTGCATGGGTGAAACCCTCGTTATACTAAAAGCTCGTAATAATTAAATTATTTTTTTGTGAAAAGATGAAAGTTTTACCATATCAGGCCAATAGATTACAAGCCAACGTTTATTTGGCAAGCGTGGAAAAATCCGGGTTTATGAATATTATTAAAGTATAAATTCGGTGAACCCGTTGAAAAGATAGCCCCACGGCTGTCGTCCTCTTGTGGAGACCGCCAATTGAATTCGAAAAGATCGCTGCTATTTCACGGCCGGAGGGCAAGGGGATTTCGTTGCGGACGATAGCTTCACGATTTAAGCTCATCGTAACCTTCCACTAGCTTTCTTAAATAAGAAAGATAATTTTTTACAATTTTTTCTTTTTGTACAGTATCTAAATTAAATGCAGCATAGATAATAAATGGCGCAAGTGTTTTAATACCAACAAAATGTAAAGTGTGATGGACATGATGCAAGAATACATCAATCGTAGCTTTATGAACTCCGTTAATTTGATAGGCTGATTCTAGTGATTGAGTGGTTACGATTAAAGAGGATGTTTTTCCTTTTAACAAACCATCGTTAAATACTTTTCCACTATCATACGCAAATCCTTTTACTAGTATACGATCAAGCCATCCTTTTAAAATAGCTGGTGTAGAAAACCACCATAAAGGGAACTGGAAAATAATATGATCTGCCCATGCAATTTTATCAAGCTCTGTAATGATATCGATAGATAATGTTTGATTTTTGTATGCATCTTGTTGAGCTAGAAAATATTGTGAATTAATTTCTGCTCCATCTAAATTAAAATCATCCCAATCAGCAATTGCTTTAAAATGATCTGCATATAAATCAGAAAATTTGATATTAGGTTTAAGCACAGTAAATAAATCCAATGCATGCTGTTTCAACACACCATTGAATGACGATGGATTGGGATGTGCATACACGTACAGAATATTCATCACATTAACTCAATAAATCTAACAAAGGTCTACGGGATTCTGGCCCATAAGCCACACTGCCAACTGGGACTTGACTCTGGATAGCCTCTGACACTTTTGCAATCCATAGTGGGCCAAAGCCACCACATAACTCTATCATCTGGGCACCATTTGCAATCGCTTCTTTTGCAACCTCAATCACTTGCTCCTTATGGTGAAAGTCAATTCCAATCGCACTAAAAGTTAATTTTTCTGTTTTTATGACCGAACGGTTCTGCTTAGGATCAAGCTCAGGCCCTAAGAAAATATAAGCAAAATTATTAAATTTCATGATAATTCTTCTCCTATTTTAATTCTAAAACTCGTCATGCACCCTGCTAAAACAGTATAGTCTATTGCTGTTTTGTAAACAATAAGTGATAATTAACAATATATTTTACTAATTGGATATAATAAATGGGTATTTTAGATGATACTGCTATATTTGTCGCTGTGGTACAACAAGGTGGGTTTAGTCACGCAGCAAAACACTTAGGGTTGTCCAATGGTTTAATCAGCCGCCGCATAGCACAATTAGAATCAGACCTTGGCGTCACACTGATTACACGCACCACACGGCAACTACATTTAACGCCAGAAGGAGAATTATTTTGGCAACATGCACAACGTATACAACAAGAATTGGATTCTGCTGTTAGCCTAATTCAATCATCGGCAAGAAAACCTAAAGGTACTATACGTATCAGCGCCCCTCTTTATTTTGGCAGGCATTACTTAACTCCCATTATTATCAAGTTCTTAAGTGACTTTAATGATATTAAAGTTGATTTAATATTAAGTAATCAAAAACTTGATCCTATCAAAGCTCAGCTAGATCTAGTGATTCGTGGTGCTGGTTACTTGAAAGATACAACGCTGCAAGACAGCAACATGCAAATGAAAATATTTTTGAAAGAAAAAATTGGTTTATACGCAAGCCCAGCTTATTTATTAAAATATGGAGAGCCTGAAGATTGCAATGAATTACTCAATCATACAATCGTTAACTATGCAGACAATAATCGGCTTTCAGAGCAAGAAAAATGGGCCTATGTACGTGGCAGTAAAAGCAGCGTAGTGACATTAAATCCGAAGTTTAATGTCAATGATATTGAAAGCAATCTAATTGCATGTATAGCAGGCCATGGAATAGGAAAATTTACAGAGCTTAATGTGAAAAATGCATTACAGAAAAAACAGTTGTGCCCTATTTTAAAACAATATAATTGGGGAAATTATCATTTATACGCTATATACCCGCATCAACAAGCCCTGCCAAAACGAACTCGGTTGTTGTTAGATTTTGTCCATGCTCATACGCGAAATTTTTTAGAAAAAATCTCAGAATGATTTTGTCTTGGCCAAGAACAATGTCTTTGTTTACAACATCCTTAATCATTTAATGATTCGAGCGATAAGCTGTCGAATAAGGTTGCCTAAAATAGCGAATTAAATTATCAACCACATCTAAATTAGATTTCTTTCCATTAAAAACTGGACCATTAGCAATTCTATCACGATGCAGCTTGAGTTTAAGCATATCGTTATTAAGAAAAGCAATAGTAGCATAGACATAATCATTCCAGAGTATAGGCGTATTCTCTGGTTCATTCGGGTTAATTGATTGCTCAAATCGTATTTTGGCTATTCCATACTCATTGTTAAATGAATACATTTGTCCTGCATGCCAAGTGACCCCAATCGTTTGCCAATTTGCAAGACGAGTTTTATTCAGAACAACGTATTTATCAATTAAGACTCCCATCTCATGATAGCAGCCTAATTTAGCATATTGCCGCCATCCATTTTCTGTTTGATCAAAAGCATCATAGGACATAGATAAAAACTTTTTCTCTTCGACAAGCGAGACACTACAATCCGCAGAAAAAGCGAATGGTATCAGAAGAAATATAGATGCGATAAATAAAGAGAGTTGCGTATTCACTAATTGATTTACCTTAATGATAATCTATACTTGATCCCAAAGCTCACCTGAACCAAATTGTTCTTTGGGAGCATCTTTAAATTTTGGCAAATTATCGTTAAAGTTAACGATCCTATTCATGTACCAAATATGTCTAACAGGTTTAAAAGATTCCGGCATTGAGCCTGTAAAATGGAAGTTATTTACATTAATACCAATTCCTGCCTGTTTATTTGGGTCAAGAGAAATACCGTAAATAAGACCATGGCATGATTTACAAAGCAGCAGTTTTGCATTGTTTCTAATAATCTCATCAAGATTATCAATTCCTGAGATTATATTGAAACTGGATGTTAAATATCCTGCTGTCCACGCATAACCCAGCTTATCTGCATCACGCTTTGAACGTGACGCTACTTCACGGCATTTGTTGCAATGACAATATTGAGTAAAAAATGGATCGCCATCACAGCAGAATTTGACTGTACCACAATAACATTCCCCTAAATATTTTGACATACGACACAAACCTTTTAATATCTAAACAAATCCTAATGACCTAATAAAGTTTTTCTTCTTTTTCTTCTTTCCTGCAAGCATGCAGAAAGATTACGAAGCACCATAAATATAAAAAGGCCGCCATGAGGCGACCTTTTTATTTTCTTGGAAACGACCATTTACTTCATTGTTTCTGGTACATAAAAACAAGAAGTATATGCCTCATGAGGTTTATAATTTGTGTCTTTCAGCTTAATATATCCCTTTTTATCAACATGGAATTGATCGAGACTACTAAGTAACTTATCATTTCCAACACTGGTAAAGTAAAACTCTGAGCCATCATAATTACCAAAAGCAATACCAGTATCTTTTTCAACTCCATTTTCTGTGACAACCACGTAGCCTTTGTAGAAGTTATCTGCAATGCAAACAACTTTTTCGGTGCCATTTGTATCATAGTAAATAGTTAATCCTTCCGCTGGAACAGCTTTATGTATAAAAGGAACATTAACATTAGCAGCAAATACATTGCTAACTAACAGCGTAGATAATAACAGCGTTACACTAGTTTTTTTCATTTAAAGACCCCTAATCAATAGTTTTCATGATTTTAAGCATTATCTCTGAGCGTGCGCAATGTACCAAATATGGCAATGCATTACAATCAAGTAGGAACAACGAAATCAATGAGTGAATTAAATATCTTATTATCATTTATTATATAATATCGTATTTATTGATCTATAATTATCCAGAATTCATTCGTATAAAGTGTATATCTTTAGCTAAATTATTCCATCCACCTGGTATGAAAATGCGAGAAGTATTTTTCTAGGGATTGCATTAGCCGCCTATCCTTTGGCAATCTTGCCATTGTCAGAGCCATGGCAACTGACTTAGAAAGTATTAGCAAGTATAAAAGCATAGGAAGAATTAATGGGATGGCAGCCATTGGTTATGTGATGGGACAATATTGCCAGAATATCCACACACTAAGAAACTCTTCTGATTCGACTGTTGAAATCGCTGAAAGTAATCACTAAATTTCTGCGAAGTTTCTGGTGATTTGACCCACGGATGATGCAACGAACGACTGCGTTGCATAACCGAAAGAAATATTTTTTCATCTTCAAGTGTAGGTTCTCGTATAAATAATTTCTGTTTGTGGGACATGCTCATGCTGTACTTACCTTATGCCGATCTTTATAATTTTTTTAAATCAATACCTGAGCTAGTTTTATAACCCTGTTTGGGTCGCCGTTATCCTCAATAAGCCAAGCAGCCATTAAAATAAGCCTGACAAACACCCAGTCTTTGATTCGCTGTGCATCAAGATTCGATTTTTGTGCAAGCATCGCAACTCTTGATTCAAATATTTTTTTTACCTCAATTGTATTAGCAAGTTCAGTAATATACATAAAATCAAATGCTGCAATTTCAAATTCCGGCTCTCCAACAATACCTTTAGGATCAATAGCTAACCAACTGTCATTGTGTTTTAAAATATTGTCATGATGTAAATCACCATGTAAAAAAACAAGCTGGCCCATCGATGACAATAATGTATCTCTCAAATCCATAGCTCTTTTTAATATATAAGCAGGCATTTGATCTGGTGTAAGATGATCAAGCACAATCAACCAATCAGCAATATGACGATACTCATGCTTATTAGGCAGACATTTATTGTGGAGTTTTTTCATCGTGTCTACATAACAGTCCATCACATATTCAACTTGATCGAGATATAATTTCTTGAGCGAGATGCCTGGAACAGCTTGTTGCAACAATAAAGCATTATATTTATCGTTGAAATCGATAAGCTCAATAGAGCCATTACCATCAAATTGCATCAAAGCTCGTTTCTCATCTAGAATAGTTTGCACATCACAGCTAATTTTCAAAATAGCAGGATGATTATTGCTTAAGATCGTTTTTGCAACATAATTAAAAGTCATATTACTAACAGGAATAACATGACTTAAATTCCAATGCCTAGTCAGTACCGCAATAACATTTGGCAAATTAGAAATCCAATCTTCACCTTTTCTTCCATAAATATTCGTAATATTCTGCACAAGCGTTTTCATTTGATAGAAACCGATAATGTCTTTTTCGACATATACCCTTCAAATACCAATACAATCAAGACAGGAATTATAACACATTGTTGTGATTGCATTGCACAATAAAGTGCATCAATGGAATTACATATAAATATGACAAAAGGAGATGACTGCATGAGCTATATTTTTTATGTTAATTTTTTTGCTTTTGTCTTGTTCAAGAACCAGCCTTTCTTTTCCTTTGATGACGATTAGAGCAAAAACAAACTCATACAATGGTTTTACCGAGCTTGCTTTGATGTGATTCCTGCAGCTTATGCCGCAGGATTATTATTACGCCAAATTAGACAATCACGCATCGGTTCACTTGGTTATGTCCATCGCGACGGTATGTTGACTTCTTTGTGTTCGGCTGCATAATAGCTCCCATAAGTAACTGCTTTTGTTCTCCATAAGTTTCCCAAAAAGCATCGCGTGCCCTCCCCACCAACGCGTGCCCACCTTCTTATCCCACTTCGCCTGCAAGCCATTTTTATTGCACCAATCAAAATAACCAATAGCAGAAGCAAAAGATAAAAAACAAAACGCCCCATCATAAGGATCGACAAATAGCGTTTTACCTAACTTATCAGCAAACGGGGCTTTATCCGTCGGACAGCCTTTAGGATGACGGCAGAATAAACCATCTCGGCGATTAGGACCCTTGCCCTTTCTTTTATCCTCATTGATATTGACTAAGCCTTCCTTCACGCACTGGCCATCGACAGCTGTTAAAGCCACCTCCGCTCCTCCTATTACTTCACGAAAAAAGTAAGTAAGCTTATTACCGTTCCATAGGTCTAGGCCATATTGCTCATCATATGTCTGACTTATTTCCTTAAGAATGCCTAAGGGGAAATGCAAGCCTGTTTTGATGATTTCTCCTTCTTTGGGTGTAAAGATGTTGCATAAATCTGCAACCGCTTTTGTTGTTTCATCTTTAATTGCCTGACCTTGGGTGCAGGGGTCAGCAGTTATTTTTGCAACAACGATCTTTAACTGGGCCTTCACCTGCTCAATCTGTGCTTTATTTCTCTCATCATAGAGTGCTTCTTCAAGCATATTCGGATTGAGTGGCCAGGGGCCTTTATAATCAGGAAACTGTGCTTGAAATTCAATTTTTGTCTGAGTTTCGGCTTTTGCACGAGCTTCTGGGTCTTCTATCATTGCGATGATTTCTTCATGTACTTGCTTTAATGCCCATACATCGCCTGCCCCTAAGAAAAGTCGATAAGGCGTCGCTCTTATCTTGCGGCTAAAATGGTCAGTGACTCTGCCTTCTTTAAATAATAATTCAGGATGTCTTTTCAAAATGGCAATGGCTGCTAATCTCGTTTTGTCTGGTATTTGATAGGATTGAGGGGTAGCAGTGACTCTTGCTTTATCTTTTAGATAAGATTCAGGTGTATAAGACTCAGGTTCTGCATTCACTGCACTGGACAATAATCGTAAAAAAGCAGTTTCTGTTTCATATTGATTCGATGTTTGCGCAAGCAAACCGAGTACACTTAGCGGCGAACGGAGGTATAGCTCTTCTTGCTTTATGTCTTTCGGGAGAGTGTCTAACAATGATTCTGAATTTGTTCTCGTATCCACAGGTTGTCCTCGCTTATTATGTATAATAATTGCGCTATTATTACAAAAAAGCTTACTAAAGAAAATGGGCTAGACCAATGCATGACCCTTACGATTAGAGGAAGATTCAGTTTATTCAGGTGGATAGAGTCGGACTATCTTTCAGTAAAAGAAGCTGATATCGAAAACCGCATAGTCGATAAAATTAAAACCGTCATGCTTGAATTGGGTTTTGGGTTCTCCTTCATTGGCAGTCAGTACCGAATAGCTGCTAAAGGCCGTGGCTATTTTATTGATTTGCTTTTCTATAATCGCCGCATGCAAAGCCTCGTGGCGTTCGAAATTAAAAAAGGTAGATTCGAACCCGAGTATGCAGGCAAAATGAATTTCTATCTTAATTTACTGGATGATTTTGTACGAGAACCGCATGAAAATCCATCGATAGGAATTATACCCTGCTCTGAGCGCAATCATTTTGAAGTGGAATATGTGTTGCGTGGTGTTCGCAGTCCGGTTGGTGTAGCCGAATTTCGGCTGCCGAAATCGCTACCCAAAGAATTTTCAGATAAACCTCCGGATCCCAAGAATTTAGAACAGGGAATTAAGCGAGAACTAGAAAAAGATGCAATTGAAGAAGTTGAATTAAATAGCGAAATGGGATAATTCAAATTTTTACACACAAACAGGTTAATAAGATGGTTATACACATTAAAACGCTATCATTAGACATGGCAAAAATAATGGCTGATGCTGCAGAAGCAAAAGCCATCGAAAAGAAAATAAAAATTATATTGCCATCATGGATAATCCAAAAAATACTAATGAGATTTGTTTTTTTATGCTATTGAAGCAGAGAAGATAATACAGTTTACATGCAAAAATAAATTCAATTAGTTAATTATGCAGAAAATAAATGAATTGTCTTTAATCGAAAGTGAAATTCAAAATAAAATGCTTTCCTCTAATGCGAAATAGAGCCAAATTAAAGTTATCGCACGCGTAATGATCTTTTGAAAATTGGTGTGATTCTTCGTCACTTCAACTCCATTTATTTTCATAGATGACATTTTTAGTGTTAATGTTCACTAGTAAATTAATCACCCATTATTCAGGCTCTTTCCTCCTATGCCAAACAATAGGTGCAGCACTAATCAATTTCACATTATAAATAATATTATTTTTTAGTCTCGACTGTAGATTAATTGAAACGAGATTAAATGTTTTTTCTGATGGGCCATATTGCAAATTTCGTACCAATATTTTCCCATCATCAGTTTCCACGATACAATCATATCCAACTAATGATTTAATTTTATCTTTAACCCTCTTGGTTCCAGCCACATGATCACCTGGTTGATAGTGCGGGACCATAGCTGTATCTTTAATGATAAAATCAACTGCATTATCATTTAATTTTTTGAATAAGATTAATTCTTCTAAAATACGATTATTCTCAGATTGAGGTTTCTTCTCAGCGCCTACTTTGCCCTTATTCTCAATCAATTTTTTATAATCAGCTTGAACATTCGGTCCTGCGCCCACTTCATGCAACAACCATTCTGCTGTCACAAACACACCTTCTTTTGCTACACGTGCAATGACATTATCTGCGCCCTTTCTAGTTAAACCGCCAAATCGTCCAATTTCCCAAGAAATGAGTGTCGCTAGAGTAATATTGCCATCATCACAAATCGCTTCCCGTGAAAGGTTAGCTAAATTTCGCACTCGTTTTAACCGTTCTGCTTTTGCTTGTGGTGATGATAAAGAAGAATCGTCCTGTACACGCGTATTTTTTGTACGCTTTTTGTCCTGATTTTTCATGGATGAATTCTCTTTGAATTTTTGAAACTATCTGATAATATCACTTTGTTTCATATTATCTATGAAAGTAGATTTAAAAACAAGAACGTTAGGAATAACATTGAGGAGAAGCTGTTATGATGTGCTGTTACTACCCCACCACAACTGTAGCTATTGATGATAATATCGATTTCCTGAACATACTAACACAGCATATGGATATAACAAACTGCATACCATTTCTACACTTGCCACAGATTTCCAAAACACCTAGTTACAACTTAACATGAGACAAATTTATGCTAGCCAAACTTTTATACGGTTACAAAGCCACTCAATGTTTGTATGTGGCCGCTAAATTCAATATCGCAGATCATCTCAAAAATGGACCTAAATCAGTAAAAAAATTAGCTTCGTTAACGAATTCTGACGCTGATTCCTTATACAGGGCGATACGCTGTCTTGTAGCTCTTGGAGTTTTTCAGCAAGAAGGCACTTCATTTGCATTAAACTCAGCATCAGAAGATTTACTTTCTGATGCTGAAAACACCATAAAAGATTTTGTCATCTTATGCGGAGAAGAACTTTATCAAGCCGCAGGCAATTTACTCTATACCGTTCAAACAGGAAAGCCCGCGTTTAATCATATTTATGGCATATCACATTGGGAATATTTAGAAGCCAATCCAGATAAGGCGAAGATATTTCATGATGCCATGGAATCAGCACTTGAATACACTAAGGAGTTAGGTATTCGTTGTACAGTATTAACTGGTAACTTCTTTGAATGTGTCCCGACTGCTGATTTATACCTCTTGAAAGTTGTACTGCATGATTGGGATGATCAACATGCAAAAATGATATTGATGAATTGTCATAAATCAATGCCTTATCATGGAAAACTGCTCATTATCGAAAAAATTATAGAAGATAATCAATATAAGGATATGGCATGTTTAGGTGATATTAACATGATGGTGACATTATCGGGGAGAGAGAGAAATCTAGTAGAATTTATTAAATTACTCAATCAATCAGGTTTTGAATTCACCCGTAAGATTGATACTTCCTGCGTTTTTTCAATAATTGAAGCCAAACTTAAATAATTGCAATTACAAACACCCCAAGAAGCTTTTGAAGAGGATAATATGGTTTATTTTTTGAGACTGCTCGTTACAACAACAATCATCATATTTTCAATCTCAGCCTATTCAGAAAATGATAAGGAGTTTCAAACTTATATCCCTGCAGGTTGGACTTTACACAAGAGTATTAAAGGCGATTTAAATACAGATGGAAAAGAAGATGCCGTTCTCATTCTTCAAAAAGAGGATCCAAAAAATATCAAAACGAACGAGGCATTTGGACCAGGTGAGCTCAATCTAAACCCAAGGCGCTTGCTTATCTTATTTAAAACATCCAAGGGTTATAAGCCCATTTTACAAAATGATACATTTATTCCATCAGAAAATGATGAAGAAGATCCATGCTTATCCGATCCATTAGAAGAAGGAGGGGTAGGAATATCAAAAGGGCGCCTACTGATTAGTTTCAGTAATTTCTCAAGTTGTGGCAGCTGGAGTGCCGGTGATGAAACCTATATATTTCGATATGATCCCAAGAAAAACGATTTTCGTCTGATTGGGCAAGAAATGATGGAATACATGCGGAATGATAGTGAGAAAAGCACAGAATATAGTTGGAACTATATGACGGGTAAAATGAAAATCACCACCTCTATTGAAAATACTAAATCTAAAATTGAGTGGCGAGACATACAAGATAATAAACCTCTTTATTTATCTAAAATTTCAAACCGTCAAGAATTAGATAAAAAAACATAAGAGTGTGTTGATTGATCATCATCTACAATCATCACTGTTTGTCCATTCAATATTGCTATTTCTGGAACGTACCATACTGGTGGCGTGGTTTTAGGTAATTTAACCTTTATTGTTGTTCTCTTTCCCACAACAGATTGAATATCTAGTTGACCACCCCAATTCTCAATAGTGGTTTTAGCATAAAACAACCCCAAGCCATGTCCGTTTGATTTTGCATACGTCACACCAAGATGACCAAGCTTTGATAAAATATCGGCTGGTATGCCTTTACCATTATCAGTAATTCGAATCACGGCATACGTATCTTCGCTAAATAGTTCAATAAAAATATTACTAAAATGTGCAGTAATTGATTCAACTGCATTGTTAATTAAATTTGATAGCACGCGACCAAAATCTGCAACCTTCACTATTGAAAACAAACCATAACAAGATTGATTCAAATTAAAGTGAATATTGATTGCTTTATTTTCCTGGTATTGCAACCGCTTCTCTGTGATGATTTGTGAAATGAGACTTGCTAACATCTGCTGGGCAAGCACACCATCATCCATACTCAAAAGATCGCGTTTTGCTTTTTTGAGAAACGAATTAGTAATATCTCTTATTGTTGATCCTGCATTACGTAGAGCAATTCGACTTTCCTCTGGCAACATGGTTGATGCCGATTGCACAATAGCTTCAATAACAGCGAGAGAAGAACCAATATCATGCGAAGCTTGCAAGGCGGTACGAATCAATTCATCTTCAAATTTCTTTTGCTCGCTTACCAATATAGCTTCTCGCAACGATTGATTGGCAACCTTAATCGCTGACAATAAGTTAGTTACGGCTCGATTTATAATGACTTGCTCGTTAGTAAACGAATCTTTTGCACTCACATCCAAATTAATTTCATCGCTAGATACTTGATGAATTTGGTTCGTTACCGCTTCAATTTCATTTAAAAAATGATTAAATCGATTAAATTCAATATCAAGACTCGTCTTCATTCTTCCTCTAATAAGACAATAAAGAACCATGACAAGAAATAAAAAAATCACTCCTGAATAAAGAAATGGTGAAATGAAGTTATAAAATCCAGTTTCATAAAAATAATATCCCCAAACAACATTAGCTTCATCATGGATAGGAATATAATGAATATTCTTTTTTGATTATCCGCAACCCAAAAAGATGAAAACAATCCTGTTGATTCGATGGGCTGCACTTCTCTATTAAGAGAAAATTCATCTGAATCAATTAAATTAGTTATCGCTTGTTGTGGTGCAATTACCACCCAACTACTAACTTGTTTGTTATACATTTGCAAAGATTGTGCCAATGAAACAAAGAAAATCAGTAAGATAATTGCAGCTACGAAGATTAATACTCACGTTGAGATTTTTTTGGAAACTTGGTCACCAAGTGAAGCTTGTTTTAGGGCTGTCATTATAGTCACTCTTTTTCATGGATATAAAATTACAAATCGATATCCCTGAACTTGCCTGAATTGGCTAGACTTTATGCAATCCTAATTCTGATCAAAGCTTACTCTGGTTAAGGAGAATAAAACTAAACGAATTATATTATTCAAATAGAAATTTGCCTATTTAATTCAACTTATCGTTGACAATTTATTGGTATTTTCTAAAATGCACCACAGGACTTTGCAGTGCATTAGCAAATAGAGAGGACTACATGTTACCGATACTCTCGAGGCAAAGCATGACTAAATAATCTTCCCCCTAGTATTGATCTTTCCAAGCTTGATGGACGCGAAATCATACTCACTGAAATTGAAACTTCTGAATATATTCGAATGAGCCGTAGCTTCTTAAGACACGATCGCGCAAACGGATATCGTCAAGGACATATCCGCGGACCTGAATTTATCAAGATTGGTCGATCTGTTCGTTACCGCAAAAAAGACCTTGATGAATGGCTAGTTCAGAACAGAACTTCGCGCTGCGTGCCTTAATTGAAAAAGCCGTGACTTACATGGCTTTTTAATTTACTTTCTACACCAATCTCACCAACTGCTTCTCGCAACCTGTATAATATGCCGGATTAGATCCGCCAAACGTGCGCTCTCCTGATGTGGAAAAACCAAGCTTTTCATAAAAGGCAATGCCCGGCATATTTATTAATCGAGTATCAAGAGTCAATGCATTCGCATCGGTAATTTTGGCCTCAACACTCTCAATGAGTTGTCGGCCAAGCCCAATTTGAATTTTTTCACCTGTGTGAGGATCACGAAAAGGTTTAACGGCTAGCAAACTAATATAAACATCTTTTCTAATTGATTCCTGCCATCCTGCAGGATCAGCAGGTTGATTTTGACGCCACATATTGACAATTTGGCTGCTCGAATTTTTATTATGTCTATGCGCAGGAGGAAGACAAGTAATAAAACCTACCACATTATTTTCTATACTTACCGTGGCTAAAAATATATTTCCTGCTTTGATATCCTGCAACTCCGTTCGAATCATTTCATTCAGCCAAATTTCTTTTGTTTTTCCGATTAAACCCAACTGATTTTCCGAATAAGGACGATATAAATCTAAAAATGAAGCAAGATGTGTTTGTACAATCTGCTGTTCCAATAGTGGAGTTAGCTCTGTATGCCATTCCACTGTTGTTTGCAGTTTAGTTTTCTCTGAATTAATTTTAGAAAAGAAATTTCTAGGATGCATGATGATACCCCGCTTATAGACCCTGTTCTTGCACCGTTATAAAACCAAAAGGTTCGAAGTTAATGTGCCTTGAAGTGCATGTTTGTGTTTTTCATTTTCACTTCATTTGCACTTCAGTTTTTTATTTGCTGTTTTACTGTTCGCGACTTTGACTCGTAACTTGTTGATTTTACTACATGCCGACGTGCAGAATCGAACTGCAGACCTACTGATTACGAATTATAAAATACCATCTTTTATCAGTTTCGACACTCTTTGATTATATTTTAAAGTCTTTTACTTTCAATATCCTATATCTTATAATCAGTTATAAATTGTTTTAACGAGTTTTAAACACTCATTCGACACTATTTAGACACGCCACAAATTGAGAAATAAATGCACATCACCAAAACAAGCGTTGAAAAGCTACCTATACCGCCGAAAGGTAGCTTAGGGCAAACGGGTCAAAAACGCTATTATGACGACAAATTAAAAGGCTTCGGCGTGAGAGTAACCTCTGGTGGCGCCAAAACCTTTATTGTTGAGAAGCTCGTTAAAGGCAAATTGTGTCGTATTAAAATTGGACGCTTTGGTGAGCTAACTGCTGAACAAGCCCGTAAAAATGCAGAAATATTACTTGGTCAAATCGCAAGCGGGATAGACCCACTCGCAGAAAAGCACACTGCTAAAATGCGCGAAGTAACACTTCAAGAAGTTATGCAGGATTATTTACAAGCACGCAAATCTTTAAAGCCCAAAACCCTTTACGATTACAACCGCGTCCTAACCATTGCTTTCGTTGCTTGGAAAAACAAACCACTCATTTCCATTACCAAAGATAAAGTAGCTAAGCTGCATGAAAAATTGGGTAAAGAAAATGGTGAGGCTTACGCTAATTTAGCTATGCGTGTTTTACGCGCCCTATTTAATTTTGCAGCAGGCCAATATGAAGATTCACAAGGCAAATCACTCATCACTGAGAATCCAGTAAAACGATTGTCACAAAATCGCGCTTGGTATCGCATTGAGCGTCGCCAAACGTTTATCAAATCACATGAATTAGCTGATTGGTACACTGCCGTAAAAAATCTTGGAAATGAAACTCTGCGAGATTACTTATTATTTATTTTGTTTACAGGACTACGCCGACAGGAAGCAGCAAAACTAAAGTGGAATCAAGTCGATTTAAAATCTAAATCATTCACTATCATAGACACAAAAAATAGAAAACCACACACACTGCCTTTGTCTGATTATTTATTTGAGCTTTTCACAAATCGTTATAAAAACTCTAGTAGCGATTACGTATTTCCTGGCACTGGTGAGGGTGGTTATATCATTGAACCTCGCAAACAAATGGCTAAAGTCATTGAGTCAACAGGAATTCAATTCACAGTGCATGACTTACGTAGAACATTTATTACCATTGCAGAAAGTCTTGATATTGCAGCTTACGCACTGAAGCGATTATTGAACCATAAAATGAATGGTGATGTGACTGCGGGCTACATCATATTAGACGTAGAGCGTTTACGTAAGCCCATGCAAATGATTGCCGACCATTTATTGCTTCAAATGAAATTAGAAAAATCATCGGTTACTCCTCTGTATCAAATACAGGAAAAAAAAATTTAAGCAGAGATATGTTATGAAAACAGAAAAAAGTAAATCAGACACACAAATTCAGTATGTGCAAAATCGGCACGTACTGACGACAAGTCGATTTAACTCAAAAGGCGAACTGTTGCGAAATTTGCAGCCGTTCAAAAAGAGGACAAACAAAATAATGCAATTCAGTATGTTCCAATTTGGAACATACTGCGAAGTTAATAACACCTTGGGAACTTAATATTTTTAGCGAAAGGGAACTAAAATGAATCCTAATCAACCTTATAACGATCTACCACTGCTACCACCAGAAATTGAATTAGAAACCACAGCAATATTAAAAAAAGCAATTTCAGCAAACCGAGCATTGGCTGAACTGAAAGGCGCAGTAAAATCTATACCTAATCAAGGCATTCTTGTAAATGGCATTGTATTGCAAGAAGCACGTCTGTCTTCGGAGATAGAAAATATCGTTACAACAAATGACGAACTTTACAGCGCCGCCGCCGATGAAAAATTGGCTTCAAATCCCCACGCTAAAGAAGTGCTACTTTATCGCCAAGCATTATGGCATGGATTTAACTCTCTAAAGAAAAAACCATTGGCTACCAATTTATTTATTGAAATTGCAGAAATTATTAAAGGAAAAAATATCGGTATTCGTAAAGTCCCAGGAACAAAGATCGCCAACTCAAAAGGCGAAGTCATTTACACTCCACCAGAAGGTGAATCAGTTATTCGTGACAAGCTTAGTAATCTTGAAAAATTCCTTCATGATGAAGATGGAATTGATCCCTTAATAAAATTAGCGGCATTACATTATCAATTTGAAGCTATTCACCCCTTTGTTGATGGTAATGGTCGTACTGGCCGTATCATTAACATCTTATTTCTCGTTGAAAAAGGTTTGCTTGATTCCCCTATTTTATTTCTTAGCCATTATATTTTACGCACGAAATCAAATTACTATGCAGGACTCCGAAGCGTCACTGAACAAGGCGCATGGGTTGATTGGGTGATATACATGCTTGAGGCGATTGAAACAACAGCATTAGAAACGCAACAACGTGTGACCAACATCAACATGGCAATGGATAAAGCAAAAGAGTTAATTAAAGCTAAAGCACCCAAAATTTATAGCAAAGATTTAATTGAAACCATATTTGAACATCCCTACTGTAAAATTCGCTTTTTGGAAGAAGCAGGAATTGCCAAACGCCAAACAGCCGCTGTTTACCTCCAAACCTTAGAGGAAATTGGCTTATTGCGTAACATCAAAAAGGGGCGTGAACAATACTATATCAATGATGAACTGGTCAAAGTCCTATCAAAATAAGGTCTTGAATAATATGCTTAATTTACATTTATGTCGAAATAATTGAAAAAAATCGACATGTTTTATGGATATGTCGATTTGATCGACATGTAGTAAAAATGAACTTGCAAAGCATTGTGGCAAGAATAGGATAGCTTATGAAAATCAAATACTACAGCATTAACGAAATAATAAAAATTTTAGAAACGAAGGGTTTAAACGCTGATTTGGAGAACATACGAAGCTGTGTGCGTGAATGCCTGATACATCCGTTAATTTACATCGATTCATTTCCAGCGTATGCCTGTGAAACTCAATCGGATGGTTCAGCCCTCGCCGTTGGTCTCTGTTTTCTTTCTGCATACTGGAATCCCGGCGATGAAATCCTTGCCGCCTTTAATTCTTTGATGAAAAAAGATGTTGTTGAAATACAAGCATGGATCAATATCTCAGCCTTACAAAAGAATTTTAAAATGCACAGTTGGCAGTACAACGATCATGTGTTTATCCAAGCTCCGCCTAAACATGTATCGCCAAAACCATATTCAGAAAATATCAAAATTAAATTTTTTAATCTTTTGGAAAGAAATATAACATTAAAAAACATTATGATTTCTGACGACGACGTTCATAAGCTGGTTGAGTATTTGGGTGAATTAAATGCCGCAACCAATCTAAAAAAACAGTCATCTAGATCCTCTGATTTCTCTCAAAAAGAACGGACATCACTACTCAACCTAATTTCAGAAATGGAATTACTTCACATTAGAAAAAATAATACCAATAGATCAGCCATCATTTCTGAGATTTCAGGCTCATCCAAAAAACCCGGATTAAGCAAAAGAAATCTCGAAAAAATTTTCCCTGAAGCAGCTTTATCTCTTGAAAATTCATAATATTCAACCAATTGTACCCACCGCAATTGCGGAAAATAAAACCGCAGTTGCGGTGAGTTCCGTATAAGCACTCTTCATAATCTGATCATCTTTTAATAATATGGAGATGATCATATGAAGCAGCAAACCCGCTTAGAACTTATTACAGAGTTTTATGCAGCACCACCCGAAACACTTTTCCCACAATCAACACTCTGCGCCGTTCTCAATTGCTCAACAGCATTAGCTGAGCGACATAGATGGGCTGGTCGCGGCGTTCCTTATATCAAAATTGGCCGAAATGTACGATATAGAAAAATTGCCATCTTAAATTGGCTGGAGACACAGAAGACTTGTCAAGGAGATAGCCATGAATCCTAAAAACAAAAACCCGATGCGGCAAACATCGGGTTATTCAAAATATCAAAATCATTTCAATGGTAGTAATTATAACGTCAAATTAATCCGAGAAAAAGCACTTGGTCTATGGCCATCCATTCTCGAATCGCTGGGTGTTCCTGTTGTTTATCTCCAAAATAAGCATGGTTCTTGCCCTATTTGTCAGGCAGGCAAAGACCGTTTTAGATTTGATGACAAAGGAAAAGGATTATATTTTTGTAACAAATGCGGGCCTGGTGATGGCCTTAAATTGCTGCAACTTTATCATGAGTGGAGCTTTCCATATACCCTCAAATGTGTTGCAAAAGTATTAGGTTATCAGCCTGATTGCGACAGTCCGAAACATGTTCGCCATTACATAAAAAAAATAATGCCATCCCCTGTTACAACTGGCAATGAAACTTGTAACCAAAAAAATTATTTAAATTCAGTTTGGCTAGCTGCAAAGTCCATATCTCAAAATGACCCAGTTGATTGTTACCTTAAAGCGCGCGGAATAGTCTTAGTAAATCATCCTTCAGTTCTAAGATTTCATCCGTCTTTACCTTATTACGACGAAGAAAAGAAGCTAGTAGGTTACTTTCCCGCAATGGTGGCATTAGTACAGGCGAATAATGGTCATGGTGTCACAATTCACCGTACTTATCTTGGAAATAGTTGCAAAGCTAATGTGCCAAAACCTAAAAAATTAATGATGCCAATTCGACCTGGCGCTACAAGAGGTGCTGCAATAAAGCTATTTCAACCTATTAATGAGAAGTTGGTGCTTGCTGAAGGTATCGAAACTGCTCTAGCTGTTTATATCGCTACTCAAATCCAAGCATGGGCAACTATCAGTGCAGTAGGTATGGAAAAAATCAAATTACCTGATTCAATTTCAGAAGTTATTATTGCTGTTGATCATGATGAAAATGGTCGTGGGCAAAAAGCAGCATCTATTCTTTCACAAAGATTGCTAAGTGAAGGAAGAAGTGTAAAGCGAATAATTCCGCCCAAAGTTGGCTATGACTTTGCTGATATGTTAGTGGAGGCAAGCCAATGAGCATTGAAGATATCAACAATACGGTAATTGATGCTCAATCAGATACATTGGTACCAATGCCATTGCAGCGAACATTACCTGTCCCTGAGCCATTCCCTGTGCATGTACTAGGAGAAATTTTAGAACCACTGGTGCACAAGATTGCAGAGGTGATTCAAGCGCTTATTGGAATTTGTGGGCAAAGTGTTCTTGCTGCTGTGGCATTAGCAGTTCAAGGACATGCTGATATTGTTATTGATGGACGAATAGTACCTTTATCCGAATTTTTCCTCACTATTGGTGCATCAGGCGAACGTAAATCAGCGGTTGATAATATAGTTCTGCTTGCTCATAGACAGTATCAAGATGATTTAAGACTAAAATATAACGATGATTATGCAGACTGGTTAAAGTCGGCAGAGGCCCATGAAGAAGCAAAAAAGAATGCTCTAAAAAAAGCTAAATCCTTTGAAGAAAAAAAGCGCGCGTTAGAATCTTTGGGTTCTACGCCGTCACGCCCCTTAGACCCGCTTATTCTTACAGAAGAGCCCACATATGAAGGTCTAATTAAGCTCTTGCTAACTGGCCAACCATCACAGGGATTATTTAGTGATGAAGGCGGGAGATTTATTGGTGGTCATGGGATGAACCAGGAAAATTTGTTAAAGACGGCAGCAGGATTGTGTGGCTTGTGGGACGGTAAAGTTATCACAAGAGTGCGAGCAGGTGAACCACCCATTATACTTGCCGGTAGACGAGTCTCATTTCATTTGATGGCACAACCTAATGTTGCACAATTACTACTTTCAAATTCTCTCTTGATAGAACAAGGGCTGATTTCCCGATGCCTTATAACCTGGCCAGCATCAACCGTTGGCACCAGGTTCTATAAAGAAATTAACTTGTCTAACACTCATGAATTTCGAGCCTATATTGCACGGATAAATGAGATTTTTAAAACTCCATTGAATACTTTTATAAATAAACCAAATGAATTAAATCCCAGAACAATTAAGCTTTCTCATGAGGCAAAAGCTTTATACATAAAATTTCACGATGAAGTTGAAGGTAAGGTTGGTGATAATAAATTGTTAAGTGTAGTGCGCGGTTTTGCGAATAAAGCACCTGAGCACGCGCTACGATTATCAGGAATAATTGCTCTTTTTAATGATATTAACCGCCATGAAATAGATGCAATTGCAATGTCAGCAGGAATTGAATTAGCAACGCATTATTTAAATGAAGCGTTGCGTCTCCACAACTCTAGCGCAATTGATCCTGATCTTATTTTAGCTGAAAAACTCTTGGACTGGTTGCATAGTCAGAAAAGACAAAGCTTCAGCTTAACCGAACTTTATCAATGCGGACCATCACAAATCCGCAATGCAAAAATAGCCAGAAAATTGATGACTATTTTGGTTGAGCATCACTGGGCTTTTCCTATTGAAGATGGATTAGAGGTGAATGGTTTTTTTCGTAAAGAGGCGTGGAGGATCATGAGCCGTGGGTAATGATACTTTTACTTTTGATGTAAACGAGGAGCTGCGTAAAATCTAATCCTATTCTATCCAGGATAAGATTAGCAACTTTAGCAGAATTAGCAGCACTCATGCTGCTAATTTATCTTTCACGGACAAAAATAAAATTGAAGAAATTAAAAGACTAATAAGGAGTTATGCGCAGTACTGGGGAGAAACCGAAGAAAATACAATTGAGTATATTAATGATCAATTAACGGCATTTCCTTTGGGTGATTTGATTAGCTGTTTTAGATTGCTTAATGCTGATATTCAACATTTACAATGCCTCTCTGCTAGTGTTGCTAATATTGCTAATCTACAGAAGAGTAATTGAAGTTATTGAATTTTACTCCCAATACGCGCGAGCGAGAAAGTTTTGGTTTTTAAATTAACGTAGAGCATAAGAGGAATATAGCCATGAAAAGCGTAAGTGGTGGTCGTCCAATAAAGCTCACTGGCTCTGTATTGGAAGATATTATTTATGGGATAGGTAAGGGATTAACACTCAAAGCGTCATGTAAATTTGCTGGGATTTCATATTCAGCACTAGCGTGGTGGATGTCAAAGGGGAAGCAAGCAAAACAGATCGATATAACTAATCAATACACTGCTGTATTAGAGCGAATAAACCAGGCTACTTTTGCTGAACGACTAAAGCATCGAAAGAAATTTCTTTCAACCTTACATCCGCGTGATTTTCGCTATGAGTGGAATAAAAGAGGGGGTTAGCGCAGACTTTTGAGCTGTCTTAATGACGGTAGCAGCTCGTGAACTTCAACATGCAAAGTAAGAGCAATTTGTATCAAATTCTGAATGGATATATTTTGCTCTCCTCTCTCCACCCTGCCGTAATAAGTGCGCCCCAAGCCTGCTTCAGCGGCAAAATCTTCCTGTGAAAAGCCTTTTAGTTTGCGCTTTTCCCTAATTTTCTTACCGATTTTGATTAAATTTGGGTGTTTTTCCATATAAAAAGTAAAATGGATTACACCCAATGAGGCCACACCCAATAAGAGGCAATTTTAATTGCATTTATGAGATCACGAATGTATCATTCATGCGATATATGGACATAAATTACATCACAGGAGACCCCCAATAACTGATTAAAGAGAAAATAAAATGAGCGAATTAAGTGAAACAACAAACCTTTCCTCACAAGAAGAGTGCGTACTAATTGCTATCATTCAAGAGCAATTCCAACGGAATGAACCTGTCAGCAAATCCAGAATTGATGCCAACTTAAATAAGTCTACTTTTTACAATCCTGTCGATACTGGAATAGCCTTGTTGCGTCTTGCTAAGAGAGAGTTGATTGTAAGTAAAATGTTTAAGGTTGATGGATGTGATCAAACAGTAGAGCTCTATGAACTAAGCACTAGTGGCAAAGAATGGGTTCTTGCTAATGAAAAACTGTTAAACACAGAAACGAATAGTATCTTTTAAACAAATCCAAGTTAATTCGTCGTTGGAAGCCGTGGAAGCAGTCAACGGACGCGAAAACGATAGCAGGTAAGGCATCAAGCAAGATGAGCTCCTATAAGCATGGCATGCGGTGCGCCGAGGTCAAAGCAATGCGTCGAACTATTTCGCGGCATCGAAGAATGTTGCGCGAATTAGAGATACGCTAAACCTCAAAGAAATTGTTAACATGCCTACACCTTTAGACAACATAGGTGCCTAAAGCCTCTAAACTTCTGACTTAATATTAAACACAACCTATCTTTCCACTATAAAAAGACCAAAGATTGTAGCATACGGTCAAATGATGGCATTACAATACTTGCTAAACAAAGCCAATGGTATTTTATGCTTAAAACCGAAAATTGCGAAATCAAGCTGCTTACTGACTGCCAAGAACACATTCCTGTTCTTGCCAAACTTTGGTATGAAGAAATTAGCCGTCATTGGGCGCCTAACGCTTCTATTGATAAAGCGAAACAAAAGCTCATTGACCATTTGAATACCAATCATATGCCAATGGCTTATGTTGCTATACGTGATGGCGAAGCAATAGGCATGGCTTGTCTTCGTGAAACCGATGGTATTCGCCCTGGCGTCACCCCTTGGCTGGGTAGCCTCGTTGTTAGCCCACAATATCGAGGATATAAAGTGGGTGAAACGCTTATCAATACAGTAAAAGAACAAGCTAAAAATTTAGGCAATCAAATTTTATATTTATTAGCTTTTGACCCAACAATTCCTAATTGGTATGCCCGATTGGGATGGACACACATTGGTGATGACGAATTATTTGGTCATCGTGTTGCTGTAATGAGTATTTCAATATGAAGCCAATATTACTTGATTTACCAGTTCCGATTATCACGCCACGACTAATTCTTAGACCACCACAAATCGGCGATGGTGTTGTCGTTAATGAAGCGATCTTAGAATCTTTTGCAGTATTAAACGAGTTTATGCCTTGGGCTAAAGAAAAACCTTCAGTCGAAGAATCAGAAGAATTTGCAAGACAAGCCGCAGCAAATTGGATTTTAAAAAACAATGATGAGCCTTATTTGCCACTTTTTATGTTTGATAAAGAGACCAACCAATTCATCGGTGGAACTGGCTATCATCATTATGATTGGAATGTCCCATCTATAGAAACAGGATATTGGATTAGAAATTCATATGCCGGAAAAGGCTTTATGACAGAAGCAGTCAACGCTATAACTCAGTATGCGTTTAAACAATTGGGCGTAAAACGCATCACAATTACATGCGATATAGATAACATTCGCAGCAAAAAAATACCTGAGCGCTTAGGATTCATACTAGAAGGTACATTAAAAGGAAATAGAAGAAAACCATTAACAAATGAAATTAGCGATACCCTTATTTATTCACGATACGACTTAAATAACTTACCGGAATTAGTTGTCACATGGAAAAATCATAATGAATAAATCATTAGTTATTATTACTGGCGCAAGTTCCGGAATAGGCGCCACAGGTATATATGCCCCTTTTATTAAGAGAGTTTCTTCAAAATCGTACCCTAACAATTTAGACATTGCAGAAAGCAATCTAGCTAGTTTTTCCGGTATTTTATCTACCCATATTTTTTGCTCAGCTTCGCCAGCTTCTTTGGGGTATGAATTTAGATGGTCGCGATAGGTATTCCAGCTTCTAGTAACATCTTTGTCTTTACAGAATGCAATATCAATCTTGTTTAAAGCTCGAACATGCTCAAAAGAAAGCGGTTGAGCTCGTGTTTCCATAATAATATTAAAGATTTCTTCTTTTCGGCGTTTATTATTGGATAAGTTATCAAGAATTTTTTGGACTTGTAAGGCTATTAAAGGTGAGAGGAGAATTGCAATTACATTAAGCCAATCAAAGACAGCCGCTTCATTATGCATATATTATCATCCCTAATCTATCGCTATCCTTTTTAAATAATTACCACCAAACTTCGACACAGTTCGACACGCTAACTTTCAAATTTTAACTCTGCTTCACTTCTACTGGTGCCGACGTGCAGAATCGAACTGCAGACCTACTGATTACGAATCAGTTGCTCTACCAACTGAGCTACGTCGGCGTACGGCAGGAAAAACAGGGGCAGTATAAATAAAAATAACTTATTCGGCTAGGAAAATGGGAAATAGCAAATTGCAAAAACTCATTGCAAAATCGTTTAAAATTAGGTAGAGGTAAGTATTATAGTTATGTTTATTCATTTAACCGCTCAAACTCCCGCAGAAAAATTCCTTGCCAACCAAATTAGAAACAATTTAGCTAAAAAATAGACTTATAGCGGTATCTGAACGGCTCTGTCCCTTATATTTTATTCGGGAAAGTGGACAAGAGTCCACTTTAACAAAAGCCGAAAGGGAAACGTCTTTTGTGACCGAATATAAAAAATATAAGGGACAGAGCCGTTCAGATACCGCCATAAAGTAGAGCTAAAGCTGCTTTTACATCCCCAATTTTACCCCTTTATTCTATGCATTTTCATTCATGTCATTGGAGGAATTTATGTTATTTTCATCTCATTCAGCCGGTTTTTCATTAATCGAACTAATGATCGTTGTCACCATTATTGGTATTCTTGCTACTGTCGCCATTCCTTCCTATCAAAGTTATGTGCAACGCGCACGCTTTGCCGAAGTCATTAGTACTGCAGAGGTTTATAAAACCGCTGTCTCATTAGCTTTGCAACAAGGAACGGCTATTAGTGATTTATCTAACGGAAGCAATGGCATTCCTGCCGAACCTAAAAGCACAAAAAATCTTGCGAGTATCAAAGTAAAAAATGGAATAATTACCTCGACAGGAACTGAAATTGTCAATAATGCCACATACATCTTAAAACCAAATGCTGATGGAAGCATTTGGAGTGTTAGCGGGACTTGTCTAAAAAATGGATATTGTCATGCTTAGCACAAAACTCTCTCACCATGCATTATCAGCCAATCTAACCGGTCTAGCTGCGTGCATAGTACGTGACAGTTTGCTTGATATACAAACAGCGCAAACAAGTATTAATATAGCTGCTCAACAAGGAATACCGCTGGCATGTTATTTAGTTCGATCAAATACATTATCCAGCCAACAACTTTTAACTTGTTGTGCCAAACATTTTGATTTACCCATTTTTGATTTAAAAAATTATGATCTAACTTGGCTAAATGAATCCCCTATCAATGACGAATTAATACACCGTCACCGTATTATTCCATTAAATAAAAATCAGTATGCTTTATATGTAGGCTTGTCTGACCCCACTGATCATACAGCAATTTCAGCCATCAGTTTTCATACAGGATTACATGTTCAACCCATGTTAGTTGATGAAGCTGAACTTGATAAAATATTAAGTATATATTCATTATCCACTCGATTAGGTCCTCAGTTGGAGTCTACCCTAGCAAAAATTACCCCTATAGAAGAAAAATCGTCTCCCTATGAAATGACAGAACAAGATGACGGACCTGTGAGTGAATTCATAGATAAACTCATTCATGACGCCATTGACAAAAAGGTATCCGATATTCATATCGAACCATTTAATAATTACTGCAGAATTCGGTTTCGGCATGATGGTTTACTGTATGAAGCGGCAGTAATACCTCCGCACTTGGCGATGCGCATTATTACTAAACTCAAAATCATGTCTGGCCTCAATATTGCGGAGCGCCGACTGCCTCAAGACGGCCGCCTTCAGCTGCAACATAAATCCAAGACGGATGTGCGCATTAATACTTGCCCTACTTTATTTGGTGAAAAAATTGTATTACGAATTTTAGATGCAAGCAAAATTAAACTAGATATTGATGTTCTAGGATTCACCGATATTCAGAAAAAATTATTTATTTCTAAATTAAATAAACCGCAAGGATTAATTCTAGTCACAGGACCAACTGGAAGCGGAAAAACCATTACGCTTTATTCTGCATTACATTATCTTAATCAAATAGAAAAAAACATCTCCTCTGTAGAGGATCCTATTGAAATCGAATTTTCCGGCATTAATCAAGTTAATATTAATCCACGCATAGGCCTAGATTTTTCTGCAGTATTACGCACATTTTTACGACAAGATCCCGATATTATCATGGTAGGCGAAATTCGTGATCGCGAAACTGCTGCTATCGCCATGCAAGCCGCACAAACAGGGCATTTAGTTTTATCGACTCTACATACAAATAATGCCATTGATACCATCATTAGATTACAGTCCATTGGAATAAGCATTTACAATATTATCCACTCTATTTCTCTCATTATTGCGCAACGGCTCGTGCGTAAACTATGCAAGCACTGCAAACAACCAGACAAATCTACGCCTCATGACACACATTTACTAGGATACCTTGTCTATCAAGCTATGGGTTGCGAATATTGCCGTAAAGGTTATCGTGGAAGAGTTGGAATTTTTGAATTGATTCCCATGACAGAAAAAATCGCTACCCTGCTTTTATCAAAAGCGACAACCACTCAAATCTCAGACCTCATTCAAAATGAAAAATGGATGTTATTGCGGGAGGCAGGGCTAGAAAAAGCCAAACAAGGACAGACGAGTTACGAGGAATTAATAAGAGTAATTGGCTTGAATAATTAGTATTGAAACACTACGGATATATAAGGACATGATAATGAGAATATCGCAAACCTTGAAATTATTACACCACACAATAAAACAAAAAAAACATATTACTGATTTCGACATCACGATTTTTTTACGACAATTAGCAACGCTAACTGCTGCAGGAGTCCCTATTGTCAAAAGTTTCGAAATACTAGAAAAAAGCCAGGATAAAATCAATTTACGTCTTTTGATTTATTCACTCAGAAAAGAAATATTAACAGGAAGAGATTTATATTCCAGCTTACGCAGCTATTCTCATTATTTTGATGAAATAACTTGTCAGTTAATAAAAGTGGGAGAGCACACTGGAAAAATTGAAGCTATGCTAACTATGATCGCTGATAACAAAGAAAAAAACCTGACCACTAAAAACCGGCTAAAACAAGCGTTATTTTATCCCTGTATTATTGTTACCATTGCGATTGCTGTCACAGGGAGCATGTTTATTTTTATTATTCCACGGTTCGCTGAATTATTTAGCAATGCCAACATTCAACTACCTTATTTTACTATTTGGCTATTTTACCTTGCCACAGAGTCACATAATCATATTTACATTATCATGATGCCAATATTTTTTCTCTTGCTTCTATTCTTACCCGTAAAAATTTCATTACATGTAAAACAATCGATTTTAAAACACCTGGCTAGATTTCCCCTTATCAGACAATATGGGCAGAAAATTATCTACGCTAGATTCGCAAGAACACTGGCCATGACTTTTGCCGCAGGATTACCCATTAGTGAAGCACTAAAATTAACTACCTACACTTGTAATGACCCGGTATTTATTAGTAACATGGTGAAGTTACGCAGCACAGTGAATTCTGGATTACAACTTTATCAGGCCATGCAAAACTTATCTTATTTTCCCGATCTTATGGTTCAGATGGTAAAAATAGGCGAAGAATCGGGAATGCTAGAACACTTATTAAACAAAATTGCCAGTATTTTTGAATCAGACATTGATCACTTCATTCGTCAATTCAGCCAATTATTAGAACCCTTGATTATGGTGGTACTTGGTGTTTTAATCGGGGGGTTAGTAATAGGCATGTATTTACCCATCTTCAAATTAGGAAGTATATTATAATCATGGACATTATGCAGTTTTTTGCAGCAAATCCTGATATTTTTCTCGTTGCTACAGCATTTTTGTCCTTATTTATTGGCAGCTTTCTTAATGTTGTCATCTACCGTCTGCCGCGTATGATGGAGCAAAATTGGAGTGAAGAATGCCGGATTTATCTTGGTTTAAAACCCCATACTTATGCAGAGAAATTAAACTTATACTTACCTTTTTCACATTGTCCCCGCTGTAAAAAAGTCATACGACCATGGCACAACATCCCTATCCTGAGTTTTCTTTGGTTACGCGGTAAATGTGCTTATTGTAAAGCGCACATCTCGATACGCTACCCACTGGTTGAAGGATTAACTTGTATTGCTTCTGTTTATGTTGCATGGAAATTTGGTTTTACATGGCAAACATTAGCTGCATTACTATTTACTTGGATTGGTATTTGCCTAACATTTATAGACCTTGATTATCATCTGTTACCAGATCATTTAACACTATTTTTGCTCTGGCTAGGATTGCTTTTTAGCATTTTTGACATTTTCACCAACAGTCATGATGCCATTATAGGCGCTATCACAGGCTATCTAATCTTTGCTGGCATACAACTTATCTTCGGATGGGTAACGGGTAAAACAGGTATGGGACAAGGCGATTACAAATTCCTGGCAGGATTAGCGGCTTACTTAGGCTGGCAAATGCTGCCACTCATTATTTTATTAGCATCGGTTAGCGGTGTCATTTTTACTCTAACTTATATGGCTATTAAAAAACACTTTAAGAGTACACCTCTACCATTTGGCCCTTACCTCGCCATTGCAGGATGGGTAGCGCTTCTATGGGGTGACGAAATGATGAGATATTATTTACAGTAACGCAGGAACTTATGTTAGTTATCGGATTAACTGGCGGCATTGGATCAGGTAAATCAACCGTAGCCAATTTATTTGCTGAACAAGGTGTTCCCGTGATTGATGCGGATGTTATTGCCCGCGAAATAACCGCCCCCAATAAGCCGGCGTTTTCCAGTATTGTTAAGCATTTTGGCCAAAGTATTCTTAATCCAGATGGAACATTAGACCGGACAAAATTACGTCAGATTATTTTTCATAACCCTAAACAACGCCTATGGTTAGAAAAACTATTGCATCCACAAATACGCAATGAAATGCAGCAACAAATCGCTAAAATGACCGCCCCTTATTGTATTGCAGTCATTCCACTTTTGTTGGAAGTTGAGTTTTTTTCATTTATCAATAGAATCCTTGTTGTTGACGCTCCTGAATCCGCGCAAATTCGTCGTGTCATGTTACGTGATCATATGTCGCAGCCTGATATCGAAGCCATATTAAAAACCCAAGCACCGCGCAGCACTAGGCGCGTTAAAGCACACGATATCATTCTTAACCAAAGCACTGTTGCTGAGCTTATGCCTCAAATTGATAAACTACATAAAACGTATTTGAAATTAGGAAATGAGAAAAAGAATAAATCCTAATTGGATGCATGACGAGTGTTCTACAGCAAAAGGCAGGGGTATTTTGTATGAACCATTCACTTGCAGACAGGAGTCTGCGAGAGCAAAACCCAATCAGGGATGAGTGTGTTTTGCGGTGAAGGGTGAAGGAAAAATACCCCTGCCTTTTGCTGTAGAACACTCGTCATGCATTCATCCTAATGATGCCCAGCATAGCCCCTAACAAAAATTAAGAAATATTGCAACAATTCGAAACTAATCTTGTCCATTTCTAAATCAATTCATGTTATGATTTTGGCTCAGGTACTCTGAATATAGTCAGCCAGCATGAAAGAGACAATTATATACGACCATCCACTAAACGAAGTCATTCGTGTATGTTTACGGTTGGAACAATTATTTCAGCAAATTGATCATCAATTGATTGATATGTCGATCTTGGGTACTCGCACCCTCATCAATCTCATTATCAATCTCTTACATATACTCGACCGCCCCGACTTGAAAGCCAAATTAGCCAAAGAATTGAGTATCTTACTGACAAACGTACAACGTTACAGCAATATACCTGATATTAATATTGAGAAATTCAACCACTTAACACAACAGTTAGATGAACTCTCCCGCAGCTTAATTGACAGTAGTGGAAAAATTGGCCAACGACTACGCGATATGGAATTGCTAAACAATTTGCGTATGCATTTAGCCAGCCCAGGAGGAGGATGCAGCTTTGATATACCTATCTTCCATTACTGGCTACAACAACCTATTGAGGAGCGTAAAAAAACGATTATTCATTGGCTAAACGATTTTAATCAAATAAGAACCGCTGTTGCTTTAGTATTAGAATTAGTGCGCAACAATGCTAAGCTTGAAGAGAAAACTGCAGTTCATGGATTCCATCAAGAACTACTTGATCCACAATCTAATCTTCGCATGATACGCATATACTTAAAACAAGATATTCATGCTTATCCTGAAGTTAGCATAGGACGGCACTTCTTCAGTGTGAGGTTCTACTCCCCTCACATAGAAAAAAGGCCTGTACAATACACTGGCAATTTACTATTTTGGGTAGCTTATTGTAATTTATAGTAAGAAGACACCTTATGACCATCAACAAGAAAAATATCATCTGTCCAATCTGCGGTAAAAAAGGAACGTGGACAAGTGAAAATATGAACCGTCCATTTTGTTCCAGCCGCTGTAAACTCATTGATCTGGGTGATTGGGCAACTGAGAAACACTGTGTACCGGGCGACCCTGTTGACCCTCACTCAGTAGATGATAAAGAAGAATGAATGGTTCTATCTACTCGCTTCCATTTTGTTGGATTCCATAGCTACTCCCATGAACGCCAATCTCATGAGAAAAACAAAGAAAATTAACTTCATTGTGGTGCGCATCGCTCCCTACTAAAAGTTGGCTCTAGATCTGGTGGGCTATGATTTTCTGTACTAACAGCATTAAAGAGTGTCAATGCCGTTGTATAAAGAGATGAATTAGGCGACAGAGTAACATTCTCTTCCCGAAGAAAAATCTGCTTGCTCTTACATTCTTTAAATTGTTCTATATTCATATCAATTGTAGCATCAATAGAATGGTTGCCAGGGCCAAATCCACTTAATACTGCTATATTCAATACATTATTGACATAAGAATCATCAATTTCCCCTATTCCTTCTAATACTACTTTCTTTCCCATATTGCCATCATACGGCCAAAATTCTAAAACCACATTGTTAGGAATTAAATCAAGGTGCTTTCCAAAAACTTTCACCAAAGAAGAATAAATCTCTTCCTTATCTTCAAAAAATGCTAGTGTAAACGTAGTATTTTTAAACTGACCTGCAACATAATGCATCATCGCATATAACATAGAAAATTTTTTCTGATCGAATGGATATTCATCATGACCACCTT
The DNA here is from genome assembly GCA_019634835.1 of Gammaproteobacteria bacterium. Lineage (GTDB taxonomy): Bacteria > Pseudomonadota > Gammaproteobacteria > DSM-16500 > DSM-16500 > Aquicella. Next base: position 65,361 of record JAHCAO010000011.1, read on the forward strand.
GATGATCATCTCTTAACGATCCTGCCAATTCGTTTAGAACCAGCCGGAAACTAATACCTGGATCTTTCTTTCCATAAATGTCAGCCAGCAAAAACATATCTAAAACACATTTCACATTCTTTGAGTTCACGCGTAATAATTCATTAAATTTATTACACATTGAAATTAACGTTGGAAGAAACAAAAGAGTTCCATTTCTTCGACTATTTAATACATCGATTGATTTAGACTGACGGTTAGAACCACACATTAAAAGAAAATGATCGAATTGTTCTGCTTCTACTCTAGTGACAATCTTCTTAAAGTAAGACTGATTTGCCAAAAAAAGAATCGCATCAAGTAATTTTTTTCCCATCTCTTGAAAGTTAAGAATGTATTTGAGATGAGAATTTTTTGCTTTTGCTAGTGCATCTTCTAGTTCTTCTCCTTCTAACTCTTCCGGATCAGCGTATCCCAGATCACTTAATACCTTATCGATGACTTCGTTTTCTATACTCTCATCAACTACTACTCTACCTTTTTTGTATTGAACAAAGCTCTCTACTTCAGCGATGATCTGCTGTAACTTAGCCTGAATAAATTCTTTATGCTTATCCAATAATTCTGGGCTATTTCCATATTCAGAAAGAAAGTTGTGATGGCTCGCAATAACCCGAAGAAACAAAAAATCATATACGATGTTAAAGATACATCCGTCTGCATCAGTCAATGCAATAAATGCTTTTTGATTTCTCTGCATATTCAATCTTCTCTTTATTTAATCCAGTGTGAGTGAGTGCAATGGGATTCTACTTTTATGCAACGCTCAAAGAATTGCTTTATATACCCATAGCGTTTTGATTTTAGACATTCCACGAGTATAGTAGAGTTGTTTTTTCTGAATAGTTTAAGCTAATCTAAAAGTATTAAAAAAACAAGTGATATGCTCACGTCCATTCAGACCCTAATAGGGAAGAATCACTACCAAAGTTCCTTTTTCAACAAAGTTATATCTTAGCCATTTTGCATCGGCCACATGCATACGCACACAACCATGACTAATATTTGCATGTCTCACCTCATAAGAACCATGCAATGCTTGGTACTTATTAAAATACATGCAGTATGGCATCGGCGCACCGCCATATGGCAATGGAAATGAAGGAGAAACACAATTAAAACTACCTAACGATCTCACTCTATGTGTCCCCACAATAGTGTGACACTTCCGACCTACATCAGCACACCAATCTGCACCAGCTGACGCAAGACCCGAACGGATTAATCTACCATTTGCATCATAAGCTCCCCATGCATGCTCACGTGGACTCACCAATACCATCTTTTCACCAGGCGGATTAATTTGCCTTGGCAACGCTAGAGCAGAAGAAGGTATGATGAGCGCAAGAAACAAAGATAATAAAAAGCATCGGCCTCTTATTTGCATAGCTGCCACTCCATTTTTTATCGTTATTATGATTATTTTATCTAGTAAATGGGGTTCAAAGATTAAGAGTGATTAACTCCCAACTTTTCAGTCAGTTAGAAGATAATTTTGTCTTTAACTCACAGATACGCATCGTTTCATATTTTTACTGTGGTCTGAATTAGATTGAGTGTCAACTGAATGTGGCCTACCTAGCTTGCTTGACTAGAACCTAATCTCTGTTACAAGCGACAGAGATTAGGTTGAAAATTTTTCTTATTCTATCTATGAGCTCCGAAACGGACTATTAGGCGCTCTTTCAGGACAGAATGAAATCGTGTAATCCGTCACATTCATCTTCACTACTTTCTTGTCACTAGAAGGTTTCACGGTATTACACGTATAAATACTGCTGCCTGTATCGCCTGGGAAGGTAGAGATCGATGGGCAAGCAGATTTCATCCAACGCACCATAGCAGCACGTTCTTTATTACCAGCTCCAGCGCACATTGATAATTCCCCAGCGAGACATGCATTTAAGTCTTTTAATACGTCACCCTCAAGCGGATTTTGCGCATTGTTGCAATCAAAGTAAGCGCTGGCGCTGGATGTATTTAACATACAAGCTTGATGAGCTGTCCAATAGCCTAATGGCTTGCCGCAGACTCGTGCAAATTGGTCTTTATTAAAGCTGAGCCCACATACCTCAGCAGCAGGACAAGTATTCGTAGAACAAGCACCTCCACTACCCGCTTGCACCCAAACATAATTCACTGCACTGCTGGCATTAGGATACGCCGGTGGTTTCAACGTCCAAGAACAAGCTTTGAATATTCTAGAAGCATCTGAACTGCCAGGAGTAGCGCAGTAATCAGGACGGCTGGCTTGATACGCTGGTGTGGTCTTTGTTGGATCAGTCGGTCCCATGGACATAGAGAGGTTCACTCCATTCTCTGCATGCACAGAATAACTGTCTGCTGCATTTCGCTTTAAGATGAATTGCGCAAAGGTAGCAGGTAATGTGAATGCATTACCAGGTGCACAGGACTTATCACCCCCGCCGCTATTGCAATCCGCAGTTTCACAAGTCTTATCTTTACAACCCGTACGTCCTGCAAAACTACCTGACCAAACAGTATAATTGGCAGGATCTTTATCTGGTATCAACACAGTAGCAGTGGTTGGTGTTGAACCTTTCATCGGGCTTAAATGGAAACCCTCTTTGCCAGGTGATGGATTGGTCCAGTAACATACACCTTTTCCATTCTCTGCGCCCGCGTTACAAGTGGAACCCGTAGGACAAGGATTTTTATCCGAGCAACCTTTGCGTACCGGCGCACCGCTAAACGCATACCAAACATCCGTGCTGCAATAATTATTGAGTGTCAACTTTCTAGCAAATGTTACAACCTCAGTGTGTATAGGATTGATAGAGACCGTACCACCACTATAAGTCCACGATGAATAAAATGTGCGAGGCCCCGCTGGAACAGGCGTAAAAGTTGTTGTTAATATGCATGCCTGAAGAGGCGGGAGAGAACCAGTACAGTTAGTTCTAGTCTGTACACCAATTTCTGGATGCGCTGGAGACATAGTGATTGTTGGATTACCCATTCCTGTTGCTGACACTGCCACACTGCCCATGTTAGTATACCTAATTTCAATAGGGTATGATGTCAAAGTGTCTGTACTTGGCGGTACTGTAATGAAAACACTAGGCTCTACCTTTTGTGAAGCAGTAGAGGTTGTCATCACGATTGCCGTTGTACCTCCAGCATAATTCAATGTGCTAGATATCTCCGCACTAGGGGGACTGATAGCATTAGCCATAAAATCACACGTCACGTCACACTGCTCCCCAAAACCAAGTGTGGCACCACATGTTGTCGATGCACCGCCATCACACACCCCGCCGATGGTTGTCAAACTGGTAAAGCCTGTAGGATTCGTTATCCCATAAGCTTCTCCCGACCCATGGTTTGTATAGGTAATCACCACGGGATGGATCTCACCTGTTCCTATAGAAGATGGCAATCCAGGCGCGATAACACCTGTTATACGCCTCATACCAGTAGAAGTGGTGGGAATCGCAGCCACTGTTCCACCCGCATAATGAATGGATGCTCCAGCAGAACAATTCACTGTACCGCCAGGGCCAGGACCAGCGAAATTAGAAGAAAATGTTCCTGAAAATAGGCAAGAATCCCCCGGCCCGAGTGATTCCACAAATCCCGTTCCACAAGTAGTCGGTCCAGGAGGAGAATCCGCCTCAAACGTACCGCCCATAAACGGCCCAGATGTCACATCCGTAATACCATGAACCGTACCTGTCCCCTCATTGGTAAAGGTAAACACAATGTGTTGCCTTTCACCCGCGCCCATGATCGAAGGATCAGGCAATGGCGTAGTCGCAACACCCGTCACCAAAGGAGAGCCCGAAGAATGGGTAACCGCGCTCACTGTTGTGCCACCAGGACAAGGATCAGAAGGACAAGGATAAGAAAATTTTGCTGTGACGGAATAATCCCCAGGCGAAGCCGAGGTAAACACCCCACTCACCGTACACGATGCACCCGCTGGAAGTGGTACACCTGTACACGTATCTGAACCAGAAGCAAATGATCCCCCTACCTGCGTCACTGTTGTGAAGTTATTACCTATCGGAAACGCGCTATTGTTAGTAAACTGAAACTCGACTGGCTGCTCTTCACCCGACCCCATAGGATTTGGCAAGGGAACAATCACCTCAGGAATCACCCGCTGACTTGCTACTGTTGATGTACTTAATGCTGTCACACCCGTACCACCGGTATACGTCAATTGGTGATGCAACGTATATTGACCAGGAAGACCTGCTTCGAATATGCCTGTTCCATCAGTCAACCCACTCACCGTACACGATTGCCCCGGCAAAAGCTGCCCGCCCGGCAACGTCATGCAAGTATCCACAGCCACGGTCAGCAACTTACCGCCGCCCGGATTCGGATTAATAGTCACAGAGGATGATGACACCACGCCAACAACGGCTCCGTTATTGGTATTCGTATAGGTAAATTCAAACGGCACTTGCGTACCTGCTCCTATAGCAGCAGGCAGCGGAATGGTGACTGCACCTGTCACCAACGGATCCGGCCCCAAACCAGTCGTGGTAGACAATACCGGTAATGGCACGACATTTCTGCCATATTGCTCGGCAAGATACACTGATTTATTGCCTGGTGTCGTAAATAAAAAACTAAAAGCCACTGTACAAGTTTGTCCCGGCATCAATGACACACCCGAACAAGTATCGGTGGTGAAAGTAAACTCTCCGGGCGGATCAGGGGCTTTAGTAATAAACAACGGAGAAACCATTTGAAACGGCATATTGTTAATGAAAGTGTAAGTAATAGGCGGATACACAAGGTGAGCCACCGTGTGGGCAGGCAAGCTACCAGACACACTCCAACCCACCGGATCCAAGCCAGCGCTGGCGACAGGCGAGAACAACATGAACGACAACATTACGATGCAATAACGAAGCCATTTCATGGTAAGGTCTCCCTTATACGTAATCTATCAAATAAGTAAAGCTCAAAAGAAATGTATTAGCCTTCAATTTATTCTGTAAATGTTGATCTGAGTAATTCACCCCTGTTACTGTCTGTGTCCCTGCACCACGTCCCGTTTGGACCAGTCCAAAATCGGCATAGTTGTATTCCAAAGACATCCAAATGTCTTCTCGCATGGCATAATCAACACCAATGCCCAGCATGTAACTCCAATAAGCATTTGTATTTGAAGCGTAGCCAGGACTAATGCGAGGTGTCACATTCGCAAGCGGCTGTTCTTTATAACCACTAGCTTTGTTAAATGAAACACCAGTACCTGCCGTCAGATAAGGCATTAAACAATTCCAACGCACAATGTCAGCTTTTACTACACCCAGCAATGTTTGACGAGAAAAGTCGTAAGAATAAGTATAATTTTGAAATTGATTCAAATTGTATTGATTAATATGACCACTCACTTTTCCCGAAAAAGCATAGTCATAAGAGAGACCAAAAAAGAAAGCGGGGAACCAATCATGATAACGAGTTAATGCGTAACCTCCACCAACATTGACAAAATTACCATCATGAATATCATTTTTATAGTAATGGTCATCCGGCCAGTTAGGACCTGGATTCACATAATTATCTTTATCCATCCAATAAAGAGAACGACCCGCACCAGCGGAAAGATACCAATATCCATCATATTCGGTATCATCAGCCCATGTATAACTGCTTAAGAAAGGCATGCTTAGCAAACAAAATAAAGCAAGTGCAGGAGCCCGTTTCGTCATGTAACCATCCTTTCAACTGAGAAAAATATAAAACACCGAAAACATTCAAAATATATCACAACCTTATAGATTGCAAGAACGAACTTATAAATGGTGTCTGAACGAGTCGGCTCCTTTTATTTTTTATATTTGGTCGCAAAAGACGTTTCCCTTCCGGCTTTTGCTAAAGTGGACTCCTGTCCACTTTTCCTCATATAAAAAATAAAAAGAGCCGACTCGTTCAGACACCATTATAACGGCGCTATTTCTATACTCGTAGCATTTCATACCACATGAAGCCCAAACAAACTAATCACTATCTCAACAATGATGAGCAAAATAATGGTGCTCTCTAAAAGACTAGAATGTTGGTGTTGCACTTGGCTATTTAAAATATCCAACAATTCTTGCAGCACATCCAGTTTTTGATTCAGCGCCATCACACGACCTGGGATATCAAGATATTTTTTTGTCATGATATAGTAAGGTTCCATACTGGGATTACGCCAAAAAAATTCTGGTGCATCCAGATATTCGATATTAAGATTAATGGAACTTCTCGCAATAAAAATTTCCCCTATACGCTTGAAAATTGCTCGCCGTGACAGTGAGATTTCACCACGTGTCGCTATTTCTTCAGGCAATCGGCTATTCTTTTTGATTGTCTCTTGGATCGCTTCTTCAAATGCTTCTAGTTTAATGGACTGTGCCAGTCCGTAAGAAATAGCCAGTTTGGTTAACGGTTCTTCTGAACCCAATGTAATGATGTCTAGTCGGTATTTTTCATGCGTATCAATAGATGTTTCTTCACCATACTGATAATAAAAATGATCTGACTCAATATGGTGGGATGGCTGCATTGAAAATTCTCTTACACTTTCCACTAATTTATCTTCAAGCTTTTTTTTGAATCCCCAGCATACAAAACAACCATGATTAAAAAAAAAGATATCGCCAGGACGTTTAAGATTAGCGACGTGTAAAACATCGCGCAATAATCGGATATAATGGCCTTTTCGTCGAAAGTAATTAGCTAATCCTAAAATATCGTAACTACCCGCTGTACAGAAGGAAACACAACGCAAAAATGATCGTAGTGCTCTTGTATCATTCATATGTCATTGTAAACATAGTAAATTCATTACAGTGTAAATTAATATAGATAAAAGTAGCAAGGTATATCTTTACTACTATCAATCGCTTATTGTACTCACTTTCACATGTTCCTTGGTGGATGAAATATATTCAACCATTTGATTTTTCAATATTAATCTATCTTCTCTTCAAATAAAAAAAGCAGCAGCATCGCTTATACTTAGAAAATAAGAGGAGATTGATGATGAGCGATACAAGAAAATCCACCCTGCCAATTGACGTGCAAATTGTTTCAACGTGGCGCGGTGAGGGAGGCCCTCCGCCTGGGAGAACCCAGGATGAGCAAAGTAGAGAAGTATTGGAGGTATTAAAAGAAAGCTATGAGCAAAATCTCAGCCCTCTAGCTGTGACTCATCTCACCATTCAAGTATCACTGCCAGGCGATCAAGAAAAGCTTGACCGGCTATTGTATTTTATTTCGCAACTAGAACCAGGCCATCTCTGCCTTGTTACCGTACAAGGCAATGACCCGGAGAATGACCAAAAGATAGTGGAGAAATACAATCAACATTTCAGAAATTTATTTACTTATCAGCAGCACATAAAAACAAATCCGCCTAAAAACCAATCTGAATTATCAAGCAGCCAGAATAAGCCTGATAAGCCCATAGAAAAATCAAAACTAAGACGCGCCAAAGTGATGGGAACGGGAAAAGTGCAAATCAATCTACAGCAACAACAGCAGCAACAGCAGCAACAGCAGCAACAGCAGCAACAGCAACAAATGATGATGAAACGCATAAAGGCACGTGCTGAAATGTTGAAGAACTATAAAGAACCCGACCCCATCCATATCTCCCCACCCCAAGATGAGATTAAACCCTTGAGAGAGTTAATCAATGAAAAAAATAAATTGCAAAAATGCAAAGCATTACTACCTTTAGAAAAATCATTAACCGACGCAGACATAGATAGAATATGGTTTGGATTAGTGGGTAAACACTCCGCAAGCGGCGATAAAAAAATCGCGCATGTAGAAGAAGAAGCCATGAAAGTCATTTTGCAACACCATCATGAATTTGCTTACGGTCTCATGTTTGAAAATCTACCTGCCGGATTTTACTTACTAAAAAATGAAGATGATGAATTAATCTTGCGTTATGATCAAGATCGTCTCGCAGCAGACAAGAAAAAGACAACACCACTCACGCTGACCTTAGATGAACCTGATATCAGTGATCATTCCATGCTCTACTTACATCTCATTCAACCTGGAATGGAACCAGAAACTATCACTGCTATTTTAACAGGAGACATTAAATCTTTATCTCAACAATTTCCAAACATCGAAAAATATCAGGAATACATTAAGATATTACAAGATAAAGGTGCATCAAAAGAAGAGAAGAAAGAAGCATTAGAAGCATTATTCAAGGATTTCGACCCTCAATTAACAACATGGCTTAACAAAGAAGAATATTCTAATTTCACCGCACACCATTTAACAGGCATTGCCGATGTCTTCATTAAGCATGGCCCGGCAGGGATAAATTCTTTCTTCGAACAATTAGAGGAGTTAAAGAGTAAAAATTTATATGACAAATTCAAATCCTATTTTCTTGACCATTCCACCCATTATGCTTCTTTTCTCTCAGAAGATGGAAAGAGAAATTTAGACACTTTTATGAAGCTCAGTGAAGCTCAAAGAACTTGGTGGGAGACTCTCGTTGAACAACATGTTGAAGCCGGCGGCAAAGCAGATTTTAACGAGTTATTTTCAGCCTTTCAGCACTTTTTAGAAGAAGCAGGGAAACTTGTAGGCAAACTGCCCCCACCCCTACCTTCGGCTTGCCTATTTAGCGATGTCAAAAATATGAAAGTAGCGCTGGATAGAGCATTATTCATCTTAAAAAATGCGGTTTATAAAGATGAGCAATGGGCTTATCTTAATGGGCTTGATTTAGCACAAGATGGCGCTTATTACGCATGCCGGTACAATGGCTACAAATTGGTGACCGACAAAATGCAATTGACCGCAGAAACCTCCGTCTTAGATGCTTTCCCAACTTCACTCCATCTTCGTACAGGTAAAAAAAATAGCTTAGAAAAAGCATTGTTATGTAAAGATGAGCTTAACCAAGAAAAATATCCCCATACATTCAGATTAATTTCAGATACTTCTGAAGAGGGAAAAGCGTTATACGAAAAGTATAAAGAAAAAGGTAAAGATTTTTTATTTGCAATATATAAAGGAAAATTAGGCGATAAAGATTGTTTCATAGTAGTGAAGACTACAAACATACAACACAGTGCATTGATGAAAGCTGGGTTCGAAGTTGAGATATATCTGAATAAAAATTTCGATGATTCCCCAAGATTTTCTTATTCTCAAGATAAAATTTCTGGCATTCAATCAGAAAACGTTACTATAAAATATACCCAAGGAAAAACAAGGAACACAAACCAACAGACAAAAGAATTGGACTTTAGCTTGTTGTCAGACAAGCTCACTGATCAAAAGAAGACAGACCTCAGTGAAATAGAGTTCTATCGCTACGTTGGGCAAAAGAAAGATACTCTACCTATTGAAATATATCAATCTATAGTTGACAAGGTATTACACGCAAGTTTTGATTTAACGAAAGAAGCGAATAGTAAGTACTACCAGTCCTGCCATCCTCAATTGTTAAAAATTATCTTATTCATTCTGACTAGCGAACGGCCTATAGCATTAGCAAAAGAATCATTTCCGCTAACGGAAGTCGATAATTTTATCAAATTTATTCAAGAAAAAATAAATCACCCTGCAAAAGATAAAAAAACCTTCTATAGAAATTTTTTTCTTGCAACAAACAAGCTATCTCATATAACCCCTTTGAATGATGATGATAATCAAGTAATGACCTTACAAGAATTATGCATGATTACTGAACTCATAGAGCTGTCAAGAGAGATGACCGATGATGAAAAGATAAGGAGTCATACCCAATCCATCATGAAATTCATTAAAAAGAATGGCGAAGCAGCTTATGACATACTCAATATTTTCAAGCAGCGGTTGGAAGCCAGCGGTGCCGCCCAATCTCCTTTGCTAATAGATTTTATAAACTTATGTAATGACAAAATTGAAGTAGAGCTTGCAGGAGATGCATTCAAAGATCAAAAACCAGTAGTCGATGCTATTCGTCCTGCCTTATTTAAAATGCTTAGTTTGTTATTAGATAAGGATTTAAAAGATGAAAAAATAATAACTTATAAAGAAATTAACAACATCTTACAGCTAGACTCTGAGGAAGAAAATCAAGAAGATACCTTGTTTGACGCACTACTGAATTTTGGTAAAGACGAGAATGGAAATATCGATGCCGAAAAAATCTTATCCTTATTGAATATCATTAATGATATTGACGTAACAGGATCTTCTGAATTACCGACCATAGACGATATCATTAAAATAACAGAAAAAATCAAAGAAAAAGAAAAATCGATACTCGAATCCCGCGAATTAACGACTGAAGAAATTAAACATATTGTTCAAGAAGCATTACCTAAAACAAAAATAGGAAAAGAACCAGCAAAACCATCCCCTGAGAGCATGGCTAGTTTGATTAAGAGGCATATTAGGGATTCAGGTTTTGTGGATCGGTTAAGTAATTTGTGCAGTAAAATTGGAGAAGAAAGAGATTCTATACCTGCTGAACAGCTTGATAAGCTTCTTGATGAGTTAACAACATCCACCGAAACACTTCTTAAACATCTGAGTAATAATGATGTAACAGAAGATGTGTTATTTCAAGCAATAAAAAGAGTCGATACTGCCCTGCGTAATATACTTCATCCAGAAAACAAGATCCTTAACATAGCGATGACTACCCTTATTAAAAATAATCTCGAATTAAAAAATGAATTGCATCTATTAATAGGAGTAGAGAAAAAAGACGACGATGAAAAAAAGATAGCTCTCAATCAATTTCTCGAATCCCCCAACATCTGGACCATCATCCGCCAACCCCTACAAGCACAATTTACTAAGGAAATAGAATCGTTATTACGCTGTCTATATTTGCCTGACGACAAACTTAAAGAGTTTATCCTGAACCCCATGAAAGATCTCCCTAATGAATTAGATATAGAAAAATTGAAACAATACCAACAGAAATTTGACGCGGCGAAAAAACTGCTTAATCTCTTTATCCATGAAAAAAATCGTAATGCATCCAGTTTCAACAACTTAGTGAAGCTCTACCAAGAAAGACAGCTCTCTCCAAAAGATGGCGGTGAATTACTAGCGTTAATCGTTCAATCCAAACACATCACGCCTCTACGTTTCATGCAAATTATTTGCAGTAACCAGAGAAAGAATCTAGACTCTAATAAAATAATCAAGATAAAAGAAGATTTAAAAAAATTACTACAATACGAAGATAAATTAAAACCTGATGAATTCGAAAAATTATTAATCATATCCATAGACCACCATCATCTTAATCAAGAAAATAAACCCTCTCCCATTACAAATCTCATGAAAGTACTGACCCTTGAGGCCGAAAAAGCTGATCGTGAAATTTTGTTTTCGACTATTATTGCAATAACGAATAATGACGCGTTATCGGAAAAATTATTTGAATTACTGGAAAAAACTTTTGATAAAATCGGTACTCAAGAAGAAAATGTCAAAGCCATTTTACCTTTGATCAATATATTGCTAAAGAAGTGTAATGCTGAAGTATCTGAGAGCTCTGATACTACTTCGAACTATCTAGCTATTCTTGATAAAATTGATGATAAGAATGAAAATAAAAATAAAATAATCTCTATCCTCACCACAGTTATTACCGGAGCAGATAAATGGTCTATCATTGGAGAGTTGATTGAATCTCTTAACAACATGGGAAAGGAAGAAATCGACCCTCTTCACGCATTATGCCAATACAAACCCGCACCAAGTGCTGAAAAACTGTTAAAGATAATGAAGAGTGAAAATATACAAACAGAAATAAGGATGTTTGACATAGATCCCACCGGTGAATGTTATTCTAATGGCGAACGCAACGAAGCTGGTATAGAGCGGCATTTCTCTCTAGATAGAGTAGCGCCTGTATTTTCACAGGTCCAGGATTTACTCACTCATTCATCATTAGCTCAGCAAGAATTGGTTGATATCGCTAAAAAATTGGTCTACATCAATGAAATCGGGCACAAACGACCGATCAGAGGAAAAGATAAACCGCTGCTCGAATATACTCGAGCAGAGTTAAACGAACTCGGCAAAGAGCTTATCGGTGAAATTAGCAAGGAAACTGATAAAAATAAAAAAGAACTCTTGCAACTTCAATTACTCGCGGTATTAAGAGAAGCCATGCGAAAAACCACAGGAAAACTTCCTTATACCACACAATTACTTTCCGTATTGTTATCGATGCAATACTCTCATAGTAATTTAATCTTGCAAATCAATACTGGCGAAGGCAAGGGACTCACTACTGCACTATTAGCAGTGATGCAAATGGCTGAAGGCCACACGGTGGAGGTATGTACCGCTAATCGCGATCTTGCTGGCCGTGATTATGAGGAACACTTGCACTTTTTTCAGTTGCTCGGTATAGAAACTTCGTTGATAAAAGCAGAGTCATCACCACAAACTTATCGTGTTGGCGGTATCAATTATTCCACGGTGCCAGACATGTCACTATATCGGTCACGCGCGAAACTAGAAGGTGAAAACTTAAAAACAGATAAAAATAACGAAGAAAATCCCGTCAGTGGGATTATCGATGAAGGTGATAATGCTTTATTAGACAATAAAACCTCATTTAATTATGTAGAAAGCAGTGGCAATCCTTATGAAAATCAGTATGCTTGGATTTATCCGTTAATTAACGAATTTGTTGATGGAGACAATTTTCTTAGTGAAAATTGGGATGAAAAAAGAGACATTCAAGAATTAAAAAAATTTTTATACAGGCATAAAACATCCTCAGAAGAAAAAAGAAACCAATTAAACGGTATCCTAGATGAAAAATTGGATCAATGGATTAATGCCGCTTGTGATGCAAAAAAACTAATAAATGGAAAAGATTTTCAAGTTCAAAATAATATTGAACGGGACATGGGAGAAGGTAATATCATTCACGTCTCTATAGCAGTCCCCTTGATCAACAACATACCACAACCAGGATCATCATTTAGCAATAGTGTACAACAATTCTTACACGCCCGATTACAAAAAAAAGCAGAAAATGACCTTGAAAAAGAAATCAGTGCACAACCTCTTTCTTTTCCCATTGATGATGAAACAACATTTCTTGCTTCTGAATCAGTAGAAAATTTTGTCCATCACTACGGAAAAAAAGGCGGACGCATGATCGCCATATCAGGCTCGTCGGGTAATGTGCTTGAGTTAAAAGAACAAGAAGAAAAATTTAATGTGAAAGCCATTAGCGTACCCCCACATAAAACCAATAGACGCGTTAAATTACCTACAAAGATAAAAAAGAATAAAGATGCCCAATTTAAAGCAATTAAAAAAGTCATTAACCAATCTGAACAGAACGGAAAAAGACCACCGATTCTATTACTTTGTGAAGACGTCAATGCTGTAAAAGAAATGCACGAAAGAATAAAAAAAGCATACGATGGAAAAGGAATAAAGATACAAATAGTCACGGGGAACGAAACTGAGGAAGAAAGAAAAATAATGCTGAAAGAAGCAGGTAAAAAAAATACGATAACAATATCCACTTCATTATTAGGTAGAGGTACTGATATAGGATTATCAGATGAGGTAAAAGAAGAAGGGATGGGATTACTTGTTATTCAAACTTATTTAGATACCGCTAGGAACACTCTGCAGAACTGTGGACGGGCGGCCAGAAATGGCGACATCGGTCACTATATCGCTATCTATGAACATAATAATATCTCCAGTCATTATGAGGTCGGTGATCTGAGCCGCCTAACTCCAGAAGAAAGAGAAGGAGAAATCAATAGACTTCAAGCACTCATGAGCCAGGATGCTGCACAAGAACGGCATATCACGCAACAAATCGATGCCATCAAAAATGTTGTGTTACAGCAATATAGAAAATGGGACAAATTACTACTGGATCAGGATCTATCAGATGAAGACAAAAAAGCACTCCAGAAACAGCTACGCGGACAGCGCGAAGCCTTACTCATTGAACTAGAAGAAGTATGGAAGAACATCTTAGAAGCATCAGATCCAGATAATAAATATCCCAACCCTTATGTGAGATCTAATCCGAAAGAGCAAGAGAAACTGAAAGACTGTGTAGCTCAATTTCAAGAAAAAGCGAGAAAGATATGGGAGGACTGTAAAGAAAAATTAAAAGAAAAAATGCCAACAGACGCTTATCATCAAGCAGTGCTTGAGATTTTAAATGGTATAGATATCAAAAATGCATTTGAACAGAGAATACGTCGATTACAAACTTCTTCGTCACAAGGAACTGAACGTCAAAAACTACCGACAGTGACAACATCCACGACTGAGAATATTGCTAATATCGTGCAAAATCCTGCTGGTACTTATCTTGCTGTTGCCCGTCAAGATACGAGATTCTCAGATGAAAACAACAAAGCTGTAATAGAATCGTCTCTCGCCCAATCAATCCATTTGTTAGATGCGCTGGATAAAATCGATAAAGCAGGTATTAAAAAGAGAAAAAAGATCAGGGAGAGTATGAAAGAAACTCCTATTAAAGAACAACAACTAAAAAATAAATTAGACGATTTAGT
>JAHCAO010000012.1 GCA_019634835.1 Gammaproteobacteria bacterium
GGGGAAGATAGATTCTACCTCTTCCGTTCAATCCTCATCGTCGAGAAATATACCGAAGTCTTGATTAAGCTTTTGACAGGCAATTTGTTGCCTATTTTGGATGCAGAGGAGAGTGTCACATCGAAGTTTTCCTATTTAAATTTTTCTAAGGAACAGTACGTTGTTAAAAAATAAAGTGTTGGTTAGCTGGAGCACAGGTAAAGATAGCGCATATGCCTTACATCATATTCGTCAAATGGATCAATATGAGGTAGTGGGCTTATTGAGCACGGTTACGGAAGAATATGACCGCGTTGCCATGCATTCTACTCGTTATGAGCTACTTAAGAAACAAGCTGAACAACTTGGTATACCATTATATCCAGTCTTTATTCCTGCTTCATGTTCAAATAAAATTTATGAAGAACGTATGCAAAGTATGTTGGAGCAGGTGATTAAATATGGTATTACTCATGTGGTTTTTGGTGATCTGTTTCTTGAGGATATAAGAAAATATAGAGAGTCAACGCTGGTAACAACAAATATTACTCCGTTATTCCCTTTGTGGGGAAAAAATACAGTATCTCTTGCGAGAGAAATGATTAATGCTGGTATTAAAGCGGTGCTTACCTGTGTTGATCCTAAAAAACTGGATTCTTCCTTTGTCGGTAGACAATTTGATGAACAGCTTTTAAATGATTTTCCAAATGGTGTTGATCCATGTGGAGAGTATGGTGAATTTCATACTTTTGTATACGATGGTCCTATGTTTTACCATCCTATTCCAATTTCCGTTGGAAAGGTGGTTGAGCGTAGTGGCTACATTTTTGTTGATGTTATAAATGCTGACGTTACAGGTTGCGTTCACGGAGGATAGCCATCGGATTCAAAAAAACGGAAGCGAGTCGATAGGACCATTCAAGTCATCTTGCGACATATCTTATTCTTCTCGAATGGCAGTCACAATTTGATGATATTTATCGCAATAAAACAGCGACAAATTTATGATGGTGATAATCACATAAGCGATTACCAACGGCACCAGACTATTAACGGGTAACCAAGTTGCAAGATATGAACTTAGGCAGCCAATAAAAAACACTGAGGCACTAAAGATAGCGCCTGCTCCCGCGCTTGATTCACGGTAAAAATTCACAGAACGTGTAAAGTAATTAGGAAAAACCACGCCTCCAAACGTAAATAGCATGGATAAAAACAAGATGGCTAAATGTAAACGCTGAGCACTGATTAGCATACCGAATCCAGCAATAAGAGCGCCCCATAACCCTATTTGTACTTTTGCTTCAAATGGGCTATCAATTAAAAAGCGATTAATCATATTGCCTAAAAACCAGAAGAATCCCAGTAACAAGGAAATATGCCCATAGTCAACAGCAGAATAACCCAACGTGTCCTGAATATAAAAAGGCCCAATGACAGTAAATAAAATTATCAAGGAATAAAGCAAACCATCAGTCAGTAGTCCGTTAGCAAATGATTTATTTAAGACCATAGTGCTATAACGTTTAATGGTGTGTTTAATATGAAATGGATGTTTAAATAGTGTTGTCTCTGGAAGAAAAAACACCGTGATACTAAACAAAATAATACTGTAACCGCCTAGCGCATAAAAACTAGATTTCCAACCAAAGTGATGCTGCAAATATCCACCTATAGCTGGTGCGATAATAGGCCCTATTGACCAAGCGATGGTTATATAACTCATCATTTTTTGCAGTTCACGCCCTTCAAATAAATCAGACACAACAGAGCGAATAGGTACAATAGTCAAAGCAACACTAATACCTTGTACCATGCGCAAAAAAAGTAATTGATTGATGTGATGAGAAAAGGGAATTAAGAAAGTCGCGGAAATAAAAATAATCATAGCAAGAAGATAAGGATAACGTCGTCCGAAGCTGTCTGAGATACTACCTGCTACCAACTGCGTTAACCCTAAGCCAAAAGTGTAGGTGGTGATTGTTAATTGTGCAAAGTGGGTATCAATCTGAAAAAATTGACTAATAGCGGGCAGCGAAGGAACATAAATGTCGATTGCTAGTCCGGAAATGGGCATGATCAAAAAAGCCAGGAAGGCTAAAAAGTATTTATGAGAAGTGCTAATGTCTTTAGTCATGATCACACTCATTCGTGTTATTGTCGGTAATTGTGGATAATTGTACCGAGTTATTTTATGTTCTACGGCTATTGCTATCAACTGGGAAAAGGCATGGTTAGCGTTATTGAGCAATTCCATTCAAAATGGAAAGACCTTTACGGAGGAGCATGAAAAATATTTTGCTCAGAGCACGTTTTATTATTTATTGGAATATGTTCCCCCTAGCGACTGATGCACTTCCATTACCAATGGGTGAACATTAGGATTATTGTGTAGTACAGGTACAGCCTGGTCAGATGGATCATCATCGAGACTACTTGTAGATTGATCATCATCGAGACTACTTGTAGATTCGGGGCTTGTTGAAGAAGAAGGCTTTTTAGAGTTTTTTTGTTTTTCTGTTGATGGTGTTTCTGTTGATGGTGTTTCTGTTGATGGTGTTTCTGTTGATTGTGTTCCTGTTGGCGATATTTTTGATAAGAACTTAGAAATATCATGCGTAGAACAACGGGGGTCTATAGAAGAAAGTTGGGGCGGGTTTTTCTTCTTGTTTTTCTTCTTGTTTTTCTTCCGCCACCAATGGCTGATTGAGTCCGTTAATTTTCCTACTGCTCCAAATGCAAGAGACATACAAGTGGTTGCTGCTCCAGCAATGACTCCTGTACCTGTTGCAATAGCAGCTGTACTGCCTGCAGCTAGTAAACCGCCGGAAATAGTGGTGCCTACTGTTGCAGTGATTACTTTGCCAGCTGCTAGAATATAAGGTCCGGTGCCCAGACCATGAGTGGCTATTGTAATAGCTATCCCACAGGCGATAATCCCTACAGCTATTGCTAATCCTATTAATCCAATCGTTGCGTAGCGCCAAAAACTTGGTTGTCTCCATGCTGCTTTTTCTTTGGCCGCAGTAATGACTTCTTTTGCGAGGGTAGCGGATGTTTTACCGATCACATTGTCGTCTAAGCCAGTAGCAGATGGGCTGACTTGTGGGCCTCGTGCATCTGAATTTTGTTCGTTGTTCTCGAGACTTGCAGATAATTGGCGTGCAGCAACAAGGGTTTTCTTAAAGGTACGCATATCCTGCGGATTTTGTAAGTTTGGATCTCGGCCATGTTCCAGGTTAAATGCTTGATAAGCCAATAAAGTAATACGTAACCAGCCAGTTCTATCCTCAGCGCTTTTACAAAATGCTTCAATGGATTCTCCAGCTTGTTGCAAACTTAATAAATAATTCGCATGGAAGTGATATAAATTAGTTTTATAGCCTTTGTTATAATACATGTCTTGTGCGCGTAAGAAGCGCTGCAACAAGTTACAATATTCTTGAGTATTCTGGTTTTTGTCTTTTGTCTCTGAGAGAGTGTTAATTTCATTATGAATTTCATTATGAATTTCATTGATAAGATTTTGATTATTAGAAAATATTTCTTTCCTGCATTGATGGACTGCTTTATATTTTTTGTATAATTTTTTTTCTATTGAGACAATTTGGTGTCTTGCTTCTTTATATTCAGTTTGAGCCTCTGTTTTTTTCTTTTTCGCTTTTTCTTTTTTGTTTTTATCTGTTTCTTTTCTTTCTTTGTCTGCGTATTTTACATACGTGTCTAAGTATAATTTACACTTGTTATGGAGTGCTTGAAGTGATTCCTGTTGCGCGTCTTTTTCTTTTTTTAAAGCAGATATTGCTTTTTCTAGCTTAAGATCTTCATTGTATTTTTTGGTGAATTCTTCATATTTAATTTTTATATTGTGAGAATTAATTTTTTTATTTTTTTGTAGTTCAATTAATTTCTTATTTATCTTGTCATAATAGTCATAAAATCCACGTGCATTGATTCGTTTTTGTAAATCTTTTTCAGATAATGCATCCTGTCCGCTCTTTTTCATGTTGACTGGAGCATTCATATAAGAAATATCTACTTTTACATAACAAGGCTTACCATCAATCATTAATGTTAAAGGCTGATTTCCATATCGCACCATATCTAAAGCCATGGCGCTTTCAGAAAGTTGTGCTACTTCACTTTCTTTTTTTCGTGCAGTTTTGTCCACTACTTTATTAATGAAAGGAGAGAGCAACATCATGCTATTGAGAGAGAGTTCTAGAGGATTTTCTTTACTCCCTATAGGTTTTTTTGACGGTTTTAATTCAATCTCATCATCGCTTTCAGTATCATCATCGTGACCATCAATTGATGTTGGATGATAAATTTTCGCCCCTTTTAATTTATTTTTCGCAATCTGAGTGATATTTTCTAATACAGCTCGATAAGTGAAATATCTGCGTTCTAATTCATCTTCTACGGAAATAGGCGGATAAGAACTATGACCAATCACTTCTACTAAGGGAACGATTTCCTCATTGTTTTTTATTTCACCAGTAAAATCTACCACATGATTGGATAGCATGGAGGTGGCTGGGCCGCTTGGTATTAAGTTATATTTAGTCTTCTTATGAGTGGAAGAATCGGTTTTTTCTGAACTGCCATCAATTGTATCAGTTACATCAGAATCAGAATCTATGCTTTCTTTATTATTTTCTTTTTTGCTTTTATTGCCAGTATTTGTTAGATCAGTAGCACGTGTTAATTCACGATCTCTATAACTACTAGGAACAGTTTGTTCGCCCTGAGGAAATTGTGCGCTTACCATGATAGGGCCGTTTTGTGTCAACGTGCCTACTTTAATAATGGCTGGGCGGCCTCTATCAATAATATGTAATTTTTCTGCTAATGCAATATCAGTAATAATTTTCTCTAAAGAATGTTGATCGTCTGTGTATTCTTGGAGTTTCTCTGCTAAGCCAACGATTAAATCTGCGATTAGTTTTTTAGCTAATTCTCGTTTAGGCTTGAAATAATCAACGTTTCCTGGGCCTTCCATCTGTTGACGGCCAAGGCTGCATTCACTCAGTATCTTTTTTCTAAAAAATTCTCTTACCTTCTCGAGCCAAGTGTTAAATTCGATTTTATCTGCGGCGTTTTTAATATAGATATTTTGAATGCTTTCATGCAATACCGCATCACAAGCTAAGAGGCCGCGTTTGATAAAATCTTCTGTGCGTATAAAATCGTAATCACCATGATTAACAAATTTTATGATAGTGCGGCCATCTGTGCCGACGCGGCCTGCTTGTTTATCCTTTTCTAAATTATCATTGTTACTCGTGTAAGTCCAAGTTGTGACACCATAGATGGGATGATGTTCTCTAGTCCAGCATTTCTTTCTTTCATCTTCTCCTGAATAAGTATGGGTTTCCACCCCATTTACTATTTTCATTTTCCATTTAGAAGAAGTCTTTTTGTTAATTTCTGTTTCATATTTTTTTACTTCTGTATGAAAATCTTGGCAAATTTCACCGTAGGTGGTTTCTGCTTCTACTTTAGGAGGGGGTCGTTTTGAATCCATAAATTATCCTCGTTTTGTGTTTATGATTTTATCTTTAATTTTATCTAAATCGCCTTAAGGATTTATTATCCTGTACTCTTGGAGACTCAATTTTGATCATTAAAATTGATAGCAAAATTTTAATGGGTAATTTTATATAATAAAAAATGTAAAGGATTATTCTCTTTTTTTTACAAAAATTTAGTGATTCAATGTTGTGATAGGAATCAATAATAAAAGAAGGGATTTTATGTCAGCAATGGAGCCGCTTTATCGATTATTTAGATTTAATTCATTCATCAGTTCAAAAGAAATGGCCATTATCATTGAAGCGGAAATATTCATTAGAATTTACCAAGAATTGGCCGAGATTTTTAAAATGCATTATAAGGACTATTTTTCTATTATGAAATTTGATTTTGATAGGGAGCGAGATATGATCGATGACAATTTTATAAAATTAATTATTAATGATCTTGTTTTGTCTGAAGCATATTCATTAGAAGGGATTGCGTATCACATCAGAGAACCTGAAGATGTGATCTATGAAATTGTGTCTGGCAATAATACTAATCCATCTTTAAAATTATCAAGAAAAATTATTGAGCTTCATCGTTCATTTCGTTCCGATTTATATAGGGAAATTATCAGTAAATTTGTGACTGAACATATGAAAGCAAATGAAAGTTTACCAGAAAAAATTGAATTGAAGAGATAGGCTAGATATTTGTGAATGGGTGCATGACGAGTTTTTTGCCATGAGCAGAGCGGAGTATTTTGTGTGAAACATGCACTAACGATGAAAGTAGCGGGGCTGCTACTATGGATTACCTTCAGGTGTTAAAGGTACCACTAGCCACATAATTAAATAAATTAATAGGGTAGAGCCGCCTATAAAGAATAGTACTACAAATGCTAGTCGTATCCACGTTGGATCAATTCCAAAGTACTCGGCTAAGCCACCGCATACACCTGCTATCATTCGCTCTTTTCTCGAACGATAAAGCCTTTTATATGGTTGCGTGCTCTGAGTCATAAATATCCTTAGAAAAATGCATGTACATTTAAGTGAAACGATACCAATACAGATTATGTAGTTTTTTTATCCTAGTCAAGCGCTTGAAATATCAAAATTTTTTAATTAGGCTCGAGCCAGAAAATTCATAGGTTGTTTTCGCTACTTTATGAATATTCTAAAAAGCGTAATAAAAGTCATGTTTGATCCATTTTTTAAAGGAGTTTTAGTTTGAATAATAAAATGAAAATATTAGTGAGTTATATTTTTATTGTGGTCTTTACAGGATTTATCACTATTGCAAATCCTGCATTTGCAGCAAAAACTGCACCTGATTCTACAGTATTAGGGCCACATCCAATGACTGCTGCTGAATATCGTTTTTCACCGCAGATAGACCCAGATGTTTTGAATCAAATGACGGAAGTATGGGCAAAAGTTTTTTATCCTACTGATACAAATTCAGGTGAGGGAAAGTATCCACTGGTCATGATGTTACATGGTAATCATGCCACATGTGGTTATGGTGCTAATCCACGTATCGATAGCAGCTGTGAGTATACTTATTTTGGTACATGTCCTGCTGGGTATGTTACTGTCCCCAATCATGAAGGATATGATTATCTTGCTAAGAATCTCGCTTCGTGGGGCATGGTGGTCGTTTCTATTAATGCTAATCGTGGTATTACCTGTGGCGGTGGGAATGAAGATGATTTTGGATTAAATTTGGCACGCGGCAAGTTGGTCCTGAAACATCTTAGTCTGCTTTATCAGTGGTCGCACTTAGGCGGTGCTCCTGATTCGCTTGGTACAGGGTTTCGTGAAATCATTAAAAATGTTGATTTTGGATCGGTGGGATTACTGGGCCATTCCCGTGGAGGGGAGGGCGTAAGAGCAGCTTATAATCTTTATCGTGATCCAGGGAGTCCGTGGCCAGCTAAAATTCCTGGATTGAAAGTCAAAGCAATCTTTGAGATTGGCGCGGTAGATGGTCAAACATCGCGTGTTTTAGATGCCAACGGGACGGTGTGGAATCAATTATTGCCCATGTGTGATGGAGATGTTTCTGATCTAGAAGGAAGATATCCGTTTGAGCGCATGCTGTTAAATACTTCTGAAGTGTCAGATGCACAAAAATCACTTTATGAAGTATGGGGCGCGAACCATAATTTTTTTAATACAGAATGGCAACAGAGTGATGCTTACGATTGTTTAGTAGGTAAACCCATTTTTGATCAAAATAATTATTATTCAATAGAACAGCAAAAAATTGGTTTGGCTAGCGTGCCTGCTTTTTTTAGAAGCCGGCTGGGTGTGGCTGATCCAGCATTTAATCAAAATTTTAATCCTATGCATCTGTTGCCTGCTGTTGTCACTGACATAACACAAGTTGACAGGGATTTTACACCTTCTCCAGGCGCGACAGAAACCACTGTTTTTGAAGACTTTGATAAAGAGACAGGCACCAATACTTCAGGTTACTTAAACCTATTTAAGCAAGTTAAAATGCATCATCGAAATCTTGAATCAGCACAGCGAGTCGCAGAAATAGCTTGGGAAATGGCATCACAAGAGACTTTCTTTGAGGCGGTGTGGGCTAGTGCTTCGCAAGGGCGGGATATTCACGATTTTGCTACGCTTGATTTTAGAGTGGGTCGTGTAGCAGATCAGAATGCGGATGAGACAACAGATTTTAGTATTGCTTTTGAAGATGCAGTGGGTCGAATTTCAAATGAAATTCGTGCGAGTGATTATGCGATTGTGAATGGGCCTGGAGGCAATAAAAACCCTGTGTTAAAAACAGTGCGTATACCTTTATCAGCATTTAAAGGCGTGGATTTAACAAAAATACATAGCGTGCGATTTATTTTTAACAAAACTCAATCTGGCGCGATTTATCTTGCGAATATTCGTATGCAGCGGCAGTGGGGAGTCGGCAGCGACCGCATGACCTTGTTAGAGAAAGCGCAACGTCTGCATCGAATGACACCACGCATGCAACAACCCGTTATTTATGTACCAGCAGCAATGAACACTATTCGCAGCATACGTGTTGTTCATCAGAGTGCGGCGCTTGCTGGTCGTCCAGCAGTGGAAATACGGTTAGCGAGTCAAGTTCCATTTCCCGTTATGGATAGATTGCCAGTGCTTAAAATTGGCAATCAAAAATTCTTTTTAAGCCGGTATTCGGATGTGAAAGAATTAAAGGAATTGATCTTTACTTTGACTGAAGAACAATACAAAAGTATATCGAAAGATAGTGAAGTGGCTGTGATAAACGGTAAGATTTGGAAGTTTGGTAAGCTGTGAATACCATAAAAAAACTCGGCCACAGAGTGGCCGAGTTTTTTATCTGGGGTGGGTGCGTGACGAGTTTTTAAGATGTAACTATTCGGTGATAGTGGTCTGAGCAGGTCTGTTCCTTTTATTTTTTATTCGATCGCAAAAGACGTTTCCCTTCCGGCTTTTGCTAAGGCGGACTCCTGTCCACTTTTCTCATATAAAAAATAAAAGGAACAGACCTGCTCAGACCACTATCACCGAATAGTTACTTTAAGGTGCGCTAATCCATTGATATTCTTGCATTTCACCTGAACCAGTATGGCTATGTCGTTTAGGTGATACAGAATGAAAATAATGGATGGGTGTTTGATAACAAGGCTCGAAACAAGCACGTTTACATTGAAATTCGCATCCAACATATAAAGCACTGCCTGGGTAAACTAAGTAATACTCAGCATGTGCGCTGAAAGTGATTCCTGCTAATAAAATAAACGTACAAATTTGTAGTGGTAATATAAGCTTACGCTGGGTTATTTTGCTTATCATAAGCGACACTCCTGTTTTGCTTTTTATTAGATCATTATAACATTCAAATTATCTGGGTTTATTATGATGTGCTGGGTTTGGTCAGTGTTGCAAATGTTCAGTTAAACAGAATCCGCTGGTTTTCTGCCACTTATAAGTGTTCGGTGATAGCTGCATCTGAGCAAGGTGGCTCTTTTTATTTTTTATATTCGGTCGCAAAAGACGTTTCCCTTCCGACTTTTGCTAAAGTGGACTCCTGTCCACTTTCCCTTCTATAAAAAATAAAAAGAGCCACCTTGCTCAGATGCAGCTATCACCGAATACTTACCGCTACTTTGTTTAATCTGTTGAAAAATTGAGATTAGTGTCTGGGAGAACGTGGTGCTGTCACTGTTACTGGCACTAGTGGTAACTCGTCTGTTGCTTTTGGTTCTTTTTCACCCTTGCTAAGAATAGCCTTCTTTGCTTTATTTACCATCGTTTTGCCGAGCGCATGTATTTTTTCCCTGTGTTTATACAGGTAGGACCCAGCGACGAATAGCGTGATAGTCAAGCCAGCAGCGTAGAGAATGGGTGCGGCAGGGCCTGTAAAAGGAGCGATAGCTAATAGTGTCATCCCTGTAAAGCTTAAGCCTTTCATGATAACGTCGGCGCGTTTTTGTCGATAATTTTCATTGAGCTTGGATTGTATTTCTTTGTCTCGTATTTCATCATTGCGTGTAGGTGGAGTGTTTAATGCATCTGTTGAAATTTCATATCCTTCGTATGGAGTAACATGAGCCATTTTTCTTCCCACAAATGTTTTTCTGCTTGCTGCTGAGAGCGACTGATCTTGAGGATTGCAATAGACTCGACTACGCGCTAAAAAATCATTGGATAGAGTGGTTCTCTGTTCTTTTAGTGTATTAATTTTCTCTTCTAGTGCCTGAGTGTCTTTTCCACTGACTTTTAGCTTTTGTAATTCTGTTTCTAAGTTCTGTATTCTTTCAGTTTTATAATTAATTTCTTTTACTCGCTCATCTAACCAACCTTCTATCGTCAATTCTTTACTAGCGTTATAGAAATCAATGCTGGCATTCACTAAATCAGTTAACGCTGTAAAAGCAAAAGCAGGCCCTGCAAAAGCACCAGCTCCTAAGCCTACTGCTGCTCCAAGAGCCGGGTTATAAGAGAAAGCAAAAGCCTGGACGCCAGCAATGATGCTTAACACACCTTTTACTTTGTTCTGAGTCTGGCGATAATCTTCCTCATCCATAATTAAATTAATACCACATACTATGCCAGCTACCGCGTCAATATAATTCCAACCAACGGTAATGCCTAAAGCGGCTGAGTTTGGCATAGACATAGATCGCGCAATATCAGATAGCGATTTTGTGACACCTTCAGAAACAGCAACGATTTCTGGAATGGTTTGTAACACTGCTGCCATATTCTCTACCGTCGTGGCTCCGACTCCAACCGTATAGTTGACAACTTCTGGAAACGTTGTCGTGATCTCATTCACTACAGGGAGTGCCCTCTCCAGAGATGAGAGGCAATTTTTTCTTGCATCCAGTACATCCTTTTTTGCTTCTTCCTGTGATAACGGGCTGACTGGAGCGCGCGCGCTATACCGCTTTTGTGCTTGCTCTCTTTGGCTATGTATTTCAGCAGCTTCTTCTTGCTTGGCTTGTTTTCTACGCTGAAGGATTGAGTTTGCATATCTAGTGATTGCATCAAGAATAGCATTGATATTAGTTTGTTGTATGGGTGTAAGATTCTTTAGATTAGTATAGTTTTTAATAGCGTTATTAACATCATCTTGAGTAAGGTTCCTTGGTGGTTCAGCCGCTAAATTATTTTTGGGGATAGAAATTTCCGTAAATTCCAATGGATCAGCAGGAAGCTTGAATTTTTTTAAAATATTTCCGAATTCTGGGTTACGTGTTTCCTGTCGTATTAAGACTTCAAGCTCTTCGTCAGTTAAGTCATTTTTCTGCTCGTTATGTAGCATTTTCCTGTCTCAACTATATTATTTTAAAGTATAGTTGATGTTCAGTATTTAGTTGAAAGCAGGAAAAAAGCAGGAAAATGGGTTGAAATAGCTATAATATTCATGCTACTTGCGAATCATAGACAAAAGCTTAGGGTTCATCACTGTAACTATTCAGTAATAATGGTCTGAGTAGGTCTGCTCCTTTTATTTTTTATATTCGGTCGCAAAAGACGTTTCCCTTCCGGTTTTTTGCTAAAGCGGACTCCTGTCCACTTTCCCTCATATAAAAAATAAAAGGAGCAGACCTACTCAGACCATTATTACTGAATAGTTACTCATAACTTAATGGTAGTGTGTAGATGACGGTTCTGCCTTGAGAGGTTTCCCTCGTGGCAGTCACTTCCAATGCAGAGGCTTGTTTTAACAAATTTTTATCTGCTGCACAGAAAAATGAGCGCACGTTTGGTTTACATTTTAATGCTACTGATTGTTTTCCTAGTGTGACAGCAGCTTTTACGGTCGAATTTTTTGTTGTAGGATGCTGAAAGTGAATATCCAGTAATAAAATTTCAAAACCATCTTTATGTGGAACCACTTCCGTATGAAAAGCACCTGGCATACGAATAAAACCATGATGTGGGCCAGGTTTATTTTCACCGTGTGCGTGGGCTAACGAATGAAAAAAAAGAAGGGTTGCGATAGAAAATAACGCTTTTGTTTTTTTACGGATGGAGGATGAAAGCATAAGCATAATTACCGTTTAAATAGTCTTTGTTTTTGTCGCTGCCAATCGCGTTCTTTCTCTGTTGCCCGCTTATCATGTAGTTTCTTGCCTTTGGCAAGACCTATTTCAATTTTAACGCGGTTATTTTTCCAATAGAGTAAAAGCGGTACTACAGTATACCCGCGTCGCTCGACACTTCCAATTAACTTGTTTAACTCGCTGTGATGTAGTAATAATTTCCTGCTACGTTGAGGATCAGGATGAATATGGGTTGATACGGTTGGTAGTGGTGTGATCAGTGCGCCAAATAACCATGCAGAACCATGTTTTAAGATAACATAGGCTTGGTCAAGCTGTACGCGCCCTGCGCGTAAGCTCTTTACTTCCCAGCCTTCCAGTATGAGTCCTGCTTCAAAACGATCTTCGATGAAGTATTCGTGCTGTGCTTTACGGTTGACTGCAATCGTTGTATTTGTCTTTTGTGTCTGTTTCATGTCGCGCAGTATAATGCTTAATCTTTTTTTTGGGAATGGTTATGCACACTTTGAAAAGAAATGCTTTAGTGCCATATTCGGCACGTCAAATGTTTGAGCTGGTGAATAGTATTGAAGATTATCCTCGTTTTTTACCGTGGTGCCATCGTAGTCAAATTGTGAGTCGTACTGATGAGGAGGTCATTGCGGAGTTAGAAGTCAATTGGAAAGGGATACATAAGCGTTTTACCACACTCAATCGACTTTATCCTTATGAGAAAATGGAGATATCTTTAGTCAATGGGCCATTGCACCGTCTGGATGGAGTATGGGCATTTTATGCATTGGATGAGTTGGCGTGTAAAATTACGCTGGATTTAGAATTTGAGTTTACGGGACGCTTTATCGATAAGCTGTTTCAGCCTGTATTTCAGCATATTGCCAATACTTTGGTAGAGGCATTTTGTAAAAGAGCGCAAGAATTATATGGGTAACCAGAAGATCAAGGTGGAAGTGGCGTATGCACTACCTGATAAGCAATATATTATCGAATTGGAGTTAGCAGTGGGGAGTACGATAGAGGCGGCTATTCTATGCTCTGGTATGCTTGGCGCATTTCCTGATATGGATCTGAGTAAGCAAAAAGTGGGAATATTTGGCCGTCAGCGGCGGTTATTAGACACCGTAGTAGAGGGTGATCGGATTGAGATATATAGACCTCTCATTGTAGACCCTAAGGAAGCACGCCGTACAAAGGCTAAGTTTAAAAAATAACAGCAATTGATAGGCATCAGAAAGATGTAAACCAATCGGTTGTTTATGTGGTCAACAAAAACATTGGTGGTTGGATTGCTGACCACTGATCTTATCTCCGTGATGTCTTCTGCGTTTCTTGTACCTCTTTTCTTGCTTCTTTCTCAACGCGTTCTCCTGCTAGTGCGAGCTCACCTTTTCTACCACGATCAGCAAAAATACCTGCTGTAGTGGTAAGACTGGCACCTACGGCAGCAGCGCTAATAGCAAGGCCGGCAACGGTCATCTTACTGGCAAGCGCAATCCCGAAGGCACTCAGCGGTGTTGCGACTCCGAATGTGGTGATGGTGAGCAGAATCGATGTGGCTATCAACGTAGCGCCAAGTACACACAGCATAGCGCCACCCACTAACTTTCCCCATTGACGATTCATGCCAATCGCTTTTTGTGTGTTTTTTGCATGATTTTTTATATTCTGATCATTAGGGTTAGATACAACATTTTTAGTTCCCTCCACAAATGTTGTTAGTTCCTGTAATTCTGCTGGAGTAGACATTTTTGTTTTAGCTTCTTTTGCTTTATTTAATACTTCTCTGCCCGCGGCTTTTATTTTTAATACTGCTATTGAGTCGTTTGATTCTGCCGCTGTAGCTCGCTGTAACTCGTTGCATTTATTATAAAGATTTTTAGCAATTGTGTGGTTTTTGTACGCTTCCTCTAATTGGTTATTTGCTTTTATAATATTAGGATGACTTGAAGATATTGTTTTCTTATAAGAATTGTTAGAATTATCACAATAATGTTCTAGACAATCCTGATACTCAGGAGGAAGATAATCACTTTTTCCTAAGAAATATTCTGTGGCTTGATTAAAAATTTTGGCCATGTGTTTTGCTTCTAGCAAGGCACATCTTTCATACGCATCTCGGAGGCCAGGAAGTATTTGACGCATACGATGAAAAGCTAATTTAAGAGTTCTATACTCCTTATGAAATTTTAATTGTATCTTATCTGACTGTGTATTTTCATAAAATTCACTACACTTCGTAAGAAATTTTAATTGTGTATTAAGGAGGTCTGGTTGTGCTGTGTTTGATACGTAGTTTGAGAAATATTCGCTGGCTGCATCAAAACGTTCACCCATAGCAATCTGTGGATCTTTTTTTTGCTTTTGTTCTGTATGTTGATATTGACTTTTTCTAGAATTCATTAGTTTCTCCTCAATTTGCAATTTAAAATAAGAATTTCTTTTAATTATAGATGAAAAAAATTATATAAATATGAATTAACAATGTCTTAATAATAGCTCTAAGCGGTAACTTTGCTGGTAAATGTTCGTTTAACCATTGAAAGTCGGGATTGGCTCATGATATGCCAGTGTGGTGATAAGTCGCAGGTTGATCGCATCAACCTAGCCGCAAGCAGCTAGGTTTTTATAAGAAGAAGAATTCATTAAATATTCGCTTAGTTTTTCTGAATAGATTTTAATTTTCCGTGCTCGAACAAACAGGTCAGTTTATTCACTATCTTGTTTCCAGTGTGGTTATCGTAAGTGTATACATATTCCATACGGTTAGGGGTGAATATATTAGTTAAGACAGGATTTCCCATGATATCAACCACCTGGGAAGGAGACATCCCAATGGACAATTTGTTTACCGCTTCCGTTGTCATCATATTGCCCTGTTCAATAACAGGTTTTCGTATTTGGAAAAAACTGCAGCCAGAAAGGAGCAATATGACGAGCAAGTACATCATGCTTTTATACATTGAATTTCCCCCTACCTTATTTTTATGGTGTTAAAAAAATTTGGTTAAGTATAGACAAGATACAGGGGAAAAACCTAGAAACTTTATTTATATGTCCGTAGTGTTGGTCAATATTCGATGATAGGGGCTTCTGAACGAGTCTGCTTTTATTATTTTTATAGGAGGGAAAGTGGACAGGAGTCCACTTTAGCAAAAGCTGGCAGGGAAACGTCTTTTGCGACCGAATATAAAAATAATAAGAGCAGACTCGTTCAGAAGCCCCTATCATCGAATATTGGCTAGTGTTTCATTCTAGATTTTTTCGCAGGTAGTATGATGGTATAGTTGCCTTTTGGAAATAAGAGTACTAGGGAGATTTTCTTGAGCAATAACGATGAATTAAAAAAAGCAGGGCTAAAGGTCACATTGCCACGGTTAAAAATCTTACAAATATTAGAGAATTCCAAAGAGCATCATCTCAGTGCGGAGGATATTTATCGCGTTTTATTGGATTCCGGCGAAGATATTGGCCTCGCTACTGTTTATCGTGTTTTGACCCAATTTGAAGGGGCAGGTTTAGTGGTTCGCCATTATTTTGAGGGTGGTCAATCGGTATTTGAAATAGACCATGGTGAGCACCATGATCATCTTGTTTGTGTCAAATGCGGGCGTGTCGAAGAATTTATTGATCAAGTGATTGAAAAGCGTCAGCAAGAGATTGCAAAGCAAGCCGGTTATTCTATCACGGACCATAGTTTAAATATTTATGGGATATGTGCAAAATGCCGGAAGAAAAGTTAAGTGACGAGAGGGTGCATGACGAGTGTTTTACAATGAGAGGAGAGGGGTATTTTTCCTTCACCCTTCACCGCAAAACACACTCATCCCTGATTGGGTTTTGCTCTCGCAGACTCCTGTCTGCGAGTGAATGGTTCATACAAAATACCCTTCTTCTCTCATTGTAAAACACTCGTCATGCACTTGTTACGAGATGATCTTAAGTTAATTGAATGATGGAACGATTTTATTTCATGAAAAGGAATAATAAATGAAAAAAGTATTGATGGGATTTGCGATTAATTTTCTATGCTTGTTTTTTTCAATAGGACATGCGGGTGGAGGGATGACCCACATGTTTCTTGCGCAAGAAACTATCGCGCGTATTCCTAATGTAGAGTTACGCAATTTATTGCAAAATAATTTAGAAGCTTATCTGGTAGGAGCGTATTATCCCGATTCAGGTTTTGTTGGGGGCAATCATTATGGTGAAGATTCACATTGGGATCCTTTTATTTATACTTTTGCGGATTATGTCAAAGAAAAATATTCTTACCCAGCAATAGAAAATCCTAAATTAGTGGCGTTTTTGTTTGGTTGCGCAACGCATCGGGTTTCAGATGAAATAATGCACTGGACTTTTTATCCTGTCATGTCAAAGCAAGATTTTAATCGTGAGTGGGATTGGGATACGACTATTCATCAATATGGTGATATTGGGATTGATCTACTAGTGAATGTGGACAAAAACCAATGGTTCACTCATCCTGTTACTTGGTGGGTGCCCGTCAGTGATCTTGTGGAAGTTTATCATCGCATGGGAAAAGACGAGTACACAGCAAAAGAAATTATTTGGGGCAATCAATTGATTTATTATGCAGGATACGGAGAGCGTCTGGTTTCTGCACCTGCATACCCTTATCTTAGATGGAAGATGCCATGGACGTCACAGCACTATTACGATTGGCCAGAAGGCGGTATTGTAATGGATGAAGAAAAAGTGACAGAATATTTAATGGCACTTTGGGCAAGATTAAACAATAAGGATGTTAGTACTCTTGCTTTTTATACTGCACCAGCTACCCGATTTTATACTGAAAAAAATAATGAAACAGTAACGGTTGATTTTGCAAAACAAGCCATTGAACATGGTGATGTGGAAGTGGTTGTTATTCATCAGCCGGATGGTAGTGTTGAATTACAGCCACCTGTTGTGAAATCATTTATTCATTTTCAACAATTACTCATTGAGTTGTTCAGTAAAATAGTAAATGGTCGGTGAACCCGTTGAGAAATTAGTCCCACGTCGTCCCCTTGCGAAGGCCGCCAATTAAATTCGATAGGATCACTGCTATTTCGCGGCTATAGACAAGGGGATGGATCCAATTGCGGACTAAATTGAGTCTCGCCTGGATGCCGCGGACAAGTTGTGACACAACAGCGCAGTGGGGAGGCGTATGGTGAACCAGTAAGCAAGTTCCACGGAAGAAGTTGTCATTCTTATGAATATTTCAACGTTACAGAATCTGAACGATCCGTGGGTTGGGTACTGAGTAATAACGGCATGATATTAATTTCTTCTCGTACAGCACGTGGAAGATGAGTGTTGATTGTTAATTCCTCTATATTAAAATTAATTGCAGCTCTATAAAGTTTACGATATTTTGTGCTCCACTTGAGATACATCTCACTTAGATGCATTAATTCTTTTGCAACTTCTTGTAAGGTGATATTTTCTAGTCTATGTTGAGAATTACTTTTAGTAAGCGACATAATGAGTTGACAGATTGTAGGATGTACGTAGATATAGTACACCAACTCGTCCACTAGAAGCATGTGATTTTGTTTGAGGTAATCACGGTCACTATCAATCAGATCTGTAAAATAATATTCTAACTTGGCATAAAGAGCATCGGGGGGTAATTGTACCCAGTTTTTCAATGATCCGTCTGATGCTAATTCTTCGTATAAAAATGGATCACTAAAAATGTCTGGCATTGATTTTTGTAATTCTTCACAAGATATTTGCTCTAGATATTGATGGAGAATATTTTTTTGGCTAGTTTTTATTATTTGATTTTGGTAGGAAAAACCAGAAATAACTTCACCCATGACAACACCCAGTGACCATAAATCAGATTTTTTTGAGTAATATTCTCTACGGCCTTTTTCTGAGCATATTTCTGGCGGTGTATATCCTAATGAACTTGAAAGTGACTTGCTTTTTTCATTGGTAAATATAGCATTATCTAAATCAATCAAGGTCATATTATCATCTTTAATAATAAAATTTTCAGTTTTAATATCTCTGTGAATCATATTGCCTTTGTTATGAAAGTGATCCACTGTTTGGGCTAACAACTTTAATATCTGGATTCGTTCAGATGGCTTAATATATCGTTTGCCTATAATGTAATTTGACTCGTCTTTCTTCTTTTTTGGATCAATCGAATATAAATAAGTTATTAAATTTTGGCCTGGAGCGTAAGGCATGATAAAAATAGTTCTTTTATTTGCCGTGCTAGTGAGGCAAGAACCCATGTAGCGTTCCATTTTTTTTAATTTGTTTATTTCTATTTCTTCATGTGCAGGGTATAGCTTAGTATATAAAATCTTTATTGCTACTTTGAGTTTTTTCATTAGATGATGACCAAGAAACACTTCTCCTTGCGCTCCTGTGCCCAACATACAATTACGGTCTATGAGATAGCTTTCATAAATGTCTGGTTTTGTTCTTAGGATAATGACTTCATGGTATTCTTGTTTTACGGTGTCATCGGAGATAACTGTATCATCAGATACTATTTCACCATTTGCATTAAAGAATAAGTGTAAGCCAGATTGAGTGGTAATGGTATTTTTGTAATGTCGGATTCCAGTTGTCAGAAGTAAATTAGCCATCTGTGAGCTAATTGGCAGATCAAAGGTGGAATAATCTATTTTTAGATTCCGCTTCATGGGATCATCTATTTTTAAATCTCTATTTCTTTCTCTTCGAAATAAATGATTCGATGAGTTTAATGAAGAGAAAGAAGTAGTATTTAACTGTGGCGCACTTAAACTGCTTTGTGGAGAATCAGTGGAATTTTTATTATTATCAGAATCTGATACTAAAGAGCCTTCTCTAGGACTGGTGGAGGAAGAGTGTGAGTCAATAGGTTCTCTAGGGCTAGTGGAGGAGGAACGCGGGCTAATAAGTTCTTCTCTAGGACTAGTGGAGGAAGAATGTGAGCTAATAGGTTCTCTAGGACTAGTAGAAGAAGAACGTGGGCTAATAAATTTTCTAGGGCTGGTAGAAGAAAAGGATGGATTAATAGGTTGTTTAGGACTCGTATAAGAAAGGGATCTGCCAGCAAATTCTCCAGAGTTAGTAGAGGTTGATTGCGAGTTAATAGAGTTGCAGTTAGTGGGGTTTCTGGAACTAGGAGAGTCAGATTTTCTGCGTCTTCTTTTTAATGCACGATTGGATAGAATAATCGTGCTAACTTGAGTAACTAAGCCTTCTGTACGGC
This sequence comes from Gammaproteobacteria bacterium, assembly GCA_019634835.1. Taxonomy (GTDB): domain Bacteria; phylum Pseudomonadota; class Gammaproteobacteria; order DSM-16500; family DSM-16500; genus Aquicella. The sequence continues at coordinate 19,275 of JAHCAO010000012.1, forward strand.
TAGATGTGGGGGGTTCAGTGTGATTTGCAGAGTTTAGTGGAGGTTGCTTAGTTGTTTGATGACGAGTGTCTCGTGTATTCATTAACAATGTCCTTAAGTCGTATAATGATATTCAGATATTATTCTGTATGTTAATCATAATAGAACAACATTTATGCTAGAGAAACATTTTTTGCATCAAGATTAGTTGGCTGAGCCTTGTCGCTTGCAGTAGGCTCTTATTAGGATCAAAGTAAAGATCGCAGACCTTAAAGCTTGGAGGTGTAACATGTGGTTAACCTTTGCAATTCTTGCAGCTATCTTATGGGGATTAAATTACGCATTGGCAGAAAAAATACTACAAAATATTTCTCCTGTTACATTATTGGCTCTAGAAATGTTGGTGGGTGCAATATGCTTTATTAGTATTTCTTTTTTTACAGATCTCAAGGCGGATTTAATTACACTAGCAACACAACCTAAAATACGATGGTTAACCATCGCAGAAGTGCTGGTTGTTTTAATAGCAAGTTATTTTATTGTTATTTCCATTCATAGAAAAGATGCTACGGTTGCTGGCATTGTTGAGCTAATTTACCCACTATTTATTATTTTTTTTACTTGGCTGTTTTTTCATGAAAATCATCTCAATATACCTGTACTCATAGGCGGTACATTAATATTAATCGGGGTTTTTGTGATTAGTTTTGCTTAATAGGATTGTTTATTATTCGCAAAGCTGCTTCTAAGTAAGTCAAATAACGCGGGCCAACATTTTCATTGCGTGTTTTCGAGATTAATATTGAGTAGTGCTTGGGCCCATAAACACTAAATATCGGTTGTCCAAAGTGAACTTGCTCTTGATCTAAAATAAGGATTCTAGCTTCTATTTTTTCTGTAGTGCTAAAAATGACGTATCCAAATATATCATTGTTCTTCTGTTTTTCAACTGTGATGATGGTATGTTCACCAGGATTGATGATTTTAGGATTAATTGTAAATTTATTTCCTGGGTTGGTACCTATGACGCGTTCAAAGTGTAAACTGTCTTGACTTGCATTAGTGACATAGACGTGCAAGGTATGATTCTTATCCGCTTGATGATCAGCATAGAGTGAAAGTGATAAAGCATATACACATATTATCAGAATAACATTTAACATCGTTTTTTTCATCGAGATAATCCTTATCAAGAGTACATGACGAGTTTTTTGCCACGATAAGTATAGCAAATCAGAGTATGTCAAATTTTGATTACTGGCAACCTCTATGATTCATAATGAAATTTTTAGGTGGCTTTATTAAGAGGGTATTTTGCAAGAATAGGTCGTAATTTATGATAAAATAATATTCTTCATTAAAGTAAGGATGAACATTATGAAAACTGCAAGGATTGCATATGGATTGTATACGCTATTGATATTTATATCGAGTATATTTGTCACTTCTATTTTTGCATGCACAGGGATACAGATTAAGGCCAAAGATGGTTCTTACATCAATGGTAGAACGGTGGAGTTTGGTATTCCGCTGGATATCGCTGGATTGGTTGTTCCTAGAAACTATGAATTTAGAGGCTCCTTGCCGGATGGGAGCAGTGGTATGGTATATCGTTCTAAATATGCTGTGGTCGGTGCCAGCACTTTCGGGGCGCCTGCAGTGGTGGACGGTATGAATGAAAAAGGTTTATCTGCTGGTATGTTTTATTTTCCTGGTTATGCTTCTTATGCAACCCTGACACAGGAAAACAAGAAAATGGCATTGGCGCCAACGGAGTTTGTCAACTGGTTATTAACACAGTTTGCATCAGTGGATGAAGTTAAGCAGTCAATAAAATCTGTGGTGATTGCACCAACAGCACCCAAAGGTTGGGGTGGTGTGCCGCCATTTCACTATGTGGTTTATGATAAGACAGGTAAGAGTATTGCAATTGAACCATTAAATGGCCAACTAGTTGTATTTGATGATCCAATTGGAGTTATCACAAACTCCCCGACATTTGATTGGCATTTAACTAATTTATCTAATTACATTAATCTCTCTTCTATGAATGCTCCAAGCAAACAGATTGATGGCTATCAGTTAAAAACGTTTGGTCAGGGTTCTGGTTTGCGAGGATTACCTGGCGATTTTACTCCTCCATCACGTTTTGTACGCGCAGCTATCTATTCAGCCACAGCAATTCCAGCTGAAAATTCGCAAAATGCTGTGTTTGATATGTTTCATATTCTTAATCAATTTGATATTCCAGTGGGTGCGGTTCAGTCGAAAGATGGAAGTAAAATTATTTCTGAATTTACACTTGCTACGACAGTAAAAGATCCACAAAACCTGAAATATTATATTAGAACTTATGAAGATCAAACGATTAAATCAATTGATTTACGTTCATTTGATTTAGAGGGTAAAAATTTAATGTCAGTGAGCGTTCATGGTACACAGCCAGTCATGGATATATCTAAAAGAGTTCAAATAAGTGTTAACAAGGGATGATCTTTAACGTTGTTATCTTGCAGCGAGGGTAGCGACTGAGGAATTATATAGGTAATCAATGGGATGCATGACGAGTTTTTTGCAACGAGGAGAGACGGGTATTTTTCCTTCACCCTTCACCGCAAAACACACTCATCCCTGATTGGGTTTTGCTCTCGCAGACTCCTGTCTGCGAGTGAATGGTTCATACAAAATACCCGTCTCTCCTCGTTGCAAAAAACTCGTCATGCATCCCTAGTCAATCTATCCAGAATTGCGGCTGAGTTTTTTGTGCTGAGGAGGATCAGATGAAAGCACTTGTTTATCAAGGGCCAGGGAAAAAAGCTTTAGAAGAACGCCCAACACCAGTCATTACCACAGCTACTGATGCTATTGTTAAGATGATTAGAACAACTATTTGTGGCACAGATCTGCATATTCTTAAAGGCGATGTGCCTACTTGCTTACCGGGGCAAATCCTTGGTCACGAAGGAGTAGGAATCGTTGATTCTGTTGGGCAGAGCGTAACAACAATTAAAGTGGGTGATTATGTGCTGATTCCTTGTATCACCGCAGATGGAAAATGTGAGTATTGTAAAAAGGGAATGTACTCTCATTGTGTTAATGGTGGTTGGATATTAGGCCATCAAATTGATGGTACACAAGCAGAATATGTGCGTGTACCGTACGCTGATACTAGTCTTTATAAAATCCCTCGTGATGTAGATTATGACGCAATCGTTATGTTAAGTGATATTTTGCCAACAGGTTTCGAGTGTGGTGTACTGAATGGTAAAATTCAACCAGGTAATACAGTTGCTATTGTTGGTGCGGGGCCTATTGGACTGGCAGCATTATTGACAGCCCAATTTTATTCTCCAGCCGAAATGATTGTCATTGATACAAATGATCATCGTCTTGAAATCGCTAAACGTTTAGGCGCCACCAGCGTGATTAATAATGAGAATACCAAAGCGATAGAGAGAGTGATGGAGATAACAAATGGACGTGGTGTTGATACTGTGATGGAAGCTGTAGGTGTTCCTGCTACTTTTATTTTATGCCAAGAAATTGTGGCGGCTGGCGGAACTATTGCAAATATTGGTGTTCATGGAGTAAAAGTGGATTTACATCTAGAGCGCTTATGGTCGCATAATATTACTATCACTACTCGATTGGTAGATACTATTACTACACCGATGCTATTAAAAACAGTTATCACTCAAAAAATTAATCCAAACTTGCTCATTAGTCATCATTTTAAATTGGATCAAATTCTTGAGGCTTACGCTACTTTTAGTAATGCCGCTGCTTCCAAGGCAATTAAAATAATAATCGAAGTATAGGAAAAGGAATGACACATTATCTTGCAAGGTTATTTCAGCCTTCTTCTATCGCAGTGATTGGTGCAAGCGACCGGTCTAATGCCGTCGGTATGAAAGTGTTTAAAAATTTGTTACAAGAAAATTTTACTGGAAAAATTTATGCGGTCAATCCTAAACATGAGCAAGTTCAAGGGCAATTATGTGTTTCTTCAGTCAATAAAATTCATGGCACAATAGATCTTGCTGTTATTACTACTCCTGCAAAGACTGTGCCTGATATTCTTGAGGAATGCGGCAAAAAAAATATTCAAGCTGCTATTGTGATATCGTCAGGATTTAGTGAAACAGGAGAAGATGGAAAAAAATTAGAAGATTCCCTGATAAAAATAGCACATCAATATCATATACGCTTGATTGGGCCAAATTGTTTGGGTGTGATGCGGCCACATTTACGCATGAATGCGACATTTGACAACAACGTCGCATTACCTGATGGATTAGCATTAGTATCCCAATCGGGAGCAATCAGCGCGGCAATTTTAGATTGGGCAATGAATAAGAAAATAGGTTTTTCAGCGTTAATATCTTTGGGAAATAGTGCAGATGTTGATTTTGGTGATGTATTAGATTATTTGGCTATGGATCCCCAGACAAAAAGTATTTTGTTATACATAGAAGGCATTAAAAATGCCCGAAAACTTATGAATGGGTTGCGTGCAGCTGCGCGTACGAAGCCTGTTATTGCGATAAAGGGCGGAAGGAAATTGCAAGGATCACGTGCTGCGTTGTCTCATACAGGAGCAATCATTGGTAGTGATGATGTGTTTGATGCTGCTCTAAAGCGCGCGGGTGTAGTGAGAGTCATGACGATAGAAGAGCTTTTTTCTGCTGCTGAAATTCTTTCCAGTGATTATCCTCAGGTAAAAGGGAATCGTCTTATTATCATTACCAATGGTGGTGGTGCAGGTGTAATGGCAGCTGACCAAGCATCGGAATTAAATATTACTTTGCCTGCGCTAAGTGAGAAAACCACTTGCGATCTTAATGAAGTACTACCTGCCCAATGGTCGCACCAAAATCCAGTAGATATTATTGGAGATGCCACACCAGCGCGTTATCATATGGCATTGGATATTTGTGCTAAAGAAGATGTTGATGGAATTCTAACTATTCTAGTACCCGTTGCAATGTCGAATCCCATGCAAGTAGCGAAGCAAGTGATTCAAGATGTCAAACAGCATAATAAATTGATACTGGCATGTTGGATGGGAGAAAAACAGGTTAAATCATCATGGGATTTATTTGATGATCATAGGATACCGTGTTTTGATACGCCAGAGAAAGCGGTATCGGCTTTTTCTTATTTGGCGGATTATTACCATAATCAGCAATTATTATTGCAAGCACCAGAATTTTCTTTGCTTCAGCCTAGACCTGATTTGGAAATTACTCGCTCTATTATTGAGACCGCTTTAAACGAAGGAAGAACGGTATTAACTACTATAGAATCAAAAAAAATATTGAAATCTTTTTTCATTCCAATCTCAGAACCACAAATAGCAAATACAAAAGATGAAGCAATCGCCATAGCAAAGCTAATAGGCTTTCCTGTAGCCATGAAAATTTATTCTCCTGATATTAGTCATAAGCAAGAAGCGGGCGGTGTGGAATTAAATGTTACAAATGAAGCTATGGTAGGGGAAATATTTGAAAAAATAATTCATCGTGCGAAAAAAATTTATCCTAGGGCAATCGTTCTTGGTGTGACACTTGAGCCTATGTTAAAAAGTTCAAATGATCGTGAATTAATGATTGGTGTGATGAGTGATAAAGTACTGGGCCCTGTGATTAGTTTTGGTGCTGGCGGTACGTTTGTTGAAGTGATGCAAGATCGCGCGCTTGCACTGCCACCGTTGAACCCATTTATTGCAGAGCATTTGATTGATCAGACACGTATCGCTAAGGCACTAGGGAAGTTTCGTAACATGCCTGCTATTCATTTGAATGAGATAATTAACATATTATTGCGAGTTTCAGAAATGGTATGCGCATTTCCCTCTCTTCAAGAGATGGATCTTAATCCTATCATTGTTAATGAGAAAAATGCTGTTGCTGTTGATGCTAGGATTGTGGTTGCGCCTGTATTATCTTTAGCTCCTTATGATCATCTGGCAATTCATCCTTAGTACATTGCGAGCCTAAGTTTGTTGACAATCATTGCCACTGATTTCTATGACAGCAGCGCCTGTGAAACGTCCATGCCGTAAATCGTCCAGTGCTTCATTAACTTTTATTAAAGGGTAAGTATGCACTTCTGTTTTAATGGGGATTTTGGGCGCTAATGCTAAAAATTCCTCACCATCGTATCGAGTGAGATTAGCTATTGAGCAAAGTGTTCGTTCACCCCAAAGAATATCATATGGAAAAGATGGAATGTCACTCATATGAATACCACCACATACTACTATTCCTCCTTTAGCAACAGCTTGTAAAGCGATAGGAACTAGCTTGCCATCCGGTGCAAAAATAATGGCTGCATCAAGCAAAAAAGGAGGAGGGTGTTCTGAACTGCCAACCCATTTTACGCCTAATTGTTTAGCAAATATTTGTGCAGCACTATCACCTGGGCGGGTAAATGCATAAATTTCGCGTCCTTGAAATTTTGCAACTTGAGTTAAGATATGGGCTGCGGCGCCGAAGCCATAGATGCCTATGTGTTTTGCATGATTTGTTTTGCGTAAAGCACGATAGCCAATGAGTCCTGCGCATAGTAGCGGTGCAGCTTGTGCATCTGGATACATGGCAGGAAGAGGGAAACAAAAACGTGAATCTGCCACGCAATATTCAGCAAAACCACCATCTATTTGATATCCAGTGAAACGTGGAGACTCGCAAAGATTCTCACGGGTTGATAAACAATAAGAGCAATGTGCGCAGCTTCCGCCTAGCCAAGGTACTCCAATACGTTGGCCTACATGAAATCCAGAAACGTTTTTGCCTAATTGCACTATTTCCCCTACAATTTGATGGCCTGGGATAAGGGGTAGTTTGGGTTGCGTTAAGTCACCCTCCACAATATGTAAGTCCGTACGACAAATTCCACAAACATGGACTTTAATCAGTATTTCATTTTCATGAGGATGCGGAATAGGTAATTCGATGTATTGTAATTTTTCTCCCCAATGTTGCATTAGCATGGCGCGCATAGTAGAAGCCTTGTTGTTAAAGGACTTTATTTTAATGATATAACATTTATGACAAGTATCTTAGCTGAAAGAGAGAGGGTGTTCATATAGGAAACTAAAACAAATTAAATGATTATAATTAACTCTTTTCTGTTAAAAAATAGATGTAATTCAAGCTTATTATCAGATCAGTTCAGGTTTTGATAAAATAAAGATTGGTGCTGAGAATAAACTCAATTTTAGGAAAAGCCTATGAACAAGCATCTACCAGTATTAATTGTCGGTGCAGGCCCGACAGGGTTAATGGTGGCTTGTGAATTAGCACGGTATGGCGTGTCTTTTCGTATTGTGGATAAAAAAGCTGAGCCCACTTTATCTTCCAATGCTACATGGATACAAAGCCGTACAATAGAAATTTTCGAACATATTGGCATGGCCAATCGTTTTATTAAGCTGAGCAATCGGTGTCATGCAATCAATCTTTACTTTGATGGGAAATCGTTAGTAAAGATTCCATTGAAATACATTGACTCAAAATATCCTTACATTTTAATACTTCCGCAGAGTGAAACGGAACAATTACTTAATCAACGTTTAGAAGAGTTGGATCACAAAGTAGAACGATCAGTAGAGTTGATCAATGTGGAGCAAAGGGATGATGGAGTCGTATCTGAAGTTCGTTATGCCGATGGCCACATGGAAAAAATTTCAAGTAACTGGTTAATTGCCTGTGATGGAGCCAATAGTACAGTGCGTGAAAAGTGTGGAATTTTTTTTCCCGGGGAAGATTTATCTGAGCAATTCATTGTGGCTGACGCAGATATTGAATCTTTTATGTCAAAAAATGAGGCGCATGTTTTTTTGGGGCAGGCAACGTTGTTTGCCGCATTCCCATTGGCATCAGGTAAATATCGTATTACTGCCAATTTACATTTGGATTATCCAAGAAGAAATTTCAGTGAGAGAGAAGTCATTGAAATGGTGCAAGAACGCGCACAAGGCGCTTATTATGTCAAGGCAGCTTCTTGGATTTCATCGTTTTGGATACACAGTAGAGTGGTGAATCACATGCGGCAGGATCGCATTTTCCTGGTAGGAGATGCTGCTCATGTTCATTCTCCTGCTGGTGGTCAAGGAATGAATTCTGGCATACAAGATGCGTATAATCTTGCTTGGAAATTAGCGTTGGTTATTCAGGAAAAAGCAGTACCATCCTTATTAGATAGTTATCACATGGAGAGATATCCTATTATCCAAAATATTGTTAAGCAAACTGAGTATTATACTAAGATGGCTCTATCTGATGATTTATTTTTGGAAAATCTACATCGTTTTACAGAAAAAATTAAAAATAATGAAACACGTGTATCTAAAAAAATAGGAGAGCAATTAACGCAATTGAATATTCGGTATAAAAATAGCCCTATTATTGATTATGAAAATGTAAGTGGGACATCGCTTTTGCAAGGTATACGAGCACCCAATATTGTGATTGATTCATCTACGCAGCTTTATGATTTTTTCCAAAATACCAAGCATAATATTTTATTCTTTACGGGATTAACGCTAAGAAAAGGTAAATTAACCAAGTTAATTGAATTACAAAAATCATTAAATGAAATGTATGGCGATCTCATTAACATTTATATAGTGACGAGAGACATCCATCTTGATATGGATAACGTAATTTTGGATCTCAATGGTATGGTGCATCAATGTTATAAGATAAAACATTCGGCTGTTTACATTATCCGGCCGGATAACTATATCGCTTACTGTGCTAAAAATTTTGATTTGGAATACATTGATCGATTTTTAAAACGCTATTTATGCTAAGACGATTTACCAAAATGAATTCCATATATTGTAAAATAATATGATAAAGGATACAGACAAATTTTTTGCAGCGAGAAGTGGAGAGTCTTTTCCTTCACAATTAACGAGCAGACAGGAGTCTGCGAGAGCAAAACCCAATCAAGGATGAGTGTGTTTTGCGGTTAATTGTGAAGGAAAAGACTCTCCACTTCTCGCTGCAAAAAATTTGTCTGTATCCTTTGATAAATTGTTTTATTTAGATAAGATAAATATCTAATTCTGATTTACAATGTAAGTGCCAGCTGCTTTTGCTGTCTGACTGTCAGAGCTAAAGCTAACTGGGTTAGATGGATCATTGGTAGTACAAATAGCAGAGCTTCCTGCATCAATATGTTTTGTTTCTCCACAGTTTTTAATATTGACGCCAGGAGACACATCAGAAGCATTATTTTTATCCACAGTAATTGTGATGGTTAGGTTGTTTCCACTTCCATTATGAATGGTGATTTCTTCAGTGGAATCGTTTGATGACCAATTAATAGGTACCATTGGTGTCATGATGGTGGTAGTGGGTGTTTGTGCAGATGAAAATCCAGCGATATTTAATAAGATGAAACTTGATACGAACAAAATCATTTTTTTCATGTGAGTCATCCTTATTGATATTAAATTACGCTATAGCACTTCAGGAAACTGTCTTGGTATTTGTTTTCAGAAAAAATCACTCCTCTAACTAAAATACATCTTTGTATTTTACAGTTTCCTGAAGTGCTATAGTAAAACACAGGTAAAAATACTCTATTTCTTTTTACAAGACTCCGTACCAATTTGATTTTCTCCTTGCACTGTCCAGGTTGCAGTCATTGAGCCATCTGGTTTGATCGTAAATACCTCTGTACCAAAATAATCCGCTTTTTTGGGGTCCCAGAAGACAACTGAGATAACGTTATCAACGTCGGCAAACACACCAGTCCCTAAGATGAATGGATATCCTTTAGAGGTAAGCCATTGAAAACTGTAAGTATCACCATTTTTTGTGATAGTGACAGGGTTTGCATAACTATTTTTTCCAAAAGGATCGTAACCTTGACATTGATAATTACCTACAATATCAGGATTATTTTGAGAGGAATTGGTATTTGTTGATGAATTAGATTGTGCGTAAGCTGTTATAGAAAAAAGTGATAATATACTCATTATTAATATTTTTTTTGCACTTTTCATATATAACTTCCTCCATGTTGATGATCATACTGAATCTTTCATATTCTTCTATTCTACTCTTTTTATTCACGCATAAATTAAAACCAACGCACATTAATCACATTATTACCTGTTATAATTAAAGAGGAACCATGTATATTTTTAAGGAGTAATGATATGAAATTTGATTTTACGAATAACATAGGGTTTATCCTTCTTGCTGTTTATTTGATTTTAATAGGAATTTCCGGTTTCGTGACGGGATTTATGATTCCAGCAATAGTGTTTAATGTGCTTGCGTTGGTTGCCGGAATTTTTATTCTTATTGGTAAATAAATAGTAGGAAAGGAGAGGCTAGTGCCGAGCTGTTGCATCGGGGGTACATGGCAAAGAATTCGTTATGTACCCGAAAGGTAGGTACGTCATGTTTTTTTAGGTGCTATACCGCGGCTGCTAAACCATTTTTCCCCATAAGAAACGCAGATTTCTTTTCCTTTAGGGATAGGATGGGTTGCTTTTATTGTTGCTATGCGCTTATTTATGTTAATGGTATAGGTGGCGTTGGGTTTGTCTGAATGATTGTAAATACTACCGTACCCTGTAAATAATGCACATTTCCCTTTTGCGTCGAAGTAATAATCTTCTAATGTTTTATCGCCGCCTTTAGAAATAATAATATAACACTCTTCAATCTTTTGCCCTTTTTTAATAAGTTTTCCAGCAAATACACCATATCCATGTGTGGATGATTTTTTGACCGCTATTTTATTTTGGTAGAGTTTTCGTCTCATTTTGTTTTAGCTCAATTTGAAAATTTTCATATATACACAAATTTAAAATTAAAAGCATTATTTTATTATCAATAATATATCCTATGTTAGCTTCCTAGTGTCTTGGCCGTAATATACCCGTACTGTTTCGATGGTAGGTTAGAGGCATGACGAATTTTTGTAGCTAAAGGAGAGGTGTGTACTGAATTCTCTTGACAACCTCATGAACTAAATCTATAAGAAAAAATGTAGAATTATTTTGCTAGGATAGCAAATGTTGGTATTCAGAAAATTATGTGTTGTATTTGTCATTATTCTCAGTGTTGTGACAGCAAATTACGTGTACGCGATGGCAACAACGGGAATGTATATTGGAGCGCAGTTTGGTTATGCTGCAACGAATGAAGAAGGTTTATCTGTATCAGATGTGGCGCCTGATCTAAACAAAATTGTTAATACTGTCCCTGGTTCTACTGCTACCATAGACAATATGAATTTTACGATAAATGCACTAAGTATAAATTCTATTGACATCACCTCTTTCGTTGGTAAAACAAAGGACAATGTTTTTACTGGAAGATTATATATTGGTTATCAATTCTATTCTAATGCAGCGATTGAGTTCGGTTATACAAAATTCCGCAATATCTCGTTAAATTATGATGCATTATTAAATGCTAATTCTACGATTACCCTCAATAATGTGATTTTTTCACCTGCGACTTTCACCATTGGAAATGATAGTAGAAAAGATACATTGCAGCAGGATGGATTGGATCTAATGATGAAAGGTATTTTGCCCATTAATGATAGAGTTGATCTTTATGCAAAAATAGGATTAACGTGGTTATATACACGAACGGAAAGCGAATTAAGCATTAGTGGAATAAACAACGTGATATTGAATGGGACACCGAATCAAATTAATCCACCACTCAGTTTTTCTATAACTAACAAAGATCGTTCCAGCAATATATATCCGACGTTAGCACTGGGACTAAATTATTATTTCACTCCAGATACAGGTGTGGATCTTTCATTTAGCCGTATTGTAGGCAATTCTTCTGGTAACCAAAATAATATTGATTATTTATCAGCAGGAATAATTTACCATATAAATTCGTTATAAATAAAAAGCCTGACATTGATATGCTTGATCAGCATCTAAAGATATATTAAAGTAACAATCACTAGTTGCGCCGATTTGAATTTCAGATTGCGGGCGCGTTAATAAATTCGGCTAAAGCGTACGAGTAGTTTATTTAACCATATGATAATATGATGTTTTTAAGTTAAGTGCCGTTTTAGCCCCTTAAATTAAGGGGAAAGTGAATGTTGTTTTTTATCTCTCTTGTTTGTCAGGCTAGTTTTTTTGTCTTGTTTTTCTCTTTACTAAACTCACTTTTACCCCATCTCAATGTAATGTGCCGCTCATCTTTTTTCTTATCGACATGATGACATTAAGCTGCATAGCGAGTATTGAGTGGAAAAATGTGATGTTTCATCTAATGAATTTTTCATGCTGAAATAATCCACTGATTGAGGAGACTCATGATGATTGAGTTTAAAAAAATTAATAAAGAATATATGGTAAATAATAAAATAGTGCATGCTCTGCAAGACATTGATCTTAGTATTAATCGAGGTGAAATATTCGGTATCATTGGTTTAAGCGGTGCAGGTAAAAGCACCTTACTTCGTACAGTTAATCTTTTGGAAAAACCGACCAGTGGCCAAGTATATGTTGATGAAATAGATTTAACACAGCTTTCAAAAAAACAATTGAAACAGCAGAGAAAAAATATTGGAATGATATTTCAGCATTTCAATCTGTTAAAATCACGTACTGCTTTTGAAAATATTGCATTGCCGCTGGAGTTATTAGGTCAACCAAAAGATAAAATTAAACATGACGTTCATATTTTGTTGGAATTAGTTCAATTAGTAGAACATAAAAATCACTATCCGGAACAATTAAGCGGTGGACAGCAGCAGCGTGTGGCAATAGCTAGGGCATTGGCTACTCAACCGCGAATTTTACTTTGTGATGAGCCAACATCGGCATTAGATCCGTTATCAACATCTTCAATATTACATTTACTGAAAGAGATCAATCAAAAATTAAGCGTTACCATTTTATTAATTACTCATGAGATGGATGTGATTAAACAAATTTGTCATCGTGCTGGTGTTTTAGATAAGGGTTATTTGATAGAGCAATCTTCAGTTACTGAACTCTTTTCCAACCCAAAATCAAGTGTAGTGAAGCAGTGGGGGTAACTCAAAAAAAAATTTCATACTGAATTTTTTTCAAACGCATAGAGGTTAGAGATGTCTGCAGAAATATTAATTTCATTATTAAAAGCAAGTTGGGAAACCATTTATATGGTTTTTATTGCCAGTTTTATGAGTGTTATTCTAGGGCTATGTTTAGGTTCATTTTTATATCTCACTGGACATCGTCAAGCACTGGAAAATAAATTATTACACCGCTTTATGAGTATATGGGTCAATATAACGCGGTCCATGCCTTTTATTATTCTTATGATTATGCTAATTCCTTTTACCCGTTTATTAATGGGTACCACAATAGGTACCAATGCTGCATTAGTACCATTAACAATCGCCGCCATTCCTTTTTATGCCAGAGTTTGTGAAAGTGCGCTTTCAGAAGTTCCTTATGGCTTAATTGAGGTAGGCAATGCAATGGGAGCGTCAACATGGCATATGGTGACTAAAATACTAATTCCTGAGAGTTTGCCTTCTCTTATTAGAGGCGCTACTTTAATGGTGATTGGTTTGATTGGGTATTCTGCTATGGCGGGCGTGGTAGGAGGCGGTGGCTTAGGTGAGCTTGCAATTAATTATGGGTATCAGCGATTTGATGTTGTTGTAATGACGGCAACAGTAGTGATGCTTGTGATGATGGTACAAGTTGTTCAAATGCTTGGTGATAAGTTAGCAAATCGGTGCTCACTCAGGTGGATCTTACCTATTAGTGCTTTGCTCTGGATTGCTTGTATTACCTATCAGGTTTGGCCTTCTGCATTTTCTGTAGAGAATACGTTACGAGTCGGTGTTATCAGTGGACAAGCTGAAAAAGTGATGAAGGTGGCTGAACAAGTCGCTAAAGATAAATATGGGCTGTATTTAAAAGTGGTGACGTTTAGTGATTATGTGCAGCCTAATACGGCGCTTGATAATCATAGTATTGATGCTAATATTTTTCAGCACGAGCCTTATTTACAAGGGCAAAGTAAAGCGCATCATTATCATTTAGCTGCCATAGCCAAGACGTTTGTTTATCCAATGGGATTTTATTCGCAAAAAATTAATGACATTTCACAGCTCAAGAATAAATCTATTATTGCCATTCCCAATGATCCAAGTAATGAAGGTCGTTCATTGTTATTGCTGGAAAAAGCAGGACTCATTAAGCTTAAATCAGATGTGGGAACCTATGCCACCATTTCTGATATTATTGTTAATAAGCAGCAGCTTCAATTTAAACTGTTAGATGCAGCTCAATTGCCAAGGGTATTAAAAGATGTTGCATTAGCTGCAATCACTAATGATTTTCTTGCGCCGACAGGATTGACCATTCAGCAGTCCATGATAAAAGAAGGCAGTGATTCACCTTATGCGAACCTTATTGTAGCTAGGAAAGAAGATAAAGATAATCCTTTACTACAAAAATTAGTTGAAATCATGCATTCACAGCCTGTCATTAACGAAACACAAAAATGCTATCCTGATGGTGCAGCTGTCCCAGCATGGAAAGATAATAAATTATAAATTTTAATGATTGATCTTCTAAATAATGCTCCAAGCAGTCATATATTAAAACCTGCACATCATATTTATGATGATGTCATTTCATTGGCTACTACGTTTTTATTGGTTTGTGGCCATGGATATGTTAATTATAGCGCCTTAAACAAGATGCAATCTTTCACGGATTTATATAAAACAATCAATGCATGGAATCTATTTGTTGTATTGTTTCATCTTTTCCTACAATAAATAATAAATCATCCACTTCCAAAATAGTTTCAGGGCTGGGATTTAATATGCGTGTGTTTCCGCGTTCAATTCCCATCACTAATCCATTTAATTGCTCACGTATTTGAGAATCCCTAATGGTTTTACCAATAAAAGGATGCGTTTGATCAATGAGAATGGGTTTCAAAACAAAACTTTCAAGATAATTCGTTTTTTCAAGATCAGATGATGCAAGCGTTGCTTTGCGTTTAAACCGATCAATTTGGCTGTCATTACCAAGCACAATTAATTTGTCGTTATCATACAAGCGCACATTGCCGCGTGGGGCCAGAATTGAATTATGGCCGCGATAAATGGCCACCACATTTATTCCAAAGCGTTCGCGAATTTTACATTCTCCCAAACTTTTTGTTGCAAAGGGTGATTTGTCGCCCACTTCAATTTCAACAAAATGCATGTCCCATGGCGCGAGTTCTTTATATTTAGCTAATTTTCCGGGTTGTTTTTTTAAGTTGCGCACCAATTGTCTTTCAAACCAATGGTAGGATTTCTCCAATTGTTTATATGAGATAGCAAAGAAAACAGCGACTAATGCGATAAACATTGTCGTCGTGATCCAAGTATGAAAATACACAACACTTAAAAAAACAATTTCGACTAAGGTGACTAACCATACCATTGAAACAACGGGGTTAAATTTTAATTTTGCATATTCTGGGATAGGGCTTAATTTATATGAAAACAACATTCCCCAGATAAACGGAGAAGAAAGAATAATGGCGATGATTTCACAAACCATTTTTGCTTCGCGCTTATTTTCAAGCATCGTATGAACATGTGGAAAAACTAACGTATTAATGAGTGTAAAAATAATAGCGACAATAATACCATTGATAAATAATCGAACGGTGACACTGCGCGGTATAGGATTTTTGTTTGATTCAGTTTGTGTTCGATATACCCATGTTGTATAGCTTTCTAAAAAATATTTCATGCGATCAGGAAGAATACGCTCTAATGTGTCACTGATATTGGCAGAAAGCCGGATCATATAAGGGGTGGTGAATGTGGTAATACTCGATACTGCTACAATGATAGGGTAAAACTTGTCGTTGATGGCATTGAGTGTCCAGCCAAGCGTTGCAATAATGAACGAGAATTCACCTATCTGCGCCATGCCAAATCCTGCGCGGATAGCGGTATTAAAACTTTGGCCAGTTAAGAATGTGCCAGTACCAATGACGATGACTTTGCCGAGTATCAGTACCATTGTGATAAAAAGCACAGACTGCCATTGATGAACGATCACAGAGGGATTAATCAACATACCGACAGAGATAAAAAATATCGCGCCAAAAATGTCACGGATTGGAACGATGAGTTCTTCAATCCGGTGTATTAATACGGTCTCAGCTAAAATGGATCCCATGATAAAGGCGCCTAGTGCCGCTGAGTAATGAAAATAAGCTGCAATGGAGACTAAAAATAAACATAAGGCAATAGAGATAATAGTCAGCGTTTCTTGATTAACATAGTTTGCTAAGCGGCGGAACATAGAAGGTACCAGAGAATATCCAATCAGAAACCAGCCGCCCACTACTAACAGTAATTTGAATACGGCGAATAATATATCCATGGGCATGACATTTTTTGACATGATCATGGTGGACAATCCTACCAATAATAAAATGGCCAATAAGTCTTCCACCACTAAAATGCCAAAAATGACTTCAGCAAAACGTTTTGTCTTGAGTCCCAGCTCATTGATAGCTTTGAAAATAATGGTGGTCGAAGAAATAGCAAGCGCTGCTCCCAGAAATAAGCGGTCGTGATAACTCCATCCCATGATAGTTGCCGCAGCATAACCCAGTCCTATCATGAGTGAGACATCAAATATTCCTGTGATTAAGGCGGAAAAACCCACTTTTGTTAGTTTATGAAAACTGAATTCTAGTCCCAATGAAAACATCAAAAAAATTACGCCCATCTCAGATAATGTCTTAATATCTTCAATGTCTGTAATGAACCTATAAGATGAGGTAAACGGGCCAATGATCATACCAGCCACTAGATAGCCCAGTACCACAGGTTGATGGATACGCTGAAATAGCAAGACAACAATGCCTGCAATGCCTAGCATAATGGTTAAATCATGTATCAGTGGTGCTAATTCATTCATAACATACTCTTAAGTGGTAACATTACTGCAAAATATCATTCGGCATTATACCCGCAGCGTTTCAATTTTAGGAGTAAATTGATGAGTATGGATTGCTCCATAATTCAGCCTGGCTTCGTACAGTGTCGTTTAGTGATTGAAATTTTTTATAATATTTTCTAATCCAGCTTGCGTCATTTTCATGGTTTTGTACAGACAGCCTAATTTTTTCTAAGGCAATTTCACAGTTTAATTTTTGCGCATATGGTTCTAGCTGTATGCAGGTATTAAGAATGTCTTCTTTGAGTGGTACACGAGTAGAGTGAATGGGGTTGACTAATATGCCGTCAAGACCATATCGCGCTGCATTATAACGATTAAATAGATAAGTAAGATAAACTTTTCGCGATAACAGCGGTCTAGTGTCGAGCAAAAAACAAGCAAGCATCTGAGTATAAGCAGCAAGATCAGAGGCTTTATCAACAGTTAACGGTGTGTCACAAATACGCAATTCAATGGTGCCAAATTCAGGCTTCGGGCGGATGTCCCAGTAAAAATCTTTCATGCTTTTAACGATGCCGAGATGAAGCATCGTGTCGAAATAAGCCTCAAATTCAGCCCAAGTAAGACACCAGGGTGGAGTACCACTAAGGGGAAAGGCGCTAATAACAGTGATTCGTGAGCAATCAAATGCAGTATCTACTCCTTGATGAAATGGAGAGGCAGCTGATAAAGCAATAAAGTGCGGCAGGTACTGTGCCATTGCATGACATAGATATAAAGCATCATCCCCACTGGAGCAGCCGATATGAATATGTTGACCAAATACAGTGAATTGCTTTGCCAGATAACCATATTGTTCTGAAACATTGGTAAAGCGTTCTATAGGAAAAATGCGTTGATCCATCCATTGCTGAAATGGATGGGTGCCTCCTCCACAGACTCCGATGTGTGTTTGGGCTGCTTGTTTGGCTATGATATCTCTTAATGCGCGAAGTTCGGCAATTAAAGTGTGATAGGATTCATGGATAGAAGAGTTGAGTTCAATCATGGCTAAAGTGATTTCAGGTTTGATTTCTCCAGGATGAGAAATTTCGGATAAGCGTCGTATTAAATCTTTTGATTCCATGGCCAAGTTATAATTTTGTAAATCAACCAACTGAAGTTCTAATTCAACACCCATTGTGAAAGGGTCACTTTTTTTGAAGGAGAGCAGCTCGTTATTCATTTTTATATCCTTCTTGGATTGATTTACTGTAATGCTTCATTCGATTTAATAAAAGCAACCTGTGTTGCAATGGGACCAATGATATTTAATACTGCAACGACAGTTGTAATGATTGTCATTAATTGATATCCAAAATTAGGGTTAAAATCTAGGATGATATTCGACATACCAATTGCTAATCCTGCCATAGGTGTTAAAGCCATAGAAAGTGCCCATGACTGCTGGTGGGTGAGACGACTGGTACTGGCGAATAACCAAATTCCGCAGGATTTTGCAATTGTACGTGCCAGTAAAATGGCGAGTACAATCCAGGTTGCTTGCCATAGTCCTTGTAATTGCAAATGCACACCTGTGACGACAAATAATACAATAAAAAATAAACGTGCAATCCAACCAAAATCAATTTCAATTAATAAGTGCGCCCAGTCAAAATTTCTAGCACAAATTCCTAGCGTGAACAGTGTTATCATAGAGGAAAGATTGAGAATACCAGAGAGGCCGATTGCAAATATGATACTGCCAACAAATAATACAAACTGATTGTTGTTGCGTTTCCCAATAAAATAAGCGATTCCTAATGTAATAATAAATATTAGTGCGCCAAAAATAACAGATCCTAATAATTTATAGGTAGTGTGTTCCGCCATGATTGAAAAAGATGTATTGGATTGTGTGAGTGGCAATAGGAATGTGAATATCAGTATTCCAATTAAATTATTAAGACTAGTCAAAATTAACGCTCGCCGTGTGACAGGTCCTTTAGAGTCTAAATCATGTGCTATCATCATGACGACCGCAGCGGAGGTGGCGATAGAAATGGAAGCGGCTAATGCTGCATATATCCAAGGAAATTGGAAAGCATATAATATGGTAAAAACCAGAATAAAAGTGAAAAGGGATTCAAAAATAGCCATCGGGATAATACCATGATCCTGTCGTAGCCATGCAAAATCTAAATGTCTTCCCAAATCAAATAATATTAAGCCTAATGAAATTTCCACAAAAATATGTGTGTTAGCTAATAATGATGGAGTGACAATATTAAATCCACCTGGGCCCACTAAGAATCCAACAGCTATATAACCGGAGATAATGGGTAAAAAGCGGACACGTTTTGCAGCTTCACCACCGATTAATCCTAGTAATAATGTTAAGCCAAATAATGCTATTGGATTAAGATGTAATGGAAATTTCGGCAACAAATACATCAGCAGTTCCTCTAGAAAAAATATTATTTTATATAGCAGATAGACTGATAAAATATGTAAAAAAAGATTCATTTTCGTATGGATCTTGTGTGCTTTTAAACTACTCTATAATGGAATTTAAATCAAATGAAATGAAAAATTCAGCGTGATACAAGTTTTAAAATGATATGTATTCTAATGTTGATTTTTCTAATCACACCAGAAAATATTCAATTTTGTTGCTACATTATTAAAATGATGAAAGCTCGTCATGCACTCATCAATATCTGATTGCTCTAGACTTTGAAGTTTCAAATGTTGGTATTTTAAGGTCAGGATAATTAGCGTGTTCAGGCCAGTAATAACCTTTTTGGTATAATATGTCGTGTAATTTTTTTAATTCATCGATGGTCTCAATTAATATAAATTGTACACTGCTTAAATGCTTAGATGACACGCCATGCTGTTGCATGGTAGACAAACTCATTGTGTGTGGTAGTACAATAAGGCATGGCAGGTTTTTGATTAACTCATTTGCAAAAGGATTGTGAAATTCACTGTTATGATGAATTATTTTATTGTTTTTATCTTTACGTTTTTCATCAAGCGCTGCAATATTTTTATTAAGTATCGTAATCATTTCTCTTGTGCGTTGGCTCCAATTTCCACCTTTTGTATCTTCTTTAGGACCAATATAATTAGGTAATGTGCTTGCTTTAAGAAGGTCATACATGTGTCTTGGACATCCGTAGGTTGGAAAAGGTGTTTTGTCTTTTCCACTAAGGTTGAGGTCAGAATAGGGTGGGCAAATGACTAAAAGATCATAATCTGCGGTAATCGGTTTGATAATTTGATTATTCTGGTCATCTAATATCGTTTTTCCAAGAACCAGCAAAGGTTGATTGTTTTTATCAAAAATCAAATAATCACTGCTGCTTCCTATTTTTCTTGCTGTTACCCGAATCTGGGTTTCTTCTTTTTTCCAATCTATTATATAAATATTTTGATTCAGTATTTTTTGGATAGTAATGTTGTTTCCCAATAATTGTTGTAGTTCATTAAAACGATTTTCAGGCAATATACATGGAATAGATTGTAAACAGGGATCTTTTTGAAAAGCATTATCTAAAAGCTTTGTATATTCCTTATATTTACTGAGTGGTACTTGACAGTATGCAGGGTTGATTGCAATCAACCCTGCTGCGATGCCAGTATTTGAGGATTTATTTTTAACAGCAAATGGTTTAGTAGGATAGCCGTCTTCTATGAAAGTGCGGGCATATTTGCTTACTGTTCTGATACCTATGACTGTGTTATAAGATTCTGCTGCCTGACGGATAGCGTGCATATGTAGCGCTGGCATTCCATAGCAATGGTCGTTTAGAATTTGCTTAATACCAACTTTCATGGTCGCTACTCGTTCATTATATTTTTGTATGCTGCTGATGGTTCTGTATGTGTAATGGGATTTTGCACTGGCAGAATGTTCAGGTAATTAAAATTTTAACGGTCTTAGCTTAAAAGAGAATTAAACCTTAAAAGAGGATTAAAAAGAGAGAGTGGGCAAGTCTCTGCTTTCTTTATAGGGGACATGAATGATTGGTGCGGTTAGCAGGAGGATGCTTTTATATGGATTTATATTGTGTCGATAACAAATGCTTGGCATCTTTTTTTCTCTTGCCGTTTTAAATGATAATCATTATCATTTGCGTAATATTACCTTAACCATTTTTCAGGGTAAAACATCATGATTGCTGAAGCACCCTCAAAACAAGTAGAAAATCAATTAGTTAAGCGCTTGTTGCATGCTTGTGTACGCGAACAATTACTTCCTTATACAATAAAAGATACACTGCTAATTATTGATTTAAAACAGGGTAAAAAAACCCTTATTGCCAGCAAAGTCCAACAGTTTCACTTAGGAAAGTTGAAAATCGAAGGTCAAGTTATGGTCATAGTGCAGGACCAGCTCCATGTTGTTTCGACGGTCGATCATCTTCTAGAGTTGATTTATCACGAGATAAGCAATGATGTTCATTTACCTCAATGGGAAAAGTTTGTTGTAGAAGTGAATAATTGTAATATCAATAAAAATCTTGTGGCAAAATTTAGCGAACATTTCAATCATCAATTAGCTAGAAAAATGGTTCAATCTCATGCAGAAACTCTTATTCAATATATTACATCGTGTTACTCAGCTGCTGAGCAGCTAATGTTTTTTGAAATGTGGGCGGCAAAAGGACATCCTTATCACCCTTGTCATAAAACGAAATTGGGATTTAATTCTAAAGCGTATCAAACATTTTCTCCTGAATTTAATCAAGATATCTATTTGCCGCTAGCTGCCATTGCTAAATCTATTATCCATGTGGAATTAGGCTTGAATATTATCGATTATAATGATTGGTTTGCCAGTCAGTTTCCGGACGCTTGGTGTGCATGGGAAGAAAAAATATGTGCTAATGGATTATCTAGTCATCATTATAGTCCTATCTTTATTCATCCTTGGCAATATGAGAATGTCATCATTAAATTGTTTCAAGATATTATTGAAGAACGTCAATTACTATTTTTTAAAGATGTTTATGTTACAACAAAAGCTAGTCTTTCATTTAGGACAATGATAGTAAAAGACAGTATAGGGCAGCCGCATATAAAATTACCTATTGCAGTGCATAGTACCAGTGCTATGCGTACGATTTCACCTGCATCTGTGCATAATGGGCCAAAATTGGAAAAAATCTTAAAACAAATCCTTGCCTGGGAGAATCATTTTACTGGTCATCTTAAGATTGCTTATGAGGTATGCGGGCTGCATGTTCAATTCTCAAATCCTGAAATTGAGAAACACTTAGGTGTTATCTATAGGGATAATCCTGCTAATTTTTTACAACGACACGAAGTTCCCATTGTGGTAGCAGCATTGTTTGAAAAATCCCCGCTCAATCACATACCATTATTTTTAGAAATTATGCAGGCAGCGGTGGGTAGTTCATTGCAGGGAGCAATCCAATATTTTAATCAATATTGCCAGGTTGTTGTACTGGCTTATTTGGATTTATTTCTCATTTATGGAGTGGCTTTGGAAGGACATCAGCAAAATACAATTGCTGTATTTAAAAACCTTTATCCAGCTTATATGATTGCACGAGATTTAGGTGGGTTGCGTGTTCATGTTCCCACGCTATACAGCCAAGGTTTGATGTTGGAAGCATATCCAAATTCTGCGACTTTCACAGAAGAGAGTCAGGAAGCAACTAATAAATTTTTGCATACAGTGATTCAATATCATTTGGGTGAAATTGTATTGTTACTTGCACAGGAATATGGTGTAACAGAATCTGTATTTTGGAAAATTGTGAAAGCTAATTTGGTGGAACGTTTTCATACCTTAAAAAGCAGAGTGCCGCTAGATCGATGGGAAAGAGAATACCGGGTGATCATGGAAGACGATTGGCAAGTCAAAGGGCTTATGCGCATGCGTTTGCATGATGTTTATAATAAATATATTTATATTAATCTAGAAAATCCATTGCGAGATATACAATAGATGGACGTTATTGATGATTCAGGTTGGAGAACACAACTCAATATTTTATGGGTTGGTCAGACGCTATTAATTGCTATGCTGACTATGAGTTTGCCTTATTGGCCACTTTATATTACCCATTTGGGGAATTTTTCTGCTTATGAGATCCGTTTTTGGAGTGCTGCCATTTATATTGCACCTTTTTTATCATCAACTTTTAGTTCCCCCTTATGGGGAAGGATTGGAGATAGATATGGCTATAAACCGATGGTCATACGTGCATGTGCAGGGTTGTTTATCACTCAAACATTGATTTTATTTTTTTCTAATGTGTATCTCATTTTTATTTTTCGCATATTGCAAGGGGTATTGGCTGGATTCATTGTTGCTGCGCAATCATGGGCTTTGGCAATTAGTCCCGAGAATGAACGTGGTGCAACAATGGGTAAGTTGCAATCCGCAACTGCTATTGGAAATCTAATGGGTCCGCTTCTAGGCGGGGTAATTGCTACCTATGGTGGTTATCAATCTATCTTTTCTAGCTCATCGGTAATTTGCGCATTGGTTACCATTTCATTCTTATGCTTATTAAAAAAACCGGTTCAACTTGCATCTACTCTATCTCAAGAACTTGATACAGATTCAAAAGGAATATTTTCTTATTTAAAAAAACAAGTCTTATCTATTTTGCTTGTCATTATGATAATTCAGTTGGCCCGTTCTATGATCACACCTGTGTTTTCATTATTTGTGACAGAATTTCTAGGTGGAAATGATATTATGGTAGGTGTTTTATATGCTGCGACAGGATTAATGATATTTTTTACCGCACCATCATGGGGACGTTTTTTTGATAGTATTATAAACGCAGGTCATTCGGTTTATTCCATTATTGCCATGCTCTTGTTTTTATGCGCAGGACTTCAGGTGTTACATGCTTATGCACATTCTATTGTTGCCATTTTCCTCCTAAGGTTATTGTGGGGAGTTTGTCTTGGTGCTTTACTTCCCGTCTTATTAAGGTTGTTGGTTGATAACGTTAGCTCTAACGAAAATGGCTTATTTCTTGGGTTTGGAAACAGTGCAACAAAGTTCGGTAATTTATTAGGCATCATCATGGGCGCATTGATTGAAGCGCGCTTTGGATATGAGAATAGTTTTTTGATGACGGCACTTTTATATGCTGTAGCTGCTATAGTGGTATTGCTGAATATAAAATCATTAAAATCCATAGCTGATAACAAATTAAGTTCGGACCATTCGTTATGAACAATAAAAATATCACTTTTGAATTATTATTAATCTCAACCTGGTTTTTGGGCGTGATGGCAATTAAGTTTATTTTGCCTTCATTGCCTAGTATGGCGGAGCAATTGCATACCACGCCAACGATGGCTAAGTATACCATTAGTTTATTTTTATTCGGGAAGGCTGCTGGCATGTTGGTCTTTGGTCCTTTGTCAGAAAAATACGGGCGTAGAATATTTATGCTGATGGGATTGGCCTTATTTTCATTAGGAAATGTATTCGCATTTTTTTCTACCTCTATCAGTTTTTTGTTATTTGCTCGATTGATTCAAGGGCTGGGTGTGAGTGCGACTGTCATGGTGGGACGGGCAATGATCAATGACTCGTACAAGCATAACAAAGCTGCTGTTGTTTTTAGTCATGTATTTTTGGCAGCATCTATTATTATTGCTTTTTTGCCTATGATAGGAAGCATGATCGCAATACATTATCAATGGCAAGCTGCGTTCATAGTAATGGCTGCATACAGTATGTTGATTTTATTTTTGTGCACCTTTTTTCTTAAAGAAACGCACATACCACAAGTTGATATGAAATTGAAAATAGGCCAGATTATTCTCTATTATAAGATGATTGCAGGTCATCCTGTTTTTCTTGGTTATGTGCTATGTTCCATTTTTATGATTGCAGGTGAATCTGCGTTTAATACAGCTTCATCTTTTCTTTTGCTTAAAGCTTTTGGTATTTCGAAGTATAGGTTTGGAATCTTGATTACTGGTCTAGCAGTTGGACATCTAGTTGGTACATTGATTTGTGGATGTTTGGTGAAAAAATATAATCTCGTAAATATGATGGGAACAGGTGTCATTATTTTGGCAGTATCGACGAGTGTGATGGCTTTGCTTATTAGTTTGGGCTATATAAACATAGCTGTCATTATTGTTCCTATGATTATTTTTTATATTGGCACAGGGTTTATTATGACTATCACAGCGGTCGGCGCGGTCATTCCTTTTCCCAAACTCATAGGAATTTCTTCATCAGCTTCTTTGTCACTGAATTTTTCGTTCTCTGCTCTTAGCAGTGCTATCATGAGTTATTTATCTACTACTACTGCTGGCCCAGTTAGTCTGCTCATCGCATTTTGTGGTATAGCAGCATTGTTATCATGGTATCTACTCATTGTGCCTAATCGCACAGTCAGTATGAAACCCGCTGAAGCTTGGGACTAAAAATTCAATACCAGTTGCAAAGCAAAAGTATTGGTTACGTTTGAATTGCCTAAAATAGATTTATTGAGGCCTTTGGCAATAATGTTGGATGCATAATTATAATCTTTGAAAAATTGAAATTGAATATCCAAACATTTATTAGGATAAATATTCAAGCCAACACCAGTTCGTTTTTTAGGTAATTTTAACGCTAACGCTTCGTAGGAATCATCATAAAACCCTATTATTTTTAGCGGTAAATTCCTTACTGTAAATTCATAACCACTTTGTATACTAAATGCGGCAGGTCGTGCACCTTTATTTTGATAACTTATTTCTTCTGCGTAAAATGGATGCATGGCTGAGATATAAGTTAGGTAAGTATTGAATTGACGATATTTAAAATTTGCATAAATAGCGGAACCAGGGACATGACTTTTTATAGATTGTCCTAAAAAACCACCGAATCCTTTATTGTACTGAAATAATTGACTGTCAGCGATGGAATAAAGATAACTTACACCAATGTCATAAAACTGATCATGTAACCCAGCATTTAAATTATAATAAGCTGGCAGTGATGATGAGTACATTATGGTATGCGGATGATATAAAGTAACATTGGTGTAATAGAAATTGTCGTATCCTAATTCAATTGCCATAGCATTTGTTTGTCCTAATGCTTTGGTAAAGGGTTTATAGATCAAATCATTTTTATAACTACCAAACGGTAACCATTTTTTTCCTAAAGAGATAAATCTGTTTGGCCATTGTGATGGTGTTAAGTTGAAATAGGCTTGTTCAAAATATAATGAAGGGGTAATTGGCGTAGGAAGTGTATTATAAATTAATAGTCCATGCCATTTCAGCCAAGAGGTTAACTGCCAATCTGTAGTAAGTTTAATATTTGATAATTGTTCATTTAATAAATATCTCTCCCCTTGCACGCCCGACTTTGTAGCATTGAAAAAAATATGGCCGTCATAGCTGAAATTTTTTTTGATAGACGGCGTTTGCAAAACAGTTGTTTTTGCAAAGGATGGTACAGCCAAGCTCAGTGGTATTATTGCAAGAAAGATAATGTATTTGAGTGGTTTAATGTTGGACATATTGAATTATTATTAATAGTATGTTGCAAATAATAATGATTATCATTTGCAAAAGCAAGTTCTTTGCGGTAGGCTAAGATTTAATTGTTATACTATTAAAATTTCGATAGGATGAATCAATTATTAAAAGTAATAAAAGGAAGTGTTCTTATGCGGTCTCTCTTAGCTCGATTATTTATCTTGTTAACATTGTTCTTTCCCTTTACCGTTTTGCTGGCAGCTGAAACTTACCATTTTGATCCACAACATACTTATGTGTTATGGCGTATCAATCATTTAGGATTTTCGATTCAATATGGCAAATTTTCGATGGTAGATGGCACATTAGTAGTAGATGAGGCCAAGCCCCAAAATAGTAAGGTGAATGTGACTATCAACATGGATAAAGTTACAACGGGTATTCCTAAATTAGATGAGCATCTTCTTAGTAGTGATTTTTTTGACGTTGAGAAATATCCTACCGCAACTTTTGTTAGTAATAAGGTGACAGTAACAGGAAAAAATACGGGCAAAGTATATGGAACGTTAACACTATTAGGTATATCTAAACCAGTAATACTGGATGTGAAATTATTAAAATCGGGTGTCCATCCGATGAATAATTTGAAAACAATAGGCTTTAGTGCAACGACTAAGATCAAACGTTCTGATTTTGGGATGAATAAATATCTTCCTGCATTAGGGGATGAGGTGCAATTGGATATTGGTGCAGAAGCCCACTTAGCTAAATAGTTGCTGTCAGTATGCCAATAAGAAATACACAATATGAGTATGGAGCTGTTGCCATTTTATTACATTGGGTGATGGCGCTGCTTATTATTGTACTGTTAATGATTGGATTGTATATGACAGGGTTGTCAGTTAGCTTGCGTAAGCTCAAGTTTTATGGATGGCACAAAGAGCTTGGTATTCTAGTGTTAGCGTTGGTGGTCGTGCGAGTGGCATGGCGCTTAGCTAATGTGGTGCCGCGTTTACGGCCATATCTTCCACTGTGGGAAGCGATGGCGGCGCGCTTTGCTCACTGGACATTTTATTTGTTGATGGGAATTTTACCTATTACAGGCTGGGTCATGTCTTCGGCTGCCGGGTTGCCAGTATCCTTTTTTGGGCTATTTGTGTTGCCTGATATCGTATTACCTAATGAAGAGTTACGGATTATGTTTCAAGCAATACATACGTGGTTAGCTTATACGTTAATCGCTTTAATTTGTATTCACGTAGTGGCTGCGTTGAAACATCATTTTATTAATAAAGATGATATTATGAGGAGAATGCTTCCTTGATTAAATTTTATGTTAAAACCTTGGTGATATTTATATTTTTTTTCCTCCCATTTGTTGCAAAAGCCGATGTGCCTGCATGGGAAATTGTCCCCAATAAAAGTAGTCTTACCTTTACGGGTACGCAAAATAATGGGCCAGTGTCTGGCAGTTTCAAAAAATTTAATGGTGAAATTACCTTTGATCCTGCGCAATTGGAGATGAGTAACGTTATTATTAAAGTGGATACAAGTTCTGTTTCTGCACCTTATAGTGATTTAGTGGAGGTACTGAAGTCTGCGGATTGGTTCAGTGTAAAACATTTTCCAGTGGCTGTTTTTAAAGCAAGCCAATTTATCAAGACTGGTGATAATAAATATGATGCCAAAGGGACATTGACCATTCGTGATAAAACTATTCCTATCACAGTGAATTTTATTGTAGAAGAGATGACAAAAACAACTGCTCGAGTGAAGGGGAGCGTGATGTTAAAGCGCAATGCTTTTGGGATAGGGCAGGGAGAATGGGCTAGTACAGAGGAAATTAAAGATGAAGTTAAGGTGGATTTTGTTTTGTCAGTAATTAAAAAATGACGTAATTGCTCATACGAAATGGTCTCGTGATTGTTTGTGGGAGATAGCCATCGGATTCAACCCATCTATTGTATTTCAACACGAGTCGTTGTGATAATCTGATGGTTACTCCCGTGAATGCATGATCTCTTCCTCTCGCTGCAAAAAACTTGTTATGCATCTAATTGAATAACAGCAGTTCTAGAAGAAGGGTATTGATTCCCTTAGAAAATCATGTTTTTTCGTTGACTTTGACTTTTATCCATTCGCAAACTTCAAGACCATCAACAATACGTTTGGTTGCAGTAAAATGCTCACGATTTTTAACTGGTTCAATCGCTTGCTTAGCAATTAAAATAGAGTTACTTGGCGCATGTTTTTGCATATGTCCGGCGATGTCGATAACGCGATCACTGAATTGTTCTAAAGGAATAGAGTCATCATAATAAACATGTCCGCCATTCACACCACAACGAATGACAAAATCTCTTTTCATGGATTTTACATTCCGATTGAAATATTCCAATTCATTTAATATAGATTGTGCTGCTTGTACTGCTTCTTCAATAGTATTAAAGCAAGCCATTACTCCATCAGGCGTCCATGATGCTTTAATTAAGCCATGATCTTTAAATTTTGCTTCGACAAAATTATGGTATTCGATGAAATCTAGCTCAATTGTTGTTGGATCTTCACCTTGCTTCATCCCTGTTGAGTCCACTACATCAATGGAAAGAAATGCAAGGTCACGGCCTATTTTTTCTAACTCTTTTTTAATATGGGCAAAATCTTTTAATAATTCTTTCCGATTTTTACCGGAAGCCAGGCTTGCTTGCTCCATTTTGCTTTCGAGCAATGCAATTTTATCTTTTTGGTTCGGTGATTTATAAGCTTGTTGAATTCGTTTTAGTTCTTTTAACATTCTGTGTTTTTGTTTGATAAATTGTAATTTTTCAGAAAAAGTTTTTGTTAAATCAATTGAGATTAGAATTGCTATTAAAGTGATGAGACGAGATAAATCCCACCCTGCAACTTTAGTTGGAATATAGCTTTTAATCAGCTGATTGATGTAAGACTCCCATGCAATGATAGGCTGCAGGTAGTGATAAGATCCCACATTGGATAGATACGGTAAAATCATGCCGAAGAGGGTCACTAGAAGGGCAATAATTAAAGCCCATCTTAAAATGGTCAGGCCTTGAACAATAATGTTTACAAGAAAATTAGCCATGTTCCTTTCCTTGTGAATATACCTTCTTCAATTATAGCGCTACCGTATTTGTATTGCCTATCTACTATTTAATCTACTATTTAATTCTGAAGTCAAATTTTTTTATTATTCAATAAATTAAAGTTGAACCCGTTGAAAAAATAGCTCTATGACTGTCGTCTCCTTTTGGACTTGGGCTGATTCGCCTGGATTGCGAACAAGCCGCAATATGACGCCTCAGTGGCAAAAAACCAGAGGATCGTGGGTTGACCGAACATTTATGGATAAAAGGATCAACCTGGCATGATGTGCCCTATGCTTTTTTCCAGCCATTTAGTGTTGTCTCATTAAACGAGTATGGGCTTTCACCAAATGACTATGTGCGGTAACCTAATTTATTGGTCACAATCGTAAGGCCCTGGACATGGGTTGGAATATTCGTCTATGTATGTGTTATCTGTACAACTAGGCATACCGCATTGAGAGTTATAAGTATAGCTGCAACCACTTTGATAACATCCCATACTGCTGCATGCAGATAATAGCCCTAAATAGCATGAGAAAATAATAGTGAAAAGAATTTTTTTCATGAGCCAGTCTCCTCGAATTTTTAGAATCTATCCAATCTAAATTAAGATCAGAACCTGCTATCTATCAATATTCATTCCAGGATAAGTAGTAGGATCATCATCTCCCGTACTCAAATCAGGATCGTAATCATATTCATAAGTATCAACGTAACGGCCGCTGCCATACGCGTCTGGTGCTGAATTAAATTCAATGATGGTGTTTGATCCTTTATGAAAATCAGGACAACAGGCAGCGTATACTAATTTTTTACATGGTGCATAAGCATAACAATGAGAATAATATTTATGCTTGCGATGCTTGTAATTTGTATGTTGGTGATGTTTTTTTGCTTTTGGTTGCTGTTTACAATATTGTATACATTCGATAAAGGGACCAGGGGCAGGTTGAATAAGATAACCAGCATATGCATTTCTTGATGTCAATGTGAAGTATGAAACAATAAAAATAATCATCATGATAGAGACAAGCTTACTGGTTGTTATTTTAATTTCCATAAGCCTCACTCCCGCATTGTTCTCCTTATTTCTTGTATTTTAACATTAGTTGTAAAGGTGTTTATGAAGAGAGAGAAAGAATCCCTGAGAAAATAATGACATTTCTGTTGTTTATTTAAACAATAATGAAAAAAACAATGATTTTTAATTTATAAATCTAATGCGTTAGCTATAGGTAGGTAGATTATTATGCGGCTTTTATGCGAGCTGCACGCTTCCTTCATTGATTGCCGCTAATCCTTTTTGATACAGCGATAATTCCTCAGGGAGTAGATTTGCACATTCTTCTTGAGTAAGGACTAATGGGATGAGGGGTGTGAAAGATAAGGTCTTGATGTAGTATTTACATAATTCAGCAATGTTTTTTCGATAAGCTACACCACCATAGCCGATAAAGCGAGTCACTAAATCTAGCGTAACAATATCGTTCAGTCCATCACCAATATGAATAATGTCTTGGTGTTGAGCTTTGATTTGCTGAACAATCGCTCGTTTCCCATCATTACTGATTAGTGGTGAATTTCTTTCAAAATCCAAAAAATTACCTTGTTGATCAAAACGCAAATCCACTGCATAAACATTTTCTAGCGGGATTTGCAGCATTTCACCAAACATTCTCACAGCAGGATTCACCCCTGCAGAAACAAGATAAATAGATTTATTTAGGCGTTTGAAAAGATTAATGATGTCGCTGATGTCAGGTACACGATGTGCAAAATACTGATGCCCCAGCGCATATACTTGTTCGCGCCGTGGAAAAACTAAGTCAAGCCGTTGTTGGTATAGAGAAGGATTAAGTCCTGATTTGCCCATGGCTTCAGAGGTAAGCAATTTGACTGCTTCACCGACGCCATTATTTTTTGCTAAAAAATCAATGCCTTCTATAGAGCTTAATGTGCCGTCACAATCAAAAACAATAGCGGAAACAGGAGTGTTCAATTGCCAACTTGGTAAGGTCATGTTATATACCCGTAAAATGAGTTGACTATAATCATACTTTAAATCAAAACTTCCCTGGGAGCAAAGATGTTTAAAATTCAAACATTGAATACAATAGCAGCTGCTGGCTTGAACCAGTTTCCTCGAGAGTTTTATGAAATATCAGCAACGTTTCCTCAGCCTGATGCTATTTTAGTGCGCTCTCAGACTCTTCATGAGATGACGATTCCATCTTCAGTAAAAGCAATAGGGCGAGCAGGTACTGGCATCAATAATATTCCAGTTTGTACTTTGACTAAACGAGGTATTCCAGTTTTTAATACACCTGGTGCAAATGCCAATGCTGTGCGTGAGTTAGTCATTGCAGGCATGCTGTTGGCTAGCCGCAATATATGCCAAGCATGGAATTATGTTGGCAATTTAAAAGTCGATAATGAATTGCATAAAGAAATTGAACAAAATAAAAAGCAATTTGTTGGTTTTGAATTGATGGGGAAGACACTAGGCGTTGTGGGCTTGGGAAGTATCGGTGTGAAGGTTGCTAATGCTGCAGTTAACTTAGGGATGAGAGTGATTGGTTATGATCCATCGATTACAGTAAACAGAGCATGGGAATTGTCCGCGAGTGTGAAGCAAGCAACTCATATTGATAATTTACTAGTCGAGTCGGATTTTGTCAGTTTTCATGTTCCTTTAACTGATGCCACAAGGCACATGATTAACTTTTCACATTTACAATTGATGAAAACAGGGATTGTATTATTGAATTTTGCGCGTGATGGAATCATTGATCATCAGGCATTAATAGAAGCACTGAATGAAGGAAAAGTACTTGCTTATGTCACAGATTTTCCTTGCATACATTTAAAACATCATCCTCGTGTCATAGGGTTGCCGCATTTAGGTGCTTCAACAAAAGAAGCTGAAGAAAACTGTGCTGTCATGGTAGTGAAGCAAGTTCGTAATTTCCTTGAGTATGGCTCAATTGTTAACGCCATCAATTTTCCAACTGTAGAGGTATCACAAAACACTTCTAGTATGCGCTTGGCAATTATTAATGCTAATGTTCCTAATATGGTTGCACAAATCTCTTCTAAATTAGCATCTGCTGGGTTGAATATTATTAGTCTTTTAAATAAATCGCTAGATGATGTTGCATATACCTTGATAGATGTGAATAACGCGGTGAGTAGCGATCTTTTAACTCACATTGCCAGGATTGAGGGCGTGCTGCAATTGCGTTGCCTCAAACCGTTAGAGATTCAGTCATAGCCGAAATTTTAGGTTGACAACGTACTAACGCAGTAGACATGGATACGACAACAAAGGAGGTGTCATCATGAGCAGCAAATTTTTTGGTAACATGTTTCGTTCAGTTTCTTATGCAAGTATTAGTGCATTTGTCATTTCTGGTTGTGTGAATGAAAATAAGCTGCCTCAGCAAGCTTATCAACAAAATATGGCGTTAAATTCAGTAGAAACATCGGCGCCAGCGCAGCCCCCCATCGTGAGTGATAAACATGTCACTTTGAGCAATTTCAACATGAATAATCAAGGGAATCGAATCATTGTTAAGCCAGGAACGGTCATCCAAGCTACGATGAGTTATCATTATCATTGCCCCAATTGTTATCAAAGCCTAAATAATCAAATTATTATTGGATTGGCTAAAAGAAGTGCGCAAGCCTGTATTTATAATGGCGGCCCTCAAGGGGAGGGTTCGACAAATTTCACTTTAAAAGTACCTGCAAAACCAGGTAAGTACGAAGTGCGTTTTCGCGGGTTGCAAGCGATGGATTGTAATGAAGCGCTTAAAGCGGGTTGGAATGCTGATAATTCTCCCTCAAAAGAAACCACTATTGGGTTGATTATTGCTTCAAAGAAGGCAGAAGCGCACGCTCTTTCTTGATGGAAGGTACTATAGTAGGAATACTTGGCAACGAATAGCGAATAGTGAGCAGGACATTAGGTATTACTACTAAGAAGGGATAGGTGAAATCAACTAATTTCTTACTTTTTCCAGGGAAATACCGAATAGACAGCTTCTTTTGATTACGCGAAAATTAAAAAATTCCCCCAAGAATTTAGGGTTTGTTGACGTTAAATCGATGTTAATAGGCGACAAAAATTTATTAATAACTTTGGCTAATTTTACTCTTTTTGCAGCTGAAGAGATAAATGTCAGCAAATCCTATAGTGAAATGGATTTTTATGTCGTGTATGCACGGAGTGATTATGCCTAAGACTCTCATTATAGCTGTTTTTGGAACTTTATTAGTGCTATGTATCAGCGCACAAATGTTTTCTCTTAATCGTGCGACTCCTGATAATAAGCTTTCAAATAATTATTACTATATTCATTAAGCTTGATTATTTATTTAATAGTACTTTCAAGAAATTTTATTTGTTTGTGCGGATATAAATAAATCTACAGTTGCTGCACATACTAAAATTCCCCATACGACTGTCATAGTACAAAACCGATCCGATGTAGGCACATTGGCACGCTTATAAATAATTTCTCATGATTTTGAATAGGCCATCTATTTGTGGTTAGAGACCACTATATAATATACTTTCTTGATCGTGTAGTAAGGATAGTTAGTTTCTATAAAATCTTCGAACTAGGAAGTAGTATGAAGACACAAGGACCTCAAGATAAAAGCGATCCAAAATCTTCTATCGATTTTCCTGGACGCAAACCATTCAATCGACGATTGTCATTTTGGGCCATTATTTTTTTAATCATTGTCATGATAGGAGTTTTTCACTACTATCAAGGTACATTCATGTCACGACATCGTGGCGCTGCTCACCCAATCACTGTAGTGACTTCAACTGCGCGAATGAGTGATATTTCAGTTTATTTATCTGCATTAGGGAACATTCTCCCAGCTAATACCGTTACTGTTAGGACTCAGATCAATGGACAGTTAATGCGTGTACTATTCAAAGAAGGGCAAATGGTGAAAGAAGGAGATTTGTTGGCTGAAATTGATGCTCGTCCTTATTTGGCCCAGCTAGCGCAATATGAGGGGCAATTGGCACGCGATACAGCACAGCTTTTTAATGCAAAAGTAGATTTGAAGCGGTATCAGCAATTGTGGAGGCAAGATTCTATATCACAGCAAACCTTAGCGACTCAGCAAGCATTAGTGAAACAACTTGAAGGCAATATAAAGATAGATGAGGGATTAATAGCTGAGACAAGGGTAAATCTTGAATACTCTAAAATTACTTCTCCCATCAATGGGCGAATAGGGTTGCGTTTTGTTGATCCAGGCAACGTTGTGCAGGTATCTGATATAAATGGTTTAGCAATTGTAAATACACTGAATCCTATTATGGCGGTATTCACTATTCCGGAAGACAATGTGGCTGAAGTCATGCAAAAAGTTGAAACTGATAAGGTATTAATGGTTGAAGCATTTGATCGGCAACATAATACGTTATTAGCAACAGGTAAGTTACTTGCAATGGATAATCAAATTGATCCTTCTACAGGCACGGTCAGATTGAAAGCGCAATTTGAAAATGAGCAAAACAAACTTTTTCCTAATCAATTTGTTAATATTCAATTGCTAGTAAAAATCATTCGTCATGCTACTATTATACCGACAGCAGCTGTCCAATATGCCACAAAAGGTACTTTTGTGTATGTGTTAAATCATGATTCTACCGTTAGTATCAAACCGATTGTGGTAGGTGTGACAACCGGTGATGATACAAGTGTGAAATCAGGCATCGTACCAGGGCAATCTGTAGTGGTTGAGGGAGCAGATGGATTGGTGGATGGTGCAAAAGTGGTGAGGGCAGCCTCTGCCAACACATTACGATAATATACCCATAGCGTTTCAATGTTAGTATGCTATTGACTTGGGTTCTGTCATATGAATTTATCGGCCCCTTTTATTGTTCGTCCCATTGCGACATCGTTATTGATGATAGCAATTTTACTTTCTGGTTTTGTTGCTTACCAATTATTGCCAGTTTCATCATTGCCTGAAGTTCAATATCCAACTATACAAGTTTTAACTTTTTATCCTGGCGCTAGCCCAGATGTAATGGCATCTACAGTGACTGCGCCGTTAGAAAAACAATTTGGACAAATGCCAGGTCTTGAGCAAATGACATCTACTAGTTCTCACAGTGTTTCTGTCATCACGTTACAATTTACTTTAAATTTAAGCCTGGATATCGCTGAACAAGAAGTACAAGCTGCTATTAATGCAGCATCTAATTTTTTACCAGATGGTCTGCCAAACCCGCCCATTTATAGCAAAGTGAATCCTGCTGATGCACCTATCATGACGCTTGCATTGACTTCAAAAACATTACCGTTGTACAAAGTAGAAGATTTTGCAGAAACGCGGTTGATACAAAAGATTTCACAGATAACAGGTGTGGGTTTGGTAAATATTAGCGGTGGTCAACGCCCAGCTGTGCGTGTACAAGTGAATCCAATGGCTTTGTCTGCATATGGTTTAAACCTTGAAACAGTCCGTACAGCGATTATAGCGGCGAATGTGAATGCAGCTAAGGGTAGTTTCGATGGCCCGCGCTTGTCTTACATGATTAATGCTAATGATCAACTCTTATCCGCAGATGCTTATCGTCCATTGATTATTGCTTATAAAAATGGTTCACCTGTTCGATTGACTGATGTGGCCCAAGTCAGTGATGGGGCTGAAAATACCAAACTTGCTGCGTGGAGTAACACAGAGCCTGCTGTGATTTTAAATATACAACGCCAGCCAGGAGCGAATGTCATTAGAGTAGTAGACCAGATTCAGCAACTATTGCCTACATTGCGAGATAGGCTGCCACAGGACATACAATTATCTGTGTTGACGGATCGAACGATGACTATTCGTGCATCGGTAAAAGAAGTGCAATATGCATTAATTTTATCAGTGATATTGGTGGTGCTAGTGATCTTTGTCTTTCTACGGAATATTTCGGCAACCATTATTCCTAGCATATCTGTGCCCATGTCGCTGATTGGGACATTTGGTGCAATGTACTTGCTTGGTTTTAGTCTTAATAACTTAACATTGATGGCGTTAACCATTGCTGCAGGCTTTGTGGTGGATGATGCGATTGTCATGATAGAAAATATCACGCGCTATGTTGAAGAAGGCAAACCTTTATTTACTGCAGCAATGAAAGGTGCTTCACAGATTGGCTTTACTATATTGTCGCTGACTGCTTCATTGATTGCTGTATTAATTCCACTGTTATTTATGCGTGATATCGTTGGACGTTTGTTTCGTGAATTTGCCCTTACTTTATCCATAACCATATTAATCTCAGCATTTGTTTCGTTGACATTGACACCGATGTTATGTTCAAAAATTTTACGTCACCATACGCGTGCCGAAATGAATTGGTTTGAGCGTAATGCGGAAGATGCATTTAATCAGTTGGTCAACTATTACAATTTGTCATTACGCTGGGTGCTTGGCCGCCAGTCGCTGTTACTTATTATTGCTGTTATAACGCTGATGCTGACGGGTTTATTATTTTATTTTATTCCTAAAAGTTTTTTTCCTGTGCAAGACACAGGTGTGATACAAGGCATTTCAGAAGCACCTCAAACCATTTCATTTGCAGAAATGTCTAAGCGTCAACAAGCGTTGGCATATGCTGTATTAATGGACCCTGCGGTGGAAAATTTATCTTCGTTTATTGGGATAGATGGCACGAACACAACATTAAATAGCGGGCGTATGCTTATTACATTAAAACCACTAGCTGAGCGGCATGTTAACGCAAGTGAAGTGATTCATAGATTACAATCAAGGCTCGCGCAAGTGACAGGTGTGACACTCTATATGCAGCCATTGCAGGATTTAACTATTGATACGCGGGTGAGCCGCACACAATATCAATACAGCTTGAATGCTCCTGATGCAGCAGAAGTTGAGAAGTGGACGAGGCGTATGGTGGAGAAGCTGCGTGAATCACCGCAACTGAGTGCTGTTACCAGTAATTTACAAAATCATGGGCTGCAGACGATGATTGCAATTGATAGAGATACTGCCTCAAGATTAGGAATTTCACCGCAGGTAATAGATGACCTATTATATGATGCGTTTGGACAGCGGCAGATATCGACTATATTCACTCAAAAAAATCAATATCGTGTTGTGTTAGAAGCAACGCCAGAGTTACAAAAAAGACCTCATGCGCTTAACTACATTTATGTCAACTCAATACTTAATAATGATGATACACATTCTGCGGTCCGTGATAATCAGGGCAGTGTCGTTCCTTTGAGTGCATTTACGCAAATTTCACAACACATGGGTCCTCTTGTGCTTAATCGTCAAGAACAATTTCCTGTTGCGACGCTTTCATTCAATCTTGCACCTCACACAGCACTTGGGGAAGCGATCCATATCATTGATGCAGCTAAGCGTGCTGTTGGCGTGCCTGATAGTGTGCAGACCAGTTTTGAAGGCGCAGCTAAAATTTTTCAACATTCATTGGATAATGAGTTTTGGCTAGTGTTGGCAGCAATTTTAGTGGTTTATGTTGTACTTGGCATTTTATATGAAAGTTATGTACATCCTATTACGATATTGTCGACGTTGCCTTCTGCTGGAATCGGTGCGTTACTGGCCTTGTGGCTAACAAATAATACATTAAGTGTAGTGGCACTGATTGGGATTATTTTACTCATTGGAATTGTCATGAAGAATGCCATTCTAATGATAGATTTTGCCCTTGAGCAAGAGCGCATCTATAAAAAACAGCCGCGTGAAGCGATTTTTGAAGCAGCGATGCTGCGTTTTCGGCCGATTCTTATGACTACAATGGCTGCGCTATTAGGTGCGGTACCGCTTGCATTCAGCGGCGGAATGGGAGCGGAATTACGGCGGCCGCTTGGTATTGTCATTATTGGCGGCCTGGCTGTTAGTCAATTATTGACACTTTATACTACGCCTGTAATTTATCTGGCTTTTGATACCATTTCACATAGGGTAGCAATGTGGAATTTATACAGGAGTTCCCGTTGAGGTCAGTGGGAACCGTTAGGATTTTTATAGAGTAAATACGCATCAATCTAAACAGGAGTAGTGATGAGTTTGTCATCACCTTTTATTTACCGGCCTGTTGCAACTACACTGCTTGCATTGGGGGTTGCCATTGCGGGAATAGTGGCATTTATGCTCTTGCCTGTTGCTTCTTTACCGCAAATTGAATTTCCCACCATTAGTGTGCAAGCATCACTGCCAGGTGCGAGCGCAGAAATCATGGCAACTTCAGTGGCAACACCATTAGAGAAGCAATTAGGTAAAATTGCTGGCATAACGCAAATGACATCTACTAGCAGTCTTGGTTTATCACGCGTAACTTTACAGTTTGATTTGTCACGCAATATCGATGGAGCTGCACGTGATGTACAAGCAGCGATTAATGCTGCAAGCAGTGACTTACCCATTAATTTACCTAACAATCCTACGTATCGTAAAGTGAATCCAGCTGACGCGCCTATCATGATTTTTGCTTTAACATCAGATAAGTACGCAACAGGCGAGATATATGATGCAGCGTCTTCAATATTGCAACAGAGATTATCGCAAATGGAGGGTGTAGGCCAAGTGTTTGTTGGCGGCGGTTCATTGCCTGCTGTTCGTGTTGAGCTGAATCCAACAGCATTGAATAAATATGGCATTGGTTTGACGGATGTTGCTAGAGTGTTAGCACAATCTAATAGTAACCTCGCTAAAGGGCAACTGACCCATGGGATCGTGACTTCTGAAATCATGACAAATGGGCAGCTTTTTAAAGCTTATCAATATCGTCCGTTAATTATTGCTTATCGTAATCATAGCCCAGTAAGAGTGTCAGATGTCGGAGATGTCACCGATTCTGTTGTTGATATCCGGAATGCCGGTCTTGCTAATGGTAAGCCAGCTGTTGTGATTGTTATTTTCAAAGCACCGAACGCGAATGTGATTGAAACAGTAGATCGCATCCGTGCCATGATTCCACAATTAAAAGCATCAATTCCTGCAGATATTAATATGACCGTAACGCTGGATAGAACCATTACTATTCGTGCGTCGTTGCATGATGTTGAAATGACATTAGTGATTGCTATGGTGTTAGTGGTGTGTGTTGCTTATTTATTTTTAGGGAGCATACGCGCGATGTTGATCCCTGGTATTGCAGTGCCATTATCACTGTTAGGTACTTTTTGTGTAATGAATTTTCTGGGTTATAGTTTGGATAATTTGTCATTATTGGCTTTAACTATCTCCACTGGATTTGTGATTGATGATGCTGTTGTCGTTCTTGAGAACATTTCGCGTTATATTGAAATGGGAACTAAACCATTACAAGCTGCGTTAATAGGAGCAAAAGAAGTGGGTTTTACTGTTGTTTCAATGACACTTTCCCTTATTGCGGTTTTTATTCCTATTCTTTTTATGGGAGGAGTAGTAGGGCGGCTTTTTAGAGAATTTTCAGTGACATTATCTGTTGCTATTTTTATATCGATGTTGATCTCATTGATAGTAACACCGATGATGTGTGCTCAATTTCTTAAAATAAAAAAAGATGAAGAAAAGAATATTTATGCACGCACGCTACAAAGTGTTCTCAAATATTATAAACGAAGCTTAAGTTGGTCGCTGCGTCATCCAACATTAATATTATTTGTGACTTTGGTGACAATTTTTCTTAATATTTTTTTATATATTGTCGTGCCAAAAGGATTTTTTCCCCAACAAGATACCGGTAGAATTGTGGGTTCCATCCAATCAGAACAAAATATTTCATTCCAATCGTTGCGGAAAAAATTAGTAAGTTTCATTGAAATTATCAAACAAGATCCAGCAGTAGCAAATGTTGTTGGTTTTGTGGGTGGTACTGGCAGAGCATCCGGTTCAGTATTCATTACACTAAAGGATGTGAAAGAACGAGAAGCATCAGCAGATGCCGTGATTAATCGTTTACGCGGCAAACTTGAGACAGTAACGGGTGCCGTATTA
Source organism: Gammaproteobacteria bacterium (assembly GCA_019634835.1). Lineage (GTDB taxonomy): Bacteria > Pseudomonadota > Gammaproteobacteria > DSM-16500 > DSM-16500 > Aquicella. Next base: position 59,763 of record JAHCAO010000012.1, read on the forward strand.
TTTATGCAGGCGGCTCAAGACCTTGTGATAGGCGGACGTCAAGGTAGTGCGCAGTTTCAATATACGTTATCAGCAGATAATCTAGAAGAATTGAATCATTGGACTCCTATCGTCATGGAACAGTTAAAAAAATTGCCGGGCATTGCTGATGTAAATAGTGATCAACGGGACAATGGACTGCAAGTGTTTGTGAATGTTGATAGAGATACTGCATCTCGCTTTGGGATTACACCACAGTTAATTGATGCGACATTATATAGTGCATTTGGCCAGCGCCAAGTCTCAACAATTTATACTTCAATGAATCAATATCATGTTGTAATGGAGGTAGCGCCAAAATATTGGCAGCGACCAGAAACACTGAATGATATTTATGTGCTTTCTCCCTCTGGAAATGAAGTTCCATTATCTGCGTTTGCGAGTTTTACGCCGTCATCAACGTTACTTTCTGTCAATCACCAAGGACAAGCTCCAGCATCAACGTTATCGTTTAATTTACTACCGAATATTGCGTTAGGTGATGCTGTAAATAATATAGCATTAGCAGTGAGCGATATGAATCTGCCAGTTACGATACAAGGCTCTTTTCAAGGAACAGCGCAAGCTTTTCAAGTGTCACTTAAGAATCAACCATACTTAATTTTATCTGCGTTGTTAGTCGTATATATTGTATTGGGAATATTATATGAGAGTTTGATTCATCCTATCACTATACTTTCTACATTGCCTTCAGCCGGTGTGGGTGCATTGTTAGCATTATTGCTCACTCATTCACAGCTGAGCATTATTGCTCTCATTGGAATTATTCTTCTAATTGGTATTGTGAAAAAAAATGCAATTATGATGATTGATTTCGCGCTTCAAATTGAAAGAATGGAAAACAAGCCGTCTCAAGCGGCGATTTATACGGCAGCTGTTCTACGGTTCCGCCCTATCATGATGACAACCATGGCTGCATTGCTAGGTGCAGTCCCGTTGATTATTGGATTTGGAATGGGTGCTGAACTGCGGCGCCCTTTAGGTATCGCGATTGTGGGCGGCCTGATTGTAAGTCAAATGCTTACCTTATATACCACACCGGTGGTGTATCTTGCACTTGAAAATGTTAGTCAATGGTGGAACCAAAAAATAACTCAAATTTTTCGAATGAGACGAGTGAACTGAAGGGAGTCAGTACATGCATTTTTATCGAGTTACATTCTTCGTGTTATCTGCGTTATTGACTTCATGTACCGTTGGGCCTAATTACGTGCGTCCTTCTGCCAATGTACCTGCAGTTTTTAAAGAAGCAAAAGGGAAACAAGTGATTGCTGCACCATCTAAAGACTGGAAAATTGCCCGACCTAAAAATCACTGTGAACGTGGTGAATGGTGGAGGACTTTTCATGATCCAACGCTAAATGAATTGGAGGCCAAGTTAAATTTTTCTAATCAGGATATTGTCACAGCAGAAGCAAATTATCGTCAAGCTAGAGCGTTGGTTGATGAAGCACGGTCAAGTTTTTTCCCTACACTCACTGGTGCAGCTTCTATGACGCGCCAAAAAAATGTGGGTGGATCGACAACGTTTACGAGTGAGTTATCCAGTGGAACAACGACATCAGGTGTGGCAACAACAGGTGGACTACCAGTAAATAGGACAGCTCGGTTATCAACAAATTATTCCTTGTTACTAGATGCTTCGTGGGAATTGGATATTTGGGGATTAGTGCAAAGACAAGTTGAAGCAAGTGCTGCAAGTGCGCAGGCTAGTGCCGCATTATTGGCTTCGACACGATTATCTGCCCAAGGATTATTGGCGCAATATTATTTTGAATTGCGTGGGACAGAGGCTGGACAAAAGTTACTGGATGAGACAGTCAAAGAATACAAAAAAGGGCTTCAATTGGCAGAGAATAAATATCACACGGGTATTGTGTCGCGTGCAGATGTTGTGCAAGCAAAAAGTCAGCTTGAATCAGCACAAGCACTAGCGATTAATAATGGAATTGCGCGTGCTCAATACGAACATGCCATAGCAGTGCTAATGGGTATCCCACCTGCTCAGTTTTCAATTGCACGTTATCCATCTAAGACTCATGCTATTCCGCCGTCAATTCCGTTAGAGATTCCCTCTGCATTATTGGAACGACGTCCAGACATTGCTCAAGCAGAACGTTTGATGCAGCAAGCTAATGCGCAAATTGGCATTGCAATGGCAGCATACTTTCCATCATTAACGTTATCGGCAGCCAGCAGCTTCTCAGGGACGACTCTTGCGCACTGGATTTCTTTGCCTAACATGGCTTGGTCGTATGGGCCGCAATTTTCACAAATTATTTTCGATGGCGGTTCACGTAAGGCATTGGTCAAAGCTGCTCAGGCGGGATACGATGCTAGCGTCTCGTCATATCGTCAGACTGTGCTGATGGCTTTTCAGGAAGTAGAAGATAGTCTTGCTTCTTTACGTATCTTGAACCAACAATCGATTGTGCAAAACCAAGCAGCTATCAGTGCTAGACAAGCTTTAAAATTAATATTGAATCAATATCAGGCTGGCACGGTTGATTATTCTGATGTAATTGTGGCACAAACAGTCGCTTATGCGGCGGAAAAAAATGCGGTTGATGTTAATTCTCAAAGAATGGCCGCGGCAGTTGGATTAGTTAAAGCTTTAGGCGGTGGATGGGATGCTGCTGCCATTCGCTATGCTGCATGTTAATCATACCATCATCAGTGATGTCATTATTTTTGGCAGAATAAAAGATAAGATATTGATTTTAAATTTGATAATTTATTGTAAAAACTAGCCAAAACATTCCGCGTAATCAAGTCGATGTCTATTTCACTGATACTGATAGTCTTATTTTAAACTATACTTATTTTTAAGAAGCTTGCGTGTAGGTATTCGATAATTAAAACAAAGAACATTGGTTTTTATTGAATGGAGAGCCTATGTTTAATCAATCAAACGAGAAGGTAACTCAAGCGCCAATATCAGAATCAGTCAATCGTAGCACGGACGGATTTTTGTTGACAGAAGAAGAAAGAGAAACGGTACATAAATTGTTTGAAGAAAAAGGTAAGAAAAGACTTAAGGAACGATTTAAGGAAAGAAAGAAAAGAATTAAGGAGAAAATTAAAGGAATTGCTAAAGAAGAAAAAGTAGATAATGATCCTAATCCCAATCGCGTTACATTATATTGTGTGCGTAATGGTGAAAGAACTAAATTCGCCATCCTTCAGTTTGAACATCCAAACACAAAAGAGCTGCGCCGTTTTGTCGTTTTAAAAAAGCTAGGCCAAGGCGGTAGTGGTAAAGTGAAATTGATGCAAGATCTTGAAACAGGTGAGTGGATGGCACTCAAGATTATGACGATGATGGCAGATGGTGTGACATCAGAACACGAAAAAGAAAAAAATAATCTAGTACAATTTCAGCGATCATGTGGCGGTTTTCATCAAAAAGCAAATCTGCCAAAAGAAAACAAAAAAGGTGAACCTGCATGGACAAAAGCAAAATATTTTTTAGCAATGGAATTAGCGCCTGGAATTGATTTAAACAAGAAGTTAGTGCAACAGGAAGTGATAAAGATCTATTCTCACGCGAATATTTTTCAGGCTGCATGTGATAACTATACTGCGATAGATGATAATAATAAGGTGGATAAAGATCAGAAAGAAGGATTTTTAAAAGCATGGCATGTTATTCCTGTGGAAGGCCAACCAACTAAATTAAAAGTGGTTTATTTTCTGGGAAATGAACAAAAAGAGAGAATTTTTGATAAAAATGAATTTATAAAACAATGCCAATCGGCGAGCCACTTAAACGATGTGGATTTTCCAAAAATGTTTAATCCTGAAAGATTAGCAAAAAGCACACAGGTTATTCATGACGTTGAAGATAAACAATTGTTTGGTGAATTAAAAAGGACAATGGGATGTGGTTCTGCTGCTGTTGTGGATAATCAACGACCATTAGAGAAAGAAGAAGTAGCTAATATTAGTCTCTTGATGGTGCAAGAGGTGAAAAACTTGCATGATAAGGGACTGTGCCATCGTGATATTAAACCAGAACAATTTATCTATGATGAGTCTGAGGGTAAAGTCAGCTTAATTGATTTAGGTAGTGCTGTTTTAATGGACGAAGAAGCAAATGCGATCATTGGTACCACACTATTTTTCTTAGCTCCTGAAATCCTTAAAAAGTCAAAAGTTAACGATCTGAAAGCTACAATAAAACGCTTGTATGAAGAGTACAAAAGAGAAGGAGGTAAGGGTTTTCCTAAACGTGAAAAACCAATAGGAGATTTAGCAGAGTTCGAGAAGTGTCATAAGAAATGGATGAGGAATAAAGAAGAAAGGGACTACAAACAAAAGTTTGAAAAGGCTCAGGAGGAGGTAAAAGAAGAAAATCGTTCTGCAAAATTTACTGAAGCGTCTGAAATCTATGCATTGGGTCTTTCGATAGGACAAATTTTTTTGTTGACGGAAAGAAGAGGTATAGGTGAAGCATTTAATTTATCAAAGCCTGAATACTTTGTTGATGGTGTCACTGAGCTTGAGGGCCAAGTATTGGTGATTAAAAGTCTTGAGGATGCCAAGAAGAATAATTTATATAGATTACATGACGAAGATTTAAGTAATTTAGTGGACATGTTACAACGCATGACTGATCAGAAACCTGAGAATAGGCCCAATATGGGAGCAGTCAAGGCATTCTTTGAGGGGTTTTCTAAAAAGCTTCAAAATGCAGAAGCGGCAGCCCCAGCGGTTGTTCCTCAGCCTGAGAAAACCGCTTCAGTGAGTACACACGCAAAACTCCATGTGTGGATGGCACCGAAGAAACCAGGGGAACAAAAGTTACAACAACCTAATCCTGTACGACGTAAGAGACCTAAGCTCAGTGATGTGATAGGACAGCAAGGAAAGGGCGGAGTAAAAACTAAAGATCGTTCGAATGCTATCAGTACACAACCTACGATTGAGAAGGGAAGTGAGACAAAAGAAATGCAAACTAGAGATCGTTCGAATGCCATCAATACGCAACCTACGATTAGAAAGGAGAGTAAGACAAAAGAAGAAGCTGTGTTGGAAGCAGGGCCGCTAT
>JAHCAO010000013.1 GCA_019634835.1 Gammaproteobacteria bacterium
CATTAGGAAACGATATTAGTGGTAGAGCAGCTCGTAACATCAGGTTAAATTCCGTGATATTTAAATACCTTAATGCAAAATCCATTTATTATCATTCATTCGAATCAATCATTATTTGTTCCCAATTTTCTGATCGTTTCTGGCATTATCTTCTTCCTCATGGTCAGATAGATCTTCTTCAGCGTTATCTTCTTCACGACTGTCTTCATAGTCAAACTCAGAGTCCTCGTTAGCGCTATCTGGCTCACGACTATTGATGCATTCATCTTTACTTATCTCCTCCTCCTCATTCATCATTGAATCCTGGTTATCTGTTGTGAGAGAGGAGGGGGGAGCAGGAGGTGTTTCTGCAAGCGTTTTAGTAATCATCTGTTCGGAAGAGCGAGAATATTTCACAACTGGTATTCGATTTTTATCATCACGATTTTTTGAGTTTTGTGAATTTTTTATTTTTTCTTCTCGTTCATTAATAATAGCAACAACAGCTCCACCAGTCAGTAGACCCATGCACCCTCCAATGATGGCGCCAGCGATATTGCCTAGTCCTGGAATAAATGAACCTGCTAGGAAACCTGCTCCTGCACCAGCAATTGCAGATGCTCCCACGACACCAAACTTAGCTACTAATCTTGCGAACGGGTTTTTGATGAGAAACATTGAATCTAATAATCTATTGAATGCCATAACACTTCTCCTCGCTATTTCTATTTATCATTGTAGTGTTTCACCAAATTATCTTGGTAACTCATCGTTCGCTGATCCTAAAATTACTCATTTTTTAAAATTCATACTGAGATCAAGATAATTTTCTGAAGCGTCTTAACTATATTTAATATTTAGTTAATTATAGCATCATTGTCCTGTTTATTTGAGTTTATTTGGGCAAATTGGCCTCATTAAAAATGTTACCGAACGGAAGTGGAAACTTGTTAATTATGAGAAAGATACTGATGGATACTTGAAATATTATCTCCCACAAGTATCGAAAAAATCTAATGAACAAAATATTACTATTAACTATGGGACAAAACATAAAAACTTCGCTCAAGCATTCTATGCAAGAAGTTTTAAATGTTATGGCCAATATAAATTGCCAACGTAAAGAATCAAAAATTATTAAGCAGCAAAGATACTGTCACAGTTTAATCAACTACTACTATTGAATTTAAAATTTTTGAGCATTTTTATAAAAATTTTAACTTTCGGTAATAATAACTCTTTATTTGGATAAACAATGTATATAGGAGATGGTGCTAATTCATAGCTATCCAAACAGGGAATTATACTTTTTTCCACAATCTCATTTTTTACCATGAATTTGGGTAGCACACCTAGACAAGTACCCCTCAGAACCATTTGTTTAATTAGATCAAGTTGATTGGTAATTAAGCTACTATCAAGAATAATTTTATAAGTGTGATTATTTTTAATTAACTTTAGTTCATTTTTTCTTTTTTCGGAATGATAAATAGCAAAGTGATGACTGTAAAGATCAGCTGGTTCTGTAATATTTTTATATTTTTTTAAATAGGCTGGTGAAGCACAAATAATATTTTTTAAGGAATATAGCTTTTGTGCAATAAGGTTGGATGATTCTAATTTTGCAGATCTTAATACCAAATCATACCCATCTTTAATAACATCAACCAATCGATTTTCACAATTGATATTAAATTTTATATCAGGATATCTTTCTATAAAACTTGTTAGCACTGATGGGAGTATATAGAGCCCTAAGGCAATAGGCACAGAGATTTTTAATGTTCCTACAGGATTTTGATGAAATGTATCAATTAATTGATAACTTTTTTTTGCCTCCAATATAATCTTCTTACATTGCTTAAAGAAAATATGCCCCGCTTCAGTTAATGTTATATTTCTCGTGCTTCGCAATAATAATTTTGTTTTTAATTCGTTTTCTAAGAAAGAAATTCTTTTACTAATAAAAGACTTCGACACATTTAATTTTTCAGCTGCTTTCGAAAAACTTTTAAAATAGACAACATTATAAAAAATTTCCATTTCACTTAACAACATAATTCACCATTGTTTCTATATGTAAACACTGAGTTTTATTATAAATGATTCTCTTGTCAAAACAAGTTCTGTACACTGCTGATAATTAATTAGGAGCGATAGCGATGAAATTATATTATTCAAAAGGTGCCGCATCTCTGGCAGTTAGAATTATGATTCATGAAATGAATCTTGCTTGTACATTCGAATCTGTTGATTTGAAAACTAAGATTACTGAAACAGGCGGTGATTTTTTAAATATTACCCCTAAAGGCTATGTGCCTGCTTTGAAAGTTGATGACAAAATTATTCTCACAGAAACTGCTATTATTCTCCAGTATCTTGCAGATCAGCATCATGCTACTGCGTTCTTATCTGAACTTGGTAATGTCAATCGTTACCGTGTTCTAGAATGGACTAACTTTATTAGCACAGAATTACACAAAAGTTGTGCTGTGCTTCTTAATCCTAATATTCCTGAAGTGACCAAAGATATTCTTTTTAATACCGGTTTAAAAATGAAATTGAACATGGTGAATGATCACTTATCAAAAAATCAATATTTAGTTCAAGATCAATTTACTATCGCAGATGGATATTTATTTACGGTATTATTTTGGTTGCCACATTTTTTGAAAATTGAGTTATCACCTTGGCACCATTTAGATGGTTACTTCCTAAAACACAAAAATAGAGCTTCTATTCAAACAGCCTTTCAAGAAGAAATAGCTGAGGCTATATAAGGAAACATTTTATACCGAATTTGCTCATCGATACAGGAGTAGATCTTTTTTTAATAAAATTCTTTTAGTTATTATATTTTATAGTATTAGCTACCTTAATGATCATGCCCAACAGAATGGGTGTGCTACTGCAGGGCATATTAGTTATACGAAAAAATATTGTGATTTACATTGGCAACCAGGTAACTGGGGCAATACAATTTATTGTAAATCCATCTATGGCTAACATCAGTTCTGTCGTTTTCCCTACATTCTCCATTGCTGCGCACCTGCATAAAAAGCAGGTCTTATGCGGTGAATAATTGAATAATAACCGCATATATTACGGCGATTAAAATTGAATTTGCGGTGAATAACAACTATAATCTCCTTAATAGATGCGGAGATTATATGTATATCCATGAACGAAAAGACTGGCCTCACTTTAAATGGAATCATGCAAGATTGTCTGAGCTTCTTGCTGAAGTTCGATATAGGCAGGGCCGTTTATTAGGGCGAATGGATGCGGTTGGTTTTCAATTGCGTGAAGAAGCCATGCTGGAAGCGCTCACGCAAGATGTACTAAAAACCAGTGAAATAGAAGGTGAAAAACTCGATACGCAGCAAGTGCGCTCATCCATTGCCAAAAAGTTAGGAATGGATATTGGGCCTGCGCCACAGATTGATCGCCACGTCGATGGCATTGTCGAAATCATGCTTGATGCGACCTGTCATTTTAATGCACACTTAACACAAGAGAGGCTATTTGGCTGGCATGCAGCATTATTTCCAACTGGCAGAAGTGGTTTTCATCGTATTGCGGTGGGTGGATGGCGCACAAAGGCGAGCGGGGTAATGCAAGTGGTGTCAGGGCCCTATGGGCGTGAAAAAGTGCATTACGAAGCGCCTAGTTATAAGCGGATAAAAAATGAAATGTCAGGTTTCATTAAGTGGTTTAACAACACCCAAGAATCTGACTTGGTCATCAAATCAGCGTTAGCACATTTTTGGTTTGTCACTATTCATCCTTTTGAAGATGGTAATGGACGAATTGCTCGAGCGATCGCTGACATGCTATTGGCGCGTTCAGAAAAAAGTAAACAGCGTTTTTACAGTATGTCTGCGCAGATTCAGCGCGAGCGAAATGATTATTACAATGTGCTGGAAAACTGTCAGAAAGGTTCATTGGATATCACGCTGTGGATTGAATGGTTTTTGAATTGTTTGCAGCGAGCGATTATTGCATCAGATGAGATATTAAAAACAGTGCTTACAAAAGCAACTTTTTGGCGAGTGCATTCTGGAGAATCTTTTAATGAGCGCCAGCGTTTAGTCATTAATCGTTTGTTAGATGAGTTTGAAGGAAAGCTCAATTCATCTAAGTGGGCCAAATTAACCAAATGTTCTCAGGATACTGCCCTGAGAGATATCACTGATCTTTTGGAAAGGAAAATTTTATTGAAGGATGAAGCTGGTGGACGTAGTACGAGTTATCTACTAAGTTTGACAAGATAGCTACTTAAACCAAAATATACCCCGATTCTTTAGCGATAATCTGGTTTTTATGTTACAAAATCCCCTACACTCATCGATCTTCGAGGGCGACTTCTGTAACTATATGATTAACATACGCGCCCGGAGAGATTCGAACTCCCGACCACCTGGTTCGAAGCCAGATACTCTATCCAGCTGAGCTACGGGCGCAACTGATGGAGAATGGTAGTGTAGTAGCTGATGATAGTCAACGAGCATTTGATAATGAGGTTAAAGATTCTTTCAACAGACTTGAATGTAATGCGTAGAATAAATCGCGCCCGGAGAGATTCGAACTCCCGACCCCTTGGTTCGTAGCCAAGTACTCTATCCAACTGAGCTACGGGCGCGTTTTTAAGAATTAAACATGCCTTTTATCGGAGAGGGAGGGATTCGAACCCTCGATGGAGCTTTTGGCCCCATACTCCCTTAGCAGGGGAGCGCCTTCAGCCTCTCGGCCACCTCTCCATAGTTATTCCGTCATCAGACGGGCCGTCCCCGATACTTCATGTGTCATCCGGAACTCATTTACTCTTTATTGCCTTCGCTTTTGTCAGCTTTTGGTTCTCGTTTTTTTCTGACTGGTGCGGTAGTAACAACAGGTGGGACTACTTCTTCCTGCTTAACAGGTGTAGTTGTGTTTTTTTCTTGTTGAATTCGTTGATATATTTCTTCACGATGAACCGAAACATCTTTAGGCGCATTAATGCCAATACGAACCTGGTTACCTTTAATACCAAGCACAGTGACAATCACGTCGTCACCAATGACTATCGTTTCACCCACACGTCTTGTTAAAATGAGCATTATCCATCTCCTTTTTAAAAACTGCCTTGTTCATTTAAAACCACTTGCATTCCCCGTTTAATCCATGCAGTACAATTATTGTGTGTTCCTATGGGCGTTAAGTTATGACTCCTCAGATTATTTTAACAGGCTTCTCAAGAGGAGCGGGGAACTCACAACACTTTTTTGTTTTCTTACCCTTAGCAACTTTCAAGGTGTGCAATAGTAAACAATAAATTGCAGTTCTGCAAATAGGATTTGCATTTTTTTAGTAACTAATCTTTTTAGGGCCTCAGTATGTCTATTCAATAAATGTAGATTCTGCGGGTTGCTGGAGCTTATCTAGTTCGAATGCTTGATGTACGGCTCGTACCCCTCGTTCTAAATGTGATTCATCCACTACCACTGAAATTTTTATCTCAGAAGTGGTAATCATTTGAATATTAATGCCTTCATTCCCTAACGCCTTAAACATTGTGCTGGCGACCCCTGTATGTGAACGCATGCCTATTCCTACCAGCGAAAGTTTTGCTACTTTAGGGTTGGTTTTTATAGTAACAGCACCTAGCTCAGCTGCTAATTCTTCTATAATTTTCATTGCTTTAGAATGTTCTCGACGTGGAACGGTAAAGGTAAAATCAGATTTATTATCTATGGATGCATTTTGTGCAATCATGTCAATTTCAATGTTTGCCTGGCTGACTTTACCAAGAATGAGTCCTTCTACACCAATTTGTCGTGGAATGCTGGATAAAGAAATGATTGCTTCTTCACGGCTAAATGCTATTCCCGAAACTAAACGTTTTTGCATCACTTTCTCCTCAAATGTCACTAGCGTGCCCATTCCATCCGAAAAAGTGGAAAGTACGCGTATAGGCATATTATGTTTACTTGCCAACTCAACAGAACGCATTTGTAATACTTTTGCACCGAGGCTGGCCATTTCTAGCATTTCTTCAAAGCTGATTTGCGGGATTAAACGTGCTTCAGGGATAAGATGTGGATCCGTGGTATAAACTCCATCAACATCGGTATAGATTTGGCATTCGTCTGCTTTGAGGGCAGCAGCGATAGCTACTGCTGTGGTATCGGAACCGCCACGGCCCAAAGTAGTAATATCGCCATATTGATTTACACCTTGAAATCCAGCAACGACAACAATGTATCCTTGTTGTAATTCACGTTGTATCACATCGGTTTTGACTTCAAGAATACGGGCTTTAGTATGAATATTGTCGGTGCATATTCCGACTTGCGGTCCTGTAAAGGATCGGGCAGGGCAATCTTTAGCGTTGAGTGCCATACTAAGAAGTGCCATGGAGATTTGTTCCCCGCTGGAGATCAATACATCGTATTCTCTAGGATCATGTTGTTGGGTTAAGGCATTGGCCAATTGTATCAGGCGGTCAGTTTCCCCATACATAGCAGATACCACTACCACGATACTATGTCCTTCCCGCTTAGCGTGAATGACTTTTTCAGCTACATGATGAATGCGGTCAAGATTACCGACTGAGCTGCCACCATATTTTTGTACAATTAAGGCCATAATGTTTTCTACGGTTTTTTAGAGTCTTGACGTTTCTACCATAACAGTCAAATTTAGGCTGATACTTTCTAGTATAGCGTCAGCCTAAATTTGACCTGTAGTTATAAAGCCTCGAGGTCTTGGCATAGGGTAACTCTTTTTATGCTCGCAAGCTGCACATGAAAAGAGTTACCCTATGCTACCCCTCGGAACCTATCTCTGTATAGGCTAAACTTAGGCTGACACTTTACTAGCTTACGTGTTCCTGTACCCAAGTGTAAACAGACTGTAATGCTTTTTCCAACGCTTCTGGTTTATTTCCACCTGCTTCAGCAAGATCTGTGCGGCCGCCGCCTTTCCCGCCTATTTGGTTTGCGACCATATTCACAATTTCTTTGGCACTCCACTGATCAACGAGATCAGATGTGATGCCGCCTACCACGCCAATTTTATTTTCTTTGACAGTAGCTAATATGATGATAGCTGAGCCAAGTTGTATTTTGAGATGATCTATCGCATGGCGCAAGGTTTTGCCATCGAGTCCTTCAACTATGATAGAAAGTACTTTGAGTTTGCCAATGCTTTTTGCTTGGGCAGCAAGATCGCGGCTAAATAAACTGGCTAACTTATCTTTGAGTTGCTGTGTTTCTTTTTCTAGCGTGTGAATACGCTCTTCCGCTTGAGATATTTTTTTCTTGAATTCATCTTCACGTTTTTCTATATAACGCAGTGCAGCATCACCTGTAACGGCTTCAATGCGCCGAACCCCGGCTGCAATCCCTGTTTCCACAGAAATTTTGAAGATGCCAATGTCACCAGTATGGTCTGCATGCGTGCCACCGCATAATTCTACCGAAGGACCAAAGTGTACAACACGTACTTTGCTGCCATATTTTTCGCCAAATAAAGCCACTGCGCCACTGGCGATAGCTTCTTCAGGTGAGGAGATACGCACAATGCCTTCGTAATTTGCACGAATTTCATCATTAACACGTTGTTCGATTTTACGTAGTTCTTCTTCAGTGAGAGAGGTAGGATGTGAAAAATCAAAGCGTAAGCGTTCAGGTTCGACTAGAGATCCTTTTTGTATGGCATGATCGCCCAATACTTGTTTTAACACCATATGTAAAAGATGAGTGGCTGTATGGTTAAGAACAGTGGCTGCACGTCGTTTTGTATCCACTTCGGCGATGACGTCATCGCCAATATGCAGCGAGCCCTTTTCTAATTTACCTAAATGCAAATGAGTATTCGCTTGTTTGATGGTATCGAATACTTTAAAAAATATTTTATTGTCTACACGCAATATACCTTGATCACCTACTTGACCACCGGATTCTGCATAGAATGGACTACGGTCTAATACAATAGAGCCTTTTTCACCCGCCTTTAATACATCAACGAATTTTCCGTCACGATAAAGCGCAAGAATTTTTCCTGTGTCCGGCGCTTCTGCTCGCAATAAATTTTTATGTCCAATGAATTCAGTTGGCTGAGGAGAATCTTGTGCGACAGTATATTCAGTGGTGAATTGACTGGCTTGTCGTGAGCGTTCACGCTGCTTAGACATGGCTACTTCAAAATTGTCGTAATCGATCATCAAATGACGTTCACGTGCAATATCAGCCGTTAAGTCAGCAGGAAAACCATAGGTATCATACAGTTTAAATACTGTTTCACCTGGTATGATATCGCCTTTTAAATTGGCTACGACTTGCTCGAATAATTTTAAACCTTGTGCAAGTGTTGTGCTGAATTGCTCTTCTTCCTGACGTAATACTTTTTCTACCTGGGTTTGTGCTTTCACAAGTTCGGGATATGCTTCACCCATCAATGCAACTAACGGTTGTACAAGTAAATAAAAAAAAGGTTGAGTGAAACCTAGTTTATTGCCATGGCGCAAGGCACGACGAATGATACGGCGCAATACATAACCGCGGCCTTCATTAGAGGGAATCACACCATCAGTAATTAAAAAACTACATGAGCGGATATGATCAGCAATAATACGCAGAGAAAAAATGGCGTCTTGGTTTTTTTCAGGGCTGATAGCCGGTATAGTGATGCCAGCTAATTTCGCGGCAGCTTGAATCAATGGCTGAAATAAATCAGTGTCGTAATTATTATGCATGCCTTGCATAACAGCAGAAAGACGTTCTAGGCCCATGCCTGTGTCCACAGATGGCTTAGGAAGTGGTGTTAGTGTGCCGTCCATTGCTCGGTCATATTGCATGAAAACTAAATTCCAAATCTCAATGTAGCGGTCACCATCGGCATCTTCACTTCCAGGCGGTCCACCAGCAATTTCAGGGCCATGGTCATAGAAAACTTCTGTGCAAGGACCACACGGGCCTGTGGGCCCCATAGACCAAAAATTATCCTGTTCACCACAACGGCTAAAACGCTTAGGGTCTATTTTTATTTCATTTAACCAGATTTCTTCTGCCTCTTTATCTTCTTCAAATACAGTGACCCAGAGTTTTTCAGGCGGGAGTCCCATTTTTTTAACAAGAAATTCCCAAGTAAAGCGGATAGCATCGCGTTTAAAGTAGTCACCAAAACTAAAATTACCCAGCATTTCAAAAAATGTATGATGGCGTGCGGTATAACCTACACGCTCTAAGTCATTGTGCTTGCCGCCAGCACGTACACAGCGCTGTGATGAGGCGGCTCGAGTATATGGCCGTTCTTCTAACCCTAAGAATACTTCTTTAAATTGTACCATTCCGGCATTAGTAAACAGTAGCGTAGGGTCGTTACCCGGTACGAGCGAACTGCTAGGTATGATCTCGTGACTATGTTCTCGGAAATATTCTAAAAAACAGTTACGAATTTCATTGCTGCTCAAGTATTTTATTTTCATGGTGAGTCATCACTATTTCAATTTGCTCCTGCGTAAAACCTCGATATTGCAAGAAGCGAATTTGCTTGGCTTTTAGTTTAAGGTCGCTGGGTGTCATGTTTCTTAATTTAAAACGATTTGGCAATTTACTACCAAAATGCTTTTGCCAGGCACTATGTGCTGCAATAAGCCACGCATTATCAGTGATTTGCATGTGTTCCGCAATCATCTCTGAGGTAATGCCACGTATTCGTAACTCCATGGAAACACGTAGTGGGCCATAACCTTTTTCGCGGCGCCAATAAATATAATTTTCAATGAAGCGCGGTTCATTAATGATGCCTGTTTGTGCAAGATGGGCTACTACTGTGTTGATCTCTTCGGTGAAATAACCCTTTTTTTTAAGTTTTTGTATGATTTCTTGTTGAGAATAGTCTCGGCGTGCCAGCCAGTCAAGGATAATACGCCGAATACTATCGAGATGATTATCGCTTATCTTGCTCAGGCAACGTTCTCCTTGGCCTCGTTGCTGGTTTGAATACGGCTGTTAGGCGAAGCTATTGTAATGTCACGGATTTTACCTTCAATCTCTTTTGCAACAGCATGGTGTTCTCTTAAGAATTGCCGGGCATTTTCTTTGCCTTGACCTATACGCTGGCTGTTATAGCTAAACCAAGAGCCGGATTTATCAATTAATCCTAGTTGTACGCCAAGATTGATGATTTCACTTTCACGTGAAATGCCTTCATTGTATAAAATATCAAATTCAGCTTGTTTGAACGGCGGTGCTACTTTATTTTTCACTACTTTTACGCGTGTTTCACTACCGATAATTTCTTCATTTTCTTTGACATTGCCAGTGCGGCGAATATCTAAACGTACTGAGGCGTAAAATTTAAGTGCGTTACCGCCAGTAGTAGTCTCAGGATTGCCAAACATTACACCGATTTTCATGCGGATTTGATTAATAAAGATCACGAGTGTGTTTGAGCGCTTAATATTAGCAGTTAATTTGCGCAAAGCCTGAGACATGAGACGTGCTTGCAAGCCCATATGTTGATCACCCATTTCGCCTTCAATTTCAGCTTTTGGCGTGAGTGCAGCAACGGAGTCTATAATGATAACGTCAATAGCGCTTGAACGAACTAGCATATCTGCTATTTCTAATGCCTGTTCGCCAGTGTCAGGTTGCGAGATGAGTAAATCATCCACGTTAACGCCTAAGCGCCTTGCATAACCAGGATCTAAGGCATGCTCAGCATCGATAAATGCGGCTGTTCCGCCTTTTTTCTGGCATTCCGCAATCACTTGTAGAGTCAGTGTCGTTTTACCTGAGGATTCAGGGCCATAAATTTCAACAATGCGTCCTTTGGGTAAACCGCCAATACCAAGAGCGATATCTAATGAGAGTGAGCCAGTAGAAATTTCTTCAATATCGGGGAGATCAGCTGCATCATCACCAAGCCGCATCACTGTACCTTTACCGAATTGACGTTCAATCTGGCTTAGTGCTGCAGCCAGTGCTTTTTTTTTGTTTTCTTCCATACAGTAGTCCTTCTGGATATTGTTGTTTGTGGGTTTTTCCTCTAACCGAGGAATAAGAGAGACCTAAGATAATCTACTTTATAACCTGTAATACTGAAATGGGAAAGGATTTTGTGGGGGGTGGGGTAGTAATATAGTGATACAAAGAAAGATGACTAGTATGTCCATGGTTCTTGTAGCCAGTGGGAAGATTTTATAGCAATCCTAATAATGTCTCCATCGCTTTTACAATTGATGCCAAGCGAACGTCTTGTCTATCTCCTTTGAAAACATTGAGATGTGCAATAGTATTAAAGTTTTTTCCACTCCATGCCATCCACACGGTACCAACAGGTTTTTCTGCCGAACCACCATCTGGGCCTGCAATACCGGTGATCGCAATAGCTAGATGTGCATGACTATTTTGCAGTGCTCCTTCAGCCATTTCACGGGCTGTTTCTTCACTAACAGCACCAAATTCTTCTAACGTTTGTGCATTTACATTCAACATTTCAATTTTGGCGGCATTGCTATACGTAATGAAACCACGTTCAAACCAATCGGAGCTGCCTGGTACACTAGTCAACCAATAACTGAGACCGCCACCAGTACAAGATTCTGCTGTAGCTAATGTTAATCCTGTTGCTTTTAATTTTTTGGCTGTTTCCAAGACTAGCATTTTGATCGTCTCTATCATGTTCTTTACCTTCGTGTTCACTCAGGGTATATAAGCGTTTATGTTGTTTACTTATTAGAGCAGGATTATGCCATGGCGTTACCTATCATTGATATGCATCTTGATCATACACCAATGATGCAGCAGTACTTGCGTATCAAGGCGGATTATCCAGATACATTATTATTTTATCGCATGGGTGATTTTTATGAATTGTTCTTTGATGATGCGCAAAAAGCGGCGAGACTTTTAGGTATCACGTTGACTGCGCGAGGGCAATCTGCAGGTAAACCTATACCCATGGCGGGTGTGCCATTTCATTCAGCAGAATCTTATATTGCCAAATTGATCCGCCAAGGGTTGTCTGTCGCTATTTGCGAGCAAATGGGTGATCCTAAAGCAGGGACAGGGCCGGTTGAACGGCAAGTCGTGCGGGTATTAACACCTGGTACAGTGAGTGACGCAGCATTTTTGGATGATAGGCAAGATAATTTATTACTTTCTTTATATGTGCAATCTACGCAGTCTAATATTTATGGATTAGCATCATTAGATATTAGTGGAGGACGGTTTCATCTATTAGAAGTCCAAGGAGAAGAAGCATTAATCAGTGAATTAGCTCGCCTTAATCCAGCAGAATTGTTAATCAGTGAGGATTGGGACTTTGCATGCTTGCGTGAATATCAACAACAAATCAGGCGGCGTGCACCCTGGGAATTTGATTATGCAACTTCAGTGCGTTTATTGACTGAGCAAATGCAGACTTACGACTTAAGTGGCTTTGGCTGTCAGGAAATGACAGCAGCATTATGTGCAGCAGGATGTTTACTCACTTATGCAAAAGAAACGCAGCGCGCAGCGATGCCGCATGTCAAAACTATTCATGTGGAAAGGCGTGAAGAAAGTCTTATCCTTGATGCAGCATCACGCCGTCATCTTGAGTTAGTTACTAATTTTGCAGGAGGTACAGAAAATACACTTGCCTGCGTGCTTGATCACACACAAACAGCGATGGGAAGTCGTTTACTGAAACGTTGGCTTAACCGTCCTGTACGTGATCATATTGTTTTGACAGAACGACAAAATAGCATTCAACAATTCATTACGCAGCATGAATATGCTTTGTTACAAAAAATCTTACACGGCATTGCAGACTTGGAAAGAATTTTAGCGCGGATTGCACTCAAAACAGCTCGCCCACGCGATTTGATTGCGCTAAGAACAACACTTGCTTTATTACCTGCGTTGCAAATTCAATTATCTACTTTTACTGCAATGAGAATTGTGCAACTCAAGGATGCAATCAGTGAATTTCCAGCATTATATGAATTGCTTGTTTCGGCTGTTATTGATAATCCGCCAGTGACTATCCGTGATGGAGGGGTGATTGCGCGTGGTTATGATAGTGAATTAGACGAGTTGTTAGCAATCAGTGAAAATGCAGGGGATTTTTTAATTGAACTAGAAGAGCGAGAGAAAAAACGTACAGGATTATCGACATTAAAAGTCGGTTATAATCGGGTCCATGGTTATTATATTGAAATTAGCCGATTACAAGCACAAACCATTCCTATCGATTATATTCGCCGGCAAACCTTGAAAAATGCGGAACGATTCATTACCCCTGAATTAAAAGTGTTTGAAGATAAGGCACTCAGTGCTCGTGACCGTGCGCTTGCGCGGGAAAAAATACTTTATGATGCACTACTTGATAAGATTTCACTTAGCATTCCACTCTTACAAATTACTGCGCATGCTATCGCTGAACTAGATGTATTGACAAATTTTGCTGAACGGGCAGCACATTTGAAATGGTGTTGTCCTGAGTTAACTCATGAAACAGGAATACACGTTGTTGCTGGTCGTCATCCTGTGGTGGAAAATGTGTTACAACAGCCATTTGTTCCCAATGATGTTAGGCTGGATGATGAGCAGCGCATGTTAATGATTACTGGGCCTAATATGGGTGGTAAATCCACTTATATGCGCCAGGTTGCTTTAATTGCATTGCTGGCACATATTGGAAGTTATGTGCCAGCACAGACAGCGAAAATAGGTCCTCTCGATAGAATTTTTACACGCATTGGTGCGGCAGATGACTTAGCTAGCGGGCGTTCTACCTTTATGGTGGAGATGACGGAAACAGCCAACATCTTGCATAATGCAACAGAGAAAAGTTTGATTTTGATGGATGAAATTGGACGCGGTACCAGTACATTTGATGGATTGTCATTGGCATGGGCTTGTGCACATTATCTCGCGCAAAGCGTACGTGCATACACCTTGTTTGCAACACATTATTTTGAATTGACAGCCTTGGCTGATGAAATCGCAATAATTCATAATGTACATCTTGATGCAACGGAACATGGAGATAAAATTATCTTCTTACATGCTGTTCAGTCGGGTCCTGCCAATCAAAGTTATGGAATTCAAGTCGCACAATTGGCAGGTGTACCGCGTTCTGTCATTTTGCGTGCGAAGCAAAAATTACAAGAATTAGAGAACTTAGCTTATTCTTATCCTCATCCTCATCCTCATCCGATCTCGTCTGCTGTTATACCGAAACAAGGAGATTTATTAGAGGAGGTTGAAATGGAACATCCAGTGATTGTGAGATTACGCGAAATCAATCCAGATCAACTGACACCTAAAGAAGCGTTAGATTTAATTTATGATTTGACGAAACTTTCTAGATCAGCCACTTCATTTTCTGCGAGTTCAACATGTTGTCCGCGTCGCAATCCGGACGGTAAATAAACTATGCCAAAGCGAATACGAATAAGGCGGCTCACAGTAAAACCAACAGCTTCCCAAAGACGGCGAACCAAACGATTTCGACCTTCTTTGACTACGACATGATACCAATGATTAGAGCCGCTGCCGCCAGCGTCGACGATTTGATGAAAGCGCGCTATGCCATCTTCCAGTGGTAATCCTTTTTGTAGCTTAGTTAATATCTCTGGCGTGACTTCGCCGCGTACCCGCACTGCATATTCCCGTTCAATTTCAGATTTAGGATGCATTAAACGATTGGCTAATTCTCCGTCATTGGTAATGAGTAACAAACCGGAAGTGTTAAAATCTAATCTGCCAACGCAAATCCAGCGACTATTACGGATGATGGGCAAGCGTTCAAAAATAGTTGGCCTACCTTCAGGATCATTGCGTGTGCACATTTCACCTTCAGGTTTGTGATAGAGCAAAACGCGTGATTTTTGATTTTTACTTTTAATCAATTTAATTTCGCGCCCATCAACACAAACTGTATCGTGATAAGTCATGCGGTCACCAATAGTGGCAATTCGACCGTTCACAGTGACCCGGCCTGCTTGTATCCATGCTTCTATTTGTCGGCGTGAACTCAGACCGGCATTTGCTAAGACTTTCTGGATTTTTTCGGACACGTTGGTGTTCCTTTTGTCAATGTTGAGTGATAGCAGTATCTATACCAATCTGCCCCTTTTATTTTTTATATTCGGTCGCAAAAAATGTTTCCTTTCCGGCGGCTTTTGCTAAAGTGGGTTCTTGTCCACTTTCTCTCTTATAAAAAATAAAAGGGGCAGATTGGTATAGATACTGCTATCACTCAACATTGACTTCTTCTCGTTTCTCTAGCGAAAGGTCAATAGATTCCACCATTACTTCTCGTTCTTCAGGAATATTCTCACTATCATCGGGGCCAATGTTGCTATTTTCTAATGCTAATTGTACTTGTAACTGTTCTTCTTGAGCAGCCAGATCTTTAAATTCAGCTAATGTGGGTAAATCAGTCAGTGATTTTAAGTTGAAATAATCTAGAAATTCTTTGGTTGTGCCATAAATTGCAGGTTTACCTGGTACTTCGCGGTAGCCGATGATACGGATCCAAGCTCGTTCTTGCAGTGTCTTTATAATGTTACTGCTAACGGTGACGCCGCGAATTTCTTCAATTTCGGCGCGGGTAATGGGTTGTTTATACGCGATAATAACGAGAGTTTCTAAAAAAGCACGTGAATAGCGAGGAGCACGCTCTTCCCATAATTTAGCGAGCCATGGGCTAAATTCTGCTTTCGCTTGGAAACGATAACCACTAGCGACTTCTTGTAGCTCCACGCCGCTATTTTCGTTTAGGTGGTGTTCTTTTAATGTGTTAATGATGGATTTAACCTCTGCTGTAGTGGGGCGCCCCTCTTCAGGGAACAGATTTTGTAGTGACAATACGGTTAATGGGTGCCCTGCGACCATTAAAGCCGCTTCGATAATGGCCCGCATTTTTTCAAGTGTCATCAACGACATGTGTTTACCTCGCATCAGTATGAATGGGTGTGGAGTGTAATGAGACATACTTTTCATCACACCTTTAATGTATACATGCTAGCAAAAAGTTGGGATTTAACATACATTTTCCATCTTTCAATGGTTAGTCCCTGTGTCGTCCCCTTGCGGAGGCCGCCAATTGAATTCGAAAGGGTCACTGCTATTTCGTGGCCGCAGACAAGGGGATCCATTTGCGGACTAGATTGAATCGCCTAGATGCCGCGGACAAGCCGCGGTACGACAGCACAGTGGGTAAATCAGTACGCAACGTAAAGGTTCGGTTAAGCCATGTAGAGGGGTAGGTAAAAATGCCAGCTAAATTGATTCGATCTACGTATAATCTACAGCCTGAACAACAAGGCGGCGTTGTGACAATGGGTAATTTTGATGGTGTTCATTTAGGACATCAGCAACTTGTTGCAGCAACAGTAAAAAAAGCAAAATTACTTAACACATTTTCTTTAGTAATAACATTTGAGCCGCATGCGTTTGAATATTTTGCTGGTGACAATGTAGTCGTGCCGCGGCTGACCCGTTTGCGGGAAAAATTTACTTTATTAGCGGCTTGCGGGGTAGATAATATATTGGTTTTGCCTTTTAACCATAAACTTGCAGCGATGTCTGCAAGTGATTTCGTAACAAAAATTTTATTCAACTCTTTGCGTTCCGCCTGTGTTATTGTAGGCGATGATTTTCGTTTTGGGCGTGAGCGTAGCGGTGATTTTGATTTCTTGAAAGATAAAGGTAAGAGACTAGGGTTTATGGTTGAATCATTGCCAACCGTTAGGATCGACGATGAAAGAGTGAGTAGTACACGAGTCAGAAAAGCGTTAGCAGCAGGGGATCTTGCTTTGGCTAAACACTTATTAGGTCATTCCTACTCGATGTTAGGGAGAGTCACACACGGTGACCAGCGTGGGCGAATACTAGGCTTTCCTACTGCGAATATTTACTTACACCGGAAGCTAACACCGATACGTGGTGTCTATGCGGTATTAATTCATGGAGTGGCGGATCGTTCTTGGCCAGGTGTGGCGAATGTAGGTGTTCGTCCTACAGTTGATGGAACACGAACGATACTCGAGGTACACTTACTAAATTTTAATCAAGAAATTTACGGTCATTATATACAAATAGAATTTTGTGAAAAGCTGCGTGATGAAGCGCGTTATTCAAGCCTTGATCTTCTTAAACAGCAGATTGCAAGAGATGTGGAAGTAGCCCGAAATTATTTTATTAACCATGGTGTGATATGAGTGATTACAAAGATACGTTAAATTTGCCCCAAACGGCATTTCCAATGAAAGCTAATTTGCCGCAACGCGAGCCTGAAATTTTAAAAAAATGGCAAGATATTAATCTTTATTCGACACTTCGCGCAGAGCGTAAAGGGAAGAAAAAGTTTATCTTGCATCTAGGGCCGCCCTATGCAAATGGACATATTCACTTGGGTACCGCTACCACGACGTTATTAAAAGATATCATTGTTAAGTCAAAAACGATGAGTGGTTTTGATGCTCCACTCGTACCAGGTTGGGATTGCCATGGGCTTCCTATCGAACTTAATGTGGAAAAAAAAATAGGGAAGCCAGGCCATAAAGTGACACCAGCTGAATTTCGTGTTGCTTGTCGTGAATATGCTTCTGCTTTTATTGATATTCAGCGAGCTGAATTTAAACGCTTAGGTATCGTGGCTGATTTTGACCATCCCTATTTGACAATGGATTTTAAATACGAAGCGAACATTATTCGCAGCTTGGCAAAAATTGTTGAAAACAAACATTTGCAAAAGGGTTATAAACCTGTGCATTGGTGTTTGGATTGTGCTTCTGCACTTGCTGAAGCAGAAGTGGAATACGCAGAAAAGATTTCTCCTTCTATTGACGTACGTTTTCATGTGGCGGATAACATCGATTTTTGGAGTAGGTTTGATCATGTTCACAAAGGGATGGGCCCTATTTCCATTCCTATTTGGACGACAACTCCTTGGACATTACCTGCTAACGAAGCGGTTACGTTAAACTCTATGCTGCAATATGTTCTTATCGCAAGTCCTGTACCAGAGCAATTGTTAATTGCGGAAGATTTATTGCCTGCTGTTTTACAACGTTATGGAATTGAGAACCATACGATTCTTGGTCGTGTTAGAGGAGACAAGCTAGAA
The DNA here is from genome assembly GCA_019634835.1 of Gammaproteobacteria bacterium. Classification (GTDB taxonomy): domain Bacteria; phylum Pseudomonadota; class Gammaproteobacteria; order DSM-16500; family DSM-16500; genus Aquicella. The sequence goes on from JAHCAO010000013.1 coordinate 18,091, forward strand.
GGAGTTAAACTCAAGCACCCGTTTTATGAGAAACAAGTACCTGTTATTTTAGGTGATCATGTTACGGTGGATTCAGGCACTGGAGCAGTACATACCGCACCGGCCCATGGTATGGATGATTATGTTGTGGGTAAGAAATATCATTTACCATTGAAAAATCCAGTCGGAGATAATGGCTGTTTCGTTGCTGAAACGCCAATATTGGCAGGATTACATGTTAGCAAGTCGAGCGAAAAAATTATTGAAGAATTGCGCACGCGCGGTATGTTGATACATCAAGAATCACTGCGTCACAGTTATCCTCATTGCTGGCGACATAAAACACCGCTCATTTTCCGTGCGACGCCTCAGTGGTTTATCAGTATGGAGCAGAATGGTTTGCGTGCCATGGCATTGCATGCAATTGAAAGAGTGGAGTGGATTCCAGATTGGGGTAAGTCACGTATTAATGGAATGATAGAAAATCGGCCCGATTGGTGTATTTCGCGGCAGCGTGCTTGGGGCGTTCCATTAGCATTATTTGTGCATAAACAAACAGGTGAATTACATCCTAATACCATATCACTCATGGAAAAAGTAGCAGAGCAAGTTGAAAAACAGGGCATAGAAGCTTGGTATATGCTCGATAAAGAAGAATTATTAGGAGATCAAGCCGAACATTATCAAAAAACTCATGATGTGTTAGATGTATGGTTTGATTCAGGTGTAACGCATGAATGTGTATTAAAAATCCGGCCAGAATTAGCTTTTCCCGCTGATATCGTGTTAGAAGGATCGGACCAACACCGTGGTTGGTTTCAATCGTCTCTGTTAACTTCTATTGCCATTAATGGTGTGGAGTCTTATAAAGAAGTATTAACACATGGATTTGTTGTCGATGGGCAGGGACGTAAGATGTCTAAGTCACTTGGCAATGTCATCGCACCAGAAGAAGTCATACAAAAATTAGGCGCAGATATTCTACGGTTGTGGGTGGCGTCTATCGATTATCGATACGAAATTAATGCGTCAAAAGAAATTTTGAATCGCATGTCAGAAGCCTATCGTCGTATTCGTAATACAGCCCGATTTTTATTAGCAAACTTACATGGATTTGATCCTGAGAAAAATTTGCTTCAACCAGAGCAGATGTTGGAGCTGGATCGTTGGGCAGTAGATAAAACCCGTTTAATACAAGAAGAAATCCTCAAAGCTTATTCGACCTATCAATTTCACTCTGTAGTGCAAAAACTGCATAACTTTTGTGTCTCAGATCTTGGCGGCTTTTATTTAGATATTATTAAAGACCGTCAATATACCATGCAGACCAATAGTCGCGGCCGTCGTTCAGCGCAAACAGCATTGTTCCATATGATTCATGCATTAGTACGTTGGATGGCGCCCATCATGAGTTTTACTGCCGAAGAAATTTGGCAATATATTCCTGGGGAACGTGCTGAATCTGTTCTCTTAACAACTTGGTATACCGAATTGGCGGTGCCTTCTGATGATAAGATGAATCAAAGTTATTGGGAGACGATACGTACGGTACGTGATGCGGTAAATAAAGAAATTGAAAATCAGCGTAATGCTAATCAAATTGGTTCGGCACTAGAGGCAGAAGTTTATCTTTATTGCTCACCTGATTTGAAAGCACAATTAGAGAAGCTAGGAGATGAGTTGCGTTTTGTTCTGATCACGTCATTGGCAGAAGTAATGGAAGAACATGCAAGTCCTGTTGACTCAGTTGTGACTGAGGTGCCGGGGTTAAGCCTGAAGATCAAAGCGACAATGAATCCTAAGTGTGAACGCTGTTGGCATCGTCGAGCGGATGTTGATGCAAATAAAGATTATCCTGGTTTATGTGCTCGTTGTGTGGAAAATGTTGCTGGTGCGGGCGAGAAGAGAGAATATGCGTGAGAGAATTTGGAAGGCGTACATGACGAGCTTTTTGTAGAGTGGATGTTGCGGTTCATTGTGAGGGAAAAATGCCTTCGTCTTCTCGCTACAAAAAACTCATAATACGCCATTTAGGGATTAATATGATCTCAACTAAATTATATAAGAGTGGCCTTGCTTGGTTATGGATTACTGCCATTGTGCTGGTAGTAGATCGTTATTCAAAAATGTGGGTCATGCAGCATCTTACTTATCAAGAGCCGTTGGGGATTTTACCATTTTTTAATCTTACCTTGGCTTATAATACAGGAGCAGCATTTAGTTTTTTGCATACAGCATCAGGGTGGCAAAATGGATTTTTCAGTGGCTTAGCATTTATTGTGAGTATTGTTATCCTGGGTTGGTTAGTAAAGCAGTCATGGCATTCTTATTGGGTGAATACCGCTTTATGTCTTATATTAGGCGGTGCATTGGGCAATGCATGGGACAGAATGTTGTATGGTTATGTCGTCGATTTTCTTTCTTTTCACTTAGGTGAGTGGTACTTTGCTATTTTTAATATAGCAGATAGTGCAATTTGTGTGGGTGCATTCATGTTGTTTTTGCATTGGGCTAGGCAGAATAGTAGGATCCGTTAGCACATTGATTTACGGATAATAAATTTAACGATTTGGCTAGCGGTGAAATCAAAGTCAGGGTTATAAGTTAACTGGCGGCGTTTATTCTTAATTAACTTAAATTTATGTAGTAGGTCGTAAGCATCCACTTCAATAGGATTATAGGCGCCATAAGTGCAGTTATTTAAATGGCTGCAGGAAGCATATTCATAGTCGCCATTTTGCCCATAGTGGGGATTATCTGGTGCAAATGGAATGGACACGTGAGAAAAATGGTTAATATGCAAGTCAGGATAATGAGTGATGCGAGTTAATATCCTGGGGTCTGGGTAGGCACGATCGATAGAAGTATATAGGAGTAATTTATTATCTGGACTTGGCAGGTTCGTAAAGAAATCTATTGCTCTATGACTGGATATCGTTTCATCCTCACGGCTGACAGCCATAAAAACAGGACAATCAATCGAGCGATTTTGTTTTAATTTCTTTAAAGTATGGATCAGTAATTCCACTTGAGCAATAGGATGAAAAGCAATAGAGAGATATTTTGAGTAATCCACCTCGTTTTCAGTATGAAGCCATTGGTTATTATCATTATGCCGCAGCCACTTTTTTAGGTAATGCCAACCTACGATAATATGAATGGGTGCTTTGATTCTAATGGCGGGAGCAAGGAGAATGATTCCTGATATTTTAGGATCTTGTAACGCTTGATATACAGATAGCGCGGCACCCGTTGAATATCCAATTAAGTAAAGCTGGTCTACCTCTTTACGTAAACTCTCAACACCATAGTGTAAAGCTTGAATCCAATTTTGATAGGAGACAGAGAGCAAATCACTGGGTATGGTGCCATGCCCGGGTAACAGAATGGCTCGGCAAAGTATGCCATTTGCTTGTAATCGATTGCCAATATCTCGTAGTGAAAAAGGACTATCTAATAATCCGTGCATCAAGAGTGCGCCATACTTCAAGCGATTTCCTGACATGATAGGGCGAGGAGGATAAAGTTCATAAGGACTATTAGCATCGATAATGTGTTTTGCATTTATACCAGGTTGATGTAGATCTGTACGGCGCTCTTCGATAATTGCACGGCTTCGTGCAATATATTCAGAAAATGGCAAGTTATTATCAGTGACAGAATAGTCTATGATAGCTTCTTTTACAGTAGTTGCAGATACGTTGCCAAGCATAAATTCCATATGAGCCTTCTACAATGATGGCTTTGTAGAGTGTGTTTTCATTATACTATGCGGTCTTAAGCAAAGTGAATAGGATGCAGGCACAGTATAATGGGATGGGTAATTATTTTGGGTTTAATGCCAGTGTTTGTATTTGCGGCAAACGTTGGTATAGGCAGGGTAGCTTCTAATATCATGGACCCCGTGAGTGTGGTTTCAGATTTTGTGCATAGTGGGTGTATTTTGATTGGCGGTGCTTTTATTTTTGCGAGTATTGTTAAATATATTGAGCATCGAAAAAATCCGTTGATGGTGCCTATTAGTACCGTAATATTTTTATTGATTGCTGGATTTGTCCTGGTATGCTTGCCTTTTATTTCTTATGTCACAGCCAATGGTGTACCTTATACGTTGTTACAGTAAATACAATATGTCTAAAATTATAAAAATCATTATCGTAATATTATTACCAGTTTTAACTGGATGTCATGAGAAGCATACATATTCTTATTACATGCAACATCCTGAAGTGTTAAAAAAGGCGGTGGCGACTTGTCAATCGAGCCGTTTACTATCAAAGGAGCAAGTTGCGCAGTGTGAAGTCATTTTATATTCTGCCACCAACATGATTTCACTGATTAATGAACAACAAGCTGATCCAGAAGCGTTTGGCCAACGGATCATGGATGCGCAAGCGGCTTATATAAAATTGAAAGATGAAGTGCGTAAGGCACAAGTTTCACTCGATGTGTTGAAAAAAGACAAACAGGCGTCGACATCAGATGTGAGGGCTGCACAAGATGATTGGTATAAAGCAAAAAAAGCGTGTGCTGAACAGTTTCAAGAAGTAAAAGTATTGCTCGCAGTCGTGGGGCTGGGTAAGCCAGATTAAAGTCTACAGGACCTCCAGTTTCGAGGTTATGGATAAGGTATTAGAGTTAAACTCGGCAAGAACACACATTACAGGCATTCCGCTAGACTGAGCCATTTCTAGTTAGAATAGTAGAATTCGCGTAACCATTCACAGGGATAGTCATAGGCCCCCAAAAACGGAAGCTGATAAGTAGCACCATTCAAGTCATCACGACGGCCCGTTTTGAAATACAATAGATGGGTTAAAATTGCAGCCTTTATTCCTTCGCTAGCTTCCCTCTTAACGGGCCTTCATGGCTTCGACATCGCAGAGCTTCCGTTTTTTGGGGCCTATTATGACTATCCCTGTGAATGGTTAGAATTGGTAGCCTTTTATTTCATCGATGATAAGGATGATGGTTCAATATGCTCCATGCGCGGTAGATTTGTTCTGCAAGAATGAGCCGTACTAAGATATGCGGGAATGTTAATGGCGAGAGCGACCATGTTTGTTCCGCTTTTTGCAAGCATTCGGTGGACAAACCATCCGGACCGCCTACAAGTAAATCCACATTTCGGCCGTTATGGTGCCATTCTGCCAATTGATCGGCAAGTTGTTCTGTGCTCCAGAGTTTACCTCTCACATCCAGTGCAATAATGTGATGGTGAGGTTTGATGACGTGTAACATCTTCTCGCCTTCACGTTCAGTGATCCGTTTGATGTCAGCATTTGCAAGGCGCTTTTCTGCAGGAATTTCAATCAACTCTAAGCTGCATGATGAGGGCAGTCGTTTGATATATTCTGCGTATCCTTCCCGTATCCATGCTGGGGATTTATGTGTAATGGTTAATAAGCGAATTTTCATAAAGAGGGTTAAGATTTATGCTCGCGTAATTCCTTAACAGGTTCCCATAAATCTTCAAGGCTATAGAACGAGCGGGTGGAAGCCAGCATAACATGTACGACAACATCGCCAAGATCCACTAGTACCCATTCGCTTTCGCGTCCTCCCTCAGTTCGTACTAATGGTGCTTGTTGCTCTTTTGCTTTAACAGCAACACTATCAGCTAGTGCTTTAACGTGGCGAGTTGAGCGTCCTGTACAAATAACCATGTAGTCAGTGATGCTAGTGAGAGTACGAACATCCATCGTCACAATATCTATACCTTTCATCTCATCTAATACTTTTATGGCAAGGTCACGTAAATCTTCAGATTTCATATCATATGTCCGGGTTCATGCGAGGTTGTAAGTTCATATTTGACTTATACTACAGGGTCTATTGACAATTCTACTATCTTGGTTAGAAATAGCGGACTTTCTGTGGTTCGCTGCTCATTTACTTCTATATAAACTGCGCTGCGATCCTCAAAAATTAGCCATTTGTAACTCAGTCTAGCGAATTGTCAATAGACCCTATAGGTACCATTCTGTTTAATATAATGATAAACACTATCTGGCAATAAATACCTGGGATTTTTCCCCATTGCAATCTGTTTTCGAATATCTGTAGCGGAAATTTCTAATGCTGTGATCGGGCGTAGTAAAATACCTCCGCCTATATTTTCGTGGATAAAAGAAGTTTCTTTCTGTATACGTTCATTAATCAGTTCTGAAATGGTACCTGCTTGAGGCAAATGATAATGTGGCCGGTGTGCAACAACGATGTGTGTGTACTCCAGTATTTCTTTCCATCGATGCCAGCTAGGGAACCCTAAAAAAGCATCAATTCCCATCAATAAGCAAAAAGGTATTTCTGGCATTTCCGCACGCATTTCGATTAGGGTATCAATTGTATAAGTAGTGCCTTTACGACGAATTTCACGGTCATCAGCAATTAAGGCAGGCTCATCTGCAACGGCGCATTGGACCATCGCTAGTCGCTGTTTTGGTGTGGCAACCGGCTGCTTGCGATACATAGGCTTATAAGTGGGAATAATATGTACTTTGGCTAAGTCTAGGGAATCATAAAGTTCTAGCGCCATTCGTAAATGACCAAGATGAAGGGGGTCAAATGTTCCGCCAAGAATGCCTATGGCTTTATGTGTCTGGTGCATGGCTGTAGCGACCTGTGATGATTAGGTAAATTATAACATGTTGTTAGGCATTCCCACTGAAGGTCAACACCTATTGTTTTTAGCTCATGGGCGTAGTCATAGGGTCCCAAAAAACGGAAGCTGATAAGTAGCACCATTCAAGTCATCACGACGGCTCGCTTTGAAACACAATAGATTCGTTGAAATGGCAGTCTTTATTCCTTCGCTTGCTTCTATCTTAACGAGCCTTCATCGCTTTGACATCGCAGAGCTTCCGTTTTTTGGGACCCTATGACTACGCCCATGAGCTAAAAACAATAGGTGTCGGCCTTCAGCGAGTTCCTGACATGCTGTCAATGAGGTTAGGACACGCTAACCTAATCGCAAACAAAATATTTGTAAACTCATCCAGATATCTCCTTTTTCTGCGCCTTTAATCACACGGTCAATTTCTGCAGCATGACTAAGATGGCGCCAACAATCTTTAACAGTAAATGTTGTTAAGAAATGACGGACAGAGGGTTGACGGCGTGGGAAAATACGCTGTTTTTGAAACAATTGTTCATAAGTCAAACCTTGGCTTAATTGCTCTGCATATTGTGCTAAAAGACGCAGCTCACGTGTGATTCCCCACAAAATCAATACAGGTTCGATACTCTCCTGTTTTAAGCTTTCAAGGATACGCAAGGCCTTAGGTTGATTTCTCGCAATTAAAGCGTCTACAAAATCAAAGACAGTGAAACGGCTTTCATCTGCTAACACTGTTTCAATAAGATCAGCATCAATAGGTTTTTGCGGCTGCAGTAAATAAATTTTTTCTATGGTTTGTGCCGTGGCAACTAAATTGCCCTCTGTATAATCGGCTAATAAATTTGCTGCGTGAGGGTTAAATTGTAACTTATATTTTTTTGCACGGTGGTGAATCCATTGTGGAAGTTGCTCGCGGGGAATAGGCCAGACTGTGACAACAATGCCATTTTTTTCTAAGGATTTATACCAAGCGGTTTTTGCAATTTTGTCATCGATTTTTCCTATGTCAATTAGCAAAAGATTATCAGGCGATGGTCTTTCTCCATATTCCTGTAAAATTTTTCCAGCAATTTTATTGGGTGCTATGTCCCGAAAGTCCAATTCGAATAACCGCTGCTCAGTTGATAATGATGCGGAATATAGCAGGGAATAAAGTGTTTCCCAGTCAAAACCTGCTTCGGGTGTGATACGTACTCGCTCACTAAATCCTGTTTTTTTTGCAGCTTTGCGGATTAAATGGATAGCATCTTGTTTAAGTAATAGCTCGTCGCCACTGATGATATAAATAGGTGCAAGTTGTTTTGCAAGATGTGGTTCCAACTGAAAATAAGTTAATTTCATGTCTTGTTTAAATCTTTGGTCGAAGAAAAAGCATGCTCAATATTTTTTGTAATTTCTCTTGATGCAATCCGATTTATGATGGCATACGCAAGCGTATGGCGCATTTGTTGATAAAATAGATTGGCTTCATTACTGCTGCCAAGAACTTGGTTAGATTGTACGGTGATAGTCCTCGATTCAGACAGTGTTTGCGGACTGACAATCGTTCTACCTTTTGCATCATTAATTTCAAATATGACAGTGACTTTAAGCGTATATTGACGAGTTTGTTGCGTGCCGCTGACACTGAGTAATTCTTGAGAAGTGTCGTCGTGCAGAATAGAAAGAATAGTGTGTGCTTCAGCTGGGGATGCGGTTAATTGTACTTTTGACATTTTCAAATATTGTTGAATACTGCGTGCAAGCTGGCCATAAGGATCCGGTGTTTGTAAATACAATTGATGTAACGGCATAGCTAGCTGTGTTTCGCCTTGTGGATGGAAGCCGCAGCTAGCCAGTGCCATCAGCGTTAAACATAATGTAATGAATTTAAAAGTCAGGCTATGTTTAAATTTCACGATTCTCCCGTCACAACATTGACTAATTTGCCTGGCACAGTGATGATTTTTTTAATCATTTTTCCGTTAATAGCTTGTTGTACTTTGATATCATCCTTGACTTTGTTTTCAATCACGTGGTTATCTGCTCCATGAGGAACACGAACACGGCTGCGTAATTTTCCATTCACTTGAACAACTAGCTCAATGGTATCAACCTTGAACGCGATAGGACTTGATTTTGGCCATGCGGCATTCAAAATAATTCCTGAATAACCTAAATCGAGCCATAATTGGTGTGCAATATGTGGTGTAATAGGGGCAAGCAAGCGTAACAAAATACTAAACCCTTTGTGCGTGATTATTTCGCGAATATTAATTTCTGGATCAGCTGCATCGGGTATTTTTGTTAAGAGGTTCAGTATTTTCATACAGCCTGATACCACGGTATTGTATTGTTGCCGTTCATAATCAAATTTGGCTTGGTCCAAAATGTCATACAGCTGGCGAAATACCTCTGTTTGTGCAGCGCTAGCATTCTCCCAGTTTGTCATGTCGAGAAGAGGAGTGTTTGGCAGTCGATTGCATTGAGAAATCATATCTTTTGCTTCATAAGCAAAGGCCCATAACCGTTTTAAAAAGCGATATGCTCCTTCCACGCCACTGTCTGACCATTCTAGGCTTTGCTCCGGCGGGGAGGCGAACATCATAAAAAGGCGTACAGTATCAGCGCCATAGCGCTCGATCAAAGCTTGTGGGTCGACAACATTGCCTTTGGATTTAGACATTTTAGCGCCGTTATTTAACACCATGCCTTGAGAAAGCAAGCGTAGAAAAGGTTCATCCGTGTTTAGCAAACCTTCATCCCGCATCAGTTTATGGAAGAAGCGTGCATAAAGAAGATGTAAGACAGCATGTTCAATGCCACCAACATATTGATCAACAGGTAGCCAATAATTAGCACGACCATCTAACATAGCTTTGTTTTGTTTTTTACAGGCAAAACGTGCGTAATACCAAGAAGATTCCATGAAAGTGTCAAAAGTGTCAGTTTCACGTTCAGCAGGGCCATGGCAGTTGGGGCAAGTGGTTTGGTAAAAAGAAGGCATTGATTTTAATGGCGACGAAACACCTGTAAATTGTATGTCTTCTGGTAATACGACAGGCAAATCTTTTTCAGGTACAGGGACAGCACCACAATTAACACAGTTGATGATGGGAATAGGTGTTCCCCAATAGCGTTGTCTTGAAACGCCCCAATCGCGCAAGCGGTAATTGATTTTCCGTTCGCCTATTTCTAACGCTTCCAGGTGAGTAGAGATAGCGTTAAATGCTTGTTCTGAAGTCAATCCAGTGAATTCAGCGGAATCCATTAATATGCCAGGCTCAGTGAATGCATTTTTTGTGAAATCCCAAGGTGATCCATCTGTGGGGGCAACAACTTGCTTAATCGGTAGATGGTATTTATGAGCGAATTCTAAGTCACGTTGATCATGTGCGGGCACCGCCATTAATGCGCCTGAACCATATTCCATCAATACAAAATTCGCAACCCAGACAGGAATTTCCTGCTTGGTTAATGGATGGCGGGCTGTAATGCCCAACGGTATACCGTGTTTTTCCATGGTGGCGATGTCTGCTTCAGCTACTTTAACATTGCGGCATTCATCAATAAATTGTTTGAGAGCATGATGGTGCTCAGCCAATTGTTTTGTCAGCGGATGTTGCGGTGCAATAGCAAGGTAAGTCACACCATATAACGTATCAGGGCGTGTGGTGAAAATGGTGATAGGGTCGTGGTGTTGAATAGTAAATGTGATATCAATGCCTTGGGAGCGTCCAATCCAGTTACGCTGCATTGTTTTTACTTGTTGCGGCCAGTATTCTAGTGTGTCTAAGTCATCAAGGAGTTCTTCAGCATAAGAAGTGATCTTTAAAAACCACTGCGGTATTTCTCGGCGCTCCACAAGGGCGCCTGAGCGCCAGCCTCGGCCATTGACAACTTGCTCATTCGCTAAAACAGTTTGGTCTACTGGATCCCAATTGACTTCCGCGTTTTTTTTGTAAACAAGACCTTTTTTAAAAAGACGCAAGAAAAACCATTGCTCCCAACGGTAATACTCAGGATCACAAGTGGTGATTTCACGGCTCCAATCATAAGCTAAGCCTATTTGCATCATTTGATGGCGTATATGCTGGATATTTTGCCGGGTCCATACAGCTGGAGGAATATTATTTTTAATGGCGGCATTTTCTGCTGGTAGCCCGAATGCGTCCCAACCCATAGGCTGCATGACATTTTTACCTAACATATATTGGTAACGCGTGATGACATCACCTATCGTGTAATTGCGCACATGTCCCATGTGTAAACTGCCGCTAGGATAAGGAAACATAGATAAGCAATAAAATTTTTCCTTATTCATGTCCTCTATGACTTGGAAACAATTCTTCTCATGCCAATAACGTTGTGCATTTGTTTCAATTTCTTGGTAGTTATATTGTTCTTCCATCGGTTACTCGTTCATTAAGATATTTTTTTGACTGATTTGCCATGAAAAGCAAGCAGATTAAAATTAATAATATAGGATCAAATCCATTCTGCATCCATGGCGTGATGCCATACATGGGTTGAACAGTGGTGCTGAGTACAGTCGCTTGACGTTGGGGTGCGGCAGCTTCTATTTTTCCGTTAGGGCCAATGATTGCGGTGATACCATCATTGCTGGCAAATAAGACAGGCCTACCCAGTTCCAATGCGCGCATAGCTGCCATTTGTAAATGTTGAGGCTCTGCATTGGAGTCACCGAACCAGGCATCATTTGTAACAACAAGTAGCATATTAATGGATTTATCTGTAAATCGGGTAAGATCGGGAAATGCAATCTCATAACAGATAGAAGGTTGGATTTTTATATTGTTGGCAGTGAGAGGGCTCTGATTCATTTTCCCTGAAATCATTTCAGACATTGGGATGTCTAAGAACTTTAATGTGCTAGAGAAGAATTCAGTTAAGGGTGTGTACTCGCCGAAGGGAACAAGATGGCGTTTGAGATAGACCTTATTCTTTTTCTCTCCTAGGGCGACAATAGTATTGTAGTAACCTTTTTCGTCAGGCGTACGAATGGGTATGCCTAGCATGAGAGTGGAGCCGCTTGCTTTGCTTTTCTCATCCATTGCATTAATGAATGATTCTGTGCTTTGTAAGGGCACAGGAATCGCTGCTTCAGGCCAAATGATCAGTTTATTTTTGCCCCATAACGGTTCTGTTAATTTTACGTAACGGTCGTAGGAGAGTTGTACATGCTCAGGAGACCATTTAATTGCTTGAGGAATATTACCTTGTACTAATGCGACAGAAATAGGTTCGCCTTGTGGTCGGGTCCAGGGAATTAGACTAAAGAGTCCGCCTAGAATCCAAATGATGCTTAATGTGAGTAGGTTTAAATAAGTAGACCGAAAATCTTTTTGTTTATATTTAATTATGGTATTGACAACAAGAGCACTACTCACGATGGTAGCGAGTGAAACAAGATAGACTCCCATGATAGGCGCATAGCCTTTTAAGGGGGAATTGGTTTGACTATAACCTAGGAAAAGCCAGGGAAATCCAGTAAAAAGCCACCCGCGTAACCACTCAGTTAGTACCCATATGGCTGGAAAAGCGTAAATCATTTTTTGTGTATTATTAGCAGGAAAAAATCGGTTAAGGAGATAGCCAACGGAAGCAGGAAATGCAGCGAGTGCGGCTATCATGCCGATAGTGATAAAGACTGCCAAAATGGTTGGTACACCGCCAAACAAGTGTATGCTGGTAAAGATCCAATAAACACCAGCACCAAATAACCCTAAACCAAAGAAAAATCCGAGCCAAAGAGTACGTTGTAGGGAATACGATGTCTTAATCCATAATCCTAGTAACCCTGCTGGTGCTACAACGGCCAGTGGAAAAATCTCGTAAGGGGCAAAGGCAAAAGTCAGAACAACCCCAAGCAAGATAGCAGCGATGCTATCGAGCAGAAATTCGAATGATTTTTTCATATAAAACATATTCATATAAAACCGATTATGATTAACACAAAACTGCAAGTTTACTGGAGTCTAGATCGTAATAGCAATATATACCCGCAGGGTTTTCATTTTAGGTGTGTTAGGGTGCCATGACGAGTTTCTTGTAGCATGAGTAGAGGGTGTTTTATATGAACAATTGGTGAGCAGGCCGCTAGTTTTTTTTCTCTGTTAATCTTGTTTTGTTTTTATAAGTTTGATAGCTTCTCTCGTTTACTTTTTATTGGCCTAGTGAGACAAGGCCTGAGTACACACATTAAAACACACACATTGAGTAGAAAATTACAACAATAAGGAGTTACCCAAATGCAAGCCCAATTGAAACCAATTGCGATTGTTTTATTGATGGCAGGGTGGATTGCTGCTCCAGCAATGGCTGCCACAAGCCAATCTAAGTCGCTGGAAGCTTCGGTCGCAAGATTAGAAAAAGAAGTGGCATCGCTTAAAAGTCAAATTAGAGTAAAGAATCGAAATCAATCAAACCATCAATATCATCAGGTAGCAACTACTAATACGAGTGATGAACATTCTGTACCGCAAATTAGTAAAGATATAGAGTACCTCCCATTTGATCCTGATGTCCCAGGACAAGCATTTGTATCAACTGGTCCTTATGTGGGATTAGAACTGCAATTTGCTGGCTCAAATTTAATTATCAATAGTCCTAGCGTGAATACGGATGCACAATTACTTAGCATCCGTAAAAAAATCCTGAATCAATTACATGTTACGCGTGGCGCGAGCGGCACCACGCCTACTCATTCGCATTTATTATTTAGCGGCGTAATTGAAAGTCAGGCAAATTATACTAACCATGGCGGTGGCCCAAGCACTACTGATATCGACCTCACAAATGTGTCTTTTGATGCTACTATTTTCGGGCCAAGCGAATGGATTTTAGGATTTATTGAGTTTAGCTACGATAACGGTGCGCCATTAGACACGGTATTTCAGTCTAGTAGTCATTATCGGACTGCTAATTCGAGAGTCTTTGTCAACAAAGCATTCGTGACACTGGGTAATTTTACTTGTTCGCCGTTTTATACTAGCTTTGGGCAGTTTTATGTTCCATTTGGTACTTATTCTAGTGTGATGGTTAGCGATCCTTTAACCAAGTTATTGGCTCGTACCAAAGCTCGCTCCATCTTGGTAGGTTTTCAACAACAAGACAAGAACGCTTTTTATGGTGCTGCCTATGTGTTCCGCGGTGATAGCCATAATCACTCTGTTGCTACAGTTGACAATGGTGGTTTGAATTTTGGTTATAAGTTTGGCAGTGAGTTTATTCATGGAAATGTAGGTGGTGGATGGATTGCTAATATTGCGGATTCCGGCGGTATGCAATTCGGCACGGGGTTCCATGAGTATGAACAAATTGTGCATAAAGTTGCAGGCTATAATGCCCGCGCTACCTTGAGTTTGGGTGAACACATAGACTTTATTGGTGAATATGTGACGGCAGCAAACCGCTTTAACCCTGCCGATATGTCATATAATGGGCATGGTGCTAAGCCAAATGCTTATGATCTTGAAGCGGCTTATTCATTCCCTATATTAGATAATAAGCCTAGCTCGATTGGTATAGGTTATGCAAAGACCAGTCAGTCATTGGCAATGGGTTTGCCGTTAACTCGGACTTCAATTGTGTTAAACACTTCTTTGATGCGAAACACATTACAAAGTTTAGAGTTTAGACATGACCGTCAATATGCGGCAAGTGCTGTAGCAACTGGAGCGGGTGATACACCATCTAGAGCACAAACTGGTAAGGCAGATAATGCAGTTACTGCGCAGTTTGATTATTATTTCTAGAAAGAAAAGGCAGGAAAAAACCTGGGTGCCAGCGCAAGCTGGCATTACGGTTATTAGGGTTTGTAAACAGGTACATTCAGAGAATAGTCATTGGCTCTAAAAAAATGGAAGCGAGTAGATAGCGCCATAACACGTCCTAGTCTGCACAAGTAGTTCTATTTATCTGGTTTTGTCTTATCTTTGAATTCGCATAAGTCACGTATCAAGCAGGTTGGGCATTTGGGTTTACGTGCTGTGCAAACATAGCGGCCATGTAAAATTAACCAGTGATGAGCATTCTGTTTAAACTCATCAGGGATATTTTTAAGTAATTGTTGTTCCACAGCGGCTGGTGTTTTTCCTTTCGCTAGTCCAATCCGGTTAGCGACACGAAATATATGCGTATCAACGGCTATGGTTGGTTCGCCAAAACAAGTATTTAATATAACATTTGCTGTTTTGCGGCCCACGCCTGGTAAAGATTCTAAGTTATCTCGGTGGTGAGGAACGGCTGATTTGAATTTTTCAATGAGTAGTTTACACGTAGCAATAATATTTTTGGCTTTGTTAGCATAAAGCCCTATGGTCTTAATATGTTCTTTCAATCCTGTTTCCCCAAGTTTCAGCATTTTTTCGGGCGTATTAGCCAGGGGGAATAATGTGACAGTGGCTTTATTGACTGATTTATCAGTGGCCCTAGCAGATAAAATAACAGCAATCAGTAGCTCAAAGTGATTATGATAGACTAGCTCAGTAGTCGGACAAGGGTTTGCCTTGTGGAAACGTAAGAAAATCTCGCGTAGGGTTTTGTTATTCATAAAAATCGCTTTTAGACTATTTTCGCCTGCTTAATCATAATATAATTCCCCGCCTTGGGTCTTTCTTAAACATAGGTTATTGATATGGCGCAAAGTCCGTATATTAGCATAGTGATCCCTGTTCATAATGAACAAGAGGTACTTGAAGAATTATATACCCGGTTAACGAGTTCTTTAGATAAAATTAACAAGCCTTACGAAATAATTTTAACTAATGATGGAAGTACTGATCGATCATCACAAATATTACAAGAATTACATCGTCGTCGTCCTGATCAAATCCGTGTCATAGAATTTAATGGAAACTTTGGTCAGCATATGGCAATTATGGCTGGATTCGAGCGGGTGCGTGGTCAGATTGTCATTACAATGGATGCCGATTTACAAAATCCTCCTGAAGAAATAAATAAATTAGTTGCTGCCATGGAAGCGGGTCATGATGTAGTCAATACATATCGCGAAGATCGACAAGATTCATGGTGGAGATTGCAAGTATCGAAATGGCATAATCGCATTCGTGCTTGGATGATGCCAAAACTAAGGATGCAAGATGAAGGTTGTATGTTGCGGGCTTACAGTCGTCATATTGTGGATTTAATGGCATCAACAGGAGAAAGTAGTACTTTTATTCCTGCTCTTGCATTGACTTACGCGTCAAACCCAATCGAAGTGAGCGTGGCTCATGCAGAGCGTAGCGCGGGTACCTCTAGCTATAATTTTTATAAATTAATTCGCTATAATTTCGATCTTGTCACAGGATTTTCAGTATTTCCGCTACAGGTTTTTACAATGATTGGCCTGATCGTGTCAATGTGTAGTTTTATTTTTGTTATCTTTTTAATGATGCGTCGTTTTATCGTTGGTCCTGAAGTAGAGGGTGTGTTCACGTTGTTCGCAGTCATGTTTTTCTTGTTGGGTATTGTGCTATTTGGGTTGGGCGTGGTGGGTGAGTATGTTGGTCGAATTTACCAAGAGGTGAGAAAGAGACCTCGTTTTGTTGTTAAACATGTTTTGGAAGGATCCATTAACAAAGATGAGAGGTTAGGGACATTGGAGGCGATGGTAATAAGGACAGAAAATGCAAACACTACAACAGACATCAAGCAAACATCTCATTGCGGGAGTTGATGAGGCAGGGCGAGGACCGCTTGCAGGTCCGGTGATTGCTGCAGCCGTGATTCTTGATCCAGCGCGTCCCATTGAGGGTTTGGCAGATTCAAAGCAACTATCAGAGAAGCAAAGAGAACGGTTGTTTCAAGAGATTCGTCATCGTGCTTTAGCGTGGTCTGCTGCCAGGGCTACGGTGATTGAGATAGATCGAATTAATATTCTACAAGCTTCGTTGTTAGCTATGCAGCGAGCAGTACAACGATTACTTGTTGCGCCCAGTATTGCTTTGATTGATGGTAATAAGTGTCCTGTGTTGTCTTGTCCTTCTCAGGCTATTGTAAAAGGTGATGAGTTAGAGCCTGCAATTAGCGCCGCATCTATAGTGGCAAAAGTATTGCGTGACCGAATTATGTTGATGTTGGATAAGAAATATCCTTGCTATGGTTTTGCCAAACATAAAGGATATCCCACCGCCATGCATGTAAAAGCCTTACAGTGTCATGGTTCAAGTCGTGTGCATCGTCGTTCATTTGCACCGGTTACACTCGTTTTGCAGCGAGAAGAAGGCCCTAGATATCTAGAGCCCTAATGTTACGCAGGTAGATGCTAGATTAAGCTGTGGTGGTGTGTGATGAAATGGTAGGTCTGCGTGAAACATCCGCACCGGCATATCCCATCGTAATATCATTGGGATTAATTTTAGGAGCAACAGTTGGGTGTACTTTAAACGCTGCACCTAAAGACTTAAGCTGAGGAGAGTTTTTGCTAAAACCTAAGGATTGAGCATTAGCAAATGCGTACGTGGTTGCTAAAATTGCTGCAGTAACTATGATGAATTTTCTCATTTATCCTCCCAGTACTCATTTAACGTACCAATAAAATTACGCTCATTATACAAAAAATCACCAAAATAGCCAAGGACCTTGTGGTATGTAAATTGTCCGGCCTAAATTAAAGAGTTGGAGCCTTAGTAGGAGTAGCTAGTTGTTGTAACAGCATAACTGTAGCAGCGATTTGCTTTACTGATGGTTTGCAAGCCTAGAAAAGTAACGTATAATTCAGCGCCTTAATGCTCATAATTATTGTTGTTACAGAGGAACTTATATCATGGTAGTGATTCGTTTATCACGTGGCGGAGCAAAAAAACGCCCTTTTTATCATATTGTTGTCGCTGACAAGCAGCGTTCACGTAATGGCCGCTTCATTGAACAAGTTGGTTATTTCAACCCTATAGCATCCGGCAAGGAAGTACGCTTAGTAATTGATGTTGAACGTATTCAACAATGGATCACTAAAGGCGCTCAACCATCTGATCGCGTTAAATATTTAATGAAAGCTCAAAAAGAAACTGCCACCCAAGCATCTGCTGCAGAAACAGCTTAGGATCCTAAGTATATTCTGTCGTCATGTTTCAGTGACGACAGGCTCCTTCTTTGAGAATATCCCATGAAAAATGCAGAGACAGGACATGTCATTGTTGGGAAAGTTGGCGCCACTTATGGCATTCATGGTTGGTTAAAGATTCATGCTTACACGGAATATGCCGCTAACATATTGGAATACCGTCCATGGTATATAAAGCATGAAAATAGTACTTGGATTGCAGTCGAGGTGGATTCTGGCCGAATGCATGGAAGTAGCATCATTGCTAAATTAGCTGGTGTCAATACACCAGAAGAAGCTCGTTTATTCACTGGCGCAACCATTGCTGTTGCTCGTTCACAATTACCTCAACTGAAAGAAAATGAATATTACTGGTCCGATCTCATCGGACTAACTGTGATTAATAAAAATGGTGAGGTATTAGGAACAGTCATTTATCTCATGGAAACTGGCTCAAATGATGTGCTAGTTATCAAAGGTGAAAAAGAACATGCCATTCCGTATCTGTTAGGCACAGTCATTATAAAAGTTGATTTGGCTAAGCAAGAAATCCACGTAGATTGGGAGTTATTGTAAGTGTGGTTTGGTATCGTCAGTCTTTTCCCAGAAGTATTCCAGGTATTAAAAGTAGGGATTACTGGGCGTGCCATAAAAGATAACTTAGTAAAAATACAATGCTGGAATCCGCGGGATTATGCAACAGATAAACATAAATCCGTGGATGATCGGCCGTATGGAGGAGGACCTGGCATGGTTATGATGGCAGAACCTTTGCAAGCTGCTATTCATGCTGCAAAAAAAGCCGCTCCAGCACCACCTACGGTTATTCATTTGTCCCCGCAAGGCAGACGATTTGATCAAGAAGCAGCTCATGAATTAGCAAGCAAAAAATCTATTATTCTGTTAGCTGGTCGTTATGAAGGAATTGATGAGCGTATCATTGAACAAGAAATAGATGAAGAATGGTCCATTGGCGATTATATTTTAACGGGTGGCGAGTTACCTAGCCTAGTTATGATTGATGTGATGACTAGGTTGTTGCCTGGTGCGGTCGGAGATGAAAATTCTGTTGCACAAGACTCCTTGACTACTGGCTTATTAAAATACCCTCAATATACTAGACCAGAAAATTTTGCTGGTGGCAGGGTTCCTGATGTGCTATTAAGCGGGCATCACAAGCAAATTGAACGATGGCGTTCGAAAGCTTCACTAGGTAAAACTTGGTTAAGACGACCTGACTTATTAGCAAAAAAACAGCTCAGTGAAGAAGAATTGCGGTTATTAGCTGAATTTATTGAAGAATTCTTGCATCATGCATAAACACCAAAATTAAAATGCTACTGATATATACCAGGAATTCTCGCTGAAGGTAGTCCACTCTATTGTTTTTTAGCTCCAAACACGCCATCCATGGCGTTTAGGATGGCATCCTGCCATCCAGTCGCCTAAAAACAATAGAGTGGACTACCTTCAGCGAAAATTCCTGGATATATACAAAATATGCTCGAAATATTGTTTAAATATGTATAAAATTGCACGTCTTGTTAGGGGATGAAAAAAAATGAGTAACAAAATTATACAAGCGTTAGAAACTGAGTTTATGCAGACTACAAAGGCTATGCCTGCGTTTGAACCAGGGGACACCATTGTCGTTCAGGTTAAAGTCAAAGAAGGTGAGCGTGTGCGCTTACAATCTTTTGAAGGTGTTGTGATTGCAAAACGTAACCGCGGTTATAATTCTTCTTTTACCGTACGTAAAATATCACACGGTGTTGGAGTGGAACGTGTATTTCAAACTTGCAGTCCTACGATTGACTCCGTAGCAGTGAAGCGCCGTGGACATGTACGTCGTGCTAAGCTTTATTACATGCGCGAATTAAGCGGCCGTGCAGCAAGAATTAAAGAAAAACTAACCGTTAAATTGGGAACAACTGCCACACAGAAGGGAAATCCTGAGTCTGAACAAGAAACTGATAAAAACTCCAGTGCAGAGTAAACAGATTCTAATGATTTAAATCAAACTGCGGCCTGCAAGCGCGGGCCTTTTTGTTGCTATGTATTCATCGTAATCTATTCAATGTCTAAACTTATCTACTCTGCTGTTATTATTTCGCCTCTTGGCAAAATTGGGTTCACTGTTTACGATAATAAATTATCTGGATTAACGTTATTACCCGAAACTGTAGATCTCATACAACCTGATGATGCGTTCAGTAAAGAGGTCGCTTCTCAACTTCTTGCTTACTTTACCTGTTCAAAACATACATTTGATTTAGACTTTCACCTTGATGGCACCGTATTTCAAAAACACGTATGGCACGCGTTGCAAGATATTCCCACAGGTAAGCGGCTCACCTATGGTACGCTAGCAAAGAAGCTGCAGACCAGCCCGCGCGCTATTGGACAAGCCTGCCGTACTAACCCTATTCCTATCATCATTCCCTGTCACCGCGTCATTGCTGCTACCCATTTAGGCGGTTATTCTGGTGCAACGAGTGGAAAACAGATGGAAGTAAAATCTTGGTTATTGCATCATGAATTCTTATCGCTTCCTCGCCAGTGTTAACCCATCCCCGATAGGAACAAGGCTCATGCTGACTCGCTCATCTTTAAAGATGAATTCATTTAACGCACGAATGGAATTGGTATCTTTATCTTGATTGGCTAGGTTTGCTACTTCGCCGCTCCATAACACATTATCAATAGCCACTAACCCGCCTGGTCTGAGTAATGTCAGTGCAGCTTCATAATAATGCACATAATTATTTTTATCGGCATCAATAAACGCGAAATCAAAAGTCTCCGCTTCGCCATGGTCTATTAATTTTTGTAACGTGGTTAATGCAGGTGCAAGATGTAATTCTATTTTTTCCGCCATACCTGCCATGGCCCAAAATTGCTTGGCCATATTCGTCCACTCCACATTAATATCACATGCTACTACTTTACCATTGCTAGGCAATGCTAATGCAACAGCAAGCGCGCTATAACCCGTAAATGTCCCGATGTCCAAGGTTTTTTTTGCTCCCAATAATTCAATGAGCAACGCCATTAATTGGCCTTGTTCAGGTGAAATTTGCATCACATACTGGCTGAGTTTATGGGTTTCTTCACGCAGTTTTTTGAGTACAGTATTTTCGCGCAGTGATACCTTTAAGAGATAAGCATATAAATCTGGTGTTAAATCAATCGTTTTTGTGGACATGATCTTTCCTTTCATTCTTCTAGAAGGCTAATAAAACAAAATGTTATAATTAATACTTGTATGGATGCATCCACCTGTATTGCATTGGATAATATTCTTTCCTCATTCAGGAGTAAATTGATAATGTTTCTTATTTTATTGCTTGTTTTGTTAGTTGTCATTGGATACATCATCCTGACCTATAATCGGCTGATTGCACAAATTGAAGCTGTTCGCAATAATCAAAAACAAATTGATGTCCAATTAGACCGACGTTTCAAGGTGTTTGAGTCCTTGATCAACGTGGTGAAAAAATACATGGATTATGAGAAAACCACGCTGAAAGAAGTCGTGGCTTTGCGCAATCAAGCACAACAAGCTCATGCGGCTGGAGATGAAAAAACCCGCATTGCTGCAGAAAATAAAATTTCTAGTATTGCAACACATTTGAATGTTGTGTTTGAACAATACCCTGATCTAAAAGCCAATCAAAATGTATTACAACTACAAGAAGAAATTGTCAGTACAGAAAATAAATTAGCTTACGCCAAACAATCGTTCAACGACAGTATTGAAATTTACAATGCAAGCAAGAAATCATTTCCTAATTCTGTCGTAGTCAGTGCATTTCGCAGCAAATTAGATTTTGATTTTCCTTATTGGCAGCTAAGTGAGCAAAAAATTGCTGAACACGAAGCTTACACTGTGAAGTTATGATAAATCACACACTATGTCAGATAATCTAAATCGTTACGCAATATCAACAGCGGATTGGCGCGCTACGTTACGCCGCAATAATTTTCGCACCCGTGTTGTCATTACTTTATTTTTTTTGATTTATGCAGGAATCGGTATGTTGGTGGATATGTATATGGTTTCCATTACTTATCCCTCAGCAGCTCTTTCGCAAATATTTCACGCGCTAATTACTCTCCAAATCTTTCCTATTGCCACTAGTATTATGCTGGTCATTGCAGCTGTCTCTCTACTCATCAGTTATACCTTATATGATAAATTGATGCTGCTCGGTACCGAGTACCATGAAGTTACACCCGCCACAGCGCAAAATACGGTTGAACAACAATTATATAATGTAGTGGAAGAAATGAAGATTGCAGCAGGTCTGCGTTATATGCCAAGAGTCTTTATCATCAATGCAAATTATATGAATGCGTTTGCCAGCGGATACAGTGAAAAATCTGCTATGGTAGCTATTACTCGCGGATTAATAGAAAAATTGAATCGTGATGAATTACAAGCTGTCATGGCGCACGAATTAAGCCACATACGTCACCTTGATATTAAATTGACACTCACTGCCTCATTGCTTGCGAATCTGTCCATCATGGTACTAGATATATTGTTTTACAATGCCATTTTTTCAAGCCGTCGGTCTTCAGAGGGGCGCTCACGTCATTCTTTAGCGATGATCATTATTATCTTGCGTTACACGTTGCCTATCATCAGTTTATTGCTGCTGTTATACTTAAGCCGCACACGCGAACTGATGGCTGATGCAGGATCTGTTGAACTCATGCGAACTAATCGACCGCTTGCTTCCGCACTCATTAAAATTTCTACCGATTATTCACAAAACCGTGATCAATATGCGTCTGATTACAACCGAACACCGCATGAAAACATACGTCGTGAAGTATACATTTACGATCCATTAGAAGCAGGAATTAAATCATTCACTTCCATCAACGATATTTTTTCCACGCATCCCAGTTTAGCTGCACGATTAGCTGCATTAGGATTTAAGAAGAATCCAACCTAGTACAGCATCAACCTAAGTTTGACCTGTAGTGACAAAGCCTCGGGGTCCTGTCATAGGTCAACTCTTTTTGTGCTCGCAGGCTGCGCGCAAAAAGAGTTGACCTATGCCACCCCTCGGACCGACCTCTGTAGGGTCAAACTTAGGTTGATGCTGTACTAGGTTGGATGCTCACTCTAATTGTCACTCTAAATTTAACATGCTACCATCAAACTTCGCGGTGCAGACAAAGATGCCATCCTACATGGAACGTTTGAAGTTGATTTTTATTATCGCGGTTGTTTTGCTGCTCCCAAGCCTGAGTATTGCTGCTCCTCATTATGGAGCAACTTTATCTATTGCTGCTCTTTCCAAAGAACCTTCTCATCTTCGTGGAGCCCAATTGATGTTGAACTATGATCCGCAGAAATTTCAGTGGCGGCAGTTTAATATCTATTTTGATGGAGGATTTTCTCATTTTTGGACCACAAATAAATCGCATTACACCGATCTTAATATTTACTCTGTTGCACCTGTGATACGATATACATTCAAAAAACGTGGGCTCTTTTTACCTTACTTAGAGCTGAGTATTGGTCTTTCTTATCTCAGCCGCACACGTATAGATAATCGTAACCTAGGTATTCATTTTGCATTTCAAGATCGGATTGGTATGGGCACTTCTTTTGGCACAGCAGATCAATTTTTGCTAGGAGTCCATGCTGTGCATTATTCAAATGCCTGTTTAGCTGAGCATAACTCAGGGTTATCCATGCCACTGGTTCTAGATATTGGTTACCGCTTTTCTTAGTAGGTTGTTCCTCTAAGGTTGACTTATATTGAGGTTGGTTCCGAGGGGTGTCGCTTCCTCAATTTCTGTAAGATATACTAGGGTCTTATATGGACTCGACCATATAAGACCCTATTTAATCGGATGCATGACGAGTTTTTTACAGCGAAAGGAGAAGGATATTTTCCATTCACAATTAACCGCAAAACACACTCGTCCTTGACTGGGTTTTGCTCTCGCAGACTCCTGTTTGCAAGTGAATTGTTCATACAAAATGCCCTTCTCTTTTTGCTGTAAAAAACTCGTCATGCATCCATTTAACCTAGTGACTTTAACCATGCCAAAACGGATCTCCATTAAAAATCACTATCATGAAATTCAATTAGTCACCCGACGTTCTATGGTGGCATTGATCGTGATTTGTTTTTTAATCAGCTTATTGATATTCCGGCTTGCTTATTTGCAAATTTATAAAAATTTACTTTACACCACTTTGTCTACAAAAAATGCTATTGACTTAGTTCCTGTAGAACCCACTCGCGGTCTAATTTACGATCGTAATGGAGTATTATTGGCTGAAAATATTCCCGTGTTTAGTTTAGATGTTATTCCATTGCAAGTCACCAATATGGAAAAAACACTGGCCGCATTAGGAAAAATCATACAACTCAATGATAGTGATATTAGTCAATTTAGAAAACAGCTGAAACAGCATCGCCGGTTTGATGAGATTCCGCTCAAACTACGCTTGAGTGAAGAAGAGGTCGCGCAATTTGCTGAGAACCAATACCGGTTTCCAGGTGTTTTAATTAAAGCCCGTTTGATGCGACATTACCCTTACGCCGAAAGCTTTAGTCATGTGTTAGGTTACGTAGGACGTATTAATGCGCAAGAACTAGGTAAAATTGATCCCATCAATTATAGCGCGAGTCACTATATCGGTAAGTTGGGGATAGAAAAATATTATGAAGAAGCACTGCATGGCAATGTCGGCTATGAGGAAGTTGAAAATGATGCTAGTGGTAAACCTATTCGAGTATTAAAAAAAACCAGTAGTGTACCAGGCAAAAATATTTATCTTACTATTGATAGTGGCTTGCAATTTGCTGCGGAAAAAGCATTGCTCGGACATCGCGGCGCCATTGTCGCCATTCAGCCTAGTACAGGACAAGTGCTCGCTATGGTCAGTGAACCTGCTTATGATCCCAATGTATTTGTATTAGGTATTAGTCAAAAAGATTATCAAGACTTACAAAAATCTGAAGATAAGCCATTATATGATCGGGCATTACGTGGACTTTATCCTTTAGCCTCAACCATTAAACCCTATATTGCGTTAGAAGGACTGCAATCTGGAGCAACCACGCTAGAATATACCATCAATGATAACGGCTGGTTTAAATTACCCAATAGCTCTCATGTTTTCCATGATTGGAAACGTAATGGCCACGGTAGAGTCAATCTTACTCGGGCAATTTCCATTTCTTGCGATATCTACTTTTACGAATTAGCGATGAAAATGGGTATTCAACGTATTGCAGATATTCTTACTCAATTTGGTTACGGTGCATTAACAGGTATTGATCTTGATGGCGAGCTGCCAGGTATTGTTGCTTCACCAGAATGGAAGCGCAAAACCAAAGGAGTGCGTTGGTATCCAGGCGATACGGTCATCTCCAGCATTGGTCAAGGTGATATGCTAGCCACACCATTACAATTGGCATCAGCCATCTCAACCATCGCAACCCGCGGGCAACGGTTTATGCCTTACTTATTGCTTGGCAAACAAATACCAGGCCAAGTTTATATACCACAATCACCCTTATCACTTGATGCTGTACAGCTTAAAGAGGATAAATATTGGGATGATATTATTAAAGCTATGCAGGACGTGGTAGACTCACCACAGGGCACAGCTTATCAGCTCTTTGGGCGTCGCTATACTTATACTATCGCAGCAAAAACTGGAACTGCCGCCTTGTCTAGGCGCCGCAATCCTAGCGAGACAGATAAGCAAGAAGACATGCCGGAAAGACTGCGCGATCATCATCTGTTCATTGCATTCGCGCCTGTTGAAAATCCTAAAATTGCTATCGCAATTATTACTGAACATAGTAACAATGCTATAGAAGCAGCTCGTGAGATATTCGATTATTATTTAGGAGGTCAACAACATGCTGACCGATAATCTGAAATTCAAGTTAAAAAAACCGGTACACGACCCGCGCTATAGGACATTTTGGCAACATATTCATCTTGATGGAACGCTTTTAGCATTTTTATTACTGCTATGCTCGGCAGGATTGATTATTCTTTATAGTGCAAGCAATCAAAAAGTCCACTCTATAGAGTTTCAAGCCCTGCGTTTATTTTTTGCATTCTGCGTGATGTTTGTTTTTGCACAAATTTCTCCTTCTGCTTGGCAACGCTGGGCGCCGTGGATTTATGCTATAGGTTTAATATTGTTAATTGTGGTCTTAATTACCGGACACATTGGTAAAGGAGCGCAACGCTGGATTAACCTTGGATTCACACGATTTCAGCCTGCTGAAATCATGAAATTAGCAATACCGCTCACTTTGGCATGGTATTATCATAAAATTGATTTACCCATTACACTGAGGTCGGTTTTTATCGCTCTTCCTATCATCTTAATCCCTGCTATTTTGACAGCTAAACAGCCCGATCTTGGGACTGCCATTCTCTTAGCGATAGCTGGTGCTAGCGTATTATTTCTTGCTGGATTAAGTTGGCAATTTATACTTGTCTCGCTCACCGCCATTGCGGCTTGTACGCCTTTTGTGTGGCACCTCTTGCATGATTATCAACGACACCGTGTATTAACTTTTCTTGATCCTGAACGTGATCCGTTAGGGAAAGGGTATCATATCATTCAATCTAAAATTGCCATTGGATCGGGCGGTATTTTTGGTAAAGGTTGGTTAAATGGAACACAGTCCAATCTACATTTTTTACCTGAACATACCACGGACTTTATTTTTGCTGTGTGCGGGGAAGAATTTGGATTTGTTGGCAGCATGATCCTGATTTTTCTTTACATGTTAGTCGTTTTCCGCGGGTTATATATCACAGTCAATGCTCAAGACACCTTCACGCGTTTATTAGCTGGAAGTATCACGCTAACATTTTTTATTTCGTTTTTCATTAACATGGGTATGGTAACAGGTATACTACCTGTAGTGGGGATTCCATTACCCCTTGTGAGTTATGGAGGATCATCAATGGTGACGGTGATGGCAAGTTTCGGTATCCTGATGTCTATTCAAACGCATAGAAAGTTAGTGACCACTTGACTCG
Organism: Gammaproteobacteria bacterium; assembly: GCA_019634835.1. Classification (GTDB taxonomy): domain Bacteria; phylum Pseudomonadota; class Gammaproteobacteria; order DSM-16500; family DSM-16500; genus Aquicella. The sequence continues at coordinate 44,784 of JAHCAO010000013.1, forward strand.
TAGGACAACTTAGTATGGAAAGCTGCCATTCTCTCTTCTTACGCTTAAGTAAAAGGGTGCATGACGAGAACACCTAAGTGAAACACTAGGATATAAGAACATTTCATTGTGTAAGATTCAGCGGAAACCGCTGTAAGGGACATATAAATGCTTCGATTAATGATGCGCAAAGTATATCTAGCTTTACTGCTGGTATTTGCCGGATCTACCACCTTGGCTTATGCTGATGAAACCTTTGTCAACCGTAGCGATGTTCAAGAATTCATTCAATACATGGTACAAAAACATGGTTTTAATAAAAACCAACTGATCACGTTATTCCAACAAGTCAAACTGCGCCCACAAGTCATTCGGCATATCAATAAACCGTTGGAAAAAGAACCGTGGCGCTTGTACCAAATGCTTTTTGTCAATGAATGGCGAATTACACATGGTGTGGAATTCTGGAACAAATATGCTTCTGCATTAGAGCAAGCAGAAAAAGAATTTGGCGTGCCAGCCAGTATTATTGTTGCCACTATTGGCATTGAAACCCGTTATGGGCAAAAAACAGGGGAGTATCGCGTGATTGATTCATTGAGCCATTTAGCTTTCAATCACTCTCCACGTGCCGCTTTTTTCCGTAAGGAATTAGCTGAATTTTTACTACTAACACGCGAAGAAAATCTTGATCCATTAAAAATCATGGGTTCTTATGCTGGTGCCATCGGGCAGCCGCAATTCATGCCAAGTAGTTACCGGCATTATGCAGTGAATTTTTCTAAAAGCGGTAGAACTGACTTAATGAATGATGAAGTAGATGTCATCGGCAGCATTGCAAATTATTATAGCAAACATGGCTGGACCACCAATCAGCCCATTGCGGTGCAAGCTGTTGTCATGGGAGATCGTTATAATTATTTAATGCGTTATAATAACGCAAATCAACCTCTTAAAATTTCAGATTTAGCAAGATATGGTGTGATCCCCAAAATTCAAGTCTTGCATAATAATCTTAAAGTCAGAGTCATAGAATTAGATAATCGCTATAGCAAAGAATATTGGTTAGGGTTTCCTAACTTTTATGTAATAAAACGTTACAATCAAAGTGATTTGTATGCTATGGCTGTTTATCAGTTAAGTTATTATATCAAGACTCTGAGAGAACGTTTAAATAAGGGATAACAACATGTTAAGGACAACTCACTTATTTCAACTCATTTTTCTTTCCTTGCTAATGCTTATTTTGAGTAGTTGTAAACATATTGCGAGGAATGACGGGCCGCCAGATTTTTACGTTGATGAAACAAAAATTCCCAACGCTGTTCCTAAGCCTGAGCCTCTTGCAAAATATGGTAATGTAAAATCTTATGCTGTATTTGGCAAACATTACCATACGATGAAATCCAGTAATGGTTATGAAGAAACCGGCACCGCTTCCTGGTATGGCACAAAATTTCATTCGCGAAAAACATCGAGTGGCGAACCTTATAACATGTTGGGCATGACTGCTGCACACAAAACCCTTCCTCTTCCTACTTATGTTGAAGTGACTAATTTAAACAATCAACGCAAGGTCATTGTTAAAGTCAATGACCGTGGGCCTTTTGTTTCAAATCGGCTGATTGACCTTTCTTACGTTGCCGCCAAAAAGCTCGGCATGCTAGGACATGGCACGACTCCCGTCAGAATCAAGGCCATCAACCCATACTCCTATCATAGTGCAGAGCCATTTTTTGCTGGATCACAAAAACCAACATCTCATCCTGTTTTTACGCATAAAAATCATTTTGCTTCCATTCAGTCACATAAAAAAAACCTGCAAAGCAAAAATCATTCCCATCTTGTTTATTTACAAGTTGGCGCATTTCGTAGCAAATTTTATGCCAAAAAATTACAACAACGCTTGAGTACACTGACTTCAGCTCCTGTTGTCATCCATGCTCCTTCCACAAAAGAAACTTTATATAAGGTGAAAATTGGTCCATTTAATGATTTAGCATCTGCAGAGAAAATTACAGTACGCTTGAAAAACATGGGAATTATGTCAAATAAAATGTAAGGTGCTGAATGATTCATTTTTTAATTTCTATCATTGGAATATTGATCACCATATTTTTTGTCATCGGTACACATGAATATGCACATTTCACTGTCGCTAGATTATTAGGGATTAAAGTACTTCGCTTTTCCATTGGCTTTGGCAAAACATTATTGAAGTGGTATGACAAAAAAGGCACTGAGTATGTCATTGCACTCATACCACTTGGTGGTTATGTAAAAATGCTGGACGCCAGTGAAGGTACTGTTTCTCAAGATGAGCTTCACTTGGCTTTTAACACGCAGCCTTATTATAAAAAGTTTCTTGTTGTTCTTGCTGGGCCTCTTATCAATATATTATGTGCTTTAATATTATATTGGATGATATTTATGATTGGGTTCACTACGATTAAACCCATTATTGGTTCTGTCACAGCTGATTCCATTGCTGCCAATGGCGGTTTAGAAGCAAATCAAGAAATTATTAAAGTGGATGATTATCACACATCAACATGGGCTGGATTCATATTGCGACTGATTGCGCACGCTGGTAATCAAGACCAAATTAAAATCGAAGTACGGAATTCAGCAGGCACTGATACACATTTATTGGACTTATCCCATTGGCGCTTAGATGGCCTGGTACCGGATCCACTGACCAGCATAGGTATTACGCCTTATGCTCCCACTGTACCATTAATTATTGGTAATATTGCTGCAAATTCTCCGGCTTCATCAGGCGAGCTTCATTTAAATGATAAAGTCATTAGCATTAACCACCAGCCTGTCAAAAATTGGGATGAATTAATTACCATGATTACTCAACATCCCGATGAAACTGTCACATTCACCATTGAAAGACAAAATAAAATTATCACGCTTCCTATCACGATTGGATACCAACGCAATTTATTCTTTCAAAAGTCAGGTTATCTAGGGGTTGGGCCCAAGTTCACTTGGCCAAAAGAATTACTCAATGAAGTTAAATATGGTCCAATAGAAGCTTTGCCTCATGCTTGGAGGCAACTTTATGACTTCACTTATTTTAATTTTCTGCTCATTGGTAAGTTAGTTACAGGAAAATTATCTTTGCAAAGTTTAGGCGGGCCTATCACGATTTTTGACACTGCTGGCGACGCATTAAATTATGGATTCCTCTCTTTTATCAGTTTTCTAGCATTTTTAAGTATTTCAATCGGTGTCATTAATCTGTTGCCTATTCCTGGATTAGATGGTGGCCACTTATTTATTCAAACCATTGAATTCATTCTTCGCCAGCCTGTACCTGAGCAAGTGACCTCTATTTTATACCGCTTGGGTTTTACACTGATTCTATTCATCTTAGTGATTGCGTTAGTCAATGACTTATTGCGTTTGTGACACTTGCACTTCAGCCCAATTCCCACTATATTCACTTCACACTCAGGGGAGCCGCCATAAGGCTGAGAGGTCTCATACCGAGACGACCCTTTAAACCTGATGCGGTTTATACCGACGGAGGAAGTAGTGAACGTTCCTACTATTACTATCAATCACGCTTCACTCTCATACAGCAATAAATGTATTTTCTCTGGCATTCACCTTGAGTTAACTGCAGGTAGATGGGCAGGGTTGCTCGGGCCAAGTGGCGTTGGAAAGAGCTCTTTACTGCGAATGATAGCAGGATTAACCACGCCACAAGAAGAATCTCATGGTAACATTTTAACTAATAATGAAATCCCTATTAACCAACAAATTGCTTATATGGCACAAACAGATTTATTGTTGCCATGGTTAAATGTCTTAGAGAATGTCACGTTAAGCCTCAAACTACGTCGTCATACAAAATACTCTCGCGCTGCTCAAATTGAAAAAGCCAAATCTTTATTAGATAAAGTTGGTCTTACTAAGGCCATTCACCTTTATCCACAACAATTATCAGGCGGCATGAGGCAACGTGCAGCACTAGTCCGCACATTGGTGGAAGACAAACCCGTCGTATTAATGGATGAACCATTTTCTGCATTAGATGCCATTACCCGCTATAAGCTGCACGAGTTAGCAGTGGAATTGTTGGGAAATAAGACTGTATTATTTATTACACATGATCCAACGGAAGCGCTACGCTTGGCCCATGATATTTACTTGATGCAAGGTCAACCAGCTGTCGTCAAAATAGTTGCAACGCCCTCATCTTCCATACCGCGTGAATTGACTGATCCTGAAGTAATTAGCTTACAGGCTTTATTATTTCAAGAGTTAACAAAAGCAACAGGTGAAATGACATGAGTGTGATGCTGCGTGGTATTTTTATTTGTATAGTGTTCAGTATATTATGGCAAAGCATAGTCTTTTTATGGCATGTTCCCAGCTATCTCTTGCCATCACCATGGCAGGTTTTGCTTGTGCTTTATCAACAATGTCACTTAATAGCATTACATACTATCCCGACCTTAATCGAAACTTTACTCGGTTTTTTGCTGGGAATTTTTTTTGGCTGCGTTACTGGATTGGTCATTACCTTTTTTCGGCCGCTCAGATTTTGGTTTTGGCCTGTGCTCATTATGAGTCAGGCCATTCCTACTTTTGCTATTGCACCTATGTTAGTGATTTGGCTGGGATATGGGTTGGCTTCAAAAATCGCAACTACCGTATTAATGATTTTCTTTCCTATCACTAGTGCATTATACGATGGATTACGTCAAACCCATGCAGGTTGGTTAGATCTCGCCAAAAGCATGAATGCATGTCAATGGCGTACTTTTATGCATATACGTCTTCCCGCAGCACTTCCCTCTCTTGCGGCAGGCATACGAATTGCCGCAGTTGCCGCGCCTATTGGTGCGATTGTGGGAGAGTGGGTGGGATCTAGCAGGGGATTGGGGTATTTAATGTTAAATGCTAATGCCCGCATGCAAATTGATGTGATGTTTGCTGCATTAGTTGTTATTATAAGCCTAGCATTAGTCTTGTATTTTTGTGTTGACAATCTATTGCATTCATTAGTGATGTGCAGGGATTCTCGCTGACAGCATAGGTGCAGGCAAGTTTTTTACAATGAGAAGAGACAGGTATTTTTCCTTCACCCTTCACCGCAAAACACACTCCTCCTTGATTGAGTTTTGCTCTCGCAGACTCCTGTCTGCGAATGAATGGCTCATATAAAATACCTGTCTCTTCTCATTGTAAAAAACTTGCCTGCACCTATGCTGTCAGCGAGAATCCTTAAGTGATCTGGAGAGAACTTGAATGATAAAAAAAATAATACTACCTTTAATGTCTATTTGTGTTTTACTATCTGTACTGACTTCAACTAGCTTTGCAACTAAACTACCGCCACAAAAGCTTACTGTATTACTTGATTGGTTCGCTAACCCAGACCATGCGCCGTTAATTATCGCAAAACAACAAGGTTTTTTTGCTGAACAAGGATTAGATGTAGAACTGATTGGCCCAGCAGATCCTACTGATCCGCCTAAATTAATCGCTGCAGGTAAAGCGGATATTGGTATTACTTATCAACCAGAATTCATGGAGCAAGTGGACGCAGGATTGCCATTAATACGAATTGGGACGCTAATTGACAAACCATTAAATGCTCTGGTTGTCTTAAAAAACAATGGTATTCACTCTCTTGCTGATCTTAAAGGTAAACGCATAGGCTCCAGCAGCAGCGGGTTATCTGGTATTATGTTAAGAGTCATGCTCTCAAAAGCAGGATTAACCGATAAAGATGTGGAACTCACTAATGTTCGCTATAACCTTACGCAAGCGCTTTTATCACATAAAGTTGATGCTGTCACAGGAATCATGCGTAATTACGAAGTCCCCATCTTAGAATCAAATAACCAAAAAGTGATTACCTTCTTTCCAGAAGAAAACGGAATACCCACCTATAGTGAACTTGTTTTTATTGCTAATACCAACGCTATGCACGACGCACGTTTTCCAAAATTTCTTACTGCAATAAAAAAAGCCGTAAGATATATAGACGAACATCCGCAGCAAACGTGGCAGAATTTTGCAAAAGCTTATCCTGAATCGAATAATAAGGTGAATCGAGAAGCTTGGTTTGCTACCATGCCTTATTTTGCAGAAGATCCGGCTAGTTTTGATCGTAGGGAATGGTTACAATTCGCTGATTTTATGAAGCAGCATGACTTGATCAAAAAAATTCAACCTATATCACGATATGCAGTGATAGTAAGATAGGATGCATGACGGGTTTTTCGCCTCTTGCGGCAAAAAACTCGTCATGCATCCGTAAAATAAGTAAAAAGGAACCACTCTCATGCCATTGATATACGTATTTATCAGCCTTAATGCTAGTATGTTTATCATTTTATTATTCATGGCAATCAGGCAAATCATCACAGGATCGAGTCATAAAAAAGCCAATCAATATATTGAAGAACAGTTGTCGCAGTTAGCTAAACAACATCAAATGACAGATCAACAATTACGAGAAAGTTTGCTGGTGAACTCTAATCATTTACAGCAATCTATTTTAATGAATTTTAATCACTTACGCGTTGAACAAACTCAACAATCTTCCGAGTTAAAAGAACAATTACAACAAGCATTCGCAAATCATCGTTCCCGTTTTGATGAGAGGCAATTGGAAACATTAAAAATATTGCAGGATACGCTGCAAAAAGGAGTTCAGGAAAACCGTGCTCAAGTGAAAGAATCGTTGTCTGATTATGCCAAAGAATTAGGAACACGCCTTGGCCAACTGACTCAAACTACCGAAACTAAATTAAAAGAAATTAACCAGCAGGTTGAAAAACGCCTTGCAGAAGGGTTTGAAAAAACCAATGAGACATTTGGTGATGTCATCAAGCGATTAGCATTGATTGATGCAGCACAGAAAAAAATTACTGAGCTTTCTGGCAGTGTCATGAATTTGCAGGAAATTCTTAATGATAAACGGTCTCGCGGAACATTTGGAGAAATACAGCTATCTGCTCTTATCCATAATATGATTCCAGAACAACATTTTAGTTTTCAACATCAACTAAGTAATCACCGGCGCCCTGATTGTATGTTGTTTTTACCTGAGCCAACCGGTAACATTGCTATTGATGCAAAGTTTCCTCTAGAAAACTTCCGTTTGCTTATTGATTCCTCTATCTCTGATGTCGAAAAACAACAAGCTGAAAAACAATTTAAAATTGATATACGCAAACATATTCAAGATATTGCAGAAAAATATATTATTCCCGGCGAAACGTCTGATGGGGCAGTCATGTTTATTCCCGCTGAGGCTGTTTTTGCTGAAATTCATGCTCGTCATTCCGACCTTGTTGAATTTGCGCAGAACGCTAATGTATGGATGGTTTCTCCTACCACCATGATGGCCATTCTAACTACTGCTCGTGCTGTTTTAAAAGATGCAGCCACTCGCAAACAAGTGCACGAAATACAAAAACACTTGCGTATGCTTGCAGATGACTTCGAGCGTTTTCAAATACGTATGGACAATCTTGCAAAACGTATTGCTCAAGCTCATTCAGATGTTGAACAGGTGCATATTTCATCACGGAAAATTACCCAGCGATTTGTTCAGATTGATAAAGCAGACTTGGATGGAATAAAGATTGATGGGCCCATACTGGTTCCTGATATCACACCGCTTCCCACAACGCAAGAAAGTCACGATCCTGCACAACAATCTTCTTAAAGTTATCTCGTCATCGTAAGGCTTTCTTAAGTATCAACTAAGAAAATCTTAACTATCAAATTTTATAATACATTCAAAATTCAAGGAGATTAAAATGAATAGTAGCAATGATATCGCCACTCAGGATCCAGCTGTATTCGCTGACACACAAAGAGAAATTATTTCAGCATTTAATAAAAAAACAAACAGATTATATGAATTAGCAAATAGCATTCAAAAAAAACTCAAAACAGCTTTACAAGAAAATTATTCTAATGAACTCGCTCCCAACCACAAGTCAAGCTGTTGGGACCCTTATAAAGAAAGACATAATACTAAAGTTAATTTAGCAAGAAATCTGATGGCAGCCTGCCAAACTCCAATCGATAGTTTCTTTACCTTGCAAAATTTTCTCTCTGTTTATTTCCATGCTAAAAATACAAATCAACAAATCGATCCGCATGGCGGAAAACTAGGAAGAATACTGGATATTGCTAGAGAAAACATTAAAGATTTGAACAATGATATTTATGACCTCACAAAAAAACTTGAAGCCTTGTCTAACTATATGCTTAGGATTTTATCTCATTCAAAGGTTATCAATCAGCAGCTTCTCACTCGTTCTGAATATTTTATCCATCATGGATTTGATTTTCATATCGATAGGGTTACGTGCTTTAAAAAATTGTTAGCAGCTGAGTGTGCAGATGTTCTATGCGTAACAGAAGAAATGGCTAAGCAAAAAATAAATCATATGGTAGAAGAAATAACAATATGTTGGAATAAGAAAAAAAGCCAGAAAGGCGCAAGTTTTGAACTATTTATGCTGCCTTATTTAAATATTAAAACTGATATGGATTTATTGAGATTAACTGTAGCTGAAAAAGAAAACTTCACCTGCCTTTCTGACGAAAAGAAGTTACGATTTTTACTCATAAAATCCATAATAACCGAATTTTCTTTTCATTTAGAAAATGAAGAAAAGAGATTATTTCTAGATTCACATATCAAAGAAGAAAATAATATAGATAATAAGATTTATCCAACGCGGCATATGAATCGCTTAAAATGGTATAAAAATTGTTATCAAGAAACAGCACCGCATCAATCGATATCAATAGAAACCCTCTCAAAAAACCATGAAGATCCTTTACATACAAAATATCTTGTAAGAGATTTGATAAATCAATTTTCCTATACAGATGATAGTGATTTAGATTTTTCAATGGTATTAAAATCTCTTCATGACATTTTTGAGGATCATTTAAAATCAAAATTAAATCCTAATGAATATAGAAAATATAAGGTTCTTTTTATATCAAACTGGAAATCTCAATTGAAAAACCTTGAAACCTATTTAAGCGAAAAATTAATTCTTGCAAATTATATTGTGCAACAAGAAGAGGCCAGTGAATCTTCGATTCAAAAATTTGTTAATGAGAAGGAGATGAAATGGGTTAGTCCCATGGACATCCAGTTCATTCAAGAATTAGTTAAGATGATCAAGCCAAAATTACACTGGTTATCACAAACCACTCAAGCTCCAGCCTCTACAGTCAGAAACAATTCTGGGATATCAGCAGTCAGCATATTTACTGTGCTTCAATCAGATTGCCAGGAAACCCATTCTTACAAACCAAACGTATTTATGCCACAATAAGTTATGTTACTTGTGTGAGTAAGTACAGTGTCACCGTGTGCATGATGAGTTTTTTACAATGAGAGCAGAAGAGTATGTTATGTGAATCATTCACTCGCAGACAGGAATTTGTGGTGAATGGTAAAGGAAGAATACCTCTCGTTGTAAACAAATTGTCATATGCCTGTGTCACCTCAATTTGGTTGTAGGAGAAGGATGTCATGCGAAAAGTACAAGGCTTTACTTTTTTTGGAGTAATAGTGGTCATTGTGTTATTAGGGATAGCGGCCTATTTTATTATTCCAAGGATAATGTATGGATCTAGGCAGCAGCAGTTAGAAAGGATAAAGCAAGACCTGGACAAAATTTATAGTGCGTTAAATAAATATAAGCTGGATAATGGGTTTTACCCTGCCACCGTTCAAGGTCTTGATGCGTTAGTGACAGAACCTAGTCAGCCACCCATTCCGCAATTTTGGAATTCTAAGGGGTATCTGTTAGTAGTGCCAATGGATCCATGGGGACAAGCATACCAGTATGTGAATAATTATGAGGTCATTCGAGTGTATAGCTATGGTTCTGGTGGGAAAGGTAGTGACACGGAAATAGACCTTTCGAATGTGGATCGCTAAATAAGGTAAGGCATTTCCATTCACTCTTATTGTTTTTTTATTTTTACGGTAATTGATTTAGATAGTGATTGATTTTTTTTATTTTCTTTCTTATCAAGATCAAGCATCGCAGCTACTTTGCTGGATTGTTCTTCTGCAAATTTGGTTCTATTGATATTATCCATCCCTATAGGAAAGAAAGGCTTATTATATGTGTAAGTGTTCGGTGATAGCCGCATCTGAGCAAGGTAGCTCTTTTTATTTTTTATAGGAGGGAAAGTGGGCAGGAGTCCACTTTAGCAAAAGTCAGAAGGGAAACGTCTTTTGCGACCGAATATAAAAAATAAAAAGAGCTACCTTGCTCAGATGCGGCTATCACCGAACGGTTACCTTAATATGTTGGAGGGTGTACATAGCCTTTCATAACAATCAATCACTAGCAGGCTAGTCATTATTTGAAGTCTAATATGTTAATTAAAATAAGGTATCTGGAGGCATTCCACCACCAAATGGGAATTTCCCTTGCATTCCTCGCATGAGTTTCATGATCCCACCTTTTTTAGAAATCTTTTTCATCATTTTTTGCATTTGAAGAAATTGCTTTAATAATTGGTTGATCGCTTGAATAGACGTTCCTGATCCTAATGCAATGCGTCTTTTCTGAGAGTTTTTAATGAGATCTGGAAAGCGTCGCTCTTTGGGTGTCATGGAATTAATAATGGCTTCAATTTCGACCAGCCTTTTATCATTCAGTTGGCTTTTAACATGTTGTGGTATTTGGTTCATTCCAGGCAGTTTACTCATAATGCCCATGACGCCGCCCATGTTATAAATTTGTTTGAGTTGGTCCCGAAAATCTTCAAAATCAAAAGATTTACCTTTTTTGATTTTTTTAGCGAGTTTTTCCGCTTTAGATTTATCTAAGTTGCGCTCTGCTTCTTCAACCAGAGAAACAATGTCACCCATCCCTAAGATACGGGAGGCAATACGATCGGGGTAAAAAGGTTCTAATGCATCCATTTTTTCACCCACACCGATGAACTTAATGGGTTTGCCAGTGATATGACGTATGGATAACGCAGCACCGCCACGCGCATCACCATCGGTTTTAGTAAGTACGACACCGGTCAAAGGCAGAGCGTCATTAAAGGCCTTGGCAGTATTAGCGGCATCTTGCCCGGTCATGCTGTCCACCACAAATAACGTTTCAATAGGATGAATGGCAGCATGAAGACGTTTGATCTCGGTCATCATTTCTTCATCAATGTGCAAGCGGCCGGCAGTATCGAGTATGACGATATCAATGACTTTGTTTTTTGCTGTTTGAATCGCACCATGAGCAATGTGAATAGGGTCTTGTGACGCATCGCTAGGATAAAACTCCACTTCCACTTGTTTGGCTAATGTGGCTAATTGGTCAATCGCAGCGGGGCGGTAGATGTCAGCACTGGCGACTAATACCGATTTTTTCTGCGATTGTTTTAACCAGCGGGCTAATTTGGCAACGGTGGTGGTTTTACCTGATCCTTGCAAACCCGCCATTAAAATCACTGCAGGAGATTGGGTTTTGAGATGGAGTGCTTCATTGTATTCACCCATGGTGGCAACTAATTCATCATGGACTAATTTAATCAACACTTCGCCTGGCTTGAGGCTTTCCATGACTTCTTTGCCAATCGCTTTGGTTTTGATCTGGTCGATGAATGCTTTAGCAACCGGTAGTGCCACATCTGCTTCTAAGAGAGCAATGCGGATGTCCCGTAACGTGTCTTCGACGTTGGCTTCGGTCAAGCGTCCTTGCCCCGTCAAGTTCTTGATAACTTTATTTAAACGTTCCGATAAATGATTAAAATTCAACATACAATCCTCTGCCGCTTGGCAATAATCAATAATAAATAAGTATCGGTTAGCTCACCATCCGTTGGTTTTTTGCCACTAATAAGGCGTTGTACTGCAACTGGTCCGCTGCTGTTCAACGGAGTCCGTGACTGGATCCCCTTGTCTGCGGCCGCGCTAGTTTAGCGCTACTTTTAGCCTAAGTAGGCGGCCTTCGCAAGGGGATGATGTGGTGCGTTCAGTCCTCTTGTCACAACTTGCTTATTAAGCTGTTGTAGGCTTACCCACTGTGCCATCTGGATACCGCGGCTTGTCCGCGGTATCCAGATGGCGGCTAGTCTAGCATTTTCAATGGGTTAACCGAATATGTACAGCAATAATCAATAAGCGGTTGAAAGTATACCTAAAAAAGTACTTCAGCGGAAATTAAACAACCACTATTCCGTCATCTATACTTAAAAAAGGGTAAATCATAAAAAATGCAAAACGGGGGCAGGGTATGTTGGAGAGAAAGGGAGGTGAAGAGAAGAAGCACGGTGTGGTGATTGTACCGAGCTTAAAGACGCAGGTGGAGTTTGCTAAGTATCTTGTGGATATCAAAGGTGCTGTGGAAGAGGGGAATCTTAGTTTTGAAGGGAATTATGATGAGGGGAAATACGGACAAATTATTGGGATTAGATTGTTTAATCAGTTAAAAGAGTTTAAGAAGGGAGGAAAGGACATTCAGAAGATGAAAACACAGGAGTTTATGGCCTGTTTGTTTCAGACGGCTGAGCCAACAATTTATCCGGAGGACGGAGGAGATGGTACAAAGAAAGCAAAAGAGGGGTGGACAGAAAAGGAGTATAATTTATTAGCTAACTCGCAGAAGATGTTGAAGAGTGTAACAGTGCATCATAAAGTAACAAGGAATAATAGTAAAGACACCCTAATATCTCCAGATAGTCGGCCGGAGGTTGATTGTGTCTTCTTTAATGCTCTTCTCTTTAATGACAATAATCCTATGGATCTTGAGAGATGTTTGAAAAAACCTCTAGCAAAAGGCCAGTCAATAAAAGATTTTGTGGAGCAGATAAAGCAAGAGCAACAAAAAGATCTTTTTGATAAATACGTTGATTTTGATAAATATAAATCATTACTGAGTGAAAGATTACTATCAGTATTGAAGTTAGCGAATGAGGAGAATCCAAAGGGATTTATTTTGACGATCCCTGCATTGGGCTGTAGTGCATTTGCAGGAATATTCCAGGGGACAGATGGAAAAAACATGAGGAAATATTTTGAACAAGCATTTAAAAAGATCATTGCAGAAAATCAGAGTAGTTTAACTAATTTGAAAGCTATTGTTTATACAGATGGTGAAGAGTCTTGTAAGGTTGCAGATATAGAAGGTACGGGGATTCCATTTATTGAAACTAATAAATCCATTGGAACTGCACCTCTGCTGGATGATGAGATTGGAGCGGTGTTAAGAGAAAAAGGTTGTGAAGGTTGCCGTGTAGTGGTTGGTGTGGCAGGCGACCCTTTTGCATGTACTAATAATGACTACAATGCAGGCAAGACGACTACCCATGAAGGTGGAGTGGGCTCTACTACTAATGCCACTACCATAGCAACGGAGGTTGAAGGTGAAGTGGTGCAAGAGGGAATGGATCTTTTTCCTATGTGGAAACCGAAAAGTGAAGGGTGCCATTGTGCTGTGGTATGTATTGAGAACAAGGATACTAAGGGAGGCCACATCTTCTCTGCTAAGGATGTTAACGAGGCGCTAGGGAAAATAAACAATAACCAAAAAATACCACTGGGGGTGTATATACGCAATGGAGATAAGCTTTGGTATTGTAAAGTGAAAAAACAAAAAGTAGGTCTTGCAGTAGACGGGCAACCTAAAATGATTGAGTGCTCACGAGAACAAAGAGAAAAATTTGATTCAAATTTAAAAATAAAGGAAATTAGTAGTAGTGGAGAGAAAGGGAAAATACTCTTAGATGATGAGATAAAAGCGATTCCAGGAATCGTGGGGCATACTCCTCAACATAATAGGAAGACATGGGGTGAAAAATACTCGCCTGGTCGTATGCCGATCAAGAGCATCCAGGTTGCTTTCAATGCGAATGAAGTGAAAGCATTTAACAAGTTTAAGGGACAATTAGAGCGATTGTTCAAGCTTTCTGGTTCTAACAAGGGATCTAGCACGATAAAAGAATACCGGAAAATACTGAGCGATAATCGATTTGATGAGTTAGGAAAATTTGTTCAATTATTAGATCTCGCAGAGCGCGCAGTGGAAAAACGTAAACATGCCAATGCTGTCACCAAGTTTTTTAAGTATTCGGGAGAGAAAAGGAAGATGGTGACCGAACTGCATGAAGCTATTGTGAATGCTCAACATGGGATAGAGGGGATAGAAAGTGCTCGTCAGATGGTTAAAG
>JAHCAO010000014.1 GCA_019634835.1 Gammaproteobacteria bacterium
TCTGACTGGATCCGACTGGATGTGACACTACAACACATCCTCGTTTAATCCGTGCTTTTCTAGAATCTCGCGCAAAGATTTAAGTGCAGTCATTTGAATTTGACGCACACGTTCACGCGTCAGCCCGACCGCTTGACCCACTTCTTCAAGTGTTTGACGCTCATGTCCACTTAAGCCAAAGCGCCGGCATAACACTTCACGTTGTTTCTCATTTAATTCACCAAGACAAGACTCCAGACTTTCATGCAGATATTCACTCGTAAGCAATTCAGCCGGATCCATAGCACTTTTGTCTGCCAACGCTTCAACTAAAGGTTTACCCGGTACATTTTCACCAGAAATCTGCATATCTAACGAAATCATATGTTCATTCAATTCCATCATGTCTTTTACATCATCAATAGTTTTATCTAATGCCTCCGCAATCTCATGATAAGAAGGTTCATGATTTTGCGTTTTCATTAATTCCCGTGCTGTTGATAAATACATGTTTAACTCTCTTAATACATGTATTGGCAATCGAATCGTACGAGTTTGATTCATGATTGCTCTTTCAATGGTCTGCCTGATCCACCATGTCGCATAAGTAGAGAAGCGAAATCCACGCTCTGGATCAAATTTTTCGACAGCACGCAGCAAACCTAAATTCCCTTCTTCGATTAAATCAGAAAACTCTAATCCCCGATTATAGTAATGACGTGCTATTTTGACCACTAAACGCAAATTACTTTCTATCATTTTTTTTCTTGCAGCAGCATTGCCTCTTTTAACAAGACGACCATAATAAACTTCTTCTTTAGCGGACAACAAAGGCGAAAAACCAATTTCTTTAAGGTACATTTGTGTAGGATCAAACGAATGGCTTCTTTCTTGTTCTTTTATTGGGTGCGAATTCAACTCTGATTTAACTTCCACTTTAAGGCTTGATAAAGACAGATCATCTAATGGCTCATCCTCTATTAAATCAACATCCGTTTCCATTCCCTCTTTAATAAGAACCCCCTTTTTGTTCTTATCAAGGAAAGTTTTAGAATCTCGTTGCTTCTCTTTTTTATTTTTAGGCATGATACCCTCTTATCAAAGAGTCTAATGATCTATACGCTCATTATATCTTGAATTGAGCTCTCATAGATTATTTGGTTATAAGGAATAAATTGTTCAAAAGCATTCCAGATTAGGTCTGTTTACCATTGCTTTCTCAAGCTGAAAACGCAGCCATCAAGTTAAAATTTGCAAAAATTTGAGGCGAATAGTAGGGATTACTTAACGAAAATTTTCGCAAATTTGGGCCGATAGCTGCGTTTTCAGCTTGAGAAAGCAATGGTAAACAGACCTTAATATAAAGAAATAGGATTGATTGGCTTACCTGCACGGCGTATTTCAAAATGCAGCATCACTCTCTCTGATCCAGTATTACCCATTTCAGCGATTTTTTGTCCTTGTTTCACCCAATCTCCTTCTTTGACCATCACACGACTATTATGAGCATAAGCTGACAAATATAAACTATTATGCTTGATAATGATCAAATTCCCATAACCCCGTAGCCCATTTCCACTGTAAACCACTTTACCTCCCGCTACAGCATAAATAGGCTCGCCTAAATGATTAGCAATATTAATTCCTTTATTCATTGCAGAAAAAGCACTAACGACTCTTCCTTGTGCAGGCCAACGCCAGCCTGAAACAGAAAAATTAGGCTCTCTATTCATTTTCTGTGCGCTAGCAACCGGTTTTTCTGGCTGCCGTAATGAAGAAGCAATATCAGTTTTTGACGTTGGCATAGCACCAATATTATTTTTCACTTTTTTCACTAATACCTGCGGCACTGGAGCATGCTGATTCAAATAAATGATTTGATTAGATTGAATAGTATAAGGTGCTTTAATATGATTTAGCGCAGCGAGATAACGATAATCCAACCCATAACGCCACGCAATTTCATATAACGTTTCTCCTTGTACAATGCGATGAATTCCAGCTTTAGGAACCGGTTCAATATGACTTAAGTCAGTCACAGGTGCAAAATTACCCGTATCGCTGCAAGCAGTTACGCATAACCAGGTAACATGAATTAGGATCCGTTGCCATTTATTTCCTCTCACGCTTTCTTACCCTATTTGCAACGATTGAATCCAAGAAGACAATTCATCCAATACCTTGTAGTGAGTCAAATCAAGGTGTAAAGGGGTAATTGAAACATACCCACTATTAACAGCATAAAAATCAGTCCCAGGACCTGCGTCTTGTTCTGGGCCTGGTTGACCAACCCAATAAATTTTCCTACCTCTAGGATCCATTCCTTTGATAGTAGGTTCTGCAATATGACGGGTACCAAGGCGAGTCACT
Source organism: Gammaproteobacteria bacterium (assembly GCA_019634835.1). Lineage (GTDB taxonomy): Bacteria > Pseudomonadota > Gammaproteobacteria > DSM-16500 > DSM-16500 > Aquicella. Next base: position 2,350 of record JAHCAO010000014.1, read on the forward strand.
TGTATGCCATGTAATTCTGAAAATGGTACATCAGGTACATTGACATTTAATATGGTATCAGAAGTCAAGGGTGTCTCACGTAAGCGCTCAATAAGTTTTTTTGCCACTTCTGCTGCTGTATCATAATGCTCACACCTTGGCCCTGAGAGTGAAACAGCGATAGAGGGTAAACCTAAAAACCGTCCCTCCGTTGCTGCTGCCACAGTACCAGAATAAAGCACATCATCACTAAGATTTGACCCTTCATTAATACCTGATACCACCATGTCCGGCATTTCTTTTAACAATCCTGTCACGGCAAGATGGACACAATCTGTCGGTGTACCGTTTACACTAAAAAAACCATTGGCTGCAGTAACAACACGCAATGGATTTTCTAGTGTCAATGAATTGCTTACACCACTACGATTACGATCAGGTGCTACCACTGTCACGTCTGCAATCTTACCAAGTGCGTTAGCAAGAAACATTAATCCTGGTGCATGCACACCATCATCATTACTAATTAAAATTTTCATTTACTTTCCTTTTGGCCACCATGACCCCTATTCAGTGCACAATTTGATAAAATGTTTCATCTTTTTTTATCATTCCTAACTCATTTCTTGCACGCGCTTCGACTGCATCCTGACTATTTTGAAGTCGTTGCACCTGAAATAAAAGCGCTTCATTATGCTTTTTCAGCCTATCATTTTCTTGTGTTTGCCTAGCTAGCGTTTGCTTCAACTTTGCCATGTCTCGCAAACCACCGGATTCAAACCATAAGTGATACTGAAGCAAAAGGAGAACTCCCAACAACACGATGCCTGCTATATGTAAACTCCATTTGGACATTAACCTGTCACTCGTAGGTTAGATTTCAAGTTCAGATGGGAAAAAACACTCATTCCCGCATATTTGCCATTACTGCCAAGCTGTTCCTCTATGCGCAACAATTGATTATATTTAGCAACACGATCGGTACGACACAATGATCCTGTTTTAATTTGACCCGCATTGGTCGCAACAGCAATATCAGCGATAGTCGTATCCTCCGTCTCGCCAGAACGATGCGAAATCACCGTATTATATTGCGCAGATCTTGCAAGTTGAATAGCAGCCAATGTTTCTGTGAGAGTACCAATTTGATTTGGCTTAATCAAAATAGCGTTTGCGGCTTTTTGCGTAATGCCTTGTTGTAGTAAGACAGTATTGGTAACAAACAAATCATCTCCTACCAATTGTACCTTATCACCTAAACGCTTTGTTAGTTTTTGCCAGCCTATCCAATCATCTTCCGCCATGCCATCTTCAATGCTAATAATGGGATACTGTTCAGCAAAGCATGCAAGATAATCAATAAATTCATCCGTAGACAACATACGATTGCCATCCGCCAAATGATATTTACCATCGCGGTAAAGTTCATTGCTCGCGACATCTAGTCCTAAATAAATATCTCTCTCAGCTTGATAACCTGCGCGTAATATTGCTTCTAAAATTAACTCGACTGCTGCTTCTTGAGTCGGCAAGTCAGGTGCAAAACCTCCTTCATCACCCACATTAGTATTATAATGCTTGGATTTTAAAAGTTGCTTTAAATGGTGAAACACTTCTGTCCCTGCACGCAATGCTTCAGAAAAAGTGGACGCACCCACCGGCAAGATCATGAACTCTTGAAAATCAATGTTATTATCAGCATGCGCACCGCCATTAATAATATTCATCATGGGGACTGGTAATAGATAATTTTTATGACCGCCAAGATATTGATAAAGTGGTTGACCGTCACTCAGTGCTGCAGCTTTTGCCACTGCAAGAGAAATAGCAAGCAATGCATTCGCTCCAAATTTTTCTTTATTCATTGTTCCATCTAGTGCAAGCATAGCATCGTCCACTTCCTGTTGATGCGTAACATCAAAGCCTTTTAAAGCTTGGGACAAATCATGATTGATGAAAGAAACGGCCTGCCAAACACCTTTGCCTAAATAACGTTTTTTATCGCTGTCACGCAATTCTAGAGCTTCACGCGATCCTGTTGACGCCCCTGAAGGCACAGCGGCACGCCCAATTTCACCTGATGTCAAGATGACATCCGCTTCAACCGTAGGATTCCCACGTGAATCTAAAATTTCGCGCGCTTTTATTTCTTTGATCTGGGGCATGATAAACCTCACTTAACCGTTAAATTTCTAATACTTCTTTTACAAAAGGGATCGTCAAACGCCGCTGCGCTGCAAGCGATACTTTATCCAAAACATCTAAAGCAGCAAATAATGTTCCCATATGTCGCGGGCAATGTGTCAAAATATATTTACCGACTTCTTCAGGCAAACTGATACCGCGACGATTAGCACGCATAATCAAAATTGATAATTTTTCAGCATCAGTTAATGAATGTAATTGAAAGATAATCCCCCACGATAACCGCGAAACTAAATCTAGTAATCCAAGATTAATGGCTTTGGGTAACCCATTCGCTGCAATAATAATTTTTCCACCTGAATCATAAATTCTATTATAAAGGTGAAAAATAGCTTCTTCCCAATCATGATGGCCTGCTGCCAAGTGTAAATCATCTATGCAAACAAGGCCAAGCAACTCCAAACCATTCAGTATTTCTGGTGTTAGCGAAATCAAGTTAGCTAATGGTAAATAAACAGAACTCATCTGATGTTGATGTGCGTAGTGACAAGATGCTTGAAGAAGATGACTAGCACCTTGCCCACGCATACCACAGACATAAATCACCTGTTCTCCTTGTCCCGCTGCAGTTTTCTTCAACTCAGTAACCACCTCACTATTTTTTCCAGCATAAAAATTAGCAAATGTGGCTTCATCTTTTAAACTAAGACCTAATGTTAATTGAGGCGACAATTTATGCATGAGTGCATGCTTCCATTTAAATCTCTTCACAAGTTTTGATTATGCCCATGCCGGGAATGCGGGCGCCTAACGGCGCCCTTCCGAATGACATTCGGAGTAATATGCAATGGAAGCTCCTCTGATACTTGCTTCACCGAATTTTTAGATAGAGCACCGCTTCTTCGCATCATGACTTGATTAACTCGCTTTATTATTGATGCAATAACTGCTGATGTTGTTTTTTTATCTATTTTCCAACTCCATTGAGTATGACTCATAACCAGCTGCCACTGACTCTGCACATTTTGATCATGCTCAGTAATTTCACCAATTAAAAGTGCATCCGGAGAATAGCGTTTAGCTGCTTTTTTCAATGTACTCATTGATAACACAGTAATGTCGTTAGGAGAAACTTGATTCACCTCATCTACATCCATCATGGGAAAAATTAATGGCAATCCAAATTTTTTGCTTTCCTGACGTATGCTGGCATAAATACCACTAGGTCTCTCATGCGTCACAATATCCGCATCACGTTCTTGATTAGTGACCACCAGCCAAACTAGGACTAATGGCCTATTCTCCCCCCAATATGCCACGTTTGCTTTTCTTAATAAGCGATCCACGTCATTGCGTTCATATAAAATTTGCAACAAATATTGCGAAGAATCTGGTGTCGCTAATGAATAGCTGTATTCCTGCACATAATACTCTGCTTTTTTCAAGCTAGCTCTTATTATAGGATTCTTATCTATTTGAGGATCCCCGCTAACTTTTATTAAAACCTCAAGAAAACCTTCTTTTATTGCTTGTTCTTTTATGTCTCCAGATTGAGAAATCACTGATATGCTGGCTTGATAAAGATTAACTACTTTCACTGCAAGAGCAGGAGTAATTGGAAAAAAAAACGCCATTAAAAAAGCAATGAAGAGTCGCTTTCTCATATTCAACATTAAATATCCCACATTAAAATGTATTTATTATATAGTATTTTAGAAAAATGTCTTGGTATGGTATGAAGCCTTAGGAATTCCACTACCTGCATTGTCAAAATCACTCGTCGAATTGAAATGGTTATGATAGATTTTGTGCTGCCAAATTCTAGTAGGTAAAACACAATGCATATGCAGCCCGCACCGCTGCCAAACCATCAAAATCATTCCTGGTTAATTGATATCCTATTCCTCTTGCTTGTCCTGGGAGGGTTATTCTTCATTCTCCTTGGCGTTCGCCCGTTATTTGTGCCAGATGAGGGCCGCTACGCTGAAATCGCTCGTGAGATGGTCGTGAATAGTGACTATATCACTCCCCATTTAAACAATATTAAATACTTTGAAAAACCCATTTTATTTTATTGGCTTGGGGCTGGTGCAATTAAACTAGCTGGCCTTAATCTATGGTCTCTGCGTAGTATCAATGCAATCTTAGGGTTACTGGGATGCTTACTGACTTATGTTACAGCACGTAAATTATATGATCGTACCACTGGAATATTAGCTGCGCTTATCCTCGGAACCAGCATCTTATACTTTGTCATGGCGCACATGATTAGCTTGGATTTACCAGTCACGGTGTTCCTTGCTGCTACACTCTATTCTTTTTTACTTGGATCGCAGCATCCTCCTGGTCAAACCCGCCGTTTTTATCTATGGGGAGCCTCTATTGCTGCTGCCTGTGCTGTCTTGACTAAAGGTTTAATTGGAATTGTTTTTCCTTCAATGATCATTGTCTCCTGGATCGCACTAACGGAAGAGTGGCGAATTTTGAACCGTCTGTATTTACCTTCATGTGTCCTACTTTTTCTATTGATTGCTGTCCCTTGGCATATTTTGGTAGGCCAGCGTAATCCAGAGTTTTATTATTTTTATTTTATTCAGCAGCACCTCCTGCGTTATACCACCATGAAGGTCGGGCATTACCAACCTGCTTGGTTTTTCATCCCCAATTTAATGATTGGATTTTTCCCCTGGATAATATTTTTACCACAAGCACTGAGTAAAGCGCTGCCTACCTCTTGGCAACAACGGACAAAAAATAAAGTTGAGATATTTTTTCTGCTGTGGGCATTATTAATATTCACCTTCTTTTCTTTCTCTAAATCAAAATTAATTCCCTATATTTTACCTGTTTTTCCTCCTCTCGCTATTTTAACTGCCCACTACATACAACAATCGATTCGCCTCAATCAATACCAAGGAATAAAAATTGGTTACCTGTGTTTATTACCCGCAGCAGCCATCATTGCGATAGTTTTCTCTCTCTACCCACAATACACTCCTATTCCTGACCCTAAAACAGCTATCATTTATCTTAATCTTGCCGCTTTAATCTTGATCATCAGCTCACTGACTGCTTATATTTATACATATCAAAACATAGCTAAATCTATTGTTATCACTATTTTCTCAACCTGGTTATTACTGCTTGTTTCGCTCGCCGCAATACCATCTATTGATAACCGCACTATTGCACCACTCGCTATGAAACTAAAATCCCTCTTAACTGCTGAAGATGAGGTCATTGCCTATAACCAATACTATCAAGATTTGCCATTCTATCTTGAACAACGTATTACCATTCTTAATTGGAAAAATGAACTATATTATGGCATGGCGCACCAAAATACAGATGAGTGGATGATTAAGGACTCTACTTTTTGGCAGCGATGGCACAGTGAAAAACGTATCTTTTCTCTGATGGGAACCAAGGAATATCAAGATTTTAGCGAACGCTTCGCGAATGAAAAGCATTACATCATAGGAAGAACGATTAACAATGTATTATTCAGCAACAAAAACATTTCCGCATCTTAAGTATACGGATAAAGCAACCCCATAACAGTATAGGTTTGGTGAACCCCTTGAAAAGATAGTCCTACAGTCCCCTTGCGGAGGCCGCTAATTGAATTCGAAAGGATCACTGCTATTTCGCGGCCGAAGAGACAAGGGGGTTTAGTTACGGACTGGACTAGGCTAAGTCGCCTGGATACTGCAGACAAGCCGCAGTACGACACCTCAATACAAAAAACCAGCGGATCGCCCTAAAAACTATAAGCTTATGAATTTTATATTAATATTAAAAAAACAGTGGTAGCGCCAGTCATTTTATTACAATTAAACAATAACATGCCTCTTGACATGCTAAGCCATTGAGTTATATTGCAAGAATAAGCCATGAAACGGAGGCAGCAACTGCTGGACGGATATGCTGATCAAATCACAACTTATCGGCGAACTCAGCAAACACTTTCCTCACCTTCCAGAAAAAGATGTCGCTCTGAGTATAAATCGCATCATAGATCATATGAGTAATATACTCAGCCAAGGTGGAAGGATAGAAATACGAGGCTTTGGTAGCTTTAATCTTCACTTCCGCCCGCCACGACGTGCACATAATCCCAAAACAGGTGAGAAGTTAGTCACTAATCCCAAATATGCTGTGCATTTTAAGCCTGGTAAAGAATTGCGTGAAAGAGTGAATAATAACCGTGCAACACCAATTGAAGTAGTTTCTCAAGCTGATCTTGAGGATGAAACCGAATAACCCTGCGTCCATTAGCGTACTTTTTTGTATCGCATTACTAAACCCTGTTCAAGACTATAAGGAAGCAGGGTTGCAATTAATGAAATAAACTTATCCATCTTTGTTCATGGGGATAGCTATAGGATCCTATAGCTATCCCGCGAACGTACTGTGCTAAACTAGTTGGTGATTTCAACTATCAGCCAAATGGTAACCATTCACAGGGGTAGTTATAAGGCCCAAAAAACGGAAACTCTGCGATGTCGAAGCCATGAAGGCCCGTTAAGAGGGAAGCTAGCGAAGGAATAAAGGCTACAATTTTAACTCATCTATTGTATTTCAAAGCAGGCCGTCGTGATGACTTGAATGGTGCTATCTACCAGCTTCCGTTTTTTGGGCCTTATAACTACCCCTGTGAATGGTTACGCCAAATGAGATGGAAAGCTCATTTCAGTGATTGCATACGCTGCGCATCTCCGAGAAACAATTCACCAATCAGAGCATCGTACCGTGGCCGTCCGTGGTCTACAGCCACAAACTGGTTTACCTCTATTTTGCTTTCTTCTTTGGTAGCAACCCATTCTTAGTGGAAGCCAATGGCGTGGTTGGCGGTGTACTGACATCATGTCCTGTAACAAAATTGATATTCACCCCTTCACACCAGGTATTACCACCCTCACATTGGATGTAATCAGCCTTGTCCCCCCCCACAAAAGGCGGTGAAGCAATCAGGGTGAAGTGATACACATGATTATTACTGTCCATTACACTCACTTCACAAGGAAATTCTACGGTCTGTACCTTAAAGGTCAAACTGCCAGTCGGTAATTGCTTGTTTGGTGTTGGTTGGCATATACCATAAAATACCCACGTAGGATCTGAACCAGATGGTGCACCTAAACCAACATTAACGATCTTGCTAGGATCATATGCATTTGGATTAGGCAATCCATTACCTCCTCCAACAGCAATGACCACACCATCCCCATCTTCATTCATATTGCCCACAGCATCATCTATCGAAAACGCATAGGCGTTCATACCAATGTAAGTAGAAGAATGAATAAACTCTACATAAGGGTTAAATAATATTGATGGAGGTGGATTCAGCTCATAGTCGTACTGCAACGCCAAGAAAGCTTCTTGCGCCTGTTCATAGTTTGCTCCAGGTGTAGATTGAAGATCATTAGCATGACTTGCACAGTTAAATGCTACCCAGCCATATACATGTTGCAGATACTCATCTAAAGTAGGTGCGGGCTGAGAGCACAATGATTGGTAATTCCCCGAGTTTTTGTCGAATAAATCTTTGACATGGCTGCAATGAGTAAATTCTGGATCGTTTGAATCTGTTGTACAAGCACTCCATTTTTGTTTAATCCTATCGAATATGTCATTAGAAGTCAGTGGCTGATTCCCAATAATGACGTTATAAGTACCAGGAACTTTTGGATAAGGATATTGAGGTGTTTTAGTATAAATTGGCCAGTCTTTATCTGAGATAAACTGGTTAATCTTGCTTCTACAGGTAGGAATATCCAAAGTTGTACCTGTATAACCAATATTAGTATTACCATGAGGCTCCATGGCCATGCAGAGATAAACATGGTCAACATAAGAAATATCATAATCAACAAATTGAGTATCTATCGGGTATGGCACACCTTGAGAGGTGATCACATTAGCAAAAGTATATTCTGTGAGTTGATATGGATCATTTAACGGTAAGCCGACAGTACTAGAGTAAACAGCCAATGGCTCACACACAGAACCTGGATCACAAGCCAAACTAGCCGTTGTTGGAAAAACAGGGTTTACTTTATCACTATCATAGACTGCTTGCAGTGACTCATGATGATCATAAATATAGACCCGCATTGCATTCCACCAATCAATGTACTGATCAGGCAGTGTGGGATCAGGGTGACTAACTAACTGAGAATAAAATGGAACTGTTATTTCTACCGAAGCACCTGGCTGAACACCTGCTATTGGATTGACATAGACCCTGTGTATTTTCGTTTGTATATACTTGTTTGTATCAACGTCCGTTTGTGCAAATTGAGCTTGTAACCAAGCATCTCCAAATAACAAAATAGGCGCTTCAATGATGGGATAAATAGTCTCATTAGAATTGTTATAAATGACAACTTTTTTAGCTGGAACATCTGTTCCAGCTGAGGCAGTAGTTGTAATAGCAGGCATCTTCATGAAATAAAGACTACCTACTGATATTTGAAAATACAGTGTACGTTTTCCAGAAACAGGAGGATCATAACTCAACACAAATTGACAAGTTCCACCAGACGCTATTTTTTGCGACAAACACGTTCCTGATAGATTAGCTCCTGCTTTATCACCTAAAATAGTTCCGCTTAGCTGGATCGCGGGAAAAGAGCTGGGATAAGTATTGTCACATCGATAAGTATTAGCATAGGTTGTACCAACATGAGTAACAGCTGGAATACCTGCATTTTGCAGATAGCAAGTCAGGTGATCTACTGCATAAGCATCGACTGAAAAACAGAGAAAACTCAATAGTAAAAAAGCCAAATTAACACAGCGAAGATAGAGTTTCATAAGTGTCAAAACCTTTTTTAACTAAAAAAATATACGAGTTGTAAATCAACTGAGCTCAAAGAAAGCTGATTAGTAAGACGGTCAGCAGATAAACTTCCTTCGCCGTGCCCCGATCTAACATTTCCCGTACAAGCATATTGATAACCTAAACTAGCTTGCAGATTATCTGCAAGCCAATAATCCAAACCAGCACCGATACTTTCAGCAAACTGTGTAGTGTGACCCGAGGTAAAACCATACCGCCTATTCCATATCGTTTCACCTGCAATAGGCGAGTCAGAATAATTATTCATGTTGTTAATAGCAACACCTACGCCGGCAGCGAGAAAAGGCATCAGCTCGTTCCAACGGTAAATATCCGCTTTAAAATTAAGCATGATTAAATGTTGATCAACATCATATCGATAGTTAAAATTTCTTGTGTCAGGCAGGTTATTCACATAAATCACGCCTTTAACACGCGGCTGCGCATACGCATATTGCAAACCTAAACTATAAGCTGGCAACCAATCTTGATCCCGCTGCCACTGGTAACCACCTGTGAGTAAAAGCTCAAGTGAATTTTTTGCATTATTTGCAACGTATTTATCATCAGGAAACCCTGGCATACCAGAACAAGCAAAGTCTGTTCTATGGCTAACTGACGGAAATGCCGCACCCGCACCCACACCTGCAAACCAACCAGATAACAAAAGCGCCTGTCTCGCATAAACATCGCTTATACAAAAAATGCTTAGAAAAATAAGACATCCAACTATTCTTTGCATTCTCATACAACCCCCTTCCTTGACGCAGATTCGTCGTCAGAGTATCAGAATATATCTTGTAGTACAATGCTTGCATCCATAACGCTCTACATCATTCATCGAAAATTCTGCTAAGGCCGTCACCTTATTGTTTTTAGGCGACTAGTTAGGCGACTAGATTGTAGGATGCAATCCTAAACGCCATGGATGGCGTGTTTGGAGCTAAAAAACAATAAGGTGACGGCCTTAGCAGAATGCTTAATCATTTATGTAATCGGCAATGTCACACCTTTTTGTCCTTGATACTTACCGCCCCTATCTTTATATGAAGTTTCACATTCTTCATCAGACTCAAGAAATAATAATTGTGCTACACCTTCATTCGCATAAATTTTTGCTGGCAATGGCGTGGTATTAGAAAATTCTAACGTGATATGACCTTCCCACTCAGGCTCAAGCGGCGTAACATTCACAATAATGCCACAACGCGCATAAGTAGATTTGCCCAAGCAAATCACTAGCACATTGCGCGGTATCCGAAAATATTCAACACTGCGTGCTAAAGCAAACGAATTAGGTGGGATAATACATACGTCTGAAATAACATCGACAAAACTCTCAGAAGCAAAATTTTTAGGATCGACAATCGCTGAGTTGATATTCGTGAAAATTTTAAATTCACTTGAGCAACGGATATCATAACCATAGCTAGATGTCCCATGGGAAATAATCTTTCCATTTGACCCATTTCGAATTTGACGTGGCTCAAAAGGTGCTATCATTCCTCTCTCTTGTGCCATACGCCGTATCCACTTATCTGACTTGATGCTCATGAAGTTTTACTCCGCCTTCTTATCATGTTGCACAATAATTTTAGGGAATTTAATCGAATAGTTCTTAGTCTGCAACGCTAGTTTTGCAGCCACTTTCCGTGCTAGTTCACAAAAAATCTTAGAATGACTGTTTTCAGCATCGTGAACAATGAGAGGATGACCGCCATCTGTCATCTCCCGTATCTGTAGATCAAGCGGAATAGCGCCTAAATGAGTGAGAGCATATTCTTTTGCTAATTTAGCCGCACCACCCTCCCCAAAAATTTTCTCCTCGTGACCACACTGCTTACAGTGATAATGACTCATATTTTCGATCACGCCCAAAATCGGAACATTCAACTTATTAAACATTTCGCAAGCCCGACGCACATCTAATAAAGCAAGGTCTTGGGGTGTAGTCACCACGACTGCACCACTGACAGGCATCTTTTGGCACAATGTAAGTTGAATATCGCCTGTTCCTGGTGGCAAATCCACTATTAAATAATCCAAGGCATTCCACTTAGTGTCATACATTAATTGCTCTAATGCTTTACCTAGCATAGGCCCACGCCATGCCATCGCTGCAGTGGAATCCACTAAATAGCCGATTGACATAGATTGTATGCCATGACGCTCAATAGGCTCAATGGTGCGATCCTTGATAACAGGTTTTTCCCTTGCTGCGCCTAACATGGTGGGTTGACTTGGACCATAGATATCTGCATCTAATAATCCTATTCGAGCTCCTTCTTTTGCCAGTGCTAATGCCAAATTAACGGCTATAGTGGATTTTCCTACTCCGCCTTTACCTGAAGCGACAGCTATCATATTTTTTACGCCAGGAATAACTGGCACACTTTGTTTTCCAGTATGAGCATCAATTTGCATTCCCAAATGGATATCAAGGGATTTTCCTGCACTAAATGGGGCTAATAAATTTGTTATTGAGGTAATCATCTTATCTTTTAAACTAAAGTACGGATAACCTAGGACAATCTCAATGAAAATCTTATCTTCCATAATCGTGACATTTTTCACAGACTTAGCAGCGAACAAATCGATTCCTAAGTAAGGATCGCCATATTGGGCTAACTTATTCTCTATCTCTTTCTGCAACGTAACATTCTGCAACACAACACTCTCCACGGGATTTTAAATTTGCTATACTTTAGCACTTTTTATCAAAAGCCACAGCAGTCAAACAAGGTAAGGAAAGGAGCAATGTCAGATAAACGTAAAATCTTAGTCACCAATGCGCTGCCATATGCAAATGGCCCGTTACACCTTGGACATATGGTCGGCTATATTCAAGCAGATATCTGGGTTCGCCTGCAAAAAATGCTTGGCCATGATTGTATATACATTTGTGGCAGCGATAGTCATGGTACCCCGATCATGATACAAGCAGAAAAAATTGGTCTGTCACCGGAGGTAATGATAGAACGTGTTCAACACGATCATGAGAAAGATTTCAGCGATTTTCATGTTGGTTTTGATAATTACTACACAACACATTCAGAAGAAAATAAACAACTAGTAGAAACTATTTTTAAGCGACATCTGGCCGCAGGCAATATAGTCAAACGTATTATCAAGCAATTATTTGATCCCGTTAAAAATATGTTTTTACCTGATCGCTACATCAAAGGCGAATGCCCTAATTGCAACGCCAAAGACCAATACGGTGATAATTGTGAAGTATGTGGCACTACTTATTTACCGACTGATTTAAAAAATGCATACTCAACCTTATCCGGCGCAAAGCCTATAGAAAAAGAATCAGAACATTATTTTTTTCAATTGCAAAATTATGAGAAATTCCTCAAAGCCTGGACACGTCATGGTCATCTCCAAGAACAAGTGACCAACAAATTAGATGAATGGTTCAAGAATGGATTAAGAGAATGGGACATTTCACGTGATGCTCCTTATTTTGGATTTAAAATTCCTGGCGAGAAAGATAAATATTTTTATGTGTGGTTAGACGCACCCATCGGATACATAGCAAGCTTTAAGAATTTGTGCGCGCGCAAAAAAGAGTTAAACTTTGATGAATATTGGAATAAAACCAGCCAAACTGAGCTATATCATTTTATAGGTAAAGACATTATTTATTTTCACGCTCTATTTTGGCCAGCAACCTTAGAGGGAGCAGAGTTTCGAACACCCACCGCTATTTTCGTCAATGGATACCTCACCATCGACGGACAAAAAATGTCAAAATCGCGCGGCACCTTTATTAAAGCCAGAACTTATCTCAATCATTTACAACCCGAGTATTTACGTTATTACTTTGCTGCCAAACTCAGCAACCGTATCGAAGATTTAGACGTTAATTTTGATGATTTTACTCAGCGTATTAATTCTGATTTAGTTGGAAAATTTATTAATATCGCCAGTCGTTGCGCAAGCTTTATAAATAAATATTTTTCTGGAAAATTATCTGCGCAATGCGCGGAACAATCTCTTTACCAAGATTTTGCCAGTGTGGGTGATAGCATTGCCAATAGCTATAAAAAATTGGAATATAGCCATGCCATTAGGCAAATCATGGCATTAGCTGATCGTGCTAATCAGTACATTGATGAAAAAAAACCTTGGGCACTGATAAAAGATGCCAATCGGCAGCAAGAAGTCGAAGAAGTTTGCTCCGTCGGTATTAACCTCTTTCGTGTATTAATGATTTATTTAAAACCTGTTCTGCCGCAAACAGCAGAACAAGTGGAAGCTTTTTTAAATATCGCTCCATTGCAATGGAACGATAAAGACACCCCCTTGCTAAATCATATTATCAACGAATTTCAACCTTTGATTAACCGAATTGATCCTAAACAAATAGAGGCAATGAAAATGGCAGCGCAACAAGATATTGAAAAATCCACTAACACTCCTGCTCCCAATGTTGAAGCAGCAACCCCTACCAAAGCACCAGTAAAAGAATCGATTAGCATTGAGGATTTCAACAAAATTGACTTACGCATCGCTAAAATCCTTGAAGCCGAAGCAATAGAAGGAGCAGATAAATTACTGCGCCTAAAAGTAGAGCTAGTCAACGAAACCCGCCAAATTTTTGCTGGCATTAAATCCGCGTATCAACCTGAACAATTAATTGGCCGGCAAGTCATCATTGTCGCTAATCTAGCACCCAGAAAAATGCGCTTTGGCGTTTCGGAAGGAATGGTCATTGCAGCATCTGGTGAAGACAATGCAAATTTATTCCTTGTCAGTCCAGACCCTGGCGCACAACCCGGCATGAGAGTGAAGTGATACACTTTGGAGACAAATATTCGATGATAACAGTAAAGACTTGTCACTCCCGTGAAGGCGGAAACCTATTTATTCACTAGCGCGAGAATGCCTAAGTGTTATGTCGAACTCACGTTTGTATAACGATTAAAATTACTGACTTAAAGCCCCAAACTGGGTTACATAAATATGAATAAAATTACCCCCGAGCAAATAGATGAATTATTGCCGCAAACTCAATGTGGTTTATGTGGCCATGGCGGATGCATGCCTTATGCTGAAGCAATACTATTTGAAAATGCTCCTATTGATCTATGCCCCCCTGGAGGCGTTGAAACATTATTCGCACTAGGTAATTTACTAAATCAAGATCCCACTCCTTATGTTGCAGAAATGCAAACCAAAACTAAGCCTAAAATGCTGGCAACTATCCGTGAAGCAGAATGTATAGGTTGTACCAAATGCATACAAGCATGCCCTGTCGATGCAATATTAGGATCTGCAAAACAAATGCATACTGTCATAATATCCGAATGTACAGGATGTGAATTATGCGTACCGCCTTGCCCTGTAGACTGCATAGACATAGCAGCGTTATCTGATAAGGAAACAGAGGCAATAAAAAAAGAAAAAGCCAATCATGCACGGGATCGATTCCATGCAAAACAACACCGTTTAACACAAGAAAAATTAATGCAAGACACTTCACCGCACCACCCTTCGCTACTCAAAAAACAGCGCTACATCCAAGCAGCCATCATGCGTGCAAAAGCAAAGAAGAAGTAGGAATTCTGGCAAATGTTCGGTGATAGCGATATCTGAGCAGGTCGCCCCTTTTATTTTTATATGAGGGAAAGTGGACAGGAGTCCACTTTAGCAAAAGCCGGAATGGAAACGTCTTTTGCGACCGAATATAAAAATAAAAGGGGCGACCTGCTCAGATATCGCTATCACCGAATATTTACGAATTCTGCTGAAGAAGCCAGAAATCTTACCTTGATAGCTTCACTGATTTCCACGTAGGATTATTCCAGGGCCCCCTCACAGCATAATAATTGGTTGCGGCACCTGGCATAGAAGAACCTAGCATGGTATTGACGGCAAATGCCCCCAGTCCAATTAATGGATTGCCTGTGAGCAACGTTGCTGCAACTGGAATGCTAGAAGTAACATGCGCCGTGACTCCCAGAATCAGATCATAATCTTTATTTTTTAAGCCAATCCGCCCATTAATTCCAATCCGCGCGACAGGGCCATCAAAGTATAAATTCTTGGTAAGAATATCGCCGTTCCGAATAATCACATCACCACGAACAGAATCAAAACTATAGCCTTTTTGAAAAACATCACTAAAGTCCAACGTTAAACGCCGCGGAATAGTTTGCAGGCTAAAAATACTGAGCATGCGTCCAAGATCCATTTTCGCACTATCTCGGCCGATGTCTACAATGCGACCTGGCCCTAACACCAATAATGCTTTTCCATTCATGTTTGATATAGATGGAGCGTAAGGCCCACCGTTCCAAGTCACATCAAAATTAAGACTACCATTGCTAGACACAAAGTTATGCACATCCATTCCAAAACTATTCAGCAAACTACTTACGTGTGCTGATGTTGCGCTTCCTTTTAAATGGGTAATATGATTATTGCCGCTCTGTGTCCAATTGCCTGATGTCCGTAAATCAATCCGCGAAGACAAAATACGCAATGTTTGTATTGTTAATCCATTAGCACTAGGCGTTGCCTCAAATGTAATTTGCCCCAATGGAATATCATTATATTGAACATTGTTGGCAACTAGGTTAATAGCTGGCAGGGTTTTTACATCAAACATCATACTAGATTGTTTAGCATTAAGATCTGAATGCATATGGATTTTCTGGATTTGCGCCGTAATCATCCTCTGCCTATTTAAATTTTGCGGTACTATAAACTGGCCAACTATCTCAGGACTATTGATGTTTACATTCCAATCATTTTGAATAGGGACTACTTGTAAACGAACGCGAGTTAGTTGCTGTCCACCTAAATTTAAATAATTAACACGAACATCAACCTCTTTTAGTGCAACATCAGAAAGATAAGTATTCGATGATCTTCCCATGTAAGTCTTGATTTTGTCCCAATCCAGTTTATCAAATTCACCCGTAATATAAATTCCTGCTGTTTTTGGCCAATCTATCTTGCCGCGACCAAATCGCAAATTAGTGCTGATTAAACTATATTTTTCCTTTTTTCGGCTAAAAACAATAGCAGTACTCAGCAAATTACCATAACTCACCTTCACTCGTAGCGGTTGATTTTCTTGAGCAATAATATCTGCGGAAAAATCCCTCGCTTCTTGTGCGTTCTTACCATATTGATCAGCAAGATTAATCGCAACACCCATTAGATTTGAGCTTAAACGAATCTCAATAGGAGCATTCAAGGAAAAATCTATGGCTCCCTTTACCATCGTGGAACCTTGAGCCATTTGAGACAATGGCAGCTTGAGCCAGTTCTCAATGTCTTTAATATTTAAACTGCTGGTAAAGCTTGCTTGAATAACTGATACATCTTTAGTTTTTTGCTGGGTAGTTAAGTCAAATTGAAAAGGTTTATTAAACAACCAAGCGCGAAT
The DNA here is from genome assembly GCA_019634835.1 of Gammaproteobacteria bacterium. GTDB lineage: Bacteria > Pseudomonadota > Gammaproteobacteria > DSM-16500 > DSM-16500 > Aquicella. The sequence continues at coordinate 18,726 of JAHCAO010000014.1, forward strand.
ATTTTTTGCTTCTGCTGTCGTTTCAGTAAATTTAATTTGTCCATTCAATTTATTCAGTTTTAAATCCCAAGGAACTAAATGAATTTGTCCATTTTGAATATCCAAGCTACCTTGGACTTGAGTGTTATCTGGATCTTTCAATGGGATCATTAAACCAAGTTTTAGTTTGATCGGACCATTCATTTTCATGTCCGCGAACATTTTGCCAATAGATTTTTCTAGCGGACTTGAATGAACATATTTTAGTCCTTGAACAAAATTCGTCTGAATATCGCCCGTTTCAACTTGTAAAATTTGCGGTTTGTCATCCCCTAAGTATGGAATAACGCCATGTACTTTTGTTGCAGTAATACCAAGTGTTTCTGCATGATCAACATCAACCGTGATTTTTCGTCCTGTAAACGCCAATGTGCCAGTCACATGCTGCAATATAGGCCAGTCTGGCGCAAAACGAAAATCCACATTATTCACTTTGCCTGTAATACTGAATAATCCATGGTTTTTATCGAATGGAAAATCTGCCAATGCTCCACGCAATACCGCTTGCCCCGCTTGCACCTCGCCAGATAAAAATGCTTCTTGCAACCACTTAGCTAAATCCGCATCAAAAATTTTTATTGGTAAATAGCGGGCAACATGTGCTGCTTTACGCAGAATAAAATTCGCACTGATGTCAGTCACAAGGGGTTTATCTGGCGAAATAGTAATAGCTCCCTTCGCGTTAACCACTGCATCATTATTTAACATTTGCATTGAAGATAAACGCAGCAGCCAACGATGGTTTTGATCACGCTGCCACTCCATTTCTCCAGATAATTGATCAATCGCAATTTCATGCATAAAGATAGCATCATATTGAAGTACAACGTGTGTGCTAGTTAACTTCAAATCACCTTCTGCACCATTCCATTTCACCATTCCAGTCAGATTGGCCACTCCTGGATATTTTCTCCATGGTGATACGCTTAAACGAGTAAAATTAGCATTAAATGAGATATGGTTTATATCATTCCATGCTCCTAAAAATACCACTGCTACATTTTGTAACGCGCCAGCTAATTTCAATTCAGTAGCAGTTTGCAGCAAGGAAGCAGGCAATAATTCAGAGGAAGACAACATAAATTGTTGAACGTCATCTAAGTCAACGTAACCAACATTAGCTGCTTTAGGTGTTAGCACGCCGTTTGCATCTGATACGAGAGAAATATAAAAATTAGTCATAGGCCAAAGATGTGCGGGGAGATCAATTAAAACATCATCGCCAGCAAAAACCTGATGGTTCCCATGCCGCTTCCAACCAACATTTCCACTAAAGCGGTTAACTTGATGAATAGATTTGTCAGTTTGCGAACGCAGCACCAACCCATAAGATTGGAATGAGCTTTGAATTTGTTGGAATGCACCATGGCCCCAATCAGCCCATATTTTAGCACTCACAATACCTTCGTCGGCCTGCCAACCTTTCCATACATACCCTTTTGCCCATTGTGAAATCGAGAAACCAGTGACATATAAATAAACATGGGCCTTAATTTGTGACAAATCAACACCTGTACCATTCCATTGAATTGCCACAGCAATTTCTGTAGGCAATGTCTGATGCAAGATCGCTTTACCTAGAATGTAATGTCTAGTTTTTGTATTTTTAAAATTTAATTCGTGTAACGTAACAAATTTCTTTTGACCATCCGGCCCAGTGTAATGAACATCAATATCACGTAAAATCAAATGAGGTTCTTGAGATATCCAAGCCGCCGCATCCATCCATCCCGTTTCGCTAGAATGAGGCTGTTGATTAAAGCTTAACGCAGGAAAGCCTTGTAATGTTAATTCGCCAGTGGCAGCTTGATTAACATTCAACGCTGTACCAGATACCATCATTCCGTTGGTCACCACCTTCCACTGCCATAGGCTTTGCGGAATCGAAAATAGAATATTGATTTTCTTGACTTGTAGTGTTGGCTGCTGAGATGCTTTATCTCGTATCGTCACCTGATTCAGGCTAATCACCGGCTGGTATTGATACCAAGAGAGTTGGACATTTTTGATCGCAACTGGCATTTGCAATAATTGGCTAGCTAGTTTTTCAAAATCAGTGCGATGCTTATCCAGGATTGGGGTAAGAAACTGGGCAACACAAACAATAACTGCAGCAACAATGATTAATGCAGCAAATACATACGCTGCTTTTCTAATAAGGGACTTTAGAAATGCTTTCACAACACTACCTCTTGGCTTTCTCATGCAAGCTTAAACCACCTACGGCAGTCACGCATGACAACAAAAAGCCATGGCCACAGCAACATACTCGTAACAGCAGACAACCAGTACAAATGACTACCTGGTAATTGTCCAATAAATCCCTGAATACAATATAGGATAAACAAGTATAATAGCACAAATACTAAAATGCTGATCCCTTGTTGTAAAAGGGGATACATACGCAACCGAATATGCATTCTTGAGACAAAATATACGACTATGGTAAAAGCCAGCGCATGCTCTCCTAAGAGCGTGCCATTTAACAAATCAACCACAAGCCCCATTAACCAAGCCACGCCAACACTCACTTGATAAGGAGCCATCATGGCCCAATAAATGAGCACCATTAATACCCATGCTGGACGCAACCATACTGTCCAATCTGGCATGGGTAATAGCGCCAAAATAAGAGCAATCAGCAATGTCGTCGAGATGGCAAAAAAACTATTCATTTCATTCACTGGCTCCAGATTAACAATACTTGCCTGCTGCTATCTAGGCGTGCACTAGGTTGTAAATAGACTTCTGCAAATTGATGCGCAGGATCTTTGTTCGCAGATATCACTTTGCCAACAGGATAACCTTCAGGATAACGATCTCCTAAACCAGACGACAGAAAAACATCGCCTACAGTAATATCAGCAGTATTTGGTACATACATAAGCCGTAACTTACCACTATAACTATCTCCTGTTGCAATCGCGCGTACACCATTGCGTACATTTTGCACAGCAATACCGCTACGAGGATCATTAATCAATAAAACCCGACTCGTAATAGGTCCAGCTGAAACAACCTGACCCATGATGCCGGTTGCATCTAATACTGGTTGTCCTACAAATACACCATCGCGAGTCCCCTTATTTAACACCACTTGGTTCACAAAGGGCTCAAAATCAACTGCGAGCAACTCAGCAATTAATGTTTTACCTTTTACTTGTTTAGAAGATTGAAATAATGCTTTGAGGTAGTTATTTTCTGATTCAATGGCGATAAGCCGTTGTAATTGAGAGCGGAGCAATAATTGTTCAGCCTTGAGGCTCAAGTTTTCATTGACTAAGTCATCATGAGTACTAATGGCGCTTTTCACATTATCAATAAAATTCGTAGGCCAGCTTACAACATATTGCAGTGGTGCAAGCGGCAGCGACAAAGCTGCCCGAATTAGTGCGAAAGCTTCCATTCTCTTATCCATGACCATCAAAGCAACAGATAAGAAAATCAGAAGGATCGCACGTAATCCAGGCTGTGATTCGCGATGAAATATGGAGCGGATAGCCCTACCCTCTCTATTCCGTCAACAGAAAATCGACACCCGATGTTTGTATCATTTCTAATGCCTTACCACCACCTCGTGCAACACAAGTCAGTGGTTCATCGGCTATTATAACTGGTAACCCAGTTTCTTCCATAAATAATCGATCAATATTACGTAACAACGCTCCGCCGCCCGTCAACACCATGCCACGTTCCGCAATATCCGCTGCAAGCTCAGGCGGTGCTTGTTCTAATGCTGCACGCACGGCACCTAAAATACCAGATAAAGGCTCTTGTAATGCTTCCAATACTTCATTGCTGGTAATCGTAAAGCTACGTGGTATCCCTTCAGCTAAGTTACGGCCGCGAACTTCCATTTGTAACATTTGATTAGCAGGATAAGCCAACCCAATCTCATGTTTAATACGCTCAGCGGTAGACTCACCAATTAAAATACCATAATTACGGCGAACATAACTGACTACAGACTCATCAAATCTGTCGCCTCCTATACGAACAGAAGCAGAGTAAACAATACCATTCAGTGAAATAATGGCGACTTCTGTCGTACCACCGCCAATGTCCACTACCATTGACCCTCTGGCTTCTTCGACTGGCATACCAGCACCCATTGCGGCTGCCATGGGTTCTTCCAATAAAAATACTTCGCGCGCGCCTGCGCTAATAGCAGATTCTTTAATGGCACGCCGTTCCACCTGGGTGGAACCACAAGGGACAGAAACTAGCACACGTGGGCTAGGACGCAAAAATCGGTTTTCATGCACTTTATGAATAAAGTGCTGCAACATCTTCTCTGTGACATAAAAATCTGCAATTACACCATCTTTCATAGGACGGATTGCGCTAATATTTCCAGGTGTTCGGCCTAGCATTAATTTAGCTTCGCTACCCACCGCAACAACATGCTTTTGACCTGTATCATTACCTTGACGAATAGCTACAACAGAAGGTTCATTTAAAATGATTCCCTTGCCGCGAACATAAATCAGGGTATTCGCTGTTCCTAGATCGATTGATAAGTCGTTTGAGAACATTCCACGCAACTTTTTGAACATAAAAAACTGTCCTTCATGTGAGGGTTTCAATCTGGTATTAGGGCTTTAACCCTAGTCTTGCATTCTAATCAATTTAAGTCTAAGACGCTACGTAAAAGTTAGGAATTTTCATCTCACATGCATTATAATGCGTGACTCTTCGTAAACAAAATTAGGAACTGATCCCGATGTCTCTAACTTCAGATGACGTAAAAAAAATCGCCCATCTTGCACGCTTGAACTTGTCTGAAAGTGATATTACCTTTTACACGCCACAATTATCATCCATTTTACATTTCATAGAACAACTAAACCACGCTAGCACATCAAGTGTAGAACCACTCGCACATCCATTGGATATTTCACAGCGTTTACGCGCCGATGTGGTGACTGAACCCGATCTGAGAGATAAATACCAGCATATCGCACCTCAAGTAAACGCTGGACTTTATCTCGTCCCCAAAGTGATAGAAGAGGTATAAGAATAATGCACCATAAAACGATTGCTGAATTATCCACTGAATTAGCAGCAAAACGAATTTCTAGTGTTGAGCTGACCCGACTGTACCTTGAGCGTATCCAACACTTTAATAACATATTAAATAGCTTTATTACCATCACGGAAGAACATGCACTCCAAGCAGCAAAACAAGCTGATGAGCTGCGTTCACAAGGAAAAGCTGGGGCATTAACCGGTATCCCTATTGCTCAAAAAGACATTTTTTGCACGGATGGTATTAAAACAACTTGCGGCTCTAAAATGCTAGATAATTTTATTGCGCCTTACGATGCAACCGTGGTGAAAAATCTTAAATTAGCAGGCACCGTAATGTTAGGCAAAACCAACATGGATGAATTTGCCATGGGATCTTCGAATGAAACCAGTTATTACGGCCCTACTAAAAACCCATGGAATATCGATTACGTGCCTGGTGGATCATCAGGCGGTTCCGCCGCCGCAGTAGCAGGATGCTTGACTCCTGCAGCAACAGGAACAGACACAGGCGGCTCCATTCGTCAACCTGCCGCTTTATGTGGCATCACAGGCATCAAACCCACTTATGGGCGTGTTTCACGCTTTGGTATGATTGCGTTTGCTTCCAGCCTAGATCAAGGCGGGCCGTTAGCCAAGACAGCAGAAGATTGCGCTCTTTTGCTAAATGCCATGTCAGGTTTTGATGAAAAAGATTCAACGAGTGTTAATCAACCTGTCCCAGATTATACCGCAAACTTAAATCACTCCATCAAAGGCATACGCATCGGATTACCCAAGGAGTATTTTAGCCATGGACTCAGCAATGAAGTGGCAACTGCAATACAAACTGCTATTAAAGAATATGAAAAACTAGGGGCTGTGATTGAAGAAATCAGCTTACCCAACACAGGATTATCTGTGCCTGTTTATTATGTGATTGCCCCAGCAGAATGCTCTTCTAATTTAGCCCGATATGATGGTGTACGGTATGGGTATCGTTGTAAAGATCCTGTCGATTTACAAGATCTTTACAAGCGCTCGCGCAGTGAAGGATTTGGCAGTGAAGTCAAACGGCGCATCATGGTCGGCACGTATGTTTTATCTGCCGGCTATTACGATGCCTATTATTTAAAAGCCCAAAAAGTACGCCGGTTAATCCGCGATGACTTCGCCCAAGCATTTAAAAAAGTTGATGTGATTTTATCACCTACCACCCCAACACCAGCTTTTAAATTTGGTGAAAAAACCCATGATCCGATCAGCATGTATCTTTCTGATATTTACACGATTGCAGTTAACCTTGCCGGCTTACCTGGAATTTCTATTCCCGCTGGATTTGTGAATCGTCTACCGATAGGCATGCAATTAATCGGCAACTTATTTGACGAAGCTAAACTACTCAATATCGCACATCAATACCAAAAAATTACTGATTGGCACAAACAAATTCCGGAGGGATTTTAATCATGGAGTGGGAAGTTGTCATTGGTCTTGAAATACACGCGCAATTAGCCACTAAAAGTAAAATATTTTCTGCTGCGGCCACTCAATATGGTGCAGAACCCAACTCACAAGCCTGTGCTATAGACTTAGGCTTACCTGGTGTACTGCCCGTATTAAACGAAAAAGCCGTCGAAATGGCGATAAAATTTGGGTTAGGTGCTAATGCAGAAATCGCACGCCAATCTATTTTTGCCCGCAAAAATTATTTTTATCCAGACCTACCTAAAGGCTATCAAATCAGCCAATATGAATTACCCATTGTTGGTAAAGGTTATGTAGACGTACCACTCGATGATCATTCCAGTAAACGCATCCATATTACCCGTGCACATTTAGAAGAAGATGCGGGTAAATCTTTACACGAAGATTTTCATGGATTAAGCGGAATTGATTTAAACCGTGCCGGTACACCACTGCTAGAAATCGTCTCTGAACCTGATATACGTTCTGCCAAAGAAGCTGTCGCTTATCTTAAAACGATTCATTCACTCGTGCGCTACTTAGACATATGCGATGGTAACATGCAAGAAGGGTCTTTCCGTTGTGACGCCAATGTATCTATTCGACCTAAAGGGGAAACGACATTTGGAACACGTACAGAATTAAAAAACATTAATTCATTCCGTTTTGTAGAACGCGCCATTAATCACGAAGTAGAACGCCAGATTAATATTATTGAAAATGGCGGAAAAATCGTACAAGAAACACGCTTGTATGATCCTAACAAGAATGAAACACGTTCCATGCGCAGTAAAGAAGAAGCAAATGATTATCGCTATTTTCCTGATCCCGATTTACTTCCGCTGATTATTACCGATGAACTCATTGAATCAGTCCGCCAAGCATTGCCTGAATTGCCTCAACAAAAACGTCAACGATTCATAGAACAGTATGGATTGAATGCTTATGATGCTAGCATTTTAGTCAGCAGTAAAGACATGGCTAATTTTTATGAAACCACTGTAAAAGAGTCTGGCAATCAACCCAAATTAGCAGCAAATTGGATTATCAGCGAATTATTAGGTGCGTTAAATAAAGCTGGATTAGATATCAACGAAAGCCCTATTTCATCCACTCAATTAGGAAAATTGGTTTCACGCATTGCTGATCACACTATTTCCGGCAAAATTGCTAAAATCATTTTCGAAGCACTTTGGAACAAAGAAGGCGATGTAGACGATATCATTGAACAACGTGGATTAAAGCAAGTCACTGATACTGCTGCCATTGAAACGCTCATCGATGAAATCATCGCTGCCAACCCTCAGCAAGTAGCCGATTACCGCGCTGGTAAAGAGAAACTACTTGGTTTCTTTGTGGGGCTAGCGATGAAAGCCTCTGGTGGAAAATTAAATCCTGGTCAATTAAATGAATTATTGAAAAAGAAGCTGCAAGGGTGAAAACAATAGCATCATGACCACACATCCTGAGTTACACCTAAATGATTTTACCTTCAGCGAGTTATTTCACTCAGATGGATTACACCACCTAGACCAAACTTTTTTAACTTATTTAAGAGAAAGAAACCTAACACTACATGACAAGTTACTCGCTTACCGTCAAGCAACCAACCCATTCACCACATTAGAAACCAGTGAATTATTAATTCGTTGTGCCATCATACTCGAGGGTTTTCTCGCTTCATTCTTCCAGATTGAAGAAGCAACCACCATACGTCAGGCTACCACCACTTCTTTCAATCCTATCTCAACTTTTAAAAAATACTTTGTCTTGCGCCGCGCCAAAAAAGAAATAAGCAAAGTTGAATCATTTCCTTCTTTCACTGAACTGAACGAATGGCTAACAACAGAATTAAAAAAAACACCACTTCAATCTCAAGATAAAGAACTCGCAGTGTCTTTGCTTGGCACACATTATCTCAATAATCCAGACGGGTACACGCAAGAAATTGAAAAGCTCGTGCAATGGTGTACCCGTGCATTGACATCGACGCAAGGTCAACAAATCATTGCTCATTGGGTTAGTTTTAATATTCCTGGACGCTTGGAATACACCAATTTAGTACACACCATACCGATTGAACACGACAAATGCGGCCGCGTAGCTGCGCCGGATGGAACATTACGATTACGTGATGGATTTAAATTAACTGATCCACGCATGAGTGCTCGCAAAGCCCAAGATGAAATCAATTATTGTATTTATTGCCATGATCATGATGGTGATTTTTGTTCTAAAGGTTTTCCCGTTAAAAAAGGAGATCCCACACAAGGATTTAAAAAAAATCCCTTGGACGTCACGCTAACCGGCTGTCCTTTAGAAGAAAAAATTTCAGAAATGCACCTTCTTAAAAAAGAAGGTTACACCCTCGCCTCGCTTGCCATGGTCATGGTAGATAACCCCATGTGTCCTGTTACAGGGCATCGCATTTGCAATGAGTGCATGAAAGCTTGTATTTATCAAAAACAAGATCCTGTCAACATTCCACAAATTGAAACACGTGTCTTGACTGATGTGTTGGAGCTGCCCTGGGGAGTAGAGATTTATGATTTACTCACGCGCTGGAACCCGCTGCGGCAACAGCAATGGATCATGAAGCCTTATAACGGGCTCAAAGTCATGATTGCTGGCATGGGGCCAGCGGGATTCACACTAGCACATCACTTACTACTAGAAGGTTTTGCTGTAGTAGGATTTGACGGTCTCAAAATTGAACCTCTGCCAGAAGCGTTGATTCATCAGCCTATTTATCGTTTTGCTGATTTACAAGAATCACTAGACGAGCGTTTAATGGCGGGATTTGGCGGCGTCGCAGAATATGGCATCACTGTACGTTGGGACAAAAACTTTTTAAAGCTCATTTATCTTAGCCTGATGCGCCGTCCTTATTTCCAAGTATTTGGCGGAGTACGTTTTGGCGGTACCATCACGATAGAAGATGCTTGGGAGATGGGCTTCGATCATTTTGTCGTTGCAGTGGGTGCAGGCTTGCCTAAAGCCTTATTTATTCCTGGCAGCCTAGCACCTGGGATGCGTCAAGCTAATGATTTTTTAATGGCATTACAGTTAGGTAACGCCGCCAAATCCAGCAGCTTAACGAACCTGCAAATCCGTTTGCCTGCTGTAGTCATTGGCGGTGGATTGACTGGCGTCGATACAGCAACAGAATTGCAAGCGTATTACATCACGCAAGTAGAAAAAATCCAGGTACGCTATGACATTCTCTGTGCGGAATATGGAGCAGAGGTGATCCACCAACAACTGGATCCCGCTTCGCGCGAAATTCTGGCAGAATATTTACGCCACGGCATTGCCGTGCGCAAAGAACGCGATCGCGCTAAAGCGCAAGGCCAACCGCCTAATTTTATCAAGTTAATACGCGAATGGGGTGGTGTCACCATTGTCTATCGTCGCTCTATGCAAGAATCACCTGCTTATATTAATAATCATGAAGAATTACAAAAAGCCTTGGAAGAAGGGATTTATTATTGTGAAGGATTAGAGCCTACCGCAGTCGATTTAAATGAGTACGGCCATGTTGAAGCGCTGGTTTGTCATCAGCGCACACGAAATCCACAGCATGAATGGGTCACCACGACAGAAGAAAGACGTCTCCCTGCACGTTCGATTTTAGTCGCCACTGGCACACAACCCAATACCGCTTATGAATTTGAACATCGTGGCACCTTCAACCGCTTAAATTTGCAATACCAGCATTACGAAGATAATCATAACGAATTAAATGCTGCACATGGTGTAGCACATTGTAAAGATCCACAATTTGGCCCCTTTACGTCTTACCACAAAGCCCATCAACGCGTCAGTTTGATTGGTGATACGCATCCGGTGTTTCATGGCAGTGTAGTAAAAGCTATTGCTTCTGGCTTGCGCACGTATCCTAAAATACTCGCTATTTTACAAGACAAGTTAAGCCAACGTGGAAATGAAAAAGAATATACTCAATTTGCTGAACGAATGAATTATTTATTTGATGCGCGTGTCAAAACAGCTTCACGTAAGACAAAAAATGTACTGGAATTGACGATTCAAGCACCACTCGCTGCCAAACATTTTAAACCAGGGCAATTTTATCGATTACAAAATTTTGAAACACTGGCACCACGCATTGATCACACCCTGTTACAAATGGAGCCGCTCGCGCTTGTCACAGCACATTGTGATACTGCACAGGGTGTGCTGACTTTTTGGGTCACAGAAAATACTGCGACAGCTAAATTGTGTGCCACGTTAAAGCCGGGTGAACCTGTTTCACTCATGGGCCCGACGGGTGTGCGCGCGAAAATTCCTACTGAACATGAGACGGTATTAATCATCGGTAATACTGCGAGTTTCGCTTTTTTACACAGTTATGGAACAGAAATGCGAGCAGCAGGTAACCGCGTGATTTACCTCGGCCAATTGGAGCATCCCGAGGAAATTTATTGCCAACAAGAACTGGAACAATCAGCCGATACCATTATTTGGCTCTTCAAAAACAGTAGCACGATGAAAACAAAACGTGATAGCGATTACGTTATCAACAGCGATCATATCATCACAGCGTTAACGCAGCAGGCACATGCCATTTCTCTGGCTGATGTGGATAGAATTTTTATTATCGGCAGCACCGAGTTATTACGTTCTTTCCAAGCAGCACGTCACTCATTACTCAAAAAGTATCTTTTAAAAGATCCTAAAGTATTTGGTGCTGTCTACGGTAACATGCAATGCATGTTAAAAGGAGTATGTGCCCAATGCTTGCAATGGCAAATCGACCCTGAAACCGGTCAACGAACCAAGGCCGTCTTCGCTTGTTCCTGGCAAGACCAACCGTTAGAACTCATTGATATCGACCACATTGACGCCCGTCAATCACAAAACCGCTTGTTAGATCAACTTAGTTGCTTGTGGGTGGATCATGTGTTTAAAGCGTATCAAGTGGAGCGAGTGTGAGGGGTGTTTTCCGTGTTAGGATATGTTTCTAATATGCTACTTTCTTCATCGCCCACACAAAAGACGCCTGAACACAGACCCTTTCTTCTTTTTCTTCTTTCCATCAAGAACAGCTTCTAACTCCCGTTGTGTTTTGCTCCTCAGACCACCAAAAAGGTTTAACCCTCGATATGCGATTGCCCTTTTATACCATTCATTCTCCTGAATCTCTTTTATAATAGCAGTATGGTCTTTTCCCTTACCAGGCTGCTGCAGTCGTCTTTCTAACACTTCTCTTAATTGATTTAATGCCTCAATTTTTTTCTTTTGCCCTATATGATGGCTTTCTTGAACTCGATCTATGGAGCTTTGAATCTTCTCGATTAAATTATCTATTATTTTTTTATTTTCATCATTGGTTCTTTCCCCTCCTAAGTTTTGCTCTTGTTTTTTTCGCTCTTCCTCCACCACTATTTTCACTACTACCTTTGGGGTGTTCCTAACTATATCATGTAACTCTCCTTTCACTTTCACTTTCACTTCCATTTCTTTGCAAATCATCTCTATCTCATCCTTGACATTTACTTCCACCTCTTCCTTTCCTCCTTGCAAATTCCTATATCGGATCTTCCCTGCTGCTAATTTCGGGTTCTCCTGTGCCCATGTTCTTAATTTATTCACGTAAACTGCTATATCCTCCGGACTCCCCAACTTCGCTCTATCCAGCTGCTGTATTAGGTTAAGTATTTGCACTTGTGCTGATATATCATTCACTCTTTCTTTATATTTATTCGTCAGCCTAGCAATACGATCAATACTGCTTTTGATATCAGCTTCACTCTGCTGTACTTTTTGATTCATATTTTCCAATTCATTTTTCACCTGCACAATAAACCGACGTTTTTCCTCTATTGACGCTTCATGTTGAGCAATCTCTTTCTTTACAACCTGATCTGTAGTGGAAGAGGTTGATGCACGATATTGTGCAATTTTTTCTTCTAATTGCTTACTTTCCTCTAATAACTCTCCCTTAACGCGACCAAGCTGAATAACTCTTTCCTCTAAGGATGCTGAATACCGTTCAATACTCTCCTTAGTCGCCTGAATTGCTTGCCTCACCTTTTCATACTCATTTCGAATCTGTTCGTCTCTACCCAGGATGTCTTTAGATACCGTTGGATCTATTACCAATCCAGCCTCTTTGGCATGCTGTATCTTCTCTGTTCCATTCTGACGACCTAAAGCATTCTGTGCAATCTCTGCAACCTTACCAACCTCCCCCTCCAATAACGCCATCCACTTCGATTTTTCCTCTACTTCTTTTTTATAGATTTTCTCTTCAGGCCATGCTTCTTGTTGCTTTTCTAATTTTTTCTTTTTACTTTCCAAATTATCTTTTTCTTTTTTGACTCCTTGTGTTATGAGAGAATTTACTTTTTCTTCTTGTTTTTTTGCCCCTTCCACTTGCTTTACATGCTGCCTAATATATGCATCTCTTTCACTTTTTTCCTTCTCTAGCAAATCAAGGTTCTCTTTTGAAGAAACAACTTTTTGTAAAAAACTTTTCAAGCTGGTTATTTCATCATTATATTTAGTAATAACATTCTCCCGGCTTATTTTTTCTAATTTGAGAATAAGATCATTAACGAGAACCTCTATTTCTTTGTAGCTCTGATCGTTAATAGTAGTAATAGTAAGTGCATTAATTTTTCTTGCAATAAATTGGAGAATTCTTTGTGCTTCCTCCTCTGTTTCATTTAGCTCGCCTGTTATGCCTTTCAATTTTTTGTTTATCTTATCTATCAACTGATAATATTCTTCACGAATTTCTCGTATTTCATCACTAAATCGAGTGACTACATTCCTATCCTCTTGACGTGAGCCAGCCATAACTAAACTCCTCTCTCGTATAAAAATACGAATAAAAGCGCCTTAACCTAATTTAAAGTATAGAGGATTTAAAAATTTTGGAATTTATTGAATAAAAATAAAGACTTTCAGAGAATGTGAGTCAATACTTGGTTAACCTATCATCCGTTGAGCAGATAAATGATTTTATTGAATATGACTCGACGATACTTCCAATACAGCTTCCGCAATACTGCTAACAGAACCCGTGCGTAATTCCTGATGGAGTTCAATAAATTTAGTTTGCAGTGCTTGAATTTTTTCTGGGTCATCAAGGTAATCAATAATATGTTGGCATATTTTTTCAGGCTGAGCAGCCTCTTGAATGAGCTCGGGTACGAGTAATTGGTTTGCCAATAAATTCGGTAATCCTGCATAAGGTGTTTTTACCACTCGTTTAGCTAATTGATAAGTCAGCCACGACATACGATAACTAATAATCATGGGCTTTTTAAACAACATCGCTTCGAGGGTAGCAGTACCTGAGGTAACAACAACTATATCCGCTGCTGCCATCACATCCTGCGAACGCCGCGTGAAAAACTCTAATGGCAAATCTGGAGCATAGTGCTGATAATTCGCATAAAATTCTTGGTAACGCTGTTCATTAATATGTGAGGTCAAAAAACGTAGGTTCGGCCGCTGCTGCCATGCAAGTTTTGCTGCGTGCAAAAAAGGCGCCGACATGTAACGAATTTCTTGTCGTCTACTACCTGGTAACAACGCAACATAGGTGGCATTTTCATCTATACCTAATGCGCGCCGTGCTGAAATTTTATCCGGATGCAAAGGAATCTGCTCTGCTAAAGGGTGGCCAACGTAGCGAACTGGTACATTGTGCTGCTCGTAAAACTTTGCTTCAAATGGCAGTAATGTCAGCATCAAATCGACTGCTTTCGTAATCTTGTGCACTCTGTTTTGCCTCCACGCCCAAACACTTGGACTCACATAATGCACTACAGGTATTCCTGCTTGTCGTAGTTTTAATTCCAAACCAATATTAAAATCAGGCGCATCAATGCCAATAAAAACATCAGGAGGGTGATGAATAAAATGCTGGTATAAATCACGACGTAACTTGATGAGATCCGGCAAGCGGAACAAGGGTTCAATGATACCCATCACAGCTAATCGTTCCATGTCAAAAAGACTATGACAACCTGCCGCTATCATCTCCGGCCCACCTATTCCTTCAATCTGTACGTTAGGACAGTAGCTGCGTAAGGCATGAATTAGCTGAGCACCCAGTAAATCGCCAGATGCTTCACCTGCGAGAATACCAATTTTTTTTATCGCATATTTTTTCAAGCAAACCTCAAGTCAGCGTACGATGCCAACACTTGATGTTTCTATAAATTGAATTAACTGATTAATTTCTGGCGATTCCATTTTTTGTAATTCTTCTATTGCTTTGGCAACAGTCAAACCATTACGATAAACAACCTTATAAGCACGGCGTAGTTGACTAATGGTTTCTTCAACAAAACCACGGCGCTGCAATCCAACGGTATTTAAACCAAATGGCTTTGCATAATAACCTGATACTTTAACGTAAGGCGGCACATCTTTGATAACCACAGAATTAGTGGCAATAAAGCTATGCATCCCAACGCGGCAACGTTGAAATACACCAGAAAAGCCACCTAGTGTCACATAGTCTTCTATGACAGCATGTCCAGCTAATGACGCATTATTTGAAAAAATAGTATGATTTCCAATTTCACAATCATGGGCAACATGCACGTACGCCATAAAAAGATTATCATTACCTATTTTCGTAATTGACTTATCTTGTATAGTCCCACGATTAATTGTGCAAAATTCACGTATAACGTTTCGATCACCTATCTCTAAATAAGTTTCTTCTCCCTTGAACTTCAAATCCTGTGGCATTTCACCAATAGAGGAAAATTGAAATATTTTATTCTCTCGCCCAATACGAGCTGGCCCTTGAATGACAACATGCGGCCCTATCCAAGTACCTTCTCCAATTTCAACATTGGGCCCAATGACAGAATAAGGACCAATATGCACATTGCTACCAATTTTAGCTGAAGAATCAATTATTGCGGTCTTATCAATCACAGCTTCAGCCTCCTTGTTTTCGTGCACTCATAAAATCAGCTGAGCAAGCTAATTCACCATCAACATATGCAAAACCCTCCAGTTTCCAAACTTCGCGCTTAGCACGAATCACTTTCACCTCCAAACGAAGCTGATCCCCTGGCTCTACGACACGGCGAAACCTAGCATTATCAATACCAGCAAAATAATATAACGTACCGTCATCCGGAGAAGTATTAGAGGATTTATACGCAAGCACTCCGCCTGCTTGCGCCATCGCTTCAAGAATCAATACACCAGGCATAACAGGGCGGCTTGGAAAATGACCTGTAAAAAAAGCCTCGTTCATGGTAACGTTTTTTAGTGCAACGAGTGACTCTCCTGGGGTGATCTCAATCACTCTATCAATCAAAAGAAATGGGTAACGGTGAGGCAGGAATTTTAATATTTCATGTATGTCCATAACAGGTTTCATGACTTATTTCTCTCTGTGAGTTCTTTTAAAGCAAGTTCTGCTGTTTTAACACGCTGTATTAAATTTTCTAAGCGGTGAAATCTAGCATTATTTTTACGAAATTCTTTATTTGTCACCGCACCCACAATGCCAGAAGAATAAACGCCTGGCTCACGGATCGATTTGGTGACCGCGGTCATCCCTGTAATCATGACATGATCAGAAATAGTAATATGGCCTGCAAAACTAGATGTTCCACCTATCATGCAGTTTTTGCCTATCACTACACTACCAGCAATGGCAACACCACCTGCAATAATGGTGTTTTCTCCAATACAAACGTTATGACCCACTTGAATTAAATTATCTAACTTGACACCATTTCCAATTATTGTATTTTCAACAGCGCCTCTATCAATTGTTGTATTGGCGCCAATATCCACATCATCGCCAATTTCAACACTACCAAGCTGCGGCACTTTATGCCAAACACCTTTTTGATTTGCAAAACCAAAGCCATCACTGCCTACCACAGCACCACTTGCAATACGTGAGCGCTGCCCAATTTTAACTTTATGATAAATTGTGGTACGTGCATCTAATTGCGTTGCTTCGCCAATTTCCACACCATCACCAATCACACTGCCATGACCAATGACAACATGCGCGCCAAGCTTTACATTGTTACCAATCACACAATTTGCACCCACCACTGCCGATGCATCAATTTGGCAATGAATTCCAATAACAGCAGTAGGATGAATTCCCACCGTCATCTCAGCTTGTTCAGCAAAAAATGCCGCTATTTTTGCATAAGTAAAATAAGGATTGTGGCTAATGACTGCATTCACTGTACAACTGGCAGCATCGTCTTCAGTCAAGATAACCGCTGATGCTTGAGTGGTAGCAAGATATTTACGATACAGTGAATTCGTCAGAAATGTAATATGCCCAGGCTGTGATTGTTGAATAGGACTGACTCCACCAATCAAGCAATTTGGATCACCTTGAAGAGTAACGTCTAACCCGCTAATCAAATCAGCTAATTTATATAGCGGTGTCTTAAGCGACGATTTCATAGGTTTTAAATACCTTTCTAAGGTTAACTACAAGTAGCAGAGGGTACATGGCGAGTGTTTGCAACGAGAAGACACAGGTATTTTTCCTTCACCCTTCACCGCAAAACACACTCATCCCTGATTGGGTTTTGCTCTCGCAGACTCCTGTCTGCAAGTGAATGGTTCATACAAAATACCCGTGTCTTCTCGTTGCAAACACTCGCCATGTACCCAGTAGCAGATTTCTTATACATTAAAAAAAATCTCCTCCATAGTGGAGGAGATTTAAAACTCCCAGTACTCTAGCGGAGTGATGCGATTAACTTTTAGTGTTAAACTGCTTTGTTACATCCTTGGTAATATCGTTTCCGCCACCATAAATAACAGCTTGCGAATCAAGCACTAATGCATAACCTTGGGTCTTTGCGATACTAGAAACAATGCCATTTAGATCGCTCAAAATACCTTGCATTACTTTATTTTGTTCTTTTTGTAAATCTTGCTGATATGCAACCACCTTGCTGACTAACTCAGATCGATCAGCAGCAATTTTCTTTTGTGTAGCATCTTTGTCTTTCTGGCTCATTGTTGGCGATTCTTTTTTAAACTTATCCAATTCATCTTGTAATGATTTTTGTTGCTCGCTAATTTTGGCTTGGCGATTTTTAAACTCACCTTCTAGTTTTTTGCTAAGCTCAGCCACACGCGGTGATTGCTGTAATACTTGCTGAACATTCACAATAGCCACTTTCAATTGTTCACCTGGTGCTGCTACCGCATCAGCTGCTTGACACACTTCTACACCTGTAGCAAGTAAAAGCGCACTCACCAAAATGCCAAATTTTTTTACGATCTTCATGATATTCTCCAAAATAAAATTAATTGCCATTTTCCCTATACAACAACCCATTTGTACCAACAACCGCAAGTCCATCGCACCTCTGATACAACGAAACACAATGATGCCATGTTTATTAGAAATTCGCACCAAGAGAAAGCTGGAACACTTCTCTTTCATCATTTTTACGCAAATTCAGCGGCTGAGCTAAGCTAACCGTAATAGGCCCAAATGGGGTTAGCCAATCTGCTTCAATACCGGTAGAGTAGCGTGGCGGACCTGAGTTGGTGCTCCTACCACCAAAGTTCCTGTTATTCACAGGACTATAAACATTACCCCCATCCACGAATAAGCTAGTGCGTAGATTATCCGAAATATAATTCGGAAAAATCAAGCTAATACTTGCATCAAGCAAAATACTACCGCCAAACGGATGGAAATTTGAATCTCTAGGCCCTAAAGAATAACCTTGATAACCGCGAACGGTATCAATTCCTCCTGCATAATAATTCTTAAAAAATGGGAAGTCATATGCTCCATGCAGCCCATTTCCATAACCCAAATTAGCCCGACTCAGCAAGATAAATTGATCTGTTAATGGTAGATAATACTTGCCCGCATAATTTAATGTATAAAAACTAACCGATCCGCTATCCAATGGTGCATAAACATCTAAGAACAAAGATTGGGAAGTTCCTTTAGTTGGAAAAATAGCTCTATCTCGACTATCACGAGAAATACCCAATTTAAAATCTGCTTCCTGGAAATGCCTGCTATGGCGAGCAACAAATGTACTAACCTGATTTGAGACTCTTCCTGATATTAAGTGAATTAAAATATTTTGGTAACTCACACCTGCCAAGATACGACTAAAAGCCCCGCGCTCTTGGCCAATAGGTATGCCATATAACACACCTAGGTTAAACTCGTTACTCGTATACCCTGAAGAAACCCCTGCACCCGCTGGATCTACGCGTGACATAGAAAAACTGATGCTGCGACTTATCCCATCTTCTGTGTAATAAGGGTTGGTGTAATCAATACCATAAAATTGCTCATATTTACTGCGCGAGAAATTAATGCCTAGTGTATTCCCTGTGCCTAAGAAATTCTTTTGGTTAAGGCCAGCGCCAAATATCAAGCCATAAACCTGAGAATACCCCATCTTAAATGAAGCTTGTGCAGAACTGTCTTCTTTTACCTTGTAATTCACGTCCACTTGATCGTCCACGTCAGGCACTGGCTTGATCGCCATATCTGCTTCTTTGATATAAGGTAATAAGAGCAACCGTTGTTTAGACTCCTCGAGCTTGGACGAAGAAGCAGGAGCAGCTTCCATCTGTTGAATTTCGCGACGCAGCACAACATCATTGGTACGTGTATTATCTGAGAAAGTCACTTGCCGCACATAAGCACGCTTACCTGGCTTAATATCAAACATTAACGAAACTTTGCGTGATGCTTCATTCACTACCGGACGAATTGAGATATTGGCAAACAGGTATCCTTTATCACCGTAAGCATTGGCAATCAATTTCTGTGAATCAAGAACTTTCTGTCGGGAAAATATAGCACCTGGCTTGATTTTAATACGCTTCATTAAATCTTCACGCGGCACGATAGTACTACCTGTCACATCCACATTTTCTACTGTATAGAGTTGGCCTTCCGACACCACAATGGTAATGTAAACTGACTTTCGGTCTGGTGTAACTTGTGCCTGAGCAGACTTCACTTCAAACTTGAGATAACCACGGTCCATATAATAACTACGCAATTTATCCAAGCTTGAATCTAATTTTTCTTCTGAGTAACGATCTGTTTGAGTAATGAATGTAATGTATCCAGAAGTCGTAACATCCATTTGTTTGATCAATGTGCTTTCATCAAATACATGATTACCAATAATAGAAATACGACGAACCTTAGCCACTAAGCCTTCAGAAATATCTATCTTAACTAATACACGGTTACGCGGCATGGGTGTCACATTAACATCAACACGCGCCGTATAACGGCCCAGTTGATAATATTGATTCAAAAGACTTTGCTTGATTTTCTCTAAAATAGAGGGATTATACACACGCCCTTCAGCAACATCTAATGACTTCATTACCGTGGTTAATTTGTCCGTGGGAATAACAGAGTTACCGGAAATTTTTAATTGTCCGATGGTAGGGCGCTCTACGACTTGTATGATTAATGTATTACTTTCTCTTGATAAATTGACCTGTTCAAAAAATCCGGTCTGATACAATGATCTGAGAATTTCAGCTGTTTTTGCCTGTTGCAATACTTGACCACGCTTAATGGGCAAGTAACTCTCAACGGTTGCTGATGAAACGCGCTGCAACCCTTGGATTTCAATTTTTTTCACAACAAATGATTGTTGCGCCCATGTTCCATTGTTAATCAACAATAGAAACATCGCTAAACTAAAGTATACTAATTTTTTCATTGTACTTATTTTTATACGCATTTATTTTTGCACGCGATTATCGTCAACATTAGAGCTGCCAATTATCTTGGCTTTTCAGTGTAAAATCCAGTTCTTTATTTTCCAACTTATGATTACCCCAAATTTTCAACTTCTATCCACTGGTTTAGTACTAGGATCTGTTAACAATTCGCTAGACTAGGCTAGAAACAGCTGATTTTTGAGAACCACAGCTCTTTAGATAGAAGTCCATGAGTAGCGGATCACAGAAAAACAGTTATTTCTAGCCAGGATAGTACATTGTCAACAGACCTTAATCAAAATACATCCCCAACAACATACTACCTAGCACGAAAATAGGCGCAGCCGCAGTCAAACTATCAATTCTGTCTAGTAATCCGCCATGACCAGGTAATAAACTCCCAGAATCTTTTAATCCGGCTTGACGCTTCATCATGCTTTCAAATAAATCACCAATAACAGAAAAAATGACAGTGACAACAGAAAGCAGAATAGCCCACGGCCATACTACGAAAGAAGTATGAAAAATAGATAAGGTCAACACAGTAATAAGGATTGAAAAAATAATTGCGCCATATAAACCCTGCTTGCTTTTACCTGGACTAACAAAAGGTACTAATTTATTTCTACCCCATTTTTTCCCAATAAAATACGCGA
This sequence comes from Gammaproteobacteria bacterium, assembly GCA_019634835.1. Taxonomy (GTDB): domain Bacteria; phylum Pseudomonadota; class Gammaproteobacteria; order DSM-16500; family DSM-16500; genus Aquicella. The sequence goes on from JAHCAO010000014.1 coordinate 39,608, forward strand.
CAGAATCAGCGCCCCAAATAAGAACAAATAAGAACAATAATGCATAAAGGCCATCATCCTGATCTCGAATATAATTGATTGCTACCCAGCAAGGCAGCAACACGAACATACCCATGACACCACGCCAAGCTACACTTTTGCTCCACCAGCCACCGCTTTGGGGATAATAAAAAATGAGTGCACTAGCAAATAACCACCAAGCTAAAACAAAAATAAAAACCGCTAAGTTAATCGGTATAAAAATCGCCACGCCAAATAACAATGCCACCAAAACCACATACAGAGAACGCTTTGAAGTTAACTGAATCTCCATTAATCCTGTCCATTCCCAAGCTCCGCCTAATGCAATAGCAGCGGTAAGAATGCGAAATACAGCAGGCGGAAGATAAAACAAAACTACCAATACGATAGGAATAAGAATAAAAGCTGTCATTATCCGTTGTTTGAGCATATTAACTCGCTTAATTGTTCACTACTGTATCCAAAACGCCGCTCACGGCCCGCATAATGAGCGAGTGCTTTTTCCAATTCACTCGCATCAAAATCTGGCCACAATGTATCAGTAAAATAAAGTTCAGAATAAGCAAGCTGCCACAGCATGAAATTACTAATTCGTAATTCGCCACTGGTACGTATAAATAAATCAGGATCAGGTAAATCAGCAAAAGAAAGTTTATTGTTAATCATCTCAGGTGTGATATCAGAGCCTTGTAGTGTGCCTTGTGAAACTTCACAAGCTAATTTACGCACTGCTTGCCAGATATCCCATTTACCGCTGTAATCCACAGCAATAATTAATACCATCCCCGTATTTGCATTTGTTAAATTTTCAACTTCAGCGATTTTCTTACTCAGTTTTTCGCTAAATCGTGAGCGATCGCCAATAAAACGTAATTGAATGTTATTATCATGCAACATGCTGACTTCACGCTCTAGTCCAGTCAGAAAAAGTTCCATTAAATAACTGACTTCTTGAACAGGACGACGCCAGTTTTCACTACTGAAAGCAAAGAGCGAAAGAACTTTGATATTTTGTTTAGCACAATTTTTAACAACTTGGCGCGCAGACTCTACTCCAGCACGATGTCCAGCAATACGAGGCAGAAAACGCTGCTTGGCCCAACGGCCATTTCCATCCATAATAATGGCAACATGCTGCGGCAAACTCATATCATTCACTTAACATTATATTGCCATTAGATCAGACTCTTTTGCTGCCGTTAGTTGGTCAATTTCAGCAACAAATTTATCTGTTATTTTTTGTACGGCGTCCATGAGCCTACGTTCTTCATCTTCGGTAATTTCCTTGCTTTTCAGCAATTCTTTTAACTCAGCGTTTGCATCACGGCGTAGATTTCGAATACTGACACGCGCTGCCTCAGCTTCATTTCGCACAACTTTAATTAATTCTTTTCTTCTTTCTTCGTTTAATGGCGGCATTGGTACACGAATGACGGTACCCGCTGTCGCTGGATTCAGACCTAAGTCTGAATTCAAGATCGCTTTCTCAATCACAGGGACCATATTTTTTTCCCATGGTATAATGGTCAATGTACGCGCGTCAGTCGCATTAACGTTTGCAACTTGGTTGAGAGGCATTTCATTGCCGTAATAATCAATACGAATATGTTCTAAAATGCCTGGGTGCGCACGGCCAGTACGCAATTTTGCTATTTCCGCTTTATAAGAATCTATACTTTTTCGCATTCGCGCTTCCGCGTCTTTCACTATCTTATGCATAGTCACTCTCTCATTCTGAAGCCAGTTATTCCACTTTTTAGTAAGTGCTTACCCATCATATGCGGAGGCAGGGAATGCTGCAGCGTTCAGTCATTTCCCTTGATTAATGTCCCAATATCTTCACCTAACATAATACGCTTTAAAACACCTTGTTTATTCATGTTAAAGACCCGCAATGGCAACCCGTGATCTTGACACAATAATATGGCTGTTAAATCCATCACACCAAGACGCTTGCTAATCACTTCATCATAATTGAGCTGTTGATAACGCTCTGCTTTGGGATTCTTGATTGGATCATCGTCAAACACACCTTCCACTTTTGTCGCTTTTAGTACGATATCAACACCTACTTCTATACCGCGCAGCGCTGCAGCAGAATCCGTGGTGACCAATGGATTACCTGTACCTGCTGACAAAATAACCACTCTACCTTGTTCCAATTTTTCCTGCACTTTTGAGCGATCATATTGATCTGCGATACTAGGCACAGCAAACGCTGACATTAAAGTAGCAGGGATAGATTTTTTCTCTAAGGCGTCACGTAATGCCAAACCATTTATCACCGTTGCTAGCATTCCCATCTGATCCGCAGTAATACGATCCAATCCCGCAGCACACAAATCAACACCGCGAATGAGGTTCCCACCACCGATTACTAAAACAACTTGTACACCGAGTTGGGTAACCCCTGAAATTTCTAGTGCAATACGCGACAATTTACTCGCATCAATCCCAAATAAATGATCCCCTTGCAGCGCCTCGCCGCTTAGCTTAAGCAAAATACGTCTATAAACTGCCTTTGCAGATATGTCGATTTCCATAGAGTTTAGCTGCCTTGCACTTGTGACATCACTGCTTCTTTAAAATCTTCAGAAGCTTTTTCTATTCCTTCACCCACTTCGTATCGATAAAACGCCAATACCTTTGCACGATGTTTGTTCAGCAAGCTACCTACTGTCATATCAGGATCTTTAACAAAAGGTTGTCCTGTCAGGCTGACTTCATCCAGGTATTTTTTCAACCGGCCGAGTACCATTTTCTCTATAATCTCTTGTGGCTTACCGCTAGTTGCAGCTTGCGCCATATAAATTTCTTTTTCTTTTGCCACAATATTCTGCGGAACACTGTCAGGAGACACGACAATCGGTCGACTAGCTGCAATATGCATAGCGATATCGCGAGCCAATTCTTTGTTATCTGTATCCAACTCAACAACAACACCAATACGATTACCGTGTAAGTAAGTGCCCGTAATGGCAGCAAGAGGGTTGCTCAATACAATACGACGAATCTGCACATTTTCGCCTACTTTTGCCACTAATTCTTGACGCGCTTCTTCTACTGTTTTTGAACCATTGTCCTTTAAAGACAATGCAGAAAATTTACTGACATCTTGTTCTTGAGCTGCCAGCGCAGTTTCCGCGACTGATTTAACGAATGAAGTAAAATGACTATCACGCGCAACAAAGTCAGTTTCACTATTGACTTCCACCATGACAGCTTGCTTACCATTATCACTAATCACAATAGCACCTTCAGCTGCAATACGGTCAGCTTTTTTACCCGCTTTTGTAATGCCCGCCTTGCGTAACTCTTCAATCGCGCGTTCCATGTCACCGCCGCTAACGGTGAGTGCTTTCTTACACTCCATCATACCGGCACCAGTACGCTCCCGTAGTTCTTTGACTTGAGAAGCAGATATATTTGCTGCATTTGTCATCTCATCACCTCATTACTTGCTTGACTCATTTTCACCTGGCTGACCATTGTCCACGACTACTGGAGCTTCTTCAGTCGATCCCGCTATTTCTACGAACTCGTCCGCTTCACTACCTTCCAGCGTGCTTGCGCGAGCTTCTAAAATCACATCAGCAGCACTGGATGCGAAAAAGCGGATTGCGCGAGTAGAATCGTCATTGCCAGGAATAACATAAGCAATACCATCTGGATCATTATTAGAATCAACCACGCCAATAACAGGAATGCCAAGACGATTAGCTTCACGAATAGCAATTTTTTCATGGCCCACATCAACAACGAACAACGCATCCGGGATGCCACCCATGTTTTTAATACCGCCTAAGCTATTCATCAGCTTGTCCTTTTCACGCTCAAGACCCAGAATTTCTTTTTTAGTCAGACGGCCAAACTTACCGGATTCAAACATAGCTTCTAACTCTTTAAGACGCTTAATGGATTGACGAATGGTCTTATAGTTCGTCAACATACCACCTAACCAGCGACGATTAACATACGGCATTTTACAACGTTCAGCTTCTTGTTGAACAATGTCTTGAGCAGCATACTTCGTACCAACGAATAGAATTTTACCTTTTTTTGCGGCTGTGCTACTGATGAAGTTCAATGCGTCTTGAAACAATGGCAGCGTCTTACCAAGATCAATAATATGAATTTTATTACGGGCACCATAAATGTACGATGCCATTTTAGGGTTCCAATAGCGGGTCTGGTGACCAAAATGCACACCAGCTTTCAACATATCTTGAATAGATATTTGCATTTGCGTTTCCTCTTTGGGTTAAGCCTCCGCTCTATCCTGTCCGCCAACCTTATCCTTGAACAAGGCACCCAGCGAAAAGTTGTGACAAGCGTGTGGACTATATTAAATTAATGATTAATGTCGCTTATATAAGTTAGTAATTATCGCTTAACAAAGCACGCCTTTATACCCTTTATACCATAAAATCAACTATGTTACAAATACACCCATCACCCACAATTTTTATTCCTAAAATTGAAACACTGCGGGTATAGGACTACAATCCACTTCATAGAGAACATAGGGTTAATCATGACAGGAATTACCATCAAAGATAATGAAGATATTGAAAAAATGCGCATAGTTGGACGACTGGCTGCCGAAGTCTTAGAAATGATCGCCCCCTATGTCGTAGAAGGCATCACAACGGAAGAATTGGACAATATCTGTCATGATTATATTACCAACATACAAAAAGCCATTCCTGCTCCTCTCAATTACCATGGCTATCCCAAATCTATTTGCACATCCGTCAACCACCAAGTATGTCATGGTATACCTAGCAAGAAAAAATTAAAAAATGGCGATATCGTTAATATCGACATCACTGTTTTAAAAGATGGTTATCACGGCGATACGAGTAAGATGTTTATGATAGATAAACCATCTGTCCTCGCAGAACGTTTGGTGAAAATCACTCAAGAATGCTTGCAACTCGGCATCGAGCAAGTCAAACCGGGCGCACATTTTGGTGACATTGGAGAAGTAATACAACAGTATGCAGAAAAAAATCGGTTTACTATTGTGAGAGAATATTGCGGCCATGGTATTGGAAAAATTTTTCATGAGCCACCCAATGTTTTGCATTATGGCAAAGCAGGTACGGGCGAAATAATGAAAGCCGGCATGATTTTTACCATTGAGCCCATGATTAATGCTGGCAAACGTGATGTAAAACTCTTGCCAGATGGCTGGACCGTCGTCACTAAAGACCATAGTTTATCTGCGCAATGGGAACATACCATATTAGTAACCCCTACAGGTCATGAGGTTTTAACATTGCGTGCAGAGGAAAGAATATAAAATCAGCAGGCATTCCCGCTGAAAGCAGTCGCCCTGTTGTTTTTAGGCGACTGGATTGCAGGATGCAATCCTAAACGCCATGGATGGCGTGTTGGGAGCTAAAAAAACAACAGGATGACTGCTTTCAGTGGGAATGCCTGTAAAATTAGCTGCCAGCAACAGAATTTAACGATAAAAATACAATCTGTAACAATTAAGGAGAAACACATGTTCGAATTACCCAAACTGCCATATGCATTAGATGCCTTACAACCTGTCTTATCCAAAGAAACACTCGAATATCACTATGGCAAACACCATCAAACTTATGTTAATAACCTAAATAATCTAGTGAAAGAAACCGAATTTGCAGAGATGTCCTTAGAAGACATTATCATGAAATCAAGCGGTGGTATTTTTAATAATGCTGCTCAGATATGGAACCACACTTTTTATTGGAATAGCATGACACCCAACAGTGCGGGTGAACCCAATGGAATCTTAGCTGATACCATCAAGAAAAAATTTGGATCATTTGATGAATTCAAAAAATTATTCAGCCAATCTGCAACAACATTATTTGGTTCTGGTTGGACTTGGCTTGCTAAAAACGCTCAAGGTGAATTGGAAATTATGAACACAGGCAACGCAAGTCTTCCGATGAAGGATGGTAAAAAAGCACTATTAACCTGTGATGTATGGGAGCATGCTTATTACATTGATTATCGTAATGTCCGTGCCAGCTATGTGCAAAATTTTTGGAAACTGGTGAATTGGGATTTTGTCGCTAAAAATTTTGCGGAGTAATGCTCACTTAGAACATATTGTATTTATTGCACTAACCCTGCAGACAACAGCAGGGTTTATGCAATTAACTCAGGAACTCGCTGAAAGCCGGTACTCTCTTTAAGAGCCAAAAAATAATAGAGTAATGGTTTTCAGCGAGTTCCTGGTAGTTGATATTAACTGACAATTAGCGCAGCCATGATTTTCCGATTTTCAGATGAAAGCACGTTAAATGTGCGACACGCAGCACTAGTACTCATCACTTCAACTCCTATGCCTAAATTAATCAGTTCGCCATAAACTTCCACGGGTATCAAGACTAATGTACTACCCGTACCTAATAACAAAATGTCTGGTTTAAATGAGATAATTGGAGTCAACGATTCAGCCTTTAATTCATCAATTGCTTGTGGCTGCCAGTCTTCAATTAATTTATCAGGAGCAATAAGAATACTTCTAGTAAAAATTTTCTCATTTACCTGTATATATCCTGGTTGATAGGAGCGAATTTGGAATTGCGCTGAATTATCATCTAAATCTAACGTTGCCATTCTTTACCCCAAAGAAAAGGTCTGTTGACACATATGGATCCGAGTTAAGATTGGTTATGTTATCATTAAAAACACCAAAATTATAAAATGGATTCCATATGTCAATACCACAATCGCAGTCTCATTCTACATTGCCCTATAAAAGCGTCGCTGGAGCACTTCTCTTTAGTGTTATTTTAGGTCCTGTTGGCCTGTTGTACGCTTCTTTTTGGGGGGGCTTAGTCATGATTATTTTAAGTATCATCGTCATTAGTGGCAAATTTTTCTTTGTTACATTATTGCTTTGGTTAATCTGTTGTACGTGGAGTGTCGGTGCGGTTGAATCTTACAACAGAAAGCTTGTAAACAACTCATCACGCACCCTATAAAAACTGATGACAGTTAGGTAAATTACATGAGAAAACAAATTATCCGCCGTCCATTTCAACAAGAGCTCGCAGACTCTTTGCAAAGCCTCCCTGTTCTACTACGCCGTATTTACGCAGCACGTGAAGTCAAGTCTCCCCAAGAATTAGACAGAACCATGGAGAGTTTATATCCATATCAATCTCTTCATGGCATAGATCATGCCGTTTATTTATTAGCGGATGCGGTGCAGAAAAACCAGAGGATATTAATTGTCGGCGATTTTGATGCAGATGGTGCAACGAGTACTGCATTAGCAGTGAGAGCATTACGCAGTTTTGGTGCAGAACGTATTGAGTTTCTCGTGCCAAACCGCTTTGCTTACGGCTATGGATTGACCCCTGAATTAGTGGCGGTTGCCAAGAATTTTAATCCTGATCTTATCATTACTGTGGACAATGGCATCGCCAATCATGCTGGTGTCGCGGCAGCCAAAGCATTAGGAATGCGAGTTATCATCACTGATCATCATTTACCTGCCACCACCCTACCTTCTGCTGATGCAATTATTAATCCCAACCAACCAGGCGATACCTTCCCCAGTAAAAATCTAGCAGGAGTCGGCGTTATTTTTTATGTCATGTTGGGTCTACGCCGTTACTTAGTCAGCACAGGATGGTTTACAAAGAAATCTATTCCTGAACCCAACATGTCGCGATTACTTGATTTAGTGGCCTTAGGCACAGTAGCGGACTTAGTACAGCTGGATCGTAATAACCGTATTCTCGTCCATCAAGGACTGCGGCGTATCCGCGCAGGACAATGTATCCCTGGAATTATCGCATTATTAGAATTATCTCATCGCGATTTTAGCCGTGCCGTCACTTCTGATCTTGGCTTTGCCGTTGCCTCTCGCTTAAATGCTGCAGGGCGATTGGATGATATGTCATTAGGCATTGAATGTTTATTATGTGATGATTCTATTCGCGCAAGAGAAATTGCTCGCACCCTAGATCAACTAAATGACGAACGCAAAAGTATAGAACACGATATGCAAGCGCAAGCATTAACCGTATTGAATAACTTATACGTTAACTTAAAAAATGAATTACCTAGAGGATTATGCTTATTCGATGAATCGTGGCATCAAGGCGTCATAGGCATTCTTGCTTCACGGATTAAAGACCGCTTTAATCGTCCCGTGATTATTTTTGCGCCCGGGCAAGATGATGAATTAAAAGGCTCCGCACGATCTATTGCTGGGCTACATATTCGTGATACTCTAGCGCTGATTGATGCACAACATCCAGGGTTAATTGCCAAGTTCGGCGGTCACGCCATGGCAGCTGGATTGACTTTATTAGCGAGTCAATTGAATAGTTTTATGAAGATATTCGATGAGACCGTTTCCAAACAATTGACTGATGCTCAATTACAACATTTACTCATGAGCGATGGCGAACTACTGTGCGAAGATCTTAATCTTGAAGTAGCCAGCATGCTGCGTGATGCAGGGCCTTGGGGCCAGGCATTTCCTGAGCCCATTTTTGACGATGTGTTCCGTATTCTTGAACAAAGAATAGTAGGTGATAAGCATTTAAAACTGCGTTTAGCAAAAGAAGATAAGATAATCGATGCGATGTCTTTTTTTGTTGACACTACATTATGGCCCAATCATAGAGTGGAATTTATTCGAGCAGCTTATCGTCTTGATGTGAATGAATATAAAGGTCGACGCACTATTCAGCTAATTATTGAATATATAGAAAGTGTGGATCATCATTAAAAATTATTCTACCAGGATTTTTTTCTGAAGAACGATAAAAAGAGTTGCAAAGCTAACTGCTCTATTTTATATTCAAATTTCACTACTCGTTACAATCCTACGCTTCGCACTAAAATCCAAAAAATTACACGCCAATTAAGAACACGACCATAAATGGTCTACAAACTATCAGGAGTTTCCTTGAAAGCAGTCATCTCAAAACAATAAGGTGACTCGCTTCAGCAGAATTTCTAATAACCTATTTTTCCGTAATTCTCAATATAATCTTAAGGAGATTAATATGCATATATCAGGAAGTGATTTATCTATTGCATTTAAAATGAATCATGGCAGTTACTTAAAAAAAATACATCAATTATTGAATGATCGCTATTACATCATGATGTTCAATGACAATGAAGAGCAAGCACTCAATACAAAGGACATTATTGAATTAAAACACATAGAACAAATGTGGATAGAGCATGAGAAAAGTGATTGCTTAAATAGATATGATTGTTATAGACCAATAAAAAATGGCGCCATTGTTGAATCGGCATTACAGGACCATCCCGTATCGGATCATCCATTGTTTAAATATTTAAGACAAGACGCAACATTAGAGGAGATAAAAAACTTTATTCTAAGTGACTCGATTCTCAATCTAGAATTTTTTGATTATCTAGCCATGTCCATTATTGGCGTTTCAGATCGAGCAAAACTAGAAATAATTTCTAATTTATGGGATGAAGCAGGAAGAGGCCATATTCCACAATTTCATACAACAAAATTTTCGCAAGTCATGGTTAGTTTAAATCTCAAATACAATAGAAAAAATATCATCGCAGATATGTCTTGGGAAGGATTAGCTGGAATTAATTTATTTAGCTATCTCTCACTTTATTCTTTTAATAAAACAAAATTTTTTGGGCTGCTTGCTGCCACCGAAATGTTAGATCCGCCGCATTATGGCCAATTGATACAGGGTTTAATGAGAATGAATAAAAGTACCAAGATAAATCTTGACTATTATCAAGATCACCAAAGCATCGATATTGAGCATGCAAATGGCTGGTTAAATAACGTTGCCTTGCCTATATTGCTTAAACAACCCCAAAAAACTCCAGAATTCTGGCTTGGTTTTTATCTACGATTAGACTCAGCGCAGCGTTATTACGATAAAATTCTCGCTAATTTTATGACTAAAAAAGCCGCTTAGGAGGAAGTGATGAGTTATATGCTAACTTCTTGCGAAAAACAGATTGCGCATGAATGGGAAAAATATAAAGGCTTTACTGTCAGGCCTTTACCCAGCACAATAGAATATTATACCCATATCATTCACTCTTGTTCTCATCATAAAAATTATCTTATTTACGGCAGCACGCCTGAAATTCGCACGATATTTCAAACATTCAATCTCCCCGTGCACTTGGTAGATAGATCAGCAGAAATGGTGCGTGCAATGGGCTTATTAACAAAAGAAAAAATTCCCTTGTCTGTCAATGAGAAATTTCTGCATGATGATTGGCTTAATCTTTCTTCCATAGGAAAAACGTTTGACCTACTTATAGGTGATGATGCAATCAACATGGTAAATTGGAATCAATTTGATTTATTTTTATCAAACGCATCCAATCTTCTTAACGAAAATGGATTATTTATCTGTCATTTGTTAATCAAACCAGATGATGATTTAATCCATCAAACCTTCGAGCAAGTCATCAGTGAATTTAATACAGGAAAAATTAATACTTCATATGATTTAGCAAGTCGATTAAATTTTATTTGTTTTGATGAAAAAAACTATAGTATGGGCTGGCAACAAACGATAGAAAAAATTGGCAACGTTAATTTAAGCCAAACAATTGATGATTTTAATTTTATTGATACATTCGGTTTATGTAATAGCCAATTCTATTGCCCTCCGCAAAATGAATTTGAAGCTTTGGTAACAAAATATTTTATGATTGAAGAAATATATTATCCAAGTGAGCATGCCTATTGTATTTTCGAACCTATTTACCTCTTAAAAAAGATAAGGCGTGATATTACATAACTTCATATATGGATAAGGGCGGCAATGGGCGAACGCTAATTTAATGGCACTAACTTAAGAAAGCTTTTAGAAAAGTTACTGCGAAATTCAGTTAGGAAGCCTTCCCAACAGGGGAAGGTGCCCGAAGGGCGGAAGGGGGAATTAAAATGCAATCATTGCTTCAACAACGAGCGCGGCAACTTCGTAAAAAAATGCCAGAAGCTGAAAAAAAATTGTGGCATAGATTACGGCGGCGACAGTTAAGAGGTCTTCGCTTTCGAAGACAAGTAGCCTTTGATAAATATATTGTCGACTTTGCTTGCTTTGAGCCAAAAATCATTATTGAGGTTGATGGATCACAACACGCAATACAAGTTGCTTATGATGATCAACGGACAAAATTCCTGCGGTCATTCGGATATACCGTGTTACGATTTTGGAATAATGAAATATTAGGTGACATAGAAAATGTATTGCAAACCATCTGGAATGTTTGCACTCCCCCTTCCGCCCTTCGGGCACCTTCCCCTGTTGGGAAGGCTTCCTAACTGAATTTCGCAGTAACTTTTCTAAAAGCTTTCTTAAGTTAGTGCCATTAAATTAGCGTTCGCCCATTGCCGCTCTTATAGATATGAGGTTACATAATGAATCATACAAACATTATCATCATCCATGGTGCCTATGGTTACCCGAATGAAAATTGGTTTGGTTGGTTAAACAATCAATTGCAGCTACTGAGAATACCCTGCCATGTTCCGTCACTCCCTTCACCTGAAGGACAAAATCTCTTATCTTGGCTTGATGCATTCAATCAATCTGCTGGTCATTTGGTGAATGAAAACACTATCTTAATTGGACATAGTTTAGGAGCAGCATTTATTTTTCGATGGCTAGAGCAACACCCATGTCAGTTAAAATCCGTGATTACAGTAGGTGCATTTATTGGAAAAATAGGAGTAGTAAAATTTGATCTAATTAATGAGAGTTTTTTTCAATTTGATTTTGATTGGAATACCATTAAATTACGTAGTCAGCATTTTGTTTGTTACTATGGAACAAATGATAATTATGTTTCCAGGCAGCAATTCGAAAATATTTCGACTCGCCTAAATGCAAGAAAAATTATTGTGTCAAAAGGCGGGCATTTCAACATAGCCTCTGGATATGCACAATTTCCACACCTATTGTTCCAACTAAAACAGATGACAAGATAAAAACTCGTCCGTTTTCGGCCGAGTTTTTTTGATGCTGCACAGCAGTTCCACTAACCTTAATTTAAACTCGCCACTTTTGCTGGTAACTGGTCAATGAGCGGTGAAACATCTGGTTGAGGTTTTACCGTTTGTTCTATGCGCGGCGACATAGGCAAGATGGACGCGTTACGTGCTCTACCACTAAAAAGACCGATGCCTGGTGTGCTAAACCATGTCGCAGCGATTTCAGGTGAAACGATACTCTGAATTCCCCGCATTGCCTCAGCTTGCACACGAGTAAGCTCCAGACTAAGTAATCCAGGATACGTGTCAAATAATTTCGCACGTTTTTCCATGTTTGTTATTTGAGCTTCATTTTCCAACCGCATACATTCAACTTTTGCTTCATATTCAATTCTAACAGCCTCAGCTCGTAATTTTGCAGCCTCTAACTCAGCTTTAGCTTTAATCGTAATTGCTTCACCCTCCCATTCCGCTTGAGCAATTTTATTGAGTTTCTCTCGATCTGTTTGTATTCGTTGTTGTTCAGAAGCTTGTGTTGCTTGTTGCTGTTTGATTTGCAAATTCAAATCCAACACAGAGACTTCCGCCCTCGCCTTAGCATTTAATAATGAATTCTGTGCCATCTCAGCAGCAATTTTTTCATCTAAAATTTTAGGCGGCTCAACACGTAATTGAGTCAACCTAATACCAATCTTAAGTAAATCCTCTGCTAATGGTTTGGTGTCTTTTTGCATTTGACTATAGAAAGGTGAAGATTGCGAAGGAGCTTGGAATATACTTAAATAATCACTCCAGTCTTGCTTATTAAACTCTTCCACTGCATTTTGGCCCGTTTTTTGAAAATCAGATGAACTGCAACTTTGCACAATACTTCCTATGTGCGCCACCACAACATTTTCTATATGTCTTTGAATTTCATCTTTAGGTAATGCTGTCAACGTTAATTGTGGTTTTTCTATTTCGTAAGCTACCAATACTTTAACTCCAACGGGAAGATTGTCGCTGGTTCTAAATATTTCATAGGCAATAGCATTTTCATCTTTTGGATTTTTTTTACGCCGCTCTTCTTGCTCTTTTTCACTGGGAAGCAATAAGGTTTGCCGATTGACTTGTAAAAATCCATCTACAGTGAAAGTAGGCGAATCTACAATATAAGGCTGGCCTGTTGCCCCAATAGTTATTAACTTACCATTATCATACGTAATAGCAACGGAACCTGTTCTTGGCAGTAATCGGGTAATGGATCCATGCACAATACATTCTTCTGAAGCATTCGCGAAGCTTTCAAGTTTATCACCGACTTTATGTTGGACAAGTTGAAATGTAGGATCGTTGAAAACGTAAGGCTCAGGGCTTGACTCCAATAAATAAGGCATCCCATTTAACGAAATCTTTGCTAGCTTTCCACGTGGCACACGTATCATTGCATAATTACCGTGCGTGATAACATTCTGTGATAAATCAACTAGCGGCGATTTGTCTAATTGAAAATTTTGATGACGAATCACATGCGGCCCTTCTCCTAAAAAAATAGGATTGATTCCCTCCCACGCTTTGACTAATTTTCCTTGTGGCACATTAACAAGGTATCGTCCATGTGCGCCAACACAAAGATCTGTTTGCTTATATACACCAATTTCTTCCGTCACTCCCGTAGCATACACTCCTAACCTTCTTGGTCTGGGCGTGTATGGTACTAATTGTGGCACATTATTACGATGCACCAAGCGAATTTCATTAGTGTCAATCCGTTTACCAAAAGGAATGGATTCTAAAGTAAAATCCTCTTTGTTCCCATGATTAAATTCATCAACAATTTTTTTTGTTTGTACCATTGGGTTGGCATCACACAAAGTAGATAACCGGATCACGTCATTGAGTTTAATTTTTTTTAATTTAGCATTTAAATCAGCATTAAAATTATCTACTTTTTCTTCTGCCATCGCCAATGGTGCGGATGGATGAACCTGTGGTTCAAGAGTAGAGTAATGATAATTTGGTAGTACATTCGTAAGCGCTGATGAATACGGAGGACTATAAGAAGATGAAGGCTGTGGCATCGTACTAAGATTAGGGTCATTAAAAGAAGATACATTTCGCGTGTCGTTAAAATTCTTCTCGCTACCTCTTTGCAGTTGTTCATTATGCAACATAACAGCTCCTTAAATGATGTTGGTTTTTTTGATTTGATTTCCTTTGACCATTGCGAATATACAAGATTAAATCTGACAAAATGCTGACAAATAGATTAAAAAATCATAAAGTTAAAATGAAACAAAAAGGACAATTTAGTGTTATTTTAATGATAAATTAATGACATGACATTTAATCACCTCACTTTTACTTTTTACCTAATTATCTCTTAAGCAAGAAAAGTATATAATGACCCTTCAAAAAATATCTAAAAAAACGAGGGTGAGTGAATGCAAACACGATCTGATGCGCCAGCGCCAGTTGATCTTATGACTGAAGATGAAATTAACCATTCTTGCTTATTACCCGTTGATGAAGAAACCAATCTTGCAGACAACCATGCTCATTCTAACACCGATGAACTGCCATCAAACCATCTAACTGAAGAAGAAGTGCTCCCGCACGAGATCAACCTAAATAATCATCACGAAGATAATGACATATGCACACCATCGCCTAAAGACATTGAGATAGGTACCGCAGAATCTCAGGATGAGAGGGATGAAAATAAAACACCCGATAGTTATGATAACTGTTGTGCAATAGCAAAACCATTTCGCCCGCTCTTATATATTGGCCCTGTGTCTGTTGCATTAACGGAAGCAGCTGATATAGGTAGAAGCTTATATACATCGGATACCACTTCACTTTATATTGTCTTGACCGCAAGTATTGCTGCGTTCGTATCTTCACTTGGATTAACCGGTGAAACTACCATCGAAAATTTCAACGAAACTTGTGACACTATCAAAAACCGTGCGCTGCCACACGATTGGCCAAAATTACCTAAAAATAAAGAAATTGCGGCCATTGGTTTATCTATTCTTCCTGCTGTATGGGGCCCTATTTCTGAAGGCATGCAAGCTTACTTTTTCGTGAGTGGCATCCCTTCTGAGTATCAATTTTCTAACAAAGTGAATCCTAATCTTTGGTCTGCGATCAGTGGAGGCATTGCCACCGGCGCTGGTCTCACTACTACACTCACTGAAAGCGCTGAAATGTATAAAGTGGTTAGAGAAAAGTTAGCAGGAACAAGCACTCCTTATCAAAATACTATCAGTCGATTTGTCAGCCCATGGTTCGGTGGGTCATTAGGCGCTCTTAAATCGCTACAAGATTCTATACAAGGATATATAGCAATAAAAAGTATATTCAACATTTCAAGCACATCTGGCAAAGTTCTTATTGGGCTACCTAGTTTGGTTAATACGGTACCTAACTTCTGCTTTGCTGGAATGTTCAACATCAATGCTTTAGATGAATTTTTTGGATATACCCAACAAAGTATACAAAACAGAAAAGTTGAGACGATTAAAATAGCCGCATTTTCTATCTCCTTAGGGATAGCGGTTTATCTGGCTTATTGGAAAACTGCTTTGAATAAATCATTTTATCATGATGTCACTAGCGATTTTGGTCTTGAAGCTGATGTGGTACCCGAACAAGCTTATGAAGCATTAACCTGGGCCATGTTCGTGCAAGAATCTATGCAAGCCACTGCAGCATTATTTCAACCAACACATAATTTATTACACGGTGTTACATCGAAAATTAGCCAAGGGTGTCAATCCATCTATCGTTTCTTTTGTCCTCCTTCCACGGATAAAGTCGATGAAAAGAAACCGTTACTAGAAGAAGAACCGGTTTTACTTTCTGATGAAGAAGAAGCAAGGACATCACCCTCTCTCATTATTAACGATTCCAGTTATGGAGAGAGTGATGAAGATAATGTGTTTGCTCCTGAAGCGGCAAACTATTCTCCTACTCTACTGGGAGGTTGGGGCAACACTCCGAACACAAGGCAAGGCAATAGTGTAGGTGTGAATGGTGTGAGTTCTAGGAATAATTCTTACTCATCTTCTGCACCACTGTTCTAGGAGGATTTGCCTCTTATTCCTATAGTGATAGTCTTAGATGACTCTAGCTTCTTCTTATTCTCTTCAACACTCGGCGAATCAGGAGTAGGAGGGAGAGGTGGTATTATTATTACAGAAGCAGATTTTTTTTCCCCATTCGGCGTGCGTACTTGTGACCTGGATGACATGGTCTGAGAAGCAGATATCGGTTGCTTTTGTGTTGTTTGATTTTGCATTTGTGCCACCGCTGCTTTATCTTCCTCCCTAGGATCTGAATCCGCAGGTTGGTTTTTTTTCGAACTTATATTCATGTCATCGAGCAAGTCCTCGTACTTGTACGCTACTGGCCTTGCTTGATTTCTTTTCTCAATCCCGTCAGAGATACCTTTAAC
>JAHCAO010000015.1 GCA_019634835.1 Gammaproteobacteria bacterium
ATTTGTACGCTATTTAAAAGTCGTTCTTTTAATGAAGTATAGTTCATTCCTATAATAGGGCTGATCATCATTAGGGTTTCTAGCGGCACGGTAAAATACAGCTCTGAAGCATCTTAGCTCCAGATTTATTTTGACAGGCGCTTAAGTTTAGAGCTGAGATAATTTTTGGAAAATTTTCTATAGGGATCAACATGACTGAGAGGAGTTGTATTTAAAAACAATTTAATATAATAATAATGGTTCTAGCTAAAACTTGTCCTGGGCTTTTATCTGAAATGCAGGAATAGTTGTAAGGTATAGCACTGACTGAGGATGCGATAGCATGGCCATCCGCGATATCTTTAAAATCTCGTGGAAAACATTTTTTAACCCAGCTGGCTGGATAGACTATCCCTTCTTGAAGATGCAGAATGCAGTTATTTATTCCATCATCAAAACACTTTTTACCTCCGATACCCCTGAAAAACGAGAGACGTTTGAACAAGCAGTTAAACGTTTGGCATTAACGGAAGATGATGTAAAAAAAACCATTACTGCCTATCATGTTTATACTTTCATTTTTATTGTCCTTGGGTTTTTAGTTTTTGCTTATGCTTTTTATCTTTTATTTGGCCCTCATTCGATTGCTGGTTGGTTATTGGGGCTGGGTGCATCAGGGTTATTTTTTGGGCAAGCTTTTAAATATGATTTTTGGGCATTGCAAATGCAGCAGCGCAAACTAGGAATGACGTTCAATCAGTGGAAGCGTCATAGACTGGGCGATAAGGGTTCTTCATGATTAATTTTTTTCAGCCTGCGAGTGGTGATAAATCAATCGAGTACCTAGGTACCCTATTTGGGTCTATGAACGGTCTTCTTCCAGGCGGTGAGTTAAGCCTGTTGGGAACAATGTTCAAAACATTTAATTCCACTATTCTTGCGATAGCCGCATTGGTATTGGTTTATGTGACGGTAATAGGCGTGATGAAAACGGCCCATGAAGGTGAGTTCATGGGTAAAAATTGGAGTAATCTTTGGTTGCCTATCCGTTCTGTATTGGGCATCGCTATGATGGTACCCACTGGGTCTGGTTATTCCGGCTTGCAAATTGTGATGATGTGGGTAGTCCTTCAAGGCATTGGGGCTGCTGATACCCTGTGGAATACGGCGTTAAGCTATGTCAATATCGTGGGTACGCCTTATGCGCAAGTAAGCATTCCTGGTGTCGGTGCCATACAACCTATACAAGCGCTTTTCCAAGGCTTGACGTGTGATGCCACGGCTAGGGAGACGAGAGAGGATCCTACTAAAGTGACGAATGGAGGGTATTTTTGTGCTACCCAGTCTAATAAAATTTGTAATACGCCGTTGACTTTTGATCCTTCTGCTACACAATTAAGCCTAGGCCCAGATGGGACATGCGGAACCTTGAAATACTGTAATACTGCTGAAAAGTGTACGGAGCCTAATTCAATTGAATGTCTTGCTTGTAAAGCACAAGGAGATGTTTTAACGACAATAGTACCAGTGTTGGCGGGTATTGGAACAGAATTAGCCCGTGCTGATTTTTCATACCGCGATTTTTTGCAAAATTCTTCTTCTCCCGCAGCAAATAAATCGGGCTGGCAATGGATCTATAATTATTGTGCTGATCGCGGTATCCCACAACAAAATTGTTGTGTGCAGTCAGATTCACCTTTTTCAACGTGTAAGCAAGGTAGTAGTTTTCCAGATCCTAATGCTAGCATTGGGCCGCAGAATGCTAGTGCTGAAGTGATAAAAAATGTTTATTGGAAATTTTGGCCACAGCTAGAACCCAATTTGGGAGCGGATGTAAAATTTATTCAGACAGCAGTAGGATTTTATATGGATGCAGCTAATAAAGCTTATACTAGCTATATTCAATCAGCAGGGAATGAATCTATTGATGGAAAACTAGGCGAGGCTCAGGTAGCAGGCTGGATGTTTGCCGGCGGGTATTATTATGCTGTTGCCAATCATACAGGCGGCAAGATTTCACAAGCTCTCCCCCCCTTGACTTGGGAGCCTGCAGATATGGCTTCTGGGACGATGAGCCATTATCGAAATAATTATAGCGCGGCTGTAGATTTGATAAATGCTGCCGTTGCCGCTGCTGGTTCATGGGGCGGTAATCAAGCAGCAGAAGGGGCGGTGAATCTTGTGAATTCGTCGATGGAAACAATAAAAGCGAATTTTGAAACGAGTATACAGGGAGCCAAGTCAGGGCCTATTGATGATACTAATCCGCTCTATGGAATTCAAGCTGTTGGAGTGACATTGATGGTTACGGCAGAAGCGTTATTTATCGCGCTGTTTATTGCTATCGTAGCGGTGAGTATTATTGGCAATGTTAGCATCTTTGTGGCGGGCACAGGTGTTACTAATCCACTTGCTGCTTCGACATATCTTGTTGTGTTTTTTCTTCTTCCTGCTGTCTACGCTCTTATAGGCTATCTTATTTCGCTAGGTGGGCTACTATCTGTTTATGTTCCTCTGATCCCTTACATAGTGTTTACTTTTGGCGCTATTGGATGGTTGATTTCAGTGATCGAAATGATGGTGGCAGGCCCTTTGGTCGCATTAGGAGTGATTAGTCCTAGCGGTCATCATGAAATATTAGGCAAATCTGAACCCGCTTTAATGTTACTTTTTAATGTTTTTTTACGACCTAGCTTAATGATTTTTGGCTTAATGGCAGCCATGTTATTGGCAGTAATTGTAGTCAAATTTATCAATGGAGTATTTTGGGGTATTGTTACTACGGGTATTACTGAGCAAGTCCATTTTTCTAGTCTTTTAACGTTTCTCATGCTGATTGGTGCATGGGTCATGCTACTCGTTGCAGCTTTAAATAAATGCTTTTCTGCTATTAATGTGATTCCACAGCAAGTCATGCGCTGGGTGAGTGGCCAGGGTGAAGCGGTCGAAGCGCCGTTGGGTGAAATCAAAGGTGGTGTTGAAGCGGTTGGTGGTGGTACACAAGGTGCTGCGGGCGGGATGAAGAGTGGTGCAGAAGCGGGAGGAAGACACGAAAAAGAGAGACAGGCCGAGGTGAGAAGAGGAGACTCGAATACTAGCGTGAGTGGAAACCAACCGAAGTCTTCACCGGAGCCTCCTGAGGGTAATAAATAAGCCGCCATAGCGCTAGTACATTGTCAGCTTAACTTGTACTCATACTTAGACGATTGTTCCGCCGTAAATCTATGTACGTCAATAAACTCTAATGCGTCTCTGCGTCTTTTTCTTCACGCTTAGTTTGTTCCGCAATGACACGGTACTGGCGCTCAGTAATGATCCCCGCTTGGAATTTTTCCTGTGCATCTGCTTCCATCGTGCGTCCATGTTCTCTTACTAGTTTTCGTACCACATTGGTGATATTTAAAATGTCTGTTTCTAACAAGATATCGCGAATTTTTTCATCAAAGACTAAATATTCTCGTAATGCAACCCGCTTGTTATCTACTGTTGGGACTAATCGTTGTGAGATGATCAAACGGACTGTTTCTATAATGTCTATAGTACGGCCTTGTCGTTCATCAGGAGGAAAGGTAATGACTAAACGGCGCATGGTCTCAGCCACGCTATTACTATGTAAAGTCGTATAAACCGGGTGGCCGGTCATGGCGGCTTCCATGACAGCACTAATCGTTTCCGGATCGCGTGCTTCACCAACTAAAATTAAACGAGGTTTGCGCCGCAAGGCATTTCGTACCCCAGCGGCAAAGCTAGGTAAATGACGAGGAATTTCTGACTGACTGACAATACTAGAAATTTTTTCTACGCTGTCAAATACAAATTCGATGGGTGCTTCATAAGTCAAAACTTTCCGGTTACTTTCAGCATCTTCTGTGATGCTGCGAATAATAGCAGCTAATAGTGTGCTTTTACCCGAGCCAGTAGCGCCAGTCACATAAACCACGCCTTGCTCTGGTGCGAGCGCATCTAGTACAGCTTGGGATAAATTCATGCTATCTAATTTGGGGGGATCAGTGGGAATGGTACGAGCAGTGATTTGTATTCCATCGTGACCTTCGACTTGGCAACCAGTGCCATTGATACGGAAACGGTATCGATCGGAGCGATTGGGGCGTATTTCATAATGTGTATCAATGTCTTTTCCAGACATGATGAGAGTAGTGGCATTAGGCCCATACATGGCATTCAACACTTCACCAACTTCTGTGTTAGATAAACGTCTACGTATTATCTTTTTTAATCGTCCGAAAATTTCTGCAATGATAGGTTCACCTGTTTGAAAGGTGATATCAGAGGCACCTAGTTTGACACAATGGATCAAAATGTCATTAGTAGCTTCAATGGTCAAGCGTATCGGTTCTTGGGGAAAGAGAAAATCACTCATTGTTTTTTATCACCACGGCTCTCCAGCCTTTACTGTTAGTTTGTAGTTTCGGATGTTCAACGATACGTAATACTTGATCGTTGATACGCATATCCGTACCGTTACCTGTGATACCCAACTCAGTTCGGGCAACGAACGGTGGGCTAATCATCTTTTCTTGCAATAATTTACGATACAAAATCATTCCCCGATAATCACGTTTTAAACGGGCAAGATTTTGTTGAAAGATACTATAAGATTGCGCGATTCCTTTGTCCCATCCTGAGCGTATGCTTTTTTTCCAGATATTTTGCTCATAGCTTGTCCTTGGTAATAGTGATTTATCAGGCAGTGGTGGTTTCGAGTAAGTAAACCATAAATATTCACGCCAGTTAGGTGGTGTTGTTGCAAACCGAGCTTGCCGGACAATTTTATACGTTTTATCTGCCACACGTATGGTATTAGGGTCATCCAGGTTGAGGCTATTATCACCTGCTTCAAGAACAGGCGGAATGACACCGTGGGTTAAGATCATCGCGCTAAAATTAAAAATGGTATCGAGATATTTTCTATCTCGGTTCATTTTGGCATTCATTTGATCTGATGCCCACGCTAATCCGCCTTGTGCGCCTATGCTCATGGCGGAATCTTGAAGTAACTTGATTCTTAGGTTGCTGAGTTGTGTGCTCGAGTCTGAGGGTTTTAGTGGGGAAGCCCTAACATTTTCAAGTTGTGATAGGTTGGTAGTATCAACATTGTCTAAATTTTGCTGATGCTGACCACATGCAGACAGCATGATGAGAATGAAAATACTAAGAAGAACGCACTTCTTGTTCATTCGCTTCAATCCATTGCCTCAATCTAGGTTAGTTTTTAGCATAACGCAACTCAATCACACGGCTCTCTGGGTAAACGACCACCGTCGCGCGCCTCCCACATTGATAGCCAATATCTCTTAAAACGTCTCCTAGCATAACATTTTTTGTGTAAACGGTGACAATCACGGGGATAGCTGGTGCTGTCCCTAATACTCTTAAGCGATAATTTGCGGCAATGGCTATTTGTTTTAGCAAGGGTTCCACAGGGCCCGACCAATCAATCGTAGTCAATCCTGCCATGCCGTAGGTAGCAGGACTTGGGGGTGGAGCAAGTGCTGGTAAAGGATGAGCTGCTTGTGCGGTTTCTGCAAGGTCGACAATAGAGCGGCTGACAGAATAAGAAGCTTCAGCCAAGGAGGATTGACTTTTGCTGACGTCATAACCTTGTGGTGGTTTAGGTGCTGCGCATGCGCATAGTATGAAAGAGAGAAGTAACACAAGATTCATTTTATGATTCATACTCAGCAACGTCCCTCTATCCGTCCACTCATGATACATAAGGTATAACGACGTTATTTAAGAAAATGAAATATCTTCTTAAGATAATGAGTTATCAAAACATTGAAACAAGATGATCCTCTAATGTCAATACATAATACGCGTGCCCAAGTGCTTGTTATGCGGTAGCCTTTTAATGGTAGTTTAGGCCATAATGTACTAATTTTTAGTCAGAGGGCACAATGAGATCTAGTCCATTTTTTCAGCAAAATAGCAAAAATACTGAAACTCAAAAGAAGACAATATGCTGTTGTCCATTTACGCCGCCCATAAAAGAAGGCCATAAATTTAAGATGGCTCCGATGTTATATTCAAGTGAGACAAACTGGGAAGATAGTACAATTATTTTGAATAAAAATCAGGGTTATCAAGGTGTATATACCAGTGCATTAAGTTCATGTGTTGCAGTCGCTATGATAGAGAGAAATGAAAAAACGAGTGAGATAGATAGGATTTTAATGGTTCATTTTGCTGGGGGTATTTGTAAAGAGCATGTTGTTTTTTTGCAGCAACAGCTGAAGGAACATCAATTCACTAAAAAATTGGAATGTATCGTATGTGGTGGGAACAATTACACTACTGAGCTTTATACTATAAAAGAGAGTTTTTTGAGAGAAACAAGAAAAATTCATTATCTATCAGATTATCTGGACAAAAATATTAACATTACCTATTTAGCTTCTATTTCTATTTGCGTGACCTTTGATGGATATGTCGGTGCATTTGAATATAACGCTTGTGGTTTACCCAATAGGTTTACTAAGGATTACGTGCTTCCAGATGTTGTTGATGCCTATGTAGAGGAGGATGCGCTTGATAAACCCATTGGCATCATTCAGTGTAATCAAGACAATCCATATTATTTTCTTTGTGGTCCCTTAAAAGAGATATTGGGTATTATTGCAGATGAAGATAGTAAGTATGGTTATACTGAAGAGAATAAATCACAATTGTTTAAGTACACGCGGGAATTAATTGTCAAAACACAGTTCCAATGGCAAGGCAATATTGAAATGCAAAAAGCGGTTTTTACGGATTATTTGCAAAAGATAAAAAGCATTTTTGCTACTGATAAAGATAAAGCAGAACAGTTTATAGAAATTATCAATAAGATATTTAGTCAGAGTGAAGCTTTGAGTAAGATATTGGTTTTGCCCCATGATGTACCTCACAGTCACCGAAAACAGTGTTAAGCGGGAGCATGACGAGTTGTCACTTTTGTCAAATGACAACCAAGAGTGGTTGGACAAGTATTTACTGGCCTACGTTAAGTAAGGTATTCTCAATAACATAGCAAGGTATTTTGTAAGTGTTTATTTGACCTGTTTGAACGTTTAAGATTAGCGTCGTCCTCTTGCGAATGCTTACGGTATTTTTACTATCAGACACGGGACATACATGGCTCATTGGCGGGATTCAGCAAGAAATGTCAGATTTTTTATTGTCGATTATAGAGCGACATTTCCATTGCTGATCTTTTTACTACATATCCGTTTATGGACGTTCGTTTTTGCTGTGATAGCGACTATTTTTTTTAGTCTATTAGAGCGTTTTGGGTTTAGCGTTGCGGTATTTTTACGTTGGTTGCGTACTTATATTGCAGGCCCACGAAAAATTGCTCAACCGTGGTGGAAGCAATAATTATGCCTAGTTTAGATATTTCTCAACAAATGACAAAAATCGCTCGAGTGATGAATGCGCAATTTACTTTAAATGGCCGTCCTATGACAATGGAAGAAGTATTTGCTCCAACAGGACTCATGCCTGGCATTGCTCGTCGCGCTGATCAGTTAAGTTCATTATGTTTGGGCTATGGCATAGGAGTCACTTTTGAAGAATTAGAAGGTTCAGTGTTAGGAGTGAAAGTGATTTTCGATGAAATTACTCCCAATGTACTCCGGTTGCTTTGTTTAGTCGATGTCTTGAATGAATTAATCAAAGGCGTGCCCAAAGGTGAGCCTGTACCACTAGATCAACTCATGTATGATTAGGGCTAAATAAGGTGACAGCTAGCATAACAGAGCTAAGACTGGGTATTTGTTCACTGGGGTAGCGATAGGATCCAAAAAAACGGAAGTTAGTCGATAGCACCATTCAAGTATCGCGACAGCTCGCTTTGAGACAGTAGATTGGTTGAAATGATAGCCTTTATTCCTTCGCTTGTTTCCCTCTTAACGAGGCTTCATAGCTTCGACATCGCAGAGCTTCCGTTTTTTTGATCCTATCGCTACCCCAGTGAACGACTATAAGACTGGAACTTTATAATTTGTTTAATTTAGTTTGGTTTTGATGAAGCTGATCTGCTAATCCATTTGGTGTAAGTCCCCACGGCGTTTTTGATTGATCAATGTGCATGTTGCCTCTATTCAAAATATCGCTTACCAGTGTAGCGCAATTATCTACGTGTATTCGTTTCGTTGGTGCATGATTGGATAGGCTTCTCCTATGTATTTCAACATCAACAGGGTCTTGTCCAATGAAAGCCGCGCTGTCTCGAAGAAAGCCATCTACAAAGCCAACGGTATTAACTTTCGGCAACAACTGATAAGCAGATTCGCCTGACTCCACTTTGTTTTTGATCGTATTAATGTGTTTTTCCATCGCTTCTGTATCCAAGCCTTCAATTTTAAAAATTTTATCAGGAGACAAGCTAGTAGGTGACTTATCAGGATTCGATGATATTGGGATGTAATCCATAGTATCAAGATTGGATCCGTGTCTAGATGCTGCTATAGATTCCATGTCTGCACTTAACGTCGTCGCAAGCTTAGCTGGTAGAGGTAAAATGATTGTTGGGCCCATTGCAGGAATATTTTTAGGGTGAATACTAACGTATTCGCCCGGTTGTTCGTCCATCATTTTGGAGCTATCACCGCCAACTTGAATTGCTGCATGGCCAACATTTTGTGATGTCATATTCCAAATGTATACCCAAGTGTTGGATTTGTGTTCATTTAATATAACAGGCTGATTGTCTGGAGACGCCAGCTTTGTGGGTAGTACATTTTCATTCGGAGGCATTGAAAAATATTTCTTAATTCTATTCAACATAATGACTCCTGTGATTAGGTTAGAGAAAGTATTCTTCTAACGCTAATGATAGACAAGCTAAATAGTGATCACTGTAAATTTAATCACACCGAAAGTTAAATGCATAGCAACTTATTAATAAGTCATTAATGGAATGGTCCCTACCGCTTTAATACGGCTTCAAAAGAGCCCAAAATGAATGTGTTCGTAAACACTTCACAACATAAAGTCGGAGGGACCGAGATGAATATTAAAGCATTAGGTATAGACATTGCAAAAAACGTTTTTGAGTTACATGGAGTTGATTCAAAAGGTAATACAGTTTACAAGAAACGGTTAACTCGGGAGAAATTGCCTGAAGTGATAGCTAATTTACCATCTTGCCTGATTGGTATAGAAGCCTGTGGTGGATCGCATCACTGGGTTAGGAAGTTTAAGGAGCTGGGACATGATGTACGACTAATGAATCCACAATTTGTAAAGCCGTATGTAAAGTCGAACAAAAATGACAGTCGAGATGCAGAAGCAATCTGTGAAGCAGTGCAAAGACCATCGATGAGGTTTGTTGGG
Organism: Gammaproteobacteria bacterium; assembly: GCA_019634835.1. Classification (GTDB taxonomy): domain Bacteria; phylum Pseudomonadota; class Gammaproteobacteria; order DSM-16500; family DSM-16500; genus Aquicella. Next base: position 9,316 of record JAHCAO010000015.1, read on the forward strand.
GTAAAGGCTATAGAACAGCAAGATGTGTTAGGGATTCATCGAGTACGAGAAAGGCTTGTTAGGGAACGAGGTTCGATTGCCAATCAAATCCGCGGGCTGTTAATGGAATATGGGATAGTGATAGCCCAAGGTATTGCACAAGTAAGAAAAAAGCTAACACCTATTATTGAAGATGAAAAAAATGAATTAAGCCCGATGGGCAGAGAACTGTTTCGTGATTTGCAAACGCAACTCTACGCAGCGGATAACAAGGTTGCAGAATATGACAAAAAAGTTGAAGTGCTCTGTCGTCAAGATGAAATTTGCCAACGATTGATTCAATTACCGGGAGTTGGTGCGCTGACAGCAACCGCATTGGTTGCAACAGTAGGTGATGCAGGGATATTTGAAAACGGGAGAGAAATGGCGGCATTTATAGGGCTTGTACCAAAACAATACTCGTCAGGAGGCAAACAGGTATTACTGGGAATTAGCAAGCGTGGAGATAAGTATCTGAGATATCTATTGGTACATGGTGCAAGGTCGGCACTGACAAGGGGGAAACATTTACCTCTCAAAAAATCAGCCTGGTTAAAGGCACTAGTGGAAAGGCGTGGCATAAATCGAGCGATTGTGGCATTAGCGAATAAAAATGCTCGAGTTGATGTGGGCGATAATGGCACGGTAAGAAGATTACAAAGCGGTAGCTTAGCGAAAGGGTTTGTATTAAAGAGTGCAAGTAATCTCACCTAACCCGTTGAAAAATTAAGATTGGCGTCGTTTCCCGTAGAGCTACTGACTGTTTTACCGTAGGTTTACCCACTGTGCTGTCGTACCGCGGCTTGTCCGCTCAACCTAGTCCGTAACTAGATCCCCTTGTCTGCGGCCGCGAAATAGCAGTGATCCTTTCGAATTCAATTGGCGGCCTCCGCAAGAGGACGACGCCAATCTTAATTTTTCAACGGGTTAATCGAACGTTTACAATTTTTGGTTGCCGAACCTGTTTAATTTAATTAATTATTAATAACAAAACAGTATAATAGCCCGCCAATGTTAATGTTGCTTAATTATTATTAAAAGAGAAACGAGGTTTCTTATTATGCTTAGAAAACGATATCAACAAGTTGTGTATGTTAAAGACACAAACCAAGAGAATGGGCCTGGTCATGCATCTGTCTCTGTTATAAAACACTCAGAAGAAGGTACGCAAGTCAACCATACAAGTTTTTATCCTGGTCCGGTGGGTTCAATAGTAAATGGGTTAACGTTAGGTTCGGTTCCAGTGCGAGGAGAGCTTGCTAGTGATTATAAGGCTGATTTAGATGAAGCTGATCATATTCTTGTGAAAGAAATAAATAAAACACAATATAAAGAAGCTAAAAACGCTCAACATGAATTTGCCCGAGAAGTGATAAATGGGCATCACCTTTATTCTGTATTTGGTCCACTTAATCCTATTGCTGCTGTTTGTGTCTTATTTATTAGTTTTTATAAAAGTGCAAAAAAAACCGCTCAACATCATAAAGAGATCGAAGGATTTTATCCGCCAGAAGATCATACAGGCATCCTTGTCTTTTTTAATCATCACCATAGAAAAGCTAAAAAATCAAGATTACATAATTGCGTGAGTTCAACAAGAAAAGTACTTCGTGCATCTGATAGGCGTGTTGAAAACCCTATCGCGCCTACATTTTTTACTAATTCATTGATAAAGGATCACGGATTTCAAAAAATAGAAAAGGATGATTTTAAAAACAAATTTGACTTATAATAAAAGATTAATTTTTCAATAGGTTAACCGAACCTATATCAGGTTTTCTATAAATGAGCAGCGCAGAAACGGATGCAACAACAAGAGAGTCGAGCAAAAGATCTGGGTTTGGAGAGAAGTCTATTATAATAAAATATCCATCGCTTCTTTTGCTGTGCATGTGCCACGGAGTATTTGCCAAATGGTATTGCATATTGGCATATCGACGCCGTGTCGCTTGGCAAGCTTCGCAATTAACTCTGCATTACGCTTGCCCTCAACCACTTGTCCTACTTCACGCTCGGCTTCTTGTATATTTTGTCCTCTACCAATGGCCAGACCCAATCGCCGGTTGCGTGATTGGTTGTCGGAACAAGTGAGAATGAGATCGCCTAATCCAGCGAGTCCAATGAATGTTTCTAACTGGCCACCCAGAGCAGTTCCCAGTCGAATGATTTCTGCTAATCCATGTGTAATCAGCGCGCTACGTGCGTTCGCTCCTAATTCCATACCATCGAAAATACCAGTCGCTATTGCAATAACATTTTTAGCAACACCACCAATTTCAACACCAATGACATCATAACTCGTGTAAATATGAAATAAGGAACTGTTGAATCGCTGTGATAATTCAGATAATAACTCAGTATGGTGACTGGCAATGACAACGGCACAAGGCAGTCCTGCCGCTACTTCACGTGCAAATGAAGGGCCAGAAAGCACAGCAAACGGGTAATCGTTGCCTAATACTTCTTCTGAGACTTCACTCAGCAATTGCCCAGTTTCCGCGTCCAAGCCTTTTGTAGCGCAAATAATCTGCTGTGTGGGTTTTAAATAGGATCGTAATAAGGTAAGCGTCTGGCGAAAGCCAACAGAAGGAACGACAACGATAATATCATCAACATCTTGTACTGCTTCAGCCAGATTTGCTGTGGGGCGAATGCAATCTGGCAGGCTAAAACCAGGCATATATCGGTTATTAGCCCGATCAGAAAGCATAGCAGTAATTTCAGATGGCTCAATGCTCCACATGTTAACTACCTGGTTACGTCTAGCTAAGTACAATGCTAAAGCTGTACCCCATGAGCCGGTACCCAGTATTGTAATAGGTTTGAGTGGTTGAGCTTGCACATCATTTCCTTCTAACGACAGCTTAATTAGCTTTTTGTGCGCCTTCTTTACCTTGCTGCTCTAGGTGTTGAGCATAAAGTGCGTCAAAGTTAACAGGAGCAAGAATTAATTGTGGGAATCCTCCGCGTACAACGGTGTCGGAAACGACTTCACGCGCATAAGGAAATAATATATTAGGACAGAAACTACCTAGCATTTGATGTAATTGATCATTAGGAAATCCATTAATCATAAATACACCTGCTTGATGCACTTCAATTAAGAAAGCGGTTTTTTTCCCTGTGCTGACAGTAGCAGTAATCGATAATACTACTTCGTGCACATTATCTTGAATACGGTTACTCTTGGTTTCCAGATTGAGCGAGACTTCCGGCTTCCATTCTTCTACAAAGGTATGCGGTGTGTTAGGTGCCTCAAAGGAGATATCTTTTACGAATATCCGCTGAATTTCAAATTGAGGAGCATGAGTTTCGTTAGTTGATTGCATAGTGAGCCCTTTTTTGACTATGGTTTTAATAATTCATCGAGTTTACCTGACTTTGCTAATGCTGCAAGATCATCATAACCACCAATCAGTTGGTCATTAATAAAAATTTGTGGAACTGTTCGGCGGTTGCTAAGGCGTAGCATTTCATCCCTTTTGGCATCATCCAAATCAATACGGATTTCTTCAAAAGAAGCGTTTCGAGTGAACAGTAAATCCTTTGCTAGACGACAGTAAGGACAATTTTCTTTTGTGTAGACAATGATCTTAGCCATGTTTACTCCTTCACTAAAGGCATTTGTGCCTCAATCCAGGCGCGTATTCCGCCAGCGAGCGAATAAGCATTATAACCATGTTTTAATAATAACGCGGCTATTTTTTGCGATTCATTATTTGCGTTAGAAACCACAATAATAGGACGATTTTTAAATTTCTCAAGTTTTTTGAGGTTTTGCTGGATTTCACGAGGAACAACAGATTGAGCATCAATGATGTGGCCGTTGCGATAAGCATCATGTTGCCGAATATCAATGACAACAGCATTTTCACGATTAATTAATTGAGTCACTTGAGCAGGGTTTAGGTTGGTCGTGCTTCGCTTTGCGCGAATTAACTCTATGATAGTGATTAATATTAATATGACGATAATTGCTGCACTTAGGAGCGGATGCTTGATGATGAATGTAGTTAAATCTTGCATGATGACACCTTAAAGTAAAAAAACGCTCGGGTAATCTACAGTATTATCCTCTTCTTGCGCAACACCAGACATCGATATGTTTGGCTCCTTGTTGTTTTAAGATGTTGCAAAATTCTGTTATGGTGCAGCCAGTGGTGATGACATCATCAATGACTGCGATGGTCAAGTTAGTATAATCCCGGGAAGCTTGAAAGGCGTTCGTCATGTTACGTTTTCTCTCTGATGCGGCCAAGCCGCTTTGTGCTTTAGTATGTTTGATGCGCTTAATACCATGAATGTCAATGGGGAGGCGATATTTTTTAGCGGCAGGCCGGATGATTTCTAGTGTCTGATTAAACCCACGCTCACGCAGCCGGTGAGGATGCAGTGGGACTGGGATGATAAGATCGGGAAGTGGTTTATTTGCATACCAAACCATTTCGATTTGTTCTGCTAACAATTCTCCTAATGCTTTTGCATAGTAAAGTTGCTGCTGGAATTTAAGTTTAGTAATCAACTGAATGATAGGCGGCTCATAGGGAAAAAGCGCATAAGTCAAATTAAATGATGGCGAACGGGCTAAACAAGCTCCGCATTTTAAGCTGATGTTTGGCAGCATAGGTAAAAATAATCCGCATTGTTGACAGCAATGAGGTAGAATAGGCAATTCCCGCCGACATTTTATACAGATATGACAAGGTGTGTTAGTGGCGAATCCACATAGTACACAAGATAGCGGTAGTAATTTGTTATAGAGTTGGCGCCATGAGAAAGATGAATATGAAAGCGTGGTCATGTGAATGAGTTTTTTTAATAACATCGTTTGGTCTCCTATCGATTATGCTGAAGCATCGGTGGTGGCTCATGAAGCTTCAGAGGAAATGTTTTCTAGGTTAAGTTGGATGACATTAAAGCCGCAGATTATTCTAGAGGCAGGGTGTGGGACAGGAGAGGCAAGTGCGCGATTACAAACTTATTATCCCAACTCTCGTGTACTGGCGGTCGATTTGGCTGAGTCCATGATCCAATATGCTCATGCGTATTCCAGCGGATTTTCTTGCCTTTGTGCTAATGCTGAAAAATTACCTTTGCCTAATCAGTCTATTGATCTTATCTTCGCAAATCTTCTTTTGCCGTGGCATGCCAATCTTCCAATATTATTTCAGGAATGGCGGCGTGTGCTGAGTCCAGAGGGGGTGGTGATGATGTCTGCACTCGGTCCTGATACGTTAAAAGAATACCGAATGGGGTTGCATAACGATGCGATGCCTTCTCTTGTTGATATGCATGATCTGGGGGATTTACTGTTGCAGCATGGATTCGTTGATCCTGTCTTAGATGTAAATTATTACACGCTAACTTATAAAGATACTACACGTTTGTTAAAAGAATTACAGGCGAGTGGTATGTTATGTGCTAAATATACATCAATTGATTTGAATGATGCTGCACTCACAGAAGAAGGAACATGGCCGGTGACATACGAAGTCGTATTTGCGCATGCGTTTGCGCCTGCAGACATGGATACAGTGGCAACTGCTGCGGATGGCGTAGTACGTATACCACTGGCCAATTTGAGGCGCAGACTCAGTGTAAAGGATGGGATTAAGTAAAATTTATTTCACGTGCATCAAAAAACTCGTCATGCACCTGATTTAAAATGACTGTTAGCAGAATCATTTTTTTTCAATAGTAGATTCCAAGCTAAGTTTTCTTAAATCGGATAAATGATGGTTCATGGCATTTTTTTCAGATTCTAAGGCTTGAAGTTTTTCAGTTATACCTTGTAGTTTTTGCGTAATTTGTTGCGTAGAAATGTCTAGTTTACTATTTAAATCAGCAAGCAATTCTTTTTTCAGTTCAGAAAGCTCAAGGATAATTTTATCAATGTTAAGCGCGTTGCTATCGATGTTGGCATAGACTTCTATCATGCGTTTTTTAAATTGATCGATGAGCGCAGCGTCACCAGATGGGTTTTTGATTAATTGTAATAATAAGCTTTTTGCCTCATTTCTTTGTGTTTTCACATGACTTTGCACAATGGGCGACGTCATATTTTTACTAATGGTAATGGTATTTTCGTAAGCAGCAATCTTATGGTTTAGTGTTTGTAGTACACGACTTTCTTTTGCTAATTGATCATAAATTTCCTTCATAGACTTAATTTTTTCATCTAAATCACGAACATTAGGTTTTTCTGTTTGACGAGGACTAAAATTGTTAATTGCCAAGTCAATTTGTGTTTTGATATCTACCATCTGTTGCATGATTTTACTTGCAGCTTTAGCTTTGAACTGTGTTTCATCAACTAACATATTGATCTTGCGTCTTAACATCTTCAGGTTCGCATCTATGTTAACATTCGCTGTTTCTTGTAGTTGTTTGGCGGCGTCAATGGATTGCAATATGAGTTGATGATCTTTATTGGCTAAGGTCATGATCTCGCCGCTGGTTTCTTTGCGCTTGAGTAAATCTCTAAATTCGGCAATGGGCCCTTTCATTAACTCAGTTTGTTTTTGGACTTCGATGAGAGCACGCTGCGTTTTGTCCTGTATATCATCAATTTGCAAGGTTCTTTTGTAAGCTTTTGACATGCTAATGATCGTGTCTTTTTGTGCTTTGCAAAAATCCTCCACGGATTTTTTATATCCCATGGCGGTAGTGGAAAATTTAAAATGAAAACTACGTGGAAAGGGAATGCGTATGATTTCTATCATGTCCATTTTCGCATAATGTGCGTATTGTGGATTATCTTTAAAGAGATTGGCATAAATATGATTTAATTGTCCCAAGTTTTTCATGACAATTTGTAGTTCTGGTGATTCTTCAGTCCAAGAGGTGTTGCATTTTTGCAATATGCCAGGATTGTCCTTGTCTTCATTGGAAACAATGGCTTGAAGATTTTCGAGTGATAGTAGACCAAGTTTTTCTTGAGCTTCTTCTAATGGAGTTAACTCTCCAGATTCAGTGAATGCGGCAACTGGAGAGAATTTTTTGTTAAATTCATTGAATAGAGTTTTTCTTGCGTGTGGATTAGCTGCTTGTGCTTGCTTGAGTAATTCAGAGGAATATTGTTTGGCTGCATCGTAGAGTACATTAATTAAATGTAGTTTGAATGAAGCTAATATTTCCATTTGCTTAACAATGTGCTGTGAGATTTCCTCAATTTCGTTTTCAAATTTGCTAGGAATAGAGGAGATCTCCTCTATTTTTTGTTTTAAGTACTGAGTGGTTTTCTCAATATTGCCACCGCCAAATTGAGTGATGCTATGTTGTGCAAACTCATCCAGCTTTTTCTTATTATCTTGATACTGCAATTCATTCTTTGTTTCTTGCATGATTTCATTGAAGATGTGGTCACGAATATGGTCTATTTTCTCCATGAGCGAGTTTAATACTTTATTGCTATTTTTAGCGATTTCTTTGATTTCTTTCTTGATATTGCCAATTTCAGATAATACATCAATAGCCTTGTCAGACACGAATTCACGAGTAGTAGTGACAGTGGTTTTTTCTTGTCTGATAGGTGCTTTTGTTTCGATGGGCTTACTGTAATCAAAATCTTTTTTTGCTTGCTCTTCAAAGGAAGCCAGCCTGTCACTCATATTTTTTAGAATCTCACTGCGTAGTTTTAATCGCGAAGGTAATTGCTCTACCTCAGACAATTGAATTCGTTCATGAGAAAAAGCTTGCTGAGAAATAGGGACAATCAAGGCATTGTCAATGAGGAACCCATCGGTGCAAAGTAAGGTCAATGTGTTGGTAGCGGGATAGCGCAGTACTCTTTTTATATAAAAATTTCTTTCAGTATGCTCTGTTGGTAGGATTGCGGCCAAGCTATCGCATATTAAGCGAATGAAATCCTCTTCTTCTGTTTTGTTTAACGGAGGATTGATCCATTCAAATACCTTTAAATCAAAGTACACACTAACAGATAATTCAGTGCCGGCTTGTATGTACTTGCATCGGGCTGCTTTCATGCCAACTCCTAGTCAACCAAAGATCTTCCATGATTCATTGAGTTTATAGCAGTATCTGAGCAAGCCTACCCTTTTATTTTTTATAGGAGGGAAAGTGGACAGGAGTCCGCTTTAGCAAAAGCCGGAATGGAAACGTCTTTTGCGACCAAATGTAAAAAATACAAGCGGCAGACTCGTTCAGATACCACTATTAAGATAACTTGGATTTTTATTAATTTCCATCTGAGTCATAGGTATACGTGGTTTTTAGTGTGACTAGTGTCATAAGCCTAACATACTGTACTGTATTAGAAAAATTGTATAGATAATCTCTTAAGTTACATTTAAGGTAAGTAAGCTATAAATTAAGATCTTGGTAAAAAAAATAACTAAATCAATCGAGAGGTGGAGTATGGATACTAGAGCGAGAACTGGAAAGTGCTATCAGCCTGATCAAACAAAGCTAGAAGCATTGCATCAAACGCTGATCGATGAGATGACTGAGAAGTTGGAGTTACTCCACTTGCCTTTCTTGGCTGCTTTTTCGGATGGAAGCTTTGATGCGATGGTTTATATGGTGAAATGTGGCGAGCATCCGTCTAAACAGCCTTATGAAGCAATATGGAGAAACTTTAAGAAAATCTTTGATAAGATTGGCCAAGGTACCGATATTCAGCAGCTTCAAGCAGACTTAAAATCTTTACATAATATAGGAGTTGAGGAAAGGGAGAAACTTACTCCGAGGAAACAAGCTATCTTTCCTGTTCTTATCGATGCTTTTCACATGCTGGCGTTACAAAAGCATCTTTTATCACAAACCATACAAGCGCGGGTGCAAGCTACTGGGGTAACGACGACATTGCAACACCAGATTGAAGCCCTACAAAAACCTATCACTGAAGCGCAAGGAAAATTGAGTCAATTAGAACAGGATTTGCAGGATGAAGAGAAATTGCGTTCATCTGTGAAGCAGGTAATTGAAAAGCAGCAACAGGGTGTTGTTCAGGGTGTTCAGAAGAATTACGATAATTTATCTAAGCAAGTAACAAATTTAACCAATCTTGACCAGCATCTTAGCATTTTGCGGATAGAAATTGAAAGGTATCAAGCTGATTATAATCGATTCGAATTAAGATTAAAAAAAGGCGAGAATAATGATGAGTCGCAAGCGCCTCATGCTTTAGAGCTTGATGCTTTGCAGAAGAGGTATGCGGCCCTAAATAAAGATATATCAGAATTTCAAAGCTCATTAGAGAAGGATAAACAAGTATTACTCCAAAAAATACAGGCGCAATGTCAAAATATCCAAAAATGGGAGGCGTTGCCAACTTCATCTGATGGCGATGAGACAAACAGTGCTGTTCCTATGTTGCCAGAGCTTACGCGGCAATTGAAAATACTACAGAAACTATCTCATCAATGTTCTCAATATTCTGTTCAGGTAGATTCAAGAAAAGAAATTGATGATATTGATAAACAAGCAAAAGCTTTAAGGCAGCAGGATATAGAACAATATGGAAAGCTTCTAACAGAAGCTGAGAAAAAAGGGGAAGAATTAAAAAGAGAATGTGAGAAGCAAGGGTGGAATTCGGCTTGGACGTCAGCTGCAAACGCAGTAGTTTCTTGTTTTCAAACAACTATGCCAAATCAAAAACGTTTTCTGGCACATGATGAAGGTTTGCTTGCCCAAGAATTTCGATCCTATGCGCAGAGTGTAGAAAAGGATGTGCAGCAACATAAAAAAAATTTTACTACCCTGGATAAGCAGGTAAGAGGTATTACAGAGAGATTAGATGGCCTTAAAAAAAAGTGGATGGATTCTTTTAAAAAAATAAAAGAAGAACAAAATGCTATTTTTCTTGAAACTATAAAAAAGGATAGCTTGAAAAAACTGACTGAGCTTGAAAAGCGTCTTAGTCAATTTAATCCGAAAAGTAATCCCCTGCCTATGGTTGTGAACTTAAGTGATCCATCGGCATTGAAGGAGATTATCATCGAAAAAAGAGAAAAAAGTAAGCAGGAGCAGGCTGAAAAAGAACAACGAGTACAACAGGAACAGAAACAGCAGGAACAGCGGAAAGAGCCACAAGATTCTCCTAAGTTAGCGAGAAGATTCGATGGTGACGATGACGATCTGCCGGGGGATAACAACAGACAGAATACACGACTAACCATTGTCCCTTCTACAAAGAAAAAAGCGAAGAAAAAACCAGGATTTTGGAGTCGCTATATAGGAGCTATCAGGAACTGTATTGTTGCGGGGGCAACGTCGGGGTTGTTAGCGGGCGCAGGTTTGGGTGTGGCGATGGGTGTGGTGGGTGCAATACCGACTGGTGGCTTCAGCCTTCTTGCGACACCAGTGGCGGTGGGTATTTTAGGCGGAATCGGTGCAGTTGGCGGCGCTATCATGGGCGCGGTGATTGGGGTAACAGGATGTGCGATTCATCACTGTACCTGTGGCGAAGAGCAAAAAGCTAAACGTAAACAGACAAGCTCATCCCAAGAAAAAAGAAATCCGTCTGGGAATATTGCTAGGAAACCACCTAGGCCTGGAAATCCTGATCTGGGTTTAAACTCAAAACAAGAGATTGGGGATGATAACTATGATTATTCCGATTCCGAGGGGAAACGTACGGATTATCCTCCGAATTCTGATGGAGCTACGAATGTTTCTAGCACCAAAAATGATTCTGATTCTTCAACATCAGAGAGTAGTGTTTCATCAGAGACAGTAATCGAAGGGAGAATCGCCAATCCTTCTCCAAAAGTCACTGGGAGCTACCCAAATTTATTCTCCTCATCATCTGTTACTACGACAACAACGACGACAACAACTCACATAAGCAAGATTACTAAGCTGAGAGAGTTTGAGAAAGCGTTAGTATTAGTTATCTGGGAAGCAAATATGAATTATTTGGCTGTGAGGCCGAGTTTACTACTACTAGAGAATAATCTATCGTTAATAAGGAAGAATCTATCGTTATCTTGTGATGGAGATGAAAACTATGCAAAAAATAAGATTAAACAATTAGAAGAAAATGAAGTAAAGGAACGACGAACAGGAGGGGCTTCACCAACATTATGGGATGAGAGGAATCGGGTGATAGGAGAAAAAGTAAAGAAATTATTAGAATTACATTCAATTGATCATGATGACTGTGTTGATCATTATGAGTATTTACAGGATGTTATTCAGAAGTATGTTCCTGTTCCAGTGAAAGCTTCTGTTTATAATTTTGGTTAACCTCAAGATTAGGTGTGCATCTTATTTGCTAGTAGTAGCAAATCTTGTTACAAGGACGTAATGTTGGGTGCGAAAAATAGAGAAAATACTTTCTTCAACGGAGTGATGGATGAATACCTTGTTTATTGGCGTGGATGGCGGGGCGACAAAATGTGTCGTGCGTGTGGAAGATGAAGAGGGAAATCTATTAGGTCAGGAAACCAGTGGCCCTGCTAATATACGGCTTTCTGTCACGCAAGCTTGGCAATCCATTTATACGGCATTAGAAGCTATTTTACGTCCATGGACTATAGCTCCAGGGGATCCACACTATTATTGGCACGCGGGTATGGGGTTAGCAGGTTGCGAAGTCGATGCGGCATATCAAGCATTTTTAAAAGAGCCACATGATTTTGACACGCTTGTTCTGACCTCAGATGCTCATACAGCTTGTTTAGGGGCGCATGGTGGAAATGATGGGGCCATTATCATAGTGGGTACAGGGGTAGTAGGTTTTCAAGTTATTTCTCAGCAGACTAATAAAGTGGCTGGATGGGGTTTTCCTCACGATGATGAAGGTGGTGGTGCTTGGTTAGGATTAGAAGCAGTCAAGCTGACTTTACAATGCATGGATGGCCGTTTGTTATCTTCTCGTTTAGCCAAAGCGATTTATGCATATTTTGATGATAATTTAGATCAGTTAGTGACATGGGCGAATCAAGCTAATTCAACGGCATTTGCTGAGCTGGCACCGATTGTGATACGAGAATATCAACAAGGCGATACTTTGGCGATCAAGTTAATGCAGCAGGCAGCTTCTGCTATCAGTAATATTGCGAATACACTGGACGCGATGCAACCTCCACACTCATCACCCTTGCCATGTACGTTATCTGGTGGCATAGCATCGTTTATTGAACCATTATTAGGGGAAAAATTACGCTCTCGCTTATCACCTTGTCAATTCACACCAGATGCCGGCGCGGTGTTGTTGGTGCGTGATTATCTAGCAAAGCATTCGCTTTAAGATGAGGTAACGCATGGCCGAATTAAACCGTTGTATTTTTTCAGGTATGTCTATTCTTCTGGGGCAAAATTGGCAACACCATCATGCTGTGGTAGTTGAGAATGGTGTCATCAAAGCCATTTTGCATGAAGAAATGATTCAGCATCATTTGCCTGCGAAACAATATTCATTTTCAAAACAACATTATTTAATTCCTGGCTTGATTGATCTACATATTCATGGCGCAGAAGATAACGATGTGATGGATGGTAATGTAGAAGCCTTACTCAGCATTAGTCGTGTGTTGGTAGCGGAAGGTGTGACAGGATTTTTAGCCACTACCATGGCGATGGAAAACAGCTACCTGGAAGAAGTGTTAAAGACAATCGCGGCTGCTATCCCTAGCCGAGAAGGTGCGGCAATTTTGGGCGTCCATTTAGAAGGGCCTTTTATCGCCACAGCTAAAATGGGCGCGCAGCGTGGTGAATATTGCCAGCCTCCAGATCTTATCTTATTCCAGCGCTTACAAGATGCTGCTGAGGGCGCTATTAAATTAGTGACGTTGGCGCCAGAGTTGCCAGGGGCATTGTCCATGGTGGAATCATTGCATAGCATGGACATTATTGCTTCTGTGGGACATACCAATGCAACTTATGCAGAAACGTGTGCCGCTATTGATGTTGGTTGCTCGCATGCAACACATCTTTTTAACGCTATGCGTGGATTACATCAACGTGAGCCTGGTGCAGTGGGAGCATTGCTATTATCACGTGATGTGTACGCGGAATTAATTGTAGATGGCGTGCATTTGCATCCTGCCATAGTTGAATTAGCTTTACGTGTTAAGGGGAAAGAAAAAGTAGTATTAGTCACGGATGCAATGCGAGCAAAGTGCCTGGGTGATGGTCAATATGATTTAGGTGGTCAACGGGTGGCGGTGCAGGGACAAAAGGCAACGCTGCAAGATGGAACATTAGCTGGCAGCACACTACGCATGCCTCAGGCAATTAAAAATATGATGCAATATACGCAATGCTCACTGGCAGAAGCTATTTATATGGCGTCTTACAATCCTGCTACTGTTTTGAAGTTGGCGGATCGTAAGGGTACGATTGAGGTGGGAAAAGATGCTGATCTTGTGGTAATGGATGCATCGTTAGAGGTGATGATGACTATGCGGGGTGGGGTAGAAGTGTTTAGCGTGCTTTCTTCAACTGAAAAAGAAAACATTTCCTAAAATTAAACCGTTATGGGTATAGGTGGTAAATGTCCGGTGATAGCGGTATCTGAGCAAGCCGGCTCTTTTTATTTTTTATATGAGGGAAAGTGGACAGGAGTCCACTTTAGCAAAAGCCGGAAGGGAAACGTCTTTTGCGACCGAATATAAAAAATAAAAAGAGCCGGCTTGCTCAGATACCGCTATCACCGGACATTTACTACAGGTGGATCGTTTCGTGAAAAGGTTTGTGCCGCAATACACGGATGACATCTTTTCGTTTGCGGATTTTACGTAAGATGCGAGCAAGGTGAGAGCGATTACGTACGGAAATCGTGATGTCCACATTGAAATGGTGTCTATCACTTTCTTGTGCACGAATGTTTTCAATGTTGGATTCTGCTTCCGAAATGGCAAGGGTCAGGGATGCGAGACTACCGCGCCGATTAATTAAATCGACTTTAAGATCAACGGAAAAATCTCCATCGATGTTATCTTCCCATAACAAAGGTACATACTTATCGGGTTGATGATGAAAACGCTCGATGTTTGAACAGTGTATCATATGTACCTCGATGCCTTGACCAATTTTAATCAAGCCGGCGATATGGTCGCCAGGGATAGGTCGGCAGCATTTGGCATAAGAGATGGCCAAGCCTTCCGTTCCTTTGATTACTAATGGGTGCTGAGTGCGAAAATGAGTTAGCTCTTTCTTCATGGGTTCGCCCAGAGAGAGAGCTATTTGTTTTGCCACTAATAACGCTGGACGATTTCCAATGCCAACTTCTTCAAATAAATGGTTCACTGATTCAAGATGTGAATGATGAATAATAGACTCTAAAACAGGCTCAGAAACTTGATCTAATTGTAGTCCATAAGTATGCAATGCTTTTTCAACCAGGCGTTTTCCTAAGTCCATGGATTCTTCGCGTTGCTGCTTTTTCAAATAGTGTTTGATTTTGCTGCGTGCTTTTCCTGTCACTACAAAATTCAGCCAGGCAGAATTAGGACGTGCACCAGGCGCAGTAATAATTTCGACTTGTTGACCGCTGATTAACGGCATACTTAACGGCGATAAACGCTTATCTAAGCGTACAGCGACACACGTATTTCCGATATCTGAGTGGATGGCATAAGCATAGTCCACTGGCGTTGCGCCTGCAGGTAATTCAATGATTTGTCCTTTAGGGGTGAAGACATAAACTTCATCAGGGAAAAGATCAATTTTTACGTTCTCGATAAATTCTAGTGAATTCTTCGAGCTCTTATCCATTTCTAAAATACCTTTCAACCATTCGCGGGCCCGAGATTGCGCATCATTAAAGACTTTTTTCTCTCGCTTATATAGCCAATGTGCAGCGATACCGTTTTCAGCCATTTTATGCATTTCTTCGGTTCGTATTTGTACTTCTATCGGTACACCGTATGGGCCAAATAAAGTAGTATGCAGTGATTGATAACCATTTGCTTTTGGGATGGCGATGTAATCTTTAAACCGTTGTGTAATGGGTTTGTAAAGATTATGCAGGGTGCCTAATACACGATAACAAGTGTCAACCTTGTCAACGATGATCCGAAATCCATATACATCCATGATTTCTGAAAATGACAAATGTTTTTCATGCATTTTTTTATAGATGCTATAAAAATGTTTGCCGCGGCCAGATAGTGTTGCAGAGGGAATATGATTTTTTTTAATGGCATCGTGGATTTGATGATGAATCATGTCCATGATTTCCTGACGATTGCCGCGGGCCTTAATGACTGCGTCTTTCAGAATTTTGTAGCGTAGAGGATAGAGAGAGGCAAAACCCAAATCTTCAAGCTCAACACGAAACGCATGCATACCTAAACGGTTTGCAATGGGAGCGAAAATTTCTAATGTTTCAAGTGATATGCGCCTGCGTTTCCCAGGTGGTAACGCAGAAAGAGTGCGCATATTATGCAAACGGTCAGCTAATTTGACTAGAATCACGCGGATGTCACTGGCCATTGCCATCACCATTTTACGAAAATTTTCAGCTTGTGCTTGAGCATAATTTTCAAAGTGGATCTGTGTTAACTTCGTGACACCATCGACCAAGTCTGCAACTTCATTACCAAATTTGTCTAAGATTTCTAGTTGGTTAACGGGGGTATCTTCGACTACATCGTGTAAAATCGCTGCCATGATGGTTTGCGGATCCATGCGCATTTGTGCCAGTATCTGAGCTACGGTGAGAGGATGAGTAATGTAGGGTTCGCCTGTGTAACGTGCTTGAGTGCCATGGGCTGTTTTGGCAAATAAATAAGCTTTCTCTATCTCCACGACTTGTTCATGGCTAAGATATTGATTTACTTCGTCTCGTAATAGCTCAAACTCAATCACACCTACCTCATCTCTAAACGTAAATATTACATTTTATCAGGAGTTCCAGCTGACATTTCATACTCTTATTATGGATTGTGCTTAATCCGTTAGCTACAGCTAATTGATTATAAAAATTTTATTTTGTGGTTAAGTTTTTACTTAAGCTAAAGGAGCTGAAAGATATCAACTCAAGATATTTGCTATAATGTAAACAATTAAAGCAAATAATAAAGCAGGGTAAAAATGATAGAGAGAAAGCCCGAAGAGACTCTTGAAAACTTATATAAGAATTTGAAGAAAAACCAAGAATACTTCTGTGAGGAATTAAAATCAGAAACAATCGATGCAGAACAAAAAGAAAACATGCAATCCTTGCTAAAGGAAGCACAAGAGAAATTAAAAGAACAAGCCTTAAGAAAAACAGAAATGCCCCCATTACCAGAACCTCCAAAAATTAAGTAGATCTCATAGATAGCGGTATCTAATCTCGATGTGCTTGTATCAATCATGACAATTTCTGTATTAGCAAGGTTTTAATGGGATTTATTACCAAACATGTCTTATAATTGGGAAGAGACGGTAAAATCAGAATGGAATCTAAGGAGGTAACCTATGTTTAAAGAGAAATGCGGTTGTATGAAATTATGTCCTGTTTCGCTTGGACTAGCGTTAGGTCTTGCATGTGGGTTGGGAGTGTTTCTTTGGTCAATATGGGTCATGTATTTTGGCGTTACGCCAATGATGGCAGAGTATCATATCCCTGTTTTGAGTCTTAAAGAGGGTACGATACATGCGCTGTGGGCGTTTCTTAAAGGGTTTGTTTTTGGGTTTTTTGTCGCATTGTTTTATGATTTAATCTCTTGTTGCTGCAAGAGCAAGTGGTGTTGCAAAAAAGGATGTGAATGTGGTTCAGGTAAGGACAAACCAGAAGCAGGAAAATAAGAGACGTTAATGGACAAGCGAAAAATACATTCTCCTGATGCGCCGCTAGCAATCGGCCCCTATTCGCAAGCAATTGAAGCGGGGGGCTGTGTTTATTTTTCCGGGCAAATTGCGCTGGATCCTAAAACAATGACAATCATCGCTAAGGGTTTTCCTGAGGAAGCCGTACAGGTTTTCACAAACTTACAAGCGGTATGTCAGACGGCTGGCGGCACGATGGATCGTATTGCTAAACTAACAATTTATCTAACAGACCTTGTTCATTTTCCTATTGTAAATGAAGTGATGGCTAGGTTTTTTACGGAGCCTTTTCCCGCACGTACTACCATTCAAGTGTCAGCGTTACCTAAAGCAGCACAGATTGAGATTGATGCGGTGATGGTGTTGTAACTGAGTGCATGACGAGTTTTTTGCCACGCAAATATTCAATTGAATTTAATAGGCTAATTTTTTCACGTACCGTTGTTTTATAATTGTTGATGAAATTGTCTGATAAGGCAATTAAACCATCCACATTGAAGAGCTTATCAGTTGAAAGCGCATGTTCAATGCTGCAAATCTCCTTGAGTATCTTAACTTCCAATTCATAAGGACCGGAATACTGAATAGGGAAATTCTTCAGTACTCTATCTGATTTGACCAAATCGAATTAATATTTTAGCTAAGTTGATATATCTTCTCGCATAATCAACACAGTTAAAATTTAATAAATCAGCTTGTGCAGTACATATCTTCTGGTTAGCGAATTGATGGTCTTGGTAAATTTGATTCTGAATGGTCTTTCTTCTAATGAAAGCAATTCAGTAAAAAATCCTGCTCTAGGTACTCTCTGGGGTAAGGCTATTACCTCAGTCAATCCATAGTGTGTAGAAGATAATTCGGTCAAGAATAATCCATAAAATTGTGAGTTCAATGTACCATTCTTTATCTTTTCGCCGACATAATCTGATAAATGTTTATATTTAAGTTTCATTTATTGTCTATTGGAGTGGGGTATGATCACCACTGAAAAAGGATCTACTATAATCTTGACTCAAGATTCTCTTAACCAAGTTACATTACCGTAATGTAATGAGTAAAGGTCAAGTATCGCCATGGTTCCAGTCCCAAAACAAGTCATGGAGATACTTGATTCCTATTGAATCGTATGTGATGAAAAGGAAGGTTGAGCCTCCTTCGCTGATCACTAGCTCACCTAAACATAATTAAATTTTAGGTCTATTGATGTTTTGCGCAGCTAGCTGGGCTTTTTTATCTCCGCCTAGTTCTTTTATTCTCCATGCAATATTTAATGAATCCCCTAATGTTTGCTGCCTAGTTCCAAATGCTTTACTGTTGGTAGTGGCAGTGTTAGAGGGAGCAAAAAATCCTTGGGACAGTAAGCTTTGATTTGAAGATCTCTCTACCTTTTTCTTTTCTCTTTCGCTCGGTTTTTCTTTATAATCAATATAATCAGGCGGTTGTCTAAGAAGAATTTGCTGGTTATTTTCTTTATTACGATCTAGCTGGACAGTGTGTTGTGCTGGTTGTAATAGAAGAGAATGGGCAATAGATGAATCGGTGCTTTCTTGCCTAGATTCTTCTTCGTTTTGGGCTTGCTCCTTCAACGCTATCTCTTGATGTTGGTCTATTTCTCGCTCTTGTCTAGCTTGCCCCTCAGCTTGAAGTTGAGCTAATCCTTGATCTAGTCCTTGTTCTTCCCTTGCATATCTATCTTGTCTTGCTCTTTCTTGAGCTCTATTCTGGCTATTAACCCTCAATGATTCTTCTAGACGTCTAGCTTGGTTTAACGCTTCTTGAGCGGCGCGTTGTACGGCTTCTGTTGTTTGTGTTTCTTGGATTCTTTGTCTAGCGGCAGCAGCTTCTTGTTGGGCATTTTGTGCGGCTACTTGAGCGGCATTAACTTCTTGGTTAAGCTGGGTACGTCCGGCTACTTGTACTTGATGGGAATATGAAGCTTCGTGATGCCCGTGTTTTTTCTCGCCGAAAAATTTTATGGTGCCTCCTTCTTTTAAAACTTGTTCTGCTTGTTTTGGTGTTCTTTCTACTTTATGTTTATCTAATTCATAAGGCCTAATGGATTTTCCATTAATTTTTTTCTGTGTTTCTGTTTCAACTAATTTACTTATTTCTCGATTAGATTGTTCTTGTTTTGCTTCTAAATCTTTTGCTTTTTGCTGGGCTTGCTCAGCTTTTTGTTGTTTTCTATCGGCATCTGCTTTTACGTCCTGCTCGTCTTTTGCTTGAGTGTTTGTATCGGGTGTTTGAGGTTGTTGAGTCATTTCATAAGCTTTTGCGCCCACTTTTTTTGCGCATTCTGCTTTTGCAATGTACAAGGCAGCAAAAAATTCTTTCCATTTACTATCGCTTTGTTGATCTTCAGTTAGCAAATCCCATTGTGTAGTGAGAACATGATCACCTATGTGGTTGGCACCGTAAGTGGCAGCAAAATAAACCGGATTAGCTAATAAATTTAAACCTATGCTAATGAAATGAGTGGTTGCAATTGTAGTTTCATTTCCGATGTATTGGGCTAAAGTAGGTGCGGTGAGTGAGAATGTGCTGGCAGCTAATTGGGTAGGGCTTAGGTAAGATGCAATTTTAGCCATATCTATTAAACCCTTTACAAAATATCCATTTGTATAAGACCACCCAAGCCAAGTATCAGTCAGCACAAAAGGTTTTTTTCTGCTTTGCATTTGTTTCTCCTCATTTTAGATAAGTGGGTTATAGCTCGACTTTAGCCCTCATTCTGGCTCATTACGAAGCTTTGTTAAAGATGGCTGGGTCCATACTATTATTTTTGCTTCATGACCCAAGCCTAATTTGTAAAAGAAGTTGCCAACGCTAACAAACTCATTACTATGTGTTTTGATCAAGAAATACATGGAGGAGTAGCAGCGTTGACAGCAGAAATTTTAGCAGTTTTAGCAATATTTTCATCTGAATTTTCCGTCCTCATTTTTGACGATAGACCAAACAGAGCTGCCATTCGATCGAGGCATGAAGCCGAGGAGCCCCAAGTAGGCAAGCGTTGTCCGGGCGCAGCAGGCAACGCCTATTGCCGTAGAGTCAGTGTGGCGTTACTCAGCCGCAGGACGGCTTGGGCGTAAAGTTATCGCGTTATTTTCGTGCGCCTAGACACAGACGCTCTTAGGCGCATCACGAAAATAGCGACTCGCTGGTGAATCGAGAAAGAGCAGCTTCCTGTTACATCAAGCGATAAAATTCAGTAGAGTTAAATTAGGTATGCTGATTATTTACAAAATTTATATACGCGGAATTTTGTAATAGGGAAATGCTATTTGCTGGAAAGTGTGGAAATAGTTTTAAAGATAACTCACGAAAGTAAGCATCTTTTAATATGGTTAAAATATTCTAATCTTCTCGTGGCAAAAAATTCGTCATGTATTCGTTGTAACTCTAAATTAAGAATGAGTATCCATCGCATTCAATTTATAGATGGTGCGTAGGATTTTTAACGCTTCAAATAATTGAAAGTCGTCGTGAGCTAACCCAAGATCATTACGTTCAATGTTTTTTAGGTTGGTTGTATTAGTCGGTGATCCTGCTAAATGATTTTTGAGTTGATATTCTTTGATCGGTTCTATCATGGCGATGTCTTCGTCGGTCTTATTTTTGACTACTTTCAAATCCTCAACAGTGACATCAGGAATAATGCCAACATTTTGTATCACGCGCCCTGCTGGTGTGTGATATAAAGCTGTTGTCAGTTTAAGAGCGTGTGTTTTGTCTAACGGGA
Source organism: Gammaproteobacteria bacterium (assembly GCA_019634835.1). Taxonomy (GTDB): domain Bacteria; phylum Pseudomonadota; class Gammaproteobacteria; order DSM-16500; family DSM-16500; genus Aquicella. The sequence goes on from JAHCAO010000015.1 coordinate 29,798, forward strand.
TGACAGTTTGTACTGAACCTTTACCAAAACTAGCAGTGCCCACAATTAAGGCGCGGCGATAATCTTGTAGTGCGCCTGCAACAATTTCTGATGCAGAAGCAGAGCCACCGTTGATTAATACAACAATAGGCGCGCCATTTAATATATCATTGCCGTTAGCTTTTGCACGGTATTGTGCTTCAGGCAGCCTGCCTTCAGTGTAAACAATGACATCATTGTACTTATTTAATTTTTTACTATTGAGAAAGCTATCTACTACTTGTACGGCAGTCTCCAGTAATCCGCCAGGGTTATTACGAAGATCAAGAATGATACCTTTTAACTTTCCTTGGTTTTTGCTTTTCAAGTCTAAGATAGCGCTGCGCATTAGTTTAGCGGTGGGTTCTTGAAATTGTGTCAGACGAACATAGCCAAAATTATCATCAAGCATTTTGGCTTTAACACTGGCAATGCGAATAATTTCGCGTGTCAGCTTGAATGTTAGCGGTACCTTTTCACCCTTGCGGAGTATAGTCAGTACGACTGGTGAGCCTTGCTTGCCCCGCATTTTTTCGACTGCATCTTGTAATGACATTTCACTGACTAGCTTACCATCGATGGCTACAATGTAGTCCCCTGCTTTTATTCCTGCTTTGGCGGCGGGAGTATCATCCATTGGTGATACGATTTTTAAAATGCCATACTCAGGGGTGACTTCGATCCCTACACCGCCAAATTCACCACTTGTTGTCATGAGCAATGTTTTGTAGGCATCGCCATCAAGATATTCTGAATGCGGGTCTAAACCGCCTACCATTCCACGAATAGCATCGTCTAAAAGCGTTTTGTCGCCAATAGGTTGTACATAGAAGTCTTTGATTAAGACAATGGTATTAGTAAACCGGTTAATATCATCATCACTCACGGGTTGTATTTTAGATTGAGAAGTCAGGGTGAGATCAGTTGAGTTTGGTATGGATTGAGTTGCTGCGGGCGCAAGTGTTGGCGCCGCAGGGGGATGGGCTTGGGTTGGTGAGAAGCTAATTGCGTAGGCACTAGTCAGGGCGGAGGAAACAAATAGACTTAACATCAGAGTTCGTATGCTCATCTCAAGGCTTCCATTCGTTGATTAAGTTCAGTATAGCACCTCAGCTTTTCTTTATACTAATTTCACTAATGGTGAACCTGTCATTTCTTGTGGTTGCGGTAGTCCCATAAGATATAACATGGTGGGAGCAATATCAGACAATTTACCATCTTCTTTTATAATCGTTGCATTGCGTCCTAGATAAATAAAAGGAACAGGGTTACAGGTATGTGCTGTATGTGGTTGATTGTTTTTAGGATCAAACATTTGTTCTGCGTTGCCATGATCAGCAGTAATTAATAACTCACCTCCTACTTCATGCAATGCATGAATGATTTTACCTAAGCATCCATCAATGGTTTCTATGGCTTTTACCGTGGCGTCAAAGTTTCCCGTATGTCCAACCATATCGGGGTTGGCAAAATTACAAACAATTAGGTCATATTGTTGAGTTTTAATTTCGTGTACAAGGCGGTCAGTTAATTCTAATGCACTCATTTGAGGCTGCATGTCATAGGTGGCTATCTTAGGAGAAGGGATAAGCACTCTGCTTTCACCTGGATAAGGATGTTCAACACCTCCATTGAAAAAGAAAGTAACGTGTGCGTATTTTTCTGTTTCCGCAATACGCAACTGCTTTAATCCCATCTTGCTGATGTATTCCGCTAAAATGTTTTCCATCAATTGAGAGGGAAAAGCTACTCGGACAGGAAAACGGTTATCGTATTCAGAGAGACAAACAAATGTGCCAAGCTGCGGGAAGGTGTCTCGCTTAAACCCATGGAAATCTGGTTCGATGAGTGCGCTAGTTAATTCACGAGCCCGGTCAGCTCTAAAATTCATAAATATTAAGACATCACCATCATTTATCTTGATGGGCAAAGTCTCTTTTGGTCGAATAGCAGTGGCTTGTACAAATTCATCGCTTTCACCCCGTGCATAGGCATTCTCTAATCCTTGCTTAGGGTTAGCGGCAATATAGTCGGCTTTACCTTCAACCATTAAATTATAAGCTTGATGGATGCGATCCCACCGTTTATCCCTATCCATGGCAAAATAACGTCCAATGATAGATACTATTTCTCCACATTTTAATTTTTTACAATGTGCGTCAAGAGACTCAATAGATGGCATGGCGCTGCGCGGTGGAGTGTCTCGCCCATCAAGAAAAGCATGGATAAAAAGAGAATGCGTGCCAAGCTTGGCGGCTAACGTAACAATAGCATGAATATGTTTTTCATGACTATGTACACCGCCTGGTGAAAGTAATCCCATTACATGAATGGATTTTTTAGAGTCGTGGGCCAAGCGGATAGCATTAATAAGGACTTTATTATCAAAAAAGTTGCCATTATTAATGGCAAGATCAATTCGTGTAAGATCTTGATAAGCGATACGTCCAGCTCCCATGTTCAAATGTCCGACTTCTGAATTACCCATTTGTCCGTTCGGTAACCCTACACATTGTCCTGATCCAGAAAGCAATGTGTGCGGGTAATGGTGACAGAGATGGTCCCAATTTGGTTTATGAGCTGCAGCAATCGCGTTAGCTTCAGTATCTTTTCGGTATCCCCAGCCATCGAGAATCATTAAGGCCAGTGGTCGTGGACGTGTATTTTTCATGGCAGTTTAAATCTTTTTAATGAGTTTGATTGGGTTTTGCTCTCGGAGATGCCTGTTTGTGAGTGAATGGTTCATACAATATACCTGTCTCCGCTCCTGCAAAAAACTTGTCATGCACCTGTTTGGTTCTGTTTGAGTTTTTACAAACAGAAAAATTGTTATCTATCTTCTCTAACGTTACACTAACATTTTAGTTTACATTGAGATTACATATGAATAATAACAAACAAAATGGATTCTGGTCATTCGGAATCATTGTAATTTCCTCTATTGTGATGATGGTGTCAGGTAGCATGACAAGTTATGCAGGTGTTACGCCTATTCAAGCAAACCAGGATGCTGATGCAAATAGAGTTAAGAATACGGCGGTTAAAGCTAGCCATAATACAGCAAATAATACGCAAACTAAGACAGAAGAAAAAAGTGCTGCCATGACTCAGGCAGATGATCAAAATGGAATGATTGACGATAGCGCTCTTGAGGATGCTATGTACAATAAAGATCCTTTGGAAAAATTTAACCGGGTTATGTTTACTTTTAATGATAAGTTGGACATCTATCTAGTTAAGCCTATTGCTGAACTCTACAATGCCATTATCCCAAAACCTTTAAATAAAGGAATACACAATTTTTTCAATAACCTAGGGGAAGTTCCTACTATCGTAAATGATTGGTTACAACTTAACTTTTACCAAAGTGTTAAAGACATGTCTCGTTTGGTAATTAATTCCACCATGGGAATAGGCGGACTATTTGATATTGCAACTCGTATGAATTTGCCTTACTTTCAAAATGATTTTGGTTTGACACTATCAGCATGGGGTTACAAAGATTCTAGTTATTTAGTGTTACCTTTTCTTGGTTCAAATACCATACGTGACGGAATTGGCATCCCAGTTGATTATTTTGAGTTTTCTGTTTACCCCTACATCAAACCTCAATCTAGACTCTATCAGGTGTTGGGGTTGTTTTTTATTGATCATAGAGCACATCTTTTACAATACGAGCCAATTCTAGAAGAGGTAGCTGTTGATAAATATGTGTTCATGCGTAATGCTTATATGCAGCATCGTGCTTATCAAATTGAACAAATTAAACATCTTGGATATAAGGATAGAAATCAGAACTCACCGGAATCGAGTTTGCCGGTAAATCCTAGCAGCTAAAAATAACATATTAGAGTTCGTGCTATGCTTATAAAAGAAAGTAGAGTATATCGAAACGAGGTATATTTTGTTATGAGTGATGCGCTAATATTGGCTGCGTCTATTAAAACGGAGCTATTGGAAGTGGCTAAACAAGCCGGTGCATTGGGTACTGGTTTGCAAAATGCAGCGCCAGGTGACAAAGCTGGAGCGCCGAATCACTCAGTTTCATATTTGCTAGGTATTTCCGAGGGTCTCACTAAAATAGCTCAGGAATGTGAAGAACTCCACAGCGATTCCCGCTGATCTTACGCGATGGGACTGAGATACAAACCATTATTAATGATAGAATATCGATACTGATCACTGAGAATTCACATTAAGTGCCTTAATTATGTCTAATGGTGAAAAAGAGCAAAAAGAACGAATTCTGCAGCTTGTGCTAGATGCAATACAGCGTGATAAAGAATTGCGTGATCAATATCAAGTTGCTGATAAATTTCGGTTTATTAGTGATAGATTAAAGGCAATGCAATTACGAGTTGAAGAAAGCCTTAGTACAACGCAAAAAGAAATTGAAGAAAAAACAAGTTACCTAGCGGAAGATGAAGTTTGGGTTTATGTGTACATCTATAATGCTCAAGGTTTAGTGTTACAAACATGGCAAAAAATGTTAGCGCCATCGGTATTTTATGAATATAGTGTTAACCGGCCAGTTTATGCGGACAAAACTAGCATTGAAGCTTTTGTAAGATCAAGGCCTAATAAAGCCCAGCATGGATATTTAACTATCGCGATTAAAAAACAAGATATTCTTCCTGTGCCGCCTGGTGCTGAATCATTAAAAGATCAAGTGGGAAATCCATTAGTTAAAATCAGAGAGGGTTCGCTTTTTTTTAAAAAATTAGTCACTTTTACACATCAATCGCATGAGTATGTAGTCAATGAAGCAGGACAAATGATAAAAAAGCAAGATAATTAGGGTGTAGCATTCAGCAAGTTTTATTTTTTCCTTGGGCCATAATTCTTATTTATATATTCATTGAAAGCACTTAATTCTTTTTTTTCAGCGGAAGCATTTTTTTGCTGTTTTGCTGCTTTTTCTGCAGCGCTTACAATAGGAGCATTACCTAGCCAGTTTTTAAATGCTTGGTAGATAGGTGATTGGGTTAATTTAATTTGTCCAGCTACACGCGTATATTCAACAGGGCCAGCAGCAAAGTCTAGTTTTCCTTCTTTTATTTTATGATCTTCACCGCCGAACACGGAAGAAGAACTGGTTGATTGTGGTTTCTTTGAGTTATCTAAAAAGGAGTGTTTTTCCAAAAAATTCTTTCGATGTTTTTCTTCATCTTTGGCAAGGTGCTGAGTTTTTTGAATAGCTTTTATCAGTTTTTCATCTTGTTTTTCACGATCTTCAAAGTATTGTTCTTCGATTTGTTTCTGGTATTCTCTTTTATCAATCTCGCCTTTTACTTTTGTCTTAGCATCAATTTTTACGCCAGTGGTACTGGTGGTACTTTCTTCGGGTTCTTTGGGAGAGTCAAGGGTTTCATTATTTGACTTACGGCACGCGGCACATATATTTCCATAGGTGGCACCTTGTGATCCTGTAAATTGTAAGAAAGCAGACATAGGCTTTTGCAGCCCGCAGCTGTTACAAGTTTTTGTTAAGGACTTATTAGGACTAGCCATATGTCATTTATCTCTGTTTCTAAAAACAATTTGGAGAGGTAAATTTATAGCTTAATAGTATAGCATATTAAGACTAGAAGTTTAACAAAGGATCAACCTTTTTACGGTGAATAGATAGTTTGGTTGTCTTAAATACGTGTAAGAGAAAACTTACATCATCGAGAAAAATGATTAGCTTCAGCATGAATTTCCATTAAATGTTAATCGATATTGCTTAAGAATACTATATTCGCTATCCTCTGGTGTTTTCATCACCTATTCATTCATCTACACATTCTGATGAATTCAAAAATAGGTGAGCGTAATCAAGTCATGACCTCATTCGGGTTTGTTTGCAGCCAAGGAGATCAAGTGTCAGCAGACTCTAAGAGGATGGGATTAAAAAATTAAAATTGGAGAATAAAAATATGACAAAAGGACCATCATTACAAGATCCTTTCTTAAACTCTTTACGAAAAGAAAAAATTCCGGTTTCTATTTATTTAGTAAATGGAATTAAACTTCAAGGGGTAATTGAATCATTTGATCAATTTGTTGTGTTATTGAAAAATACGGTGAGTCAAATGGTATATAAGCATGCTATTTCGACTATTGTTCCAGCAAGAAATGTGTCATCGCCATATGAATATCCTACTACTAATAATAATGGCTATCATAATGGCGGTAACCATGGGAATGGCAACAAAAATAACGGTAATATAGCTAAGTCAAATATGTCTTCGCATGAGTAAACGCACACAGTGTAAGGTCAGTGGGAATCGCTGGTGTAATCCCATCATAAATTGAGGAGGTTCTCATTGGATGATCGCTCAGGCGGCGGCGAGCGCGTTGTATTAATTCATGTCAATTTTCCTGTAGGTAAAATGGAGGAAGACCTTGCTGAATTCAAGGAGCTTGCCATATCTGCAGGAGCTGAAATTGTTGGCATCGTGACGGGCACACGTCGTGTGCCCGAATCCAAGTATTTTGTGGGTTCTGGTAAAGCAGAAGAAATACGTGATGTTGTACTGGCAAGTAACGCGCAGCTTGTCATTTTTAATCACGTGCTGACTCCCGCTCAAGAGCGGAATTTGGAACAGCTTATTCATTGTCGGGTATTAGATAGAACAGGTTTAATACTCGATATATTTGCTCAACGAGCGCGTAGCTTTGAAGGTAAACTCCAAGTTGAGCTTGCGTTTTTAAAACGCCAATCCACGCGTTTAGTGCGCGGTTGGACACATTTAGAACGGCAGCGTGGTGGTATTGGATTACGCGGTGGCCCTGGTGAAACACAGCTTGAAGTGGATAGGCGTTTAATTCGGAATAAAATTAAGCAAATTACTCTTAGTCTAAATAAAATACGCAAGCAACGAGAACAAGGGAGACGTGCGCGCCGAAAGGCGATTATTCCAACCATCGCATTGGTAGGATATACCAATGCGGGTAAATCTACCTTGTTCAACCGGTTGACAGGGTCTCTTGTTTATGTGGCGAACCAACTATTTGCAACCTTAGATCCCACCTTGCGGCGTGTTGATTTTCCAGAGTATGGCTCCGTCATTTTTGCAGATACCGTCGGTTTCATCCGGCATTTACCGCATGATTTGGTTGAGGCTTTTCACGCCACGTTGGAGGAAGTCAGTGAAGCAGATTTATTGTTACATATTGTTGATGCGAGCGATGAAAATAGAAACACACGTATAGAGCAAGTGAACGAAGTGCTCGAGACGATTCATGCCAAAGAGGTACCATCCATTATTGTATATAACAAAATAGATTTGAGTACAGATTTGCAGCCCAAAATAGAGCGTGATGAATCGGGAAGAATTAAGCGGGTTTTCATTTCGGCCTCTAAAGGGCATGGAATGGCTGAGTTAGGGGTAGTGATTGGCGAGATGTTAGGCAAGAATATGATCACGACGGAAGTGGTACTCGTGCCCAAACAGGCTAAATTACGCTCAAAATTGTATTCTCGTCATGCAGTGATTTTTGAGAAAATTGATGAAGAAGGCAATCATCATTTATCTATTCGTTTACCCCAAGTGGATTTTGATAAGCTTTTTCTTGAAGAAAAACGTGAAGAATAGGCTTAATATACCTGTGGCGTTTCACCTTAGAGGATGGTTGTATGATGTGGTCTATATTAATTACTGCAATCGGGTTATTGTTTGTATTTGAAGGTATTTTACCATTTTTATCACCGCGGTTCTGGCGCCAATTAATGCAGCACCTATTTATTCAAAGTGACAGAATGCTGCGTGTGATGGGTTTTATCAGTATGCTAATAGGGCTCGCATTGGTCTGTATTGCGCATAATCTTTACTAGGGCCAACTTTGTTTTGATCTGAGTAGTGGATGAAAAGAGTGTTGGTGTTCATGCAGAAATAATAGATGTTAATAGTGGGAATTTATCATGGGAAAAAGTGTTGTTATTTTAGGTAGTCAATGGGGAGATGAGGGTAAAGGTAAGATTGTTGATATGTTAATGGAGCAAGCTTCCATTACGGTGCGCTTTCAAGGTGGTCATAATGCGGGGCATACTCTTGTTATTGATGGCCAGAAAACTATATTAAGATTGATACCATCAGGCATTCTTCATCATCATGTACAATGTCTTATTGGTAGTGGTGTTGTACTTTCTCCTACTGCTTTATTAGAAGAGATTGAAGAATTGGAGCGGCGTGGAATCTCCGTAAAAGAGCGGTTACGTGTGAGTGAAGCTTGTGTCTTGATTTTACCCTATCATGTTGCTTTAGACCGTGCGCGTGAGCAAGCAAAAGGGAAGTTAGCCATTGGGACCACGGGTCGAGGAGTGGGGCCAGCTTATGAAGACAAAGTCGCTAGACGTGCTTTGCGGTTTGGTGATTTATTTAATGAGAAACGACTAGCCGAGAAATTGGAAGAGGTACTGAACTATCATAACTTTGTGTTACAACAATATCATCATCACGAACCAATAGAGTACCGTCAGCTTTTAGATAATTTGTTAATGATGGCACCAAAATTAGCATCCATGCGTGCTGATGTAGCTACTATGCTTTCTCAATACCGTGAGGAAGGTAAAAATATCCTATTTGAAGGTGCGCAAGGTACTTTACTGGATATTGACCATGGTACTTATCCTTTCGTTACCTCTTCTAATACAGTGGCTGGAGCAGCGAGCGTTGGCAGTGGTTATGGCCCTAGGCATTTGAACTATATCTTGGGAATTACCAAGGCTTATACCACACGTGTTGGTTCAGGCCCGTTTCCAACAGAGTTAAAAGATGAAATAGGACAGCACTTATCTACTCGCGGTAATGAATTTGGCTCTGTTACAGGCCGCCCTCGTCGCTGTGGTTGGCTCGATATAGTGGTATTACGCCGGTCTATTCAGCTGAATAGTTTTTCTGGATTATGTATTACCAAACTGGATGTGCTGGATGGGTTACCACAGATAAAAATTTGTATTGGCTATCGCTTGCATGGTAAAGAGTGTCTTTATCCTCCATTAGAAACAGAATTGTTTTCTGAATGCGAACCGATTTATGAGGAGTTACCTGGCTGGGTGGAATCAACCGATAGAATAATAAACTTTAATGGCTTGCCTGTGAATGCGCAAAAATACCTACTGCGCGTAGAAGAATTAGCAGGTGTTCCCATTGATATTATTTCGACTGGGCCAGATAGAAAAGATACAATTTTATTACGTAACCCATTTGAGCAGGTGGAGATAGATCCATTTATTGCCGAGGAGAGGACTTGAACCTCCACGGGGTTTCCCCCACAGGCATCTGAAACCTGCGTGTCTACCAATTCCACCACCCCGGCTGTTTTATCAGGTGTATCGTACTCTATGAGAGTAGACTGCGAACTTTATACTTATGGTTATCTTTTTTCAACCGCATTTAGGTTAAGAAAACTTTAAGTATCCTATGTTATATGTTTTCTTCAAATCATGTAGGAATTGTATTATAAGGAGATAATCATGTTTCGGTGGATATTTGGTAAATCGAAAGAACAACCCTTTGTTATGCCAGAGCATGTAAAGCCACGAAAACCACAATGGGAGCCGGATGGTCAGGGTGGATATAGAAAAATAGGTATTCCAACTGTAACCACAACAGCAGCAACATTGACATTGTTAGCGGATGCTTCTCAATTAAAACCTTCTGTCGTAACCACCGTTTCAAATACTCCTTCATTAAATGATGCTGACAGCAGTTTTCCAGACGATGCTCGTCCCATACCTAATTATGAAAATGTAGATGCATTGGAGGGATATTTAGAAGAATTGGCCATGTTGGGAAGTGGCTTTCAACGTTCTTTGCAAGCTTGGAAGGAAAAGAAAATTAAAATAATTGGTGATGACGAAAGTTTAAAGGAAAAATTAAAGATTAATATCAATTATCCAGAATCTAATGTTGAACAGGGTGTTTTACGTGTAATAAGAGAATTTTTTGAAAATATTTTTCGATCTTTAAAGGAAGATATCGAACCGGCTAACATGGAACTGCATGAATTATTGGATAACGTGGCGCCAGAAGTAGAAGTTTTGTGTCATCATTTAGAAGAAGAATGCAGTAAATTGCAGGATAATAGCCGAACACAAGAAGCGCAGCGTTTGACTTGCATTGGCATATGCGATACTAGCATAGAAATTAACGAAGCACTGATTAAAATGGTGAATCATATCAGAGCTGAGTTAATATATTGTTTACATGCAGAGCAAGTGGCAGAGCAAGTGGCCAAGCAATTAATCCTGACTAGCTTAATGATTCTTACCAAGATACCGTTCCCAGATTTAAGTTTCACTTTTAATGCTGCTTATCGGAGTTTTTTGTATAACGAGATAACAAAAGAAAAGATAGAAATTGATAAATTTGAAACAAATGTAAGAGGTGAGTTGCGAGAAGCCATGCAAAAAATTGTAACAGAAGAGAATAAATGGCTGGAATCAAAGAAGAAAGCAGAATTAACAACACTATCAATACCAAGAGTGGATAGCCCACTGCTTTATGCAAAAAATAATTTGCCCATTGTTACAGCACCACTCACTGATGAGAAAAACTTATCTGCAAAGTTATCTTCATAATTTTTTTGTAGCTGAGGAATCCATGTTAACAGATTCTAATGTTTTACCCTTGGCGCTTTAACTGGTGTCGAGTTAGAGCGAGTTACATTGTAATATTGGTACCAGGTTTCAACAGCAGAATTGTCAATATGCTGTTTTAGTGCGGAGCATCTGGAGCGGTATTAGTAGGAAGCTGTTCGTTATTCTCAATAAGAATCAGAACTAATCGTTGCTGTACCAATTGCCTGATAGACTTCCTTCGGAATGAGGATGCGTTTTAAAAACATATAGTATTTATCAGCGATGAATTTTTCTTCTTTAATTAATTTCTTTACTGGAAATAAATTATTTCGCTTATTCACCCATCTATTTGGTTTTGTATCTATTAAGTAAGGAAAACTCAGGATGTCTCGCTGTGTGACGGGGAAGGCACGAACTGGTGCAACTATACGATTAAAAATATTGGGGGTTCATTGCGGTAAGCGGCCATGTTGCTCGGTCATCGTCAATTTTTACAAAGAATCCAACTGAACTATCAAAGCCATAGTTTCCGTAATGTAAATTATCATCTTCTTCTACGTATGCTGCAACCCAAATCTTGATTACTTCATACTTTAATAAATTCTTTTTTTTGGTGAGTTTGTGTTGTGGAACTCCATTAGGGTCGCGACATTCTGTGCTTTACTAGTAGGTTGTTTCTTATGTAATTAAGATGGCTTGATTAGAGAGGAGCACAAAAATAATATAAGGTTCTTTTTGGGGTTTATGCAGACCTAATGGATCAGGGCGATCAGGAGTATAGATTGCAGTAAAACCCACGATGGATATTCTAGTTGTTTTTTGTGTATCCATAGTAATGTACGGATCTCAATTTTTATGAGTTAAAACTACTTTATGATTGATCGATCCAATGTAAATTGATTCATTGTCATCCTTATATAAATAATAGTACATTTTTAGATTAAGTTATTACGTAAAGATTAAATGATAATTTCTTACCATCGCGTCGGGTCAGCGGAGTCGCTGCTTATAACATGAGAAGAGGATTATGTTTTGTGTGCGAAAAAACAAAATGAAGTTGGAGTGACGTCAGCATTTCAATTCCATGGTATTGGAAAACAAAGTGCAAAGCATCTTGCCAGATTAGAAATATTTTCTGTACAAGATCTCTTATTTCACCTTCCATCACGTTACCAAGATCGAACACGAATTGAGTTTATTCGCCAATTAATACCGGGCAATGAAGCAGTGATAGAAGGTACTATCCATCAGATTTCTACACTTCAACGAGGGCGGACTAAGCTGCTTTGTGAATTAAAAGATGAAACTGGTATTATCCATCTACGTTTTTTCCATGTACTGACCTTTCAATCTAAAATACTGCAACCTGGTACTCGTTTGCGATGTTATAGTGAAGTTCGGATGGGGCCTAAGGGCTTGGAAATGGTGCACCCTGAATTTCAAGTGATTAGGAAAGATAAGCCTTTGCCTCTTGATCAGCATCTCACACCGATTTATCCAACGACGGAAGGATTAACTCAATATGCGATAAGGAAATTGACAACAAATGCGTTAGCGTGGATGCGTAATGAAAATACTTTGCATGAACTATTACCCGAACCATTACTGCAATTATTATCGTATCCTACCCTAAAAGATGCTTTGCAATTTGTGCATAGGCCACCTCGCCAAGTTTTAATAACAAACTTGCTGGACAATAAAACTGTTGCACAACAGCGGTTGGTGTTTGAAGAATTACTTGCGCATCGCATCAGTTTGTTACAGGTAAAATATAAGTTTCAATCTCAAATGGGTGTGTCGTTAGCTAAGCATGAAAAACTTTCACAACAATTTCGTGCGTGTTTACTATTCCAGCTGACACACGCTCAAGAACGCGTTATTCAAGAAATTCAGCATGATTTGATATTATCGCACCCTATGTTGAGATTAGTGCAAGGCGATGTTGGATCGGGAAAAACAGTAGTTGCAGCTTTTGCTATGTTGCAGTCAGTCGAGAATGGGCATCAAGCAGCAATGATGGCCCCTACCGAATTATTGGCGGAACAACATTATCGCGTATTTCATCGCTGGTTTGAGCCTTTGGGGGTGAAAGTCGTGTTTCTTTCCGGAAATGTGAAGGCCCGTGCGCGTTCCGCTGTGCTTGAGGCCATTAAGAGCGGTGATGCACAAATTATTTTAGGAACACATGCATTATTTCAACAAGAAGTGAGTTTTACGTCGCTTGCATTAGTTATTATTGATGAGCAGCATCGCTTTGGTGTGCAGCAGCGTGCTTTGTTTCGAGCAAAAGGTATGCAACTTAGTTATTTCCCTCATCAACTGATTATGACAGCGACTCCTATTCCGCGCACATTAGCAATGAGTTTTTACGCTGATCTCGATTGCTCAACGATCAATGAACTTCCGCCGGGCAGAATGCCAATTATGACGAGTGTCCTGGCAAATTCTCGTCGTGAAGAAGTGGTTACGCGCATTCGCAAGGCTTGTCAGCAAGGAAGACAAGTTTACTGGGTTTGCCCATTGATTGATGAATCTGAAGCTATCGTTTGTCAGGCGGCGACAAAAACCATGGAGGAACTACAAAAATTGCTACCCGAATTTAAAATAGGGATGGTGCATGGCCGTATGCACTCGAATCATAAGGAATCCGCCATGCGTGCATTTCAAGCAGGAGAGATACATTTATTAGTCGCGACTACGGTAATTGAAGTGGGTGTGGATGTGCCCAATGCAAGTGTGATGATTATTGAAAATGCAGAACGGCTTGGGTTGTCGCAGTTACATCAATTACGTGGACGTGTAGGACGTGGTTTAACAGCGAGCCATTGTGTATTGCTGTATCAGTATCCCTTATCAGAGTTAGCAAAAGCACGGTTGGCTGTGATGCGTGAAACAACAGACGGTTTCAAGATTGCGCAATATGATTTAGAGTTGCGTGGCCCAGGTGAAATATTAGGAACAAAACAAACTGGTGATTTATCATTTCGTATTGCTGATTTAATTCGTGATAGTGATATATTACCGCAAGTACATAAAATAGCTGATCTCATCATGCGTGATCACAAAGAAGTAATACCTCCTCTTATTGAGCGTTGGTTAGGAAATAAAGAGGAGTATGGTAAAGTTTGATAGGATTAATTTTTGTTTACAGTAAGTTGTCTTATCAAATGAATTTGATACTATACTTGTTTAATTTTTAATACATCTTATTCACAGGGAGCATAAGGAAATGAAGTCTATCTTCAAACGCAGTGCAATTAGTTTAATCGTGCTAGGCATGGCTGGCTCAACCTATGCCGCAGCGTTGAGTAATAATACAACGTGGTCGCCGCGTCTTACCGGTGTGTTTATCGGTGTTGATGCCTTGGATTTACGTCCGATGAATGGCGATTTAGATTATGTTACCGTTTCGTCTACCAGCCCAAGCGGTTCTTTTTATACCCGTACCATTTCTACAGATTATGACTGGAGTTGGCGTTTATACGGTGGTATTAAATTTACTGACAATGATGACATCACGTTAAGCTGGATGAGAATCCGCACTAGCGACAAAGACTCAGTGGGTATTAATACTGGTACTGCTCCTTTTCCACGTTGGTGGTTTCCAGGAGCATGGGATGCCGTTTCTTCCAGGGTTAAGTTTGATTTAGATCAAGTATATGGTGTGTGGGGTCATACCATTAACTTTAACAATCCGTGGAGTGTGCGTTATGCGGCAGGTATTGAGTACGCGAAATTAGATAGTGATATGACCGTATCAGCGCAACAATATAGCGAAAGTAGTTATGATTTAATTTCGTATACGGCGGGCAGCCGCTTAAGCGGTTGGGGTCCACGGGTTGAGTTTGATATGACTTACCACCTACCTTACAACTTTGCTTTGTTTGGTAAGGCTAATGCGGCTTTATTAGTCAGTGATCGTAAGATTTCGCTTGAACCCTATTATGCTTACGATGAATATGAGCAATTTAGTGGTGGTACATCCCACTTCTCAACTCGTCATGTAGTGGTGCCACGATTTGGTATGAGATTGGGAGCTAGTTATACCGCTATGTTCGGACAAGCTGGCGCAGAAGGGGGCTCATGCACAACGTTGACCATCGATGCGGGTTGGCAGGTCGAGTCTTACGTTCATGCGATTGAGCGTCCTAATAGTGCTACCGCTGTTGTTTCTGATGTCACTTCTCTTGCTAATTATTCTAACTTTGCTTCCACAAAGACCAGTAATTTTGGTGATCAAGGATTGTTCCTTGGCGTGAAGCTGGGTATGGATTGGCTGTAAATATATTGTCACACGAACTAACCCGGCTGGTTAGGTGATAGTCGGGTTTTTCTTTTTTTATGGGATGATTTTTCTATTGTTTGGCTAATAAGAAAATTTCTTGACTGAGCACAAACAATATTGCGATATTGCGTAATATCAGTAATTTGCTATGATGTTAACTTGAAATTCATAATTACGTTACTTAACAGGGAGCATAAGGAAATGAAGTCTATCTTCAAACGCAGTGCAATTAGTTTAATCGTGTTAGGCATGGCTGGCTCAACCTATGCAGCAGCGCCGAGCAATAATACAACGTGGTCGCCACGTTTTACTGGTGTATTTATCGGTATTGACGCTTTGGATTTACGTCCAATGAATGGCGATTTAGATTATGTTACCGTTTCTCCTACCAGCCCAAGCGGTTCTTTTTATACCCGCGCCATTTCTACAGATTATGACTGGAGTTGGCGTTTATATGGTGGTATTAAATTTACTGATAATGATGACATCACGTTAAGCTGGATGAGAATGCATACTAGCGATAAGGATTCAGTGGGCACTAGCTCCGGCGCTATAGTCTTTCCGCGTTGGGGATACCCAGACCCGTGGGACACCGTTTCTTCTAGGGTCAAGTTTGATTTAGATCAAGTATATGGCGTATGGGGTCATACCATTAACTTTAACAACCCATGGAGTGTACGTTACGCAGCGGGTATTGAATATGCGAGGTTAGACAACGACATGTCCGTTTCCTCGGATGTTCAGTATGGCAACATACCTCAACTTCAAGTTATTGATAGTGGCAGTACTCTCGGTGCGATAACAAAGAGTCGTTTACGTGGTTGGGGTCCACGGGTTGAATTTGATGTGACATATCATCTGCCTTACAACTTTGCTTTGTTTGGGGATGCCAACGCATCTTTGTTAGTCAGTACCCGTAAGATTTCACAGGAATGGAACGATTATTATTATGACAATCAATCAGTAGAGTGGGATTCATATTCTTCTCATTTCTCAACTCGTCATGTAGTGGTACCACGATTTGGTATGAGATTGGGAGCTAGCTACACTGCTGTGTTTGGACAAGCTGGTGCAGAAGGTGGCTCATGCACAACGTTGACTATCGATGCAGGTTGGCAGGTCGAATCTTATGTGCATGCGGTTGAGCGCCTTGACGGTGCATATGGTTTATCAGGTGTTGCAGCTTCAGTTCAGCCAGGCTATTTTGCTCCTTCCACGAAGACTAGTAACTTTGGTGATCAAGGGTTTTTCCTTGGTGTAAAGTTGGGTATGGATTGGCTATAAATATATTGTCACACGAACTAACCCGACTGGTCTGATGACAGTCGGGTTTTTCTTTTTTTACCGCATTATTTTTTCTATCATCCTGCCAATAAAAGAGTTTCACGACTAAACACAAAAGTACAAACAATATTGCGTAATATCAGTAATTTGCTAAGATGTTAACTTGAAATTCATAACGATGTTACTTAACAGGGAGCATAAGGAAATGAAGTCTATCTTCAAACGCAGTGCAATTAGTTTAATCGTGTTAGGCATGGTTGGCTCAACCTATGCAGCAGCGCCAGGCAATAATACAACGTGGTCGCCGCGTCTTACTGGTGTGTTTATCGGTATTGATGCCTTGGATTTACGTCCAATGAATGGCGATTTAGACTACATTACTGTTTCTCCTACCAGCCCAAGTGGTTCTTTTTATACCCGTGCTATTTCTACAGATTATGACTGGAGTTGGCGTTTATACGGTGGTATTAAATTTACTGATAATGATGACATCACATTAAGTTGGATGAGGATGCGCGCTAGCGATAAAGACTCAGTGGGCACTAACTCCGGCGCTACTGTTTTTCCGCGTTGGGGATATCCAGGTTCGTGGGATACCGTTTCTTCTAAGGCCAAGTTTGATTTAGATCAAGTATACGGCGTATGGGGTCATACCATTAACTTTAACAATCCATGGAGTATACGTTACGCGGTAGGTATTGAGTACGCGAAGTTAGACAGCGACATGTCTGTTTCCTCAGAGGCTTATGATTACTACGATAACAACTCTCAGGTTCAAAGTGAGGGTGGTACTCTTGGTACGATAACAGAGAGTCGGTTACGAGGTTGGGGTCCGCGAGTTGAATTTGATATGACGTATCACCTACCTTACAACTTTGCTTTGTTTGGAGATGCCAACGCATCTTTGTTAGTCAGTACCCGTAAGATTTCACAAGTATGGGATATTTATGAGTATGATTCTGAATTTGGATCAGAGTGGCGCGAATATTCTTCTCATTTCTCAACCCGTCATGTAGTGGTGCCAAGATTTGGTATGAGATTGGGAGCTAGCTATACTGCTGTGTTTGGACAAGCTGGTGCAGAAGGTGGCTCATGCACAACATTGACCATCGATGCAGGTTGGCAGGTCGAATCTTATATTCATGCTATTGAACGCCTTGATGGTATCGTTGTTGGCTCAGCTCGTGCGGCAGCTTTAGATAAATCAAGTTATTTTGCTCCATTCACCAAGAGCAGTAATTTTGGTGACCAAGGGTTTTTCCTTGGTGTGAAGCTGGGTATGGATTGGCTGTAAACATAGTGTCACATGAGTCAACCCGACTGGTCAGATGGTAGTCGGGTTTTCTTTTTTTACTATCATCCACGATTTTTTACTCCTAAAGTTGAAATGCTACGGGTGCAAGCAATATTGCGTAAGGCCTAGCAATTACATTATGATAAGAGATCAGGATATCATCTAGTACATAACAGGGAGCATATGGATATGAAATCTTTTTTTAAGCGCAGTGCAATTAGTATGATCGTCATAGGAATGGCTGGATCAGTATGTGCTGCTCCTATGCCTAACAATAATGCAACATGGTCGTCACAATTCTCAGGTGTTTTTATTGGTGTGGAAGGATTAGATCTACGCCCACAAAATGGTGATTTAGACTATGTTACTTTATTCCCTACTAGCCCGAATGGTTCTTTTAATACCAGAAACATAGATACATCTTATGATTGGAATTGGCGTGTTTTTGGTGGTATTAAATTTACGGAAAATGATGATATTACGTTAAGTTGGATGCAGATGCGTACAAGCGATAGTGATTCAGTCAGCCCAGCATCAGGTAATAACTCATTTGCACGCTGGTTGGTGTCTGATGGTGAGTGGTCGAATGTATGGGGTAGAGCGACATTTGATCTTGATGATGCTTACGCCGTGTGGGGTCATACCATTTATTTTAATAATCCTTGGAGCGTGCGTTTTGCAGCGGGTCTTGAATATGCAAAACTGAATAGTAAGCTGAGAGTAACAGCAGATTCAATTGAGGATGGGCTCAGTACCATTGGATTTGAATCTAAAAATGATACAAAAGGCATAGGGCCAAGAGTTGAATTTGATATGACGTATCATTTGCCTTATGGTTTTGCTTTATTTGGTAAGGTTAACGCAGCATTATTAGTAAGTACTAGGGATATTACCTTGAATCCATATGTTGCAACAGTTGAAAGCAGCGAAGAAGGACCTACTACAATTGACTTTTATACCTCAGATTATTCAAAGCGCCATGTGGTGATTCCAAAGTTCGGTATGAAGTTAGGGGCTAGTTATTCTTATGTCTTTGGTCAAGCAGGTGCTGAAGGCGTGCCTTGTAGAAGGACAATACTGACATTAGATGCTGGTTGGCAAGTGGAGTCATATGTTCACGCTATAGAGCGTCCAGAGAATGGGTTCCTCTCGGTACCATTTGGGCCTGTTACTCATCAGCCTCCTTATTACTCTAACGGTGCTTTTGCATCAACAAAGACTAGTAATTTCGGTGATCAAGGCTTGTTTGTTGGTATTCAGTTAGGTACAGATTGGCTCTAGTTGGATGCTTCATTATATGTCCCATTCCACTTGATTGAGACAATTTAAAGTGGAATGGGATTTTTTATTATGCTTGTACATTCTGCAGTGTTAGAAAACTCCTTGAGTGATAGTATCTCCTGGTAATAATGTTTAATGTTTATGATTGAGGGATTACATGAATACTGAAATGGCAATTTCATTGCCAATTCCTAGTTCTATACCTGGAATTGTTTGGCCTGTTGTTCCTACGCCAATGGCAGCACAGTTACTTTCTCAAATCCATTATTTTTCGATGAGTGAAAAATTTTCTACCGCAGCCTTGTTGGAATTACAGTTTGTACAACTAGTAGAGTTAATAAACTTTGCGCGCAAAACAGTTCCTTATTATCGGAATAAATTTGCACATTTGCCGCTTATAACGAATACAAGGCAATTACAAGATATTTGGCCAGAAATTCCGCTATTAAATCGTCTCGATTTGCAACAGGCAAAAGAAAATATTTATAGCCAAGAGCCCATTCCTTCGCATGAACCTTCGGAGTTAATGACATCAACTGGGTCAACAGGTATGCCTGTTACTGTAAAAGGAAATGTGGCAACGCAGTTTTTTTGGAATGCATTGACGGTGAGGGATCATCTTTGGCATAAGCATGACTTTGATAAAATCTATGCAGTGATTCGGTTTACTGAGAATCCAGCTGCGAAACCTCCACATGGCGCAGTGTTTGAAAATTGGGGGCCTGCCACCTATAGAGTGATACCCACCGGTAAATGTCATCAATTGACTATTTGTACGACTGAAGTGGAAGCAGAATGGCTGCGTCATATTAATCCTCATTATCTTAACTGTAATCCATCAACACTAAGAGAATTGACCCAATATTTTGCAGTACATGGTGGTGTGCCATCCAATTTAAAAAGCATTCATACGAATAGCGAAATTGTAGAGCCAGATTTACGCAAACTGGTAAAAGAAGTGTTAGGAATTCCATTGGTTGATACTTATTCTGCGAGAGAGCTGGGTTATCTTGCGCTGCAATGTCCCGAGTACGACCATTATCATATTCAGTCTGAAAATGTGTTAGTTGAGATTATCAATGAACAAGGCAAATTGTGTGAAGTAGATGAACCAGGTCGTGTAGTAGCAACAGGTTTACATAATTTTGCTTCACCATTAATACGTTATTTTATAGGTGATTATGCGATTCCAGGCGAAGATTGTCCCTGTGGCCGCGGTTTGCCAGTGATAAAAAGAGTATTGGGACGCCAACGTAATGTATTAAAAATGCCGGATGGCCGACATATTTGGCCGAGTTTTACTAGCAATGGAATACGATTGATGGATTTATTTCCAGGCGGTCAATTCCAAGTGATACAAAAAACATTGACAGAAATACATATTAATCTCGCTCATGTTTTACCATTTAGCGCAGAGCAAGAAATTAAATTACGATCGCAATTGGAAATGATATTTGGATATCCATTCAAATTTATTATCAATTATCTTGATCAAATTGAACGTGGAGCAGGCGGGAAGTACGAAGATTTTAAATGTGAAGTGACGTAAATCCTATCCTGAGTGCGAGTTTAGAATTCTTAAGTGAAATACTACGGATAGGATGATAGTTAAAACCCATAATATATACCGCCAAGAGTAGCGGGTTGTTTAGCGCCTGTTACGCTGGGAAGATTACCTGGTTCCCGCTTGAGGGTTTGACGGGCCAACCAAGCAAAAGCGGTTGCTTCTATCCAATCTGGATCAAGTCCATATTTTTGTGTGGTATCAACAATAAACTGTGGCGCTGCTAAATCATGTAAACGTGACATCAAGAATGCATTATGTGTACCGCCGCCACAAATAAGAATTTCACCAGCTGGTAGTTGTTGATGAATGGCATCAATAATGCTTCGTGCTGTTAGTTCTACGAGTGTTGCTTGTACATCGACGGCGGAAATATCTTTCCTAAAATTTCTTAGTTTGCTGTTTAGCCAGGGGAGATTAAATTCTTCACGCCCCGTACTCTTGGGCGGAGATAATTGAAAGAAATCATGATGGAGTAAGTTGGTTAACAATTCAGGATGGATAGTTCCTTGTGCACTCCAAGTTCCATCGACATCATATTTTTGTTGTTGATGATGATTGATCCACGCATCTAGTAAAACATTTCCTGGGCCCAAGTCAAACCCAATAATGGGTTGCGAGGCGTCTTGATTTAGCACGGTGACATTTGAAATTCCACCAATATTTACAATAGCGCGATGTGTGTGATGAGAAGCAAATACATGCTGATGAAATGCTGGAACTAGTGGAGCACCTTGTCCACCATAAGCGATATCTTTGCGGCGAAAATCTGCTACAGTGGTAATTCCAGTTTCCGCCGCAATGGTGTTGGGATCACCAATTTGCAGGGTGAACCGATGTGGTTGGTGGGGGTAATGGCGTATGGTTTGTCCATGACTGCCAATAGCTTGAATAGATTGTGGAGCGACAGATTTTTTCTTTAATAATTCATTCACAGCTTGAGCAAATTTTTTGGCTAATAAAACATCTAATTCACCTAAGCGATGGATTTCATTTTCGCCTTGCTGGCATAAGGCTAATATTTTATCTCTTAATTCTGGCGGGTACGGTGTATAGTGAGTCGCTGTGATATAAGGAAGCGATGAGCTGAAATCCACTATTGCAGCATCGATGCCATCGACAC
The DNA here is from genome assembly GCA_019634835.1 of Gammaproteobacteria bacterium. Classification (GTDB taxonomy): domain Bacteria; phylum Pseudomonadota; class Gammaproteobacteria; order DSM-16500; family DSM-16500; genus Aquicella. The sequence continues at coordinate 51,214 of JAHCAO010000015.1, forward strand.
TGGTACCAGACATTAATCCAATATATAGCTCTTTCATAGATGTTCTCTTAAATGTTCTCTCAATGGGTACATAAACTCAATAAGTGTATAAAATGGACGTATAAAATAGCCTCTCACATTCGGCCTTTATTGTGCCATAATTTGCCCTCTTAATTTCAGAATATTTAGCAAGTGGAGTATATGGGATGGCAATAATTGACGAAGCGTTATCTATTATTCGTCGTGGCACCGAAGAGATTTTATTGGAAGAAGAGCTCATCGCTAAATTAAAAGAAGAACGTCCATTGCGTGTCAAAGCGGGCTTTGATCCTACAGCACCTGATTTACATCTGGGACATACTGTATTGCTAAATAAAATGCGGCAATTACAAGAATTAGGCCATGAAGTCATGTTCTTAATTGGCGATTTCACAGGAATGATTGGTGATCCATCCGGGAAAAATGAAACACGTCCGCCATTGACTCGTGAACAAGTGCAAGAAAATGCATTAACTTATCAAAAACAAGTTTTTAAGGTATTAGATCCTAATAAAACTAAAATCATGTTTAATTCAGCATGGGGAAATAAGCTTTCCGCTGTTGATTTAATAAAATTAGCAGCTACTCATACCGTTGCCAGAATGTTAGAACGTGATGACTTTCATAAAAGATTTACTTCTGAACAACCGATTGCTATCCATGAGTTTCTTTATCCATTGCTGCAGGGTTACGATTCAGTTGCGATGCAAGCAGATATTGAGCTAGGTGGTACAGACCAAAAATTTAATTTATTAATGGGACGGGAATTGCAAAAACAGACTGGGCAAAGGCCTCAAGTGATTATTACGTTACCGTTATTACCAGGTCTTGATGGCGTGAAAAAAATGTCGAAATCATTGGGTAATTATATTGGTATTAATGAGGCTGCAGATCAAATTTTTGGCAAGGTGATGTCTATCTCAGATGAAACTATGTGGCTGTGGTTTGAGTTAGTTAGTTTTCGCACTATAGAAGAAATCAAGAAGTTACGTGATGAGGTAAATGGTGGAATGAATCCTAGGGATGTTAAGTTTTTGCTTGGGGAGGAACTCGTAGCTAGATTTCATGGTACGGAGACGGCTAAACAGGCACGTGAAAACTTCATTGCTCAATTTCAAAAAGGACAGGTTCCAGAAGATATGCCTGAAGTGGCGCTCCATGCTGGAGAAAGTGGAATGCAGATAGCGAATGTCATTAAGGCAGCTGGCTTGTCTGAAAGTACATCGGAAGCTATTCGGCTTTTACAGCAGGGTGCAGTGCGTATTAATGGCGAACGAATTTTGGATAGAAACTTATTAATAGAAACAAAAAAAACCATCATCTTGCAGGTAGGTAAGCGTCGCTTTGCAAAAGTGACATTGGAATAAAAAAAATTTTAAAAAGTGTATTTTTG
>JAHCAO010000016.1 GCA_019634835.1 Gammaproteobacteria bacterium
GTTTAAATGTACCTCAAGATTATCATACAAATAATCTTTCTGCTGAGTAAGATTTAAATGATCAAACGTTTTTTGATCAAAATGCCTCAACACAACGAGGGGCTGTGCTTTTACTGCTTTCCTCCGCACATGTGATTGACTTTCTAGTTCCATCTCATTCAAAAATTCATTCCCACTCTTACTATAATGTTTCAAAGACCAAAGCGGGTCATTTTGTAAGTCAAATGCATGCACATAAACATCATTCATGTCTATCTTGTAATGAGTTGCCATATACTTTAGAAAACCAGCTAAGTCTTGTTTGGAAGGCTCATAATGAGCACTAAAGTTATTAAAAAATAATTTTCCATCTTGTTGATAAATCATCCCTGCTGATTTGACATTTAAAGATTGCGTAAAGGAAGAATGGTGAATATTAATACCTTCTTCTTTCAGATCTTTGGCAATGTACAAATGATTATCTTGATCAACCACGTATAAATATTGCGTATGCTCGGATAAATGTAATTTTTCGCCAGCGATAATGGGAACGTTATTTTCGAATCGTTCTACCTGATATTGCTCACATTCAATTTTAGAGAAATAAGGAACGATATTGAGGCATGCTTTTTTCAATTCTTCTTTTGACGAAAGAATACGTTCTTCCAGGTATTTTATAAAATAGCCTTTCCCTTCCTTTTCAGTTTGCCACTCAGCTAATTTTTCTTCCAAATAATTTTTCTTCAAATGACATTCACCTTTGCCAGGGATGTTGATGAGCATTCGTTCTAGAAAATAAGCTTCTTTCATGCGTAAATCAGTATGAGTTAATTGAGCTAATGTTAGTGCTCTTTGTGCCAGATTTAAAAACAGTTGATTAGGAGGCAATTTTTTATTGAACTTAAATTGAGAAAACAGATTTCTTGTGTTAAACATACCTTACCTCAATCTATATAAATTAGTGATAATCAGCGCATCTGAAGGGACCTTAAGCCAACTGCTTGGTTTTTTTATTCATATGTTAATTATAACAGAAAATAAGATGGAGAAATTCAGTATTAATCGCTGCTTAATAAGATATAATTAATTGATTTTAATAAAATTATTGCAATAATAACTATGTGCTTTCTTGTTTATTCTACTGCATTTTGGTAGACAATGAAGACTCATCCATTAGAAGATGTATTCATGACAATCAGAAAATTGAAAAGCCTGATTATGTATTGTGTACATGGTCTCTGCTCAATTTAAACAAATATAACTAAGAAAAGTAAAACGGTATTTACATTAAGGAACAACGCCTTTCATTTTCATGACTAGTATCATGAGATGCTTGCTCTGACTTTTTCGGGGCTTGCTTCATTAAAGAAGCATTGAAATTGTATTGAAACAAATAATCGCCAATGAGACTCCAAACCTCTTTAGGACACCAATTTAACTGATTAGCGCACTTTAGAAAAGCAATTTGATTATGTAAAATTTCTCGATTCACCATCCCGCGTGTCACTGCAAGCTGGAAGAATAGTGGAGTGAGCCGATGTAGAAACTCTTCCCAGGTTGTGGGACTAATAACATAATCACAATAATTTTTTGAATAATAACCCTGATTCACTTCAACACTAGGGACATACCAAGTATCTAAAACAGGCACGGTGCAATCAACAAGATTCTCACGATTAAGTAAATCGCTAGATTCATTTTGAACAATCAAGATAACAGGTGGAAACGGATAATCGTGATGACGGAGTTTATTCACTTCTTCAAATCGGCCCAAAGATTCTGCATGGATATCACGCAATTCATCGATTGTATCGACAAAATACATGATACAGATAGCCTCATGTGCCACCCTGCTATCTCCATTGTACGTATCTATAACAAGACCACGGTGGAATCTTGTTTTCTCTTTCAAAGGCGGCAATGGGGTACAGCCATTTATAAGACGGACTGGATACGCCTTGTGACCCATAGGAAGATTTGCTGCATAGACTTGCTCATTATTTCCTCCCAATGCAAACCATGGCGCATTTGAAGTTAGAAATCTATTCAAATAAACGTTTAATTGTGTATTAACAGAGACAGCATCATGAGATTCTTTTTTAAGTAAGCTAGGATAATTACCATTTAAAAATTCGAGCTGACTTATTAATAATTCTTTCTCTTCTTCGTGTTGTTCTGCTTCTATTAACTCATAAGTTTCTTCAGGAAGCATTTGTCTCATGTTTTTTGTGAATATCTTTGGAAACATAGTATATCTAAACATCTTCAAAATCCTTGTCGACTATCTACTTAATCACGTTGGCGTATTAGTAAATAAATTTTATGTTAACCTAGCCTAGGTTAGTTTGAACGATGCAGTACACGTGGATGAACGGGAAAGGTAAACATGAACCATCCAAAGATGCCAAACAATAATATGGAGAAAAACAAATCGCTCAACAGTGTATTTTTGAAAAATGGTATAGCTGAAACATAACAAGTGATGAATCCATCTAATGTTAGTGGGTATAACAACCCACTGTACCATACTCCAAAATTAGATATGATAAAAAATAAGATAGCTGATATAAAACAGGAAGAAACAAGTCTTATTGGGCTGAGCATGCCTTTCAGTGTTGATCCTATGCATGTGATTAAAAGATAAGAAGCATATTGCCAGTAAAATCCAGAATAAAATAGGACCCATTCACCTGTAAACATTTTACTTAAAAATATATCTCCAATCCAAATAGAAGATAAAACTATCAGTAAAGCAGTTGAGCGTTTATGAAAGTAAGCGCCACTAAAAAGTGCAATAGCGTCAACGGCTGAAAAATTAGGTAAATGGCCTATAAAGGGCGGAATGGCAATACGAGTTATTGTAGCGAATATAACTATGCTCAAAATAATTTTGTTCATACAAAATACCCTCATCCTCTCGCTGCAAAAAACTCGTCATGCATCCTATATCAGCTCATTTACCGTAATGAATTGATGTCTATTACAAAGCGATAGCGAACATCACTTTTGATCATACGCTCGTATGCTTCATTAATTTTATCAATAGTAATTAATTCAATCTCGGCAGTGATATTATGTTCGCCACAGAAATTCAACATTTCCTGTGTTTCTGGAATGCCGCCAACTAATGATCCAGCTAAACGGCGTCGTTTCATAATTAATGGAAAAACGTTGAGTGTAGAAGGATGTTCAGGCGCACCGACACAAACCATCGTTTTATCTAATTTTAATAAAGGTAAATATTGACTAAGATCAATGTTTCCTGCAGCAGTATTAATCATAAAATCAAAATAATTTACATAATCTACGAATGTCTTGCTATCTTTTGTATTGATAAAATGTTTTGCACCAAACCGGATCGCATCTTCTTTTTTCTTATTAGAAGTACTTAATACGGTAACTTCTGCGCCCATTGCAGATGCGAGCTTAACGGCCATATGCCCTAATCCACCTAAGCCGATAATACCCACTTTATCACCAGGCTTAACTTTCCATTGTCGCAAAGGTGAATAAGTGGTGATACCAGCACACAATAAAGGAGCAGCTTGATCTAAGGGAAGATTAGAAGGGATAGCTAGCACATATTTTTCATTCACCACAATTTGTGTCGAGTAACCACCAAACGTAGGCGTTTTTCCATCTCTTTCAACGCCATTATAGGTTAAATTTGCACCATTCTCGCAATATTGTTGGAGGCCTTCTTGACAAGGATGACATTCACAGCATGAATCAACAAAACATCCCACACCAACAATATCGCCAACTTTGTAGCGTGAGACGGATGAACCTATTTTGACAACTTTGCCGATAATCTCATGCCCGGGAACCATAGGAAAAGTTGAATTTCCCCATTCATTGCGTACTTGGTGTACATCAGAGTGACAAACACCACAGTATTGAATGTCAATGACAACATCATATTCCCCAGGTTCTCTGCGTTGAATGATATAAGGGTTTAATGGATCATTAGCGGCTGCAGCGGCATAGGATTTGGTAGGATGCATATTATTGTTCCTTAGCAAAAAGGATTATTATTCTGTCATATCCTTTTTAAAAAGTTAATAATAATATTAAAAATACAGGAATCCCACTGAAAACAGTCACAATACTGTTTTCAGTGGGTAAAAATATTAATTTTGGATTTCTAGACTAGGGCGACTTGTTATGAATAATGAAATTCATTCTGTATTACCTAATATAATAAATCATACTTTAGTGACTGAAGCACAATACCGTGAGTTATACGAGTATTCTTTACGTGATCCGGAAAGCTTTTGGGGTGAACAAGCCAAAAAATATATTACTTGGTTTGAGCAATGGGAAAAGGTATTTAGCGGTGGCTTTGATAAAGTAGATGTGCATTGGTTCCAAGGTGGGAAGTTGAATGCCTCCTACAACTGTCTTGATCGTCACCTCGAGATTAGAGGAGATCGGCCAGCAATCATTTGGGAAGGTGATGATCCTAAGGAATCAGAAATCATTTCATATCGGAGTTTGCATGAAAAAGTATGTCGATTTGCAAATGTGTTGAAGCAATATGGCATTAAGAAAGGCGATAGAGTTTGCATTTATTTACCTATGATACCTGAGGCTGCAATAGCTATGCTGGCATGTGCACGCATTGGAGCCATTCATTCAGTAGTATTTGGTGGATTTTCTGTAGAAGCGTTAAAAACCCGCATTCAAGATGCTGATTGTAAAATGGTCGTTACTGCAAATGAAGGTGTGCGTGGCAATAAAATGATACCGCTTAAACGTAATGTTGATGCTGCGTTACAGGATTGTCCTCATGTCAATTATGTGGTGGTTGTTAGGCGCACAAAAAATTCAGTCTCATGGGACCAGCAGCGTGATATCTGGTATCACGAAGCTATTGCTCGGGTCAACGTTGAATGTGAAGCGGAAATTATGGACGCGGAAGATCCGTTATTTATTTTGTATACATCGGGATCCACTGGAAAACCAAAAGGTATCTTACATAGTACAGGTGGTTATCTACTCTATGTTGCGATCACACACCATTTAATTTTTGACTACCATGAAAAAGAAATTTATTGGTGCACAGCTGATGTGGGTTGGATAACAGGACATTCATATGGTGTGTATGGACCATTGGCAAATGGTGCAACAACATTGTTGTTCGAAGGGGTGCCAAATTACCCAACGTCATCTCGTTTTTGGGAGATAGTAGATAAACATAGCGTTAATATTTTTTATACTGCACCTACCGCTATTCGTGCTTTGCGCCGTGAAGGTGATGAGTGGGTCACTCGTACCAGTAGGAAGAGTTTGCGTATACTTGGCACAGTGGGTGAACCCATCAATTCGGAAGCTTGGGAATGGTATTTTCGCATTGTTGGACAAGAGCGCTGTCCGATTGTCGATACGTGGTGGCAGACTGAAACTGGCGGTATCATGATTAGCGCATTACCTGGCGCAACACCGCTGAAAGCAGGTTCTGCAGCTTGGCCGTTCTTTGGTGTTGCACCACTGGTGGTAGATGACAACGGTAACATTCTGCCTGAGGGGAAAATGGGAAAATTAGTTATTACCCAGCCGTGGCCAGGTATGTTGCAAACGGTGTATAAAAATGCTGAGCGTTTTATTAATGCTTATTTTAGAGAGTTCCCGGGTTGGTATTTAACAGGCGATCAAGCTTATCGTGATGCAGATGGATATTATTGGATTTTAGGTAGAAGTGACGATGTGCTTAAAGTTTCTGGTCATCGCATTGGAACACAAGAAGTTGAAAGTGCATTGGTCCTGCATTCGGCTGTTTCTGAAGCAGCAGTGGTTGCTAAGCTGGATGAAATTAAAGGACAGAGCATTTATGCGTTTGTCACCTTGAAAATAGGAGTGCATCCTTCTGAGGATCTCAAAAAAGAATTAATGCAAACTGCCAGGAATTCCATTGGTGCTATTGCTGTACCTGAGACTATTCAATGGGCAGAAGGATTACCAAAAACTCGTTCTGGAAAAATTATGCGTCGGTTATTACGTAAAATTGTTGATAATGACTTGGCTAATTTAGGGGATTTATCTACGTTGGCTGATCCTACCGTTGTAGATGAATTAATAAAAATATGTCAGAAGAAGTAATTATTACAAGGTCATTATGAGTAAGCATCGTTATCCTATTAATCTAGAGCAGTGGATGAATCATCTTAGTCATTTGCGCGGTGAAGAAAATATTACTTTATTGCGTAGTGTAGTTGATTTGTATGGTAGTGAGCACGTACCTCAATTAGAGAAAGGCCTAGGTATTGCTGATATATTATTATCATTAGGTTTAGATAGCGATACTCTTGCTTCAGCATTAGTTTATCCTGTTGTGCAAACGAAAGATGTGCATTTAGATGCTATTACTGAATGTTTGGGTGAAAGTAGCAATAAATTACTTAATGATGTTTTACAAATGCAGTCGTTGGGTAAATTACAACACTTGGAAAAACGTGGTAGTTACCAATTAGAAAATTTACGCAAAATGTTATTAGCTATGGTCACTGATGTAAGAGCGGTGCTGATTGTATTAGCTGAGCGTTTATGGCAATTACGTCATTCAAAGTATATCAATCGGACAGATCAGCAACATTTGGCGAACGAAACACTGTCAGTTTATGCGCCTTTAGCTAATCGACTAGGTGTGTGGCAATTAAAGTGGGAAATTGAAGATTTATGTTTAAGATACATGCATCCTGATATTTATACCAAAATAGCAAAAGGAATTTCCTCTAGGCGTGATGACCGTGAAGCGTATGTAAAGAATTTTGTAAAAATGTTAACGGATATAATAGAACAGGCTAAGGTTAAAAATATCCAAGTAACTGGGCGTGCTAAACATATCTATAGCATTTATAAAAAAATGCAGCGTAAAAATGCTGATTTAGAACATATATATGATATGAGTGCAATACGAGTCATGGTTGAAACTATAGAAGATTGTTACGCTGTATTAAGTATATTACAAAATCATTGGCAACAAATTCCTGAGGAATTTGATGACTATATTACTCATCCAAAGCCAAACGGATACCGTTCAATTCATATCGTTTTAATTGGCCCTAAAGACTATTATGTAGAAGTGCAAATTCGTACTTATCAAATGCATCAAGAATCTGAATTAGGAGTAGCTGCACATTGGAGATATAAGGAAGGTGTATTACAAGCATCGAGTTATGAAGCAAAAATAGCATTACTTAGGCAAATTATCGAGTGGCAGAAAGAAGTAGTTAATCCAGATATAATACCTGAAAAAGCGGTAAAAGATTTATTCGCAGATAGAATTTATGTCTTTACGCCTGTTGGAGACATTATTGATTTACCAAGCGGAGCGACGCCGCTTGATTTTGCATATAGTATTCATAGTGAAGTAGGACATCGTTGCCGAGGTGCAAAAGCAGATGGAAATATTGTGCCATTAACCTATGAATTACAAATGGGGCAGCGTGTAGAGATATTAACTGCTAAGCATGCTAATCCGAGTCGCGATTGGCTGAATCCACAGCTGGGATATCTAAAATCATCGCGTGCACGTGCAAAATTACAACATTGGTTCAGAGTGAAAGATAGTATGCAAAGCGCTGTTAGTGGTCGTGAGTTATTCGAGAAAGAACCTCGAAACTCTCCTCCAAAAGATCGTGCTGAAAATATACGTGTATTTGAAAAGCGAGTAGGTGATCGATCTGCTTCAAATGTGCAAATTATTGGGATTAATAATTTGTTAACACATATCGCACGTTGTTGTAAACCACTGCCTGGAGACCCAATCATTGGTTATATAACACGCAATCGAAGAGTGAGTGTGCACCGTCATAATTGTAGCAATGTCCAGAATATTTTAAAAAATAGTGTTAGTCGTCGTATTGATATTGGATGGAGTGAAGAATCTACTGGTTTTTATCCAACAGATTTATTATTAAGAGTATATGATCGTCCTGGTTTGCTGCATGATATTACTACCATGCTTACTAGTGATAAAATTAACGTTGCAGGATTACAAACTAAAAAAGATCATAGCTCAGTTGAGGTTGAGATTTATTTGACCATTGAGATTTCAAATGAAAAACAATTAAAGATTGTGCTTGATCATTTACAAAAGTTACCTAATATTATCGAGGTAAAACGGCGATAGTAAAACATAATGAGAGAAAATTTATGAAAAAAGTAAGAAAGGTACTGTCTGCATTAGTGTTATCTGCAATTTCAATTTCTACCTATGCACAGGTAGAGGCTGATTCACATACTGCATTCATACAGAAAACAATGACTGTTTTCATGGAGAAAAATGCTATTCCTGGAGCGGCAGTGGAATTATATATCGATGGCCAGCTTTATGAATATTATTATGGTTATGCTAATCGTGAGAAAAAAGAACCTGTTATACGAAAAACTATCTTTGAGATAGGTTCAATTTCGAAGATTATGACAAGTATTTTATTTGCTCAGGAAATTGATTGGGCAAAAATGAGCTTTAGTGATCCAATAACAAAATACATAAAAGATTTACCTGAATATTTTAGTAAAATAAAGCTGCAAGATTTAGCGACTCATACTTCAGGATTGCCATTTAGTCTGCCAAAGGCAATAAATACAAAAGAGGATTTAAGACAGTATCTCAGTGCTCGGTCACCAGGTTATGGTCCGGGAGAACAGTGGATGTATTCTAATCTTGGCACTGGTTTGCTAGGGTATGCTCTAGAAAGTTCTACGGAAAAGGATTTCGATGATCTTTACCGTCGCCATATTTTAAATCCGCTTAAAATGGTAACAGGGGTATCGATTCCTGCTAATCTTACAAAATATTATGCTCAAGGTTATGATAAAAATGGTGAGGTAGCATCTCGCACTGAGTTAGGATTATTTCCAGCTGCAATGGGAGTAAAAGCCTCAGCTGCGGATATGCAACGGTTTCTTAGCGCAGCGATTGGATTACCTGGGACGCCGCCAAGGATTTTTTATCCAATGCGTATGACGGAATCTGTTTATGTGAAATTCTCGGGTGATTTCCAGGGATTAGCTTGGCAAATTCATGCGATTGAAAAAAATGGTATTGCTAGATTGCTAAACTTATCTGATATGCATGGCATGGGGCCGGTTAATATACAACAAATTTATCCTCGACCGGTATATAATGGAGATGCTTTAATAGATAAACTAGGGACAACACAAGGATTTTCTTCTTATATCGCTGTGATACCAAATAAGAAGTCTGGCATTGTGATATTGACTAATAAAGATGTGCCAAATAGTGCTATTGTGAAAACAGCAAGAGATATTCTATTTAAGGTTACTCAGAAAAACTAGCTGATTCTTACTCTCAAAATTGAAACGCTAACAGGTATATTGTGGTTCTTAACACAAGAAAACTCGGTCGTTTGTGGCAGATACATGGTGTGTTTTTTTTGCAACGAGAGGATGAGAGTATTTTGTATGAACCATTCACTTGCAGACAGGAGTCTGCGAGAGCAAAACCCAATCAAGGATGAGTGTGTTTTGCGGTGAAGGGTGAAGGAAAAATACTCTCATCCTCTCGTTGCAAAAAAAACACACCATGTATCTGCCACAAACCACCGAGTTTTCGTATTTTATATACCCATTAATTTTTGTAAGTCTACTCGCTTTAATAACCATTGTACGCGTAAGCACACAATGACTGCACCACTTGCAATGCCAAGCGTCAATCCCCACCATATCCCTTTTCCTGAAAATTGAAAGGTAAAACCCAAGAGATAAGCAAGACCTAATCCAATTATCCAAAATGAAACAAAAGATGCGTACATAGGAAATTGAGTATCTTTTAATCCACGTAAAGCACCAAAACCAATGATACGAAAGTTGTCAAACAACATTAATATACCACCTATGGATAGTAACATAGTACTATCACGGATCAGTAATGTATTTGTTGCAGCGTAAATATCTATGTCTAATCGTAAAAAGAAATGTGGAAAAATATTTAGTGCAAGTGTGATTACTACCATGCAAAGAAAGTTTAGCATCATGCCAACATAAATAGCATATCGTATACTAGATAAATTTTGTTGCCCAACAGCATGCCCTACTCTTACTGTAACAGCTTGAGACATAGCAAATACAATAGTAATGGCGAAACCTAAATATTGCATTACAATTTGATGCGCCGCTAACATAGTCGTGCCAAATTGAGCTATCCAAAAGGTTGCAAAAGCAAATGTGCTCACTTCAATAACATGCATACAGCCCATGGGAAGGCCAATGATAAATAATTCTTTTAATCTGGTGATGTTGATCTTGTACATCGTATTGACTATGTTGAAAATACGATATTGTTTGGATTTAATGAGATAAAGTGTGAGGCATATTGCAACTGTCGTGTAGGTAGTTGCAAAACCATACCCGATCCCTGCTACGCCACAAGCAGGCAAACCCAACTTACCAAAAATGAGTAAATAAATAAGAGGAATTTCCACCGGAACGACGAGTAAACTGATGCGTAATACTAATCGTGCTCGATTAACACCTGCTAAAAATTGTTCGCAAATGATAAGCGTTATCAAACCTGGAATTGTCCATATCAGCGCATGCATATAATCAATCGCAAGTTTTAATACCACAGGGGGTTGAGACGTAAAATGTAAGAAAAGCGGCATGCTAAATAATAGTAAGATCATAATGACAGCCAATAATATTCCTAAAATAAAGGCTTGTCCCATGATTTCACTAATGGCCGAGTAGTTTTTTGCTCCATATTGATGGGATATTAATATGCTAATTGAATTTAACATTCCAAAGAATAATACAGTGAGTGTCATCCAAATCATTGAGACGAGTACACTTGCTGCTAACGCATCTTGACCTAATCGAGCAATCATAGCGGTACCAATAAAACCACTACAAGCGTAGATTAATTGTGACGCAACAAGTGGAATGCTAAGAGAAAGATTAGCGTTTACTTCATTTTGAATAGAGCGAAAGACATTATATTGAGACATACATTCAACTCGCTGTGGATTTATATTTTTTATGATAAGTGTGCCTCGTGCTAATTTTTATATTATACTTGATTATTAATGACTCACAAAGGGTGCATGACGAATTTTTTGCAGTGAGAGAAGGATATTTTGTATGAACCACTCGCTTGCAGATAGGAGTCTGCGAGAGTAAAATCCAATCAAGAATGAGTATATTTTGCGGTGAATGATGAAGGAAAAATACCCTTCTCTCACTGCAAAAAATTCGTCATGCACCCTCCACAAATAGAAGTTTACTTATGAAATATATCAATCATTTTGGTGAAAAATCAGAAGATTATTCGCGGTATAGACCCGATTATCCAAGTGAATTATATCACTACTTGGCAAATTTAACGGTAAAGCATGATCTTGCTTGGGATTGTGGAACTGGGAATGGCCAAGCTGCCATGTGTTTGGCTGCTTATTTTGAACTGGTGATTGGTAGTGATGTCAACCAAGCTCAATTAGATGTTGCAAGAAAGAAAAATAATATTCGATACCATTGTTGGTCAGCAGAAAAAACGGAATTATCTGATGCAACGGTAGATTTGATTACTATTGCACAAGCATTACACTGGTTTGACTTAGATGCTTTTTATCGAGAAGTCAAGCGGGTGTCGAAAGAAGCAGGAATCATTTCGGCTTGGTGTTATTCATTACCTTTAATTAATGAGGAAATTGATGCTATCGTTATGAAATTGTATGCTGAAATCCTAGGGGAACAATATTGGCCAACAGAGCGACGTTATATTGATGAGGAGTATCAAACGATCTTTTTTCCATTCAGGAAAATAATAACCCCTAAATTTGCTATTGTAAAAGAAGTCAATTTGACTCAATTCATGGGTTATCTTAATACTTGGTCTGCTGTCAAAGAATATCAAAAAGTTAATGATAATAATCCAACGGCTTTGATTTATCCTGATTTACTAGCAGCGTGGGAAAAACCTGAGGAAGAACATGTTATACGCTGGCCAATCCATTTGCTGGCAGGGCATGTATTTTAAAAATTCAAACTGATTTTTTACAAAACGTAGCGCAACGGTACTGTGTTTGCTTTTGAAACAACAAAGTCAAAAAATGAAATATAAATAGGTACTAATGAAAGAAATGGTAGAAACCATCCATTAGCATCCCAAAGCAATAATATCCACATCCTATGGGGGTCCAATTATGACCTCAGTATGGATACGGCGATTCGCTGCTGTTTACATCGAAGCTTGTATTCGTATATCACACACTCTACACTTTTCATGATGTTTTTCTTGAGAATATCATACTGGCTTTCTGTATTACTCTTCCAGAAGTAAGATGGTTAACAGAAGTAAATGCGATAATTTTGTCTTTTTTGATATTATTTTTTGCCCATAACAATAGAGCTTTTAAATTTTTGCTTGCATATCCTTTGCCCTCGTGTTTTTTCAATACAAATACGAACCATTCTTTAAAATAAATTGATAGAGTGTTTAAGTACGATATGTTCGCTTTGAGCTAAAGATAAAAATTTTATAATACGTAAGTTGTATAATATGGTATAAATATTCTAGGGAAATTTTTAAATTAAGTTTGCTCATTCCTAAACGACGCTGCGAGAAATGAATTGGTATTTCGCGTATATTTTTACAATGACACTTTACCATAATCTCAAGACCAATTTTCCACCCAATTGATTTTAATGGACCCGCTGACATTAATGTTTCTTTTCTGATTGCAATGAAACCAGATAAAGGATCTCTTGTTTTGCTCATCAGTAATAATCGGGCAATAAAAGCTGCTAACCATGATGCTAGTTTGCGTCTCAAAGGCCATTTATGGTCTATGCTTCCACCAGAAATATAGCGCGAGCCAATGACAATATCGACTTGGGGTTGCGCGAGTAGATCAAGCATAGTAGGTATTGCTTCTGGCGGATGACTGAGGTCAGCATCCATGGTGATGATGAGAGGATAGCGGGCATTTTCGAATCCAGTAATGACTGATTGACTCAGGCTTTTCTTTCCATCACGAAGAATGAATTGTAGCCACGAGTATTTCTTAGTGAGGCTGTTGACAAGTTCTACTGTACCATCTTGACTATTATCATCGACCAATAGGACTTCAAAGGCTCGATTACCAAAATTGACATTAGAAATTCTTTTTACTAATTCAGGAATATTTTCTACTTCGTGATAGGTGGGAATGACAATAGTAAAATCCATACTGATGTTTTCCAATTTATTTAACGTACTAAGAGATAGAAGGGTGCGAGTTTTTGCAGCGAGAGGAGGAAGGTATTTTTCCTTTACAACTAACTGCAACATACATTCGTCCCTGATTGATTTTTTCTCTCACAGACTCTTGTCTGCGAGTAAATAGTTCATACAAAATATCTTCCTCCTTTTGCTGAAAAAAACTCATGCACCCGAGATAGAAATTTTGTAAAAGATAATGTTAAATACTTACTTGTTTTATCTCAAGTAATATTAGACATTGGATAATAGAAAAATGGGCACATTAGCAGCTTTAAAAAATATTTCTTTATTATTTTGCTTATTGTTAGTGGTGTTAGTGCTTAATCACGAAGTCATCTTGTTTGATATGATGTATCCTGAGCAGCCTTCTATTTATCTCATTAACCAAAGCATTGTACACCTAAGTGATTTATTGAATATTTACATACATCCTAAATTATTACATGAAGACATTCCTTTTTTTCGTCCATCAGGGCACTTTCTTATTTATCAGTTAATTACCCCTCTTTTAGGTTGGCATAACACTAAAGCGTTTATAATAATCAATTTTACCTTCTTAACATTAATTGGCTTTTTTATGATTAAGTTATATCAATTCATTTTTCCAAATTACCGAATGGGAGGATACGTTGCATTTAGTATTTATTTAATGCATCCAGCACTAACTATTTCACGCTTAACTATTATGCATTTTGAGTTTGCTTATGTGTTTTTTCTGATCGTCTCACTTTACTTATTTATTC
Source organism: Gammaproteobacteria bacterium (assembly GCA_019634835.1). Lineage (GTDB taxonomy): Bacteria > Pseudomonadota > Gammaproteobacteria > DSM-16500 > DSM-16500 > Aquicella. The sequence goes on from JAHCAO010000016.1 coordinate 13,945, forward strand.
TTTTTTGTCATAAAAGCACCTCGCAATCAAAAAATCAGCTAGACGAGTATTTTCTTCTCATTTCCTCCTTATTACTTTATGTTGTTGCTGTTACTTTTAAAGAACCTGCAGTGATGCTTGGACCAGTTTTGATGATCTATTTTTGGATAGAGAGGTATGATCAGCAGCAGTTATTAAGCTTTTTTCAACATATGATGATGAATAAAAAAAATCGGTACGTTATAGTTCTTGTCACTGCGTTTAGTGTTTCATTAGGTATTTATTTATTAGCATCTTGGCCAGCATTAGACTATGCATCTAAAAATGTTAGTGTTAGTCATACATTAGGTACAGTAAATGCATTTTTAAAAGATGTATTTGGACTTAGTCACGATTATATTATTTCAGGGAGTTTAGCCTCTCCCGAATTAGCGTGGCGTACTATCGTATTTCCATTAGCGGCACGATTAATAATAGGATCATTATGTTGGATTTTACTAGTATCAACTATATTAATATTTATGTGTTCATCACATGAGTTAATCATTTATAAAAAATCACTCATATTTTTATATTTATCAGCGCTTATCTTTTTGATATTGCCTTTTAGCTGGGCTATGGGGGGGCCTTGGCATTATAGCTTGACTATATTATGTTTAGGTTTAGCCATGGGATTTAGCATTGAGTACTGGAGTCATATTCTTATAAAATCTAAACGGGGAGTTTTTCTGAGCTGTGGTATTATTGCTGTCGTGATTGCATCTATGACAATCTGTGTGAATAAAGACAATATCAATAAATATAAAGTGATGGAAGAGGGTGCGTTTGGTATCACACTCAATCGCAATGCAGTTTTCTATCCACCAAATATTAAAAGCAAACTTAATTCTGATAGTATTATTGTGGTTGAAGATAGTATCCTGCGTAACGATTATTTTATGGGTAATGCAGCTTATCCATTTCTATTATTTCTTGGAAATGCAGAATATGATATTTTGCAAAGGCGACAGAGTGCTTTCTTTCTTAAATTCCACCATACATATAGCGGAACTCTCTTTCGATACGCTTATCTTATGCCTACTTTGAAAGAAGAAGTATATCCATTTAAAATTGATAAAATGCATGATGTTCCTAATGAAATTATTTATAATTGGTTGCAGCATTTTGATAATATTTTTTGCCTTGGCTATGATGAGAATGCAAATTGGCATGATAAAACGGTGCTTTTTAAGCAGTATTTGTTAAAAGAGCAATCCGACCGGCAACTTGACATTAACCAATACCAATCGTTTCCTGTGGTGTCCAGTAATCAACATCTTAGTTATACGCAGTCATTAACCATACCAGATAAACAGCTTTGTCAATACACGTGCGATCAAGATCAGAATTGTGAGGGTTTTATTTATCAATATGATCAATCTCATCATCACGCTATGATGCAATGTCAATTTTCTAGCTCTGCTTTTTCAGCGAATCACCAACTATGTCATCACTGTGAATGGTTCAAAAAATTGCATTCTTTATCTGGCAAAAAGATATTTTGAGTTTGCCGCTGGCGGTGGAGCTTTACCGATGTCTATTCAATTGCTGTTAGATAGTTTAAAGTATGTAAATTGGTCAAAACTTCAATATTGTCAGTTCTTTGGTTTGTTTCGATTATCTTGATGGAAAGAGTGGTATTAGGTATAAAAGGAGCATATTCGAATGACTCTAAATAGACGATTCACTCCGATCAGCTTATTAATGCTAAGTATTAATGGCATGGTTGGATCTGCTTGGTTGTTTGCTCCTTTATACGCGGCCAAAATTGCTGGCCCGGCTGCTATCATCGCTTGGTTAATTGGTGGCATCGCAACTGCTATTATCGCGTTAACCTTTGCAGAATTATCTGTTTTGTTTCCTGTTGCTGGCGGTACAGCTCAAATCCCGCAAGTGAGCCATGGTACTTTTACCAGTTTTATTGTGAGCTGGACAGCATGGTTGTCTGCACTAACGATGGCTCCAATCGAAGTGCAAGCCATATTACAGTATGCATCGACCTATTTTACCTCCCTTGTTTACTTAAAAGATGGCATTCCTGTGTTAAGTGGATCGGGTATGGTATGGGCTATATTATTAATGTTATTCCTTAGCTTCATTAATATTGTTAGTTACAAAGGATTAGTGCGGTTTAATTTTATATTATTCCTATTTAAAATTTTAGCTATCATCATCACTGTGATAGTACTAATTAGAGTTAGTTTTCATGTAGAGAATTTTTCTAACATCGTGCCATCGATTTTTTCTTTGACGGGTTGGCACGCTATTTTGACAGCAGTTGCTTCCGGTGGTATTGCTTTCGCTTTTACCGGATTTAAGCATGGAGTTGAATTGGCAGGAGAAACAAAAAGATTAGCATTGGCGATTCCGCTAGCCATTGTAGGTTCTGTAATAGGCTGTTTGATTTTATATATTGGTCTGCAAGTTGCATTCATCGGTGCATTAAATCCAAGTGCGTTAGCAAATGGCTGGGAGCATGTAAGTTTTATCGGTGATGTCGGGCCGTTTGCAGGGCTTGCTGCTGGATTAGGGTTAGCTTGGCTAGTTAAATTATTATATGTTGATGCTATTGTATCGCCAGGAGGAGCAGGCCTTATTTATGTGACTTCAACTGCCCGTATCTTGTATGCGATGAGTCGAATTGGCTATTTACCAGGGTGGTTACAATATTTGAATAGGCAAAATTTTCCAGTCTCAGCGATTATAGTGAACTTTGTGCTGGGCATGTTTTTGTTCTTACCATTACCTGGGTGGCAGGCAATGGTGAGCTTTTTAGTTTCTGGCATGGTAATTTCTTATGCAATGGGTCCAGTTGCCTTGTTATGCATGAGAATTGAGATGCCTCATGTAAAACGCGGATTTTATCTTCCGGCAGCCAAAATAATATGTCCAATAGCATTCTATTTTTGTAATTTACTGAGTTACTGGTGTGGTTGGGAGACAATCTATAAGTTAGCTATAGCGATAGTAATTGGCGTGATATTTTTTATCGTTGCTGCTGTGCAAGGACGTTTGACAGCAACAGGCTTGGGGTTAAAATCTGGATTGTGGCTGGCCCCATATTTTGCGGGCTTAGTGCTTATTTCATATTTCGGTTCATTTGGGGGGAAAAATATCATTCCATTTGGCTGGGATTTCCTAGTGATTGGAATATTCAGTGTAGCGATTCTGTATTTGGCAGTTAAAAACCGTGCCACTGAACAAGTAATGGATCAGCGATTAGCGACTATCTCTACACTTTAGAGTCTTACTTTGATTTTTTTGAACCAAAAGTTCCAGCTACATTCTTGACAGAACGAATGGTAATAAATACTGTATCATCTATCATCGCTTGCTGCGGTTCCCAAGGTATTTATAGACACATTCAAGTATTGACACAATGAAATCGATCCCAAGCGGGGAGGCTTAAAATGACTATTAATGAATACAGTATTTCACCTTTTGAATTAAATAAATTACTTCAAAATAAGGAGAAAATCCAACTTATCGATGTGAGAACGCCTGAAAAACATGCTATTTTTAACATTGGTGGTAAATTAATTCCTTTTGATGAGTTACCGAATCGACTGGATGAATTGCCGCAAGATCAACTAATTATCACCTATTGTACCTCGGGTGGACGCAGTATGATGGCATTGCAGTTTTTGTTAAGCAAAGGTTTTACCTTAGTCAAGTCATTAGATGGTGGAGTCACCGCTTGGCAAAGAGAAATAAAAGACTAAGGTCTGTTGGATAATTATATAGCACATTCATGGGGTAACCAGCGGATCCAAAAAAACGGAAGTGAGTAAATAGCACCATTCAAGTCATCACGACGGCTCGCTTTGAGACAGTCGATGGATGGGTTGAAATGGTAGCCTTTATTCCTTCGATTGCTTCCTTCTTAACGAACCTTCATGGCTTCGACATCGCAGCGTTTCCGTTTTTTGGATCCGCGCTACCTCCCCGAGTGATTGTATTATATACCGTACTTTAACCAAATTGGCATCACCTGATTCAGATATTCCATGAATTTCCACAGTCCTACTCTATACTCAAGCGTTCCATATCGATCTCTTTTTGCTTCAGGAAAAGCAATTCCGAGACCAAATAATCCTGGCGCAATGATTCCATTGTTATCGTTATATTCTAGTGTTTGCATCCCATCGACAGGAACCAAGCGTTTTTGAAAGCCAGTTGCGTAGATTACTTTGTTGCAACTGGGAAGTGTCAAACGGATATTTTCTTCGTTTGATATCATGCGCTCTAATTTTTCAGATGGAATATGATCAATATTTTTTCGTGCCCACTCAGCAGTTTTTCCTTTTAAGCCAGTATCATCAAATAATATCCAATCATCAAAATAAACAGCATAACGTAATGGCTCTAAATAAAAGTTGATAATTTTTTTGATAGAGCATTCTTCTATTAATGTTTTAATAATGATAATGGCTGAGTGGGAAGAGCCAAAAATGGCAATGCAATCTTCATGATGACAAGTATGCATTAATTTATCAGGATCTAAGGCAGTTTCTAATGGAATTTCTTGAAGGTTGGGAAAGGATAATGATTTTGGCTCTGCACCAGTTGCTAAAATAACATTTTTTGCGTATATTTCCTCATTATCTAATGTGAGACGCCAAGATTTATCGATCAACTTAAGATGTTGCACTTTTTCTTGAATGGCTTGGACTTCATTTTTTAATTTATCTGTTATCCACCGTAATGGAGCAGCAGCTAAATCTAATAAGCAAGTATCTTCAGGGTCTGCATGAGTAATGTTAAAGTTTTCATTAACACTGGTATATTGAAATGCTTGGCAAGATTCATAAAATTTTGTAAAGAGTTTAACTTTAGTATTGCTTGAAACTTGCTTCCATTTTGTGCCAAAATCACCGACTTTAAACTCTGGATCTAACCATGCAATTGCTTGTGGAGGGATACCGTAATCTATGAGCTTTCCCACAGCAGCAATTCCTGCTGGGCCAGCTCCAACTACTGCCCAGTGATAGGGTAAAGAGGGACATTTCATGTTTTTCTCTCCACAGAGTTAAGTAAATATTAAGCTATTTTAGAATTTTCTATACTAATTGTAAGTTACTTTGATCAATGTGGCTACGGCGTTAATAGTTGAGATCAGCGTAACATTATTTTTCTTTTAGAGATAAATGTAATGATGCTTAAATTTCTTCCCATAATTAATTAATTTATTTATAGCGAGGCAACATACTAATGTTTCAGAGAAAGATTTCCGGTCTTGGTAAGAAAATACGGCGAGGTGATAGTAGAGAACTCTTTTTCTCTACGAATGTCAATGATCTTGAAGAAAAAGCAAAAAAAATTGCAAGTGAGAGTTTAAATATTGCAAGCGATGAACATATATGCAGAAACGTTGGAGAGGCTTCTCAACTTTGTGAAGAAATTATGCAAAATATTTATTTCAAAATACCTGCAACTATCCTTAAATGGTGCAGTGAATTAAAACAAGAAAAAGAAGAATATTATATCACGATAATACAACCAGCGGATAAGGATAATAAAAACTCGAATAGAAATATAGAAGAAAAAGTCAATAATACAGTTCAGGAAAATGATTGGTCTGATTGGTCATATGCGGCTCCTTCTGGAGAAGCATCTAGTCTTTCTGCGCAGGACCAAGAACCACTGAATGTTACTACCATTGAAAAGAAATTTAATAAACATGAACTTTATGATTATGCATGCGAGGAGATCAAAAAATTTGAGGATTTAGTGAAAGATTATCGTAACAAGATGTCTTCACTTTTAGAAAAATTAAAGGAGAAAGAGTCACTCACTACAACTATCACAGAAAGCTCAGATAATTCGGCATCAACTTCATCATCTCAGTCGCCACTCCTATCAAAACAAAGATTATTCTCTTCTTCTGCTCCATCACGCATGCCAAGCTCTATGCCACCGCTTCCACCGTTGCCCGAAAATAGTGAAAAAAAATCTGGCAAAAAATCGTCTAGCAAGAATCTTGCTGTAATAAAAGAAGGTTCTGCACCAGTGGGTAGAAAGAGACCTAACAGCTAAAAATATTAATCGTTTAGGGTCTTTTGACTTGAGTCCTGCCAGTGTGTGGGTTTGTTTTCATGCTGGTAAACTCGCAATCAATGAAATGAACCACCCATCTTTACTCATCAGGGAACGATGATGTGAAACGCTACAAGTTATAACAGCGAATACTAAAAGGGCATCTTAATATTAGTGCCCTTTTTTATAAGTAGTACTTTTTCATCATTGTTATGGTTGTGCTATTTTAGACAATCATTTTCTTTGAGGAAGTGGAATATCTAACACACGGCGCCAGTATTCTGTAACAAATAATTGCTGTGGATCCATTTCTTCACGAAGTTTTAACCAGTCTGCAAATTTAGGGTAATTACGATATAAACGATAAGAGGTAAAAGAATAATCACCATATTCTTCTCCTGGCACGGGTAAATATTTCCCCCAATGTAATCTAGCGCCTGGTATATCTAATAGTTTATTCCAAAATAGGCCGAAATATTTTTTTCGATCTCCATTATTCTTATCCCACCAATATAGATCCACACGAAAAGCATGATGTCCATAAGATGGACTTAACCAATAAGGAGATTGTTTTGCGCAATATAATTCTACTATAAAATTTCCAGCGGCTTTTGGATTGTCTTTGAATAACTCTTCTAATCTTTCCATGACAGTATCAATTTGATTTTCAGGGAACCATATTTCGCTGAATGAGAATCTCATTTCACCATGCACATCAGCTTGATCATCGATAGGTAATCCCTTGTACCAAGGTTCCCTAAATTCTTGTTTGTCGCCAGGAACGCAAAATAATTTTAATATCTCAGCCTTTGTTTTTAAAAGAAAGTCACTACTATATCCATACTCGTCGATTAGATTTGCAACCCCTAAAGCAATGCTAGCCAAGTGAGTCATTGTAGATGAAGATAAAGGATGTGAATATGGTTTTACGGGTAAGCTAGTATCTGCTACTGCTTTACCTGTCCATTCCATCGTTCTATCCACATATTTTTGTGGTAACCAGTTAATATGTATATATTCATTATTTGTGAATAAAGCATCGTGTAACTTTGTATAATGGCCTTCAGAATCTTTTGCTAAAAATGAGTCTTTTAATTCTTGATTCGTTTCTATGCCGTCTACTAGATATTTTTTTGGTAGTTTAAATGTGACATGGGTTATTATTCCAAATAGTCCCATTGAAACTACAGCTGCATTAAACTCATCTTCGCCTCTTTTAGCATGACGAATGATGCCATTTCCATCAACCCATTCAATAGCTTCAATCACATCTGCCACGCCGTGTTTTGCAGAACCACCACTCGAGGAGGTTTGCAAAAACCCAGCAATGCTTTGATGACTAATGCCGCCTAACGTAGGAAGTGCATATCCTGCTTGATCAACTTGAAAATTGAATGAGTTTTCAAGTGTTGAACTTGCATCCATCGGATTGACACCTAAGTAACATCCAGCACCAGCTGTTACTATGGCAAACTCTTTAGTTTCATCTGGATCAATGGAGACAATTTTTCTGAGATCTCCATCTAAAATAACCCTAATTTCATGCGTATTTTCTGCATCATAGATAGCACGCTCCACCGAGTGTGAAGACCCTATGGTTCGTATTTGGAAATGATTTGACTTGGCATAATTCACTAATGTTTGTACTTCTTGAGTTGATCGGGGATGAAAAATACTATCTTGAGTAGGAATGTTTTCTAGGTTTTTGTATTTTTGGCTATTAGAAACTCTCTGGTTTAGTGTAGATTTAGCCACTTTTTTTTCATTTGCACTTGGAACAAAAGAAGAGTTATTTTTTAACTCTGCTAGCTGTTTCACAATATCTTGCGATAGCAGACGATTGTGCTTCGCCGTCGTTTGTCCTGCTTTAATAAATGCTTGTCCAAAGTGTTCTAACGCGAGACGAAAATGTTCACTGCGGATATCTGCCTGTGAAATAGATTCATTAGGTGTGGTGTTTGAAGGAGATGTTGTAGACCATGCTGCTATTGAGAAGAAGCAAAAAAATAATAAAACAGATTTTTGTATGAGGTTTGTCACTTTAAAATCTCCATTTTTTCTAATTGTCCAACATAAGCTCTAAATTGTCACAAAATTGCGATGGCAGAATATCAGAAAGGAATTTTGTGTTCAATGACGACTTCTTTTATATAGTCGTATACTAATGATATATCACCAAGTATCCTATACAATTACAATTATGCTTACATTGAAACTTCTGTTGTTATCAGGCAGACTAAAGTAGTTAAGGTCTCTATGGACATTGCTGGGAAGATAATAAGGATTAGTATGTTTAAAAAATTCTTGCTGCTATGGACTTTATTTTTACCCGCGTTCTCCTGTGCTGCTTCACTATCTGCAGAGACTCCTGTTGGTATTAAGCAAGTTGAATACCGCGATAGTACACGACAGGGTCGTCCTATGGTCATGAACATATATTACCCTTGCATTGTTCCTAAAAAAGATAAAGACATTTTTGTTGTTCCATTTACAACAGGGTTTACATTGTATCGCAATGCAGAGGTGTTATTTCATGGTAAACCTTATCCCTTGATATTATTGTCGCATGGTCGTAGTGGCGATCGATTTAACTTGGCTTGGTTAGCGGCTTATTTGGCAGGGCATGGTTATATTGTTGCTTCAATGGATCATTATTTTGCAAATAGCTATTTTTTATCTTATGAGTATGTTGCTGGTAAAATATGGGAACGTCCGCTGGATGTGAGTGCAAATATTACTTATCTCTTACATGATAAGTATTGGAAAAAATACATTGATCCATCTTACATTGGTGTAGCTGGACACTCGCAAGGCGGGATGACTGCGCTCTGGGTAGCGGGTGCAAAAGTTAATGCTGATCGCTTTATGAAATATCAACAAGGTAGAAAAAATAACCCTCTTATACCTGCATACTTACGAGGAAAAATGCCAGTTGATGCAAAACCAGCCCTCAAGGTACATGATTCGCGTGTGAAAGCTGTGTTTTCAATGGCACCAGGCGTGATTAAGGGATTTGGTTTTGATGAGGCAGGTCTTGCTAATGTTACCGTTCCTACTTATCTTATTATTGGTGCTGGTGATACCACGGTTCCTCTTCAAGATAATGCAGGTTTTGCTGCAAAACACATTCGTAATGCAACATTGTTTGTCATTCCAGGTTCTGTTGCGCATGAGATTTTTCTTAATGAGTGTGATGAAGAAGGGAAAGCTGAATTTCCTGAGGCATGCATAGATCATCCTACCGTTGATCGTAAAGAAATTCATGCGCTTATTGCTAGCAAGGCACTCAATTTCTTTAATACGTATTTAAAGCCTAATCATTCATAATATGCATATTATGGAAATAAACATAGCCCTATAAGTAAGCGCTGACTCATCTATAGTTAATCACATCAACCCTCATGGCTATTGCTAACTATTCATCCTATTTGTTAGAGAAAAACAGATGAAAAATTGAAAACATAATACTATTTGGTAAGGGAAGTGACATATGGATTGTGATCGAAATTTAAAGACAAGCCTCATCAGCCTACTGGACTGTAGTGTTAAACAAAAAGCGTCGGATTTACATATATCACCTGGGCAACGGCCTATACTTCGCATCAATGGGGATCTTGTTCCATTACAAGGATTTTCTATCCTTGATGCTAATACAACAAAAAAATTTATATACGACATATTAAGCGTGGAACAACAATGTGTTTTTGAATCTGCTCTTGAAATTGATCTGTCTATCGTATTTTCTGATCTTGCTGCTTTTCGAATTAATGCATTTCATCAATTAAATGGAATTTCTGCGGTATTTAGAATGATTCCTATAGAGATTCCTACATTGGATGCGATAGCCTCCCCAGAAGTATTAAAGGAGCTACTCAATCTTTCATCAGGTTTAATACTAGTGACTGGCCCAACTGGTTGTGGAAAGAGCACAACACTGGCAGCAATGGTTGACTGCATTAACACATATCAACAATATCATATTATTACTATTGAGGATCCTATCGAATTTATTCATCGGAATAAAAAGAGTCTGGTGCATCAGCGGCAAATTTATCGGGACTCAACTTCATTTTCGGCAGCACTGCGTTCAGCTCTGCGAGAGGATCCAGATGTGATTTTAATAGGTGAAATGCGAGACTTAGAAACAATTCGGTTAGCATTGACAGCGGCTGAGACAGGTCACTTAGTCATGGCAACATTACATTCTAGTTCAGCGCCGCGTGCTATTAACCGTATCATTGATGTTTTTCCTCCTAGTGAAAAAAACATTATTCGCAATCTTGTTTCTGAATCTTTACAAGCCGTGATTTGCCAAACATTAGTGAAAAAAACTTCAGGTGGTAGAGTGGCTGCATTTGAAATTATGTTGAGTACACCAGCGGTACGCAACTTAATACGCGAAGATAAAACGGCACAAATGTATTCAGCAATGCAAACAAATAGCGCCATTGGGATGTGTACGATGGAGCAGTATTTACATCATCTTGCAGAAAACGGTATTACTAGTCCCAATGCAGCATATGAGAGTGGACTTCAGCGAGGCATATTTAAAAATATTTGAGTTTTTATTTCTTTTTAATTCATTTAAATCATCGTATTATTACAAATAGCATGAATTAGGGAGCTACAATATGAGAAGATTTCAGGATTCTATTGACGGTTTTACTATCATCGAGTTATTAATTGTTATAGTCATTATAGGGATTGTAGCTGCGGTTGCTATACCTACGTATGTTTCTTACGTAAGAAGAGCTTATTTTTCTGAAGTTATTGGAGCAACAGTTTCATATAAGCATGCTGTGGAGTCATGCTATCAAACTCAAGGCGGTGGTACGGTGGTCGTTAATTGTGGAAACAACTCTAATGGTGTACCTGCCGAACCTCCTGCAACAGAAGTGGTAGCCTCAGTAACTACCACAGGAGCTGGTGTCATTACAGCAATAGGCCAAGGAAAAGCAGGGACAGATACATATATTTTGACGCCAACACTAATAAATGGTGTTCTAGCATGGGAAGTGTCAGGAACTTGTGTTGCTGCTGGCACGTGTTAAATACTTTTGGACACTTACACTGAGTAAAGCGACTGTAGAGCTCTACTGTTAACAGTAGAGCTCTAAAAGGGGGAATGTAGTTAAGCAAGGAATTTGATATATCAGCTCAAGGTAAATACTGAAATAGAGCAAGGTAATCTTATTATGGCAATACAAAAGAAAATACGTTGTGGGTGGGTGAATGATGATTCTATTTATGTAGATTATCATGATCGTGAATGGGGTGTCCCAATCTATGACGATAACTTGCTGTTTGAGTTCTTGATTTTAGAAGGTATGCAAGCTGGATTAAACTGGTTAACTATTTTGAAAAAGCGAAATAATTTCCGGTCCTCTTTTAATCATTTTGATGCTAAGAAAATTGCGAAATACAATCAGAGCAAAACTGATTTGCTGCTAACTGATTCAGGAATCATACGAAATAGGTTAAAAATTCGGGCCGTTGTCACGAATGCAAATGCTTTTTTGAAAACCAAAGAAGAATCGGGTAGTTTTTCGGATTATATTTGGCAGTTTACAGGTGGAAAGCCTATACAGAATCATTGGAAAAACCATAGTCAGGTACCAAGTTCTACACAGCTTTCCGATAAGATCTCTAAAGATCTAAAAAAGCGGGGCTTTAAATTTGTAGGGACTACAATTTGCTATGCATTCATGCAAGCTGTTGGGATAGTAAATGATCACACAACAAGTTGTTTCCGATATCAAGAATTAAAAAAGAATAAATAAAATACGCAAATTTCTCTCATATTTCAAGGGATTATTGACAAAATAAGATAAAATATTATACAATTTATTTAATTTTATTAAAAATAAAGACAAACGAGGACTCTCATAATGGCGATTTTAATTTTTGATTTCGATCACACCATCATTAATGGCTACTCTTATAAGCTTATCGTAGAAAAAAAATTAGAAGAACAACCAAACTCCCAATGGGAATTAATACAAAAAATTCCTCCTGTTGGTGGGTCAGCTGATAAATGGAGGGAGTTATTTCAAGGAATATGGGCAGATGGTCACCAGATTGCGATTGCTTCATTTAACCCATTTGGAGATCATATTATTCCTCTATACCTAAAAAATATCATTGGTCTTAATGACGTAGAGATTAGCAATATCATCATTAAATCAGCATTGCCTGCAAATCCGCAAGAAGCAGACAAGAACGAATATATCAGTGAAATTTTGACTCAATATCAAGAAAAAGGTATTCGTGTACATCGTTCAAGAGTTATTTTAATTGACGATAGTGAAAATAATGTGTTAGCAGCCAGAGCGCAAAGATACTCAGCAATTCATGCGAGTCAAGATGGAGGACATTTAACATTAGCTAAAATGTGTAGCGAGAAATCAAGAAAAGATTATAAACCTAAAACATTAGGTTGGGGATCGAGATTCAGTAATGTAGGCAATGCATTTTCTACTACAGCATATTACTTTGGACCTGTATTTTATGAAGAAGAGAGACAAGAACAGGAAAAGGAAAAGATGCAGGAGTTAGGAATAGGTTCTTTTGGCTTGAACATACCTAGTGATGATGAAGAAGACCAGGTAAAAGTGCCTGTATCAACGCCAGGGTTTAATTTTTCCTCCTCACAGTAGCCTTATCTTAATGCAAAGCTTGTCCATGGTGCTATCTACTCGTTTCTGTTTTTTTGGGATCCTATGGCTACCCCCGTGAACGTACATATTCATTTATGGAAGGCATTAATATTGTGATATAGACGGTTTATGCTCTCAGGTTAATTCCGATTTTTTTCTGCGAGCATTAGCCATGTTTCAATTAGTGTATCGGGATTTAAAGACATGGAGTGAATGCCTTCTCGCATTAACCATTCAGCAAAATCAGGATGATCAGATGGACCTTGCCCACAAATTCCAATATACTTTCCAAGTTTTTTGCATTCAGAAATTGCATGATGTAATAATGCTTTGACAGACTCATCACGCTCATCAAATAACGAAGATACTAAATTTGAATCCCGGTCTAATCCTAATGTTAATTGAGTTAAGTCATTAGATCCAATTGAGAATCCATCAACATATTTTAAAAATTGAGGAGCAAGTAAAACATTAGAAGGTATTTCACACATCATATATATTTTTAAGTCATTTTCTCCGCGCTTTAAGCCATACGACTCAATGAGTGAGATCACTTGTCGTAATTCCTCAACTGTTCTTACAAATGGAATCATAAGCTGCGCATTATATAGTCCCATTCCATCACGTACGCGCTTAAATGCTTTGCACTCTAATTCAAAGCATTTAATAAAAAGTTTGTCTCTGTAACGAGATGCACCACGAAAACCAATCATAGGATTTTCTTCATGTGGCTCAAATAAATCACCTCCTAAGAGATTCGCATACTCATTAGACTTAAAATCAGAAAACCTAAAGATAACTTCATGTGGAAAAAACGCTGCAGAAATGACGGATATTCCTTCGCGTAACTTCTCAATATAAAACTCAACTGGATTTTTGTAAGCAGCCGTTTTATCAGCAATTTTCTGCTTAAGCGGTTTTTTAAGGTTATTGAATGCTAAAATGGCATTAGGATGAATACCTATCATTGTCCCTATGATAAATTCTAATCGAGCTAAACCGACGCCACTATTAGGTAAGAATCGGCTAGTAAAAGCCTTCTCTGGGTTACCAATATTCATGCAAAGCCTAACAGGTATATTAGGCATATCTTTCACAGTAATTTGTTTTACTGAAAATGGTAAGTTTCCTTCATACACATATCCAATTTGCCCTTCAGCACATGATACTGTTAGTGGTGTATTGTTTTTAATACTGCTTGTTGCATTACTACAACCTACTACCGCGGGTACGCCTAACTCACGGGCAATGATGGCTGCATGGCAAGTTCGCCCCCCGCGATTGGTTACGATAGCTGAAGCAAGTTTCATGATAGGTTCCCAATCTGGGTCTGTCATATCTGTTACTAAAACGTCGCCAGGCTTAACTGCATGCATTTTTTTAATATCTAGTATGACTTTAGCGTTTCCACTACCTATTCGTTGACCTACGCTCTGTCCTGTTGCAAGAATGTTTCCTTTTTTCGATAATGAATATCTTTCAAGGCACTGTTCTTTATTTACATAATTTACGACAGTTTCAGGTCTTGCTTGTAGTACATACAATTGGCCGGTTAATCCATCCTTTGCCCACTCAATATCCATGGGTTTCCCATAATGTTTTTCAATAATGAGAGCTTGTTTAGCAAGTGTCTGAATGTCTTTATCAGAAAGACTAAAACGTAATTGGTCTGATTTAGACACGGACACTTTCTTAATTGATTTCTCTGGAACACGTGATGTTGTGTAAATTATTTTGATTGATTTATCACCTAGCTTACGTTGTAATATCGCAAACTTACCATCTTCTAAAGTGGGTTTATATACAATATATTCATCAGGGTTAACACAGCCTTGCACAATGGCTTCGCCAAGCCCATAAGTAGCATTGATGACCATCACCTTATCAAAACCAGATTCTGTGTCTAAAGTAAAAATAACGCCACTAACACCTTTATCGCTACGTACCATTGGCTGAATACCAACAGATAGAGAACAGGTTACCTCATCAAAATGTTTATCATGACGATAAGCTATAGCACGGCTTGTATAAAGTGATGCGTACACTAGTTTAATCGCTGATAATACATTTTTTATTCCTTTTATATTTAAAAAAGTTTTTTGTGCACCAGCAAAAGATGCATTGGCCAAATCTTCTGTCGTTGCTGAAGAACGAATGGCAACTGTTGTATTTCGTAGCTTCCCATATGCATCTGAGATTTCTTTTTCAAGCTCAGGAAAAAATGGAGTTGCTATTATCAAATTCTGAATCTTTGCGCTCATTTTACTTAATGTATCAACATTTAATGACTTAGTTTTAGCAAGTAAATTTGAAATGTGGTCATCTAAATGGTTTTGGGTCAAAAATTTATTATAAGCTTCTGTTGTTGTTGCAAAACCTCCAGGTGTTTTGATACCTAAGTTTAGCAAATTTTGAATCATTTCACCTGTTGAAGCATTCTTTCCACCAACTATATCTATGTTAGATAAATTGACTTTACTCAGCTCAACAACATATTTCATTTATTTAAATCCCTTTAGATTTTCTGTTAATGACCTCTATATATATTTTTTAACATTCGGCGAGTTTATTTGCAAAGCGAATATTATTATGTTTGTGAATAGATATTAATTAATCACATCATTTAATAATGATTAAATATAAATCATTATTGATCGTCAATATTGTGGTAGGATTTTAACTCTAGTTAAAGATAAAAAAGACAGCCTATAGCAGCACTGTCCTTTTTTTCATACAAAACAACTTCTTTCTTATTTTCTAAAAGAGAAACGCTGTTTAACATCGTAATCATCTGGAACTTGCACAACCGTTGTTTCTTTTGTTTCAACATGTTTTAATAATTTCTTTGGATCACTTTCAATCAATAGCTTTGTGTTTTTATGAAATAAGCTGATTGCCTCATATTTTTTTATTGAATGATCAACCAATGTTTCTTTCTTTTCCCCTCGTCGATTGTGGTAGTCAAGAAACTCTTGTTGCATATCGTGAGTGATATTATCAAGAATCTTATCTGATGGCTCCTTCACACCTTTCCATGCTGCTTTGACTTTTTGTACGTCTTGTGTGTTGTACTTCACTTTCCATTTTACGTTGGCTTTTTGTGCATCTTTTGGATCAGGTATTATTGCTTCGTAGTCACACTGCATACGTTCATCAGGTCTAGCTTCCCTAGCATCTTTTCCTCTGTATTCAGGTGTTTCATTCACGTCTGTATGATTCTCTCCAAGCTTTTCTCTAAACTTATTATCTTCTGTTATAAAAGAATGGATCTTTTCGGATTTTATGTCTCTAACATAACGCCCAATTTCAGGTGTTGGAGTATATTTAGCAAGCTGAGCAGCAATCATTTTCCTCTTTTTCTCAGGTAAATAAGCATCTTTAGCAAGTGCAACTAACTTTGGATTTGGCAAAAGTAACGTAGTATTTGTTGAATCTTCCAATGTAAGTGGGGCATTTTTCTCAACTGTCGTAGCTTTTTTTAACTTATGCTTTGCACTAATCGTTGCTTTAATGTTTTTATCTTCAACTTCTTCAATCTTATTACTCTTTATACTGCTTGGTATCAGTATAAGTTCATTATATTTTGTTATCGCTTTTTTCTTGAATACTTCTAGCTCCTTATTATACTCTTCCAATGCCTGTTTAAAATTTTTGAGTTTTAATTGATACTCTTCCATCTGTTTTTTATAATCTTCCAATACTTCTTTATCTCGTGAAGTTGGCTTTTCAGGTACAATAGGTTCTATTGGACGCGGCGAACTATATTTTTTTAATGCCTTATTATATTTCTCAACTGTTTTTTCATGCTCTGCTAATTCTCGCTGATAGCTAATCATTTTTTCTTCGTATTCTTTTAATATTTTCTCATCTTTCGAGGTTGGCTTTTCTGGTTTAACAGGCGCAGCACCAGGAACCTTTGGTAACACTAATCCAATCGCTTCATCAATGCCTGAATATAATGCACTATTCTTAGGGTTATTTGGTTTCCAAAGCGAGATAAGTGCATTCGTTGCCCCTGCTAGGCTAGTGATATTCTTCTTATATTGATCTTCAATCTCATCTTTAATACTAAATAGGAGACCAGTGATAGCTTCAGATCGTTGCTCATCAGCAGTAATTTTTTTCTTAATTTTTTCTTCCTGCTCTGGAGATAACCTTTCTTGTTCTTGAAATAATTCTTCTTCGTTGTCTGGAAAACTATTCATAAACTTGATTAGTGCATTTTTCTCAGCACTTATTTTTTTCTTTAATTCTAACTGTGCTTCTGATAGCTTTGTGGATGCTTCTATTTCATTAAATTTTTGTAACTCTTCTCCATATTGAATAAGCTTATTAGCATTTTGTGCTTTTTGTTTATTTTTGTCAGGAGGAATCATGATGATTTTCAAAAGATCATTTACTTTACCGAGCAAATTAACTTGCACTTCACGACGTCCAGTTAATTGAGATTTATCTTCCTCATGTTTAGAAGATACTTTCTCTATTAATTCAGCTAAGTTTTTTTCGAGGTCATCAGGCGATAAAAAATTAAATGTGGGCATATCTTTCTCTCCTTTTATAAATTTCGAGTCCATCTATTCTGCTCTTTTCATTGCTATACAATGAATAAAGAACAGATTGAACCTAACATACAAAACTTAAGAAAATATTAAGAAAAACCAGATTACTTTGCACGGGCTTTGTACGGGACAAAAATTCATAAAATAGGTTCTCGATAATTGATTTTAGGGTTTAAAACAGCCAGACACTCCCTAAAATCAGCTAATTTTTCAATTCGATCTAATTGTGTCATATGTGTCTCTTCAAAGCGAAATCCCTTTGATTTCAAAGAAGCGAATGGACTCTCGATTTCCCACCTACGTAAATAAACTGCAATAGCATTTTTCGGAGATCGATTAGTAGCAACAATCATTAACTCACCTCTTTCCGAACGCGAACCAGCTAAATAAACTTGTTGATCAAAAACCCATATCCCTGTACTAAACAATCTAATCTTGCCTTGTTCCAAATAAATATTATTACATCGATTATTGTCAATTCGCGCGTACACTAATGATTCGATAATGATTGCTGCTGAAGTTATTGAAGGTTCTCGTCTGAGAGATTTTATCGAAATTTTATTTACAAATCCTAATATAAGTTATTTGTGTGTTCATAATGCAAAACCTGGATGTTTTAATTGCTGTGTTCAGCGATACGAATAATTTACCCAATTAGCTATTTAAACGTAATTCAAATAGTCATTTTGATTTATATAAATTACTAAATTTCACAGTATGTTCCAATTGCAATGGTTCTATTGTATGGCAATCGAAAAAATTCAATATCTAACACAGCATTACGCATTAAAAATGCGAATAATTTTTCTTGCCAAAAAAATAAAAACGTTTTTTTGCGGCGAGTTGCAGATACTTGCGCGATTTCTACTAGAAAAGTAGCTTGATCGACATCCAGGGTAAATGGAAATATTTTTTCCTTATTGGCGATAGCCAATGCTTTTGGTATATCAATTGTGTCCATAAATCCATAATGTAAAATTAAACGATATGTTCCATTTCCTATTGTAATGAATTCATTTCTTTCTGTTTGAGAAATATAGGGATGATTTTCAATCGTTATGCTGACAATTAGAATATGTTCTGGCTTGATGCGATTTAATTTTAAATAATGAAGCAAGGCACCACCACTTTTATCATAGGGATCGGTAATAAAAATAGTTGTTGAATTTGGAAGGTACTGTAAGTTTGGGTGATTAAGCTCTTCGATGATATCCTTTAAATCAATTTTTTCCATATAGTAGGATTTACGCAAATAATCCATCCCATTACGCCAGGTTAGCATGATAATTACACAAATAGTTGCAAATAGAAGAGGGACCCAGCCACCTGTAATAATCTTTTGAGCATTAGCACCTAAAAATGCGATATCAATACATAGAAATAAAGAAAAAATACTGAAAACTTTTAGTATGGACCAATGCCAATGAATACGGGCAACATAAGTCACCATGATTGTTACACCTAACATAACCAAGTTTACAGCAATGCCATAAGCGTGAGCGAGGGAGCTTGAATTTTTAAACATAATGACTAATATCAATGTTCCTAAAGCAAGAATAGCATTCATTTGGGGAACATAGACTTGTCCTTTTTTTTTGGCTGAGGTTTGAATAATAGGTAGACGAGGGTAAAGATCTAATAAGACAGCTTGTTTTGTCAGAGAAAATGTTGCAGAAATTACTGCTTGAGATGCAATAATAGTTGCCATGGTTGCAATAATAAGTAGCGGGTGAGAAAACCAACTTGGGGCTATTGAGTAAAATGGATTAACAATAGTTTCAGGATGCTGTAGTAAATATGCGCCTTGGCCGAAATAGTTTAGAAGCAGTCCGGGTAATGTAACAAAAAACCAGCCTAATCGAATTGGTGTTTTTCCAAAATGCCCTAAATCTGCATAAAGTGCTTCTCCGCCAGTTACAACAAGAAAAACTCCACCTAATTCGGCATATCCCACCCAACCATTATGAATAAAAAACTCAATTGCATAATAAGGATTTAATGCAATCATTACTGTTGGATTATCAAGGATTTTTAATCCACCTAGAATTGCTAAAGTAATAAACCAAAGTAATATGATAGGGCCAAAATACTTTCCAATTTTAGCTGTACCATGATGCTGAAAAAAAAACAGTGCCAAAAGGATAAGACAAGTTAGTGGTAAGATGAATTGTGCAAAAGTAGGAGAGATCACTTGTAGACCTTCTATAGCACTTACTACAGAAATAGCAGGAGTAAGCATTCCATCACCCAGGAGCAGGCCCGCGCCTAAAAGACCTATGAGGAAAAGAATTTTGTATGAATGACCATTCTCTCTCTTTAACAAAGCAAGCAAAGCGAGTACACCGCCTTCACCATCATTATCGGCTCGTAAAATATAACAAAGATATTTAATAGAAATAACTAATATCAACGACCAGAAAATAAGCGACAAAACGCCCAGAACATTTTCTGGAGAAGCAGGTAAACCTTGTAAAGATTCACGAATGGCATACAGGGGACTTGTCCCAATATCCCCATAAACAACACCCAGTGCAGCCACTGTTAAAGACATGGTATTTTTACTATCTGCTTCAATTTTATGCATGCTGTGATCCATTTGCTAATTAGCAATATTTGAAGGGTAACATCTTACTATTTACATATCAAGAATTACCGAGTACTCTTATTATCGGAAACATTTTTTGTGCATAGCCCTCTATGGCGCAATGAGTCAAAACGAAACCTTCCGCCGGATATGTCAGATGACCTTCAGATGTGTTTTTTGCCATGATTAACCCATAGGGCTACATATCTCAACAATAATACCATTGAGATCAAGAACGTAAGCAACTTCCTGACCCCAGGGTTTTACTGTAGGTTCTTTTACTGCAATTGCACCATTACTAAGAGCGTGGTTATAGCCTTGCTTTACATCATTAGTAATCAGGGCAATTTCAAATCCGGCAGCTTCTTTCTTAGCATCATTTTTTGCAAATTTAATTCCATTTGATTCCGCTAACGAGTTAGATGCAAATGCAAGTTTTATATCGCCTGTATTTAATTCGCCATATTGCTTGCTTTCATGTAAAAAGCTTTTTTCTAATTTGAACGCTTTTTGATAAAAACTAATTGTAGATTCAACATCAGATACATAAATGATGGTGTAACCAAATTTCATAATTTTTTTCCTTGTCCTTTAAGCTTCAAGGTGATACTACATTTTAATTCGCGACTAATAGTCGATTGTGGACGCTGATTTCTTTAGCAATCGTTATTTATAGGTGTTGCTTGCTCTCTATAGACCATAAATTTGGCATCGTTTCCTAAAATCTAGATTATTTGTACCCACTCTGCAACTCCTGGATATAAAATCAAGGAGGATTTTAATGCAATCCAATTGGTTGTTAGCTATACAAAAGTTGGATTATTACAATGTTTGTTTCTATTTTTGGAATGGTCCATATAATAAAATAATATATTCAGATATAAATTATAATTCCACAAATTGCATTCCATCATCTGTATAACGATTTCCTGCAATGGCTTCTGGTTTAAAAAGTGCATCAAGCTTGCTTACTTCTTCTCTCGTTAATTTTATATTGACTGCGGCAGCATTTTCTTCCAAATATTTTTGTTTTTTAGTACCTGGAATTGGAATAAGTCTAGGTGACTTTGCAAGTACCCAAGCAAGAGACAATTGTGCAGGTGTACAGTTTTTTTCAATTGCAGCTTTCGCAAGCTCTTCAACCAGTAAATGATTTTTTTCAGCATTTTCTCCAGTAAAACGTGGTAATATGGTTCGAAAATCAGTTTTTTCAAGTAATGCTGCGGATGTAATTGTGTTAGTCAAAAAACCACGTCCTAATGGGCTATAAGGTACAAAAGAAATATTTAATTTTTCACATAACGGAATCATTTCACTTTCGGGTTGTCTTACCCATAATGAATATTCTGACTGCACTGCTGTAATGGGATGTACTGTGTGTGCTCGTTGTAATGTCTGAACGCTAACTTCTGACAGTCCTATAAAACGTACTTTACCTATGTGCACTAACTCTGCCATTGCACCTATCGTTTCTTCAATGGGAATATTTTTATCGACACGGTGCAAATAATATAGGTCTATAATATCTATTCCTAATCGCTTTAAGCTCGCATCACAGGCAGACTTAATATAATCAGGGCTTCCGTTTATTGTTCTTAATTGAGGATTATTTGGATCTCTTACAATTCCAAATTTTGTTGCTAAGATAATTTGTGTTCGATAATTTTTTAATGCTTTTCCCAATAAGACTTCATTTTTTCCTTGGCCGTATATATCGGCTGTATCAAAAAAATTAATTCCGAACTCTATAGCACGATGTAAAGTAGCAATTGATTCCTTCTCATCAGTTGCTCCGTAAAATTCAGACATGCCCATACAACCTAAGCCGATTGATGAAGCATGTAAATTAGTATCCCCTAGTTGTCTTGTTTGCATTGATTTTTCCCAGGAACTTTACATTTAATAAAATGGTTATTTTACTAATGGTATCAACTGTAGCAGAAATTCTATGACTCTTTCCAGAAAAATTTTAAGAAAATACTATACAAAAATCATGCATATATTGATATTAACCTTTATTAAAGGTGTAGCTTGTTTGCAGTTCGACACTCTTAGTTGGATCAGATTTCATCAACTGGTCTTGCTGATTAACGAATACTTTTGCGCTATCATCAATTTTACAATTAATGGTAATGCTAGTTCCCATTTGGGTATAATCTGCTGCATTTAATGTTGTGAATGTTATTGTAATAGAGTTATCCTTCGATATGATATAGTTTCCATGTTGATATACTGCTTTTGACGGATAATGCGGGTCTTGCAAGGTAAAGTAGAGTACATAAGTTCCAATATTACCATCATTACCAATAGCCATTGCGTTTGGTGTAAAAACAGCATAATGATTACCAACCATCTTCTGGGTAGATAAAGGGGTGCATTTTTCGTAATTAACTAATATACGTATTAATTTGCCTTCAGAGACTGCTGATTCGATTTGTTTAAAATTATGTAATTGTTCTGCAAAGCTGGTTGATGCAAAAAATAAAGTTATAAAACAAATAAATTTTTTCATGATTATTTTCCAATTGCACCCTGTAATTTTTTAAAAATTTAGTATCACTAATTTTTAGCATAAAATACTAGTTCGTGAATTGTAAGTCTACTAATTTTATAAAATAATTAAGTGACGTATACTATTTAACGGCAATCTGATAGAGAAGAAAGCAGTTTATAATAAGTAAAACTAAATACACTGAAATAATTGATGACAAAGTCGTAAATCAAGAAGAAGAGCAATGTATATCGCATGGTATTACCGTTATGAAGTGGAACTGATTTTAGAAAAATTTGAGTTTAAATATGTCCATTGCGAAGACAGGTTTCTTAATAAAAATGATCATATGAATTTTATTGCGGAAATTGGTTAGTGAATGGAAGAATTTATTGCGACACAACCAATTTACCTACGTGGTTAAGGGTTTTTTTGCCTTATTTTGTTCTTCTTTCAATTTAATTTCTTCTTTTTTCAATGTCTTTTCTTTGTTTGCGAAACCGGAGTACTGTTTATTGGCATAGCATTCTTGTAAAGAATTAGGTTTGAGACTTTTCATCATTGTTTCACGCGCAAGACAAACAGAGAATTGTTGGGATGCAGCAGTAGGATAATGTTCGATATTTGTCGTATTACTTAAAATGCAAGTCATAATTTCACTAGATGTTAAAGGCATTTTTTGTGGTAATAGTCGACCTTGAATTTTTTGAAACGTGGGAAGTGAGGTGAGTAGGTTTATATCAGTAAGTGGAACTTCTATAACCGTTTTTTTATTATTTATATAATAAAGAGTATTGTTGACAAAGAGATAATTATTTTTATAAGAACTTAATTTATCTTTTTTAGGTATGGTATTGAGTATATGTAATATACTATTATCGGGTTTAATTTGGCAGGTTTTTAATAGGAAAGGCTTGAGCGCAGCGCCGCCTATAAAAATATTTTCATGTGCGGAATACTCTATAGCTTCACCACTCTTAAATAAAATGCTAGCTTCTTTTATTGGCAAGGTGATTTCTTCAATCACGCCTTCTTCAGACTTTTTATTTATTTTAGTCGTTGATGTAGAATTGTAACCAATAAAACCTAATATATGTTTATCGGGGAATAAAAGGCTTAATAACCTTGCAGATGAGTTTATGTAAGATTGTTCATTTTCATTTATGTTATAGACGATTTCAGTGGCGGAATTACAAGAATTAATAATAATGTTTTTTACTACCCTTCCTGTCGCCTCTTCTATTTCTAATATTTTTTTACGAAAAGCAATAGCTGCATTATTTTCAGCTTTGTGGTCAGCATTAGCAGAAAATACCCAGCCGGGTGCACTGTGACCTTCTATCCAAATCGTCATAGGTTCTTGCTTATGTTGATAAGAAGATAAAATAATGGATTTTAATTCTTCTTGGGAAGAGAGAGGAATATTACTATTTTTTTTATAAATCTTACTTTCATCGTTGTTGATGACAATTTCGGTTGAGTTGATAACGATATATCCTCTTACTTTTGATGCTATATCGTGTACCTGTGCATACCCTGTCGCACCATCTCTATGAGCGGTTACATCCGCTGAAAGTTTTAATATGAGAAGAGGTTCATGTGCTCCTTTCTCTGGCGATAAGATAGAATCACGAATGTCTCTTTTTGAGCTTGATTTTGAAACGTTCTTATCGAACATTTTAAGCTGGTTTCGGCCTGTAGCCATACATTTTTCCTCGATTTGCTAATAATTTTTTTTAATTATAGCATATTGCCGTAGAGTCATTGTGGGCGGTTCTGTGCCGTGGGACGGCTTGGGTGTAGAGAAATATGGATATTAGCAGCTTTAAAATGGCGCAATTGAATTTTTCCATTTAAGACAACAAGTGGTTTTGCCTGAGGCGCATCTATAATTTCATGTCAAGATTTTGCTCTCTCGTATTCCTCCGTACATAGCCGATTTTCATTTTGTTTCCGATAACCTTAATAGTTCCTGTTTGATCAAAAGTTTATCTATCTTAATATCTTGATAGATAAGTAGATTTAGATTTTGAAAACCAGTATATTAGTCAGGGAATTAGCTGTTTCAAACAGCTTTTTTTAAAATACAGACGGTCTGATTAAAGGGTCGTTTTAATAGACTTAACAACCAGATAAAAATACAATGAAACCTTTACACATCCCAACTCCACTCATTGAATCAAAACTACTAAGTAAAATTTCAGGAAAAAAAATTTTGCTTAAAATGGAGTGTTTTCAACCTACCGGCTCATTTAAAATTCGTGGCATAGGCCAGTTGTGTCAAGAACTTATTAAAAGTGGACATCATCAACTTGTTTCATCTTCTGGTGGTAATGCAGGATATGCAGTTGCTTATGCAGGAAAGAAATTAGGCGTTCAAGTTACTGTCTTTGTACCAAAGACAACGAATCCTATTTTTCTCAAGCGTTTGGAATCTGAAGGTGCTGAGATAAAAATTCATGGTGAAGTATGGGATGAAGCACATCAAGCAGCAATGGATTTTGTCAATAAGACAAATAGTGGCTACGTTCCACCTTTTGACCATCCATCTATATGGATAGGTCATTCAACAATGATAGACGAAGTTGCTCAACAATGCGAAAAGCCAGATGCTGTAATTACAGCTGTTGGCGGTGGTGGTTTGCTATGTGGAGTACTTGAAGGATTGGAACGTCATAGATGGTCTGATATTTTAGCATTTTCTGTAGAAACTGAAGGTGCTGCATCATTTGCAACAAGTATTAAAGCTGGAAAAATCATTACATTAGATCGTATTAATACAGTAGCGACATCATTAGGCGCTAAACGAATCGCAAATAAGCTTTTTGAATGGTCACAAAAGCGATCTATTACTCCCCTTGTTGTTACTGATGATGCAGCAGTTTTGGCTTGCAGAAAATTTGCTGATGATCATCGCGTGTTGGTAGAACCAGCGTGTGGAGCAGTGTTGTCTATTATTTATGATATGAATCACCTTAAGTCTCTCGCTGAAACCAAATCAATATTGGTTATCGTTTGTGGTGGTGTTGGTATTTCAACTGATCTTCTCAACCAATTGATGACACAGGGAATATAGTAGAAAGATTTATAATCTGATAAATATAAAGCTTTTGCTCAGAATTATCTGTAACTGAATTAGGAACAAAGAAATGTGGTTTAAACAAGTACGATTATTTCAGCTAACCGATGCCTCTCGTTACACGTCTATTACTTTGGTAGAAAAATTAGACGAACTCACATTTCAAGAGTGCTTACCCTCTATGTCTTATAGTGCGGGGTGGGTATCCCCTGTTGATGAAGAAGGTGCACCGCTTGTTCAAATCATGAATGGATATATGATGATTTGTCTACAAATCGAAGAAAAAATATTACCTCCTATCGTTATCCGCCAAGAACTTGTTAAGAGAATCAAAAAAATTGAGGACTCAGAAAATAGAAAAGTTGGTCAAAAAGAAAAATATACTCTGCAAGATGAGATCCGTTCTACGTTACTACCTCGTGCATTTAGTAAGCTAACCAAAGTTTATGCCTACGTTGATACAAAAAATCATTGGCTAATTCTTAGTACATCGAATGCTAAGAAAACCGAGCAATTCTTGTCTGCTTTCAAAAAAACGTTCGGAGATCAAATTGATGCTTTCCAAATTAAAAAACTTTCAGCCAAGATGACATCTTGGTTGAAGCATCAAAACTATTCGTCTTCTTTCTCAATTGAAAAATCCTGTGTGTTACAGGATACGAACCACGAAAATCGTGTCATCCGTTGCAAGGAACAGGACTTGTTTGCTAGTAGTATTCAGTCACTTATTAAAGACGGATGTGAAATTAAGCAGCTAGCGCTTAATTGGCAGGATCGTATCGATTTTGTATTGCTGGATGATTTGTCATTACAGAGTATCCATTTTAAAGATGAAATCATCGCGCAAGTAAAAGAAATGGAGGCTGGAACTAAACAACAGCAATTCAATGCTGATTTTTTGATAATGACAGAGACATTAAATGGTTTATTTAAAGATTTACTGGGCTCGTTTGTCGAGCAGCCAATAAAAATAGACAAAATAGATGCTAACAATGTGATATCAATGGTTAAAAAAATTGGTAGTTAAGAAGAATCTGATAGTGCTGATATGATTGCGTTTAATAAATCTCTTTATCTGCTAGGTTGGAATGTACATGAGTCAAAATTCAATACAAAAACGTCGTGATATTATTGCCTGTATCATTGGAAATGTTCTCGAATGGTATGAGTTTAGCTTATTTGCTCTCCTGTCACCCGTTATCGCAAGTCTATTTTTTCCTTCCAAAAATCCTGTCACCAGTCTTTTGTCGGCGTTGTCAACGACGGTTGAAAACTGACCCACCTTTAAGAAATGCAGCGGTTTAATTCTGACCCACCTTAGTTGATTCACTATGATTGGCGAGTGAGTTAATAACAACACCTGCTTTACGTTTTTCTTTTAATCGATAACTTTCTCCTTGTATTTGAATTAAATGAGAGTGATGCAATAGTCGATCTAACATAGCTGCTGTTAATGTTGCATCATGAGCAAAGGCACCGTGCCATTGTCCAAATGGCAAATTAGAAGTAACAATAACGGATCCTTTTTCATAACGTTTAGCGATCACTTGAAAGAAATGATTCGCTTCTTCTCTACCAAATGGTAGATATCCAATCTCATCAATAATTAAGAGTCGTGGCGCCATCACATTTCGCTTTATAAACTCATCTAATTTATTTTGACGATGAGCCACTGATAATTGCAGCATTAAATCAGAAGCAGCAATAAAACGTGTTTTAATCATGCGTTGTGTTGCAAGATAACCAAGGCTAATGGCAAGATGGGTTTTTCCAACACCTGATGGCCCAAGTAAAACAATATTTTCATTACGCTCAATAAAACTGAGTGAAGTTAATTCGTGAATAAGTTTTTTAGGCGCACCCACTGCGAATTTAAAATCATAATCATCAATCGTTTTAATGACAGGAAATCCCGCCAATTTTACCAACGTATTGCGACTGCGCGTTTGTCGATGCTCCCATTCTGTTGTTAACAAGCTTTCAAAATAGTCACTAAAACTTTTTTGTGCAGTCACCGCTGCTTGCGCTAAATGAGCATAGTTTAATTTCATTGGCTCGAGTCCAAGCTGATCACAGAGATCTATAATGCGATTATCTTGCGTCATACAACGACCTCCTGTAGCAATTTGTCATAAACACTCAGAGGGTGTTGTAACGAGAATTCTTCTGTTTTAAGCAAACGCGAAATGGGTGCTTTACGATTTAACCCGACATAATGTGCAGGCAATGGTTGTAGCCATTGTTTTTCTTCCTGCAATTTTACGGCAGGCACTTGTCCTGTGGTGGCATGCACACGTTGATTGGCAATATCACGTAACCAACGTTTTACTTCATAATTACCCAGCTCAATATCAACTGTTAATCCTAATGGTTTTAATCGACTAACAAGCGGGTTATAAAAACTGTAACGCAGAAAGCGATTAAAACGCTCAACTTTACCCTTGGTTTTTGCACGGTAAGGCCGGCAAAGCTTTGGTATGAATCCAAAGTGATTAGCAAAATCTAAAAAGCCTGGATGAAATCGATGTTGTTTGGGTGCATAAGCATCACGTGCTAAAACAACGGTTTTCATATTGTCATAAAGAATCTCTTGGGGGACGCCGCCAAAAAATTCAAATGCTTTTTCATGACAGCTAAGCAATGTTTCTAATCGCTCATTTGTAACAAATTCGACAAAACTTGCACGTGAGTATCCCATCGTTGCAACAAAAGCAGATAGATGATGTTTGCCACGACCAAATTCAATCCAATCAACTTGCATCTGTTGACCAGGCCTTGTTTCAAAGCGAACAACAGGATCGGCTTCCTTAATTGGCTTTAGTGTTCTCAAATACGCTCTCAGTACCGTCATACCACCATCATATCCTTGCTCATGAATTTCTTGAAAAAGAACGGTTGCTGGCAACCAGTGGGGATGTGCATCTTTTACGCGGTTTTTTAAATAATCATGAAAAGGCGCTAATTTAATCGGCTTTTGTACCCGTCTCATTTTGTAGTTAGGTTTTTCTTCTCGGCGCAAATAACGGCGTACCGTATTTCGTGAAATATGCAGCGTCTTTGATATTTCGCGAATACTTTTACCTTGTCGGAATAATATCTTTACTTCCATAAATTCCTCGTAACTGATCATCGCATCCTCGTTTTTCTTATTAACTGAGAATGCCAGGGTTAATACGAGGTGGGTCAGTTTTCAACTGCTGAGGTGGGTCAATTTAACTCCGTTGCTAACAGCGTTGTTAGTATTTGCTGCAGGCTTTGTTATTCGTCCATTGGGATCGATTTTTTTAGGTCATATGGGGGATCGTATTGGGCGCGCAAAAACATTAAAAGTAACTATTTTTCTTATGTCAATTTCTTCAATACTAACAGGGTTATTACCAACCTATACTCACATTGGGATTGCTGCGCCTGTTTTTCTTATCATCTGTCGATTAATACAAGGTTTTTGCATTGGCGGCGAGTTTGCTGGATCTATGATTTATTTATCGGAATCATCTCATGACAAATATCGTGGTTTAGTGAGCAGCATGACAAACAATGGTTCTAATATCGGTGTATTAATTGCAGTTATTGCTTGTTCAGTCATGAGCAATGTACTTGATCATGACTCCCTTATATCATACGGTTGGAGAGTTTTATTTATTTCTGGCGGTGGACTTGGAATACTGGGATTATGGTTAAGGCGAGACCTTGCTGAATCTGAAACGTTTGT
Organism: Gammaproteobacteria bacterium; assembly: GCA_019634835.1. Taxonomy (GTDB): domain Bacteria; phylum Pseudomonadota; class Gammaproteobacteria; order DSM-16500; family DSM-16500; genus Aquicella. Next base: position 43,080 of record JAHCAO010000016.1, read on the forward strand.
AAAATTACAACAAAATATTAAGGAAAAATATTTTCCATTATCTTATATCATCTCTCATCAACGCGAACGTATGTTGAAAATTATTTTATTATTATTTATCAGTGCTTGTGGAAGTTACACCTTAATGGGTTTTATTTCTACCTATCTCAATCAATTTTTAGGTGTATCATTTCATCAAGCTTATCAAATGCAAATGTTGTTTATCATTTTATCGTTATTAATATTACCTGTGTTTGCATATCTTTCAGATAGGATTGGACGCAGGTCGGTTCTGCTTTTTTCTACAATAGGCTATATACTTTTTACAGTTCCTACTTTCTGGTATTTGCAATATGTTCAAGCATGGTGGGTACTACTACCTTTAGTCATATTTTATAGTGCTGAGCAAGCAGTCACACCAGTTATTATGGTTGAGATGTTTCCTGGGAAAGGACGTTATACAGGAATTTCTATCGCCTACAACATTTGCATGGCATTAGTTGGCGGGTTCTCTCCAGCTGTTAACACTTGGACTATCCAATATTTTAATAACAATCTGATGATTGCATATTATGTATTAGGTTGTGCAACTATCTCATCTATAATTGCTTTAAAATATCTTCCGAATGAATATGGATTACAAAGTAATTTAATGTTAGCTGAGAATTGTACTGCTAACACTTAAAAGTTAATACTTATCCCCTTTTTTCTGAACTGCGTAAAAATTTAAATAGTAGCATTATAAAATGAATATGATAAAACCCCATCCATATCAAAATCTAAGCTTACGCGCAATATCACTTTTTTCTTTATTAGTCATCATGACCTTCTTAAAGTTGACAAATATTGTTAAATCCTGTCAACTGAAGTCATTCGGACATAGTATAAGTAATAATCACTAATAAATCATTAATGATTATTAATAACAACTAACTACGCAGCATAAAATAATAGGTTCGAGATTAACGCGAAAAATCGATTGATTTGAGCGTTAATAACATCTATTGATGTTGGATTATCGGCGCTTAGTAAATCAATTGCCAAAATGTTTCTACAATAAATTTGTTAATAACTAGATATCTTTCTAAGTGGTAAATGATGAAATATGTATCTTATTTTTTGAGCTGAAAAACTACTTTGAGTTAATTTTTCAAAAAACAACTATACTTAGAGAAGTATTAATTATATTAATTTTGAAACAACATGTTAGGTAAATAATGGCAGATAATCGTAATTTTTTTACATTTTTTTCTAAAGATCAAAATAAACTCATTAATAATTTTAATATTATTGTTCAAGAGTTAAATAAACACGGTATTAATATTGAGAAAAATGCTTTATTGAACAAGGAGGGTGTTTGCGATGGATTGAGCAAATTATTTGTCTTTTATTGTCATCAAGATCGGAGTGATGAATTTGATTTTTTTATTAGTTTTATTAATAGATTAAGTGCGATTGAAATAAAAGATTTAATTAATCAATATAAAAATAACAGAAATTTAGTTATAGGAATAAAAAATAGCAATCTATGTTACCCTTTTTATAAATTACTTGATTTTATGGCAGCAGTACAGAAAGCTCATTCAACCCAAACTGCTACGCATTTTAAAAGTATTTTCGCAAATTGGGATGCTACCCACGTAATTGCTTGTAGTTCAAAAGAAGATTTAGCAAAAGCATTGAAAGAATTTAACTTACTAAAATCAAACAAAGGTAATGTCAAAGAATTCAAATTTATTTCCACTTTATATCATACAATGGCTTTATACATTACTGATAAGAAGATAATTTTTTATGATCCAAATTCTAAGAATGGGATTACAATTTGTAAGAATGAAGAAGATTTAGCGAATGCATTAACGAGATATATGTCTAAAACAGATTTGGCAATTGGGTTAGTTTTTTATGATGTTTCTTATGGAGATAAACGTAGGGGAATAGACGATTTACTAGAAAATCATAAAGATGTATTGGATATTTTACCCAACATAAAAAATCTTATCTTGCACTATCAGAAGGGTTATCTTTCCCGAAGAGATTTAGTATCAATACTATTTGAACATATAGCATCATTTCCATCAAATGATCAAGATAAAATTACTAAATTCAAAAATAAAATTAACCAATATTTAATTACGTATCCTACAAAAATAATTCTAAGCACCGATGTGATCAATAAAAGATTAAATACCCATGAAGAAAGTCTTTTATCTATAGCATGTCAAATAAGCAACTTAGAATTGATAAAAAAATTATTATCACAGGATGAAAGATTTACTAATTATGTGGATAAAAATGGTAAAACAGCTATTATGTTAGCTTCCAATGAAGGACATGCTGAAGTAGTACGCATGTTATTAGATGCGGGAGCTGATCCAAATATAAATGTTAAGGGTTTTTCTGCCCTTCTTATGGCAGCGGGGAAGGGAGATAACGAAGTAATCAAAGTTTTATTAGCAAAAGGAGCTAAAATTGATATTGAAGATGAGTTGGGCGAAACGCCTTTGATTTTTTCTGCTGTTATAGGTCATATTCAAGTAGTTCGAACTTTATTAGAAAATGGAGCAGATATAAATCATGTAAATAAACGTGGTTTATCTCCTCTTCATTATGCTGTAATCAGTGGACATAATGATATAGTTCACCTTTTATTGTCAAAAGGAGCTAAAGTTGACATTTTAGATAAGAAAGAACATACGCCCCTATTAAAAGCAGCTTATTATGGTCAAGCAGAGGCGATTCAAATTTTGCTGGAAAATGGAGCTGATATTAATAGAGTCTCTAAAAAAGGCATGACTCCTCTTACAAGAGCAGTACAACGTGGGCACATAGAAGTGGTTAAGTTATTACTTAAAAATAATGCAGATGTCTATAGCAGCAACAAATCAGGCATAACTGCACTTGAAATTGCTAAAATACATGGCCGTGATGATATTGTTACTCTTTTAGAAGAGTATATAAGAACCCATTCAATTTTAAAAACCAATAATAAATTATGAAAATCATGCCATTGGTTATAGTCTTTTCATATTCAATACGCTTGCTGCCATATAAGCTTGAATCTGTGTTTTCATTAAACCTCTATACTTAACTCTAGATAAGCAATGTTGGTTTTTAGCTTCGCTAATAATTCCTTCCATTTTCCACATTCTTTCAGTTAAATTTTCTCGAAACTCATTTGTTAGCATTGATTGTTTAACTGTTTCAAATAATTTGTGGTACACACTACGCGTAATTATTCGCATATTTTCCGAGTTTTTAGGTTTTGCTTTGCAGGACGATTTCAATTGGCATGATGCGCAATCATTGTGGTTAGAATGATAGATGATTGTTTCGTTAGAGACGGTTGGATAAGGTTTTAAAAAATGTCCGGCTGGACATTGGTAGCGATTGCTTTTTTCATCGTAAACAAAATCTTTTTCTTTATTTATTCCACGACTGCCGCTTCTGCCACTAAACAACGGAATATTAGGATTAATGTTCCTGCTAATTAATTGTTGAATAATATCACCTGAACCGTAAGCTCTATCTGCAATTACTTCATTAATTTTTATTCATAGATTTTTTTCGACGGTTTCTATTTGTTGGAGATATACTTGTGATTCATGAGTTGCGCCCGTAGTAATTTTAGCATCTAAAACAACACGACTATCTGCATCAATAGTGATATGCGCTTTATATTTTAATGTTCTGGGCGTGCCGCTTTTAAACGCTAGGCTTGCATCAGGATTTGTCTTCAAGGTTTAACTCACAAAACCAGCGATATGCTAAATTAAATTGTACCTCTTCACATAATTGACGATCTGATTCAATTCCATAAATGTTAAAATTTGTATAATAAATAACGGGTTTTTCAACAGACCCGACCGTTTTTTATATATAAAATTCATGGGAAAATTTAATGCAAACAAGACAATTAGGTAATACTAATTTACGATCTTCATCAATCGGCTTAGGTTGTATGGGTATGTCCGAATTTTACGGAGCTACCGATGAGCAAGAGTCAATTGCTACTCTGCATCGGGCTATCGAACTTGGAATTAATTTTTTTGATACTGCCGATATGTATGGCCATGGAGAAAATGAAATCCTGTTGGGAAAAGCATTAAAGAATTATCGAACACAAATTATTTTAGCAACGAAATTTGGAATTGTAAGAGATCCAAGTAATCCTCGCTTAAGAGTTATAAATGGAAGTCCTGCTTATGTTAAATTAGCTTGCGATGCCAGTCTAAAGCGACTAGGAGTAGATATTATAGACTTGTATTATTTGCATCGTGTTGATAAAAATATTCCTATTGAAGAAACGATTGGTGCAATGGCAGAGTTAGTAAATTCTGGCAAGGTACGTTTTATAGGACTATCAGAAGTTAGTGTTCAAACATTGCAACGAGCACACAAAGTTCACCCAATTACAGCAGTGCAGTCAGAATATTCTTTATGGGTAAGACAGCCTGAAACCGAAATGATTCCCTTATGTGAAAAATTAAATATTTCTTTTGTACCTTATAGTCCATTAGGGCGCGGGTTTTTGACTAATACTATTACATCCACGGCATCACTTGAAAAAACGGATTTCCGAACAATATTACCACGTTTTTCTGGAGAAAATGCTGAAAAAAATCATCTATTGGTTGAAGAGCTTGCTAAAATTGCAACTGAAAAAAATTGTACGCCCGCACAGTTGTCTCTTGCTTGGGTGCTTACAAAATCACCTAGACTTATTCCAATTCCAGGCACAAAAAAACAAAAATATTTGGAAGAAAATACTGCCGCAATCAACATACAATTAACTAAAGAAGAAGTAAGCAACCTTGATGTGCTTTTTAAACCAGAAGCTATTTCTGGTAATCGTTATACAGATGATGGAATGCAATTTGTAGAATTATAATTTATAAATGGTAGCTTCAATATTACACATTTGGCGGCTCATCGGACGTAGCTTCACAGTGAGCCTATTAGTGGGGAATAAAGACTTATTGCTTAATATTATTTGTTGTTGGTTTTTTTGGTTCTTGTTTTAATGCAACCCAAGATAAATAATCAAGGTCTTTATCCTCCGCAATGATCAAATCAATCATCGTATCGATTAATTGCTTTTGCTCATCAGTTAGTTTGCTCACTATTTCCATATAATTATCGTTATTGACGAGAGTCCTGGCTGCTCTTGCTAACCTGACTAATCTTTTAAAAGATGGTAATTCGAATTTTGATTTAATTAATTCATCAATAACAGCATTGATAATATCGGCCAAATTTTCTTTTGTACTTGCTGCATTGAGTGCAGTTGCTTTCATTATTTTTCTGCGATCAGGTTTATTGGCATTTAGTTTTAAATATTCACGAATGATTTTGATATGTCGTTTACGCGTTTTTTTGTTGTAATTTTTTAAATCCAGTTTTGAGTCAACACCAATGATTGCGGCAATGTACTTTTTGATAGATACATCAACTTTATCTGCTTTAATTGGGCTTCCCAAATATTGGTAGCACTTGAGGGCGATAATGTAATGATTCAACATGTGTTATGTATCACGTCAAAGCATGATATATTGCAAAAAATTAGGAAAATCAAGAGACAGAACGATTATTATGCCAAGAAGACTATCCATCATTTACCAGCCAATATGCCCAAAGAATTGATCTCTTCTTTTGAGGTATTGTGGCAAACAGCCATGGAACATGCCCAGAATCAGTTAGCCGAACATAAGAAAGTCAGTGATAAGATTCAACATTATTTGTTTCGCAAGTTTCAATTAAAGAGCCAATTTCTACGGCCAAGTGTGAATGGCAGTCTTTGATAAATGCTATACTAAAACTAAATAATTTATAACATACAAACGAGGATGAAGTCATGGATATTCGATCAAATGATGAGAACGATCAAGCAATCCAAGGATTGATTGTCATTATTGAAAACTTAAAAAAAGAATTAAATAAAGACAAAAGTCCGCTTGCCCAAGCTAAAATATCAGCGCTTCATTCTTTGCAAAAATTACTTGAAAAATGCAAGACTGATCGACCTCTTGAATATAATCATTGTAAAACCGTAAGTGAGCTTATAACAACTTGGTTTCACTATGAATCCAATTATAAAAATAAAAAAAACAGGATACTTACAAATTATGAATTACTCAATGAGCAGCGATATTTCATTAAAAAAGACATTTCCCCCTCGATAGAAAAATTTAATGAATGGCTAGGGCAATATGGTCAATCAGCTTTACCTTCTAATTTGACTAGTACCACACGATATTTAACATACAGGCAACTGTTAAATATATTAAATAGCAATAATGATCTATTATCGGAAGATTTAAAAGATTTGCAGAAAAGAATTGTGTTCATAGAAAATAAGATCAATGATTTTAAAGAAAAAGATATTTTTTTAAGTTCTCCTGTTGATTCTACAGAACGATATTTTTTGTATAAAGAACTTTTTAAACAACGAGATATAACAAAGAATAATCCTCTATATTTCATGATCATTCAACTGGAAATGAAAACAGGTTTTAAAGTACATGATATCTTATCTCGTTTGGATGAAAAATTAAAAATCAAACTGCAGAAACGTCCAGAAATCCTCTTTGAAGCACAATTAGCCATTACTTACGCTGCAAAAGCATTTGATTTTTATCACATGGATTATCTTAATGATGACTCATTGCTGCATGTTGTGGAACAAATTTTGCAGAGTGATAAAGATGTAAGTTTAGAAACAAACTTCTATCACTTTAAAGGGATATTTAAAGAGGCAATAGTTAATATCATAAGAAGCCGATTAGAAGAGGAAGAACGATTAATCCTAGGTAAGGTACAGGCTCAGAACATATCGCTAAATGATGCAAACCAGTTAATTAATTATTTTTCTACCGAATTAGAAACGACCCCACACTCTTATGCATTACAAAAATTACTCACTCAGGCAGAAGTCTATCAAGCCATGCAAGATATTGATCCTCAAGCAAAAGTATTATTTCCATTTACAGAGATTTGGCGTTTTGTTATTGATGGTAATCGAGAACAACAGGGGGCCTATGTGTTTGAAAACGAGCCAGGATATATAAAAGGCACGTTAAAAGGGTTGTTACATGCATTACAATCTTACAAATGTTTCAAAGATCCAGCTTGGTATATTCAATTACACGATATTTGCATTAATGAGGTATACAAATCATTGGGATGGCTGGAAGAAGTTCATGTCAAAAATTTTCATCGCGGATATACAGAGGAAGATATAGCATCCGCTTTTGAATTATTTAAAAAAGGCACTCGAGATAGCAGTGTGGAAAATCTCGGGTATTGCTTGACTAACCTTTCCCAAGACTGGATCGGAAAACATGATCTTACTGATTTTAAACGACAGGATTGGTGTAGTATTAATCGAAACTGGGATGTTATCGAGTTTTTAAAAAAATCTCCAGAAGAAATTAATCAACGATTATCTTTGTTATTTTCTCAATATCAAGAATTACTCACCAAAAGCAATGATCAAGCTGAGAAGTTAATGATTCATTTGTGGTTATGCCGAGAGATGGAGATTCATCACTTTTTTGAAGATGGTAATGGCAGAACATGTATGCTGGCTGCAATGAGCATGCTATGCAGCGAAGGATTACCTTTGATGTTATTTGATGATCCAAACGTCTTTGATGCCCACGGACCAGAACAGCTATGCCAATTTGCTATTAACGCAATGTGCCGATACCAACAATTTTGCCAGGGTCCGACTGAGCAACTGGATAAATTGAGAGAACTTGTTAAGGAAAAATTTCATTTAGTTGGATGGCAAGACATCATTTCGCAAATAATGAAAAGAAAAGTTAATGAGGAACAATCTCCTTCTCTTACTGATCATTCTATTTTTAATAGAGAAAATAAGAATGAGAATGCAAGCCCGCATCAAACAAACACTCCAAGGAAAAATTAGATAGACTTGATTCTTTAAACGATCCTAAAAAATCCTGATCTTAATT
>JAHCAO010000017.1 GCA_019634835.1 Gammaproteobacteria bacterium
AGGGAAGGTAAATTCTACGCCTTCCGTTCAATCCTCATCGTCGAGAAATATACCGAAGTCTTGATTATAGACCCTCAGTTTTGAGGTGATTGCTAAGTACTTCATTAGATTAGAAAAAAACCTCGTCAAATTAGTTTATAATTTAATCAAGACACAACAATGAGCTAAGAAAATGGCTGATACAAGACCATCATTTGAATCAATAAATAATATCGACCAAAGCCAAAAACAATTTATTGACCGTTGCAATCTTTTTGTTAAGGCATATAAAGGCGAGCCCCTTGATAAAGGAGGTGTCTGTAGTGGGCTTAGTAAATTATATATTTATTATGTCAAACAAAACCGTAAGAACGAATTTGAATTCTTTATTACGTTTATTAATAGTCTTAATGAAAATGATATATTCAAATTAGCAAACGACTATAATAAAAATCCTAATTTAAGAGTTGGGCTTGATCGTTTCAATGAGATTTCTTATCCTTTTAAAAAGCTTCTTGATTTTATAGAAGCAATTCGTCTGGTACAAAAAACTCAATTTACAACTAAATTTAAAAGTATTAAGGCAGATTTTGATGCCTATAATATTATCGATATTAGTAAGACAGATGAATTTTCTGAGCACTTAAAAAAATGCAACGTGATGCAATGCAAAAAAGACAAAGAAGAGCAGCAATTTAAATTCATTTCAACTGGCAATCATTTAATGGCACTAACAATAACAAAAGAAGGAGCATTTTTTTACGATCCCAATTCTAAAACTAAAAGCCCCTTATGTAAGGATGAGACAGTATTAGCAAGCGCTATAACGGATGCAACAAACAAAATTGAACGTGTTACAGGTACAAAAATTAAAGCTATCGATATTTTTGATGTTTCTTATGGAGCGTTATGAAAAAGGATATCTTTCTCGTAGAGATTTAGCATTTACATTGAATCAGCAAATATCAAAATTTCCAGAAAAAAATGAAGAGCTTATAAGTAAGCTCAAAGCATACCTTGAAGAAAACCCATTGCGCAGTATTTACCCTCTATCGTCAAAAGAAGACATCAATAATAAAATAAATGACAGAGGCCAAACTTTACTTGAGTTAGCTTGCTATGAAGGAAATCTTGAATTAGTACAGAATTTGCTTAATGCTGGCGCTAATCCCAATGCCGAAGATAAAGATGGTTACACACCTCTTTTAGCAGCTATTAAATATGGGCACATTGAGGTCGTTCAGACTCTACTAGACAATGGAGCAAATCCCAAAAAATGGAATAGTAAAACATTTCGCACACCCATTACTGAAGCAAAGTTTACTGGTCAAGACAAGATAGTTTCCTTGCTTAACCAACAAGTCTCTATCAATCCAATTATTTTGAGTAGTCACTTAGAGAATAGCGATCCAGTTGCGATCAAAATAAGCAAATTATTTGTTACGTATGCTCACCCACCTCTCTTTTCTCTACATTGGAGGAATCATCGTGTCTTAGCAAGCAAAATTGCACAAGAACTAAAAAAAACTCCTCAGAAAAGTGCAGCAGAATGTAGAGCATACCTAAATGAACAATTATCTACAGTTAATACCAATGATGAAGGAGCATTTTCGGGGATCAAGCGTAGAGCGGATGAATTAATTGCTCACGAAATAAATCAAAAAAACACCCACACTCAAACTAAAAAACACTCTTGATTTATCAAGCTAATCTACATGACATCATAACAAAATAATGACTCCTAACTTTGTAATAGACTTTTGAACATCAAAGATGTCCTTCTACAATCTAAACATTGATAGAACAGTCTAAATTGAAGTAGTTACTCAATATAAGCTAGGAATTCCAATTATCAACAGAGCCTACTATACTTAGAGAAAGTAAATGGAGCCAAGCAGCATGATAACCAATACAGTAATAAAGGCGACTCTGTTTTCTGTCATCTTATTCTGCTTCCTGGGCAGTTCGATGGGGTTTGCTCAATCTGTATTTAATTTTGCCCCTCCAAAACCAGCCCCCTCTTCACCCACCCAGCAACCATTACCACCTAGCCGTGTGATGTCTACTGAAGAATTCCAAAATGCTGCTCATAAACTAGGCCAGCAAAACAGTAATCATTTATCTCAGCAAGCCATCAAACAATTAGAAAAACCTCTTCCTATTCCTGCTAAACCACCTAGTAGTACGGCTCCCGTGAGCTCGCCCACTACCTTGCCTGGCACCAGTTTACCGTCTAGTACAGCTTCACCTGCTCCCTCTCCAGCAGCACCTGCTGCACCCATTACGACTCCATCATCTGTGACAACACCCACAGTGGCTCAACCTGCCGTACCTCCGCCCACCACTTCGACCACAGGAGGCGCTAGCACGGCAACCACTGCACCTAGTAGTACTCCAATTTATACAGGATTTGGGGCTGGAAGTGATACCAGTAACACAAACAATGCCTCTTCTGGTACGTCTAGCGGATGGAACATTCATTACTAATGGAATGATTATTATCAAAAAGGAACCACTCGCATGCATTTGAAACACTTCATCGTTCTTCTAGGAATGGCCGCCACGACCAGTATGCTCTGCATCTCAAACATCAAAGCACAAGGAGGTAGCGAGCAATACTTACAACTGATTGAACAGCACACTCGTAATATCTTGCAAAAAGTGGATCTTCTCCCAAATTATCTTGCTAATGCCAGCGAACTCGTGCTCGCTTGGATTACACCCATGACACCAGATAATTCTCCTCCACTAAAAACCATGCAAGCACCTTTTACTCAATTAGGCGATTTGTTGCTTCAAAGCCAAGCCAAGCAAGCTGAAATGCTTGCTACGATGAATTCAGACTTGCTAAACAATGATGGCAAAAATGTGTTTAATGCCAACAATGGTCATCCCAATAGCACAGGCATTGCCTCACCATCAACCCTCTGGTACGCCAATGATCTGGTTTACTCCAGCGTACTTGGCACACCTTTCTTTGCCAAAGACCCTCGTGTTCAACCTGGCGCGCCATCTAGCAACATTAATCTACCTTATAATTACATCAAAAATGCTGCTGGCTTGAACCTCTATCATAAAATCCCTGACCCTAGCTGGAAAGCCAGTGACGCTAGAACCCGGTATCAAAGTTATTTTAATACTGTCATGGCAGCAGAATCATTCAATGGCTATATACTCAGCCATCAAGCAGCAGAAGGAAACCAACTCAATACCTTACAAACCACGCTAGTGACTCAAGCCACTGACCCGCAAAATTGGTTTGCGCAAGTTGCTTCAGAAAATATCGGCTTTGTTCTTCGTCAAATTTTATTATACCAATCACAAACGTTTGTTTTATTGACTCAATTAATACAATTACAAAAACAAATGGTCACTGCTCAAGCGATGACTAACTCTTTATTGATCGCTGCTAATCAAGTCAATGAAAATCTCATGGTATCTAGTGCTCAAGGTGTGCAACCAACATTATAAACAAAGGTGAACTATGCCTAAGTTAGATTTAACTTCGTCACATGAATTTTGGAAAAATTATGATGACCCGATGATTTATCGAGTCATTTCTTTTATGGAAACAGTGGAAAATTTCACTTTGGATGGAACCCCCGCCCTTGAGCAAGCCATAAATCAGCTTGGAGAAGAACTAGATACATTATCAAGCTTTGAACTTGGAAAAGAGGATCACTTTATTACACTATGCTCACATCTTAAAACCTCACGTATATTACGGTTATTACAAGCCATTGACACTATTGATCCTGGTTCTGCCTCTAAACTACTGATGTACGCGGAAGAAAATAACACCTCCGAAAATATTATGGCTGGGCTTTTTCTGAGGCGTAACATTATCTTTGAACGGTTACGTCTGTTAGCACGTGTGTTTTCAGCAGAACGATTCAATATGGTCTTGAAAGTGCTTGAGCAAGAACATGCATAACATTCGAAAAGAAATAACGACCATCGTCATTTTAAAATTACTTGCTCTTTGTTTACTGTGGTTTTTTTTCTTTTCTCACCATGATGCTGAACAATTAAAAAAAACTAACTTAGTAAACCATTTTATAAAAAAACCTGTCGCGAACAGCTAGTATATATTATGAGTCTCAATTTGACCTAAGGCTTGTAACCACAAGTCAAACTGAAGCCGACGTTGTAAACGTTCGATTAATCCGTTTCAACGGATTAATCGAACGTTTACCCGATGCTGCACTAATACATTATCTTAATCTATGACTTATTTAAGATCTAATTTTATCAAGAACAACTGCCGTACCATAACATAATACTTCCGTACCAGAGACTCCTCCTGAACTTACCTGAGAAGAATCATACCGCATCCCAATCACTGCATTGGCACCAACTGCTTGAGCATGTTCAACCATGAATTTATAAGCAAGCTGTCGAGTTTGTTCGCACATGGCCGTATAAGCACCAATATTGCCGCCAAGCATATTTTTTAACGTTCCCCAAAATCCTTGCATAATTGTCGGAGCACGAACGATGATGCCTCTCACAATGCCGCGATAATCTACAATCCTATATCCTTCTACCTCCAATGTGGTAATCACTAGCATATTTTCTCTTACTCCTTATTCGATATTTTGTACTTGCTCGCGCACTTGCTCAATTAATACTTTCATCTCAACAGCCGAATGAGTCAACATAGAATCAGCGGATTTTGATCCCAATGTATTAGCTTCCCGATTTAATTCTTGCAAAAGAAAATCGAGGCGCCGCCCCGCAAGTCCCCCTTCCTTTAATATCCGGCGAACTTCCGTAATATGCGTTTCAGTACGCTCGATCTCTTCTGCTACATCTATTTTTTGCGCGAAAAACACTATTTCTTGCTCTAACCTTCCCGTATCCAACTCTAGCTTGACTTCAGACAAGCGCTTAAACAACCGATCCTGTTGGTCTTTTATCACTTGCGGTAATCGTTCTCTTACTTTAACCAACTCATTTTGAATGGAATCCATACGCTGCAAAAACAACTGCTTTAGTTCCTCACCTTCTCGCAGACGTGCCGCCAACAAATCTTTCAGTGTCTTACTCAATAAATGAAGAACTTCAGCTTGTAATTCTTTTAAATCAGCCTCTTTAGGCTCTAAAACACCAGGAAAGCGCAAAATATCCGTTGGAGAAATCGGCGCAGCATGTTGCAACACAGCCATTATTTTTTCACTCGCCTGAGATAACGCTTGAGCAAGCAGCATATTAACAGAAAATAATTCTTCTTTTGATCCTGGGTTAGATTGATAGCGAATCACACATTCAACTTTTCCTCGCTTGAGGTGTTGACGTACCAAATCACGGATTGGCATTTCAAGTGCACGCAATGTTTCTGGTAGATGTATGCTAATCTCCAAATAACGATGATTAATCGAGCGCATTTCACAGACAAGACTACCCCACTCCCCTTGGCTTTGTTGGCGCGAAAATGCTGTCATACTATATATCATTCATTATTCTCCTGTGAGGATAACATCACTTCACTGGCATGGTATTTACCAACAGGTGCATGACGAGTGTTTTGTCGCGAAAGAAGGAAGGTATTTTTCTTTCACCCTTCACTGCAAAACACACTCATCCTTGCTGGGGTCTTGCTCTCACAGACATCCTGTCCGCAAGTGAATGGTTCATACAAAAAACTCTCCACCTTTCGCGACAAAACACTCGTCATGCACCTGTTGGCAACATACTTTTCTGAGATGTTATAACAATCATACTATTAATTTTTTTTTGCTGTAATTTACGCTGCATTAATCGAGCTTGATCTTTAGCTATCAGTGGGCCTATTTGTACACGATACCGCTTTCGCCCAGAGATAATCACTTTCACTATACTAGCAGTGAAACCAGATTGATGCAGTGATTCTTTATAATGCTCTGCAGCTGAGGCGCTGCTAAACACGCCAAGCTGTAAAATATATCGATCTTCCGCGAATTCGGTTCTTAACGCACGCTGTAATTTCTCTGCATCAAATATTTTTGTACTCAGCATTACTTTTTTTGTTTGTGATGCTTGCACAGATAACACTTCATTTGGTGCAGCATTAAGAATATTTTGATTCTTGTTGACCGTTACCTCTGATGCAGTGACCTGCATATTCGGCAAGGTGGTATAAAATTCAAAATGAACGGATGAAGCAAGAGCAGGTTGATTAACCACGATCTGCTTAACTTTAGTAAAATCTTGATGAAAATCATTTTTGTATTGCACTAACCTATTTTTTATTTCAGTAGAATAAAAAGAAACAGCTTGAAATGGGAACTCTTGTTTCTGACGTTCATAAATTATCCACCCCCCAATAAGAACCGCAACAACAACCAAAACGAGCAAAATCTTTTGCCGCCGCTTGCGCGAAATATCAAGAACTGATTTAGTGGTGTGATGTTTTTTCACAAAATCCTTTTTCATATTCTTCACATACTTTCAGGTGCGGATATGCCTAATAGTGTAAACCCATTTAACAGCGTTTGTCGGGTCGCGACCACTAACGCTAAACGCGCATCACGCAGTGAAATATCTTCCACTAAAAATTGATGCGAATTATAGTAAGCATGAAAATCAGCCGCTAACTCTCGTAAATAATTTGTTAGCTGATGAGGTTCATAATGCAAGGCCGCGTTAATCACCACATCAGGATAGCGTGTTATGGTACTTAACAGTTGCCGCTCATGCCCTTGGGTCAATTGGTGCAAATTGGCCAATCCATTTACTTCATCAAAATGCATTTCACGCTCTGTCATTTGCCTAAATATACTGCAGATACGTGCATAAGCATATTGAACATAATAAACAGGATTTTCATTTGATTGCGCCTTTGCTAAATCCAAGTCAAAATCAATGTGTTGTTCACTTCTGCGCATCACATAAAAAAATCTTGCTGCATCATTACCCACCTCTTCACGCAGCTCACGCAACGTCACAAATGTTCCGCTACGAGTAGACATTTGGACTTGTTCCCCTCCTCGATATAACGTGACAAATTGCAGCAGCAAATGTAACAATCGCTCTGGATTAATACCCGAAGCTTGCATCGCCGCTTTCATGCGAGACACGTATCCATGATGGTCTGCGCCAAAAATATCTATCACTATATCAAAACCACGTTCAAATTTACTTAAATGATAAGCGACATCATTGGCAAAATACGTTCGCTGGCCATTGGAACGAACTAACACTCTATCCTTTTCATCACCAAAGTCAGTGGAACGAAACCACAATGCATGATCTTTATGATAAACATGACCACTCTCTTTTAATTTTTCCAAGAGTTTATCAACCACATCTGTTGCAACAAATTGACGCTCTGAAAACCAGTTATCATACTGTACGCCAAACTCTGCTAAATCATTACGTATATCAGCAAGGACATTTTCTAATCCTAAATGAAATACCACGTCATAGGTGTCACCCAATAATTTTTTCGCGCGCTCAATAACAGCATCAATATACACTTCTTTATCACCACCTAACGGCTCATCAAGAGGCAAATCTTCATATAGATGATGCACAGGAACATGAAAATGCTTGCCATGCACCTCATACACGGCCTTTGCAATATCAATAACATACTCTCCACGATATGCATTAGCAGGAAATACTATCGTTTCATCGCATAATGCAAGGTAACGCAGCCAAATACTGACCGTTAAGATATCCATCTGACGACCAGCATCATTGACATAGTACTCTCTGTAAGTTTTAAACCCGACGGCATCTAGCAAATTAGACACTACCGCACCAAATGCACCACCACGACCATGTCCAACATGTAGAGGGCCTGTAGGGTTAGAAGAGAGAAACTCAACTAGAACTCGTTTATCTCTTCCCATTTTGCAACGGCCAAAAGCATCTTTCTCTCTCAACACTATTGGCACAACTGCGTAAAAAGCTTGAGGAGACAAGAAAAAATTAATAAATCCAGGGCCCGCCACTTCTGTTTTTTGCACATAAGGGGATGGAGGTAAATTTTTTATGATGCACTCAGCCAATTCACGCGGTTTTCTTTGAGCCTGCTTTGCTAATACCATCGCAATATTCGTGGCAAAATCACCATGCTGCTTATCTTTTGCCGGCTCGACTTGAACTAATACCGATATTTCTGGGAATTCACCAGAATCATGTAGCTGCCTTAAGGCTGCCTTAATAATTTCTTCTATATAATGTTTCATGTTATGACAAACGCTTCCTGAAGTGATAAGTAGGACAACGCTGTTATTATCGCTTCTTACAATGAACTTGCAAGATAAGAAGTAAAGATGGTTATTTCTTTATTCTGCTTGTAGGTGTTCACACAAAAAACATGACAGATAGTAGCTTGTCTTAAGATAAGGATTTCCCCTTGCACCATATTGTAACTGCTTTTTATCTTATTGATTAATATATAAATTAATATAAATTCACTCCTTGCCATTGTCATGACAACCTTCCCGCCCCTTACTAAGTCATTGATTTAAAATAGTCTATGCGTCTCAATTTGAGTATACTTGGTTCCGTAGTCACGGACTGACTACTCTCGCAAAAAAGGACTTGTGCAACCACTCCTCGTTTTGTGTGTTCAGGGACGGTATTTTTGGCATGGATTGCCTGACCTGAGTTGAGCATGTTAGGCGGTGCCAGAAGCACCGCCTTTTTTTATTTCCACGGGCTCAAAGCCTCTTGATGTTTACGCTAGCTAGCGGTACAAATTCAGAAAATTTAGCAAATTGAATTAAGACTACCTCGGAAGCAAATACGTTCACGGACGTACACAAATACAGATGGAGTCAAGCCAAATAAGTAATCAAGAACACTCGTTGAAATGCTAGTGTCTGTTTACAATTCTACTGTACCCCTATTAAGAGGAAGCATGATGAATAACCTGCATTTGCCGATAGTTTCTGCTATCGCTGCTATGTCTGAAAACCGTGTTATTGGCAATAATAATCAACTACCCTGGCAGTTACCAGCGGATTTGAAGCATTTTAAAGTCACGACGACAAGCCATCCTATTATCATGGGACGCAAAACGTTTGAATCGATCGGCAGACCTTTACCAAACCGCTCCAACATTATCATGACTCATCATCATGCATTTCAAGCACCTGGCTGCGTAATTGCGGTCTCAGTCAAAGAAGCATTGCAGCATGCAGCAACATTAGACAACAAAGAAATATTTATTATTGGTGGCGCTGAGATATACAAACAATTTATGTCTTACATCACCCGGATTTATTTAACGATCATACATCACACCTTTATTGGTGATGCTTATTTTCCTATGCTACCAGCGAATACTTGGAAAGAACGTGAACGTATTTTTCACGAACCGGATGAAGAAAACGCATATCCTTATAGTTTTGTGATACTAGAAAAACAGTAATAAAAACTGGCGCATTCTCATTCTAGGATCTTGAGGAAGATACCGATAGCATTTCAATTTTAGCAATAAAAAATAACCATTCATGAGGGCAATCATAGGGCCCAAAAAACGGAAGCTGATAGATAGCACCATTCAAGTCATCACGACGGCCCGCTTTGAAATACAATAGATGGGTTAAAGTTGCAGCCTTTATTCCTTCGCTAGCTTCCCTCTTAACGGGCCTTCATGGCTTCGACATCGCAGAGCTTCCGTTTTTTGGGCCCTATGATTGCCCTCATGAATGGTTATTTTTTATTGCTAAAATTGAAATGCTATCGGTATCTTCCTCAAGATCCTAGATCAACAGCTCCACTTATGAGTCTTGAACACTCTCTATTTGTTTCACGTATCCACAAGTTTGACGAGGACACACTAACTCTGTACCTCGTTTTTTAGTTTTCTTAACAGTAAGAATAGGCCATGCACACTTAGGACAAGACTGTGCGATAGGTTCATTCCAAATAGCATACTTGCAATCTGGATAACGCGAGCATGAGAAAAACACCCTACCTCGACGAGATTGCCTTTTTACAATTTTTCCTTGTTTACATTCAGGACACTCAACACCCGTATCCGCTGGTTTGTTTAATGATTCTATATGCTTACACTTAGGATAATTGCCGCAACCAATAAACTTCCCAAAGCGGCCATGCTTGATCTTCAAATCACCGCCACAATCAGGACACTGCCGTCCTTCCACAATTTCTGCATCTTGAGAAGCTTCCTCCGGACCTTGCTCTACTGCGCGCGTATAAGAGCAATCTGGATAGCCGGTGCAACCAATAAATCGATCACGTTTGCCCAGACGGATGGACAGCGGCTTGCCGCATTGCGGGCATTTTTCATCTAATAATTCCTGAGTAACATCCTTGCGTTTCACTGTCTCTTGAATATTATCCACTTGATACTTGAACGGATCCCAAAATTGCTCTAACAATGGTATCCATTCTTTTTCACCTCGCGATACTTCATCGAGTTCGTCTTCTAACTGAGCAGTAAATCCATAATCCACATAACGCGTAAAATATTGCGTTAAAAATTTATTTACGATACGTCCAATGTCCGTTGGAGAAAAACGTTTATTTTCCAGTACAACATATTCTCGAGTCTGCAACGTTGAAACAATAGCAGCATAAGTAGATGGTCTACCAATGCCATGCTCTTCCAGTACTTTAATCAGTGTCGCCTCAGAATAACGCGGTGGTGGTTCAGTAAAATGTTGGCGACAAGTAATTTCATGTAATTTGACTTCATCCCCTTCTTGTAATTGTGGAAGAAGATGTTCTTCACCTAAGTCCTCTGGCTTATCATCCGTACCTTCTTGATAGACACGCATATAACCAGGATCCACCACCACAGACCCGGTCGCACGAAATTGATTTTTTTCTCCCGCTGCCATATCGAGAGTCAACGTATCGATGGTAGCTGAAATCATTTGCGCAGCAACTGTACGCTTCCAAATTAAATCATAAAGCTTAAACTGCTCTGGTGATAAAAATGCTTTCACCGCTTCAGGTGTTCGCATTACTGAAGTTGGGCGAATGGCTTCGTGCGCTTCTTGTGCATTTTTAGACTTTGTTTTATAAATACGCGCTTCATCAGGCACATTTTCTTTTCCATAACGCTCAGTAATCAACTCACGAATTTCATGAATGGCGTCTTGGGCCAAGTTGACTGAATCTGTGCGCATATAAGTAATGAGGCCTATCGACCCTGAGTCAAGCTCAACACCTTCATATAATTGCTGCGCAATACGCATCGTACGCTGTACCGCCAGCCCCAATTTTCGCGCAGCTTCTTGCTGTAAAGTAGAAGTAATAAATGGTGCGGCAGGATTACGTTTACGCTGCTTTTTTTCTACTTTAACAACCCGCAACTTTCCTTTTGCATCTTTAATCAATCGCTTTTTAATATCTTCTGCTTGTTTCTCATTAGTGATAGAAAATTGTTCTAATTTATTACCATCATAAATCGTCAGCCTTGCCGTAAACGCTTTCTTTTGCGCTTCTAATGCTGCTTCCAGATCCCAATATTCTTGCGTAATAAATTTTTCAATTTCTTCTTCCCGCTCTACAATCATGCGTAATGCGGGGCTTTGCACTCGACCTGCCGAAAGACCATAGCGAATTTTCTTCCACAATAATGGCGATAAATTAAAACCAACCAAATAATCCAAAGCTCGCCTCGCTTGTTGTGCATTCACTAAATCCATCGAAATTTCACGTGGATGGCTGACTGCTGATTGGATAGCAGATTTTGTAATTTCATGAAAAACAATACGGTGTACCGGTTTTTTTCCTAATGCTTTTTTATCCTTCAAGATTGAATAGATATGCCATGAAATTGCTTCACCTTCACGATCAGGATCAGTGGCGAGATACAAAGCATCAGATTTTTTCATTGCGCTAATGATAGCTGCAACATGTTTTTCATTTTTCTCAATCAACTCATATCGCATAGCAAAATCATGACTAGGATCCACTGCTCCTTCCTTGGGCAGTAAATCACGTACATGACCATATGAGGCAACGATATTGAAATCAGAGCCTAAGTATTTCTTGATCGTCTTTGCTTTAGCAGGTGATTCGACAATGACAAGATTAGTCATGAAAGTATATCTTCCTTAGAAAGTACTCTATCTAGAGAATATAGCCTATATTTGGTAAATGATGATTAATGCAAGACATCAAAAGCATCCGACAAAATCATGTCTTGCAAGAGAGAAAGTGCTGATTTTTTATCAGGTTGATTAAATAATGCAATTAAAACAACCCACTTAATCCGCCCTAAATCCACTTCGCGATGATCTAATGCCATTAGCCTATCAATAACAATTTCTCGCGTCATGGGATCTAAAATACTCAATTGTTCAAGGTATAGAAGAAACCCCCTTCCTTCAAGACCAAGGCGCTCACTCTCTTCTAATGCAAAGTGCCGTATAGCATGAGAAGTAAATTGAGGGCCAGATTGCACAGTTTCTTGAACCCTGTTCAACCCATCCAGCCAGTCCAGCGCCCGCCCAATTTCATTGCGGCTAAAGCCCGCCTGCTCCAATTCGTTAACAATCGTATCCTGATCCGCATTTAAGGCTACGCTGCCATCCATATAATTTTCAAAGAGATACATTAATATTTCGAACATATTATTCGCCAATCACCTTTCTAGTCAAGAATTACGCGGACATACCCTCCTGGTACCGATTGAATATAACCATTTAATTCTAATATTAAAAGAATGGAGGAAACTTCGCCCGCAGTCAATCCACTACGCAATACTATCATATCCAGAGATGTGATTTCATATCCGATTTGCTCTAATAACTGCTGCTGTTCCAATAACAGAGTTTGTTTAGGCGGCGAGGTATTTTTTCCTGTCACTACTGTGGTGGTGAAGATGTTATTCTTTTGCTTTTGATCACAACCCTGATAATGTGCTAATTCTTCGAATATGTCCGTTGCCGTTTCAACCAATTTTGCCCCTTGACGCAGCAGGGAATGACAACCTTTCGCTAAAGGATTATGGATAGAACCAGGAACAGCAAAGACTTCTCTGCCTTGTTCAAGCGCATATTTAGCTGTAATAAGAGAACCGCTTTTTAACGCTGCTTCTATCACTACCACCCCAATGCTTAATCCTGCTATGACCCGGTTACGACGAGGAAAATTCACTGCTCGAGGCACCGTAAATAACGGAAATTCTGAAATAACTGCTCCACGATGTTGGACAATATCGTTCACCAGAGATAAATGAGAAGGAGGATAAATATGGTTTAAACCCGTACCACACACGCCAATGGTAATGCCTTTTGCGGTGAGCGCGCCTCGGTGGCTAGCCCCATCGATACCTAACGCTAAACCACTGGTCACTGCTATCCCTGCTTCAGCTATTGCATAAGCAAATTGTTCCGCGTTTTTTAATCCAGTCTGTGTAGCACTACGAGAACCCACCATTGCGATTTGTATTTGCTGCAGAACAGTCACATCACCATGCACAAATAAAATTAGTGGTGGATTGGATATTTCCTTTAGTAAGCTAGGATAAGATTCGCTTTCAATGCTGATGATATGACAATCATCACCTCTTGCCCACGCTAAATCTTTCTCAATATATTTCCCATTTATTTCTTGCCATTTTTGTATATATTCAGCCGAAATACCTTTAGCGATAAGTTCATCCTTAGAAGCTTGAAACAGTGTCTTAATATCAGAAAACTGTTCCAACCAACGTAAAAATGTACCAGGTCCGACACGCGGAAAGTAAATAGCAGCAAGCCAATAGGGTAAATTATCGTGAGTCATAGGGAAATCCTTTTTAAAGATGTATCAGCGTTGGTGCGTTAGATTGTGGTCTGGATACCGCGACGTCGCGGTACGACAGCACAACGGCGAATCCATGGGAGTGGGTAAAGTCCATGGAACAATAACTCAAAAACCGCGGTACGATGGTTTAGTGAGCAAGCTGCAAATACAATCAAGTCACTTGCGAGTGAGTTCTTACACGCTGCGCGATAACATCCATTAACAGTGCGCTTACATTCACGTGACTGCCCGCGTCAATTTCGCGGATCCCTGTTGGACTGGTGATATTAATTTCTGTTAAATAATCCCCTATTATATCTAAGCCCACAAAATACAATCCTTGGGCACGCAAAGTAGGAGCAACTTGAGAACATATCCACCGATCATGTTCAGACAGGGACTGAACCATCCCTTTTGCACCTGCTGCAAGGTTCCCACGCCAATCATTTTTTTGTGGAACACGAACAAGCACATGAGGAACCGGTTCTCCATCAATTATTAAAATTCGCTTATCCCCTTCTTTAATTGCTGAAATAAAGCGCTGAGCCATGATGTAACAAGATTCATTTTGTGTCAGTGTTTCAAAAATGACATTGGCATTGACTTCATTTTCTTGAATACGAAAAACGGAAGCACCCCCCATACTATTTAATGGTTTACATACGATATCACGATGTTCTTGCCAAAAAGCCCGTAGTTTACTGATGGAGCTGGTGACAAGTGCCGGCGGAGAACATTGAGGAAAATAAGTAGCAAATAATTTTTCATTATAATCACGTAATGCTTGCGGCCGGTTCACCACTAATGTGCCTAAGCGCTCAACATGCTCCAACAAGTGCGTAGTATAAATATACTCTTCATTAAACGGCGGATCTTTACGCATTAAAATAACTTGGCACTCAGCAAGAGGAATACATTGTTGATTTAAACATTCAAACCAACAAGTTGGATCACGAAAAACTTGTAATCTTCGCGTATCCGCATATGGAACCCCATCACGTAGGAATAAATTTTTCTGTTCAATATAATAAATTTCCCAACCACGCTCTTGTGCTTCCCACAACATGGCTAAAGTACTATCTTTTTCATAATGAATGTCCTGAATAGGATCCATTACGATTCCAAGCTTGATGGTCATTTCTTCATTTGATCCTTAATTTCACGTGCGGCAGCGAGCATACTCAGTTGAGCAATAATCCCATAAGTATAAAACCGATTTAGGCAGGCATCCGGTTCCATATCATCCCGTGGCTCATTACAAGTTTGATGAAATGCTAACGGCTCAAATTTCATTCCTGGCGAATTTAAATTTTCATCAATACCACGATCTTTATGTACACGATAAAACCCACCGACCACGCAGCTACCCCACAAATAAATCACTGGTTCAGCGACAGCATGACCTGCCCCAAACGTTTCGAAAGTATAGATACCTTCTTGTATAATGACACGGCGAACAGGTTGACCACCTTTCGTCATAGACATACGTGTCCGCTGTTTACGGTTCATGGATTTTAATTCTTCAATATCACGTACTGTCATGACAGCCATTCCGTAGGTACCTGCATCTGCCTTCACAATTAAAAACGGCTGGTGAGGAATGTGATATTGAGCATATTTCTTCTTGATTTCAGCAAATAAAATTTCTGTATTCGACACCAAACATTCCATACCTTCTTGCTGCATAAAATCAATTTGGCCGCAATACCGAAACAATGGAGAAATCAGCCAAGGATCAATACCGACTTGCTCTGCAAACTCTCCAGCCACCACAGCATAATATTGAAAGTGATCTGATTTAAAGCGTTGACTCCATCCCAATTCAGCAGGTGGGAGAACCAATTGATCAACATTTTGTAGAATATCAGGTATACCATCTGATAAGTCATTATTCAATAACACCACGTCAGGAATAAAATTCTCAACATAAAGTTTATTATCTTTACGTAACAATGGCTCAACAATAACGGTTTCTCCAGACGTTAATTCAATATGATGCAATGCCTGAATTTCCTCACTTAATATACCGAAATGCACTTGAAAACCTGCATTTTCTAAAATTGTTTGTAACGTTTTTACATTAGACCAATAATGTAGATTACGCGTATGACTTTCTGGAACCACAAGGATTTTTGTTGCCTGTGGTGCAATAGTATGAATAATTTTTTTGGCCGCAGATACCGATTGCGATAAAAAATTAGGATTAAGATTATTAAACCCTGCTGGAAATAAATTCATGTCAATTGGAGCTATTTTAAATCCTGCATTTCGCAAATCAATGGAGCCATAAATAGGTGCAGTCGTTAACTGCCACTGCATCGCAAACCACTCTTCAATTAATTTCCTCTGAGAAAGAAAGTGCCGCTCAAGAAAATAAAGTTGTTCTGTAGCAGATGT
This sequence comes from Gammaproteobacteria bacterium, assembly GCA_019634835.1. Taxonomy (GTDB): domain Bacteria; phylum Pseudomonadota; class Gammaproteobacteria; order DSM-16500; family DSM-16500; genus Aquicella. The sequence goes on from JAHCAO010000017.1 coordinate 16,078, forward strand.
ATCAAGTGTTAGCGCTTTTTGTGAAGTTACTAGCATGTGATCCTCTTTTCTATTGTTTCATTTCTTATTTAATAAAGAAAATGGGTTAGCATGGAGCGCGTGACGAATTTTTTGCAACGAGAGGACCAGGGTATTTTGTATGAACCATTCACTCGCAAACAGGAATCTGCGAGAGCAAAGCACACTCATCCCTGATTGGGTTTTGCGGTAAGCGGTAAATGGTGAAGGAAAAATACCCAGGTCCTCCCGTTGCAAAAAATTCGTCATACCCCCGTTAACATGTTACTTTCTTATCACAGCTCGCAGTGATAAATGTATTGATCCGTGTCATAAATTCTTGTGCACTCAGCTCGCCGACTATTCTGTGTGAATTCACTTCCTGGCCTTGGTGATTGAAAAATAACACGGTAGGCGGCGCAATAACATTATAAGTTTTTAGCAATGCCGCATCATCTGCGTTATTTGCCGAGAGATCCGCACGCAATAAAACAAATTGATTTAAAACATGTCTGACACTAGGTTCATTAAATACTTTTTTATCCATGGAAACGCAAGACTCACACCAGTCTGCATAGAAATCAAGAAGCACAGGTTTACGCAAAGCTTGTGCGTTTATCAATTGTTGGTGAAGATCTTTTTCATTATGAACCACAACAAATGAAGAAGCGGCCGTACTTTCTGGAAAAGAAACCACTCTAGAAAATAGCCAAGCCGCCATACATAACATTAGCACGCCAAACGTTTTTTGCACGGCATTCATCCACGGGCCTCGTCTAGGCATCCATTTTCCTGTTGATACGCCAATTGCAATGAGAGGCATCCCCATACCAACACTCATGACAAATAAAGCTCCCGCACCCAGCACAACGTTTCCAGATTGAGCGATATACATTAGCACACCGACAAGAGGCGCTGTCACACAAGGCGAAACAATCAATGTTGATACGATACCCATGATAAACACACCAATATAAGTGCCGCCTTCTTGTTTTCGACTAATAGCAGTAATGTGATTTTGCCAATACCGCGGCAATCGTAAGTCATATAACCCGAACAAAGACAAAGAAAGAATGACAAATAAAATGCTTACCATTGCAATAATCCAAGGTTGCTGCAGCCATGCTTGTAAAGAGTTGCCCATTAAAGCAGCGACAATACCCACCATGGCATAAGTTATTGACGCACCTAACACATAGGTTGAAGACAATAAAAAAGCCTTTTTGGTGCTAACCGGCTGCTTATGTCCCACAATAATACTCGTGAGAATAGGAATCATCGGCAGCACACAAGGGGTGAATGCTAATAACAAACCTAGCCCAGCAAAAATTAGTAACATCACACCCAGAGATTGTGAACTGAAAAGGTGATGCACATCATTTTGATCGGTCAACAATGCTCGAAACGATGAATAAAATGCTGATAGGTGATGATCCCCTTGGGCTGGCAAAGCAGCATGATTCGTTAAATCCAATTGATACGTTTTACTCATGGGTGGATAACAAAACCCTCTTTCTGAGCATCCTTGATAATCAACACTCAATTGTATCTGTTGATTCATTGTCTGTAATGCAACAGGAATAGTGACCTGACCTGAATAAACTTCCTCACCAATATGATTGGGATTTTGTTTTAATTGACTTTGCGGAAATCGGACATCAGCAATTAACATTGGCTCAAATTTAAAATGTAGCCGCTGACGATAAAGATAATAGCCTGGAACAATATTAAATTGAATATTCACCAAATTTTGGCGAGCGATCACAACTGATAAATTAAATGCTTTATCAGCAGACAATGGTGAAGAATTTGCAGCTGCCAGCAGAGGACTGGATGAAAATCCAGCCATTATCCACACAAAACAAAATAAGCACCTCATTACTTGTATGGTTAGATAGACTGGGGTTCTCACTTTGTTGCTTTGCATATGCTTTTTACCTATTCACTTTCACCAGAAGCTCGCCATTATCATGGCTGAGCATGATATGACTGGCTAATTTCATGGACCGCATCGACCAGTATTCTAACATGATCGGGCGGAACATCCGGCGTTATTCCATGCCCCAAATTAAACACATGTCCAGATCCCTGTCCAAAGGATTTCAAGACTTGCGATACTTCTCTCCGAATGGTCTCAGGCCCTTCTAATAAATAAGCTGGATTCATATTCCCTTGTAATGCCACTTTTTCACCTACTTTTGCACGTGCTTCATGTAATGAAATTTCCCAATCCACACCTACTACATCACAACCCGTTTCCGCCATTTGCTCAATCCAGCTTTTTCCACCTTTTGTGAATAAAATGAAAGGAATTTTATTGTTTTGATAAGTACGTATCAGGCCCGCTGTGATTTGTTTGATGTAATATAAAGAAAATTCTTGATAATTTTGAGTATTCAGCATTCCACCCCAAGTATCAAATAACATGACCACCTGCACACCCGCTTCTATTTGGGCATTTAAATGCGCACAAACTGATTGCGCCAATAAATCCAACAGATGGTGGAGTAAAAAAGGGGCCTCTTGCAGCATTTTCATGATTTGCGGAAACCCATGTTTAGATTTACCTTCTACCATGTATGCAGCTAGGGTCCAAGGACTGCCGCAAAATCCTATTAATGGAACGCTACCTGCTAATTCCCGCCGTATCAGTTGAATAGTATCATAGACATATTTCAACTGTTCTAAATCAGGGACGGCTAAGCGATTAATTTCATCTTCATGTTGCATAGAGCGGGCAAATACAGGTCCCTCTCCTTCAATAAATTTCAATCCTAATCCCATTGCATCCGGAATAGTTAAAATGTCAGAGAAGAGTATGGATGCATCTAGCGCATATCGTTGCAATGGCTGCAACGTCACTTCACAAGCTAATTCTGGCGTTTTACATAACGCCATAAAACTTCCCGCCCGTTCACGTACAGCGCGGTACTCTGGCAGGTAACGCCCAGCTTGGCGCATTACCCAAATAGGCGTCATATCCACCGGTTCACGCCAAATAGCTTTGAGCAGACGATCGTTTTTTAACTGAGACATGGTGGCAACCCTTTAAGTTTTATCATGACCTGTCATAAGCAGCAGGGTCTACGTGCTCAATATGGATAGGTAAGTATTTTTTAAAATCATCCAATTGCATACATTACATCGTTATCTTGTCTAGCTGCTCATTAACATATCTTTGAAATGTAAAAGGACTAGCAATCATAGGATAAGCGTCAGATACACCAAAAGCATTAATCGAGACAGAGCCATAGTCAAGCATTTGACCTAGTAGGCTTTGATACACATTTACTTGAGAAATAGTACGAATCCTCATTTCATTCGTATGCCGGAAAAAAAAACCTTCCCGCATCATCACTCGTTTATTCGTCACAGCAAACTCTGAAAAATAGTACTCTAGGCCAACCGATGCCCACAATATCAAGAGAATCACGGAAGGAACCCACTCGAATTTTACAAGAATGAAATTCGAATGCATATAGTTAAACACAAAGATTGATAATATTGTTAATATGGCTGGAATGGCAAATAGGATAAGATGCTTTTTTGTACGAAATAAGATTTGCTCATCTGGTAGTAGATTCCTCTCTATGTAGCTCATGGATGAGTCTCCTTACTAACGTTCATGATTACTTATCCTTTTCTGGGCTATAATATGCCAAACCAAACAAATCAGCTATACTAGTGCGGCGTTAGCCTAAGTTTGACCTCTGTATAGAACCAACTTAGGCTGATGCCGCACTAGGGTCTGTTGACAATTCTACACTATCCTAGTTTTCAATTAATAAACGCTCCGCGAAGAGCCTTAGTGAACAATGAACGTAAATGATTTATCAATAAATATTAATCTTTCTATGCGAACCATGATAGGCATTTTTATTGCCCTTTTGGCAATGGTATGTGCAACTTTTCTATACGTGGTTTGGCAATGGCATAGTGATTGGGGTTTGGCCCATGACAAACCAGAGCCGATTTCTACCATAACAACACCAGACACCATGAATAAGATAATCTCCTCTATTTCTGGTGAGCATCTATTTGGCCAGTCGCTAAACAAATTAGGTGATATGCCTATTACTAATCTACAATTAAGTGTCACAGGTATTGTTAAAGTGGAAACTGAACAATCTCATTCCGTATCAAAAGCCTATATTTCCATTGCTGGGCAACCGAGTAAAATTTATCAGCTAGGTGACCACTTACCTTATGGCGTAAGAGTGTATGAAATCACCTCTGACGCTGTCATATTAGAAAACGATGGCCACCTCGAAAAATTACTCTTGCCACGCGAACATTTAAAATTTAAACCAAAAACCAAGGGACGTTTGTAAGATGATTAGAGCATTGCTTATTTGCTTATTATCGTTGTCACTTTTTGCTTGTGCGACACCTTCACCACGCATGACATCCGAATTACAGCAAGGTAAACGATATTTTCATGATGGTTATTATAGACGCGCAATGCGCCAATTATTACCGCTAGCTTGTGATGGAAACGCTGAGGCTCAGTACGCAGTAGGATATATGTATTATTATGGGCTAGGCGTTGCGCAAGATACTGATGTAGGTGACTTCTGGATTAAACGCTCAGCTAACCAAGGTTATGCGCCTGCTATACAAGCATTACATCTGATCTCTACGGACAAAGATGCAGCGACACCCACCCATACATGGCACCAGAAAACATACTTGAGGTCACAGGAACCCTATAAAGCGCATTGATTTTGATTTCCGTTTTGACATGCTCTATAGCTAGGTGCAGGTGAGTTTTTTACAGCGAGAAGCGGAGCAATCATGAGGGTAGCTATCGGATCCCAAAAAACGGAAGCTCTGCGATGTCGAAGCTATGAAGGCTCGTTAAGAGGGATGCAAGCGAAAGAATAAAGGCTACTATTTCAACCCATCTACTGTATTACAAAGCGAGCCGTCGTGATGACTTGAATGGTGCTATCTACCAGCTTCCGTTTTTTGGGCCCGATGACTACCCCCGTGAATCGTTACTCCGTTTTTTGGGATCCGATAGCTACCCTCATGATTGCTCCGCTTCTCGCTGTAAAAAACTCGTGATACATCCTTATAACTTCATCACAATGCTGGTATTCACCAGCCCAGGTACGCTATTAGCAATCACAGACATCCGCGTCACCGAGACATTTTGCTCTTTAATAATCACAACAAGCAGTTTAATGAGTTTATCAAACTCTACCTTCTGGAACTGAATTTCCACCGAATCATTTGACGCTTGTTTTAATTGGGTCAGCGATTGCCCAAGACCTGCTTGTGCAATTTGTTTTTGAATCTGACTCAATAAAACCACTAGAGAAATAGATTTATTTTTTTCTTTTGTTTTATTTTCTACTTTTTGTATCACATCATTGGCAGCCTGCATCCATGACAGCGTTTTTTGACTTGCCACAATTTGCTCACGCATCTGTACAATGTGATTTAGATAAGGCGCCCATACCCATTGATAAGCAATGAAAAGAACCAGCAAAACAGTACCAATGCCGATTACTTGCTTCTCGCGAAGCGCTAACCCCGACCACCACTCTTTCATTTTTGCCCATAACTCTTTCATGATTGCTCTCACTTATTCCATCACGATGGTCGCATTAATCCGTGCATCAATTAAATTAGCACTCTGTTGTTTGAGATTAAATCCTTGCTGTGTCAAAAAATGAGTGAATTTATCAATATCTTCAGAAGATAGCGCTGTTATCTCTAATGTAAGTTGATTATTTTGAAAATCGAACCGTTTCAATGTGATATTTGGCGTTTCTACGGCTGCTTTATCCAGATAATCTATCATCACTAATAATTTATTATTCTCCACTTGCGCCATTAACTTATGTAGCTTTTCTTCCATGCGTAGTTTTGGCGCAATCATGCTGCTAGCTTGCGGAAAATTCCGCTTATAAATTTGTGCCATTTGTGTTTCTATGCCTGAGAGGCGCTGCTTGAGAATAAAATAAGAGACCGTAGGATAAAGGAACAGTAAAGCCACCCATGTCATTACTAAATAAAAAGTAAAATTCCAAATTTTTCGCATGCGAGGAAATATGAATTTTTTTGTTTTATAAGCACCTTGCAGTAAATTCATTGCGTGTGAATGAGCAACATGCAACGCTAAATCCTTATATAATTGTTCTGGCTGATTGAAATCCTCGGTAATATTTACTGGCGCGCTTAGTTCAGCAGCTACTGTATGTGGCGTGTAATTATGAATATGAATAGCATCCGGAAACTTTTCACCTGAGCTTAATGCAATTGCCACCCATTCATTTAAATTACTCTTATCACAAATGAATCCTTGGCAAATTCCTGTGCGCACTATCACGATATCAGACACTAAAATTTGCCACTCGTTTTCTTGAAATGGTAATACCAATGTCATTGGCAAAAAAACATCTGCTTGAATTTTCCATGATTGTAAAAGCGCCAGCCATTCTTGGATTTTTTCCCTTGCCACAATAGCAACAGCAATGCTTCCATCTTGCATGGGTTCTCCCAAAGCAAAATGTAGTTCCTCAATGTCACTGATAAGCTGCTCTTCTAATGCATAAGGAAGTGCTTGTACAAGCCGCGCACGGCTCATTTTAGGTAACATAACGGAAGTCAGTAATATGTCTTCTCCTGGTACAATGACTACCACTTCCTTGTCAGATGCAGCTAAAGATAATTCCGCTGGATTACCATAAAACACCGATTGCGTGACAACACGATGAGTGTCCACTACCATCCAGCTGGGATGAAGCATATCGTGAGCGTGTAAATAAATAACTAGTTTATCTTGCATATCGATCCTTATCTTCCCGCTGCAAAAAACTCATCATGCACCTGATCAAACTGGGATTGTCCCTATACTAACCTGGCACACTTTTGCTTTGCCATATTATATTAATTGCTCCTTTACCATCACTGGCAGCACGCTCGAGAAGAGTATAAAGCACAATATGCTGCTTCTCTATTTCTACTATAGTCTCCACCAAAAAATAATTGCTTAGCGCAGTAATTTTCTCCGCAGGTATATTATGATTTTTCACTAAATCCAAGTTCAAAAATACTTGCGTAGAAGAGATCGTCACTTGTGAACGTAATTTCTCTATTGCTTTTCCCGTTTCCAATGTCATGTTAGGACTTAATGCGGCAATCACTGGCGCCGGAGCGGTTTGAATATTCACTAAGGTCTGAACTGGCAATGCTGTAATGTAAGGCTGTAAGGCTAAAAATAACTTTGGTGTCATGCCTTTCACTAATTGCAATTCGCTCGCACTCGCCATAGGCCTATGCGCAGCACGATACGGGGGCGTTAAATGTAGATAATATTTATTGTATGCATTTTGTTGTTGCCCTGGTGTTACCCAATCAGTAACAGCAAGAACAATCTCTTGAGCTTCTTGCTCGCTTATTTTGGGAGCAACGATATGTAATAACTGTTTTAAGTCTGTCTGAGATTCTTTATTGACAAGATTATTCAGATTAACACGCGCTTGCATATCGGTAATGGTGCTAGATATCTTATATCCATTCACTCTATTTTCTGGTGATCTTATCGGCATAACATCGACAGGAACATTGGGTTTTTGCTTAGCTAAATTATCACGTAATTGTTCCATTGCCCACGCAATAGAGCCTTGTGCATAAAACTCCGCTTGGGTATCGCGTAATAATAAACTTGTACGGCGTATGTCCCGCTCTAATCTCGACATCATGAAGTAAGCCATTACTGCAACAATAGCAACAAAAAAAAGTGCGACAACAATCACAACACCTTTTTGCTGCCTGGGTGTTGAACTTGTTCTTAATAAACTTTTTGCAGGAGTTCCCACTATCTGTTTCACTTCGTTATGACACCTATTTTATGCCTATCACTTTTCTCGGGTACATGACGAGTTTTTTACAACGAGAGAATAAGCGTATTTTTCCTTCACCCTTCACCGCAAAACACACTCATCCCTGATTGGGTTTTGCTCTCGCAGACTCCTGTCTGCGAGTGAATGGTTCATACAAAATATCCTCATCCTCTCGTTGCAAAAAACTCGTATGCCCCCTTTTCTCTCTAGCCCGCAGCACCTGACGGCGGCACACTTGGCTTAGCGGCGTCTATTGTAGTCTTGCTGCCTTGCACTGGAATAACATATAGCTGACTGAGTTTTCCCCAATGCGGAATAGATAAATACACTCTTATTGCACGCGGTAGTGGTTGATTTCCCCCTCCCTCAAGAGGCCAATGATCATAGAAACGGCCATCTTCACCAAGATATTGAAAGTGTGCGTCTGACACGTTTGTTAATAATCGCCGATTGTGAGCTTGAGTTTGAGGTGCCTGATCGAGTACTGGCCACGTCATACGCGACAATACCGCTTCGTTCCAAATATATCCTGTGCGCTGTAAGGTACTACGCGCAAACGTACCTATTGGGTTCGCAAACCCAGTATGCGTAAAAGCAAATTTACGTGGAGCACCAACAAAAGCTGCTTCTTCTTTGCCTAAATGATTTAGCACTGGACGATTGACTGTTTGCTCAATATCTCGTGCCATGATCAGTAATGTAATTTGTAATTGGCGCAGCCGCCCCGCTTTATTTTCTGTCCCCGCTTGAGACTGAATCACACTGTGTAAAGCTGTCACCAAAATCATAGAAAGAATAGTAAAAATAAAAAGCGCAATGAGAACCTCAAGTAAAGTAAAACCTTTCGCAGCAATGCTGATGACACTTTTATTCCGCATGATACACATAACTCTCTAAGGTAATAATGGGCGACCCTTCCTCATTTTCATCTGCAAATACTTTCACCGTTATTTTTTTGATATGCTTATTCGGTGTTTCTTCTGCTTCTAATTGCCAGTACCACTCTTGTCCTAACATTTTTGTTGTCAGCTTTTGATTACCTGATGAATTACCTATTTTGAGCAAACCGACACGTGTTTCATTGATCACTTGCTGCCCTACTAACATGGCAAGGGTCTTGTTTTGCAGGTAACCCGTGGCGTTAATATTTTGTGAAGCAGATTTAATCACTGCGGTCATGGCTATGCTGATAATAGCGAGAGCAATAAGGACTTCAATTAATGTGAGGCCAATCTGTTTATTTTTAATAAGATTTGCGTGATTAAGACAGCGAATGACTAGAGATGCTACCATCTGCCTCGCCCTTAATCACATATCGGGGTTTTTGTCCACGCTTCGCCACGTAAATAGTAAATGGGGTAATGTCACCATTCGTAGAAATAATAATTTGCGGAAGATTTGTCTGAGCACTGTCACTAGAATCCGATACTTGTTTCCCTGTCATTTTCATGTCCAATTGTATATTACTTGGAATTTTATGGTTTCCAAGAATTTTGTCCTGTAACGGTACCCATGGATTTTTTTGTTCGCCTAAAGGAGAATGATAACTGGCAAATTGATAAGAGTATTTATCTAATTTTAGACCAAGAACTGTTGGCTGCAACATCGCTTGTTCTTCAGCTAACGTCATGATTTGTACGAACTCTCTAGTAAACGATTCTAGCCGCTTATTTTCATTGTGACTAATACTTAATAGCGCGACACTCGTCACAATACTGATAATAAAAATCACGATCAAAATTTCAATCAGCGTATATCCAGCCGACAAACGATCAGCGCGTTGAATCACGATGATTGAGTCTCACCATTCATGTTCCAATTACCAATTTCGCTATTTGCCTCTCTGCCCTTGGGACCATAACTGAAAATTCTTACTTTTTCATTATCATTCATATATTGATACGCTTGTCCCCACGGATCGTTTGGCAAATCTTGCAAATATCCTTCTGTCTTCCAATCACGCGGGACTGGTGGAATAGAGGGTTTAGTAACCAGCGCTTGCAACCCTTGGTCTGTTGTTGGATAAAATCCATTATCCAGCTTATATAAGTCTAATGCGCTTTGAATTGCTGTAATATCTTGTTTAACTTTAACAATACGTGCTTGTTCCGGCCGACTCATGATTTTAGGAACAATAATCGCAGCTAAAATACCTAGAATCACGACTACAACCATCACTTCGATAAGAGTAAAACCAGCTGCACGGCGATAATTTATTGAGTAAAATCGATCATTCATTATTATAGCGTCCATCTTCTTTAAGTTAAGATTGCAAATGTACCAAAATTTGTTTAAATTGTAAACAGTTACATGATTCAGGAAAATAAATTGGCTCTTAATAACAGCGATCTAAAACCGATAGTTGTACCTACTGCATTGAAAAAGGGTACAATTTAAGTTAGTAGTAAGAAAAAGTGATTATAATTGAATTACATTAAACCTGAAAGTAACACCGTTCGACGGGGAGTCATTATGGATCCAAAAGACCAACAAGAAATTCATAGAATTTATACTGCTCTTTTAGGAGTAGGCGAAGAAATCTCGAAAGTAATGGACAACATCAGCGAGAATGCGAAAAAAATCTTAGCATTACTCGAGGATCAGTTAAAAGAGAGATACTCACAAAATGCAACTCTGAAAAAAATGCAAGCTGCTCAGCCGCTTGCAACACCTATAACACCTACTAATATCAGTAATGCAACGTTTTCTGAAATAGCAACTCGCCTTGATGAACAAAATAAAAAGCTAGGAGAAATAAATCATCGTATCCAGAAGAACATCAATGCTCAATTAGCTTTATTAGCCCCTCAGACTGAGCTGTCTCAAGATGTAGCAAGGAAGATTATTCAGGAGCAAGACGCAATGATAAAAACGGCGTTAGAAACCAACAAGGTTGCTCAAGAAGCACAAGCATTATTTCAACAACAAGCCTATCTTTCTAGCAATTTGCAAAGTGTAACGCCAGAGCAAAAGCAAAAACTTAATGAGCAAAAACAAAAGCTTAATGAAAAAATTGAAGAAGCTACCACCTTGAATCATCAACTCAAAGAGCAAGTGAAGAAGCAACACCGCATAACTGATATTAACAAACCAAGCGAGCTAAAGAATGACACTGAAGCAGCGCCCAAACCAAGGCTTGGACGAAATGGTGGGTAGCTCAAGCTAATTAAGGGCAATGGGTAAATATAGCGTCATGACAATAGGAGATTATCATGTTTGAACGGTTGCAAAAGCCTTTTCTAACCGTAGAAACAGGTGAGGCTTATCAACCTATTCGTATTGTTTACGATCTTTTACAACGAGATGCATTCATCGAAGCCTTAAGTAAATTGAAATGCATTGAAAATAAACAAACAAACGGATGGAATATTTTCTGGCGCAATGAGTGTGACGATATACACTTTGAATCACTCGACTCTTTTAAAAAGAACCCAAAAAATCCAACACGACTAGGTACATTTCTTCTCAAAGAAAAAGCCTTGTATCTCAACTTACCCTCATTTAAACGCGCTTGCTTATTAGTTCCTTTTCTACACAAGCTCATTGATCCTTCTATTATTAAGATAAAAAAAGCTGACTTCATTAATAAAGTTTTCGGCCTCAACGAGCGATTGCCGCATGGTTTTTCTGAATTATTTGACGAAGATGAATTAGAAAAAATTGTTCATCAGCGCATTCATGACTACGAAACGGTACAAGAACGTTGCGAGCAAGCTGAAACAGCAGACGCAGCATTCAAAATTCTCTCCGAGTATACCAACACCGAGTCACGTAAGCGGCTACCCTATGCAGAGCGTTATACCTTTCAAGAAATCAGCAAGATAGAACCTGATGTGGCTTATCTAGGATTTTATATTTTCCTTCGTGGCCGTGAATTAGTGGCTATCCGCCGCTGGTTTGGTGAAACAGGCTATACGCTCGCCGATGCTGCGGAAGAAACCATCGAACAAGTCTTTGGCGGCATGCATATCGATATCATTGAGTAGATGATCACTCAAATTCAAACAGGCATAGTTTGACAAATTACGGCTTACATATCATACGTACGATTTAGAGGTAGTGATCATGCACAAACTCACTATTAGTATCGTAACCAATGAAATGAACTCATCCTATTACGTTAACTCATTTAAGTTAAAAATAGGCAGTAATACAGCAAGCACGATGAATAACACAATCGCGCCCATAATAAGAATCACTGCAGGCTCAAAGAGTGCTAACGCAACTTCAATTAAACGACTAATTTCATCTTCTTGAGTAAGAGCAACACGATCTAGCATAGTTTCAAGCTGACCACTTGCTTCACCACTTGCAATCATATGTATGCTCATTGGAGAAAAATACCGGGTTTGCTTTAAGGCAAGATGGATGGTTGCACCCTCTCGTACATGATTCACTGCTTCTTGTACCGCACGGCGAATAGGAATGTTCGTAATCAGCTGCGCGGAGATATTCATTGCCTCCAGTATCGGCACACCTGATGCAGAAAGAATAGATAAAGTGCGGGAAAAACGTGCGGTATTAGATGTTTTAATCGCATAACCTATTAATGGTATACGCAATAAAAAACGATGTGATTGCTCACGTAGCATTGCGCTACTCTTTAGTGCTCGCCGCCAAAAGAAAATGCCCAACACCAGAATAATAAATACGTACACTCCATCATTCTTTACCGCATTACTAGCAGCAATCAATATTTCTGTCATCAATGGTAATGCTTGATTAAGATGCCCATATACCGCAACCATTTTTGGAACAACATACTCAAGCAAAAATCCTACGATACCTACCGCCACTAAGACAATCATGCTGGGATAAATAAGTGCTGTTTTCAATTTCTGACGCACTTGCCATTGTTGTTCTGTATAATCTGCAAGCCGCAGCAACACTTTATCCAGATGTCCTGTCTTTTCCCCCGCCGCTATCGTCGCACAAAATAATTCAGAAAAAGCCTCCGGATGTTCACGTAATGCTGATGCTAACGCATGACCTTCCACTACCTTGCTACGCACAGAAAAAAGCAATCCTTTGATACGCGCTTTTTCCGTTTGCTCCGCCACAGCCAACAAGGATTCTTCGATAGGCAGCCCTGCTGATAATAAGGTAGCGAATTGCCGAGTGACTAATGCTAATTCTTTACTGCTTAATCCACGTGGCTTAGTAGACAAAGTCCACTGATTAACTTTTTTAATCCCTTTTTTTTCTTGTGCAGGGCGCACAAGAATAGGAACTAGTGACTTATCTCGTAATAATTGCCGCGCATGCTTCTCGCTCTCTGCTTCCATGATCCCTTTTTGTTCTTGGCCGCCACTGTTAACCGCTATGTAATGATAAGCTGGCATAGTGCACTCTTAATCTTCACTCGTCACACGTAAAATTTCTTCTAGTGAGGTCTCGCCTTTTAGCACACGACGAAAACCATCTTGCCTTAAACTAGGATATAAACCGCGCGCATACTTTCGCATTTTCTGCTCAGGCACACGATCATGAATCATAGTACGCAGCGATTCATCTATAGCAATCAATTCATACACACCGCTTCTACCAGCATACCCAGTTTGCCTGCAATGGACACACCCAACAGGATGATAAATAACTGCTGAGGAGGATTCAGCAATACCCAGTAACTCACACTCTTTCGCTGTTACCAACATCGGTTTTTTACAATTATTACACAATAACCGCATCAACCGCTGAGCCAGTACGCCAGCTAAACTTGATGCAAGTAAAAATGGTTCTACTCCCATGTCATCCAAACGCGTAATAGCACCGATTGCGCTATTTGTATGTAAGGTAGAAAGCACTAAGTGGCCAGTTAAACTGGCTTGTATGGCAATTTGTGCTGTTTCAAGGTCACGAATTTCTCCGACCATCACTACATCGGGGTCTTGTCGCAAAATGGCACGCAACCCCTTTGCAAATGTCATATTAATTTTATTATTTACCTGGGTTTGTCCAATACCAACTAAATCATATTCAATGGGATCCTCAACCGTTAAAATATTACGCTTTTTATCATTCAAAATGATTAAACCAGCATATAGCGTTGTTGTTTTACCTGATCCTGTAGGGCCCGTCACAAGAATAATTCCGTGCGGTTTTTTGATTAATGCCACAAATAACTCTAGTGATTTAGCATCCATTCCTAGTTCAGCCAAATCCAGTCGTGCCGTTTGCTTATCCAATAAACGTAGCACCGCTCGCTCGCCATGATTCGTAGGCATAGTGGATACACGCACATCCACCGCACGTCCACCAATGCGCAACGTAATACGCCCATCTTGCGGCAACCGCTTTTCTGCAATATCTAAGCGTGCCATAACTTTGATGCGAGAAATAATGAGAGGTGCAAGAATCCGCGGTGGCTCTAGAATTTCACGCAAAATACCATCTGTACGAAACCGGATAGTAACGTGATTTTCAAATGTTTCAATATGAACATCTGATGCTTCTTCTTTTATTGCTTCACTCAACAACGCATTTAATAAACGAATGATAGGCGCGTCATCTTGTTTTTCTAACAAATCTTCTGCCTTTGGAAGCTCATGCATTAAATCAGAAAGATTGAGGGACTCACCTAGATCTTCAGCCATTTGCATGGCAGTCGAAGAATCTGTTTCATAAGTTCTTACCAATAATTCATTAAAAGTTTCACTACTGACTTGCTCTAATACGATAGGTATTTGTAATCGCCGCTGAATTTCGATGAGCACCGTAATGGTTGGTTTTTGATGATAAACGACTGTCGCAGCATGATCTTCAATATTGGTGACTAACACACCATGGCGTTTGGCAAATGCAAAACGTAGTGGATTTACTCTTCCAGCTTGCATGAAACACTTCCTGGTGGACAATGACTTCCAAATGGCAATGGCAAATCTTTTTTGTTCTTCCATGGTGGCAACTTGGTAGAAACAGGCTTATCACCAATCGTGGATAAATCTTGCCTGAAATTCGCTTGTGTTCTACGTAAAGTATTATACTTTGACTCTGAAATCACCATGGCATTATCGTTGTTTTGAATAATAATCGGTTTAATAAACACCATAAGATTTTTCTTTTGCTGATTAGTGGTCCTCTGCCAGAACAACGGCCCGATAATAGGAACATCTCCTAAAATAGGCACTTTATTGATATTTTCATTATTAGAGTTGCTGATCAACCCTCCCAACACTAACACATCGTCACTTTTAATAATGACCGTGTTGCTAATTTTACTCGTATTGATTAAAGGTGTTAGACCTGGGTTTTGCGGGTTTTGTAACGTGTCATTTTTTAAGCTTAGCTTCAACCGCACCGACGTTCCTAAATTTATTTGCGGCGTTACATCTAACTTTAACGTGACTGGCTTGGATTCAATCGTGGTAAACGGCGTGACCGTTGTCGTATTACTTGACGTTGCATAGGATCCTGTTTGAAACGGTACAGCTTGTCCCACTTCAATAGTAGCTTTTTGATTGTCTAACACCATAATAGACGGTGTCGAGAGAATATCTACGCCCTTTTGATTGCGCAGCAAACTTAATACAGCTTGAATTTGCACACTAGGCATAATTCCCACTATGCCGGCGCCAAAAGGAGGAAATGAGGTAGCCGCCCCATTCGCGGTACTTTGCACAGTACCATCAGAGGTAACACTGCCCCATTGGATACCTAAGCTAGTGATATTGCTTTCATCGATCTCAGCAATAATAGCTTCCACTAGCACTTGGGCGGGACGAATATCTAGTTTTGCAATCACTGACTTTATCGCCCGCATAAGAGCAGGCGGCGCGGTAATAATAATAGCATTGGTGTTAGGTTCAGCTTGAATATTTGTCGAGGTAGCAGAGGAATCTTTTGATGTGCTTGCTGTTGTGGTAGATGTACTGGATGTGGTGGAAGAATTCACCGCACTTGTATCATATTGTGACCCACCATTTTTCCCAAGAATATTGGCTGCAATTTTGCTTAATAACGGTGCTAAGGTCTTTGCTTCTAGATAGCGTAAATAAATCACTTCCGTGTTACCTGACGGTGCTTGGCTAGGTGCATCTAATTGTGCAATCAGCACACGCATACGCAAACGAACAGCTTTAGGGCCACTTAATAAAACACTGTTACTACGCTCATCGACCGCAATAGAAACAGAAGTCGACTCACCCGATGCGCGCGCCGCAGCCTGCAGGTTATTTAACACAACGGCTACTTGCGGCGCTGAAGCATGTTTTAGAGGAATGATTTGTATACCGCTGGTGGATGCTTTATCTACATCTTCAATAATGCTATAGATACGGTTTAAGTTTGAAGCCCTGCCCAATAAGATGATGACATTCCCAGGCGTATAAGCAGCAATATTGCTCCATTGCGGTAACATCGGGCGCAACACTGGAATAAGTTGTGAAGCAGAAACATTTTCTAATGGGATGACACGTACCACGACTTCATCGCCCCTGCCTGGAGCTTGGCGCGAAGCTAGAGGCACAGCTTGTTCTCCGCTTTCCATATTTGGCACTATCTTGATAACGTTGCCACTAGGAATAGCAGAATATCCAAGCACGCCAAGAACAGAAAGGAAAACCTGATAGACTTCACTTTGCTTCAAAGGTTTACTAGATATTAGCGAAATTTTTCCACTAACCCGTGGATCCACGATAAAATTCTTGCCTGTTTCTTGAGATACTTCAGTAATCACACTTAAAATGTCAGCATCTTGTAAATTCCATAATCTTTTAGGCGGATTGGGATTGGTCAATTGGCCTGTATTGCTTAACGACACCACAGCATTTTTTGTCGGTAATGTTGTTGCTAATAGAGATGGCTGGGAAAAAGAAGGAGAAGTAAAACACACACTCAACATTAACGTCCACAACAGTTGCCATAAAAATCTAACGATAAGCAACCAGGTTCTCTTGATCGTATCAACTTTCATTTTTCGCTTAAGAACCCAATGACCAACAGACTCTAACCTTGTCCTGCATGTATTCATAATTATTTTTTTGTCCAACCTCTTAAAAAAGATCGCATAAGAGTAACATAAAATTCTATTGCATCAGTACTGATTATTAGGGAGATTTTCTCCGTTAATATTTGAGTAAAGCATTAACACATTCACAGGAGCAGCCATCAGATCCCGTAAATGATTGATTGCGAATTAACTAAGAAGACGAAACATGAAGACCTATTGATCCTCAAAACTTCTCATGTGCTGATCAGCACATGAGAAGTGAGAAGAGAATGAAACTAATTACTGGTACCCGTTGTGGTTGAATTAGAATCCGTAACTGGTGCAGAACCCATGGCTGGAGAAGAATCTATTACTGGCGCAGAACCCATAGCTGGTGTAGATGGATTGTTATTATTATCTGCTGTTGCAATAGGAACAGATGTTTGTGATTCTGAAGCAGCCGCTGACTGACTGTTATCAGCAACTGGTTGGCTAGCTTCCGGTTGAACAGAAGAAGCATCTGCAGTTTGCTCGGCAGCTATTTGATTTTGATCAACTGGAGCTTGATCTTGGGAAGTCATTGCTGTCGTTGTGGTAGTAGAATCAGCTGGTTTATTTTCTTCACCTCTGGAGCAAGCGGTAAGACCAACGACGCATAACCCAACAAGAGAAGCAACGAGAAGATTTTTACGCATGAGATTTTTCCTTATATAAAATTAGCCCATATCAATTATTTAGTTACTCACCTGCATCTGCTCAATGATATCGACTATATTGAGAAAATGCCCCGGCTAGGATTTGTGTAAACCCTTAACATAAAAGTCATATGTTATCCCAGTTTTAAACAGGTGCAAAGAGTCAGAAGCGACTCTGCATAAAAAACTGATAATAAGGAAACTCGACTTTGGCCAATTATGCCGCTCGTACAAGCTGATTTAGCAAGATTTCCCACTCATCAGATTTAATTTTTATATATTCACCCTCAAACCTTGAGTCATTAAAATTCCTGTGAGCCAGCGAGATATTACACGTATAGCAATAATGGTCCAATCAATACTGGTTTTCTGTTCTTTGCCTGCTGCTATATTTGCTTTTTTTGAAGGAGCAAGCAAGGTCATAAAGGGGAGCGCCCATGGACGTTTGCACCAAGGCAGCGGAACAATCAACATCAGACAAATCCATTTTAATCCAAAGCATTTGACAACGAGTTTTTCCGTTGACCGGCATGCATCGCGATAACAGCCTTTTGCCTTAATTTTTTTACCGCTTCGTCGTTCTATGGTGTCATCAACAACGATTAATATAGGAAATGATGCGGGTAATACCTGTACCAAGAGCCCCAATAAAATTTTTGCACCAAACAGACTGTTCCATTTCGTTCGATTCAGAACACGATGATATTTTTCAAAACGTTTTTCTTGTGATAAGCCCATAACGCGTAAAATGGAGCTGACACGCCGCGCGCCTTGGCATAAGATGGCGCCCATTAACCGTACTTGGACATGCACCCATGTTGGCAAAGTAAATAAGTGGCTAAATGAATCTAAAACAGCTGCCATGCCGCGAGGCAATGATTGCATAGAAAATCCTTTCACTATGGATAAAAAATGGAAACGATAACGGTTCATGCCATGTTTAGCAAAGGGGTTTTGAAAGAAATTCCTATTGAAACGTTGCACAGTGGAACTTATCAGCCGCATAATGAATTTTCTGAAGAAGCGCTGGATTCATTTTCTAAAACAGTTGCGCAGTTAGGCATCTTGGAACCGCTGCAGGCGCATCATGATGAACATTCTGTATGAAAGATGCTTAAGCCTATCGCGCACGCTTCCGCATTATTGCAACGCTATCTCATCGAGTTAGACAAGCTGGTGTGTTGGCGCGGAAATATTGCTGCATAAAGTCTGGCCCAGCTCTCGTTGTTACTTGACATAAGTTTTGAAAACGACGAGTAGCTGGTCCCCGCTATCTGCGATGCCACGCCATAATATCCAACAAAAAACCGCCTCGCCGGTAAATTATTAGAATGACGATTAAAATAAGATGAGCCATCTACGAGCAAACAACCCCTCCCACTTAATTTATCCCACGCTACGATGTCACCATTTACCACGTTGCCAATGCCCCCACAATGCGCTCGCAAATAAATGGTGGGGAGAACTGATGCAATTAATTCTTTCACTCTCACACACCAGAATGAACGTCTATCCCAAGTTCCAAATGTATCGAAATTTTTGTCATAGAGTCCTAATGCTTCCAAATAAATCAGCACATCAAATACCAGCCCTATTTGGCATTCATTGTAATTTTCTGGATTGATAGCATCCCACAGCTGTTTCAAAGCCTTTCTCGTGTTGTCTGTCATTAAATCCAGATCATCTTCATTAATAACATCATCGACAATAATGGCATT
>JAHCAO010000018.1 GCA_019634835.1 Gammaproteobacteria bacterium
CCATAACTAATGCGCCAATGTGTGTTTGATTTGTAGTAATCGCAACCCTCCCTAATATACGCGCCGTAAATCCTCTTATTTTAACGCATACTTCACCTGCTTCATCACACAAATCAATATCAAGCTTTTGTATTGCATTCGATACATCTGCATTTCTTCTCACCAATGCCCACATCTTGGGGGAGAAAGGTTTTAAAATGGTTATCTTATCCAATGAAAATGGCAATATCGGAAAAGATGCATTCTCTTCTTGTAACGAGCGAAATATGATACCTACTCCTATGGCTGCATCTAATAAACTCGGATGGAGTTGATAGTCTTTAAATGTATTCATGATACTATCAGGTAATCGCAATGACACTAATGCTACATTGCGCTCTTTATTCACGTACATTTTCTCTAATCCGCGAGCAGAAAAATAATCGTAAATTTTTGAAATTATTCTTGGCTCTTCATGACAGTGTGATTGTAATTCTGTTAAGTTAATGGGATGACTCATTTTTGAAAGATTCAAAAGATGCGCCACACCTTGGCTATGCACTACAATTTCATTTTCTTTTTCTGTAGTTACTTCAAAAAATATGATATTTTTTTCTTCAGGATAAAGTGAAATAGTAACAGAAGTAGGCTCATTTATAATAATTGGTCGTGTCCACACTATATTTTTAAACTGAATTACTTGTTTGCTTGCATCAAATTCATCTAACACTTCACGAATAGCTTGGTCAGCCATCTCAAGATAAGCAACGCCGGGTAAAATTTTAATACCTTGGATCACATGGTCTTTTAAAAAAAATTCTTCTCCTGTAAATATCGAAGTATATTTTAATTCTGACATATTAGATTTGTTTTCTTGTAATAAAGGATGCAGAATAGTTTTAAAGTGAGGCTGAGAAACCGTATCAACAGAGGTCTCTATCCAATATTTTTCTTTTGCAAAGGGATATGTCGGCAATGCAACTGTCTTACGTCCTCTACTGAAATACCATTTTTCCCAATCAATAGGTATGCCTTTGTTCCACAAGTCCATTAAAAAAGTGGGCAAGGCGTGTAGAATATCTACCAGATCTAGAAAAGAACTATTTTTAAAATTAAAAGATTGTGCATTACTGCCAATATTAACATACAAAGGATATTTAATACTTTGAGGTAGCTTCTCTTCAACTACACTATTTTCTTGAAAACTCTGTTCTAACCAAACATTGGCATTTGGAATTTCATGAATTATTTTATTAAACTGTTTAAGTAGAATGTAAGGCTTATTTCGGTTAATGCGATACTCACGCTCTTTAATTTTGGCTACAATTTTTTCTTGAGTAATTTCTCTAGAATCAAGAAATAATTCAACGATTTCCCCCTGAGTTAATACTTCATCAACCATAAGATCAATAATTTCTAATATCCCAGGATTATTAATATAAATTTTCTCGGTTAAATCCCATTTTTGATTAAGCTTCTTCAAACAGAAAAGTAATAGTACTAATAATAATATCTGCTGATTATTATCAAGTATTCCTGGTTTATGTAACGCATTTTTGATATTTATTCCATTTTTTTCTAAAACTTCCTTCCATTCTAAAATATATTTTTTGAATGTATATTGATTAATTTCTAATTGACGACATTTTTCAAAAATATTATTTTTCGCATCAATATTCTTTTCTAACTCTCTCATTAGTGTATGGCAATAAGCTGCAGGTATATAGTACGGTTCAATAAATATTTTTTGTTTGACATCGTAAAAACTGATGCGAGGCCGCTTTAGATGAAGTGTTTCCTTCTTACCCATTAGAAATTGAATAGCGGAATTAAAGTCAAGCATACCACTCATGACAGCATTATTTATGTTGCTCCCCATAAGAAAGCGGGGCTGTAACCCAGTTTCAAATAAAGCTTTACTTATAATAAATAATGCAAGAAAATTTTTAACAAGCTGAAAAGATGTTTCAGAGCTATGAAATTTTTTTAATAGGGATTTTCCTTTATCTAGTTGGCTAATTTTTTTAAAACATTCATTTTCCAGTTTTTTAAGTACCGGATAAAGTTGACAAGCATCGCTGAATTTGGAATATGAAAATCCTAATGCAGGCCCCAATCGTAATATCAAAGATTGCTCTTGAAATATAGTACCTTTATTATAAACATCATGGGAACCTTGATTGGTTTGTTCAAGAAACTGAACTAAGTCTCTTTTGTTCCGTACAATGGCTCCAAGTTTATAGTTAAACAGCTCTCTCCCTGTCGCCAAGGTATAACAGATATCGTCTAATGATTGATTTTGAAACGTTTCTGTCTGCGTATAACGCATCCATTCTTGTGATAATTTCTTCAGACTAATTTCTTTTTTTGCAGATAATATAAAAGGCAAATATAGTTCTGTTTTTTTACGTGTCTTTTTCAAATATTGAGGAAAATACTCTTCTAATATTATATAAGCATTCACTCCCGCAGCTCCAAATGAACTCACTCCAGCTCTCCTCACAGGAATTGATTTAGGCAATTTCCAATCAGCAAGCTCTTTCGATAAACAGAATGGTGAATTTTCAAAATCAATAATAGGATTGACAGTAGTGATATTTAGAGTTTTAGGAATTTTTTTATGCTGCATCATGAGTAAAACCTTAATAACACCAGCAACTCCTGCTGCACCCTCTAGATGACCTATATTGGTTTTAACAGAACCGATATGACAATACTGCTTTTGTTTTGTATGAAATGCTCGAGTTAACGCCTCTATTTCAATTGGATCACCTAATGAAGTTCCTGTCCCATGTGCCTCTTGATATGTAATACTTTCAGAAGAAATTTTACAGTTTAAAATGGCTTCGGCTATGACTCTCTGTTGTGCTTCTACTTTAGGAACTGTGAGCGACTTTGTTTTTCCACTATGATGAACCGATGAGCTTTTCAAAATTCCATAAATATGATGCTGTTTTTCCAGCGCTTTTTCTAGAGGTTCAAGTAATAATACACCCACACCTTCACCAGGAACATATCCATCCGCTCTCGAATCGAACGTTTTACATTGTCCATCAGGACTTAACATGTTCGCTTTAGAAAAAGAAATATACTTCCATGGGTGACATATAATATTTACCCCTGCAACAATAGAATACTCACTGGTACCACCTAATAAATTTTTTCTTGCCTCATGTAAAGCCACAAGAGATGAAGCGCATGCATTGTCAATTGATTGACTTTCACCTGTTAAATTGAAAAAATAAGACAAACGATTTGCTACAATGCCTTCATAAGAACCCAAACAAACATAGCTATTTATTTGTATCTCTGGTGCAACAAGATATTGATAATAATCTGTCGAAGCCACACCTACATAGACAGATGTATTACCTTTCTGTAATTTGCTAAGTGACACGCCAGCATCCTCTATGCAATGCCACGTTTCCTCTAGTAATAACCGTTGCTGAGGATCCATATTCTCAGCCTCTAGAGGAGAAATATGGAAAAAAGGTGCATCAAAAGTATCAATTTGATTCAATAAACCACCCCATTTACTAACACTTTTGTTGAAAGCATTTCGATCGGTAGAATAGTATTTAGATACATCCCATCGATCTGGGGTAATTTCATGAATGCTATTTATTCCTTTTCTTAGGTTATCCCAGAACTGATTATAATTGTCAGCTCCTGGAAATCGACATGATATACCAATAATAGCTATTTCAGTAAAAGACGGTTTTACGGTTGATATATCCTGTAACTGTCTTTTTTTGGATCTCATACTACTCCTCGAATCTATAAGATCTTTATCTATATTTATAACTTTATTTATAAATATAGCACATTCTATTACAGACAGTTTATTTCACTTACAAAAGAGGAAAACAGATGAATGATAAATTCATAGTAATTGAAAGTATTACTTTTTTAAAAAATGATTAAAAATAATACTATAAAATATTTATATGTATTGCGTTTTACTTGTCATCTTAATATAGTGAATCACATATTATTTGGAATAACACTCCTCATATAATCATGATATAATTTTCCTAAACGTTCTATAAATTCTAACGATAGTTCAAAATTATGAAGCGTGATATGCTCAACATTAATACCTAAAGGAATATAAATTTCTTCATCGTGCATATAATTCAAAATTTCTTGAAAGATATTAACAGCAACCTTAGCTGATCGCCAACCAATTCCAATGTCTGCTTTAAATAGTTCACGTTCAATTGACTTCGGAACAATCACACCTAACCAACGCAAAAAATCTAAATCCTTATGTGTTGAAATGGGAGCAAAACTTAAAAAAATCCTGCTAGGTGAAATTTCTTGCTGACGACAAATATTAGCATAATCTTTAAGTAAAAGTTTAATGCTTAATGGTTCATAAATAATTTGGCTTGTAAAAAATGCTAATCCATGTTTGCTCTTTCTGAGCAAACGATAAGGCTCATCTTTGTTTTGATCATTATAACGACGTGTTTGAATAGTGATGCCTCCACAAAAAAGATCTTGCTGATGATGTACTTGTATATAATCACTCATTTCTATCAAATCTGGCCCAGGATATGAAATTTTACTTGTTGTTCCTCCTACTAAGATACAAGTTCGTATGTTATGCTGATATGTAATTGTTTCAAGCCATTTTAATTGTTCCTCCCAAGGTTCATAAACCGTACAATGATTTAATACGACATCTAAATGTTCATAAGAAGCTTTTTCTAACATT
This sequence comes from Gammaproteobacteria bacterium, assembly GCA_019634835.1. Taxonomy (GTDB): domain Bacteria; phylum Pseudomonadota; class Gammaproteobacteria; order DSM-16500; family DSM-16500; genus Aquicella. The sequence continues at coordinate 4,700 of JAHCAO010000018.1, forward strand.
TGTGCAAACAAAGCCGGGTTCATTTTAGGCATGTACGATTCTGTCCGTTTTATTTCTTTATGATTCTCCTCTCGAATTTCAGGAATATTAACTGCATCAATGGCAATGGGCGAGCTCATTAATAAATCGATTGCACAATCAATATAAGCATCTAAACTTTCTTCTCCAATTGTATGTGAAGGTGGTAATAATTCATAAAAAATAACGGGAAAACTAGGGTTAACAATTTTATTACGTAAATTTTTCATAAAAATTATTTTTTTCCCATTAATTTTTCACGTATTGTTTTCTTAATAAATTTGCAGATTTTACCATATTTTTCAAAGCCTTATCTACGTCAGACCACGCACGAGTTTTGAGACCACAATCTGGATTAATCCATAATTTTTCAATCGAAATGAGAGTTGATGCTTTTTCAATTAACTTTTTAATCTCCCTTACAGATGGAATACGTAGAGAATGAACATCATAAACACCAAGACCTATCTCATTTGGGTAAGAAAAATTTTTAAATGCTTCTAATAGCTCCATATTAGAGCGAGAAGCTTCAATAGAGATAACATCAGCATCCATTTCAGCAATTGCATTAATAATTTCATTAAATTTGGAATAACACATATGAGTATGTATTTGTGTACTATCCTTTACACCACTTGATACCAATTTAAAGAAATAAATTGCTTCTTTTAGATACCCTGCTCTTTGTTTTTCACAAAGTGGCAACCCTTCACGAAAGGCTGGCTCATCAATCTGAATGACATTAATTCCAGCCTGTTCAAGCTCAATAACTTCATCCCGTAAAGCCAAGGCAATTTGTTCAGCAGTTTTATAACGTGATTGATTATCCCGTACAAAAGACCACATAAGCATTGTGATAGGTCCAGTTAACACCCCTTTTACAGGCTTATAAGTCAATGATTGAGCATATGCTATCCAAGAAATGGTTATGGAATGAGATCGAGAGATGTCACCATAAATAATAGGAGGCTTAACACAACGCGAACCATAACTTTGTACCCAGCCATTCGTTGTTAAAATAAAACCTTCAAGTTGCTCAGCAAAATATTCCACCATATCACTGCGCTCTGACTCACCATGAACGAAAACATCTAATCCTAATTTTTCTTGTTTTTCGATCACTTTTTGAATTTCCTGCCGTATACATTCTTCGTATTCGACAATGTTAAGCATACCATTTTTTAAATCACTTCGTAATTTTCTAATTGAAGATGTTTGTGGAAATGAACCAACGGTGGTAGTAGGCAATAATGGAAGCTTTAACACTTCTTGTTGTAATTTTCGGCGCATAGCATAAGGATTACGTTCAAGTTTCAATTCATTAATTTTTTTGCATCGTTTTTTTACTTCAGAATTATGAATACGAGATGAATGCTGTTTTTCCCGAATAATGCGCTGATTTTCAGCCAAGACGTCTGCGATAGCATCCTCTCCTTCATTCAAAGCCTTTGCTAAATAAACAATTTCTCGCGTCTTTTGTTTAGAAAAAGCAAGCCATTGTTTTAACTCTTTATCAAGTGTTATCTCTGTATCTAAATCGACTGGGCAATGTAAAAATGAACAAGAACCAGCTATCCATAATTTATCTTCTAATGTTTGCTTTAATGGTTTTAATTTATGAAGCGTCCGCTTCAAATCTATTTTCCAAACATTGCGACCATCAATAATACCTAATGATAAAATAACATTAGGTCTTAATTTTTCAACTACTTTTGAAATTTGCTCAAATGATCGTACTGCATCTACATGCAATCCAGTAACAGGTAACTGACAAGTAAATTCTAAATTTTCCCCTAAACCTCCAAAATAAGTTGTTAACAAAATATTTAATTTTTCATGTTCTATCGCATGATATGTTTTTACAAATGCTTCACGCCAAGATTCTGGAAGATCAAGTACTAAAATAGGTTCATCAATTTGAATCCATTTTATTCCAAGTGAAAGTAATTTAGTAAAAATTTCCTGATAGACCTTAATCAAACGCGTTAATAAACTTAATTTATCAAAAGGAAAATTTGTTTTACTTAGCCACAAATAACTTAAAGGGCCTAATATAACCGGCTTTACTTTATAACCCAATGCATGTGCTTCATTAATTTCATCAAACAATTTAAAAGATGATAATTGAAAAGATTGTGCTTGATTTAACTCCGGAACAATATAGTGATAATTTGTATCGAACCATTTTGTCATTTCGCAGGGTCGTATTTTATCTCCATAAGGTGCTTGCCCTCTTGCCATTTGGAAATAAGTTGCAAAATCAACCTGATCATTTTTAACTTTAAACCGAGATGGTATAACTCCAAGCATGGTAGTCATATCTAATACATGATCATACCAAGAAAAATCCCCTACAGGTAACCAATCTAAACCACTATTGGCTTGTATACCCCAATTTTCATGGCGAATTTGCTGGCCTTTTTTTGCTAATTCAGTTTCATTAATCTCACCTTTCCAATACGCTTCGAGAGCAAATTTTAGTTGGCGATGTGCACCAATACGAGGAAAACCCAAGCTATGAGTTGTAATCATCCTTATATCCAAATTAAAAATCTACTTCAATTAATTTTTTCTAAAACTAACTTTAATTTAAAACATTATATTTCACTAAAAAACTGATATATGGATATTATAAGCTGTGTAATCATGTATTCTTCATTATTTTATAGCACATACTTAATTAACTTGATATATACTTATCTAACTAAAAGAGACATTTTTCAATATCTAGCAAAAATAATTTAAGATGTACTTATATACCCTCCTAGTTAAATGATATAATACGTTCACTAAATCTTAATCGTATTATCTATTATTCAGCTTTAACACTTTAAAATTCATTATTTATTTTTTTTCAGAATAAAAGTTAATAATGGCGAAGCCATTGTTGTTGTTACTAAAGTCATAATCACCATCATGGTAAATAATGTAGGAGAAATAATATGATTTTGTAGGCCAATATTTAAAATAATTAACTCCATAACACCACGTGTATTCATTAATACACCATACGCTGTAGCATCCCGCCAATTTATGCCACAACTATGTGAGGTTATAATACATGGGATTAATTTACTACTAACAGCGACAACGATAATAAGAAAAGTGATCATCCATAAATAATATGTATTAATTAAATAAAAATTTGTATTAAGTCCAGTAAAAGTAAAAAATAATGGGAGTAAACAAGATACAGAAAAAAATTGAAGTTTAGCTCGAAGATACTCTGCGAATTTCCCTTTTGGCATTATGGTACCTGCAATAAACGAACCAAATGCAGAATATAATCCAATTTTATCAACAATTACTGCACACAGCATTAAAATAATAAATATAAACGAAACGATTTTTCTTGTAGGATTTATTTTTTCATTAAAATGACTTGGAAATACTTTACGTAATATTTTTCCTAAAAAAATCATTAATATAACATATAATAATGTTCCTAATAATGTAATATAAACAATCAACGGATTGTGTATAGATATTGTTAATACTAATGCAATTAATCCCCATGCAAATGCATCTTCAATAGAGGCAGATATTAGAGCTAACGATCCTAATGAAGATTTAGTAATACGCTTTTCATCCATGATTCGCACTAAAACAGGAAAGGCAGTAATAGAGATTGCAGAACCAAAATAAATAGCAGCCACTATTTTAGACACATTATCAATTATTAACTCCTTTGTATCTATGAACGTTATAAATAAAGCACCAATTACAAATGGAGTTAAAATTCCCGAGGAACAAATAAAAATAACTGACTTAAATTTTTTACGAATGATATCTATATTAAATTCTAATCCTGTAATAAACATATACAATACAATACCAATCTGACTTAAAGAGAACAGAAGTGTCATTGAAGGATTAGGAATACTATTATTATTTTCTAATATCAAAGGTGTATTTGGAAAAATCCAATATTGCAACTCAGGAAACAACATTCCAAATATTGAAGGTCCTAAGACAATTCCTGTTAACATTTCACACACAACTTCAGTTTGCTCAAAGTATTGAGTGCCTATCCAAATAATTAATTGGCATGATAAAAGAATAATAGCTATTTGTAAAAATAAGTGCGTTGTTAAATCATAATATGCCATATATTATCAGTCAAAATCAGAATAAAAAATTGTGACAAAATCATGTTAACATTCATTCTAGCCATATCTTTATAAACGACTATGATAACATAATAATTACAGCCCAGCGAAATGTCCATGCCCAGCGAATCTGATATTTATTGAGATGGGCTTCACGTAGGATATGAACTAATTCTTGCTTGGTGAATGCACGTAACACAGATAATGGCCCATCATGTCTTGATAAATAAGAAAAAGGCAAAACAGTCGTGATTCCCTTGATAGCAAAGTAACTAAACCAATGACGATGCAAATCATTAACAATAATTGCAAGCTGGGTTTGCTTTGCCAGCTGTTTTAATAAATGAATAAATTCCTCATCATTAAAATGATGACAAATGTTATTAAGACAAATGATATCAAATTGAATTTTTGCAAATTCATTAGAAAAAATATCTAACATTTTGTATTGGATATTTTGATGAGCACTAGATTTTTCAATGCCATAATTTATCATAAATTGGTTTGCATCTACGCCAATTAATTCGGCTGATATTTTCTTTCTCTGTACCCATTTGTCCATTGCTCGCAGTAAATCACCACTGCCACAACCAAGATCACCAATAATGATTTTTTTATTTTTGAAATGATTAGGATAAGCTCGATAAATATAATTAAGAGATGAAATCAATACTTGCTTGCCACCTAACCATCGATTATATATATCCAATTCGTCTAAATTCTTTTTCAATTCATCAGATTGTAGTAAGAAATCATCCATAATTTCTTTTTTGTCAGAACGATGTTTAAACATTATAATACACTCCTTGAATCTACAAGCTTATCCATGACTTATAGCTTTATAAATATAATACACCTCCAGATATAATGTATGCCACTTATAAAAGAGATTGTGATAAGCAAGAAAATAAAAAACTCATAAGTATTTGAAAATATTATTTTTTATTTAAATATGATTAAAATGGTATGAGTATGATTTATTTTAAAAGCTTTGATAAACAACGACTTTGTGCTGCCAAATAATTACCTAAAGCCTCTTCGTAATTATCATGAGATGCTTCCAAGATAAGCCTTTTAGTCATCTCAATTGAAACAGAATTTTCTCCATTAACACCTCTTGTGATATTAAAAATCTCAGTATCTGAAATGTCGTCAGTATAAAAATCAACAAGTCCAATTTCTATAGCCTGCTTTGAATCAATTTTTTTTTGCATCAACAGGAATTTCTTTGCAGCACTTGTCCCTAACATTTTAGATAAACGATATATCTCCATTCCAGGTAGCATTCCTCGATTCAATTCATTAAAATAGAAGTTCGCATTTTTATAAACCATTCTGAAATCGCAAGCAAATGCGAGTTGCAAACCAGGTCCAGCAATTTCATTATGAATAATGATGATTGATATCTTAGATGAACGCTCAAGATAACAAAGCATTTTTTCCCATTTTGTTAAGAAGTGTAACATATCAGATACTGAAAGATTAAAATTAAGTAATAAAGTTGAATCTGTTATACCTTTAAATATAAAAAATTTTATATCTTTGTTATTCTCAACTGTCTCAAATATATTCCACATATTTTCTAAATTGCTTTCAGTTAAGATTTGAGATTGTTTATTAAAAACAAAGAATGCAATTTCATTTTTAACTTCCAAGTTAAAATATATATTATCCACTACTGTCTCCTTTTAATAAGGCTGTTTCAATTTGCGCTCCAGGTCCCATCGTTATTAAAATTATATAGTCTTTTTTTTTAATTATATTTTTTTCTAATAATTGTTTATAGGAAAATATAAATGAAGCAGATGATAGATTACCATATTCAGCAAGTACATTGGTTGTACAATTCATGTCATATGCAGATAGACCTAGATTATATTTAATCGCATCTATTACTTTTTTCCCACCACCATGCACAACCCAATGAGTAATATTTCTCTTTTTAACTTGAAATCTATTTAACAAAACGTTAACTGGTTGCTCTATATCAAGACCAATACTGTAAGGAATAGTTCTCTGTAATCTAAAACTAAATTTATTAAACTTTGGATCCCATACATATTCTAGTGCTTTCAATGTGTTTTCTATTAAAAAGCTAGAAAAACCTAAAATAACTGGTTTTTCTTCGTTCCCTCCAGCTCTCAAAATAACAGCAGCAGCAGCATCACCAAATAAACTATTGACTACAGCAGTATCAATCGTATTATCAAATACATATGCCGCTGAGCAAATTTCAACACAGAGTAAAATTCCATATTTTCCTGGATTTACTTGTACCCAGTTTGAAGTAGTATTTAATCCATTTAAACCAGCACAACACCCCATTCCCACAATATCTGTTCGTTGACAATTCATAGGCAACTTAAGTTTGTTAATTATGTGCGCGCTCAATCCAGGAGATAAAAAGCCTGTACTTGTTACCACACAGATATATTCAATGTCATAAACCTGCAAATTAGCCTTAAACAATGCCTCTTTGATTGCTTGAGCTCCTGCTTCTAAGGAAAAATTTAAATGCTTTTTAAGAAGCTCCTCTTGAGATTCATCAATAAAAACGCCGTTTTCTTCTTTAAGTGTTAAAAATCGTGTTTTGATATGGCTATTTTTAAATACATTAATGATACGCTCATCATTTATTCTCATTTTATCCATGATTTCTTGCTGCGAATACTTCCTTCCAGGATTCGCAGTACCTACCGATATAATTCTTGGTAATATACATTTACTGTCCATTTCTGATTCCTATATTTCTCTGATGTATGGTTTCAGATCAGCTCTAGCCAGTTAATCCTAAGACATACAAATATTTTTTGTATCATATACATAAACTTGCTAAAAATTTTTACGATTCTTTAATTTTAAATAAATCTCAAATTTCTTTTTAATTATAGTCTATCAATAAATTGATTTTGAAACAGGGCGACACATATTTTGTTTTTCTTCTATATGGATTTGTTTGTTTAACGTATTGAGTAAACTAAAAAAATAAAACTCTTTAATCAATGACTAAACAGATTCTATTGCTTCATGTTAAGTTTATTCAAAAGCTTATGATAAGTTTGTTAATAATCACTCTTAGTGAAGTAGACTTATCCTAGTGGTATAATTAGATCATTGATTAAAAAAGTCGACATAATAATCATGACAAGATCTCATTCAAATCAAACAATCTTAAAATTATCTGTCAAGGAAATTTGCAGTATTAGTAAAGGATTATAAAATGATGAAAAACCGTGAAGACGTATTATTGATAGATAAAGTATTCAACGATGAAATTGTAATATTAACTTTTAACAGACCTCAGCAAAGCAATACATTTAATCATAGCTTGATTCAAGCATTACTTGAATTCTGGAAATATTTGTATTCTGATTCATTTGTCAAATGTGTAATAGTAACTGGTGCTGGAAATAAAGCATTCAGTGCGGGCGCAGATCTGAAAGAAAAAAATGGAATTGATACAGAAAAATGGAAAGAGCTTCATAGTACCTTAAAACAAATGATAACTCTTATGTTTGATTGTCCTATTCCTATAATTGCAGCTGTAAATGGAGTTGCTTATGGAGGTGGGCTTGAATGTATTTTAGCTAGTGATTTTGCATATGCTTCCAAAAATGCCATTTTTGCCCAGATAGAGATTAAGCGTGGAATTATGCCTGGGGCCATGGGAACTCAATTATTACCCCGAATATGCGGAATAAAGCGATCAAAAGAACTCTGTTTTACAGGAAATTCTTTTACAGCAGAACAAGCATTGCACTATGGGATTGTTAATGAGGTATTTACTCACGAAAATTTGATGGAGAATGTATATGTTGTTGCAAAATCTATAGCAGCTAATGCACCACTAGCAATTCGAGCAATCAAAAAATCATTAAATGTATCTCTAAGTTTAGATGTTAAATCCGGTTATGAGTTTGAAATAAGAAATTACTATGGGCTTCTAGATTCAGATGATCGTAAAGAAGGAGTCAAAGCATTTATTGAGAAAAGAAACCCTATTTTTAAGGGTAAATAAATCAGAAAAAATCTCATTGTGAATAGTATTTGATTGTACCAAAATTGTTATTTTTATCTATCTATATTAATTATATTTTTCATTTTTTATTATACTAAATCTGCAAATATTGAAATTATCTAATTATAGAGGTGATAAGATGGATACAACGACAAAGAACTCCGTACCCATAACTACCAAAATCCTTATTGTTGGAGGCGGACCAGCAGGTTCGATGTCTGCTATTATATTAGCTAGAGAAGGTCTTGAGGTCACCTTATTAGAAAAAGAAAAATTTCCTCGATACCATATCGGAGAGTCATTGTTAAATTTTAAAACATTATTAGAGTTTGTTGGAATAAGCGAAAAAATTCGACAATATGGCTTTGTTAAAAAAAATGATGGATTCTTCAGAATCAAACATGGTACACCGCCAGGACACATTTCATTTTTAAGTGGCGATGTTAATGATAGTTATCAAGTTGTTCGTTCTGAATTTGATAAACTTTTACTTGATTATGCTCAAGAGCAAGGTGCCAATGTCATTGAAGAGATAGTCGTTACAAAAATTAAATTTAAAAATGGAATTCCAAAGTCTGCTGAATGGAAAAATAAACAAGGTAACGTTAACGATATAAGTTTTGATTATATCATAGATGCAACTGGTTTGTCTGGAATTATTGCAAATACTATTTTAAATAATCGACAATTCCAAAATACCTTTGCAAATGTAGCAATTGGTTCTTATTGGGACAATTATAAAGAATATAAAGATGATGATGGAGTGATGTATAAAGGAGCTTTTTCAATGGAAGCATTAATTGATGGTTCTGGATGGGTTTGGGCTATCCCTTTACACAACAAAAAACTCAGCGTTGGTGCTGTCATACATAAAAATATTTATTTTAAATGGCTAAAAGAAAAAGGTAATAAAGAATCAGTTTATAATTATGCTTTGTCTCTTTGTAGAGATATTCCTAAGCTAATTGACGAATCAAAAAAAGTTGATGAAGTAAGAATATGGCAAGACTATTCTTATGTTGCAAATAAATTTGGTGGACCTTATTACCGATTGGTAGGGGATGCTGCTGGATTTATTGATCCATTGTTTTCGTCCGGCGTTCATTTAGCTTTATTCGGTTCTTTATCAGCAGCAGCAACAATTTGTGCTAGTATAAAAGGTGAAGTAAAAGAAGAGGAGGCATCAACATTTCATGATATTTGTGTACGATCAGCATACACTCGTTTTGTAGTTGCTGTTGCATCAATATATAGACAAATTCAAAATCAAGACAAATTCGTCTTGCCTAGAATAAAAAAAGATGACTTTCAATATGCTTTTGATTTAATTACACCAGTTTTGACAGGATCAGTTGATACACAAAGTACAAATATAAAAGATGAAGAGTTATCTAAAACATTAAATTATTTTAGAGATGCAAGTTTGGAACTACATCGAATTAACACTGGTAATCCTGTGTCAAAATTGGTAGCTAAAAATACCTACAATGTAAAAGACTCTTCAGTTGCTTTAAGTAGCAGCTATCCTATAAATGGCCATTATATACGCTTACATAGAGGAAAATTAGGATTACAAAGCGTTACATACATTGAAAGAATAAAAAATGCAATTATTAAAAAAATTAACAAAGCAATTATAAAAATTCTAAAAAAAATTAAATGATTATTAGGTAGTGTTTAGATAACTGTGTCAGCTTTCTTAAACGGGTATAATACCCAGCAATTAGGAGAGCTGAAAGTGAGTAACAATAAAACAAATCTAGAAAATTTTGATTTTAATCAATTCCAAGAAGAAGCTATAGCAAGACTCAAATCAGGCCAGCCCCTTACGGGTCATGATGGCGTGATGACGCCGCTTATTAAACGTATTCTAGAAGCGGCATTAGAAGGTGAAATGGAAGCTCATATCACTGAATGCAAAGATGATGGTCAATCTAATTGCCGAAATGGCAAAACTAAAAAACACTTAAAACTGGCACTGGTTCTTTTGAACTAGAGACACCTCGCGATCGTGAAAGCACTTTTGAACCAGAAATTATTAAGAAGCGGCAAACTGTTTTAAATGAATCGCTTGATAATAAAGTGTTATCGCTTTATGCCTTGGGTATGAGTGATGAATCAATCACCGATCATCTTCAAGAAATGTATGGGCTTGAAATATCAACAGCGAAAATTAGTCAAATAACCGACAAATTATTACCGGTTATTACCGAGTGGCGCACGCGGCCGATTGAAGCGATTTATCCCATAGTATTTTTAGATGCCATGCATTTTAAAGTTCGCGAAGAAGGTAAGGTTGTTAGTAAAGCAATCTACTCTATCCTGGGTGTTAATAAGAATGGCCGTAAAGAAATAATTGGAATTTATCTTTCTGAAAGTGAAGGCGCACGTTTTTGGCTTGGTGTCTTAAACGACTTACGCACTCGCGGCATTGAAGATATTCTCATTGCTAGTATTGATGGCTTGAAAGGTTTTCCTGAAGCGATAGCGGAAGTATTTCCTAAAGCTGAGATTCAGCTCTGTATTGTGCATCAAATTCGTAATTCTCTTAAATACATTGTCAGCAAAGACCAAAAAGCATTTATGCTGGATTTACGCCAAGTATACCAAACATCTAGCCGTGATGCTGCTGAGCAATATCTGCTAGAATTAGGCGAAAAATGGGGTAAAAAATACCCTGCTGTCATTAAATCTTGGCATGCTAACTGGGAAACGTTATCGCAATATTTTAAATATCCTGAAGAGTTACGTCGTATTATTTACACAACAAATATTATTGAAGGATTTCACCGACAAGTTCGCAAGTATACGAAAAGCAAAGGTGCGTTTGTTAGCGAAAACGCTTTGATGAAATTAATTTACTGTGCATGTCAAAATGTCATGGAAAAATGGTATCAGCCTATGCATAATTGGGCGCTGATAGCATCGCAGCTCCAGATTTATTTTGATGGACGCTTAAATTTAGAGCTGAGATAGTTTTATGCTGACACAGTTCGATGAACACTCTCGATTATTACAGGACCATATTTTTTCTAATGACTAATGACTCATTTTATATAAAAATTTCTCAAAAAATATCTTCGTTTTATTACAGTTATTAGATATTAAAACATCACGTACAAACTCAACAAATCCTTCTGAACCACATATATAAATATCTGAATCAATGTATTTTTTTACATATTTTAATATTACATCCTTTGTTAAACGACCTTCAGTTTTTGACTCTCGATATTCTATATTAATATTAGGATTATTTTCTATAATTTCATTAAACTCATCTTTAAATATGAAATTTTCATTAAAAGATGCACAATATATGATATTCAATTTCTTAGAAGTTTTAATTTGAGATAGATATTCTGCAAATGCAAAAAATGGAGTGATACCAATACCTCCTGCAAAACATAATGCAATGCTTGACGACTTATCATTAAGTATAAATGAACCAATTGGTTGTGAAACACGAATATCTAACATAGCATTAGCTTTTTTTACTAACCATTGTGATAGCAACCCTTGCGGATATTTTTTTATGGTGATTCTTACACCATCATTTATTTTTCCAGTAATGGTAAATGGCCTTTCTATCCAGCTTCCCCCTATTTTTGCTTGTAGAATAATATGTTGCCCAGGAGTATAAAGATTAAATTTTGATTTGATAGGAGTAATTATATAACTTGCGATGTCTTCTGTATGAGATATTAATAATTTCATATTTGCAGAAAACCAACTATCAACTCCCAATAACTCTAAAATTCTGGGTTGGCATCCCATGCACATGGTACAAGCACCTGTTTCTTTTGATAATGATTCGATATCATTTATTCCATTATCAATTAGGGATTGAAGTTGATTTTTTGTCACAGACATACATAGACAAATAATTTCATCTTCATTAATATCTTCAATTTTTAGTTTAAATATCCCATTTTTTTCAAAACCTAAAAATACTTCATCATCAATTTTTTCATTATCTAATAATGCCTTGCATGCATATTGCATATCATTCCATATACCAGATAATTCAATATAGAGAATTTTATTAGAAAATGTGCCTAATTTTATTTGAAGTAAATCACTTTGATAATAGTAATATTTTTTATACGATTCATTAATTTCTTTCATAATAAATTTATCTTGTTCTAAAAATTTATTTGAAACAATTATTCTGTTAGTATCAATCTTGTAAACACTTCTGATCAAAATTCCTTTGCCTGCTACACTTTCTATATATTGATCAACGGTTCCCCTAAGAGGAAAACGATATAATTGTTGAAGTCTATAAAGCATTTTTTGTATATGTGAAAATTCTATTAATTTTTTTTTAAAGTATTCTACTTCTATAATTAATAAACGTACGTATGTATATGCGATTGCAGTAGCAGATCGAGGTTTATTTCTAATTACACCCAATTCGCCAAATAACTGACCTTTATGTAAAATAATCGTTCTCTCAATTTTAAAATTTATATCAGGTATTCGTAATTCAACTTCGCCATGTATGACAATATAAACATTGTCAGGTTCATCTCCATAGTGAAAAATTTCATCATTTTTATTCTTTTCAAGAAAAATAGGATTTTCAATTTCTAAAATAAACGAAATTATATCGTTATATAAATTTCTTGATTTTGAAAGAGCATGTAATGCTTGCTTGCATCCTTTATTTATTAATCTTTTCTTTAATTCTTTATCCATGTCCAGTATATGGATAAGAAATTTTTTATCTATCTTAATAAGTATCGTTGAATCTTTAAGGACTTCAATATTTTCATGTCGTGATATCCGAGCTTGACCTAAAAAAGCTACGTCTCCGAAATAATTACCTGTATTTAGGTTAGCTAATATTATTTTTTTTCCACATAAAACATTAAAAACCTGCACTGATCCCTCTTTAACAATATAAAATGCATTTTCTTCTTCGCCTTCTTTAAACAAATGACCTTTTTTAAACTTAACTAAGCTTATACTAGCAATCATTTCGTCAAATTTATTTTTTTCAAAACTATTAAAGATTTCTGTTTCCTTAATGAGTTGCACTTCATAAGACGTAACATGGTGATAAATGGTTTCTTTTAAATTAAACGTAAAAAGATATAGGTCATTTATTAAATTTATTAATAATCGCCTAATTTGATTCATATTTTATAACCTTAATATTAAGGAAAATCACGAATTAAATACCTTTGTTACGTAGAATTCAGAGTGATGATCACCTCTAATTAAATTGAGCAATCTAACTTTTCTATATAATTAGAATATCATATCTAATTAAGTAATCTTTTTATTCTATATAATATAATATTATAATGTGAAATTATCTTCTAAGCTTCGCAATAAAGAGTAGCGATATACTTCGTTTGTTTTTTATAGATCATCAATATCAAGATAGATAAGAGAGAACAACCCTCTCTTTAACTCAAAGATGACAAAGAGATAATACCAGTATAATACACTCTCAATTAATTCATTCTGTGATAAAAATAATACATATATCTATTATCTATTTAATAGAAAAAATACACCCAGTAAAAAAATTCATAAATAAAAAAATTATTGCGATATAATATAATTTTAGAATAAAAAAGGAATGATCCATTTGGCTTCAATCAATCCTATAGTCAAAGAACAAGCACAACAGCGACTTTTATTAGTGCAAGACAAAATTGTAGATTTAAGTCATAAAATTCATAGTCATCCCGAACTTGGTTTACATGAAATCAATGCCTGTAAATGGTTAAGTGATTTTCTTGAAAAAGAGGGTTTTAATGTTCAAAGAGGAGTTGCCGATTTACCTACAGCGTTTATCGCCAAAATAGGCACAGGAAAACTACATATTGCTTTTTGCGCTGAGTATGATGCCTTACCTGAAATAGGGCATGCTTGTGGTCATAATATTAACGGAACTGCTTGTATAGGTGCAGGTATTGCTACATCTGCAGTAACCAATGAGACAGATCTCACTGTGTATATTATTGGTACACCTGGAGAAGAAAGTGGTGGTGGAAAGATTAGATTATTAGAAAACGGTATTTTCGACAATATACATGCAGCAATGATGGTACATGCAGCACCAATAGATATTCTTAACTTACCTATTCTCTCTTTACAAGAATTTGAAGTACATTATTATGCCCAAGAAAACAATTTGTATAGCAATCCGGAAGATGCCTTAATTCTTGCGGAAACTGCTATTGGTTTGCTAAGACGTTATCTTCTTCCCACCGATAGAATTCACGGCGTTATTATAAAAGGAGGAATAGAGCCGGAATCAATTCCACAGCATGCGTTTGCTAAATATATTTTACGTAGTGCTTCACTTAATCGATTATTGGAATTATCTAAAACAATATTTAACTGTTTTGAAGGTATTGCTCGGGCAACAGGAACAAAGTTTGAAATTGTTTATACTGAAAAGTCTTATGCTAATTTAAAGCAAGATCAAGAAATACTATCCTTGTATAAAACAAACGCCGAAGCATTAGGACGCACGTTTATTGAAATATCCAACGAATCACCTCGATGGGAATTGAAATGGATTAAGTTTTTTTTAAACCAAATTAATCTTTCTCTTTCTGATGTATTCAACACCATTCTTAATAGCAAGCCAGGCTCTACCGATATGGGTAATGTATCATTAAAAATACCATCTATACATCCTGCTATTGGAATTAACTCATCATTACTTTCTCCAATACATCATCCAAAATTTGCAGAAGCTGCCATTACTAGCAACGCAGATAAGGCCATATTAGATGGTGCATTAGCCTTAGCATGGACAGCAATTGATATAGCACTGAATAAAGAAATTCGTCATCGATTATTAGAAAATAGAAATGAAAATGAAAAATAAGATTAGAAAAATACTAGAAAATAATCTTCATGCAATCAGTGCATCTATTGAACTAGAACAAACCAGTATAGATGTGCCTGCAGACTTAGTAAATTTACTCAATCAATCTCATTTTCAATGTAAAACAGATCTAAATAATTCT
Source organism: Gammaproteobacteria bacterium (assembly GCA_019634835.1). Lineage (GTDB taxonomy): Bacteria > Pseudomonadota > Gammaproteobacteria > DSM-16500 > DSM-16500 > Aquicella. The sequence continues at coordinate 19,843 of JAHCAO010000018.1, forward strand.
AAGAGTGTATTCTACGCTCAATTAAAGAGAGGACCCTTACATATATCATTTTGTTTTATTCAAGGTAACTTATTGATGACAGCAATTGCTATAGCTGCTGCCACCACCCTTGCAACAATATCAGGTCAAGTAGGATTAACTATTAGTGTGTTAGGTATGCCTTATGAAGATTTTTGTAAAAAAAATCAGTACTTGGAAAATCATATTTTTAAGCATATACATGCAGCAATCATGGTCTATCCTGCCACTGTAGATCTATTCGCCCCTTGTGTAAGTGCATCTACTACCTTCGAAGTCCATTACGAAGGACGAGAATCGCATGCAAGTGCCGATCCTCAGCATGGGATCAATGCTAATGACGCTTTAGTGATATCACAAGTTGCAATAGGTAGACTAAGACAAGCTCTACATTCCACAGATGAAATATATAGTACCATTCTAAAAGGCGGCATTGTGCCCAATGTTATCCCAGCAGATGCTGTCGTAAAATACCTTATTCGTAGCCAAACCATCAATGATGTTAAAGAATTGAAGCGTAAGGTATTATCTTGTCTACAAGCAGGTGCTATCGCATCAAGAGCAAAAATGAAGATTACTATTAAAAATAAAATCAGATCAGATACTTATTTTAATCAAGAGTTGCTTGCTTTATATAAAAAAAATGCAAAAATCTTAGGAAGGAGATTCGAGGATGATACGACTATTGTAAATAAATTAGCGTCATGCTGGGTAGCGGGATGGCTATTTTTGCTTTCAAAGATAAATATATATCATAAAGACTTGCAACCATTGCTATTAAAAGACTTTTCTAAACGTGCTGAAATCAGTAAAATTTCACTGAATGTTCCTTTTATTTGCCCTACTATAAATATCTCTCATTCATCAAAATCTGCATTATTTGACGCTGCTCTTGCTATAGCATGGACTGCTATTGATTTAACAACAGATAAAAAAATTCGGAACAATTTACTATCGAATCCTAAAAATTTAGGAAGGAGCTAATCCATGGAAAAAAATGATATTTTTATGCTCATAAAAGAAAAAATATCTATTGTGATGAATGATATTGATGAAAATAAGATAAAACCATCTGCAAGCCTAAAAGAATTGGGATTGAATTCTATTGATCGGGCAGAAATTATTCTATTAACACTGGAAACTTTACAATTAAAGTCCTCTTTGGTAGATTTTGCCATGGCAAAAAATATTGGTGAACTATGCGATATGATTAAAAATAAAAACGACGAACCCTGATTTATGCAACGCCATGGGGGTATTACTATAAATAACAATTCCATTTATTTACCATTTTGTATTCGACGTATTAATCCTGTTAATACACTGCCTGGACCAACTTCTTCAAATATTGTTTCTCCCTTATCAAGCAAATATTTTATTGTTTTGGTCCATTGAACAGGATGTGTTATTTGATTAGCTAAATTAGTCATAACAACATCAATTTTATAGGGCTCTGCATTGACATTAGCAATAACAATAGCATTAGGTGCTTTAAACTCAAATCCTTTTAAAAAATCAGAAAATTTTTGTTGCGCAGGTTTCATATAAGAAGAATGAAAAGCTCCACTCACTTTTAGAGGAATAAACATAGCATTTATCGATTCAAATATCGGTTTTGCTGCATCTATCTCATTTTTCAATCCAGCAATAACCGTTTGAGTAAAAGAATTGAAATTCGCAATACTAATAGAAGATAGATTAGATTTATCCAATAGTGTTTGTATTTCTCCACTGTGGGGCCCAATGATAGCAGCCATTGCACCACCGCTTGCATTAGCCATAAGACTTCCGCGCTCTTGTACCAGCTTGAGGCCTGTTTCGAAATCGAATACGCCTGCAGCAAGCAATGCATTGTATTCACCTAAACTATGACCCGCAACGTAATCGGGTTTCTTGCCCGAATCTTTTAGTTTTTTAAAATAACTTAATGCACTGACGACATAGATGGCTGGTTGAGTATACTGAGTCATGTTCAGTTTATCATCAGGCCCTTCTAAACAAAGTTTCTCAACAGGATAACCAAGTATTTGATTGGCTTTGCTCACTATATCTTGAAATTCAGAGAATAACGCGCCACCCATTCCTTTAAACTGCGAACCTTGACCTGGAAAAACATAGGTTGTCATAATGAAATATCCTTATGGTGATGAATCAGTTCCAGCATTATCACTCTCCCAAGGAAACTTACCCGTTTCATAATAACGAGAAATTTTCTCGATTGTGGATGTATCTGAAAATACCAACTTATTTGCTGAAAGTGCTTTTTCTTTGTGGATTATACAACTATTGTCTAATTGATTCATGTAGTCTTTGTAGCGAACTATACTTTTTTTAGATAAATATTTTAATCTTAGAAGGTGCTTTCTTAATAAATCATCCGAATTAGGGCCAATAGCATCTACCAATCCCATATCGAAAGCCTGCATAGCTGAAATAGGTTGTGTCATCATCGTCATGTAATGTGCCGATTGATAACCAATTTTTCGAATTAAAAACGGTAATACACAAGCTGGCATGAGGGAAAATAATAATTCTGAAAGACTAAAAACTGTTGTTTCCTCAGCAAGAGCTATATCGCATGCAGAAACAAATCCTATCCCTCCTGCATTCACTTTACCCTTAATATTAGCCACCGTAATAAAAGGTCCTGTTGCAAGTTTCAGCCATAAATCATAGAGAGGCTCAGGATTTTGCTCTGGTAAATTACCATTGGCAAAAGCACTTGCCATGCCTTGAAAGTCTGCGCCAAAACAAAAAACCGTAGGTAATCCTTCTAGCACGATAATTTTAATTGTCTCTGTCCATGTATTGAGTACTTGTGTACATTCCTGAATGAGTGCGTCATTAATCGTATTATTTGCATCCGGTCTATAGATTTGCAAATATCCTATTTCACCTTCTACATGAACGCGAATAGTCTGATGATTAGGTGGATTACTCATGACACCACTCATATTCTCTATGAAAATCCTTAATTTCTTTCAAAAATAAAATATCTTGTCCCAGAACCTTTCTCGCTTTTGAGATAAAGGTTTTATCTAATACTACATTCCGTATTCCAAATTTCACCACAGCACTTTCACTAAGTAAACTCTGATATTCCTCTATGGTTAGCTCATAACGCTTATCTAACTGGTTCTTGAGGTCAAACTCCTTTATTCTATCATGACCATCCTTGCTAACAAGGCCGCTAAAAAATTCAGAACAGCATCCTGAACCGTAGGAAAAAATACCTATACGTTTTGGTTCAGAGAAATCAGCATTATCAATCGTGCTTAATAATGACAAAAATGTTGTTGCACCCATTATATTACCTACACGTTGGCAATAAGTCAGTCCAGGCATCACACGTTTTACAAAATCCTCTTCAATTGCCTGAGGAGAAGCTTTCACGATTTTACGCATCACATCACGATGTGCGCCTTTAATCATGCCACCAAAAGGTGTGTGAAACGCTAAATAATCAAATGTGGCTGCATAATCTGCTTCTTTGACTCGTTTTTGATATTCAAGAAAACTTTTCACACAGCAATCCAAATAGGAGAGTAAAGATAAGTCAGCATCTCCTGCTTCACTGTCAGGTACTGGTCTGCAAGTATCCATGACTTCATATCCATAATAACCACTCGCACCAACGTCTATTTGAAAAACATACGGTCTATCACTGATTAATACGGCTACAGCGCCTGCTCCACCACTCGGTTCTGCAAATGCCCAGTCCATACTGGTGGGTAACTCACCCTTAACTAGCATAAATCGAGTGATATCCGTTGCAATCACTAATGCTTTAGCACCTGGAGAAGTTTGTGACAAAATAAAATTGACTGCCATTTGTAGTGCAGCAACACCGGAATAACAAGCATTTTTTACTTCAAATAAACGGCAATTTTTACTTAACCCTAAATATTTATGAAAATAAGTACTCATTGATTTACCAAAATCAAACGCTGATTCCGTTGCTGTAATGACCAATTCAATGCGGTCTCGCTCTTCAGGGGATAAAGCATCAATGATAGGCTTGGCGGCATTGACACCAAAAGTAATAGGATCTTCATAAGGTAGAGCAACCGTTTTTTGTTCCATCAATAAATTATTAAAGCGTGTCATATCCAACTTTCGGTATTCAGCGAGTTTTGTCACATCTAAATACGCTGTTCCCACAAAAGCATTCATTGCTTCGATTCCAGCTTGCATCTTTAGCTCTCCTACCTCTCACTGACAGCGATATCCGAACAGGTCGGCCCTTTTATTTTTTATATTCGACCGCAAAAGACGTTTCCCTTCCGGCTTTTGCTAGTGATATTACAAGTTACTATCCTTAAAATTAGCATATCGTTCATTCATTATCATTGCTGCATCCTTCATCAATTGTTCGGCTATGCTATCCACATGCCGATTGTGCCAATCTTCAAGCGGCGTTCCTTTGACCCATTGATTAAAAGCGCCTAATGAAGGCCCTGTATGCACTTGAAAATTAACTTGACTGGCTGAGTTACCAGCAAATGAGAGTAACATGGTATGGTGAAAATACCATACAAAAACTAATTCCATTTTATATTTACTGTCACTTAAAGCTTTTTCTACCAAGTGAGGCCTTTCTGTTGATCGAAGATGGGCTTCAACTTCACGAAATACTTCATCAAAACTTTTTTGAAAATATTGTTTCTGAATTTGATCTCGAATTTTTTCTGGAATTTCATCAAGTGAATTATAATGATTGTATAGCATAAAAAGCTTGTTTGCTCTTGCTGGAAAGAAAGTGCCTTTTTTCAAAACTTGCACTCTTGCACCTATCTTAAACATATCGCCTGCGGGAGCATAATCCGTATCTTGAATGTTAATAGATTGCAAAATATTTTTTACTGTGTCACTCATACCAGATTCAACAGTGCACTGATTAATAGATCCTGTACAAACAAAATCAGCTCCCATGATAAAAGCAGCAGCAATGGATTCAGGCGTCCCAATTCCACCGGCCAAACCTACTCTTATTTTGTGTGGATAAGCGTATTTTACATTCATCTCAGCTTGAAGGCGCTTGATAGTAGGAAATAATACAATTGGATTTCTCTGATCAGTATGGCCGCCAGAATCTGCTTCAACACAAACATCATCCGCCATAGGTACTTTTAATCCTAGTTCAGCTTGCAACGGAGTAATTTTCTGTTCAGAAAGCAATTTATTAATAATTACTTGAGGTGGTGGATTCATGAATATTTCAGCGGTTTCAGGACGTGAAATTTTTGCGATAATTTTATTACGAATCATTATCTCTTCATTTTTTTCAGAAAGCGATAAACCGCGCAAACGATACAACACTAAAGCCGGTGTCATTTGCATAAAAGCTGCTGCTTCAACACATTTCACTCCTTTTTTTAGAAAAATTTCAACATGACTCATCTCCACCTCTGGTTTATCCAGATGACAAAGAAGATTCACACCATAAGCATAGTTGTCTGAAAGTGACCGTTGAATAAAATCAATATCTTGTTCAATTTCCTCTAGCGTCATCGCCGCTGTTCCTAATATTCCCATCAAGGATGCCTTTCCCATACGCACCACTAACTCTTTAGAAGCTATACCTCTGTACATCGCTCCAGAATAGTAAGCATACTTAATCCCATGTGTTTCTCTAAAAGCATCGCTGCCCAGTCTTTCTGGGAGAATAAAATCAGAAATAGGAGCTCCAGTCGCTTTGCTATCAACTAACATGACTCTTTACCCAAAATATTTTTATACTATTAATATAATATTATACGTTATATGCTTTATTAGGAACTTTACTAATGCAAGCTAAAAGTAGAAAAAATGTACTGAATTATATTATTTGGAAAGAATATGAGTAATTTTAATACAATTGATATTCTAAAATCATTCAGTCTTTTTTCTCATTTAGAAGACAACGATTTGATTGAAATTAGTAACGCATTAGAGTTCGAACAAATAGCAAAAGGAAATAATATTGTTAATGAAGGAGACGATGGAGATAAAATATACTTTATTCTTGATGGAAATGCAGAAGCTTATATTATCAATCAACATGGTCAAGAAATAATCTTATCTTCATTAAACAAAGGTAGTTATTTTGGAGAACTTGCTCTTTTGACGCCAGGAGGAAAACGCAATGCTTCTGTCAGAGCTAAAACGAATTGCAAACTTGCTTCATTATCTTACGAAAAATTTAATTCCATTATCGCTACGCATCCTTATATAAAAGATGATTTGATAAAACTGTTGTGTAAACATCTTGGCAAAACCCTACATGTTATTACCGAAAAAGAAAAGAACATTATCGTTGTCATGATTTGTCCTGATGAGTCTACCTACAATATCCAGCAATTCGAACAATATTTTAATAAGATATCTCAAAAATCAGTCGTTATTTTAAATGGTAATATTCCTCAAAATGAATTAGCTAAAAAAATTGACTCCATTCACAATAGCTACATATTAGTGAAAGTAAGAAAAAAACCATTTCCTTTTTTAACAGATAAAGCAAATTATATTGTTAATTTTATAGAAACTATTGACGATGGTTTTAGCCTGACTCCTAACGTCAGTTTATGGAAAATCCAAAATACAGTCAGACGTATTACCAAAAAAACCATTGGTATTGCTTTGTGTAGTGGCGGTGTACCTGCATTTGCACATATTGGCGTATTAAATACCTTAAAAAAAGAAAACATACCATTGGACTATATTGTGGGTACAAGTGCAGGTGCTTTCATTGGTGGCTGTTTTGCATTTCACGGTTCAACAGAGAAGTTAATCAACGGTTATATTAATTTCTTTAAAGAAAAACCTAAGATTAAACTATTTATTGAAATGTGTACTCATCTTTCGTTTAATTTTAGAGGTATATTCAAAAATACATTTTTAACGCCGCTACTGATTACTCTTGTTGGTGATAAAAATATTGAGGAAGCTACCATTCCATTTGCCGCTATAGCCAGTGATCTTTTTACAGGAAATACGGTTGTATTAGAAAAAGGCAGTGTGATTAATAGCATCAATATATCAAATGCAGCAGCTGTTTTCTCAGAACCTGTTAAAGTCGATAATCAATTATTAATTGATGGTGTTGCCACAGCACCATTGCCTGTTAAAGTATTAGTAGACAAAGAAATCGATATTAAAATTGCTGTTCCTATCCCTCAACTTGATCTTATCGTACCTATAAAACCTAATTCAAAGTTACTAGCAATATATATGCGATCACGGTCCATGATGGCCGAGCAAATTATGAATGAATGTGCACTATTGGCAGATGTTATTATTCGTCCAGAAGTTTCTGGTATTTATATGGATGACTCAACTAAATTTGATTCTGTTATTCAAGCAGGTGAAGATGCAGCACGTTTGGCTATAAAGAGAATCAAATATTTATTAAATCATGAGTAGAGAAATTTACTGTAACTGTTCAGTAATAGCAGTATTGGAGTGGGTCGGCCCTTTTTATTTTTTATATGAGGGAAAGTGGACAGGAGTCCACTTTAGCAAAAGCCGGAAGGGAAACGTCTTTTGCGACCGAATATAAAAAATAAAAAGGGCCGACCCACTCCAATACTGCTATTACTGAACAGTCACAATTTACTCCAATTTTTTTACAAACTGTTCTTCTATCATTAATTTCACTTCGGGCTGATGAATGGTAATTTCGTGCATTATCAACTCTTCTTCGATTATATGTGGTAATGCATCCTGTAATGATTTCGTCATGTGTTTTTTTAGTGTTATTAAAGAAACACGTGGTTTTTCTGCAAGCAAATTTGCAATTTCTATTGCTTTAGCTACTACTTCATTTCTTGGTAATACAGGAAATGAAACCCCTCTTAGTTGTAATTCTTCTCCTCGATATGTCTTTGCTAGTAACAACATTTCTTCACTTAAACTTATTCCTAATTTTTTTGGCAAAATAAGAGTAGCGCCCATACCTGGAGTAAACCCATATTTCATGAAATTCGTTGTATAAATACTCTCTTGACTTAAAATAACAAAATCTGCAAATAATCCCATGACAAAACCACCACCAATACCATGGCCTTGCATAGCAGAAATAACAGGTATCGGACATTCAAGTGCTAAAGAATAAATATTGACATCAGTAAATTTGATCTGACCTGATTGCAATGCTAGTAAACTTTCTTGAGTCCCGCCACTCGCAAAATAATGATCATATCCTGTCAAAATTACCGCCTTATAATTTGAATTTTGATTAATCTTGTTAAATGCATCAATCAATCCAAGTATTAGATTTTCTGAAAATGTATTTTTGTTCATCTTGTCTTGCATGGTAATTTGCACAATAGAAGGACTAAGCTCGGTAATCATAACAACAGGTTCATTCATATTCATTCCCAAATTAATTCATTTCATAATAGAATAACTAATTGATCACTATGGCCTTGTGATTTTATCTACAAATTTTCCTATTACCGTTTACCGCCCTACTTAAATTTGACGCAAACAAACCGCTGTATTCATCCCTCCAAAACCAAAGCTTAAGCTAAGTGCATTTTTTATTGAGTGATTGACAGCAATCGCTTTGACCCAATTAAAATCATCGTACATGGGCTCAATTAAATTTAGGCTGGGATGTAACCTATTCATTTTCATCTGCATAAGCGTTGCAACAATCTCAACAGTACCCGCTGAAGTCAATCCATGTCCTGTAATAGACTTCGTTGAGTTAATATATGCATAATTAAGACCACATTCCTTTAGTGCTTTTAACTCAACTTCATCACCTAATTTAGATCCAGTACCATGAGGATTGACATAATCAATATCGCTATAATCAAGCTTGGCTAAAGCAAGTGATTGTTTAATTACCTTCACTTCACCTTTTAAGCTAGGATTCGGATTGCGATTACCATCAGCTGACATAGCCCAGCTAATAATTTGAGCATAAGGTAAAATCGAACGATTTTGCGCTGTTTCTAATCTTTCAATTACAACCGCAGCACAATTCTCGCCAAAAATAAATCCTGCTCGATCTTTGTCAAAGGGACGACAGACTTTCTGTGGATCCATCACTCCTATACCACCCATGGCTCCCAACGATTGTAACGCATACAACTCGAAATATGACACATCCATCACCGCACCCAGTGCAATACAAACGTCCACTTCACCACTCAGGACTGCTTGTACAGCTCTAATCACTGCGACTTGTCCACTCGCTGATGCCCCTCCTATTGTGTAAGTGAATCCTTGAATATTCAACAATTCACTACAAAAACCACAGATATCTGTGTCCATAAATGCAAAACTATAAAAAGGAGGAATAAAATGAGGATTATTACGATATTTTTCCTGCAGTAATATCCATTCACGCTGTTGTACATTGGACCCACCCACTACTAAACCGATTCTCTCAGGTTTAATCAAGTCTAGTTTTGCATCCTTCCACGCTTCGTCGAGAGTAACAAAAGCAATTTTGCCTGAAAAAGAAACATTTCTGAATAAAGAAACAGAGACGTGATTGGGTAAAACAATTTCTGGTATTTCTGCACCAATAAAATTACTGTCTTTTTGCCTTCCTTCTCGCTGCATGACTGAAAAATTAGAATAGCCTTGAAGTAAACGCTGACAGAAAATATCTTTTCCCTGACCTATGGCAGAAGTAACACCTATCCCTGTAATTACAATTGAGGCCATTTCTCGACTTTTCCTAATATCAAGAATTTATTTCAAACTACATTGTTGTATCTAAGAATTTAATTCTATCCATTTATTTGAATTCTACCAATCTTTTAAAAAAAGAGCTAAAGATATGAAAAACTTGGTCACTTGTTGCTGAAAGCCACTCTTCTTTAAGAAACTCTGTCACTAACCCTCTACCTCAACACCAGGGTTTATTCGATCAACACTGATGATTCTTTCAATTTCGTAAACGTTCGATTAACCTGTTGAAAAATTAAAATTAGCGTCGTCCTTCGTGGAGCTACTGACTGTTTCACCGTAGGTTTACCCACTGCGCTGTCGTGTCACAACTTATCCACGGTATCGAGGCAACTCAGCCTAGTCCGCAACTGGATCCTCTTGTCTGCGGCCGCGAAATAGCAGTGGTCCTTTCAAATTCAATTGGCAGCCTCCACAAGAGGACGACACGCCGTGGAGCTAATTTTTCAACGGGTTAATCGAACGTTTACTCAATTTCTAACATATAAATTATTTATAATTCAAAACATTACGCCAGAAAATAGATAATTAAGCTATTCTAGGATAAAAAGTATCTATAATTAAAAATAAAGGAAAATAATTTATAGGTATAAACCCCATGCAAGAAATAGACAAAAATTATAGTCTTAAATCGCAACTTACTAACGTTTCCACTTATCTTAACCAGGATTATCACTATCTGACATTGAAATATGATCAACTAGAAACAAAATATGATCCAATTTTGCGAGCATTATGGTGTACCTTAAAAACGACTACATTTTCATTTAATCTTTTAAATGACATTCGTAAACTACAAGATACGATTGTAGAATATTGTGCTAATTTCCCATTAAAAAAACCACTATATATCATATGGAAATCAGATAACACAAACATATTTAACCTAGGTTTAGACATCAAATATGTACACCAGTTAATTCTTACCCATGAGGAAGAAAAGCTGTGCAAATATCTTGAGTTGTGTATCGATGTTTTGTATATCAATATCAGAAAACTTGATATTAATCCATTAATCACCATCAGTTTAATTAGAGGAAAAATATATGGTGGAGGTTTTGAAGCAGCATTAACTTCAGACATTATCATTGCAGAAGAAAATGTTATCTGTAAATTTCCTGGCGTTCGATATAACTTACTACCCTCAATAGGAATGCTCAAAGTTCTTTTTCATCGCTTCCCTCATAGTGCAATTGAACCTATCCTACTGAATGGAAAATCTCTAGTTGGATGTGATCTGATAAAATATGGAGTAATAGACAATACAGTAAAAATAGGTCAAGGCGAAACTACTGTATTAGAAAAAATTAAAGAAATGCACAGCAAACATTGGATATATACTGCTATTTATGACGCTAAATCGATCAGCAAGTTAATTACACAAAAAGAACTTGAAGAATTTAAAGATTTATGGGTAAAAACAGCATTAAAATTAAGCCCTAATGATGTTCGTAAACTTGGAAGAACCGCAGAAGCACAAGCATTAATCGAGAAAAGATTCAAAAAAAACAATCCTCGCATTTAATTTATTTTGTGGTTATTCTTAACCGATTTTTAGAAAATTGTTGCAGTCGATTTTCAATTTTGTAATAGATAGTATTTCTGGAAAAATTGCCATCTTTATTTCGCTTTCCTGGATTTAATCCTGTCAATAAATAAATCGCTTCATCAATATGATTAATTGAATAGATAAAAAATGTCTTCGTTTTTGCTGCCTCTAAAATATCTTCACGCAGCATCAAATTTTTAGCATTGACAGAAGGTATCAATACACCTTGATTTCCAGTCAATCCTTTTTCTTTACAAACATCATAAAAACCCTCTATCTTTTCATTCACACCACCAATCGCTTGGACATTTCCATGTTGATCCACTGATCCCGTCACCGCTAAAAATTGATTGATAGGTATTTCTGCAAGCGCCGAAAGCAATGCACATAATTCACCAACAGACGCACTATCACCATCAGTCCAACAATATACTTGTTCAAATGCCAAACTTGCCGATAAAGAAAATGGCTGGTTTTTACTAAAATAGCTAGATAAATAACTTAAAATAATAAAAGTTGCCTTTGAATGCAATGGGCCCGCTAGTTTAATTTCACGTTGTATATCGATAATTTTTCCCTCACCTAACCTTACTCTTGCTGTTACTCGTGTTGGATGCCCATACGAAAAACTTCCAACTCTTCTCACAGAAAGACAATTGACTTGGCCTATTGATTGACCCGAAGTATTAATAGCGATAAATTTTCGGTGTATATCTTGATAATAAATATCTCTTGCTCGATCCATTCGATGAATTTGGGCATGTATTGCATATTTCACATCTTTCGCGTCAACAATTTTCTTTGCGTTACGTTTTGACCAATAATCAGCTTCAATAATTAAATTTTTAATACTTCGAATATGTGTCGATAGTTTTTTAACGTCCTCAGCTAATCGAGAACTATAATCAATAATCTCAGCCACAGCAGATGAGTGAAAAGGAGATAATTTCTTGCGCTGCACTATAGTTCCAATTAATTTTGCATAAAGTTGAATATTTTTTTTGTTTCTATCAATTTGTTCATCAAAATCAACCGCAACTTTAAATAATTCAAGAAAATCTGGATCGCGCTGGCACAGTGAGTAATAAGTATTGCGATCACCTATGAGAATAACCTTAACATTTAAAGGAATAGGCGTTGGCTCCAACGAGAGTGATTTTACTGACTCAGATTCACTCTCTATGGGCTTTATGATAATTCTTCCTGCATATAAAGCTCTTTTCAATGCTTCCCAAGCCTCATGATTTTTTTTCAACTTACGAGCATCGACAACTAAATATCCTCCATTTGCTAAATGTAAATTACCAGATTTAATTAAAGTCAAATTCGTTGATAGCGACTCCATTTGAGAAACATGTTCAACATGGCAAATCAATGACGCATAGGAAGGATTTTCATCAAAAATAATAGGGGCACCTATCCGCTGACTATTATTAACAATAAGGTTTACTTTATAGTTAATTAAAGATGCATGATCAATTGAAAAATTAAATAAATTTGTCCTTTCATCTTGTTTGATAAAATCATGTATGTGATTAACAATGTCCATCTTCATACATAATAAATAATTTAAAATTTTCTTATACTTTCTATATTTCTTTTTTAACCTACTAATAAGCGGTTTAATGATTGAAACAATTGATAAAGATTCAAATTCTTTTTCTTTTTTATATTGTTCTTTATAAAGCTGAGGTATTTTTTCAACGCTATCAAGATCTTCATGAATTGACTTTATTTTTTTATTATAAGAGATTTTGATCCTTTTCTTTCCGGATTGATATTCATTACTTTCAAAAAAAGTTATTACACTATGGCACATTTCATTAATGAATAATTTCATGTCTTGCTGGAAAATTTGACCTAGCCCTGCTGGCAACTCTAATGCGATTGGTTTTTCTGGTGTATTGAAATTATGTATATAGCACCAATCTGATGGAACAGGCTGCTTCTTCGCTTTTTCTGATAAGATACTATTGATCAAAAAGCGCTTCCCAATCCCTGACGGGCCCATAGCATAAAGATTATAACCATGGCTTTCAATTTCAATACCAAAAATAAGTGCTTCAATAGCTCTCTTTTGCCCAAGAAATTGGGTCAAGATTTTTATGTCATTAGTTGTTTTAAAGGGCAAGTCAGTAGCATGTATTTTTTTCCTTAGTAACTCGTAATGCAATGGTTTAGGAATTTTCATAGTTATATTTTAACTGATTCTAATAAGGCTATAAAACTATCTCTCGCTTATCAAAATCACCATAAAAATTGATCTTAATTATTAGAAAATTTTAATGTGATTCACTTAATATGATTAAATATTTAACATAAAAATATAGAATTCTATTAAATTTCAATTTATTACTTACGCCAAAAATATTCACTCTCACTTAATATTACATGACTAAAGAAAGGTTATTATAATAGACAAGCGTATTAAAATATGTGTGAGAAACATTAGGGTATAAGAAGTATATAAAGAGGTTACTGACCATTTTATAAATTTATAGCTTATGAACTTTATTCAAGAAGTAATTGTGAAATGCATTATAAAGTTAACTTTTATTACTAAAATAAAGGAGATAAAAAATGAGCTACGATCCTAACAAAAACAAATACCAGCAACAAAAAAACGACCAAAAAGATCGTCAAAACCCTGATAAGAGGCATCCAGATCAACAGTCTCAATATCCTGGACAAGGACAAAAAGACAAAAAGAAAGATGAAAAACCTTGGTAAAAAAAAATAATAATAATAAAAGGAATAATAACTAACAAAGTTGTCAATTAATAAGATTCCAGAGGGGAGCTCCCTCCCCCCTCTTTTCTATTTATTGAAATACTATTCCGAAATAATATATAGCATAATTGACTATTTTGAATTTAAAATGCACAATGTTAAGTTCAAAATATTATATATAACGAGGATGGTCAGTTATGTTTGCAGCTACTCGCATTAAATATGCTAATTTTTTCCACTATTTAATTGATTTATTTAGCATACAATCATTTGCTATCATCCAATTGAATGGAACATTTATTCAGCTACACAACTTCACTACACAAGAAAAATATCGACGCGAAAAAAACCTTCTCCGTATACAGCTAGGTGATTTAATGGATGAAATGAATGAGATAGATGAAAAGGATAAAAATCACATAAGATTACAACAAAAGATAGAAAAAATTCGTAAAAAAATTCAATCACTACCATTGTTAGACACAAATTCTCAAGGTTTTGCAATTGCTCACGGAGGGTGTAAGAAAGTATATGCCATCAGTGCCTCTCATGTAATTGCTCTACCTAATCTAGACACTTATCTCGATTATGCTCGATCAACTCAAGATTACACTGCTGAATTAAAAAATTGGCACCGCATTGTGGATGAAGAAATATTTATGGCAACAAAACTACAAAAATTAAAATTAGAAACTCAACAACAAAGTAAAATTGTAATTAACTATAAACATCATCACCTACCTGCACTGATGATGCCAAATTTTCATTGGCTTGCTAAAGAACAAGGATATCAAGTACGAGACTATAAGAATGAGTATTGCTTTGGCTCCTCTATGTTGTTCGGTAGTTGCAAAAACATTACTAAAGAAAACCTGAAAAAAATATTTGTAATT
>JAHCAO010000019.1 GCA_019634835.1 Gammaproteobacteria bacterium
ATGATCGCTTTTATTGAGGAATCTATTTTCATAGCGAATATTTTTAAATCCGAATTTTTCCAAAATCAGTTCCATTTCATATCGATAGTACCATGCGATATACATTTGTTCTTCTTCTTGATTGATAGCTTTATCATCAAGTAGTTCAGTGTATTTAGTTTTGCTTATAATAAACTGCTCATATTTATTTGCTTTGCTATGGTTATTAATTTTAATAATTGAATTGCCACCTATGTCACCCGTTTTTACTTCTCGTTCACCTCGTTCTTCTTCATTATTTTCATACAATGCATCCCATGGTACAAATAGATCCATCACCAATTTTCCTTTTGGTTTTAAGTGTTCTTTAAATATTTCTAACGCATGATAGGCATTTGAGCGCGGATAAAAAAGTTGAAAAGAACCAAATGGAATAACAATTCCATCGTATTTTTGTGATAGGCTCATATTATCTACTGTTTCTTCATATAAAGTAGGTTGCAATCCAAGATCAGAAGCTCTTTTTTTGCAGCTTTTTAACATCTCAGGAGAATTATCAATGCCATGCACAGTAAACCCTGCTTGCATCAGTGGAATGAGCAATCTTCCTGATCCGCACATGGGTTCCAAGAGGAGATCATTTTTATTAAAAATATTTTTGTAAAAATTAACTTCTTCAGTAGAAGCAAACTGCTTGTCTGCATCATAAAATTTTGTACATAACTCGCCATACATCATAAACATCAAACTCCTAAAAACATTATTTAGTTAAAAGCCATCTGCTTTGATATTCATGCAACATCTAACGTAGCCCATCAGTAACCGATGTTAAGCCCAACAAAGTGCCAAGCAATAAAATGTGTTATCGTCGGTTGAAAAACCAAAAAATCAGACTGATTACGATGCTTAAAATAATACAGGTCACGATAGGAAAATAAAATGTGACATGATCTTTTTTAAGATAGATATCACCTGGCAATCTGCCAAGACCAGATTTTAATATCCAAGGCAAGCAAAGACCTACCATAATAAACAAACATCCTATCATAATTAACCATTTCTGTGTGCATGAGCACCCTTCTCACCTATCTAATGTTTTAATTTCTTCCATGGCTCTTTTCAAAACCATCACTGCCCATTTTTTCAATGTTTTTTTATTCTGCTCGAAAGCATAAGGTAAAAAACTCATGCTATGACAAAATGAATGGAATACCATGACACGTATTAACTCTTCATCAAGATTGCTATAAGCATTTAAAAATTTCTCTAACGTTGGTTTTGTAAAAACCATTCCGATTGCTAAATCAATACCAGGGTTGCCAATATGCACATCACCCCAATCACACAATCCAGTTAGTAAGAAATGATTCGTATCTACAATGACATGCCTGCAATATAAATCTCCATGAAGATAGGATTTTTTTTGAGACTGAAATTTACAATGACTCAATTGCTCTATTAGATCAATTAAATGATTTTTTTTAAAACCGGCTTGTGAAAAATATCCTTGATAATGCGTTAAATTTTCATGGCATCTTGAAATGCGATGATTCACGTCTAGTCGCCAAGCTTGACCACCTTTGATTAAGGATACATGCTCATCATTCACTTTCAGTGAATGTAATTCATCTAACCAAGTAGCAAGCGTCACAGCAAAATCTATGCTATCAACTAAACCATCTGTTGCATCACATAGAGGAAAACCTCGTAACATTTTATAACCGCCATATGGATAAGGATACAAATCAGACGGATTACCTATCCATTCTGGATTAGAAAGTGGAAATGAAACTTGCCTGGCGATATAAGGTAATAATAGAATTTCGTTTTCCATGCAGAACACACCCAATTCTCTGCGTGGAAAACGAAAAATTAGATTTTTATTTACTAAAAAAACAAGATTGTCCCAACCTTCATCTAAAATTTGCATAGATTCAATACGAATATGTTGCTGACTTTCTATTAAGTCACGAGCAATATTTTCATTTATCGTAATAGTTTGTTCCCATTTATGTGTCATAATCAATCATCTACCTAATATATTTTAATGCTTGTATTTTTAATTTCTCGTGCTATCACGTACCAATAATTCATTCTCTTATCTAGGCTTTGTTTACATGATATTTTTCAATCACGTATTCTACAAATTGCTGTGTTTCTTTTAGTCTGTTAAACCCATGATGCGGTTTCCAGGAAAGCGACTTCTCAATTAAATCTTTCCAATTGGTATCGATATTTTTTATAACCCATTGCGCTGCTTCTTTTTTCGAAGCCATCATACCTGTTTCCATAGAATAAAGCGTTCTGCACATTGTTAAAATCGCAAACACCTGATAATCGCTTCTTTTTAATTTCTCTAAATCATTTAAAACAGGATTCCAATATTCATCTAAATTTTTCTGAATAGCTAATTTTAAATCTGCCAAAGAAATTTCTTTAATTAATTTTTTGATGTCAGGACCAGCAATCGTACTTCCTCTTTCTCTTAACATATATAATTCAATGATAAAATTGCTTCCATAACTTGCCAGATAAAAACTTCCCTCATTAAAATAGGGACGTACACTATCTGGATTAAAATATAAAAGATCATGCTGCGGAATATATGAAGCTTCAACCTTTTTCGCATAAATAAGTTTACTTGCATAAAATTGCTTATGCATTTCTTCAATTTTATGAATAATACTTTTTGGAAGTGAAGTTGTCGTTACAATATAACAATCAATATCACTTGTTTCCTCATTGAAACTATTATTTGCAATAGAGCCGCCAACATACATGCCAACAAACTGATCCGACAAAATTAACTGTATTTGTAAAAGCAAATGCCGAAAAAGATTGTTTATCACATTTTGAATTGTCATATAGTTATCATTTAATCAACGATTTCATGCTGTTCTTTTTTCCATGCTGGTCTGCATGAGAGAAAAAGCCTCATATTGCCTTCCCAGAAATATTTCTCACCTGCTTCAATTAAAACAACATCGCCAGATGATAATTGATGTTCTGCATGATTGATTACTATTTTACCTTCGCCTTCGAATACATATGCTAATTCATCACATTCCTGATTAACTACTCGACGTTCATCAGGATAACGACCAGAAATGGTTGCAATAGCTGCATCAAGCATTTCATTATGCAGAGCATACTCGGTTACCGAGCAAGCCTCGCCATTCATTTTTTCTACGGCTTGATGTTTAAAAGATATTTTCATTTGATTCTCCATTATTTTTCGTAAAATCACACCTGTTTAGTCTACTAAGCTGATTGAAAAAGGATTAAATTTTGTATTTACATCATAATAATCAACTTGATCCTTTTCCTTAAGATATGAAACCAATGAATAGGTTAATGGCAGCATGAAAAACTCGTAAATGAGCTTAAAAAGATACTGCGTTAATATGATTTCCCAAATTATATGATGCGGCATGATGTTCCAAAATGCGATATTGCAAAAGATGATGCTATCAACACCCACTCCAATCGCTGTGCTCGCCATCACGCGTAAAGAAAAATACTGACCCTTTGTCGCTATTTTTAGCTTAGCCAATATCATGGAATTTAAAAATTCTCCACAAAAATAAGCCAGCATGGAAGCAAGAAATATTCGAGAAGAGCCCCTAAATATCAGCTCATAAGCATTTGCGCCATGATTGGTATTCATGTCCCAAATGGGAGATGCTGGTAAATGTACTGCTATCTGTGTGCACAAGGTAATCATCGCGCTACAAATAAGGCCACCCCAAATAATGAAGCGGCTCATTTTAAACCCGTATACTTCCGTTAAAATATCATCGAAAAAATAGGTTAACGGGAAAAATATCAATGCTGCTGGGAAATTGACAAAAAAACTATTCGTTAAGTAAATTTCAACTACTTTAAAAGCCGTTAAATTCGATACGATAAGAAAACTCACAAATAACATACCAAGAAAAATAACACGCTTAGTTGCAATGGGTTTTTCTTGGTATGAATAGTTAGTAAGAATCGTTTCCATATTAAACTCGTCTTTTATATTTGTGCTAGTTTTAAAATTTGCTTACCATTTGCTTCAAAATTATTGGGATGAAGCCATCTTTCAAATTTTTCTTTTATAGCTTCCCATTCACTATCAATCATTGAAAACCATGCCGTATCACGATTCCGGTTTTTGAAAACATAGCTTTGTCTAAAAATACCTTCAAAGGTAAATCCAAAACGTTCTGCTGCACGACGTGAAGGTTCATTGAGATCATTGCATTTCCATTCGCATCTTCTAAACTTAAGTTCGTCAAATGCATGTCGTAACATGAGATAAATAGCTTCGGTCGCAAGTGGTGTTTGTTTTAGCAATGCAGAAAAATGAAGATGTCCTATCTCAATCACGCCGTGCTCTGGATTCATGCGTAAGTATCCAGAGATGCCAATGGGTTCTTTCGTTTTGACATCTAAAATCGCATAGAGTAAGGTATCGTTATCTGACATTGTTTCTGCTAGCCAATTTTTAAATTCATTGATTGTGTCAAAAGGACCATAGGGTAAATAAGTCCAAGACTCACCTTGATTATCAATAGCAAGCACATCAAATAATTTAACTGCGTGTTTATTGATTTCGATAGGTTCTAAAATACAGTATCTTCCTTGAATAAGGGTTTTTGCTGGTCTTTGGCAAGGGATCCAATTTTCTACCAGATGACCTAATAATTGACCAAATTGATTTTTTTGCTGCATCGACATTCTCTTAATAAAAATTATTTATGTTTTATTCCAATCAAGCGAACAGGTGCCTCCGTGCCATCTTGTATTTTGATGGGCAAAGCAATAATTTGTGCGATGGGCCCTAATTGTTTGACGTTATGAATATTTTCGATGATGTATTTTCCAGCACCTAATATTAATTGATGCACAGAAAAACCTGAGTCACCCGTATCCGGTGATAAAGTGTCAATACCAATTCCTACAATATCGCGCGTTAATAATAACGCCGCTGCTTCTTTTGAAACACTCGGAAAAACCAATCCATTTCGATATTTTTCAGGTTGAAGCCACCACTTGTCCCAACCTGTATAGAAAATAACAAAGGTGTCTTTAGGAATCATGCCGTATTTATTTTCAAATTGACTGATATCATCAGGCGAAACACAATATCGCTCATCTGCTTTATCAGATACATCAATGACTCTGCATGATACAATTAATGATTGCAGCGGAATATCTGCAATCGATGTTCCATTAGCGATACAATGAAGTGGTGCATCCATGTGCGTGCCAATACCAGCAGACATTTGAAAACTTTGCACACGAAATTTAACATCCGAGGTGCAATTTGGGTAATCAAGCTCAACCTTGTGTTGAAATCCACAACCATTACCCCAATGCGGAATATCCGATGCTAATGAATGTGTAAGGTCTATAAAGGTAAATTGACTGAAATCCAACATAAAAAATACTCGTTTAAATTCAAATTATTTAATCTCAAAAAATCCATCTAAGAATGATTTGCAAAACCATTTGCTAAAAAGCCGCCGTCTACTGCTACACATTGGCCTGTGATATAGGAAGCTGCTGGCATACAAAGAAAAGCTGCAAGTGTTGCTACTTCATATGGTTTACCGACACGATGCATAGGTGTACGAGCGATAATGGCGTTAAGTTTTTCTGGATTTGATAACGCGTGCTTTGTTAATTCTGTTTCAATATACCAGGGTGCTATAGTATTAACTCTGATATTATCTCGTGCCCATTCTACAGCAAGATGTTTTCCCAGTTGGATCATTGCCGCCTTACTCATTCCATAAGGCGCGCCAGATGCATCATCGATTAGTCCTGAAATGGATGCAATATTCACGATGTTTCCTTGGGATGATTTTTTTAACAAAGGGTAAGTTAATTGGCACAATTTGAAAGCTGAGGTAAGGCTATTTTTATTTTTCGATACAATAAATATTTCCGCACCTAACTGTAGAAATTCTTCGACAATTGCACGTCCAATTCCTCGCGTGCCGCCAGTAATGAGTGCTTTCTTACCTTTTAAATTCCAATATGCCTGATTCATATTTAGACCTGCTGAAGTTGATTGGTATGCAATAAATCATCCACCACTTCCATACAAATGTCGGGTAGTTTTTTTGTTTGATCAATGCAGTTTTGAATGATGACAATTGCTTTTTTGATTTCATCCGGCAAAATATCTGCTGGTGCATTCTCTCCCGGCCAAGAAGCATCTCGCGTTGCTTTATCGGGCCAACGGGAATAAGCAACCCACATACCTTCAGTGGTCTTATGAAGACAAGAGCCTATTGCACCTCGGTTTTTCACAAAATAAGAGGCAACTTGACGCCAGGCTTCTTGGTATTCCAGTTCAAGCCCAGGTTTAATAAAAGCTCGATAAATGACAGCAAACATAGTTAATTCCTTGAGACTAAGGGTTCAAATTCTACTAGATAAGAAAAGAAAATTCAGGTCTTATTAATTGCCAGATTTGATCAAAAATTGATCTGATTTGCCGCAAGATGTTTGATGAAGGTTATCAAGGAGATCAGCTTATTAACCCAAAAACATGTAACAAGGTTCATTTATTAGTCGACAGTGCTACCATGCCCTTTAGGTGCAAGAAAAATAACCCACATTTTTGCGAGATTGCTATGTCCGAAAAAAGCAACCTGATTAATTCATCTTGGGATGAAGCACAAGAATACTGCAATTTTATATTGTTCAAGCCAACTTGGTTGCCTGGCGAATTAGTCGAAACATCAAATAAAATAAGGCCAGAATCATCTAAGAACGAGTCTTCACACCGATCAGAACTTAGTGGTGTAGGTAGATCTATATCCATTAAACAATTTTTATATGATTGGGCACCACCCACTTATGATCACCCTTGTTTATGGCGAAATGCAGAAATATCAACCTTGGGAAATACTCCAACGCCAAAAGCTCATTTAATTGGAAATAATTATTTATGGTTTGGTCTGGATTATCGCAGAAAACCTGCTGCTACTATCAACATGCTGCGCACTCAAATTGAAATTACCTTTGTTGATGGCATATTTGATGATCAAGAAACTCTGAAAATAGTTGAATCAATGGTGCCGGTTAATCTTCGTATGAAGGATAGGATTTTAAAAACCAGTTTTGCAGAACTCATGTATCACCATCGCTATAAAATCTGCGTAAGCGATGTGCCAACCAGTTATTTCAAACATGTCAGAGATAAATCTTTTCGTTGCTATCCGTACACCGCATCTTCATTAGACATAAAGACCAGTTTGCCTGGACACTGGCTTAAAGATATAGCAATTCAAGGTTACAAGCTTGATAGCATTTTCCTGTTTGGCAGAGATCTTCAGAATATTCAAGAAGCTGAATATTATTTTGAAAGTTTGATTGAACCCGGATCGTATATTCGGTTTCTCGTGACACACAGAGATGCTGAATATAGTATTCAATATCCGCCTCGGTTAGACGATCAAGCTTGTCATAACACAATCCATAAATTAGAAAATGGAGAAAGCCTATATCATGCTTGGTCTAAAACAAATGAAAATGGCTGTCATTCTCTGGTATTTCAAACAAAGGGCGAAGTTATCAATTGCATTGTGAAGCCCGCTCCGTGGACAACCATGAGTTGGGCTATAAGACTTTTCCAGAATATATTAGTCAAGTGATATTTTCTTTACCATCCAATCATTAAGATGGTTAATATAATTATTTACTAACTTAGGCAAACAAGTTGGAAAAATGACTTCTTTTGTTGTTTGTAAATCATTAAGAGACCACCAAGAATAGTCATCAATAACAATTGATTCCTCATGAGTAAGATTGCGATTGCTTAGGTTAATATCATTTAGACAAACAATATAAAACTGCTCTACAAATTTCGTTTTTAATCCTTTCCAAAGTAATACATGTTCTCCGAAAGCAATTAATTCAATTTTTTCAGGATTTGTAACTCCTACTTCTTCTCTCAATTCTCGCTGCAAGGCTAACTCAAAAGTTTCATCTTGTTCTAATTCTCCCCCAACTGTAATCCAAAAAGATTGGGTATCTTGATATTTATTACTATGTAATGGTTTACCTTTTATTTTTAGTAATAATACTTGATTATGTTTATTTAAAATAATGGCTCGAGCTGTTCGCCTTAAATAGATATTTTCATTGGCTTGTGAAGATAGATGACTATTCTGCTTAAACCAATCCACCATTTCGTTTGTATCCATTAAACTCGTATCTAAAATAGTAACTTTTTTATCTATGGCCTGCCTCTTTAAAAACTCTGCCCATTTATCCATATCATCATTAATTAATTCAGGTTGATTTCGATCTAAATAGAGGCGTTTGTGACGAGTTTCATTATTACAATGCACAAGAATAATTTTATATTGTTGAAAATTAAATCCAGCAAAAGCAGCTGTAATAAAATCCAGATTGACCTGACCCTCAATGATAACTGTTTTTTTATCTTGATATTCATTGAGAATTTTTTGAACCCAATGATATGTCATTGCCTTTTGCCATTCGCTAGGCGAACCATACACGTTTATCATTTCCTCAACACTTGGTACACAAAGTGTAAACAAATGATGGATTGATCATGTGAATCGGTCTTAAAAGCATTTAAAAGTGTAGTTTTACCTGCTCCTGATACACCGGTAAGAAAAATAACAAATGGTGGTTTTTTAAGAGTCATATCACTTTCTCGCGTTATCACGTACAAATGGTTCATTCACTTCCAGCGAAACCAATGATTGATACTGCTTTGGTTTGCGATAAGCATTCCCCCATACTTCTTTCTTGCGAAATTCCCTTATTTTTTCAATATCAAATTCAGCAATAAAAACATTTTCTTCTTCACTTGCCATTAAGATACCAGTATCACGAGATGAACCATCTTCATTAAAAGCAATTCCGTCAAATGCACAGGAGTGACCATTGTTTTGTGGAGAAGCATAATTAGCTAAGGCAACACCAACCATATTTTCATATGCTCTACTTTTGAATTGGCCAATACGATTTTCTTCCATTTCACAAGCATTGGGCGTCAATATGATTTCTGCACCTTTCAACATTAATACGCGGGCATTTTCTGGAAATTCCCTGTCGAAGCAAATCATTGCACCCATTTTGACGACTCCTTTTTCTGTATCAAGATCACATACAAAAAAATCATCTCCTGGTGCACATACTGCTTCAGCAGAAAAATCACAGGTATGAACTTTCGCATAAGTAAATTGGATGTTACCTTTTCGGTCTATCAGCGATACTGAATTTCTCGGGTCATTTTTATGCTTCTCAAGATAAGTGATAGCAATGGCAATATTTAATTCTTTTGCCAACTTTCTAAAATGCTGTATAAAGGGACTATCTAATGAAATAGCCTGAGATTGCCATTTTTTTATATCTTCCGCATAGGTAACCGCATGTTGTGGCGTGTAATCCTGGTGGAAAATATCTTGGTTAAACGGCGTATAACCGATATTCCACATTTCAGGAAAAAGAACAATATCTGCACCTAATCCTTTTGCTTTTCGGCAGTATAAATCGCCTTTTTTCAGATTAGCTTCTTGGTCATTTTTACTAGCAAGTAATTGCAGTAATGCGATCTTAATGATGTTTTTTATCATAGTTTTCTCAACATACTTCATTTAGATATTCTTTGATTCTTTTTATTTGTTCTTCGGTACTTAGCATTCCATCAATAACTAAATCAGCATTTCCTTTAAGATCATCATCAAAAAATAAAGGTCTTGAGTGCGACAAATAATATTCAAGCTCTGCCAAAAGTTCTTCTTTTGCCTTTTTATTTTCTCTGAAATCACGAAGTAAACGTCTACAAAGCGAAATATCCAGTGGCACTTCTATATGCACGCAAATATCGATAAATTTCCCTGTTTGTGGATGACAGCGACCCAGTGGCGCGTCAAAGATAATATATTTAGTAGGCTGTAATAAATGGTTAAATGCTGGATGCAAAACTGATTGTTTAGCTTTTAGCGATTTGAGTGTATCAGCTAATGCTTGATAATCCCATTCACCATAATTTCGACCACGACGATACCAATCTACGTAGTCTGTAGGACCAATGGATATATCATCAAAATCATCCCATCTAAGCATGGTCAACTTTAAATCCTTTGCAAGTGCGTCCGTTAATGTCGTTTTACCAACTCCGGTTACACCACTAATGCCGATAACATTGGGTTTCATCGCAAAACACCCTGATTTTGTTCTTCATCATCAAAGTATTTAATAAAAAATGTTTTAGTAAGCTTCGGACTTTTTACATTCTCTCTTACAAATTCTGCCGTGAAACCACACTTTCTATAAAACGCTGGTGCCTGAAATGCGCTGGTTACTAAATTAATATTATTAAACCCTTTGCCTTTAAAGTGATTCTCAAGCGCTTGCAATAATTTTCTACCATACCCTTTTCCACGATGAAATTTATCTACCCACATATCATCAACATAAATTTCTGAAAATGCGGTAAAAGCATTAAGAACACCAATTGCGTCATTAGTATCATCCTTCAAAATAATTGAAAACCGCCTATAATTTACATCGATACCATGGCCTCTTTCATACTCAATGAGGTCTTTTCGCATCTTTTTTTCAATATCTTCAGAAAGAACATCAACAAATTCTATCTTGTCACTACTCATAAATATCAGCACCTAATATAAAAAGGTAAAGTTAACCAGTTTTAAGTTTTTCGGCTAAGCTTTTTGTTAAATAAAGAACCAAATCATCATCAACAGAAACTAATTCAGAATACTTGATGACCTGGCATTTGTAATGAATACCTCTGCCATCTGGCACATACCCTAGATGAATATACAATCGCTGAGCATTGCCATAATCCGTGGTTAGGCCAACCCCTAACCCGATGAGTATCCTACTCTGTTCTTTTGCCGCCTGTTCACAAGCTTGGATTAACTTCGTTCCAATTCCTTGTTTTCTGTATTCAGGCAAGACATTAAGATCAACAATTTCAGGAATATTATTTTCGGTAAACGGAGAATAATCTGAAATCCACTTTAAGGTAACGTACCCACAAAATGTACCATTCTCCCTTGCAACAAAAACTAAACGCAAACCAGATGCTTGCTCTTTTAAATAAGACTCATAAAGATCGCGAGGTTTATGCCAGCCAATTTGTTGGAAAGCTAACACAATCTCATCAATATCAACTTCATTTAGCTGGGTTATTATTAAATGATTCATTTTCTAAAATTCTCATCGTTAATTTTTGCATATCTTGGTGGCGCTCACGGTCAATTGCATGGACATACCGTCTTGTTGTTTCATCATTTTCGTGCCGATGGTTTGCACGTATATGTTTAAATTGAATTCCCGCTCGATCTTGCTGCGATGCAGAGAGATGGCGTAGCCAATGCGCTGAGAATTTTTCTAATTTTTTAGCTTGATCTGGTTGATGAGCGAATCGTTTAGCAGTTTCCGTACTAAGTTTTTTAAGGATTTTATTTATCTGGCGCGCTGTAATGGCACGCCCTCGAAATGAAGCGATTAATGGTGCAGTTTCATTAGTAGCAGGATAAGGTGATTTTTTTAAATGCATTCGATAAGTAATTACCGCACGCAAAAGCTCATCGTTCACAGGGATACGCGCAAGTTTGTCTCCTTTCCCTACCACATAAAACCACCAATCATTATCTATTTTTCTAAACGCCTGCCAGGTGTGCGTTGCCAGTTCATTAATACGCAGCCCCAAGAAATACAAGATTCTAACTAAAAATATCAATCGCGCTTTTTCATTTTTTTGATTTATCGACTCTTGCGGAAATTGCTCTAACGTGTCAAGCATGGTGTGCCATTCATCGAGCGTCAGCATTCTTTCTTCTAGTGCAAACTGTGCTTCTTTAATGGCTATCGTGCGCTTGCGTTTACGCATGAGGCTAAGAGGATTAAATGATAAGTATCTCGCATCCACTAAATAATTCAATAAAGAATCGATGCTGCTTAACGCTACCGTCTTTGCCGATTCGCTTAATGAACCGGTAAAGGGTCGCCAAGCTGGATCCCCGCGTTTCACACCGCGTCCATTTTTCTTCGCGCACCATATTTCTCTAGGTTTTGGATCATCTAAAAATTGTAAGTAGGATTCCAAATCATCGCGATCTAAGCTGGATAATGGTTTTTTTCTCTGAAAAAGAGACCAAAGCAAAAAACGTTCTGCTTCTTTTTGATAGGTGCGAAAGGTCGTGGCTTTATGCTGGTATTCGCGCAACCAACATTGTATCGCCTCATAATCATTGCGTGCTTTCAGTTGGCAATGCTCGTGCGGTTCGCGATTACTACCCTGCTCACCACTTAACAAGTGATCCTGTACGGTAGGCAAGTTTAGTAAACTAGGTAGTGTGGCATTTGCATCAATCATGCTCCTCTTCCTTAGCTGTGACATGCAGCGCCTTAGTTAAGTCATCGACCACTCGCTTTACTTGCTCAGTTAGTACCGCTTGCAACTCGCTCGATACTTCTACAGGGAGCAACTGAAACGCGGTTACTATTTCTTCTGTGACAAAACGTTTATCTTGCAAGCTATCCCATTGGGAGTGCTGTGTTTGAATCAGTTTTTGAGCATCAGCAAGTTGGACAATGGCTTGGTTGTGCATGTTGGCCTTTGCATCGAGTACCGCTTGTAATCTAGCATTATCTACCTCAAGGCGTTTGAGAGCATTCTCACATTTTTGATTTTCGACCTTGAGCTGGTCTATCTGCCGCATGCTATCTGCGCGTGCCTCTTCATAGTGCGCCTTTAAAGTATCCGCCAATTGGCGCGCGAGCTCCACTTCTTGATCAGTGTCATTTCTAGAAGTGGAGTTCAATTTCCAAAAGACGAGTTCAATAATAGGTGTCATCTGACACATCCAATAGGGGATATACCTTAGTAAGGGGTAACATAAGATTAAAATTAGCAAGACAAACCATGTAAATTAAATCTTCAAGTACTTGCTATCCTTTAAAATTTAAGTTTATTTTGTGCCGATATTAAGCCAGCTTTTTCGGATACTTGACTAAATAATTTATCCGGATCGCTACTAAATTTTGGATCAGCGTAGTAAATATGATTAGGCTTAACAACATTATTAGTTATTTCTCTCGTCACTCGCATCGCCAAATCTCGTTCGTCATTATCATTATTAATAAATACAACTTCCGTTGTATTGAGAGAAGGAAATATTTGCAAATTTGAACTTATACCTGGTGCGCCTCCATTATGACAATAAAAATCAGGATTGCTAGGTATGTGCCCTCCATTTGATGTAATTAAGTCGCCAATTTGTCTAATATCTAAAGTCATATGGTTATTATGTTTCATAATTTCATTTAGCTTTGAAATAAATTTGCTCATATCTGTAATCGTAACTTCTTCAGATTTTTCATTATTGATAAAATAAAGTTTTTGAGTTTCTTTAACAAAGATATAAGCATTTTTATATTTCACATCAGTGATATCTTCAGGAAATTTATCTGTTAAATAAATGTCATTATCAGGAATAGGATGCATCATACCAAATGCATATTTGGTTCCATGGCGAGTATCAACTTCTGTGGCTTTAATTTGTTTCTCGATATCCTGGTCGGTATTAAGTTGTTGAATGAGCCAATCCCCAAATTTACTCAAAGCTTCAGGTGTTGCCCACATATTTGCTCCCGCGGGACTAGAAGCAATTTCAAGGTTTTTTTTAAAGTCCCTATTGGTTGCAAACGGCAAATCATATAAGGGCGTATCTCTTGTGATGGTGATTCCACTCGGTGTAAGAATATATTCATTGATCGCATCCCAATAACTCTTCTTTTTTTCTTCTTCGCTTATATCTTTATTTATCACTTGTTCAATGATTTCACCCAGGACAACAAAACCAACATTGCTATATTTATATTCCCCAGGCTTTAAATTGTGATCGTGCTCAATATAAGGTGAAAAATCTTCAAGTTTTTTTAAATGGGGGGCTTCTTTGGATGAGTTCAATGCAATATTATACTTACTAGTATAATTACCAATCCTCGCAGTATGAGTCACTAGCTGACGAATTGTATTCCATCTGAATTTCTCTTTTTCTGGAAAAGAATCAGGCAAATATTTTCCAATCGGATCATCAAGAGATAGC
Organism: Gammaproteobacteria bacterium; assembly: GCA_019634835.1. Lineage (GTDB taxonomy): Bacteria > Pseudomonadota > Gammaproteobacteria > DSM-16500 > DSM-16500 > Aquicella. The sequence goes on from JAHCAO010000019.1 coordinate 14,094, forward strand.
ATCCCCTCTTGCACGAGTTTTAATACAGTTAATCCTGTCAGCATCTTTCCTATAGAGCAAATGTTATGCTGGGTTTCCATCACAATTTCATTAGCTTTTGAGTCTTGTTTTCCATCTACTCTACCATTACAAGCTGCGATAAGCTCTTTTGATTCTCGTGTTACCAACACACTACCGGTCAAACCTTCTGATTGCAGGTATTGTTTTGTGATTGAGTTTAAATCTCCTTCAACCCAAAATACTGGTTCGTTATCAATATTTATTTTTTTTCTTAATTCATTAATGATTTTCCATGGAGGTATTGAAGATTGATCACTGATTATAACTAAAAAATATTCAGATGCATCCATATGTTCTATATTTTCAATAGAATTAATTTTGCGTACATCAATATCTTCAGCCCGAGAATCAGCTAATTTTGCAGTGATGTGGCTAATATCCACATTTGTATGATTAGTTGTTAAATAGAGTATTTTTGCCATTTGAACCTCTTAAGAATATTATAGCATTATAATAAATTGAGATTACTTTATATATATCTAATAAAATCAATTTATTGCTATCCAAATAATCCTTATGAGACCTCTGCTAAACTTCTTTCAAAGATTTGGCGGCGCTCGGCAGGAGAATAATAATCAATCATCTTAAACATCATTTCATCTATTGTTTCTTGAATATAAATAGCTTGAATGGCTGCTTTTCTTAGTAAGGTGACAATTTCACCTAAAATACCTTCGCCCTTTTGCAAAATGAGTTCAGAGATTTTTGGATTATTCAAATTTGAAGGTTTTTTTAACGGGAAAATAGCTGCCATGCTAGCTAATAGAGAATCATATTCTCTCCCAGCTTTCCATCTAGGCAAGACGAATGGCTCGAATCTATTTTCAAGTTGTGGATCACTACGAATAGCTAAATATGCATCTTTTGTGCCAACGCAAATTAATGGAATTTTTAATTCATTGCCAATCAAGCGTAACATATTAAGAAATTCACGTTGCTTATTATTTTGGCCTGCTAATGCATTATGAATCTCATCAATAATGAGCATTTTCACGTTATACTCTCTAAAAAAAGAGATAATTTTATTTTCTAAATATCCAATATTTGCTCTGTCATAAGTAAAACTACACGCCAGTTTAAATTTTTCAAGAATAGCGAGATAAAACCGTCTTGAGTCAGGAAGAGGGGGCATTTGTATTGATACAATTGGCATTTCGACAAGATAATCTTGCTCTCCTAAATCATAAAACTTATCTGCCCCAAGTCTTCTTCGTTCTATCCTTGCCTTATAACCTCGGCAAAATTTTTCCACTATCATCGATTTGCCATTATTAGCATGACCAATAATTAATAAATTAGGCATGCGTTGCCTTTGGGGATGATCGAATAGCTCTCTTAATTTTTCTAATGCCTTATTAGCTGTTGGATAACCGATCCAAATATCTTTTTTTATGTGATTTATTCGCTCCCAACTAGGTAGCTTAATTAATTCACGTACCTCCGGTAAAAGATGATCGAACGTATCAGTTACCATAGTTCAATATCCTCAAATATTTTTATTTGCTTTTGATTAATATCATTTTCAGTTAATTCACTATTTTCAATTTTATTTTCGTGAAGGATATTTTCGTTAGTCATCCTCACTCGTTCATGCTTTCTTCTGGCTGATTTACTTTTCATCGCGGCATCTTTTGCAATTGAACGCATCTTTTCTATAGCTTGGAAGATTAAATTTTCATCGGTATGTTCTAATCCTTTTTCTCTTAAATCTTTCAGTGCCTGTTTATGCTCCCATAATGTAATCGTTGGCCTGGATATAGTGCGATAGGGTATTTCTAAGTAACTCTGACTAATTGGATCCAATACATAAATTCGACTAATATCACGTGGGTCGCGACGAATAATAAACTTACCGAATTTTTTCCTATCTGCTATTAATGGTGATAAACCATTCGTATAATAACTAATGTGATCTAGCATGAAACCATGACGCTGCAATGTGCGTCTTTCAATAGGCAAGAAATCTATTAAAAAAACTTTTTTATTTTGTATTCTAGGCAAATTGCCCCGACCTTTGTGAGTGTCACCGCCTAATATTCCACATTTATATTTTTCAATCGGTGGCATGCCTAACCCACTATGAATTTTTTGATGATAATATTCTGTAATTGCTATCGTTAGCCAATGTTCTAATTCTTTCAAAGTCAGTGACGCTTTCTGTTCAGAGGGATAATCACCTCGATCAGCAACGTTTGAAAAAGTAGTTCCTGGTAATTGATGAACCAGCTGCATCAGTGTGCCAATGAGTCGTTCAACAATTCCTCCAAACTGAGGTTGGCCTACTGGACGATATTCAATTTTTATTCCATGAACATCGCAGCCCCGTTCCAGCGCTTCGCTATGGAATTCTTGCGCATTATCTACATAAATAACATCTGGTTTTCCCCAAATTGGCCAATTACCAGAAATATTCCGTTCAATAAGCCAACTCTCTTTATCAAAGACAGAATGGGTTAAACACAGTCCTACTGATACAGCCGAAGGTGATTCCAGAGATAAACAAAACCCTGTGATACATCGACTAAAAACATCAATTGCAATAGTTAAATAGGGTCTGCCAATTGGCTTACGGTGATATTCATCCACAATAATTAAATCGACTGGAGTGTGATCCATTTGCAGTACTGCTAATGGATATGGAGTATCAGGAAATGAACCAATTATCGGCGAATATTGTTGTTCGGCAAGCTGCTTACTAACTCTTTTAGTGACTACTTCTTTGTCTACCAGACGATTAATGCGGGAGCGTATCGTCATATCAGCAGGCGCTTTGAGATTATTAAAATGGCAGTATCTGCGCACTTCCTCAACGACGAGGCTAATTTTGCTTTTCTGTTTACTTAAATAATATTCATCAATAGCAGCCTGAATTATTGCTTCAATGGTTTTGTTTAATCTGCCTTTGTCTTTTCCACCTGATGATTTATTAGGTAACAGCGATGTCAATTTATTCCCTGAATTCCGGTAACTATTAATCAATTTATATATCTGACGCCAAGATAATATTAATTGCTTACCTGCTTCTTCCGCTAAAGAAAGAGAACAAGCAGATAATTGCGATAATGGTTTGATGACAGACTCACGATGCTTTGCTATTTCCCAATCCTTAGAAGAAACAAGAGCGGTATTATTTGTCTTTGAGATAGGCGACTGGGCGTTATCACTATGCAGTGGTAATAACTCGGAGATTTTTGCGTGTTGCTGAACTCTATCCGAAATCTTTTCAATTAATACAGTATCCAAGCCTAATGGCAACTTGATTACATATTGCTCGCCTTGGAATATAACCTTCGATCCAGGCGATAAATTTAGCGCAATCTCGTCCATTAAATACGTCATTTATTGTATTGGTCTTCTGTAAAATGCGGATATTGAACCACACTTTTAAAATATTGAACATGACTTTTAGAAAAGAAATGCTAGAATATCAAGCATGTTATTGAACTCGACTTTTAGAGATGACAGAAGAGAATTTCAAAATGAGGAAGTGGGTTTCAATTTTGTTAATCATGAAAATTGCTATCATACGTAATTTATTGAATTAGCCAATTCTTGGAAATCCAAATTCTTTCGAATGTAATTTGTATTAGAATAACGCGACCTGTTCCTGCAGGAAAGTCATTAGGATATTTGTAAGCTATATCAACTAAATCATGAGCCTGCCAAATTATTTTTTGATCATACACTTTTTGCCACCATCCAGGTGATCTAAATATAATCAAATATTCCACCTTGAAATAAAGAATTTGAATTAAGTGGCGTTTTATTCACAATTGACCCTGTTTCAGAGCTAAATGTTGTAGCTGATAATTGATTAGGTAATAGAATGGATAAACTCAAACCTGGAATAATTGAATTTCACTTTTTCTTTGTTTATAAGCTTTTGTAATGAACCATATTGTGGACTACCATAACAAAATAAAAATGGAAGTAATACAAAAATTAATTAAAATATTTTTAATCATGTTTGACCTCTGCAATCTAAGGTCACTAATCTGTTTTCTTTTTGAGTGCAAATAACAATGGTTCATAAGATAAGATGATCTATGATTCGCATTAATTTCTATTGGTTGATTAAAAATCAAGTGTTTGCTCTATCATAATAACTTCGTAAATTCTCCTAATTTTCCAATAAAATTACTCAGTGATTGCTTCTTTAAAGTAGAAAAATATTCCTCTAAGGTTTTGGGCGGATTTTTCAAACTAGCGCAATGGCGATTGACAGCCAGACAAACTAGCTCAGCTGATAAATCAATTAAATTTATTAAAAACTCGTCTGGATGCTGCGCTTCAATGCCATACTGACTAATAATATCTTTTGGAAAATCTTTCAAATTATATGTCACAATTACTGAAGAGCTAGAATGAATTGCCGCAGCTAAAACATGGCGATCATCAGCATCAGGCAATATCAATGTAGGAATCAAATATTGATAACCTACAACTAAGCAATCGCGTACACTCATATCCATTTTATCGCGAGTTCTCTCAAGAAATTTTCTATCAAGGTCACTTCTATTAGATAATATTCCATTAATCCATTCGTCATGAATTTCATTCGTCCATTTAGCACGATACAAATCAGTAATTGCCAAATTCATTAGTAGATCACGCAACGGAACTGGATAAAGGACACACGCATCATATAACACCAAAAAATTTGTCATCCTTAATATCCCATATTGTGCTTTTGAGCTTCGTTTGCTAATTCTTCAAGAATCTCAAGACGTTTTTTGTCAATCTCTTCTTTGTAACGTAAAATATCTTTTGCAAAAACCCGTCTTCTTGACCCTACTTTATGAAATGGAATTTTTTTCTCTTCTAACAAATTAACTAAAAATGGTCTGGACACATTTAATAAATCAGCAGCCTCTTGTGTAGTCAATTCAGCATGAACAGGAATCAACGTAATTGCATTTCCTTTCGCCATCTGAGATAAAATCATCACTAATAAACGCAGAGCATCCGCAGGGATTGAAATAATTTCATCGCCCTTTCCTCGTTTCATCAGTTGAAATGATGGATGATTAGTAGATTTAATATAAGCGGCAAGTTTTCGACTCGATTCTCTTGCTAAGCTAATCTCTTTATCTGTAGGGATATTGATACCCTTATCATTACGTGTAATTTGCATATTAAAAGCCCTCTTATTCATAAACAAAGTATAACATATTATTCGAAATAAACGAAATATTTAAAAATAATCGAATTAAAGTGAAATATTTAATTATATAAGCACATGAATAATAATGATATTATGATAAGAGAGAGTGTTCTAGAATCTAGCGCAACAAGCACTATAATGTGTTCCCTAAAAAATCAAGTAGACTCCATAGACAGAAAATATAGAAAATTGACATTTATTGATCGTTTATTGATAGAGCACTTAAAAACTAAAGGCTTAAACCAAACTCAAATTGCTGGAAGAGATAAACTTGATTTGGGTAAAAAGATGCGTATCACATGAAACAATTTATCAATATATTTATAGTCCAACTGGTATTAAGGTTGGTTTATATAAATATCTACGTAGCAAACGTAAGCAAAGATATCCTAAAATAGGTGGAAAACCGAATCGTAGAACTCCAATCTCAAATAGAGTTTCCATTCACGACCGACCTGAAATTATCTCCAGCCGCCAGAAATTTGGGCATTAGGAATGCCAATTTAATTATCTTTAGTCAAGATAAAAAAGCAAATTTACTAACACCCCATGAAAGAAAAAGTCGTTTTATGATTGCTATTAAAAATTCGAATCGCAGCCCCGATACAATCGTAGCTAATTTATTTGAGAAATACCGTTTATGCTGGCACTCACCTTTTTATTCTTACTTTTGATGATGACATTTCTTTTGTTCGGCATGAAAAAATAGTAAGAGCGTTTGCATCCCAAATATACTTTTGTGACGCATATAAAACTTATCAGAAAGGTACCATTGAAATGGTAATCGTTTATTACATGAATATTTTCCTAGAAGTATTGATATTCTTGCCATTCAGCAGAAAGAGGTTGATCATTATGTTGAACTTGTTAATAATCGGCCTATGAAATGTTTGGGATATAAAACACAGCATGAAGTATACAGAGAATGTACTTATCCTTTACTAAGGTAATATAAATAAATTGGAATTTAGGATTTAAACATGCACATTCATTTTATTTTACACGCTTCTTTTGAGAAACCTGGATCTATTAATGATTGGATAGATAAAAAAGGCCATACATTTAGCGCCACATCGCCTTATAAAGGTGAGTTATTGCCATCTGATCATAATTTTGACTTTTTAATTATCATGGGTGGCCCCCAAACTCCAACTAATTTAACAAAATTTCCCTATCTGAAAGATGAAATTTATTTTACCAAAAAAGCTATTGAAAATAATAAAAGCATTTTGGGAATTTGTCTCGGCGCTCAAATTATTGGGGAGGCACTTGGTGCGAAAACAAATTGTAGCCCTAACAAAGAAGTAGGTGCATTCCCCATTTCATTAACTCCTAATGGCCTTGATGATGCCATTTTTAAACATTTTCCTAAACAATTTGACGTGATACACTGGCATAATGATATGCCTGGAATACCAGATACAGCAGTGATTTTAGCAGAGAGCCTTGGCTGTCCAAGACAAATTATTAGATATGACAAGAAAATATATGGTCTTCAATGTCATTTAGAAATGACTCCGAAACTCATTAAAGAAATGCTTGATCATTGCAAAGAAGATTTACAACCCAGCCTATATACGCAGACAAATGAAAAAATATTGGCAGCCAACTTTTCTGAGATGAATGAAAAATTACATTTTATTCTTGATAAGCTAAGCGAAACAAACATAGATGGAATATGAATTTAAATAAAATCAAATTAATTGATCTTATTTATACACTATCCAAAGAAATTCCTCATTGGAGTACTCATTGTGGCTTCCATCATCAAATTAGCTCTGATTATAATGATTCAACAACAGAAATAAAATTTCAAACTCACAAAATTGAAATGCATGCGGGAATAGGTACTCACATGGATTCGCCTGCGCATTGCTTTTCTGAAGGTAAATCAATCGCAGATATTAACTTAGAACAATTATTTTCTCCATGTATTGTGATCGATGCACCGAATGATTATCAGCTATTGCCGGAAGATATTATTTTACCTGCATACGATTCAATTATTTGTGCAATGCCCATTAAAATTAAAGATGGTACAGAAGCTCCAATTCGATTAGTAAGTATTATCTCTCTTTAGCGTTTGTTACATGTGAATAATAAATTCACAAAAAATATTTTGTTAAAAATTGAATCAATAGAAAAAATGATAATGCGATAAGGATGCATATGACAAATCTAATTCTCATCCCAGGATTATTGAGCAATAAAACTCTATGGGAGCCTGTTTTACAAGCTTTTAAAAATAACTATAGCTCAGAAATAATTGATGTTGCTTCATGTAAAAGCATTGAAGAGTTATCTCAATCTATTTGCAAGAAAATTAATAAAGAGATAGTTTTAATTGGATTCTCATTAGGCGCATGGGTAGCTTTAAATACATACTCTATTTTACCGCATTATTGCAAAGCATTAATCTTAATTTCGTCTGCACCTGGCTGCTTAACTACAGAAACTCAACAACATTTTTTAACCTACTTACAACAAATATCTTCTGGTAATTTTGAAGAATTTATAAAAAATGATTATGAAAAAGACATATCAGAGAGCAATAAGAATAATCAAGAACTAAAAAACACATTAATGAGCATGATGAAAAACCATGGATCGAAAATTGCAATAAATCAATTGAATGCTATGCTAACATTTAAGAGTGATTTTAGTAATTTAAGCTATGTGCATTGTCCTACATTATTAATTCGTGGTATTGATGATCAGAGCATTAATATTAAGCGGCAAGAAGAGATACTTAATGAAATTAAGGATGCTAGCCTAGCTATTATTCCTAATTCTGCACATTATATTCCTTTAGAAAATCCGAAAGCCATCGCTTCAATTATGGAAGATTGGTTACATACTAAAGGTCTTTAAAATAAACTTATATAAATATAAAGAAAGTGAGTAATAGCGAGCATATCTATATGACAATGATCTTGATTTTATCTTGAATACCTGGTTGTAATGATAAAATAAAAATTGTCAATATATATAGCTGTCTATATAATTAAAAATTAAATTTTTAAGAAAATCTAATGTCATTTAAACTAGATGAACATACTGGCATTTTAATTAAAAATCGGCCCGTTTATTTAAACGTGCTGCTAATATGAATCTAGATAAATTAAGTGTGGCGTATTCGCAATACGGAAGACAAACTAAGCTATAATTTCTTTTTAACGGAAAAAACAGGATGGCATGTAAAAAATTGGAAAGGAAAAAAACAACCATGCAAAAGATCACAACAGAAATTTTCAATTTTGACATGGATAGCATCTTAATTTATATCCATAATCATTAATTTTCTACAATGGAAGAAAAACATGAAAAAACTAAAAGATTACATTACTTTATTAGCATTATCTATTTCATATTCTACAATAACATTTGCTAACAATGATTTTTCAGATCAATTTTCTATTGAGTTTTTTGCATCAAATAATACAAGCGAAATCAATTTACAAACAGCTTTTAATAGACTTCAAGGAAAAGAACAACAAGATCTTCAAAATGAAACGATCAAGATAATGCAAAAAAATCATATGGAACAAAGTACATTTGAAAATTTATTGGGAACTTACAAGATGTCTAATGATCAAAATATCACTGCTGATAATAGTGAAAAAATTATTACATCAAGCTATCAAATATTATCCCAAGAAAAAACTTTTAAACTGGCATCTAAATTAGCTACAACACTAAAACAAGAAAGTGTAGCGATACTTGTGCCAGATAGAAAAAGCCAGATGGTGGCAGACACTGTTATTAAATTGAAGTCACATCATTATACAATTAATGAAACAATTAAATTGATTCATGACAAACTACCAGCACAATATAGCCAGGCATTTTCTTTACATTTAAATAATAATGTTTGTTCCACATTTGATAATACCATTGTGGATGAAATTGAATGGTTAGGTAGTAAAGTGAAACCTGAAGAAATAAAAAAGTCTTTTCCTCAAGAAGAAATTACTTTCCATTATGGGAAAGCTTATCTCGTATATAAAAATGGACAAAAGGAACAGTTATAATTTTTTCATAAGGATATTTAAATGAAGGCACAAGTTATTCACGCATTTGGAGATCCATCAGTTTTTACTATGATAGATTTACCTATACCAAAATTAAAACCAGGACATGTATTAATTAAAGTTCATGCGACCAGTGCTAATCCTATTGACTGCAAAGTAAGAAGCGGAGCTATTTCTGAAATTGCCCCCGAGTTTCCAGCCATTTTACATGGGGATGTCTCTGGTACGATTGAAGCAGTTGGTGATGGCGTCCATTATTTTAAAAAAGGTGATGAAATATATGGATGCGCAGGAGGCTTTTGCAACTTAGGTGGCGCCTTGGCTGAATATATGCTTGCCGATGCCAGATTAATTTCAAAAAAACCGCAATCATTATCTATGAGTGAAGCAGCTGCCCTCCCTTTAGTTAGTATTACTGCATGGATGGCATTATTTGAAAAGGCAAAAGTTATCTCTGGTAAAAATGTTTTAATTCATAGCGGGGTTGGAGGTGTAGGTCATGTTGCTATACAACTAGCAAAATGGTCTGGAGCTAAAGTTTTTACGACAGTTAGGAAACATGAGGATTTTGCAATTGTAAAATCTTTTGGTACAGATGAAATAATCAATGCGCAAGAAGAAGACGTTGCTCAATATAAAAAGCGACTCACTAATGATTGCGGCTTTGAAATAATTTTTGATACGGTGGGTGGTTCAAATTTAGATAAATCTTTCGCTGCTGCTACAACAAATGGAACTATTGTAACAATAGCCGCAAGATCTACACATGATTTAACACCAATGCATAGCAAAGGTCTTAGCTTACATTGTGTTTTGATGTTATTACCGTTATTAAATGGTGATAATCGTGAAGAATATGGAAGGATTCTTGAGAAAATTGCTCATATTGTCGATGAGGGAAAATTAAAACCTCTCCTTGATCCTCATCATTATACTTTGGATAAAGTGGATCAAGCTCATGAATTATTAGAGTCAGGAAGAGCAAATGGAAAAATTGTTATATCTGTTATTAATTGAAGCAAAGCTGACTAAACTTCACTTGTGATGGCTGAATTCTACTGATGAAAATGACAATTGATATCTAAATTTTTGAATTCCATCTTTATGTTGTAAAGCAACCATGAAATATCTCTTTATTTATCAGGTAGATTAGCATGATGTTCATCTGAATTAAGTGCTACAAAAGTTAAATGGACAAGTATATTTAACATATATATAATAAAAAAATTCAGATTTATATAAACATAAACCTACAAAACGACACTTCCTTCATGCGGAGCAATCAAATAATTTCATTTAATTCGCACGAGGATAAAATCAAGCAATTACATCGCGATATACGAGCCTACATCGTCACACTAGATAAAAATATCAAGGATGAGAAAGATAGTTTTATTGTTCTGGAATACAAAATTAAACGCTGGGAAGATAAAAAAGCGGTGCTGGAAGTTGCACTGTTGTGTTTGTCAGGTGAAAAGGCTCTTGCTGACCTCAACTCAGCGATAAAAGAGCCTTCATTTTCACACTGGAACAATAAAGACGGGTGGTGGGATTCCCAAACAGAAATTTTTGTGAATAAAGTAATAACACGATTAACCAAGTCTGATTTAACACCATCGTTCTTCTTGTCATGTTTTTCCAACCATTTTAACTTACTACTCCCGAGTGACATTCAGTTTTATTTGTTGCTGGGTTTTTTGTATCATCCAGCAGATGTGTTTCATTTTGCTATGACATCCAAAACTAATTGGGAATTTTTTCAGAAAAACACCGTTACAACTTTTTTATCTTCTTTATTAGATCATGTTGCCCTTGGTAAATATGATGTGGCCGAAAAAACATATCCTAAACATCAGACTCTCCTTACAAAGAAAGGAACGCCTTCTTATTATCTAAAGCTTGATCTCAAGCGTTACCAATATGTCAATCTTACCGCCTTTCAAATTGCTTTAAGAAATGCGGAATATAAAGAAGCTGAAAAGATGGGACGACATTTAACTCCTCAAGAAAGGCAAAAACAATTTAATGAAATATTTCCAAATGGCGAGCTCATCAGCTACAGCTGTCAACTTGAAACAGCAAAAGCACTCCTTAAAGATGTTTATGATGCTATTATTGTGGATGATGTAATTAATGAAGATAACCTGAATTTAATGACGAACAAAACGAGGGAAACCGTGGAAGCACTCTATGATGCTGTGAATCCAGAAAAATATAAGGAATGTCAAAAAGGATTGGTATTTGATGTGCAGATTTATCTGGAAGCATTAGGACTCTATGACAATAATTTCAATACATTTGGAAATTGGCATAGACGTGCATTCTGGTGTGTGCGAGTGGAAGAATTAATTGCCTCTTGTCTCCCCACTGTTTATTTGCGGGCACATTGTCTGGGCATTGGTAACGTAGTAAATGGTAACATCGTAAATTGGAATAAATTAAGTGGCCGAGGTTGTTTGCTCGCCGACGGCTCATCTTATTTTAATCGTGATCCTAATAATCGCGCAGGGCTTCATTTTTTTGTTGGGTATGATGGTGCTCGGTGCGTGCCTGGGGTGGGGTGGTGGGGGCGCACGGATGCGCGCAGCATTGTAGCATTTTGGTACGCGTTTTCAAAATTTATGTCAAGCAACAACGAGAGCAAGGATAGACTTTATGCAGCAATATTTCCACACTCACACCTTGGCTTATCTAACTCGATGAGATAGCGTTGCAATAATGCTGAAGCATGCGCGATAGGGTAAATATCCCAGTAGGCCTCGATAAACCATGTAATAAGTTCTTCACAAGTCTATGCTTCAATCGTTTTTGCCCACCAAAGTAAGAATTGATGCAAATAACGCCTGATTTGTTTTACTGTCTTCAGCAATTACTTTCATTTCATAAGAATGGCCAGAATCAGGCGCAACTTTAATTACACCTTCTTGATTTAGGAAGAAAATCATTTCAGGCTTAGAATGCATTTTTGCACTCCCATCAACATATTGAAAATCATAATTCACTAGTGCTTACATTGGCTCGTGTACATAAAGGGCTCTGGATATTTTTGCTAAGCAAAACATCATATCCTTTCTCTTCCTTAAGAAACTTCTTGTAACCGTTCACGCAATGGCGTCAACGGTTACAACTTCTTTAAAGCCTCGATTTCAGTTTGGCTTAATTGCTTATTCTCAACTAAATTCAAAACTAATTTACCTGGACTTCCTTCAAAAAGACGTTTGGCTATCCTTTTTACTTCTGAAATTAAGAATTTTTCTTGCTTCAAAATGGGGAGATAAGCAAACGCTTTTCCGTGCTTAATGTACCCTTTCTTTTCCATTGTTTGAACTAACGTTAATAAAGAGGTATAGCAGGTACCTGTTTTCGCTGGATATAATTTAGAATATCTGAAACCGTAAGCGGTGCCTGCTTCCAAAGTGCTTGCATTACTTCTAACTCATATTCAGTTAATCCTGGCTATCTTGGCCTTGGCATGAATACTCTTCCTATCTACTAGTTAGATAGGAATATAACTCAATTAACATAAACTTCAACTAATTAATTGGTAATATCAAAAGATTAGAAAAATTCTATAAAAAGCAAATTATGAATCTTTTATTTCAATCCATGAGCTTTTTTTGTAGCCTTCAAATCATAACATGAAAAATCATCTGCATTATCATACCCCACTTTTGAGACATAACCCAGATTTGCAGCACAAATATTTTTAGGATAGTATCGTCCTTAATAGAATTATTTATATGGAATGATCAAATATTAAAAGGAAAGAAAAATGAAGCGATTTAATTTACTTTTAAGTATGATGATAGTCAGTTTAACAAGTGCTCATGCTCAAGGAGTTTATGTAGGTGGCTCATTAGGATTGAAGTCTGTACTTGATCATTCTAACTTTAACATTGGCCCCATTTCGCTTCCCATAGACATTCCAATTGATATTGCAGCACGTGCTAAGCAAGATATGGGTTGGTTCGGTGCAACTGGCACATTATATGTAGGAAATACATGGGCTTTCCCTAATAGTTTCTATTTGAGTGTAGAAGGCAATGTGGAATTTAATTCTGTCATCATCGATAATTCATTTAACCTCCAGGTTAACCCTATTATAAACAACATCTCGGTTGTTAACTCACGAGTAAATGTAAAAAATTCTTATGGTATTAGCTTACTTCCTGGTTATAAAGTTAATGAAAATCTATTGGCATATGCACGCGCTGGCATTGTATATGGTAAAATTCAAACTATGGTCTCTACACCGCTTGGAGAATCGAACAAAACATTTGGTAAAGTAGGCACATTATTGGGGGTTGGATTAGATTATCATATTGCACAACATGTCAATCTTAGAAGCGAATATGTTTATACCGTTTACTCTTCAGTATCACAAGATTTTTCTGCAATAATTAATGTTCCTGAGGCTATATCTTTAACGTTTCCCTTGCGAGAAACACATTTTATACGGTCTGGAGCGTTTAATTTAGGTGTGACTTATAGTTTTTGTTAGCCTATTTCACACATCATTATCCTCTCCAATATAATGGTGAGTTATTAAAAAATTACTTGAATTTTTTCGGTTATTGAACCCATTGTTAAAATATTGAACATAAATCTTAGAAATGACAGCCGTTATTTTTAGAAGACGATCTCAATCTAAAAGTGCAGTCAATAAGGAAGGAGGATTCACATCAATCTCGAATGTTAAGCATCACTATCTAATGGCAATTTTGAATTTTTCATATAAACACCAGAAATTTGCAGCAAATTTTTTACTAATTTCTTTTTTTATTCCTCTGTCGTAGCACGTCCTGAAACAACAAATAAATCAATGCCGCTATATTTTTGCAATCCGCCAATGATAGATGACCTATATATATACCTAAAGGCATTTTCCTAGTATGTCTTTTAGTAAAATTAACGCACTGATTAATTTGTTTTTTCGTTTCATTATCTAGAGGCATAATGTTCATTCATTTCCTAATCTATAAAATTATCGTAAACGTTCGATTAACCCGTTGAAAAATTAAGATTGGCGTCGTCCTCTTACGGAGGCCGCCAATTGAATTCGAAAGGATCACTGCTATTTCGCGGCCACAGACAAGGGGATCTAGTTACGGACTAGGTTGAGCTGCCTGGATACCGCGGACAAGCCGCGGTACGACAGCACAGTGGGTAAACCTACGGTAAAACAGTCAGTAGCTCTACGGGGAACGACGCCAATCTTAATTTTTCAACGAGTTAATCGAACGTTTATAAATTATCTACTTTAATCATGTTCTCTTTACTCTAGATTATTTTTAATTCACTAAGAATAAAACGCGATTATAATTATAATTGACTGATGATACAGTCGTAACTAAGTTTAGTTGATAGGGACCATCCAAAATATTTTACGCATATTTTTCTCTATTTAATTAGCCACTATCTCTCTATTCGCTAAACTTAAAATATCATTAGAATGTCAGGAAAATACAACGTTAGGTATTCCTGCTACTGTACATAACTTATCAAATTTCAGCAGATCTTCATCAATAAGAATGTAATTAATCATTTTCGTATGACAGACAGGTGGAACTCTATCCATAGCAAACCCTATTATATCTCGAGTAAAATCTGCATTAACTTTCACTATTTTCTTGCCAATTATTTTATCATGGTCTTTATGCTACTCAGGAAACGATGCTGAATATCCACCATCGACCAATAGATCTATTCCTGTTACATAAGAAGCTTCTTCACTTGCCAGAAATAAAGTAGCATTAGCAATATCTTGCGGTGTTCCTATTCGTTTCAATGGAATGTTTACTTCTCTACGTGATAAACACTCAGGATCACTTTTTAATCGCTCATCAAAAATGGGAGTTCTAATATATCCTGGTGAAATGCTATTAACTCGTATTCCTCTATCAGCCAAGTCATAAGCAAAGTTTTTTGCTAGTTTTACAATCGCTGCTTTGGTAGAAGCATAAATGCTATGTTGCTTTATTGATATGAGCAATAAAAAAATGGATTCTACACCTCTACGATGGGAAAAAAATTTACAATATTGGAAAGTCTTACATCAAATTATCAATGAAGAACCAATTATAGAAGAATTTAACCCTATGTATAGGATATTGAAGCGCGTGACCGATGGTTCGCTCAAGCAATTGTGGGTTCACCCGCTATGTTCCGACGTGTTCCCGGATCCGTCTCTCTTTATTGGCCCGGTTTGAAAAACAAGACTAATGTTTACTTAAATGGAAGTAACACATATAAACTTACTGTTCCCTTACCCGTACCTGCAAAATTATTTTGGTCATTAACAGTGTATAACACAGAAACAAGTAGTGAAATCCAAACAGATCAAAATAAAGCTGCCTTACGATCTCTATTTGAATTAAAAAATCTAGGGAATCAGAAGTCGATTGATCTGTATTTTGGACCAAACCCATCAGATGGAAAAGAAAACATCTGGATAAAAACAATTCCAGGAAAAAATTGGTTTGCTTATTTTCGTATCTACGGGCCAGAACAGTCTGCTTTTGATGGCAGCTGGAAACTGAATGATTTTGAAAAAGTGGTGAAATAAAATTTAAAAAATTATTATTATCCAGACATTTCAGAATTTTAATTCTACTAGAAATACAACTTGGTTTTGTTATGCTCATCCCATTGATAACTTCCTAATTCGAGCTTTGTTACCTATACAAATTTTTCCTGTCACTGCACAAGAAGCAAGACAACCTAAGTATTTACTATGATTCACGACTTATCACCTTCCAACTAAAAATAGATAAAAATGAAATGACAGAGAGTATCAATAAAAACCACATTACCCCTGAAAACCCTCTGATAAAAACGTTATTAAAAAGACTATGAGTCGCGGTATTCATTGAAACCTGTAACGAACGTGCAGGATTAGATATTAATTTTTCTAAACAGGCTAATTGATTGCCATCAACTTTCATTTCTACACTTTCAGAAATTTGTTTCAGCGATTTAGACGTAACAAACTGATAAACAACTACTGCAACAGCTAAGCCAATTGATCCTCCTATGTTAAACATAGTCACCATGGTTCCTGTTGCAACACTTAAGCGATGTGAATCAACTGCCATTTGTGCTGCAATAATAGGCACCGTATTTCCCATTGCCCACATGCTTCCAAGGCAAATAAAAGCCATCGTCACGTACCATAAAGGTGTTACACTAATGAAAAATGCATGCAATATTGCTGATAAAACAGCTAAGGTTATGCCTATTAGAATGGTATGAATAATGCCTAAACGTGAAATGAGCCATTCGACAATAAACGCAACACCAAATACGGCTATCGGTATTACAAATAAAATTAATCCTGATAGTTGAGGTGACTGATTACGAATGATTTGTAAATATAATGGATCAAAAAATAATGCCACAGCACTTAATACACCTGCAAGAAAGCATAATATGGCACCAGCATAAAACAATAGATTGGTAAAATCATCAAAATCAATAAGAGGATTTTTATGCTTACTTTCTATTTTAAACAATACTACGCATGCAATAACACCTATAACGAGATATAATAAGGTAAGAATATTATTCCAACCAGACATCTGGCCATGTATCAAACCTAAGACTATGCCACTCATTGCAACCCCTAATAACAACATACCGCTCCAATCTAATTTCACATTTTCTTGTTTCATGATGGATTCTTTTATTGATTTGAAACAAAACAGATATCCAAGCAAAACGATAGGAGCATTAATAAAAAAAATCCAGCGCCAACCCCAATAAGTTACAATGATTCCACCAAGTACTGGTCCTAAGGCTAATGCGATACCACCCATGCTTCCAAGCCAAGCGATTGCTCTTGCTCGTTCTTTTTCAGGGAACGATTCAGGCAATAACGATGGTCCAAGTGGAAAAACAATGGCTGCACCAATACCTTGAAGTAATCGACCTAGAATCAACCAATGGATAGTTGGAGAGCATCCAGCAATGATTGATGCAATAGCAAAAATCCCTGTGCCGATGTAGAAACAGCATCGCCGTCCAAATAAATCACCTAAACGACCCATGATGGTAGCTAATACGCATAATGCTAAAAAATATATATTCATAATCCATTGAAGCGAGGTAAGACTAGTTTGTAATTCTTGCTGTATGGTAGGTAATGCCACGTTGACAACGGTGTAATCTAAATAACAGCCAAATGAAAGCAATGCAATACCGATAAAAGATAGCCATTTTTTGGAGTAATCATTCAATGTATCTTGATTTAAATTTAACACTGTTCCCCTCGCATTTATTTACAAAGAATTTGTTTAAATTAAGTCCAAACAATATACAACCTTGGTAACATCATGAAAATAAGCTAGAATGAAATTCACTGTTTCCAAATGGATACAATCAGGAAAATATTAGGTATGTTATTAAATGAAATGGAAATATTTTATTACGTAGTAGAATTTAAAAGCTTCTCTAAAGCAGCGTCACGTTTAAAAGTTTCTAAGTCTTTTATTAGTAAGAAAATTTATAAATTAGAACACGACTTAAAAGTCAATCTAATATCACGATCTACTCGAAAACTAACCATTACCGAAGCAGGCGAAAGTTTTTATCGATATTGTGCCAATATAGTGCATCAAGGAAATGAAGCATATTCCATGATTAACGAATTACAGGGAAAACCTTCAGGGAGGTTGAAAATATCCATGCCACCTGCACTAGGTTTAAATTTAATAACACCAATGCTATCCAAGTTTCTTTCACAATACCCAGAGATTTCATTAGACATCGAACTTGAAAATAAGTTGGTTGACTTGTTGGAGGAAGGTTACGATTTGGCACTTCGTTCATCAATTCTAAAATCTTCAAATTTAATCGCACAAAAAATTTATTCCATCAAAAATGTTATTTGTGCAACTGAAAAATATTTAGAGACGCATAGCAAGCTGAATATGCCAAGTGATCTAGAAAAGCATAATTATGCAACTTACAGTTATGCAAAAATTTCGAATCAAATTACACTTACGAAAAATAATCGGGATGAAATCATTCATACAAAAGGCAATCTTACATCAAATCATTTGGATTTAATCAAACAAATGGTATTAGATAATTTTTGCATCGCTATATTGCCTGAATTCATGGTGAAAGATGAGATCAAGGCCGGAAAAATAAAGCTTTGCCTAATAGATTATCAGTTGCCAGAAAATCCTTTATACGCAGTATATCAAG
>JAHCAO010000002.1 GCA_019634835.1 Gammaproteobacteria bacterium
GGTATGATTATTGGTCTCGCAGGCTTAATTGCTCACATTCAGCACTGGGTTTAATAAAAAACAACCTATCTAGTTACAGAATTTAATCACTTATATCCATGCTTAACCTCATACCACTTAGACACACTCTTCTGAAAAACAAGCGATACCTCTCAAGCTACCGCTTGTTTAATCAGATGACAGCGATTCTTTAAGATCGTTCTGGAAGGTTGGTAATGGGACAGCTCATATAACCTGCTGTACAAGAATAGTAATCCTTGGTTTTTTTCCAAGCACCAACTTGTACATCCGGCCTAATAGAAGTACTAATAGTTTTTATTCTCACATTCTTAAATGAAGAATCTATGTAAGTATAAAATACACTCCATTCATTTTGGCTTGTAACAAATGCAGTACCTGTTGAAAAGTTAAAAACAACCTCTTTTCCTGGAGGCAAATCCGCTGTGTGGGTAGCCTCAACCAGATAAGCACGATTAAAATCAAAACAACTTAAATTACCAGCATCATTAACCTTACAATGAAGACGCTCTGGCGGATGATAATCTCCAGCCGCAACAGCTACTCCACTCAGCCCAAATGCAATCGCAACAGCACCAATGACCATAGTTTTTAACTTCATTATTCAATCCTCCCTGTTAGTAGAAGTGCAAAAAATCGCAAGCAGCGTAGCCGAGCACTCAGATGATGTCAACCTAAGATAGTGTCGCCAACATAGTATAAGAGTGGATTTTTTCTATGCATGATGGAACATGAAGGGAAGCGTCCAATACACTCTATCTACATTGATTAGAATAAAGTAATATTATTTTTTCTTTTCACTTGATATGATTACGAAATCCATCAAAAATGATTAAATATGAAAATTATTTAACAACAAAAGGGACAAGGCATGAACACTGCATTACTGATGCTAGAATTTCAAAATGACTATTTTCCAAATGGAAGAATACCATTAGATAAAAGCCTTGAAGCATGTGCTAAGGCAGAAGTAATTTTACATGCTTGCCGAGAAAAAAAGCTTCTTATTATCCATGCTCAACACATATCAACCCATCCTGATGCCACCTATTTCTTGCCATGCACCAAAGGAACAGATTTTTATTCTAGTGTTCAACCAGTTAAAAATGAAACTATTATTAAAAAGCATTACCCAAATAGCTTTAAAGATACTATCTTGCTCAATCATCTTATAAAAAATCAAATCAACCATTTAGTGATTTGCGGCATGATGACACAAGCAGCTATAGACGCTACAGTGCGAGCCGCATACGATTTAGGATTTAGTTGTACAGTGATCCAAGATGCTTGCACAGCTCGTCAATTAGAATTTAACCATACTGTTATTACGGCTCAAAACGTGCATTATGCATTTCTTGCGGCATTACAACCAACCTACGCAACTGTGATCAGTTCCGAAGATTTTCTACAGCGATCTGGAGCTCGTATCGCAGCAGTAGCATAAATAACACTACGAAGGAAATATGAACTGGGAATCACGCTACTTACCACCCGACCCCAAGATGTGGCAAGGACGTTCTGATGTCCCAACAGATTCATGTGTGCATCAACACATACGTTTGTTAAATCTTTTAACACAAGCGCCAGAAAAAACAGCAGAAGTTACTTTTGCTATTCTTGGATTCAAATGTGATGAGGGAATACAGCGTGAGTTGGGTAGAACTGGTGCATTTGAAGGGCCAACTGCAATTCGCCAGCGCTTAGCTAAGCTGCCTATACAAAAACCAGGCATTTGTTGTATTGACGCTGGTAACATTATTTGTACTGATCATGATTTAGAAACAAGTCAGCAAGCATTAGCCACCGTGGTTAGCATGCTATTGAAAGAAAACATCCGGCCTATTGTCATCGGTGGCGGCCATGAAATGGCATGGGGCCACTATCAAGGTATTGCCTATGCATTTCCACCGCATCAACGATTAGGGATTATCAACTTTGACGCACATTTTGACATGCATCTCATGCACCCTAGTCATAGAGGAAGTGCTTCGACAGCATTTTACCAAATTGCTGAAGCTCATCATGTGGAACAACGACACTTGGATTATAACTGCATCGGTATACAACACGCTGGCAATATCCGGCAATCTTTTGATACTGCAAAAAAATACAATGTAAAATATATACTTGCAGATGAGTTACACCAGGGGCTACAAGAAAAATGTTTTGATTTTATAGACCGGGTCATTGATGAAAATAATATTATTTACACAAGCCTGTCATTAGATGTATTTTCACCTGCCTTTGCCCCGGGCGTCAGCTCAATTCAACCATTAGGGTTAAGCCCTTGGCAAGTCATCCCTCTATTAAGACAAGCCGCTTCTTCTGGTAAAATTATCAGTTATGATCTGGCAGAACATGTGCCACGTTATGACATTGATCATAGAACCGCAAAGTTAGCTGCCATACTAATTTATGAAATCATCCATCATCATCACGAACCACCTACAAGACGACCAATTGTGTGAATATACTTCCCCAACAATTTCACAAGCTAGTACTTCATTGGTTTGATCGTCACGGGCGCAAACATTTACCGTGGCAGCAAAATAAAACCGCATACCGCGTTTGGGTTTCTGAAATCATGTTACAACAAACCCAAGTGAATACTGTTGTCCCTTATTTTGAGCGATTCATACAGCAATTTCCCGATTTATCAACACTTGCAAACGCACATGAAGATGAAATATTACACGCTTGGGCTGGATTAGGGTATTACAGCCGCGCCAGAAATTTACATAAAACAGCAAAAATAGTCATGAATGACTTCAATGGCATATTCCCAAGCGATTTGCGAAAATTACAAACTCTTCCTGGCATTGGTCAGTCTACTGCTGGCGCAATCCTATCCATTGCATTCAATCAACCTGCTGCCATCTTAGACGGCAATGTCAAGCGTGTGCTAGCACGCTTTCATGGCATGACTCAACCTATCAATGAAAAAGCTACTGAGAATCAATTATGGGCACTAGCAGAAAAATACACATCAACACAACGCGCAGCAGACTATACACAAGCCATGATGGACTTAGGTGCAACATGCTGTATACGCGGCACTCCCCATTGTGACATATGCCCACTTGTTAGATATTGTGTTGCACATGCTCAAGGCATGTCTGCGATTTTACCCGTAAAAAAAGCATCGCGCGAATTACCAGTCCGATCAGCAACTTTTTTACTGATACAACATAAAGAAAAGTTATTATTAACAAAACGACCCTCTACAGGAATTTGGGGCGGTCTTTGGAGTTTTCCAGAAATATCCGGCCTGCCAGAAATAAAAATGATACGAGCCCACTGTCGCCAACACCTTCGCATTACAGTTTCTGAGTACAAAATGCTGGATTCCTTCCGACACACCTTTAGTCATTACCACCTAGACATTTTTCCTGTGTTAATGCCAATTCAGCATATGCCGCCTATAGTAATGGATGATTCTTTGCAAATCTGGTATAATCCTTACCATCCTGAGTCAATAATAGGATTGCCTAAACCAATACAATTAATTATGAAAAAATTATGACAAAAAGATTTATCTATTGTTCAAAACTACATAAAGAAGCAGAAGGTCTTGCTTACCCTCCTCTCCCTGGTGAAGTAGGCAAAAAAATATATGAGTATATTTCTCAGGAAGCTTGGCAACAATGGCTGAATCATCAAACTATGTTAATCAATGAGTACCGGCTAAGTATGATAGACCCTAAATCAAGAACATTTCTCATGCAGGAAATGGGTAAGTTTCTCTTTGGAACAGGGAGTGAGAAACCCGCAGGCTACACCCCTCAGTCATAAAAAACGCTCTCCAGTGTATGTTGCCATCTCTCGGCTTGCCGTAATCATTCGAGGGGTAGTCATCGAATGATTACACCCAGCTTTTTACAGTGCGCCAATATTGGCTGCGTGCTTTGGGCTTCTACTATCAGTAAACGGCACTTCTACATCGCTTTGACCGCTATTGCTATTGTATGATTTACGTTCTGCCATTCTCGGCTGATCAACTAATTGATCGCCCAAGCTATATCCTTGATCTCCATTGTATGCGTAGGGATCCTCCATAGAGGGCGGCATTTGATCATCAGGAAAATTAGGCCCTCCACGCTCTGCGGACGCCATTCGCTCATCAAAAGCTGAATAGGGTTCATACTCTTCAATTCGATTCTTGCATCCACCTAAAAAAGTGATTACTACAGCAGCAACTAACATAAAATAACGCATTTTCATCGAAAACTCCCATATATCAATCTATCCCTTTGTGATACGCTCATCCTTCTATATCACCCCAAGAAAGAATTACCTAGATATTACCTCGAATCAAGGAAAATCTGCTTGACTCATTATCTCTCTGTCGGTTTAATAAGCATCTCATTTTTGAGATGGCCAGATAGCTCAGTCGGTAGAGCAGAGGACTGAAAATCCTCGTGTCGACAGTTCGATTCTGTCTCTGGCCATTGAGAAAATAAGAGGGCTTTTCAAGATACTCTTGAAAGCTTTTTGCTCGCACCTCATGGATGTTTCTCTTAGATCAGATCGATCGACACCGATCATTACACAGCCTTATGCAAGCTTTTTCTCTTAATGTAATTCCTGAGCACCTTATCCATTTTTGCTTGCCACACTTCAAATGATCAAGGCGGACATTGCTGCAACAAAAGACACGATTTGCAATAATTTATATGTTGTTAATCCAAATTTAATTTTTATGATTACAAATCGCATGTATGATCACTCGGGTTTCCAGCGTTCAACTGACGGCGGCCAATCATGAGAATCTTCACGATTAGGTGTTGATGATAGCTGGTGGTTTTGGACAATGAGTAGCGGAGACAATTTGTTATTTGTTGCAGCAAATGGCTTGTTTGTTTCTAATAATGATGGAAAATTATGGAAGCAACCCTCCAGTAACTGGAGTAAGAGATTTGTGAATTCTATAAAGAATCTCCAGCATGCGCTCTCCAAAATTGCGTGTAGCATCCCAAACGAGGTGATCAAAATGGCCGATTCACGTAATGCTCTTGATAATAAAACCCCATCAATTAATGACAAAACGTCATTAAATTCAGAATCGAGTCAACGTCAATATGTTCCTCAGATCTAGTCAACACCATCCCATCTTTGCTTCCCTATCATAGTGATTTACTAAATCTTGCATAGCCTGAAGCAGCTAGTAGATAACACGCTAGCAGGGCAATTAGCGGCAACAGGACGAAACCTAACTCCCAGTTCAGTCAGCATAAAATTTTCTGAGTGCCCGACCCCTACTAACGCAAGGTTGCTTTTACAACTATTGATCATAGTTTATGCCGTAGTTGCAATCACTATCTTTCTATCTATCCTATGAATGAGCTTTTGGATCAAACGCTCGTGCTACGTATACAACTTTATCATCAATAATCTCCTCCGAACAAAAAACGCGCTCATTTCCATGACTACCTTTAGCCTTGAACATACCTTTTGCATGAAAAAAATTACCATTTTTATCTCGTACCATTCTATCAATAAAGATAAAACCAGTAGCACCTTTACGGCCAGGTGCCAGATGAGAATCAGCCGCCATAGCAGCAAACTTATCATACGAGCCTGGCTTTTCTTTAGTACCTGCATAAATACCAAAGTCTTCACGCTTCAAAGTAAAAAGAGTAAAAAAACAAAAAGGAATACCTTTACCTACCAACGGGTTAATTTTTCCAACCCTATTCGTTTCAATTTTACACGGCTCAATCGTAATCGATGAAGCTCTTAAATCTTTTTGCTCTTCCTTTTTAAAATATAATGGTTTTTTATAAATAAAATTGTGATTCATGCTCTGCTGCGTAAAAAAACCCTTTTTCTCTTTAATCAATTTAATATTCTCTTTGCAATCAGAAATCATTTTTTTTAAGAGCTGTTCTTCACAAGGTATAAAGCCTGTGATGCTTATATGATATGCATGCATTTCAATAATATTATTGGAAAATAAATTCCTCAATCTTACTAAAAACCTATCTATAAACGATTGATCAAACTGTTCCATACTTTGATTAATTTTTATTAAAAATCTTATACTCGACAATCCATTGATTGACTGAGGGATTGAAGTTCCAGGAAAATCTAAGTAAAAGCAAATTTCTTCTAACTGTTGAGTGAGTAAATGAGATTGTTGAAATCGTTTTATAACTTGATGAATTTCTTCTTTGATTATATTTTTTTTATAGGCAGAAATAGAAAAATCTGCACAAATACTCAGTGATACCTTATTATGATCTGTAATTGGCAACCCATGCCTAAACAAAACACTTTTTATCATATAACCAACTTTAGTTGGTGCAATGTCTTCAAATCTACAAAATCTCAAATGAATAAAGCTAGATTTCAAACATGCCCCCTGGTCTACACTTCTACTTGACACTAAATGCAATGGAATACTATTTGCCAGGAAATCTTCTGCATCTAAAAGTTTAGATTTTATTTCTTTTACCTTTCTAGAATTCTTTATCCCATGTAAAAAATCTAACAAGAGTGGCAAAAAAAGACTCGCTCCAATCATTGCTAATTCCGGTGCCAATTCTCCATTAAAAAAGGAATATATGACTACAGGGATAAAAATTACTACATATAGTAAATAAATTAGATTCTTATTTCTCTTTGTATGCTGGCGTAATTTGAAATTTTCACATTCTAATTTATCCGATAGCTTGATAATGTTCTTATAGGTTAAATTATCTGTCATTTCTTCTTGCATACGCTTTTTCAAGGCTGCCGAAGAATATCGCTGCATTATACAAACCATACTTAAAGAACCCAGCGGCCCCACTAACATAGTGTAAGCTTGCATAATATCTTCAAGATTTTTTGGGGTAATCCATTCACTCCATAGAGAAACCTGATTACTCCATGGCGCTAAAGATACACCATAGTGCACTCCCATATCTTCCACACAAATTGCCCAATATTTTTCTATCAAATTTAATAACGTTGATAAAGGCATTTTTGAAAATAATGTTACGCCCCTAAGAGCAACTGCTCTCTCTTTGCCAATAAAATTAGATAAAACTTTAGCTATATTTACCATCAACTCTCTTATTTGTTGCACATCCGTTGTTTTATCAAATTGAGTTTTATAAATATCGTAATGGAATTTAACTAGGACAACAGGATTGATCATACGCAGATACTGTAGATATAAACCTTGAATAGTTATTAACAATAACTCACACCCAAAACTATCTTTTATGAACTTTAACTCTGAGTTTACTTCATACAATGACTTTAAATTAGCTAATGCCTGATTGTATTTCTCTACCGATTCTAGCTGTCTATTTTTTCTACCGTGCATAACTTCACTCACTCTATGAGAAAATTATTTTTTATAAACTCTTAAGACCATATCCCCTATAAGTTTTAACATTTTTTGTTATTTGACTACCTGAAATCAAAAAATATTCATTAAAACGTTCGGCGATCTCTCCTGCTTTTGCAGGGCGAAACAGTACTGGCCCTCCTAGCTTTGGAGTAATTAAACCAGTTACCCGCAAGGGAGTTTGCACTTCTCCATAAGCTTCTTCTCCAAGAGGTTGCAACCCAGGAGGAGAAATGGGAATAGGCAGTCGATCCCATCCAGGAGCACCAGAAGCAACATATCCTCCTCCTGAACAAGTAATATATTTAGAATCTGACATTCTACCCACCGGCAAAGCAAAAAAAATAGCGGGTTTCAATCCTATTTTTTGTAGATTAGAGTAATAATCAAAAAGGTGTGAACACAAAAGACCGCTGCCTATTGTCACTTCAGTCAACCCCTCTTCTGCGGCTGTAAAATTTACAGACCCTGTCCCACCACCGTTAAAAATTTTAAGCTCCAACCCTGCTGACTTAAAAATTTCCGGCACTTGCGCGCGGATTTTTTCTACGTGAAAAATAGATGCTTTACGTACCAGTACAGCAGCAAAATTCATCATTGTCTTAAACGGGTTTTTATCGGGAAGTCCAGCAACGGCTGCTTCATAAGCCATCACTCCAATGACTTTTATAGATGGATGATCTTTTGAAGCATGCAAAATATTCCGTAAATCATTTGATGTACGTACTGGGCTACGACGAACACCCAAGTGAATCGATCCTTCCAACAATCTAAGCGACGTATCCATTTCTATCACGATTGGCAATGGATGACGCATACCATTCATCGCTTTTGCAACCAGCTGTAGCTGTTCTAGATTATCAAGAACCAGTGAAACTTGGGCACCAGACATATGTAATTCACGTAGATTGTTGAGATCAGTATATTGAACCGTGGGATACGCAATCATGATGTCGCGAATCCCTTGATCATTCAAAAATTTTGCTTCTTCTACTGTATAACACATGACTCCTTGGAATAAATTGTCCTCCCGTTCCAGTGCATGTTTAATGAGAGCAGGAACGCGAATAGACTTAGTAGCAATTCTGATTGTTTTTCTTTTAGTATTTTTTTTGTTACTGTCACTCACCACCTTAGCAAGCGTATCTAAATTGTGATCGAATGCATCTAAATCGACAATACCGGCAGGGAGTGGTTTCCCTTTGAGGATTTTTCTCCATACAGCATATTCTGCCAAATCTCTTTTGGCATCAATAGAAGTTTCCTGACTATCATTAAATTGAGAAGATTGATAACCTGCGTAAGCCCCTATCAATGCCATTGATACTTTTAGAGGGTCTAAACGTGAATAAAGATAATAAAAAATCTCAGACAAAAAATCTGCGTGCGTATTGGCAACATAATTCACTTCATATTTATTATGAGAATGAATAAAACTATTGATTTCATAAGCCACCATCAAACCCAACGTAGCGCCACCTATTGTCGAAATCACTTGATTAACAGCACTAGTGCCTTTCTCAGATTTTTTAGTATCTTGATAATTAATGCACATTGCAGATAAATATCGCATACATACACTCACTATCCCCAAAAAAAATACTGTTTGAATCTCTATGTTAAAATCGGAAGATGACTTAGTATTATTCTGTTCATCCATTTTTAAAGATTGTTCTAGGATCACTTTAATCATCATCATTAAACTAGCACTGCCTAATGCGCTAGTCACATTATTAGCTATTTTTTGCATGATTAGTCGTGTGTTCATTCAACATCTACCCCCCCATAACATAAAAAACAAGATAGCGTATTATAGAAAGCCCCCCTTGTCATTGATACTTTTAAAAAAATGTTAGATGATGTTGAAATAGTATTTCAAAAAAATATGAATGCTATACCCATAGCGTTTCACTAAGGAGTCAAAACTATGGGTGACCGTGGGTGTTCATTTTCACGCACAATTCATAAGAGGAAACGCCATGCAGATTGAGCAACGCGATATGGATTCGGCTGTTAAAGCAGAATTAATCACTGCAGATCAAGCACAAAAGTTATGGTCATTCTGGCAAAAAAGCCATGAACACACTCCGCAATTCCGCTTTACTCATGTTATGTACTATTTTGGTGGAATGCTTACCATTATAGCTATCACATTATTCATTACCCAAACATGGGAGAAAATAGTAGGGCTGCCGTTGTTTGTTCTATCTTCTTTATTATTTCTCCTAGGATTACTATTAGCTCACTATTTTTTGAAGAAAAATTTGCGTATACCCGCTGGCATCATGGCCACCTTTAGTTTGGTTTTCGTTCCTTTAGCCATCTATAACATACAAACTTGGCTTGGATATTCTCCACATCAAAAATTTAGCTATTCAGATTTTCATTATTGGGTAAATTGGTATTGGGTGCCCATGGAGCTGGCAACTTTGGCCGTTGGCGCTATCTTGCTTTATTGTTATCGATTCCCTTTTTTACTTTTTCCCATTTCGATCACGCTTTGGTACATGAGTATGGACCTCTGGCCATTGCTATTTGGGATGGACAATTTTTCCTTCACGCAACGAGCGATATTCTCCATGTACTTTGGTTTAGTCGTCATCCTAGCTGCCATTTATATGGACTTTAAACACAGTAATGATGATCAAGATTACGCTTTTTGGTTGTACATTATAGGTGTAATTATATTTTGGGGGGGATTATCTTGCCAGGAATCGGAAAGTGAATTAACAAAATTTTTCTATTGTTTGATAAATATTTTCATGATTTTAGTCAGCGTGTTTCTCAATCGAAAAATATTTGCTGTTTTCGGCGCCTTAGGTGTATTAGGTTATCTAGGGCATTTATCACTGACCGTTTTTTCCAAAAGCATCGGATTTCCGATCGCATTAGTATTTCTTGGCCTTATCATTATCTTCATGGCCACCAAATGGTCTAGTGTTGAACGAAGATTATTCGAGTATTTTCGACCTTATATGCCGCAAAAAATCATCAAACGAATGCAGCGGTGATATTACGCTTTACATGCCATTACGATGTCTTCCGATAAGTGCATGATGAGTTTTCTGCAGCGAGAAGCGGAGGGTATTCTGCATAAACAATTAACGAGTAGGTAGGAGCCTGCAAGAGCAAAACCCAATCAAGGATGAAAGCAATATTGATCTTACCAACACTCGCTACGCCAGATGATCTTTTTTCTCATATTGCTTTTGATAAAGTCCTTTTAGCTCATCAACCACCGTTATTTTTGCCAGCTTGATGCCACGAAAATAAGCGGCTCTTGCCAATAAATGAGAGGCAATGGGAGCAGTCATATAGATGAAAAAAATGGTCAGCAGCGACTCCATCGTGACATTCCATTTTCTGAAATAAAAAGTAATTCCAATTAATATTAATCCTGCGCCTAATGTGCCGGCTTTTGTGGCAGCATGCATACGCATCAAAAGATCAGGCATGCGTAATACACCAATGGCAGAAATTAATATGAATAACGAGCCCACTAGCACACAAATCATACTTATCCATAGAGTAATCATCAGTCATCTCCTTGTCTTCTTTTCTTTTTACGATATGACTGCCAAGTAATTAAATTGGCAAACGCCACAGTGGTGAGGAAAATGATAAGAGCCAGCGCAATCACCACATCAATATAAACAGGCTGGTTTGTGATAGCACTAAAAATTGCAATGAAAGAAATCAAGATATTGGCAGTTAAGTCCAATGCGACTACTCTGTCTGGTAAGGTAGAGCCAATCACCATACGGATAAAACACATAACAACAGCCAGCATGACTAATGAAATAGAGACATAGAAAATAATATGAGGGAAATCCGTTATCATGCCAATATCTCTAATAAAGGTTTTTCAAAAGTATTTTTTATCTCATGAATTAATTTATTTTTATTTTCCATGAACATGGCATGAATATACAGCTTCTTCTTCTCGGAAGAAACATCCAAAGCCAGTGTACCTGGTGTGAGGGAAATAATAATAACTAGCAAAGTAATCTCAAAATTGTTCTTGCAATCTAATGGAATAGCAATCACCCCTGGCTTTGCGCTATACCCAGGCGTGATCACGTCATGTGCCACACGAAAATTGGCCACCAATATTTCCATTAAAAAAAGAAGGATAAATTTTACGATAAGTATTGGCTTTATCAATATAGCTTTCATAAGCTCCTCTCTCCTAATACCGCATCAATATACCATTCAGGATGCAATAGTTGTTCAGACGCTTGAAGCATGACTTGGAAAAATGGTTGCGGAAAAAAACCAATCATTAACGTTATCAATGCAAGAACAATGATTGGCAGCAAAATAGAGAATGATTTTGATTTACTGAGTGAAACAGTATTCACTTCATACGCAGAAGGTTGCTCCTTCCAGAATACTTGTATCCATATTTTAGTCATTGAGTATAATGTCAACAAACTCACCAATAACGAAACAACGGCAATAACATAATGAGAAGAAATTAACGCTGATTTTAGCAGAATGAGTTTCCCCCAAAACCCTGAGAATGGAGGCACACCTGCCAATGAAAATGCTGGAATAAAGAATAATAACGACAGATAAGGATATTTTTGATAAAATCCGCCCAGTTTACGAATATCAGATGATTTTCCCAACTGGCAACAAACGCCACTTATCAAGAACAAATTGGTTTTTACAATAATGTGATGCACGATATAAAAAACCGCTCCCGCTAATGCCATGGGAGTATAAATTGCCAATCCCATTACCATATATCCAATCTGACTGATAATGTGAAAAGACAATAGCCTTCTAAAGTGATACTGCGATGCTGCTCCCAATACACCTGTTAGCATCGTTAAACCTGCTGAAAACAATAATAACGACAAAATATAATGACTTCCAGGCAAAATAAGTGTCATCAATCGTATCAATGCATAAACGCCCACCTTAGTCAGCATACCTGCAAAAATAGCAGAAGATGTTACGCTAGTGATGTGATAAGAAGTTGGCAACCAAAAATATAAAGGAAATAAAGCCGCCTTAATGGAAAAAGCAATTGCGAGTAACAACACGATGCTCGTGATGGTTCCAGGCAACGGATAATTTTTTAACTTCGCCGCCAAATCAGCCATGTTCAGCGTTCCAACCATTGCATATAACATAGCAATGGCTAAAAGCATTAAAATTGTCGCAATCAAATTTAAGCTAACGTATTTCATGGTTCCATCTAACTGTATTTTCCGGTTACCTAACACCATCAGAATAAATGATGAGACCAACATGACTTCAAACCAAACATAAAGATTGAACAAATCTCCTGTTGAGAAAGCTCCACAGATTCCCATTAACAAAATCCAGTAAGCTACATAAAATCCCAATTTTTGACGCCAGACATTGATATCATTAACCGCATAAATACCCACACAAAATCCAATGATGCCCGTGATTAACAACAAGATGGCACTCAACATATCAATAACAAACACAATACCAAATGGTGCTGGATAACTACCTACTTGCGTCACGATTATTCCATGCTGTAGCACGGTAAAAAAAAGAACTCCTGTCGAAAACAATAACAAAAACGTACCGACGATGTGAAAAATTTTCTGGAAATACAAATAACGCCAACTCAAACAATTTAGCATGACGATCAAAAAACAAATCAATAATGGCAGAAGCGGAAGCCAATTCATTGAGGCTCCTTAACTTTCTGAAAAAGGTGCGTCTCTGAAAATCGCAGTAAATCAGTATTAGTGGTATTAAATGTACGCCACACTTTTCGCAACAATATCAAAGCAAATGCAAGCAACCCAAATCCGATGACGATAGCAGTAAGAATCAGTGCTTGCGATAAGGGATTAGATAAAACCACGTCAGCTACCTGCTTGCCTTGTGGAATAAAAGGAGGATAGGGAGAATATAAGCGGCCAGCGATAAAAATCACCAAATTAATTGTCGAATTTAAAATGACAATACCAAATAACCACCTCATCATTTGCGCACTTAGTATGAGGTACACACTGATGGTGATCAACCCTCCAATGAGCCAGCAAATCATATCCGTCATATTGATTCTTCCAAAGCCAGCATAATGATCAAGATACTACTTAGTACAACCAGGTAAATTCCCATATCAAACAAAATAGGTGTCCCAACATAAGCATCAATAAATTTCATATTGATCCACATAGCAGTCAAAAAAATCTTCTTTTGCAATAATGAAAGCAACCCACTACTCAGTATGCACAATAAGCCTAGCGCCAATAACAGATTCAAATCAATTTTCACAATATTTCGCAGGGCCTTTGCTCCATAAGCAATCAAGTACAATGCAAATCCACTAGCCCCGATTAATCCGCCAATGAATCCTCCTCCAGGCAAATTATGGCCGCTAAACAATACCCAAATAGAGAATAGCAAGGTAATGGGCAATACAACATTTGATGCCGTCTTGAAAATCAATGAAGTCATGTTTTTCTTCCCTTTTTACGGTTTTTTAGCAAACCATAAATTCCAATTGCAGCCGTCGCAACGACAATGATTTCACCCATGGTGTCTAACGCGCGAAAATCAACCAGGATAACGTTGACAACATTGCGGCCATAAGCAAGAGAAACGCTATTTTTCAAAAAATAATCGCTAATATCGGTATTAAATAACTGGTGTGTAATAGTCAACAATAAAAATGTAATCGATATTCCTATACTCGCCGCAACGATGATGTTGAAAAGACGATCCTGTATCGCTTCCGCCATTATTTTAGGCAGTACGGGTTGGCGATATAAATTGAGCACAACGATAATCACAATCAGTGTTTCAACCAATACTTGTGTCATGGCAACATCTGGCGCAGCATTCACCAAAAATAATAAAGCGATCCCCAAACCAAACATTCCTAAAAAAACTAATCCTCTTAAATAAGTATGGACCCACACTACTGCGATTGCCGATGAAAAAATCCAAGCAAATAAAAATAAGGACAGCCACGACATAGAGGGAACTAATTTATCAATTTGAATAGCATGGTGAGTGAACAACGTTACTATGATGCTAAAAGCAACAGTTAAAAACACAATAGAAAGATAAATACGTTGTTTTCCAGACTGCAAAATGCCTGTTTGCCAATCAGCAATAAATAATATGCCGCGAAATAACTGCTGCCAAATATACGTTGGCCCATATTTAAAAAACACGTTAAATAAACTGATGATCTCTTTAACCTGCACGCGTTTTAAATACAAAATAATTGCGCCCAGTAGTGTAATCATACTGAGACCAAGCGATGGTGTGAATCCATGCCACAATGTTAACTCCATCGTAACAGGATGGCCAAGCGTCGCGCTCGCAGCAGGAGACAATATAGCTTTATTAATAGCAAATGGCACAATGCTTAATATGAGAGTAAAAGCAGCCAATAAAAACGCATTCATCGACATTTTCATGTTAGCTTCCATAACATGCTTAGGTCTTTGTTCACCTAAAAATGGTTTAATGACCAAGATAAATGCCAGTGCTGCAACCATCATGTTTGCAAAAACAACGATAGCCGTCAGGATATAAGAAGCAATAGGTGCCGCTAGATTTGCTTCATACACTAATTCTTTCACATAAAACCCAAGCAGCGGTGGCAATCCTGCCATCGAAGCACCTGCCACTAACGCAGCCAAAAACGTGATCGGCATCGCTTTTCGCAATCCATTAATTTCAGTTACCAGACGTGCGCCTACCTGATGTTGAATATCACCCACTACCATAAATAACGTTGCTTTATAAAGCGCATGAGAGATAAGAAACGCTACAGCAGCTTTAATGACCGCATCCTGATCAGAACCTAACAAGAATATCAACGAGCCCAGTGCTGTTACTGTGGTATAAGCCAGTATTAATTTCATGTCTGTCTGCTTAAATGCCAGTAATACCCCCACCATCATGGTGGCTGCTCCCACTGTTGTTAACAAAATGAACCATAACGGACTACCAGCCATAAAAGGATGAAATCTGGCCAACAGATAAACGCCTGCTTGTACCATCGTAGCGGAATGTAAGTACGCGCTGATAGGCGTTGGCGCTTCCATTGCATTAGGAAGCCAGAAGTGAAATGGAAATTGCGCAGATTTGGTAAATGCTCCTATCAATACCAACAGTAGAATCACTGAATACCATGAACTTTCAATGAACGTATTGCGCTGATGTAGTAACTCTGAAATGGTATAAGTATCTGTCGTGATGCCTATCAACACAAAACCTGTCAATAAAAATAATGCTCCTGAACTCGTGATTAACAAAGCATTTAATGCTGCTTCTCTGGCAGCTGGTCTCTCATGATTAAAACCAATTAATAAATATGAACTAATACTAGTC
Source organism: Gammaproteobacteria bacterium (assembly GCA_019634835.1). GTDB lineage: Bacteria > Pseudomonadota > Gammaproteobacteria > DSM-16500 > DSM-16500 > Aquicella. Next base: position 15,698 of record JAHCAO010000002.1, read on the forward strand.
ACTTCCCAGCATACAAAAAGAGTAATTAAATTGTCAGCCAGCACCACACCCAGCATGGCAACGGTAAACAGAAACAGATAGCAAAAATAGCGAGATAAAGAAGATTTTTCTTCCAGGTAAGCAATGCTATAAATGACAATCAGCGTGCCAATACCTGTAATCAACAATGAGAAAAGCAGGCTCAGTCCATCAAGATGCGCCGAAATAGACACACCCATTAAAGGAAACCACTCCCGTGTGTAGTAGACTGTTTTCCCATACATAATATCGGGAATAAATTGAATAAAATAAAGAAATAACAGAAACGGAATCACCGGCAGCAGCCACACCCACCGTGAGTGAAGAAATTTTTCCCCCAACAGCATTAAAATGGCAATAATGAAAAAAAGAAAAAGAATTTCGATTAACATCTCGAGTGATCCATCTCTAAAAAACTCCCTCATATACTTATATACTGCCCGCATTCCTGAGACAACTTCTATATCAGTGTCTCTATATAAGAGGAGTGCATAAGGGTGCATCGCCATACGCAAAATGATAGACTACAAGCTGAAAACCATCTACAGTGTCAACTTGGTAAAACTCAGTTAATATCCTACTAGGGCTTAATGGGATAGCCTTTAATCAATCAGTGACTCACACAAGGATCGTTTATGCTTAGCCACAAAAACTTACTCCGCTTATTACTGACCACCTGTTTGTGCCTGTTAATCTTAGCTTGTTCAAAGTTAACGCAAGAAAATTTTGATAAAATTAAACCCGAAATGACCATGCAAGAAGTCATCGCCATTTTAGGTGAGCCAACTAGTGCTGAAAGTATTAATATTGCTGGGATTTCAGGTACTTCGGCTGTTTGGAAAGATAATTATGCTGAAATTGACATTCAATTCTTGAACGATAAGGTAACCGTGAAAGCATTTAGTAAGACAGGCGATCGTTCATCAAACAATCGTACTACGCAAGACAACAAGAAATAAGTCTGGCCCTGTTGCTTATTAGAGCATCACTATTTACCGTACTTCATTCTGTTGTGAAGGAGGAACCGCAACCACAGGTTGTTTTAGCATTAGGATTACGGATGATAAATTGTTCCCCCTCAATATCTTGCTTGTAATCAATTTCAGCGCCCATCAAATACTGCAGACTCAATGGGTCAATGAGCAAGCTCACCGACGCAGACTGCAGTGTTTTTATCACAACAGTATCGTCTTCTTGCACAATTTCATCAAACGTAAACCCGTATTGGAAGCCAGAACAACCACCGCCAGTGACATACACACGCAACTTAAGGCTAAGATTCTCCTCTTCTTGAATTAACTCCCAAACTTTTGCCGCAGCATGCTCGGTAAAATGGACTGGATTAGACATATCGCACCTCGTTTTATTGATCCGCTATCATATCAGATTTATTTCATCTCCAAATAACCAATAGATATCTTCTTAGCGATTCTGCTGGCCTTACGCGATGGGGGAATCAAAACAGAAAAGGATTTTCCGCGTTCTTCAGTAAAAATAGTAAAGGTTCGGTAATAGCGGTCTCTGAGCGGGTCTGCCTCTTTTATTTTTTATATGAGGCAAAGTGGACAGGAGTCCACTTTAGCAAAAGTCGGAATGGAAACGTCTTTTGCGACCGAATATAAAAAATAAAAGAGGCAGACCCGCTCAGAGACCGCTATTACCGAACCTTTACTAAAAATTCTTGCAACTTCCTAGTTTTTATAATAGATTTTGCTGGTTTATTCATCAAAGCGTCGTAACAGAGCAGTGTTTTCATCCTGACTAGAGGTAGTCTTTGCAAAGAAACGACGCTAGTCTAGCATTTTCAGGAGAAACTCCTGGAGGAAAAATCATGCTCTGGGTAAAAGCCTTTCACATTATTTTCATGGTCACTTGGTTTAGCGGGTTATTTTATTTACCGCGCTTGTTTGTTTATCATTCCATGGCTACCGACAGCATAAGCATGGAACGTTTTAAAATCATGGAGCGAAAACTCTATTTTGGCATCGCTACTCCTGGTGCAATGCTAACAGTGTTCTTTGGGTTGTGGCTAATCAGCTTTGATTTTCATGGTTATATGCAAAATACGTGGTTACACATCAAGCTTGGCTTAGTTGTATTATTGCTTATTTATCATCTCTACCTTGGCAAATTATTTTTTGCCTTCAAGGCCGACCGTAATCAACACAGCCATGTGTTCTACCGTATTATTAATGAAATACCGGTATTATTCCTCGTTGCCATTGTTATTCTAGCTGTGGTTCGCCCATTTGGAACAATTGGTACCCTAAGTTGATGCGATTAGAGTGGTAGACATCGTCGAAAATATTTTTTCAGCGGCACGCAATGTTTGATGGATTTCTTCATCGCCATGCGCAGAAGAAACAAAACCCGCCTCAAAGGCTGATGGTGCTAAATAGATCCCTTCACGCAACATACCATGAAAAAATTGCCTAAATAAAGAAAGGTCACAACGTTTTACATCTTCTTCTGACTTGATTTCTTTTGCCTGAGTGAAAAATATTCCAAACATACTGCCAATGGCATTTGTCAAAATAAGAATATTTGCTTCACGCGCACACTGCTCTAAACCCTGAGTGAGTTTGAGCGTTTGCGCTGCTAATCTAGGATAAAAATCTGGCTGAGCAATTAATTCTAATTGGGCCAGGCCTCCTGTCATCGCAACAGGGTTACCTGATAACGTTCCTGCTTGATAAACTGGGCCTAATGGCGCAATCGTCCGCATAATATCTTCTCGCCCGCCAAATGCGCCAACAGGAAAACCACCCCCAATCACTTTACCAAGAGTAGTAATATCCGGTGTAATGTTAAAATGTGCTTGCGCTCCACCGAGTCCAACACGAAAACCTGTCATCACTTCGTCAAAAATTAACACACTGCCATATTGATCGCATAATTGACGCAATCCCTCTAAAAATCCTGGTACGGGTAACACACAATTCATATTTCCAGCAACCGGTTCAACAATCACGCCAGCAATATCTGCTCCATATCGCGCAAACAATGCCGTCACTTCGTCCAAATGATTGTACTCAGCAATTAAAGTGTGTTGCGCAATGCTTTCTGGTACACCAGCAGAACTAGGAACACCCAATGTCAGCGCACCAGATCCCGCTGCTACCAGTAAGCTATCTGCATGTCCGTGATAACAACCAGCAAATTTAATAATTTTATCCCGTCTGGTATAACCCCTAGCTAAACGGATAGCACTCATTGTTGCTTCCGTACCAGAGTTAACAAAACGCACCATTTCGATAGATGGCATGAATTGGCAAATCTTTTGCGCTAATTTCACTTCAATTTCAGTAGGCGCACCAAAACTCAACCCATTTTGTAAAGCTTCTGTTACTTTTTCAATAATATAAGGATGTGCATGTCCCGTCACCAATGGGCCCCATGAACAAACATAATCGATATAATCACGTCCATCCACATCAACTATATGCGCGCCGCAGCCACTTTTAATAAAAACTGGTTCACCACCCACACCACGAAACGCTCGTACCGGTGAATTCACTCCGCCAGGAATATACTGCTGCGCTAAATCATATAACTGCTTTGAACTTGCCATGACCTGCCCTTATATTCATCGTTAATGAAGAGTCGCGATTATACGTTTTTAACCATGGTTTAACAAACCTCTCTTGACTATAGCTAGACATCATTCACTGCTCCTATTAAACTGATACACCTTGTATGTTCAATTATTTTACATATTTCTTATAATAATCAGGAGTTTCTGCGAAGGTAGCCACAATATTATTTTTAGGCGACTAGATGGCAGGATGCCATTCTAAACGTCATAGATGGCGTATTAGGAGCTAAAAAACAATATTGTGGCTACCTTCAGCAGAAACTCCTACCATAATGATTACAAATTTGGAGATCTGCATGCCAAACCCATACAAACGTTACATGTGTCTACTCTGCGGATTTATTTATGATGAAGAAAAAGGTTGGCCGCAAGATGGTATTGCTCCTGGAACCCGCTGGGAAGACGTACCTCTTGCCTGGCAATGCCCAGAATGCGGCGCTACCAAAGATGATTTTGAAATGATAGAGATCACATAGACTCTCCTGATTGTCGCTAAAATCACGCTACATCAAACCCCTGCAACGCTTGCCACGGCAACTCCTCATAAGCAAGGTCGGTCACGTTGGCAAGCGGTGGACCATGCTTCAACCATGTGTGTAACTGCACGACATCTTCTCTTTTACCACAAGCCAAAACCTCAACCCGACCATCAGGTAAATTACGCACCCAACCAGTCAAACCAAGACACTGTGCTTGCTTTTGTGTTGAAGCACGAAACCATACACCTTGCACTTTGCCTGAAACAAAACAGTGAATACAAATCTTGTCCGGCATGAGAAATGACTCCTATTTTTAATTTTAAGGTCTAATGGAATGGTTCTTAGTAAACACGACGACTGGCACATGGCCTATAGTACCTTTTGCAGCCACTTTAAAATGTGCAGCAATTTCTCTTGAGAATTCATCATAATAAGAATCACTTGTAATAAAATAAGCAGGAGAAGAAAAATTCACTAAATCAACAGAATCATTTATAAATATGGGTAAATCAATGTTTGCCATATTAATTCGATATTTGATTGCCAAACCATCTGGTGCTTCTTTGTAAAAAACCAATTGTGCTTTATCTTGAATACGTAACACCTCAATAGCCGTAACGAAATCACGCGCTCTATCGAAATATAATTGAACTGGTTCTATGACATGAATTGTGACAAGCATAAAACTTAATACAGCAATACCACTAATGACTATTTCACGTAAATTGCTTTGTTGCATGATAGCAATAATCAGGACATTGATTGTTTGCAGCACAAAGAACAATGACACTATTCGCACATAAGCTATTTCTATATTTAAAAGATGTTTCTTAGCATAAAGTGCCACTGCCATCGTCCCTATAATAAAAATCAGGGGAAATAGACTAAAAACGGATATTATTATTTTTCGTAAAATAGCAAAATATTTCTGCGATGCGGGCGCCACAAATGGATAAGCAGCGATGAGAGCAACAGCAGGCAACATGGGCATGATATAACGAACTTTTTTATCGCCCGGGATACTCATACCAATTAAGATGACCATTGCCCAGCCCATTAACTTAACTATAAATGTCATTTGTGGCAAATTATCTTGCGCTATATAAACAGTGTAAATAACACCAAGCAACACGCAAAATGCTAAGGGAAAAGCTAGAGCATAACTTAAAAAACTATCAGTAAAATAAAAATAATAAGGTAAATGAGCGTTATCAATTCTTCCTACAACTTCCATACGCAACACATCCTGTGCGAATGTACTACCTCCCGCTTGATAAGCAATCGCTAAAAGTACTCCTGTACTCACCAATAACATGATTAATGCAATAGAGCCAATAAGAAAAAATTTTTTTATCTCTTTACTCAACAAATAATAAGAACATATCACACCAGCTGGAATAACAAGACCAATAGGGCCACGAAATACAAAGCTAATAAACAAAAGTGGAAACACCCACCATATACGTACAGGTAGGTACTTTTTATCTGCAGAGTAAATCAAATAAAAACAGCAAACAGAAATGGCAGTGGGATACATGTCTAAAGAAATAGCACGCGCACTTTTTAAAAAAACGCTAGTGAAACACATCAAAAAAACTGCATACAAACCCCAACGTTTATGGTGTAAACAACCGATAAGATAAGTAAAAACAAGTGTGATTGCAGCCAGTATCGCTGTCGGTAACACAGCAACTAATTTATTCATGTTTCCAAAGAAAAGAGTAAAGAGATAGATCACGAATGTTGAACTAGCAGGGTAATCTGGATAAGGACGGCCATAAGTGGTCGGGAACCAAGATACACCATCACGCCACATTTCCTGAGCAAACAAATAAAAACGCGAATCAAAACCCACCACTTCATGTGAATCCAAATTCCATGTGAATAAAAACAAGCTACACAAGAAAAGAGCTAATATTTCTAGGATTGACGGGTATTTATTTCCTCGAAGTGAAAAAAGAAGAAATCGAGGCAATGTATTCAGGTCTGTCGGCATATGGCGGCACGCAAAAGTCAGTGAACTGTAAGTGTTCGGTTAACCCACAATCCGCTGGTTTTTTACTACTGAGGCGTCGTACCGTGATTTATCCGCGGTCACTCAAGCTCAATCCGAACCTGGTCCTCTTCTACTTTCAGCTTATAAGCAAGCAGCCTTCGCAAGAGGACGACGCTAATCTTAAATTTTCAACAGATTAACCAAACATTTACAGCGAACTACCGTAATCATCACTTTATAATAGAAAATCACGGCAATACACTATATCATTCCAAGGTAATAGTCACCTTTAATGTGAACATTTTTTTATGCAAGAATTTCTCTTATTACCCTCTTTGTTATCCGCTGATTTTGCCCGTCTTGGCGAAGAAGCTGAAGCAGTCATTAATGCTGGCGCGGATATGCTTCATTTAGACGTGATGGACAATCACTATGTACCGAATCTTACCGTTGGCCCACTGGTATGCCAAGCACTACGACATTACGGCATTAAAGCACCGATTGACGTACATTTAATGACAAAACCGGTAGACCGGCTCATTGTTGATTTTGCCAATGCAGGTGCGACTAACATTACATTTCATCCAGAAGCATCTGAACATGTGGACAGAAGTCTATCACTAATTCACAAACATGGATGTAAAGCAGGACTAGCGCTTAATCCTGCCACCACCTTGCAATGTCTTGAATATGTAATGGATAAAATCGATTTAATTTTAATTATGTCTGTGAATCCAGGTTTTGGTGGACAGTCATTTATTCCGTCTGCGTTAGAAAAAATTGCTGATGTCAGAAAGCTTATCTCATCTCGTCATTTAAATATCCGGATCGCAGTAGACGGTGGCATCAAAACAGAAAATATTGGCCAAATCGCGCAAGCAGGGGCTGATATGTTTATTGCTGGTTCTGCGATATTTAATCATTCTGATTATTCAGAGGTGATTTCAAATATGCGGAAACAATTGGCAAGCGTTCGCTATTAATACATTGTCAGCCTAACTGACCCCTACTGAAGTAGGTTCCGAGAAGTGTCATAGGTCAACGCTTTTTGTGCTCGCAAGCTGCGCGCAAAAAGCGTTGACCTATGACAGGACCCCGAGGCCATGTGACCACTGGTCAGTTAGGTTGACAATGTACTAGTTGCACCGTCACCCATGATTTTCCTGAAATTGAAACGCTACGGGTATATGATGTTAACCATAATAGGCAAAATACCATGCAAAAACCCAGACCACATATCGGACTTCGCCATATTGCTCTCTACGTAAAAAATCTCACTGAATGCGCCCATTTTTATTCTGATTTACTTGGAATGAAATTAGTCTGGCAGCCAGATGCCGACAATTATTATTTTAGTTCAGGCGACGATAATCTTGCTTTACATCGCGCACCCGCTGACTTTACTCCTAACCAATATCAACGTTTAGATCATATTGGCTTCTTTTTAGCTGAGCCTGATGCAGTAGATCAATGGCATGATTATTTACGTGCAAACCAAGTTGAGATTAAAGCAGCGCCAAAAAATCACCGAGATGGAACCAGAAGCTTTTACTGTGCTGACCCAGATGGAAACATTATACAAATGATTTATTATCCAACCGTGTAAAAAGCCCAATAGCGATTACCTATTAGGCTTTTTACAATTTATTATTATATTCTAATGAAATACTTTGTGGTTTTATCCCTTTTTGGCAACGACCGCTGCAAAAAGTAATTTTTGATTTCACTTACGGTTGTAAGCGAATCTCTACTAAGAAGGAGATAAGCAGAAACATGTAATTTATTGAAAATATAAGAAAACACCATATAGCAAATTCTAACCTATACTTAAAACAACTATAAAGAAATGAGGTAATTTCTTTATGATGTTTCGAAAGAACACAAAACAGGAACCAGAGTCGCAATCATCTACTAATATCAAACCTGCCTTGAATTATTTATGGGTAGGCCAACCAACCAAAGATAATCCGAATGCTATTGCTGGTCATGATATTTTGGGGCCCATTGAAGCTGCAATGCAAATGAAGCATCAAAATCAAAAAGGATGGCCAACAAACGAAATTGTATTTTGGTGTTTAAAAGAATACAAAGACTACTACAAACAACTTTTTCAAAATGAAGATGTTGATATCATGGTTAAGTCAATTGATACTTTAATAGAAGAAGAAATACAAGGATCCGAATTGAAGGAGCAAGCAGAAGTCGTTCGTGATGCATTAATTAAGCTAAAAAAAAATAGCACGCATGATTTAGTACAGTTTAAAGATTTATTTTCTTTATTTTTATTAAATTCGCAACCAGGATATATTTTAGATACAAATGTTCGATTGTACCCTACATTGAATAAGATGTTAGAAGTATCAGATAATATTTCGATTAATTTTGATTATTTGACAGAAGTATCAGCCGTGCGATCGCCAGACAGTGAATATCAAGGCGATTTTTATTTACTTTACTCACCTCAAAGAAAATGCGAAAAAGCTTTAAAAATTTTTGATGATTGGAATCGCAATCCTGGATTTGGAAAGATTAGCGTTTTAAGAGATATAAATATATTGAGTTCTCTTCAGGCAAATATTTTTTTTAAAGAACCTCCGTATGGATTATTCAAAATAAGTTTTAAGTCTTCTCATGACATCCCTTATAAAGGTTTATTTTATTTTATGGAAATTCGTTGTGAATCTTTCAAAAAAATAATACGTCTTGGTAATATCAATCACCAACAGATTTGCAAATTCAGTGAAATTTCAAATGACAGAATGAGAATATCGAATATAGATAACGGTACGCTATTACATCATTTAGTTCTCAAAAATGATACGGAAAAAGTAAAAATACTTTTAGACAATGGAGCTAATTTTAATTTAAAAGCCAAATACGAAATTAAAATAATTGATCAAAATGAGACAAAAGTTGAAGAGTTTACGCCTCTAGAATTAGCTAGTTATCTCATACAAAATAATCTAATAAACGATCAAGGAATGATTGAACTAATTAAAAATAAACAAGGTACGTCTCCTGTCAAAGAGGCGCATACTAGCGTAAGTGATATTCAAACCAGCAGGAAAAATTCTTAGATCAAGCTTCATAGTCGGCACATGGTTAAAGTAAGCCATTACGTCATCATAACGCCATTGGCTAAACATTTACGTTAAAACGTCTTCACACCAGATGTCGTACCGAGTAACAACACATCAGCACTACGTTTAGCAAATATGCCATTCTCGACCACGCCAGTGATATTTTTTAACTCTTCTTCCATTGCTCTGGGATTCAATAACTTTAAATTAAAAACATCAAGAACCACATTACCATTATCTGTTACAAATCCTTCTCGATAAACAGGATCACCGCCCAATTGAACAATTTGCCGCGCAACATAACTACGCGCCATGGGAATCACTTCAATAGACACGGGAAATTGGCCAAGTAACTCTACTAATTTGGTTTCATCTGCAATACAAATAAATTTCTTTGCTACCATTGCAATAATTTTTTCACGGGTCAACGCACCCCCGCCGCCTTTAATCATTTGCTTTGTTGCGTTTATTTCATCAGCACCATCGATGTAAAGCGGTAAATCACTCACGGAATTTAAGTCCATGAGAGGAATAGACATCGCTTTCAATTTATTTGCTGTTGCAACTGAGCTTGCTACCGCAGCTTCTATTTTTTGCTTAACTGGTTGTAGTGCTTGAATAAAATAATCCACTGTACTACCCGTGCCAACACCAATAATCATATCGTCTTTTATATAATCAATCGCAGCTTGTGCTGCGATTTGCTTGGCTGTCTCTTTGGATTCGTTCACACTCATCCTCTCCTGCAAAAAACTCGTCATGTACCCATAACACCTAAGTGAAACGCTATGGGGATAACGCACAAATTATAAAATATAACCCGTTAAATCCTCATCTTTCACTAATTGCTGCAATTTATCATTAACATAATTTGCATCGATATCAATCGACTGATTTGCCATGTCAGAAGCAAAATAAGACACTTCTTCTAACAAACGCTCCATGACTGTATGCAACCGCCTTGCTCCGATATTCTCCACGCGTTCATTCACATGCCAAGCAATCTCAGCAATTCTACGCACTCCATCAGGCAAGAAGTTAATTTTCACACCTTCAGTACTCATCAAAGCGATATATTGTTCAGTTAATGCAGCCTCTGGCTCAGTTAAAATTCGCACAAAATCATCTGTGCTCAATGATTTTAATTCCACTCGTATTGGCAACCTTCCCTGCAATTCAGGAATCAAATCGGATGGCTTAGCAAAATGAAAAGCACCCGATGCAATAAACAAAATATGGTCTGTGTGCACCATACCATACTTAGTTGATATAGTAGACCCTTCAATCAATGGCAATAAATCACGCTGCACACCTTCTCGTGATACATCTGCACCCGCATATTCAGAGCGTTTAGCAATTTTATCAATCTCATCAATAAATACGATGCCACTTTGCTCAATGCTTTCAACGGCACGTGCTTTTATTTCATCATTATCAATCAATTTCGCTGCTTCTTCTTCGCGCAAAATTTTCTTGGCATCTGCTATTTTTAACTTACGCATTTTTTTTCGATCAGAACCAAGATTTTGAAACATATTTTGTAATTGGTTAGTCATTTCTTCCATACCTGGCGGCGCCATGATCTCGACACCCATGGCTGACATTGAAACTTCTATTTCAATTTCCTTATCATCAAGTAGCCCATCCCGCAGCTTATTACGAAATAATTGTCGAGTAGCAGAACTTTCTTTCTGCGGCTCGTGCGGTTCACCAGCAAAGGTAGCGCGCGGTGGCGGTAACAAAGCATTCAGTATCCGTTCCTCAGCTGCTTCCTCTGCAGCAGCCTGGACATTAGACATTTCTTTCTCACGCACCATGTTAATTGCCATCTCAACAAGATCGCGAATAATAGATTCAACATCTCGCCCTACATAACCTACTTCAGTAAATTTCGTGGCTTCCACTTTAATGAATGGAGCATCTGCTAATTTTGCCAAACGTCTTGCAATTTCTGTCTTACCTACACCTGTTGGACCAATCATAAGAATATTTTTTGGCATGATTTCGTCACGCAACGGTAAAGGCAATTGCATACGTCTCCAGCGATTCCGCAGTGCAACAGCGACCGCACGCTTGGCATCTGCTTGGCCAATAATATGCTTATCTAATTCAATCACAATTTCTTTAGGAGTGGGGGTCGTTAGGATAGTTATAGGCATGTTTAATTACTCATTTATATTGTGTCATATCAATTTTTTATTACTACTCAAGTGTTTCAATAGTGAAGTTATTATTTGTATAAATACAAATTGATGCGGCAATGGTTAACGCTTTTTCTGTAATCAGCCTGGCATTAAGATCACTATTTTCTAATAATGCTTGTGCTGCTGCTTTTGCGTATGGACCACCTGAGCCAATTGCAATCAAGCTATTTTCTGGCTCAATGACATCACCATTGCCTGAGATAATAAGAGAAGCTTTTGAATCCGCTACCACTAGCATAGCTTCCAATCGGCGCAGCATACGGTCAGTACGCCAATCTTTAGCAAGTTCCACTGCAGCACGAACCAAATTACCTTGATGTGTTTCTAATTTTGATTCAAAACGTTCAAATAACGTAAATGCATCTGCCGTACCACCAGCAAACCCAGCTAGAATTTTATTATTATAAAGACGGCGTACCTTGCGAGCATTAGCCTTCATCACAATATGTCCCAACGTCACCTGTCCGTCCCCACCTACTACTACCATCCCCTTCCGCCGCACCGAAATTATTGTCGTGCCATGCATTTCAGCCAAGATCCTATACTCCTATTTATTCAATCATTCTTATACCCATAGCATTCAACGTTAGGTGTTCTGTCAACTTGGGTCTTGCCCGTGGATATTCGTTTTCATGCTCGTAAACTGCACGTGAGAACGAACACCCACTGTCACCTATGGTTTTTACTCCTAACATTGAAACGCTATATTGAAACGCTATGAGTATATATAGGGGCAGATATAAACTTTACAAGCCTTGTATCACCATACATGGTATATATAAAATGCTCATTTTTTAAGGAGTGCTAACGAAATGCGCCCAAGTCACAGAGCAAATAATCAACTCCGCAATATTAAAATTACACGCAACTATACTAAACATGCTGAAGGTTCTGTACTAATCGAGTTTGGCGACACTAAAGTCTTATGCACTGCCAGTATCACACCAGGCGTACCGCCCTTCTTAAAGGACAAAGGAAAAGGTTGGATCACCGCTGAATATGGCATGTTGCCCCGCTCCACACACGAGCGCATGCATAGAGAAGCCGCAAAAGGAAAACAAACCGGTCGCACGCAAGAAATACAGCGTTTAATCGGTCGATCTTTGCGCACTGCGGTCGATTTAGATTTACTAGGAGAATACACTATTGTCATCGATTGTGATGTCATTCAAGCTGATGGTGGCACTAGAACAGCTTCCATTACTGGCGGCTGTGTTGCATTACATGATGCAGTAGAATATTTGCAACACACAAATAAAATTAATACCTCGCCTTTTTTGCAATATGTTGCCTCTGTTTCAGTCGGTATTTACCAAGGCGAACCTATTTTAGATCTGGACTATGCAGAAGATTCTAGTGCTGATACAGACATGAATATTGTCATGACTGAGCAAGGCGGATTTATTGAAATCCAAGGTACAGCAGAGAAAGATACCTTCCAACAAAACAGTTTGGACAAGATGTTAACTCTGGCAAAAGACGGTATTCAACAGCTTATACAAATACAAAAACAGAGATAAGGATAAATCTATTCTCTTCAAAAAAGAGAAATAACATTAGGACTGAATAGAAAAACTGGAAAAAAACCTAGATACCGTGGACAAGCCGCGTACGACTGCGCAGTGGAAAACCCATGGAACAATGACTCAGCAATACGCTATTTCTTTGGCGCAGGTGGAGTCGGTGAAGTATCTTGATTTGAATGTGGCTCAGGCTTCTCTTGCATTTTTTGTAAAACAGCAGCCTTGTTTACATCTAACTGCTTCCGACCAAAAATACCTACGCGGCTTACTACTTTTGCAACAGGATTAGAAGATGATAATTCCAGGGATGATTCTGACAACGCTGTTGGAGGCGCTGCTTTTGATACAGGTGAAGCTTCTTCCCATCTCTTGATTTCACTATCCCGATACTTTAATAGCTCAACCCCTTCTGGAAGTAGAGTAGCTTCACCACTGATGCTATTAGCCACCGCCATATCTCTTCTTTTCGCGTAATAGTCATGTACATACGTGTCTTTAACCGCACTCCACCATGTTGGGCTAAACGTTATCATAACAACTCCTTTGAAGATAACCCCTGTAAAAAGCGTTCTTTCTCACCACATCTCTCCCATATGAAGCTGGCAATGGTTTCTTCGACAGCTTTTGTCATTGGACGCCCTAAAACATCATTATACCAAAATTGAAAAGGCGGTTTACTCATATCAACTTTAATAAACGACTTTTGTCCTCCCAGCTGATACATGATGAAATGCTGCTTCGCAGCAAACGTACTATCACTTTTTACCTTTTCAAAAAGATCATCCAACACCTGCCTTAATCCCTCTGGACCGTTTGCTAGTATATATTTTTTTAAAAAACTTAAGTCATTATCTTGCATATTCAACAGCTATACCTTGTTAGAGCTCTTATTATTAGCTTATTCAAAACGCCTTAAAAAACCCTTAATTCCTGTTTCTGCTATAATCCCTATTTCTGCTATTTGCAAAATTTTATAGAAAATAAAAATACTTAGGCAGCCAGAAAGTCACTGAGGCGTCGTACCGCAGCTTGTCCGTAGTACCCAGGCGACTCAGTCCAGTCCACAACTAGATCCCCTTGTCTACGGCCGCGAAATAGCAGTGATCTTTTTGAATTCAATTAGTGGCCTCCGCAAAGGAACGACAGCCGTGGGCTATCTTTACATTCACAATAATTGAATTTACAGGATGATATCATAGCTCATAATTAAAGGTGCATGGTCTGAAAATCTCTGTTCCTTATAGATCATTGCTGATTTTACTGTAGGCTTTAAGCCAGCAGTAATCACTTGATAATCAATTCTCCACCCCACATTCTTTGCCCATGCTTGGCCACGATTAGACCACCACGTATATTGATCTGGTTCCCGGTTAATCTCCCGAAAAGCATCAACAAAATCCATATCATTAAATAATCTATCCATCCACGCACGCTCTTCTGGCAAAAATCCTGAATTTTTTTGGTTAGAACGCCAATTCTTCAAATCTATATTTTTATGTGCCATATTCCAGTCACCACAAATAATATAATTACACTCACTCACCTGCAAACCTCGCAGATAATTGGCATACTTATCTAAAAAATCGTATTTGATAACTTGACGATGCTCTCCGGATGTCCCTGAAGGCATATATAAGGATGCAATCCAGAGTTTATTATTTAACTGAATAGCGACATACCTTCCTTCTTGATCAGCACTTTCCCATCCTAATCTGGTTACCACGCGGTTTGCTTGATGCCTTGAATAAATACCCACCCCGCTATAACCTTTTTTTTCAGCACAATGAAAATAAGTGTAATACCCCTCCAACTGGAATGAAGGATGCTGCAAATCATTTTCTTGTATCCTTAATTCTTGCATGCAAATAACATCTGCATTTTGCTTTTTTACCCACTCAAAAAAGCCTTTACGCTCTGCTGAGCGTATCCCATTAAGGTTGATGGTGATAACTTGTAGTGGATTAATCATCCGCATTACCGGAGTAAATTTTGTAAAAACTCTCCCGTTTTACCAGGGATGTGTTTTTTAATGTGTTCAACTGCTTTTTGTTTAGCTTTTTCGATTTCTTTTCCAGCAAGAAATTTCTGAATTTCCATTGTATTCAACCGTACATCCGGCTGATTTAAGCTGCCTGTAACTACAATAGGTATTTTCCAATGTATCTTTTCTCCTTGCTGAGGTTGAACTTGTAAATGAAAATCAATGATACGTGAAGCTAATTCTATATACCCTTTAGCATTAGTGGTAAACGCTGATGACAATAAAAACATGTTGTGCGTCTCTGCTACGCCATTTTTAATTACCACTGAACCAGTTAGACTGTTAAATACTGTTTGACTAATATTTTCTGGGGACATGACTTGTTCTCCATTAAGCAGCGCCTCAGCCGACTGTAGAAGATAATTAATATCAACTCCTTCTACCACCCCATTATTTAAACTAAATTCTCCTCTACCATTTAGTGCATGAAGCATTTGTTCTCGACTTTTTCCGCTTGTCTCAGCTCGCAATGTAATCTGTCCTACCCCTGCAATATTAATCTTACTATCTTTACCATTTATATCTTGTAACAATGGTCCCACTTGAACATCGCTGCTTCGCATACTCCATTGCCAATGCGGCGACACAGATAACAAATTACGCCCAATCACTGTACCTTCCAGTTTGCCTTTGTATAGGGAGGCTTTAATAGGACTTAACGTTAATACATGATCTTTCCAATACATTCCTGCACTAACATTTTCAGCATT
Organism: Gammaproteobacteria bacterium; assembly: GCA_019634835.1. Taxonomy (GTDB): domain Bacteria; phylum Pseudomonadota; class Gammaproteobacteria; order DSM-16500; family DSM-16500; genus Aquicella. The sequence goes on from JAHCAO010000002.1 coordinate 31,344, forward strand.
CATATTCATAAAACGAATTTTTGATATTCGAATCTTACCCCGAAGTTTTTCATTTAGATAAAATAAATCAGTTATATCTGTCATAAAACGAATATCAGTGGCATCAACAAACGATACTTGTTCATCAGGAGCTTGCAGCGTCACATGGTTCATTTTTACTGAAATATAGGGGTAAAATGACCACGATAACTCACCTTGAATGGATAACTGATAACCAGTCTGTTTTCTGACTTCTTCGATAATCACAGGTTTCATTTTATTTAGATCGACAAAATAAATTAGCCCTGTTATTGCCAACACACTGATAACAACTAATAACCCTAAAATAGAAAATAGTATTTTTAGTTTTTTCATCATGTACCTACCATCAAGCGGGCGATGGGAATCGAACCCACGCTGAGAGCTTGGGAAGCTCCCGTTCTACCATTAAACTACGCCCGCATAGCTTTTTGCATTCTAGGATGCATTACGAATTTTTTACAGCGAGAGGAGGAGGATATTTTTCCTTCACAATTAACCACAGAACACCAGGGACTCCGCTGAAGACTCTTATCTGCAAGTGAATGATCATACAAAATACCCACATCTTCTCGCTGCAAAAAACTCGTAATGCATCCGTATTCTATGAGATTTCACACAAATATCAATTATAGTTTTAAAACCACTCCCGAAATGCGTACGCCTCATGAATCTCAGCGTACGCAGGGAGAGAAAAGCAGGAGAAATACTAGCAATCGCTATAATCAATCTTAACTTGATCAAACGCAGCTTTTACTGCTGTAATATCGTAGCCAAGATCACTAGCCGCACTGATCACACCACAAGCACCTTCGTTAAAGGTCGTATCTGGTGTCCAGTAACTGCTATTGGCATGAACCATTACATCAAACGCTTTCTTTGCATCCCAACCTTCTGTGGTTCCCAGGAAATAAAAGAAATGATTATAAACTCCACTGCTATAATGCACATCCAACCAGTCGGTATATTGACTAGCATCATCAATGGAACATTCTCTCGATGTGATTCCTTCACAATCCTTACTAGGTCTATCCATGTAGCGTAACGCTCTGTCTTTAGCTTTAAAGATTTCTGGAGCAACTTGCCAACTATTCTTTCCTGGACCATAAGCATAAACTTCAGCAGCTTGAGTCGCCATATCAGAAAATGCTTCATTCATACCACCCGATTGGCCGTAATACATCAGATTAGAATGTTGTTCGGTAAAACCATGACTGATTTCATGCGCAGCAACACCCAAAGAGGTAAGTGGATAAAACATGCTCGCCCCGTCACCAAATACCATTTGAGTCCCATCCCAATAAGCATTGTCATAATAACGCATATGAACAACCATATTTAACATCATGGGAGTTCCATCTGAATTTTTGAGAACTGGCACGCCATACCAATCTTGGTACATGTGCTTAATGACTTGCCCGCCAAAAAGTGCATCATTGCCTGGAGAATAGCCATCATTCACAGCATCGAAATCGCCATCCCAATAGACATTATTGTGTTGCTCATCTACCGCCTTACAAGCAAAAGACATAACTTGATGAGTATTATTATCTTTGACTGTCACATCAGAGTTTTGTAAGAAACATTTTGCTGATTGTGCATCACGCGTTATCACTAACTTAGCGAGGTTTCCAGCGAGGCCATCATATACCATTTTGCCCATCTTTTTGTTACCGCCAAAACCACCGCCATCTGCGTCTACATTTTCCAGTGTTTTGATATCATCCCAATTTGCATAAACTGCAAAGGTTGTCGCATCTATGATATAAACCTGTTTAGATGGTTTTTCATTTACCTTAACAGGTTCAGAGCGGAAACTAACTTTATAAGCCCAGTGTGCTTTTTTATCTTTGCCAACAAAAACCATTAATGTACTTTGTTGTTCACTCACTGCAGATCGATTACCAATTTTATGTTGGTAGGTATCGACACCTTGCTGTAACGCTTTTTGAGCCTGTGCTTCAGTAAATACAATAGGAGGAGCTCCCGCCAAATCAGCATGAATGTCTTGATAAATTGTGCCATTCATTGTGCTATTCTTTTTTGCCACAGCAGTTACACTCATTAATGACTTCGGTACATTTGCACCATTTGGAACATGCACAATGGCATTAGCACCCCAAATATTGTAACCAGAATAAGTTTGCTGGACGCGAACATGTAATGTATTTTTGAAATCCACATGACGGCTGATTTCTTTGATTGCTAGAGTACCTTTCGCTGCCTCAGGTGTAGATATTAAGGATTGTAGAACGGAAATATTTTGATGCCTAAGATTGATAGATTTTGCCGCATAAACAGCTGACCCATAACTGGACGACAACCCTACAAATAATAATGCCCCTGATAAAATAAATTTTTTTTGATTTAAACTCATAATCAATCTCCTTGATTAAAATAACTAACATATCATTGCGTTTCGGCAATCTGTCTAAAAGAAAAACCCAAACGTTAAAAGCCCTTGATAAAGAGTGAGTCTATAAAGAAACGCTCAAGAATCTGAATGAAAATAGTGAAAAGATATTCAGTTAATGTAAACTTCGAATTTGAGAAAGTAAAGTGAAATTCAAGGTGATTTTTATGTATAAAATTTGTTTCTACGTTCCAATTTCTCATGCTGAAGAAGTGAAAAATAACATGTTTGCAAAAGGTGCTGGAAAAATTGGCAACTATACTTCTTGTGCCTGGCAAGTATTGGGTAAAGGCCAATTTACGCCTGCTACTAACAGTAACCCATTTATTGGCGAACAAGATAAGTTGGAAAAAATTGATGAGTTTAAAATTGAAATGATTTGTGACGATCGATACATACATGATGTCATTACCGCACTGAAAAAATCTCATCCTTATGAGGAACCTGCCTACCAAACATGGAAAATCGAAGATATTTAACTGATGCCACACTCAAGAGATAAACTTATGCTTAAACAATTACGACAAATTATTGTGCAAAATCTATGGGAAACCTATCGCGTTACTTGTCCTGATATGCAGCATATTGAGAAAGCGTTTAAAAAAAAAGGCATACATCATCATGTGCTAGACCACTTTGCTATTATTGATCTGCCAGGACCTAACACAGGAATTCCACCATTAAGCCAAATTTTTTCCACCATTGGATATTGCGAACAAGGAAAAGATTATTTAGCAGATAAACAGAACGACTTCTTATGGATGGCAGAATCAGATTGCATGGAATTACCTCTGTGCGAAGTATTGCCGCAAGTCGTTGTCGCTGATTTTCGCTTTGATGAAATGCCTCTTGAAATTCGGACAATTATTGAAAAATACTCTGTTCAGGCAAAACCCTCTCCTATCCAGGCCATCCGTGCATTGTCTCAACGTATTGCTTCTGGTGATGCTAATGCAATGGTGCAGTGCAGTGAAATGATACTACATTATTTATCGGGTAGAGACTGGCCGCTGCCAACAACAAAAGAGTTTTATGCAATACAAGACTTCAACGAATTATTAGCTTGGGTATTAGTTTTTGGCCGCCGACCTAATCATTTTACGTTATCCATCCATTTACTCAGCGATTTTACAAGCTTATCTGATTTTCACCACTTCATTGAAAAAGAAGCATGTTTATCCCTGAACCAGGAGAATGGTACCATAAAAGGCGGAAAACATGTTGGTATTGCTCAAGGCTCAACGTCTGGGATGCCGCAAATTGTCAAGCTATCAGATGGTGAAATCAAAATACCAACCGGATTTATTGAGTTCGTATGGCGGTATCCCAACCATCCTACTTGCCAAAATCCAACTTTATGGAATGAGTATTTTACTGGTTTTATTGCGCAACATGCTGATAGTGTAATTGAGTCGTTATATACTCAGGATCCATCAAGATAAACCGTCAGTATTCATATACCCGTGGCATTTCATTTTAGATGTGCTCTGGATGCAGGTATATTTTGAGAGTAAATAAACGTTTATTTTTTAGAATTCAATGATTAACCTTAAGTATGATGCAACCAAGTAAGAATCTCTTCGCACACATCATGCACAGATCGATTATCAGTAACAACAGTGAAATCTGCGATATTTTCGTAATAAGGCTCTCTTTCTTCCCATAACTGGATGAGAACTTCTTGAGGATTTTCCCCTTGCAAGAGAGGCCGCTTTTTGTCGCGTTTTAATCGGCTTAATTGTGTCTGTAACGATACTTCCATGTAAATTACTGTCCCTCGTTGATATAAAAAATCACGCACTTCGGGAGTCTCAACACATCCACCGCCTGTAGACAAAACAATATTAGATAACATGCTTAGTTCATCAATCACTTTCATCTCGCGCTGACGAAATCCCGCTAATCCTTCTAAATCATAAATCCATGTCAAACTAACCCCGGTTCTTTTTTCAATTTCCTGATCAGAATCATAAAAGTCTTTATTCAATTTCTTGGATAAATAACGCCCAACACTAGTCTTTCCAGCTCCCATAGGCCCAATGAGGAAAATATTATTTAAGCCAGCGTTCATAATAAGTTTATTCACGATATGGTAGGTGTAACAAAAATCAATAACTCTCGTTTATTTTTTCGTGTGTTACTCTGTTTAAATAATAATCCTAATAGTGGGATTTCACTCAACATAGGAATCCCTCGTCGCGTTGTCTCCTTATTCGACTCATAAATTCCTCCTAATACTATAGTTTGTCCACTTTTTACTAAAACACTAGTCACCATTTGCCGTGTGCTGATCACTGGCATTCCCATGACTGTCCTACTATTTGGCCGATCCTGGTTGATTTGCAATTGCAGCAATACATTATTATTAGGAAGCACTTGCGGCGTTACTTTTAATCCCAGCACTGCTTTTTTAAACACAACCGCCGTTCCTCCGCCTTCACTCACTTCTTGATAGGGAACCTCTTCCCCTGCTTCAATTGAAGCAGGTTGCTGGTTCGTTGTAAATAAACTAGGACTAGAGATGAGTTCAGCATGCCCCGCGTTTTCTAATGCTATTAATTTTACATCTAATAGCGAGCCATCCGCCAGTTTAGCAATTGCCAAACTATAACGGCCCATTTCTTGTCCAATTGATTTTTTTTGTATCCCATCTATATTTTCCGATGTAGTGGAATTAGTAGTGAATTGTATGCCTAATTCCCGCTCAAAATCACTATCCACACTAACCAAACGAGCTGCTATCAAAATTTGATGCACAGGAACATCCAGACGAGCAATCACATGATGAATATTATCAAGACGCTCCGCAATATCTTGAACACAGATAGTATTGGTTCGTACATCTACCCGCACTCTGCCGCGTTTTGATACCCATGGAGCATGTTCATCTTGGAAAATACGTACAATATCTTCTGCTTTTGCATATTTGATTTTCCATATTTTAGTGGATAGTGGCAACATCGCATCTTTCATCTCTCTCCACTTTAATTCATCTTGTTTTTGCTTTAGCAGTTCATTTTGTGGTGCAATTAACCAGATATTTCCTACTTTCCATTTAACAAGACCATGTGATGAAAGCAATATATCCATGGCATCTTTAGGTACCGCATCAGAAAAATTCAGCGTCACTACTCCTTTTACGGAGGAGCTAATGATCACATTTATCTTAAGAAACTTAGCAACCATGCGGATAGCATCAGGCAAATCAACATGATGCAACGCTAGTGTAATCCCTGCATTTTCTGCTTGAATAGTAGTAGTCATGAAGAATGTTAGAAATGTAAGAAAGAAAAAAAATCGATGGATAATCCAACGTAACATAAATTTATCCTTAAACCTAAGTTAAACTTTATCAATTAGAAGGGATGAATGACGAGTTTTTTGCAGCAAGAGGCAGAGGGTATTTTTTATGAATCATTCACTAGCAGACTGGAGTCTGCGAGAGTAAAATCCAATCAAGGATGAGTGTGTTTTGCAGTGAATGGTGAGAGAGAAATACTCTCTGCCTCTCGCTACAAAAAATTCATCATTCACCTAATTAGAAGTAAACATCTTCAGTACAACATCCTTTCCTCCCTGCAACTGAATTCTGATGCGATCACGCGAGATACGATCCACCACTCCGCTTTCTTTTCCTATAATGGATCCTTGCTTAATCAAAACGACTGTGCCGCTAGGCAGCAATACTAATGCTTGTACATGTTCTTGTTGATGTAAATACCCAACCATTTTTATCTGTTTTATTTGCACAGATCGCAAACTAGATAATCCATTTTCATTTACATGTGATCTTGAATCTTGTGGAAGACAAAACGGATTATGCAGTTTTAATAAAACGCCTTGATTTTCATCCATAGTAGATAGAGAAATCGGGTCACTCATCAATAATATATCCAGAGAAAATCGCATATTATCTTGACTGATTAATTTACATGAAAAATCATGGATTGATGCGGGAAAACTTTCATTTTCAATTGCCCATATAAACGCTGCCAATTGCATAAAATCACCACTAGCAACAAGATGAAGATTCCAGGTATTGTCAGATCGGCCATCTTTCTGATGAGTTAAATTAATTGTTTTCATCAATAATCCTTTCATTTGCGCAAGAACAATAAGATCATGAATTTTTACCGCCTGGTTCTTTTCATAAGACAAAATAGATGGTTCTTTAGATTGACTCATCTGAACAGACGATTTTTCCATAGTTAATTTTTCACACAAGAGTTCTTCGTCCTTCATTAACGCCATCAGTTGCTTTAGTAATGGATAACTATCGCTCAACACTCCTGTTAGCATAGAAAAAATAAAGATTGTAATTGTATAAAACCAACGATAACGATATAAATAATACATCTAAGCCTCACTATTCTCATCATGCGCCCTCTCATCTACTTGAAATGTAAATTTCACTAACTCCTCTTTTTGCTGCTCAATTTGATTAATATGAATTTCAGAAAAAAGAGAACCCACACTCCAATGACCAAGAAACCGAGTCAAATCAGAAACAGAGTGTGTTATCCCCTTAAATGATATCGTGCTTCCAACACGAGTCATTTCAGTGAAGCATATGCTTGTTTGTTGCAACTCTTCGAACGAGATGAATATTTTTTTATTTATCTCTCTATGCATGAAAAATTGTTTTGGCAGAATAGATAAACTTTTGTTCACATAATTCTTTTTTTTAATTCGCATTGAATGATAATGGTTTATTTCATTATTCAATATATTGATTCTATCTTTAACATTAGCTATCTGATGAGAAAATAATAGATGCATTCCAAGAATGAAAAATAATGTTAAAAATAATGTAATTAAAAGAAATCTCTTAAACATCTCACGTTGATAATTTTTTTCATATTCGCGCCAAGGCAATAAATTAAAAATCACCATTGCGGCACCTCACACATTGCCAGACCACATGCAAGCAAAAAATTCCCACTATTTTCTTGATTGATATATGGCTTGACCCGTTCATGCCACATGATAGAAGCAAATAGGTTAGGATGAAACACCTCAATCATTGAATTAAAATCTTTGTCATCAACCACGATTTGATCGAACTTGCTAGCACTATAAATAGCTAATTTCCGCAATTCCATGTAATGAAATGTAGCACGAAAAATTTGTATCCTATTCTTAAGTTGCGAGAAAAAATCTTCCGCTCCGCTGGTTTCCCATTGCTGATGAAAAACAGCTTGATTAGCATTAAAAATAACAAACGATACCATGCAATTATTTTCACACACTATTGCGTACGGTTCGCCTAACACACGAAGAAACGGCAATGCAAAACTAAATATTCTTCTTAATGCATAGACATCGATATCTACTATTTTTACTTTCAATCCCATCGAAGCGATGCATTGAACATATTGCATCACATATGCTTGTCGTGCAGCCGCAAATAGAATGTCTAAATATTCCTGCTTCTCTTGAACAGATACATGAAAATCGATGCAGAGCATTTCATTAATGCCAGGAAAATCCTGCTCTATTTGAGCACGGATTTCTGCCTCTATTGCTGCTTCTGTCATACCACACGGCAACTGTATTTGCTGCATGATGACCAAATTCGCAGGCAAACTAATCACCACTGCCGTCGCTGATAATCCTAGCGACTGTGTGAGTTCTGTCAGAACAACACTCAATGCATCCCATTCTTTCACTTTACCCTGCAAAAAAACACCCGCAGAAAGTTTGCTCGTTGCGATATGCTCAATTAAAAATCCATGTTTTATTTTTCTTAACTGAACAATCCGCACTTCATGGGTTTGAATATCAATACCAATTAATGATGATGATTTAAAAGAAAATAATCTCATCACGTCACGCCTCCTTGCTTCTTGAATGATAAAAACTCGACCGAAAGCTGCACAGTAAATGCAACATCAGCCTCTACTGGCAGTTTCAACGGATAATTTTTGTATTTTGGGAATCTAACGGCATCTATACTGAAGATATCAAGGCGTACCTGCGAAAAAAAGCATCCATGGATAATGGCAAAAGCACTATATATAGACAAGAAAGGGCCAGGTACCCACCTATTTTACAAAATCTGGTACAATGAGCGATTGATTAAAAAAGAAAGGTTGCGCAGATAAACTTCATGTTAATATACTTTATGCCTCTTCAAATGCAAGATTTTTTATAACTTATGAAATATTTTTTTCGCTTGATCCGAAGGGTCATCCTGCTTGCACTTGTTCTATGCGGTGTCATAGTCATTGGTGTGCTTTATTATATGGAGTTTGAACTGCCTGATATCGACGCGCTAAATACGGTCCAGCTGCAAGTACCTCTACAAATTTTTACACATGACGAAAAATTAATTGCTACCTTTGGAGAAAAACGCCGAATTCCTATCCCTTATGACCAAATCCCTAAACCCTTGATACAAGCCATTTTAGCCACTGAAGATCAACGATATTTTCAACATTCAGGTGTTGATATCCCTGGATTAGGCAGGGCAACTCTCCAGCTCCTTATCACCGGCAGAAAATTACAAGGTGGCAGTACGATTACCATGCAAGTAGCACGTAGTTTTTATCTTTCACGCCACAAAACATTTGGTCGAAAATTACGTGAAATATTATTGGCAATTAAAATTGAACATAAACTAACAAAAGAGAAAATTCTTGAACTTTACATGAATAAAATCTTTTTTGGTAACCGAGCTTATGGCGTGGGAGCTGCCGCAGAAATTTATTATGGCAAACACCTAAATAAATTAAGCTTAGATCAATATGCCATGCTGGCAGGATTACCTAAAGCTCCTTCTACACTCAATCCCCTCGCTAACCCCGATGCGGCTAAAAAACGCCGCGACCATGTCCTCGCACGCATGTACGATCAAGGCTACATTAGCGAATCCGCCTATAACGAGGCTGTCAATACAGCGATTAATGCAAGTTATCATGATCTTCAAACTGAAATTAAAGCGCCTTATACTGCCGAACTAGTTCGAGAGCAACTCGAACAAATGTATGGTGACAGCATTTATACCGACGGCTTCAAAGTTTATACAACCATTAATAGTTCATTACAAGTCGCTGCCAACCAAGCTGTACGCGATCATTTGCTTGCTTATGACCAACGCCACGGCTATCGCGGACCATTAGAAAATTTAGGCGTCCCATCCATCGATAACATGGAGGAATGGGAGCAAATACTGCGTAAAAAGCCGGTGATCAATGGTCTAGAACCAGCTGCAGTAGTGGAGATGACAAAACAAACCGCCACTGTTTTACGTGCTGATGGTAATTTGACTATTATCCCATGGACTGGCTTATCCTGGGCACGTGAACAAATCAATCCAGACTATTTAGGACCTAAACCAAAACAAGCTAACCAAATCTTAAAACTAGGTGATGTTGTACTCATTACAATGTCACCAGATGGGTATCGCTTAAGCCAAATGCCAAAAGCTGAAGCAGGCTTAGTCGCATTAAATCCTCAAAACGGTGCTATTCTCGCCATGATTGGCGGATTTGATTATCAGAATAGCAATTTTAATCGTATTACCAGCGCTCAACGCCAACCTGGATCAAGTTTTAAGCCGTTTGTCTATTCTGCTGCCCTGGAAAAAGGTTTTACACTAGCGACTATTATTAATGACGCACCAATTGTCATCGAAAACACTGCTGATAATAGCTTATGGCGGCCACAAAATGATACCCATAAATTTTACGGTCCAACACGATTACGCACTGCGATTATTGAATCACGCAACCTGGTATCCATCCGTTTATTAGCGCAAATGGGTATGTCTTATACCGTTGAATACCTAAAACGCTTTGGCTTTGTGCCTTCCCAATTACCGCCTGGATTATCATTAGCACTAGGAACAGCGATGGTAACCCCGTTGCAAATGGCCCAAGCTTACGCGGTATTTGCTAACGGCGGTTTGAGAGTAGTGCCCTACGCCATTGACACTATCCGTAATTCGCAAAATGAGATCATCTATCAAGCTAAACCCTTAGTCGCCTGTAATAACAATTGTACGACAGAAGAAGCTGTCGCACCCCGTGTCCTGAGTCCAGAAAATGCCTTCCTCATTACGTCTGCCTTACATGATGTTATTCAGCGTGGCACGGCAAAACTCGCTAAAAACTTGGGACGCGTCGATCTTGCAGGTAAAACTGGAACAACGCAAAATCAAGTCGATGCGTGGTTTGCTGGTTATAACCCAGACATTGTTACAGTCACATGGGTAGGCTTTGATCAGCCACAATCCTTGCATGAATATGGTGCCGCTGCTGCGCTGCCCATGTGGATGCAGTTCATTCAATTTGCATTGAAAAATCAGCCACAAAATCCTCTTGAACAACCGCCAGGTGTGCTAAGTGTTCGCATTAATCCTAAAACTGGTAAGCGTGTTTCGAATAATAGTAAAAATGGAATATATGAATATTTCATGGAACCTTATTTACCAGAATCAGATTTTTCCTCTACCACTGAAACTGCTAACAACGATACAGATGAGAATGTAGATGAAAACGCAGAGAGAAACGATATAGACCCTGAACTCAACACAGAACCAGCAGATCATCATAATACGGAACAAAGCGATAACGATAACATAGATAACGAAATGCCATTGTAATGAAAGAGCTCTACTATGGGCCAAACTTAGCTTGGCAATGTGCTAACTTCTCTAATAAGACATTGTCTCGCATAGAAACAGCAGAATGGTTTATTTCCGTGTATCCAAATTCATGACGATAATTAAACTGGTGGCGCATCTCATCAAACAACAAACCATATTCTTCCGCTGGTAAAAGAATTGTCTGCATCATCGTGGTAATCACCAGTGGGTTGAACATTCCCAACACCACATCCTGCCAGCAATAGTCTTTACCGGTAAATGTCAATTGCTGATGCGGTATAGTAATCGGGGCCATTGCTTGCGGCTCAATCATTTTTTTATCACATGCAATGCGGTAAATCATGTCAATACCGCGCACTCTGCTCTGTATAGAGTATCCAGCAATATGTGGCGTCGCAATAAAGGATTGCGCCAACAATGATTTATCCAACTTAGGCTCATGTTCCCAAACATCAAAACACCAACACAGATGAGTACCAAATTGTGCTAGTTCCTGGGAATGAATAACCGCCCCACGACTGGCATTCAAGAGAACACAACCTGGCTTTTGTCTTTGCAAAAAATATTTGTCTATGAAGTGATAAGTAGGATGCTCGTCTTGCCGGACTAAAGGTACATGTAAGGTAATAAAATCTAAATCAGACAATTCATCTAATGGCACAGAATGAAAATCGGGTTCAAGTTCCGCACGAACTGGATCGCATAGTGTGATATCAAAATTTAATAAACGTAACCGTTCGACTACTAGCTGCCCAACATTGCCCACTCCTATCACAGCGGCCTTGATATTTTCCTTCGCCAGCTTATCTTTTTTTTGCAGCACCGCAATCACACTCATGACATAGTCCGCCACAGGAGGAGCATTAAATCCCGTCGCCACACTCCACATAATTCCTGCTTCATCTAACCATTTTGTATCTAAATGGTCTGCACCAGCAGTGACACTACCAACAAATTTGACATTGGAACCATCCAAGAGTTTCTTGTCCACATGAGTAATAGACCTCACCAACAACATATCAGCATCTTTCACATCTTCACGTGAAATAGCTCGTCCTGGCTCCAAAACCAAATTTCCATAGGAGTGAAAATATTCCTTAATAAAAGGAAGATGAGAATCAGCAACAATTTTCATTAAAGATAACTCAATACAATGCCCACAAAAATAACAAAACCAACCCAGTGATTATTCAAAAATGCTTTAAAACACTGTTGTGTCTCTCGATGTTTAATCAACCATTGTTGATAAATAAATAATACTCCAACCACTACCACACCAGCGTAATAGACTGAATGCAATTCAAATATAAGACCGACCACTCCCAACAGGACAACAAACAATCCTTGTAATAACCCGATGATGGCTCTATCCATCGAAGCGAATAAAATCGCAGTGGATTTAATGCCAATTTTTATATCGTCTTCTCTATCAACCATAGCGTACATCGTGTCATAAATAATAGGCCAAATGATTCCAGTGAAAAATAAAAACCACACTGAGAAATTGACAATCCCCATTTCAGCTGCAAATGCCATGGGAATCCCCCAGGCAAAAGCCATCCCTAATCCTAATTGTGGCAAATAAGTCACGCGTTTCAAAAATGGATAAACTATCGCTAATGCCGCGCCTATAAAAGCAAATTTAATCGTAAGCAAATTGCATTGTAAGACAAGCAAAAAAGCAAAAAGACATAAAAGAAGCGCTAGTAGAAGGGCTTCATATGAATTTATCTTACCGCTGGCGAGTGGCCGCTGACGCGTCCTTTGCACATGACCATCCAAGTGGCGATCAGCAAAATCGTTTATAATACAACCTGTTGAGCGCATTAATATCACACCCGCCACAAAGATAATAAGAATTTTACTATTTGGCTGCCCCTTGCTTGCCAGCCACAATGCCCATAACGTTGGCCAAAGTAACAGCAAAATACCGATGGGTTTATCCAAGCGCATTAAACAAACATAATGTGATAAGCGTTGACGTATTAGCATGGGTATAGAGTATACTGTAGCGCATATTAATGAAAAAGCAGCTGTAACAGTAAATATTCGGTAATAGCGGTCTGAGGAAGGCTGCCTCTTTTATTTTTTATATTCGGTCGCAAAAGACGTTTCCCTTCCGGCTTTTGCTAAAGTGGACTCCTGTCCACTTTCCCTCATATATAAAAAATAAAAGAGGCAGCCTTCCTCAGACCGCTATTACCGAGTATTTACCCGTAGCAGCTATTATTACTTATTTATACACGACCAATTCTTATTATTACTTAATGACTAATCTCCAATGACTTTATATTCCGCCACAATGACATTAATACTAGTTATGGATCCATTAGGCAATGTGCCATTGTTTCTTTCTGTCTTAAATAATGTCAACCCTAAGCGACGGCAGCTAATCATATTACGAGAGACCTTTATTGCTTTCCTAATACTCTCTTTTTTCTTGTTTTTTGGTAAGTTTATCTTGGAAGGGATGCATATTTCTGAACCGGCGCTCCAAATCGCAGGCGGAATTATTCTCTTTTTAATCGCAATCCGGATGATTTTTCCACAGAATGGTCAAGAAGATAAATCTCCGCTAGCTGACGAACCACTCATTGTGCCATTAGCCGTCCCGTTAATTGCTGGCCCATCCACCATGACGATGGTCATGTTATTAGCCAATCAAGCACCTTATGATTTACCCCGCTGGTTTGTCGCTTTAACTATTGCTTGGTTTATCACTACCGTGATTCTTGTCTTTGCGGATGTTTTGCGAAAAATCCTTGGCGAACGCGGCTTAACAGCTATTGAACGGTTGATGGGAATGATTCTCACTACCATGGCTGTACAAATGTTTCTTTCTGGCTTGGAGCAATTCCTACACGTTTAATTGAGATCTACTGACAATTAGAACTTCAGCCATAAAAAATTCACTTAAAAATTAATACACATACGAGGAAAAAACAATGAATGCGAGGTTATTCACTCACTCTCTCAAGGGAGAATTATCCATCTTCCCAGATGAAACAATGTTAAGTTTACTCATGCATCTCCGTGTACAAGAACTATCGAATATCAGCGAAACTTGTAAAAACTTAGCAAGTCTATCTGCTGATAATAATCTATGGCATCACTTTTACACACGAGACTTCGACTTGCTTATCATTCACGATGAAGCAAAGCTTCAATATATTACCGCTTATTTTTTCACACAAGCTAAACAGCAAACACGCCCAGATCTCGCTCAAATACAATTTGTAAAATTCTATACCTTTTTAACTACCTGTCAAAATAGGGCGTGGACTGATTATTACCTTGGTGTCATGCATTATTACGGAATGGGAACCTATGCCAACCAACCTAAAGGCATAGATTTATTATTAAAAAGCGCAGATAACAACGATCACAAAGCCATTATTATACTGCTAGAAATATTAACTGATCCCTTAAATAGCAAAAATTACCTCGCCCTCAGAGAAATTATTGGTACTCACAGACTCCGAAAAAAATTTATGCCACTTTTAGAGACCATTTTTTCGAAAGGCAATACGAAAGCCGCCATACCTCTCGCCTTTTTACATGAAATTAATATAACAAAAGATAATAATAAAAATAGCTGCACCTGGCTTGAGCACGCGCTAGACGCTGGGATACCCGATGCGGTAGGCAAATTAATTGATCTTAAAACTACAAGCACTAATAACATCCATCAGTATATCAATTCATTAAAAGCCCGTTATTCTACTTCAGTCAAAATACTAGCCGAAATCCACTACCAACATAGCGTGATATATTTTGATGAAGGAGAGAAAGACAAAGAATTAGCTATGCTAGATGAGGCAAGTCAGCTTGATCATCCAAAAGCCTTAAAAGAACTAGGGTATCACGAGAGTGAAATAGCTGAACAAGAAGAAGCGTTAACAAGTAAACAGCAACACTTAGAGCTTGCTTGCAATTATTTCAAACGAGGGTTCCAGTTAAATAATGAATACTGTACTTATGGGTTACACACCACTCAAATAAAGCTTAACTGCCTGAACCACCGTCCACATACACAATTAAATGATTTTTTTAAAGCCGGATTCCGTGAAGGAAATTCAGTCGCTGCCATTTTAGTGAATACACACAATACCCAACATGCTAATCAGTTATTTGCAAAAGAGCCTGAAAAAATACTATGGCTACAGCTCGCTGCACAGTCAAAATGTGATGCTTCGTATGATCGATTACTAGAGCTGGTCAATGCAGATGATCCTTCTCCTTATGCAGCCTGTGCACTTGGTATTATCTTTACTTTTGGTGTACTTCACTCTTCTAATATCCAGCGCAACTCTCAAAAAGCCGAGGATTTTTTTAATCAGGCATATGAACTCGATCCGCAATCATTAGAAAAATACTTAAATGCCGGAATAGAACAAGGAGTATTCTGTCATCAGACACAAAAGGTCTTGAAAGAAGTAATCAATAATAATATAAAAAGGGAATATAAGTTTACATGCTAGGAAACCAAATAGCAGTTTCTTGTGTTAGCAACGATCAAATCTCTTCCGCATATGAGCTAGCTAGTCGGCTGAACTTGAGTTTTGTTGATCGTCCTAATAGCAATACTTCGCAGCAATATCACTATTTGCTTTTATTAACTCCACACTATCTTGGACTGCAAAAAACGTGCGAGAAGAAGATTGCTCCCTTCTACATTGATTTTCTTTCAGGCAAGATGTTGCATAGAATCCAGCAAGCTGGACGGCGTAAAGAATTACTCGCACGCGCCATCGGCATACATCCGCATCAACACCCTGCTATTATTGATGCCACAGCAGGATTAGGTCGTGACAGCTTCATACTGGCAACACTGGGATTTAATGTGATTTTATTAGAACGTTCCCCCATCATCGCTGCCTTGCTTTCAGATGCGCTCACCCGCGCAACAACAGACGATCGTACAGCTGCCATTGTCGAGCGTATGCACTTAATACAAGCAGACGCCATGTCTCAGCTTCAACATACATCAGCGGATATTATCTACTTAGATCCCATGTTTCCAGCAAGGCAAAAATCAGCATCTGTCAAAAAAGAGATGGTAATTTTACAAGATCTTCTGGGAAAAGATGATGATTGTGAAAAATTGCTCCGCCTGGCTTTATCTTGTGCAGCACACCGTGTTGTGGTAAAAAGACCTCGCTTAGCAGAAAATATCGCTAATTGTACGCCAAGCTTTTCTCTCATGGGGAAAAGCAGTCGATTTGATGTTTATGTCACATCCAAACCCAAAAGGTAACCTCAAAACCCATGGAAACCATACAATTATTGCTTCACTATATTTTACATATTGATACGTACTTGATTTCCTTTGTTTCCCTTTATGGGATATCCACCTATGTAGTATTATTTATGCTCATATTTTGTGAAACAGGTTTAGTAATCACTCCTTTTTTGCCGGGAGATTCTTTACTTTTTGCAGCCGGCAGTATTGCAGCCAACACCAGTCACGCATTAAATATCTACTTACTCTTTTTGTTACTTTCTACTGCCGCCATATTAGGCAATAAGCTTAATTATCTGATAGGCAGGAAAATTGGGCCTAAAGTATTTACCGCTCAAGATTCTTGGTTGTTAAATAAAAAACACTTAGAAGAAGCACATTTATTCTATGAAAAGCACGGTGGAAAAACGATCATTATTGCTCGTTATCTTCCTATTATTCGTACTTTCGCGCCATTTGTAGCTGGAGTAGGATATATGAGCCTTCGTCAATTTGCTTTATATAACACCGCTAGTGGTATTCTCTGGGTAGGCAGTTTATTAGCCGCAGGTTATTTCTTTGGCACGCTGCCTGTCATTAAAGATAATTTTTCCATCGTTATATACAGTGTGATCGCGATCTCTTTCATTCCACCTATTTTGGCTTTTATCAAGAGTTTCCGCTAAGAAATGCGGGAGAGACCACCCTCTCCTATTTTTATGCATCGCAAAAATCAAGCTTTTGTTCGCATAAGACCAGCACCACTGTACAACACTAATTTGCTAGGAATTGGCATTAAAATCCGATATCTTGTAACAACTGGACAAAATAAACGTGATCATGCAGAATGCATGACTTTGATCTTGACGTGTTAACAAAGAGGAGCTGACTGTTAACTATGGACATGCGTAAAATTAAAAAACTGATAGAGCTCATCCAAAGCACGGGTGTTGCTGAAATAGAAATACGTGAAGGTGAAGAATCTGTTCGTATTACTAGAGAAGTACACCAAACTACCCCTGCTCCTATGATGATGGCCCAACCCATCATTTCTGCCCCTCACACTCAATCTGCTCCTCCTGCCGCCCCCACAGAACCAATGCTATCACCACCATCAACGCCGTCAGTGATGACAGACAAGCATGTATTAAAATCTCCCATGGTAGGTACCGTTTACTTATCCGCGACCCCTGGAGCAAAGCCTTTTGTCGAAATTGGACAATCTGTGAAAGTTGGTGATGTCATTTGCTTAATTGAAGCAATGAAAATGTTCAATCAAATTGAAGCTGATAAAACTGGCACCGTGACAGCGAGGCTCGTTGATAATGGAACACCCGTTGAATTTAACCAACCATTATTTGTCATTGAGTAACTTATCGCGGATTGGAACAGAGGGCTGAGTATCATGTTAGATAAAGTACTGATTGCTAATCGTGGTGAGATTGCATTGCGTATTTTGCGTGCCTGCAAAGAACTAGGAATTAAAACCGTTGCCGCGCATTCCACAGTCGACCGTGACCTGCTGCATGTTAGGTTAGCAGACGAATCTGTTTGTATCGGCCCACATCAAGCAGCTCAAAGCTATCTCAATATACCTGCTATTATCAGTGCTGCAGAAATTACAGATGCCGTCGCCATTCATCCAGGTTATGGATTCCTCTCCGAAAATGCAGATTTTGCTGAACAAGTTGAAAAAAGCGGATTTACTTTTATTGGCCCAGATCCTGATACAATTCGACAAATGGGTGATAAAGTCACTGCAATAAAGCTCATGAAAAAAATTGGTATTCCTTGTGTCCCAGGCTCAAATGAGCCCATTGGCGATAACGATCCTGAAACCATGCAATTGGCCCGTGATATTGGTTATCCCGTGATTATCAAAGCAACAGGCGGCGGCGGCGGCCGGGGCATGCGAGTGGTACACACTGAATCACATCTTCTTAATGCCATCGCCCTGACTCGCAGTGAGGCAAAAGCAGCATTCAATAATGATAAAGTATATTTAGAAAAATATTTGCAAAATCCACGCCACATCGAAATTCAAGTGTTAGGTGATGGACAAGGTGACGCGATTTATTTAGGAGAACGCGATTGCTCCATTCAACGCCGTCATCAAAAAATTATAGAAGAAGCACCTGCACCAGGTATTACACTCAAACAACGTGAAGAAATTGGTGAATTATGCGCTCAAGCTTGTCGTGATATGCAATACCGCGGCGCAGGAACCATGGAATTTTTATATGAAGATGGAAAATTTTATTTTATTGAGATGAACACTCGTATTCAAGTCGAGCACCCTATCACTGAAATGATTACAGGTATTGATTTAGTCAAAGAACAATTGCGCATTGCTTCAGGCGAAAAATTGTCCCTTAAACAAAAAGACATTAAGGTGCTTGGCCATGCTATCGAATGTCGAATTAATGCTGAAGATCCACGCACATTTTCTCCATCACCAGGCACCATCTCTTATTTTCATGCTCCAGGCGGCCCAGGTATACGCGTTGATTCGCATATCTATGGAAGTTACAAAGTCCCACCTTATTATGATTCATTAATCGCTAAAATTATTGCGTTTGGAGAAACCCGCGAAATAGCGCTTGCCCGCATGCGGAATGCATTAGATGAAACCGTCATCGAAGGCATACGCACTAATATTCCTCTACATCAAGATATTTTACGTGGTAACTCTTTTCAAAAGGGGTTGATTAATATTCATTATTTAGAAAAATGGATGAATATGTAAAAAGATTGGTCAACTTCTATCGTAGAGAGAGATACCTTATCTGATCATCGGATGGAAAGTTTGTATTCTTTTTTTGTTTACTCTCTATTGAAAATAATGCATTAAATGCAGCATCTAGTGTTTGATGTTCTTCACAGATTTTTTTTATTAAATCTTGATGCGTTAGTTTTTTTGTATGGGTAGAGCCATAGTTCCCAGACGAATTATTTGCCATCGGTAGTATTGAGATGTCATAACCTTTCTTTTGAGGAAGTTGATACATAAACGTTAATAAATATGTTTTTAATGAATGAGTGAATACGTTACCTTTTAACATCTTTTTATTTTCTTGGACGAACTGCTTAAACTTTTTCGCAGTAATTTCGTCTTTCTCCTTAACATAATCATGGAATTTTTTTAATAATTCAGTGGCACGTTGAATACCTTCTCTACCATGGCGATGTTTCGAAAATAAACCATAAGAACTGCTATTAGCAATATAATTATTTATCCAATTATTGAAATTCAGCACAATGCTTTGCTTTCTCTGCTCTTTGGCTTTGCTTTTTAGCTGTTCCGTTAATAACAGCACATTTTTCTCGTGAGTTTTTCGCTCCTCAACACAAAGTTGGAGTTGTTGTTCATTTGTCTTCTTAAGAGTACTGCATTCTGTCTCTAATGCAGTTTTTTCATCCCTCATTGTTTGCAATTGCTGGGTTAACTGAGTGATCTCTTGTTTATGCTGCTCACGATTCGGTAATAAATCCAACACGTTCTTTAATATTTTCCAGCGATTATTATATCTCTCTCCCTGCGCTTTTTCTTCTTGAATAGCTACAAATTGTGTTACCTCTGTTGAAATATCAGTCTGCTCCTTAGGATCTGTTGCACAAATCACGACAAACCCTTCAAATAATCCATCCGCTTCTTCCGCTTGCTTTGCATACTCGGAGCCAAATTCCACCCATTCCCAATCTTCCTCCAAACCATCATCAAATAATGCTTTATCAGGAGAAGAAACTGCGCCATTCGATGGTGCTTTTTCTACAGATAGATTCGCTGATGATAATTCCATCGAAAAAATCTTATATTCTATTTCGAGCAAATCTTTAGTTTGACTTTTGAATAGCTCAGCATGTTTGCATAATAGTGAGAGAGTCTCACTGCGTGTTCTTGCACTATAGCATTTGAAATTATCATTTATTTTTTTTAGTAATTGGTTTTTTCCGCTTTGAAACTCTAATAATGCTTTTTTTATCGAATTAATATGTTGCTTATACTGATACAAATCCAGGCCTGCTGAATCTGAATCCAATTTCTGCACTGCTTCATTGATATTCTTAATTTTTTGATTAAAGCTTGTAACATCAATACCTAATTCTTTCGGAAAGAAATCACCCACTAATAATGGACTACACTCCTTTATAAAACTTTCTTTAACTTTTTTTATGAGTTCTCTTAAATCAGCTAAATCTTTTTTAGTATTATTAGGCTGAAAACCCGTACTAAAAAGATCACTTTTAATATCTTGCAATACTGATTGAAAGGACAAGAATACTCCATCCGTTGAATTCGTTTGTTTAAGTGGCTCACAAACACAAAACTGATCAATGACCTCTTTAAAGTGCTGCCAACCTTGTGTAGCTTCTTCACTGCTTTTAGAGGAAAAGATAGATTCAATTTTATGCGCTAATAAGATAGCCGCCATAAATTTAGGATCGCTCACTACCTGATCGTTAAAATTTCTCAAATTCAAAAAATATAAAATATCTCGATTTTTCTTAAGCTCAATATAGTTGCAAATTTTGCGATACGCTGTTTTTAATTTTTCTATTTCTATCAATGCTTTTTCTATATTTTTATTTTCAGGAAAAACAAAATCTTTATTGGGAAAATTAAGCCCATGGATAGTTAAATCTTCCATCGGGTCACCACTAACATAATGGCTTGCAGCTCGGAAACCATTTCGCGTTAATTGTGCCAAAGTTGTTGCAGTGATAGCTGCAGCACCACCCCGTGCCCCAGCTATTCCTTGAGCAGCCACCCCAACTGCAGTGTTTATTGCTGTACTTGCAACACCATCCAGCATATTAGATTGAGGTTGCGCTGGCGACTCAACAAGGATGCTATTATCAAGATCCTTTCGAGGACGCGCCTTATCATACAAATGAAATACATCAAGACAGGTAAATTCATTCCCAACTTTCGGCTTATTACCACCTTTTATGATTATTTTTCTTTGCATGCATGAATCCTCGCTATTGCTTCACCTGCTAATAATAACGTTAAATTTTATAATATTATTTAATTTTCGTCTAATCTTTAGACTATTTTTGTTCTTATAAAAACCCATCAACTTGGTCATTGATGGTAAAATAAAGCAGTTTAGTGAGTAAACTGATATTTATTCGAAAATGTGCAAAAAATGATTGCTCTAACAAAGAACAATGGATAAAATACTTGCTGTATTATGAACGATCCCGATAAACTGAGGGAATTATGGCTACTGAAACAATAGAAAGACCACAATCATCATTTGAGCTGACTCAAAAAAATCAACCCTTACATGACAGCGTAAGGCAATCTCTTGAGAATTATATTTCTCATTTGCAGGGGCAAGTGCCAAATAATTTGTATGAACTGATCCTAGCTGAAGTTGAGGCTCCCTTAATGGAAGCAGTGATGGAGTATACTAAAGGCAACCAATCCCGTGCAGCCATTGTTCTTGGTTTGAGCCGCGGCACACTGAGAAAAAAACTCAAAACCTATGGTTTACTAGACTAGCTTTATAGAAAACCCGGCCGCCAGCGGCCGAGGTGATTCAGCTTATATTGCGCTGTACTCAGTCAATCACGTTTACCCAAAAGCCATTCCCGCCAGTCAGAAAAGACTCGCTGCTATCCTATACTCATACTTCTTTGAGAATACTTGTTTGTGTATAATATCGCGAGGCGTCAGTGCATTCCAGGAAGTTAGCTAGCAGAGGATTTTTAATATTTATATTGCTTCGCACGAACTAAATTCGCACTTGCGGGTTTAGGCAGTCAAACGGGTTGAGAAGGACACGCTGAATGAATGCCACATTTAACCAGCACACAGCCAGGGAAGGCCATTCGCCTAATCTCATTACCGACACGCCTTCTCAACCGTTACATAGGGATGATGCTGCTATTACCAATAAAATAGAAACTCTCAATTCACCTTCGCCATTATTGCTTCCCAACCGTATCGTCACACATCATCCCAAAGCGGGATTAAACCCTATTGTGGACGCTGCTGGCTACCTTTTCTCTGTGATGGGAAAACTGAAGAACCTCAAATCTTTTCGTCAATTAAACAAACTTCAGACTGAGTTAATCCAAGAAATTAACGCCTTTCAAGAAGCAATCAAAAATCACGGTTATACCTCTGAATACCTCATTGTTTGCAAATATGTTCTATGTGCTACTTTCGATGAAATCATTTCCAATACTCCCTGGGGCAATCACAACCAATGGGAAAGTTACTGTTTATTAACCGCATTTAATCAAGATATCCAGCACCAAGATAAATTTTTCGCTATTATGGAGCGTGCAATTAAAGAACCGTCGATCTACATTGACTTAATGGAACTCTTATACTTTTGTTTAAGCTTGGGATATAAAGGCCAATATCGAGCGACAGAACATAACCAGTACCAGCTTGAACAAATTACGAATAATCTTTATAAACACATCCGAGCTTACCGCGGTAGTTTCAGCAAAACATTATCTCCAACGCTGCTTAAGGCACATAAATATAACTCAAAATCCGCCTCTTCACGCAAAACATCTTTAACCTTTGTTTTTGTGGTCACTTCCTGCTTTATCATGACTATCTTCGTGGGCTTGGGCTATCTAATGGATGTTATCTCGAATGAAGCTTATAAAAATATTGCGCAATTTGGAAAACCGGTTTTACACAAGACTTCAGAGCAATGAAGCTTATTATAAATCGCTTGTTCCTATTGGTATATTATGTCTGCTCGCTGAAGCGATCTGGTTAGCCGGCCCCTATCTAGTATGGGG
This sequence comes from Gammaproteobacteria bacterium, assembly GCA_019634835.1. Taxonomy (GTDB): domain Bacteria; phylum Pseudomonadota; class Gammaproteobacteria; order DSM-16500; family DSM-16500; genus Aquicella. The sequence continues at coordinate 54,375 of JAHCAO010000002.1, forward strand.
AGATTATGCGCCACTATCACCACCAGAAAAGCGAATCTATATTATTTCATTTATCTTTCTCGCCTGGCTGCTTAAATTTCTCGTTATTGACCTCAGCACCCCCAATCCTCTTCAGCATAAAGATGCAAAAATTCAAAAAAAATTAGTTGAACTACAGAAACGTTTTTACGGTGCTATTCAATTTTTACACAAAACAACCTTGTCAAAACATGGCAAGGTAGTGAGCTTAAGCTCTCTCCCCTGGCACTTGCTGATCGGCCTTCCTAACGCAGGTAAAACAACATTACTTGCTAACTCTGGTGTTCGGTTTATATTACAAAAACAATTTCAAAACCAACATGTGACTGAGTTAGGGCCCTCAGAAAATTGTGATTGGTGGGTAACACGTGATGCCAATATCGTTGATGTTCCAGGGAAATATTTATCCTCAATTGACAATATGAATCATTCCAGTCAAAACCCGAATATTTGTCCAGCACTCTGGCAATTTTTTCTACGTTTAGTCAAGAGGCAACAAGGAAAAAATGGCATCAACAGTATTATCATCGCATTTCCGGCAGCTGAGATGATGGCATTAAACGATCCTAAACTATGCCATCACTTATGGCGTGAACTGCTTCAACGCATATACGAAATCCAACGCTATTTTCCTCGCCCAATCCCATGCCATCTTATACTGACAAAATGCGATTTACTCCCTGGTTTTATAGAGTTTTTTGCAGAAACAAACAATGAAGAAATTACTCAGCCATGGGGATTTACCTTGTCCCATTTTAAAGAAGGCGGAAAAATTCCCGATTTATTTGCATCCCGCTTTAACACCTTAATCAAAAGGATCAATCAACAATTAATATGGCGCTTGCATCAAGAACGAAATCCAATGGCACGACCTTATATTAAAGATTTCCCTCTACAAGTTGAGCGGTTAAAAGAATTTACATTAGATTTCATTAAAAAACTTTGTTCTACTCGCCTCAATATATCACTACAGAGTATTTACTTAGCCAGTGCGCTTCAGCCCCAGTCTGAGCCAGAGTCTGATTCCAATGTACTAGAGCAGACAGCTAATACTACTACTGCACGCACTGTACAATTATTTAAAGAACCCACTCCCGCCTCGCGTGCTTACTTTATCAAGCAATTTTTTACACATGGGCCACTACATCATCCTATTGAACCAACACCAATCAAAAAGATCACCCCGTGGAAACATCGTGCCGTCTATGCCGCCTCTTTGGGTATGATAGCGGCGACAGCCGCTTTTCTCAGTAAAGATTTCCAACAAGGTGTTAAACAAGCCTATGTCATACAAAAAAATCTGTCTGATTACCAATTAAAAATTGCGCAAGTACAAGACCCTGTGGAACATTTAGAGGAAACTCTTACACTGTTAAACACATTACAACCATCCATGAAAGCGGATAGTCCTAAAATGGACCTATCTCTTTTGTTATCGTTTTATTCCCATAAAGCACAACAAAAAGCCAATGAAGTTTATTATCAAGCATTACAATCTATCTTAATTCCTGAAGTCAAAAATTATTTTGAAGAATACTTACTGAACCCTGTCAACAAAGAGGCTGACGATATCTATGCGGTTTTAAAAGCATATCTTATGATGGGGGATGCCGCTTATTTTGACTCAAACCACATCTCTTCTACCATGCAAGAGATCTTGCCAAAATCACTACACGAAACTGATAGCCATCAATTTATGGTCCATTTATCAACGGCTCTCCATTCATCTTGGAAACCCGTATCGCTTAACACCAACACCATTCAAGATACCCGTCAATTCTTAGTTTCACTACCCGCTTTAAAGTTGGGCTATATCATATTAAAAAATATTGATGCCAATAACACTTTAGACAAAGCTCCCATTGTCACCAGCATAGGAAAAACACCGATATTCCTCATTAAGGAAATCACCAATCAATTTCCAACCATGTTCACAGTAAAAGCATTTTCTGCCATCCTTTCTCAAGGGGTAATCACTGCAGCTCAAGAAGCAACATCAGGAAACTGGATATTGGGCCGCAATGCAGAAACAAATAAAAACGCTGTCCTTCCAGCCTCCCTAATTGAGCAATTACGCGCTACTTACGTGAATCATTATGTAAGTACATGGGAAAATTTGCTCGTGAATGTTCATTTATCCAATCCTTATGATCTGACACAAGCAGATGCCATGATAGTCAGTTTAATCAGCAATACTTCCCCTTTATTACAATTACTAAAGACATTACATGATAATACCTACTTTGAACCGATCACTTCATCTAGTCCTAAGTTACAAAGCCTTGGTGCGCTTCTTGACAAAAATACTCCATCACAAAATTTGCTATATGATATTTTTTCAAGCTTGCAATCTTTACATGCATACTTACAACCTGTATTAAGCGCAGAGAATGAGAAAAAAGCGGCATTCGATCTCTTATCCAGCCGGATGTTAAGCCGTGGCACACCAGATGCTATCACCCAATTAAGATTAACTGCTGAAAAAAGTCCTGAGCCTATTAAAACTTGGCTGGCGAAAATTGCTAATGATAGCTGGAACCTTCTCATGCAAGAGGCTATCCGCTATGTGGATATCTCATGGAAAAATCAAGTCATTCACCCTTACCAAACTGACATTGCAAACCGTTATCCTTTTGGAAAATCGACTGAACAAGAAGTAGATATACAAAAATTTATTAATTTTTTTGGCAATCCTGGCATCATTCTTAGCTTCTATCATGATTACTTACATCCATTCGTTGACACATCTACACCAGATTGGCATTGGAAAAAAATAGATAATCAAGCCATGCCTTTTTCAGAAGAAGCGCTACGCCAAATCCAACACGCTATGCGCATCCACCACACCTTCTTCCCTAACGGTGACAATAAGCTTTATGTACAATTTGAATTACAGCCGTATGAATTTGGAAAACTTATTAAGCGTGTCAAATTTAATATTAATGATAAACAGTTTGTTGATGATAAAACTAGTCTGAAAAATTCGCACATTATTACCTGGCCCAGCCACAATCCATCAAACATGATGTCGATCCAGCTTGTCATGAATAGCCAATCATCTATTCATCGTAATTATCCTGGTCAGTGGGGATGGTTTAAGTTAGTGAACCAATCCTTTGAAAGTATCCTCAATAAAAAAGAAATTTTACTCAATCTTTCTATGAACGAGGTTCCAGCAAAATATTTATTATTTACTGAAGGGCAGTACAATCCATTCTCTTCACTCAATTTACATCATTTTCGTTTACCTCAACAATTAGTCACGGAGAATCTCCATGCTTAAAACCCAAAAAATTGAATATCAAGATGGCAGTCTTATTTTAGAAGGTTATTATTCGTATGATGATAGTGTTACAAAAAAAAGACCTGCTGTATTAGTGTGTCATGACTGGTCAGGAAAAAATGATTTTGTTTGTCAGAAAGCAGATCAGTTAGCTGAGCTAGGTTATGTTGGATTTGCAATAGACATGTATGGCAAAGGAAAAATAGGTAATACTAAAGAAGAAAAAACTGCGCTCATGACACCGCTTGTTCAAGACCGTGCAAAACTACAGCAGAGAATGTTAGCAGCATATGAAACGGTTAAAACATTAGGACCAGTAGAGACTCCCCATATTGGTGCTATTGGATTTTGTTTTGGTGGCTTATGTGCGCTTGATCTTGCGCGCAGCGGAGCAGATGTGAAAGGGGTCGTTAGTTTTCACGGAGCATTACATCCGCCTGAAAATACTGCCAAACATCAGATCATGTCCAAAATATTAGTATTGCACGGTTTCGATGACCCCATGGTGACCACTGATCAAGTCATTGCGTTCGGACAAGAAATGACCCATGCAAAAGTAGATTGGCAAATAGACATTTATGGAAATGCTATGCACGCATTTACTAATCCGCAAGCTAATGATCCAAGCTTTGGTACCGTTTATGAAAAGAATGCTGACGCCAGATCATGGGCTGCAATGAAAACATTTTTTAAAGAAGTCTTCTAGGACAGAAATTGCTGAAGAATTAGCATTCGATGGGGTGCATGTACGAATTTTTTGCGGCTAATTCATTTAGCTCGTTGTCTGTCACCCTATAAACTGTCCATTCGCTCATCGGTTTTGCACCTAAGCGCTGGTAAAAATTAATCGCGGGCTCGTTCCAATCTAGTACAGACCATTCCATGCGACCACAGTTTCTTGCTTGCGCTAAATGAGCAAGATAAGCTAACATTTTCTGCCCTATTCCTTTTCCTCTCGCCTCTGGCCGCACAAATATATCTTCCAGATATAATCCAGGTTTACCTAAAAACGTCGAAAAATTATGAAAAAACACGAGAAAACTAACAGGCTCATCATTCAGATATCCCAACAGCACTTCTGCAACGGGCTTTTCTCCAAATAAACTTTCACGCAGCACTTCTTCTGTTGCGAGAACTTCATGCGGTAATTTTTCATAATCAGCCAATTCTTTTATAAAAGATAAAATTAATGGTATATCGTTAACCGTTGCCGATTTCATTTGGAAAATAGAATTCATAGCATTTCTCATGTAAAAACTTATTTTATAGCGGTATTTGAACAAGGCAGCTTCTTTTATTTTTATATGAGGGAAAGTGGACAGGAGTCCACTTTAGCAAAAGCCGGAAGGGAAACGTCTTTTGCGACCGAATATAAAAATAAAAGAAGCTGCCTTGTTCAAATACCGCTATAAAATAAAGCCTATTGACTGATCTTGCACAAATACACTTTATTTTGGCAAGCTTTTTACGTCAGGATTTTTAGAATAAGCTTCAAGAATCTCTTCCAATAGCTGATCTGCAATACTTAAATTTGACCCTTCTTCAATCACACCTTGGGCTTCTTTAAGAAGCGCCAACCTAGATTCAATTAAATCCTTGACCGACCCAGACGGGAAAAGATTAGCAAGTACTCGACGAGCTTCCCTAGGACCCAGCTTAGTATAAAGCTTATTGCGCAAACGCGCATCTTCAGCCGTGGTACTAAACGCCCATAATTCAATCGGACCCAAGGTATTAGTCAGAAGTTGAGTATTCATTCCTTGTTTCGTTGCAAATTGAGCAAGAAAAGTCGCCCCTCCTTCCCTAGGCCCATGCACACGAGTTTTTAAAGCAACACGAGCCGTCTCTGATAAACCAAATATTTCTGTAGAGCGCTTAATTGCCTGTTCAGGCCCTGCATCCATAATAAAAATAGACGTACCAAATTCCACCATAACTGAATCGAAATCATCCAGTGATTGTGATATCAGTGCGATTTGAACATTCCATTTTCGTCCTTCTCGCATATCCAAGATAACTTGATCACGAACAGCGCGTGCTTTTGAAGTACGATGAAACTCATCATAAACAATACGCTTTGAATCTTCCCGAATTTCAGAGATACGCTGCCTATGGTAATCGCGATAAGCATCAGGAGAATCTGTTAATGCATCTTCAGTGAGATAATAATGACGTGCAAGTGAATAACGGGCCAACATATACATCACTGCTGTTTGCCGTTCCGCTGCATCACCACCGCTTTTAGCCACCTCGTCCAAGTCCAGAGAAACAATCCGCGCATCACCAATATCAAACTTGGTGATATTAGAGAGAATGGGATACTCACGCACAGCACTCGAAATCATACGGCTAAACGCTTGAATCAGTGGTTCGCCTGTGGGTGCGCGCACCTGACCATATAAATCTTCTATAACTTGTGTCCGGCAAATAGCAGCAGCATCAGCTAAAAGCGGCATAGCATAACGCTGCGAAAGTAAAGCTTCATGGTGAAATCCAGCTAGAAACAATGCATCGGTCACTTCCCACCAAGTGGTACGATCATCGAATACAAAACCAATTTCACTCAAAATATCATCGACTATTGATTCAATACCATGGGTATACGGGTGAGCTTTGCCCTCATCAGACAAATATTTAAACATTTCATCAACGATTAGTCCTGCCATGTCTGATACACCATCGTAAGGGCGTTCCGCCCCCAGTGGGGTAGCTAAAAGTGTCACAAAGTTAACTAAAAAGCCACGTTCTTGCGGTGAAGGATAGCGACACCCAAGCTGAGTATCAAAAGGATTAATGGAGTATTCTGGTGTCATACGCAAACGGTGATAAGCCACATAATGCCGAATGTCAGGAGGTAACGCTTCTTTTAAAAGTGAAATCAAACCACTACTAGATGGGCCAATATCAATAATTGCAATACGTGGCAACCGTGTAATGCCTCCAGAAAGACATAACGCTAGATTGATTGCATTAGATAATACAGACTTACCTGAGCCAGGTCGCGCATACATAAGGTCAATCCAGGTAGTTTGTTGCGCGGATCCGGGTTGATATGCCCATGGCTTACCATCAGGTGAGCGAAGTAATAGCGCACCGTAAGACCAAGCTGATGCTGGACGAGTAAATGGCAGCATATAAACCACATCAGACAGAGGAGCAACAGAAGGAGTCGCCACGCTATTTGCTGTAAAACCTAATAAGCTGGATGCAAAACCGGCAAACACATCACCAGATACTTCTGACACTTCGCAAGTACCCCAGCCTTCCACTGCCTTAGCAAGTTCTGCTGCTCGCGTGCGCAACAAGCGCACATTACCTTCAGGGGCCCAAGTAGCAAGGCTCACTTGTAATTTAACCACGGCATCATCTGTATTAACATCCGTTTCTCGCAACAGTTTAACCGCATCATGTACTAATCCATTTTGTGCAGAAGTGAAACTTAAAATTGCCGCCATAGCAGACTTAAAGCTTAATGTTGAAAGACCACCGCTCTCAATTAAAAATGAAATGCGCCATGGCACGCGAGTTGGCAAAGTACGTGCAAATAAAGCGATAAACGATTTTAAATCTTGAGGAAACAAGTCAATAAATACTGGTGTGTAAATCCTATCTCCCGCACGAAGCGTGCGTAAATCTACCAGATATGCATCACGAGGAAATAGTTGTCTGGACAGGGGAGGATACATTAATCCAGATATTTCACTTTGAGGCGGCCTCATGTCACGAATAGGAACTTTATCTCCTGGTAATACACCCTTCCAATCCTTAGCAGTAAAATCAGGGTCACATGAAGATCTCATGGCGTACACTGCGTCATGCACCTCAAGCAGCGTGCAATAAACATTTAATGCGTTAAGATCAGTCACAAAAGAACGGACAAATGAAGTATGCGCTTCTCGTAAATCGGGAATAGCAGCTATTAAGTTCTGGGCATTTTTAAATGGCGGAATCTTGTGCTCTCGAATAAAATTCAGCTTCTCTTTAGTTGAACGTTTTAATTGTTCTGCACTTAACGAATAAGGACGCGTCCACAACACAAAATATAATTCTTCATGTGCACAATATTTTGAAATGTAATTGACTCGCTCAGAAAACAAATCATCTAAGTCTAAGTTCAGACGTTTTGCTGTTGCTTTTGCTGGTGTCAGGATGTCTTCAATTTCTGGTTTAACAGCATCTCGATCATAAGAGAAATATACTTGCACAACATGGCCAGGTCGCTTAAGGGTCGCTTGTAAACTTTGAGTCAACCCTTGATGAATCATATCAAACTCTTCTTGTCCTATTAGTCTGGTGACTCCATAAACACGAACCACAGATAGAAGAGAGCCATCACGCGCAACCAAGGTATGAGGACTATCGGCAGTTTCAAGATCACAATAAGATTCAGCAGTCTGTTTTAGCTCCGTACTAAACCATGCTAAAACAGCATCGATACCATCTAAAAATGGATCTATAAAGGTGCGATCACGCATTCCTTTGTCCTTGTTTCACCATGAATATCCACCAAATCATATCATCCCCAGCAGCAACTGAACCTGTAGCGTTTCACTTAGGTGTTCTCTTAACTTGGATCCTACCAGTGGATATTCGTTTTCATGCTCGTAAACTACGTGTGAAAACAAACACCCACTGTCACCCATGATGCTTACTCCTAAGTGAAACGCTACGGGTCTATTTATTCACTCTTGGTAGACTGCTGCTCTGCCTCCAATTCTTGCAATGCCGCTGCTGCCCAAGCATCCAGCTGCACTTTAAATTTCACATGCGATGGCAGCAAACGCATGTCTTTCAATATATCAACTTTTTTCTTAGGTGCCTGTGTACGGTATTCAATGATCATTTGCCCCATAATAGCTGGATTACTCGTACCTGAACCAAATTTGTTTTCGACAATTTGACTGCGAAACTTTAAGCTGCGATAAATAGACTGAGCACTGTCTTGATACCCGGTATTATTTTCCATCGCACAAAAAAGTACATGACAAAAACTATTTAAATCTCTTTGACTAATTTCAGGCAAATAAATTAATTGGCCGCCACCCATCTCATCTATACCAACAGATTGCAGAAATAAGCATTGCGAGCAGAAACAACATGCTGTGATCATATTGCTCAATTTGTTATTCGCATAATTACCGTCAAGGTTAACGACTTCCTGATATTCTTTAGCTTGAAATCCACAATATTGACAAGTGTATTGATCACGCCCAAAAACACGCTTTTGGGCTGGCAAAAAACCTTTGTCTTCCTTACGTCTAACAAAGGCTCGCCACCCTGACAAATTCACCGCCAGTAAAAGATTATGCATAGCAGTCTTTATGCATATTTAAAATGAAACAACACCAGAAATACTGGCTTGTACGCCGCTTGCACCAAACAACGTTTCGCCAGAAACCCTAAACACTGTCGGAATAAAAATAAGTGCCGCGCCTACAAATAACAAAGCGATGGGTGTTCCAATTGGAATTTGGGTTGGATTATCTTTATGTGCTTTAAACTTTACGATAGCACCTACCGCAAATGCCATCCCAGCAACGTAAGATGCAGCAGTAACTAACCTTGCAATATTAGCGATATTCTGCCTAGCAGTAGCAGCAACTTGTCCAATACCCAATTGTTGATCTTGTTGCGCCAGAACAATAGTTCCCGCTACAAGACAAGCCATACCCAATATTCCTAGAATCACTCTTTTCATTTTCATCTCCTTAAAATATTAAAATCTAAAACATCTCCTCTACACTACCTGGTACATTGTACATGATGTTTGTTCTACGATGAAATTCCTACTGTAGCCAAGATGACTTGTACAAACTGATAAATGTTAATGCAGAGAATCCCTCCAATGATATGAGTAATTCCTCTGCTTGTATTTTGTTGTCCGCCATGCCCGCCTAGATGGCTTAACATCAGTAATCCTCGAATAAAAGCAACCACACCTACGAATTGGACAATCAGATAACAAACATTAATAAACTGAGACCATTGATCTTCTTGCTGCAAATAACCATAGGGATTAGGATTAGTCCAGAACGTACTCATCCCCACTCGCACTGAAGTAGGGATATAGAGGAGCATCACGCCAATCGCAATCTGTACGATTGGTCCTGTGAGGTGATGTTCATGAGACATTTGGGTACGTGCTTCACCAACATGTTTAAGCTTTACAACACCTCTAATAATCATCAACATACCCATAACATAAGCAATAGCCGTGACCAAACGCATTAAGTTAGGTATAGACTCTGCTATGTTTACGAGTATGGTTTGTGCAGATAAATCGGTGACATTTGGTTGTTGTGAATAGGCTGGCATAGCAAACAATGCCAATCCCATCAACATCCAGAAACAAAAAACCGCTGTCATACGCTGATTACGCAAATAGATTGGCAACATTAGTTACCCCGCTTCTCATGCTTCTGGCTTCCAGTGGGATATTATCCCCCATTTCCATAGGATAATGACACGGCTTTGTTGCCCGTGTTAACTTCAACCACCCCATCGTAAGGATCAATTTTTGTGACCCTGCCTACGCCTCTAATCATGTCCCCTTCCGCCACAGTAAGCGTTTCGCCATTCTCTGATTTCAGCCAAGCACGACCAGGTATAATAGCTTGAACATTATAGGCAATTTTAATATTAGCTGCCTGCGGTTGTTCAGGCGAAGAAGCAGGAGGGGTAGCCATAGAACTGCTTTGCCCATGACGTGTAAGAGCCTGGACTAATTGATTAAGCTGGCTTTCCATTGCAGTCACTCTGGCGCTTAACGACTGCATTTGTTCTTGTAAGGCTTTATTCTGATTACTAAACTCATTAAATTGTTGAGAATATTGTGCTTGCATCTGCCCCATTAGCCTTTCACTTTCCGCTGCCAGACTGGCAGCTCTAACCTCAATACTACCGGTAGGAACAGAAGCAACTCCTACCTGTTGGCTAATCGGATAAACAGGTGCTGTTGTTTGCACTGGAATCACTGCTGGTAATCCAGGTACCGGCACACTTTGCTGCGCAGCCCCCCCTCCTATCACAGGCGGTTGAATAACTGGCTGCTGTGGCAACGGTTGTGGTAGTTGCGGCGACACAACCACTGGCTGAACAACCGGTGCAGTCTGCTGAGTTTGAACCACTGCTGCTGGCGCAGTTGAAACAACAGGCGCCGCTATCTGCTGCTGGCTACCCGGCTGCACCACAGGTGCTTGAGCCACCGGCTGACTTACTGGGCTGGTTGGCACAGCTTGAGCAATACTTGTTTGCTGACTGCTTACCCCAGCCGGTATAGCAGGTGTCACTTGGCTTGGGCCAGCTTCCACTGGAGTAGGTGGAGCAGCAGACAAATGACTCTGATCAACCGCCGGCGCAGCTGCTATATCAGTAGCAGGCGCAGAAGTCGTGGTGGGTGCCACCATCTTATAGACAACAAACACCAACACTAAAAACACGCCTAAGCTAATCAGCATCCGCTTAGAGTTACTCAATTGGGAGAAAATATTCTCTTTTATTCCCTCGCTTCTTGCATTTTCCTGTTTAAGCGATTCGGACTCTACTTCGTAGCTCACTTCTTCATCAGAAAAGTGATATTCACTTTCTTCCGACCCTTCGTATTTATCGTCATCTGGCTCATTCAGCATCTTGATTGCCTCTCTCATTTGTCCCTAAATCATACCATCCATATTGTTAATTATAGTGCATCCCCATTTAGGCAGCCGTGTAGCTTGCAGGTAACTTACTGAAAAAAATCCTTATGTTACATCTGACATAAATAATATACCCAGACTCACACCAGAATCCACTCTTACCGTCGGAGGTCTATTGACATAGTTTTGGGTAGCGGTACCTAATGTTTGCCCAACCTGCCCCAAACCAACGAGAAGCTTACTGGATGGGTTCAGTTCTGGGTGAGTCGTGCTAGTACCAAAAATCCCTGTTGTTGATGTACCTGCGTTTGTAATCGCACTCGCATAACCTTGAAGGAATGAAGTGGCAAACATAGCACCAAAACGCATCATGTAGTGATAATCCACTGTACTCGCTAATACAGTACGTGCCGTATCAGGATCGATTCCATAAGCAGTCACACTCTTAGATTTAGGCCAACTATCTACATTCATCATGGTAAAATTTAAACTCACTCTATCCATTTGACCTGAAACACCTTTAGTCGTCACAATTTTTCCTAACAACCTAGCACCTTTATATTTTCCTTCCACAAGAGTCGCCATAATAGGACTGTTAGGATAATCACTATTAACCGCTGTATCTAACACCCCAAACATAATCGTTCCACCTTTAATTAGAGCATCCTTACCAGAAGACTCTCCAGAGGTACTGCTTCCTGAAGCGTCAGAACTGCTTGCTGCAGATGATGCTCCCGCTCCTGTTTGTTTTTCTTTTGGTTGGTCTGGTGTTCCTTCTCTATGCTGCATGGTAACTGGCTGCCATGAAGAAATAAGTTGTGTCGCTTGACCTGTCATAGTAGTCATTAATGCTTCTAAACGCGCTCGTCTTTCCTGCGCTGTTTCTTGAATCACCTCAGCTTGTGCTGTTGCAAAATCTCCTGCTGGAATGGGAGAGACACCTGCACCTTCCTGAACTTTCTGTTGTAACGCACCAAATTCCCCACCAGGCACCGGCCCCACAGCTGGCCGCGATAATAGTGACTGATATTCTTGCATCAACTGCGCTGCTTGTTCTGGTGTAATAACTCCCGCTGCTACAAGCCGCTTTAACTCCTCTGCGTATTCGGTAGGCGAAGTATTATTGGCTTGCAAGCTAGCCAAGCGTTGCTGCACATCCCTAAATTTCTTTACTTTTTCATAATCACCAATTTTAAGCTGCGCAATTTCAGGCGTAAGTTTTTTTTCCTGTAAAAGTTGATGGACAGTCGCTTTATAATCATCTAGGGAAACATTATTTTGAATGAGACGCGAGAGTTGAGCTGCCGTATCTGGTGAAATTTTCCCTGCTGAAAGTAAATCGCTTAATTCTTGATAGGCTTCTTGTTCTGCCTGTTGCAGCAATGCACTAACCGTTCCTGTCGAACCACAAACTGCTTTTACCTGACGATATGCGTCAGATAAGCTGCCTGCTGCCGCAGGGGTTAATTTTCCCTGTCCAATGAGGCGGTTTAATTCGAGTGTATACTCATCTACCGAGGTGTTTTTTTTTGTCAGATCTATTAAAGTTTTAGCAACATCTTGTGTGACTGATCCACTACTCGACATTTGATTAATAGTGACAATATGTTTATCTCTTGCTTCTTCTAAACATTGCTTATTGAACTGCTGAAGTAATTGTTGCGCTACTGCAGGAGAGATCTTTCCCTCACGCACAAGGTTTTGCAGCAAAGCAGAATATTCCGCTTGAGATTGACCTTTTTTCTGCGCTTCTAGCAGTGTGTTTGCAACAGTAAGAGGTAATTTGTCCGATTTAATTAAATCGTCCATGATTTTTTCAGTTTCATTCAACTTGGCGTTTGCATGCTGTTTCTTATATTCTTCAAGCAATGTCCGCGCTTGTTCCGGCGTTAACTTACCATCTTTAATAAGTGAATTTAGTGCCGCTGCATATTCATCAACAATGACATTTTTATTTGCTAGCGTACCTAATAAATCTGCAGCTTCAGGGCTTAATTTGCCTTGCCGAACCCAATCATCAAGAAAATTTTTTACATTAGCACTTTGATCTGAGCAAATAACACAAGATCCTGGCGAAAAAGCAGCGCCTGTATGAATTTGTGTCGGGATTGCGCTGGCGCCTGTCATTTTCGCCGCCTCTGCTCTTTGTATGTTAGCTTGCGACAATGCACGTTGATATTCAGCAGTTTGTGTAGTTCCCCCAGGAATAGATTGCAGCCCTGCTGGTGCTCCAGCCACTCGAGATGGCCCCAGGGTTTGATCACCACCAGCAAAGTAGGTCGTACCCAAATAAACAAGAACAATAATTCCTAACACCACCATGAATAAAACAAATACCCTGGCTCTAGCATCTAAGCGACTAAAAAAATTTAGTTTAGTTAGTTTAGAAAAATCTAATGCCATTAAAATCCCTCTATCTTGATTTCAGCAGGCTCCCCATACCGAGATATTAGCACTGAGGAGGTCTTTGGAAGTTCGTATGCTTGCATACCATCAGGACTGACCATTTTTCCTACCCATCCTGGCGATAATACCGTTAACCTTGTACGCAAATACATCTTCTCGCCTAATAACCAAGCTTGGCAATCAGCACCAATCACATTCAAAAGCTTACTGCCCGCAGGAGCAACACCATCTAATACACCTAATAGTAATTGGTTAGCACTATTGGGAAGTGTAGTCCCGATAGGAAGATCTTTAGCATTAGGACCAATGCCAGAAACATGAATATCAACTCGATAATCTACCACACGCTGGCCAGAAACAAGTTCTAATGTAACAGGCGTGGGCAAGCCGACTAAACGCACAACAATATCTCCATTACTATAAGCGGACACAGCTTGGATCAATAAAATGTTACTTTTACCATCCCACTGAATATTTACTGCTTTGGGATTCCCTATATCAAATGCGGCTATTGGCCAGGGTGATCCTGTCGAGTCCACAAAAACAAGAGATGACACATATCCTTGCGCCAGCCTCACAGCAGGAGGTGTAGTGCCAGGCGCTAGATTTACCATTAATGTAGTAGAAACTGGTTTTGGAGGAACATTCGCAGGAATTGCGGCAGCGCGTTGCGCGATATCAACTTGCTGGCGCAGTTGTACCACTTGCTGAGGAGACAATGGCATGTTTTGTTGCAACATTGTGTTAAACGCTTCTGCTGCATCCTGGCTGATTGGTACTCTGCTAGGAGGAGCAGTATCAATCATTGCTTGTTGACTTTGTTCGAAAGTCATCACTGGCGGGGCAAATTTCTTTTTAGCAGCGGCGGTATTGGCGGAAGGAGAAACTGGCTCTGCTTTACCATACCCATTGGTTTGCAACCAACGTTGAAATTGATTAGCTGTCATTTGCGGCGTAGGTGCATTTGCTTGCTGTGCAAATGCACAGGGCATTACGCTCATTAAGATGAGAAACAAAAAAGCCATTTTAAGAACCCATTTAGCCATGCGTGCCATCCATTCTCTTCAGCGGAAATGCCTGCATTCTTCTTACGCTTGCTTCTCTGCTGCTGGCGCTTGAATTACATTATCAATTCCTACCCCAGTTAAATTATTCAAGGTAGATACCCGCACCACGAGCAGTTGCAATACCAAAGGCTTACTTGGTGGCGGTTTATAACCTGCATAGTTGATAGTAACCGGCATTTGTACCCACCAACCATACCTCCCGGATTCTTGTATTACTCCTTCCCTTAAAACATATGGCGCTGCTTCTGGAGTACTAGTAATAAATAGCTTATATGCCTGAACATTATTATAGTTCGCATAGATATTCAATTGATTTAAAAATGCCTGCCATCCATTCGTTGTAAAATATTGTGATGCATCCTTTAACTGCTGATTATAATGATTGAAATCAAAAACAAAAACTTTTTGTAAAACATCAGCAACCCATTGTAATAAATCTGGCGTTGATAAATAGGGTTGGGTTAACGGGACTGGAGGCTGTACACGCATTTCATTATCAACTGGAAAAGTGACTGGAGGCGGCTTATCCAAATAGAAAAAGAGAGATAATCCAAGCAATCCCATGATGGCAATACAAAAACCAATAATAATGAATACCACTCTACCCAAACTATCTCGATAAAAATCATCTCTTAATTCGACAACTTGGATTTCCTCTGCAGCCATGCTCCCTCACTTACTAGAATTCTACTAACCTGCACCTGTCGTGATTCAAGCACTCCAAACTATTATATATATACCAGAGCGAAAAAATTTTCATCCACATAAACATTTACAACACTACGATTTCCTCCCCTTGAATTCCCCATTGCATAAAATCGGTGGAAACCGCTAAAAAAACTGATTCCTTTACAGCTGAGTTTTCTTGGTATCATCCTGTGGACGTACTGGAAATTCCTAGTGGTTGACTAGCACCAGATGAAGCAAAGGAAGCAATGAGCTGCACAATGCCAAGACCCTTATAACCTTTTAGTATCTCTTGCCGCTGAACAATAGCTGTGATAGTCAACGCGTTAGAGAATTGAGATTTATCATCATAGGGTGGCTCAGAATAAGTCACAAGCAATGGCATTTCGAATTTCCATGCATAAGCACCACCTAATAATCCTTGACTAACGATCTTAGGTTGGCGAATAACTTGAGCTAGCACAATCTGTTTTCTCTGCTTTAAGGCAAGTAAATTATTCGATAGTGACAACGCACTCATGTACTTAGACCACCCATACTCAGTAAAATATTTTTCAGCAGACTGCAGCTGTCTGCGGTAATTGATATAATCATATGAATAAGCTGCTTCCACCGCCTCTTTTGCCCACGCAGTCACTTCCTCTGCGGACATATTCGGCATATTGACAGGAACAATCCGAATCAGCCGGCCAACTTCATCTGCAGCAAAATATAATGGATGAACAGGATTTTTTAATAGGTAAATAAGCGCAAACATTAATGTTATGATAACTAATATGCTTAACGTAAGCGCCCCTAACGCCAAAAAATGTAAGCGCTGATAAAACGCATTTCGTGAAAAAATTAAAACTAATGCATCTTTGAAGTTCATTTTTACACCATCACAAATTGATCAATGCCGATACCTTGCTTATTTACGCTCGTTGGCACACGCACAATTGACAGAACAACAAAAAAACTTCGCTTAGTAGTAAGGTTCGCACTCTGGTAAGTCACAAGGAATGGAATTTGAATACGCCACACATATCCTTTACCTGGCAATGGCCCTTGATTAGAAATCACTGGTACACCTGATACAACACCATTAATAAACAACTGATTTTGTACGATAGTAGTAATAAGCTTATTAACAGAACGCAGATAATCTTGCCAACCATTCTCGGTAAAATAAGGTCTAGCTGCAGCAATCTGTGCATTGTACCTAACAAAATCAAATGTATATGCCACCGTTGCCGCTTTGCTCGCCCAACGCAAAATAGTATCTGGCAATAAATTAGGCTCGTCATATGGAATTAACAATGTTCTTTTGCCATCTGTCTGTGCAGCATTAAACTGAGGCAGCGGACGATTTAGAATTTGATAAAATACTATCCCAACAACAATCATCATCAATACAATTAAACCCATTATTCCGATAATAATATGATGATAATGCTCGCGGTAAAAATCATTGTTGCGAGGCATATATTGCTCTTGTATATCATCCAACGCCATTACATGCCCCTCAGCTTTTGGGTTGCGGCATATTTAGAATTCTTCCATCTATTGTATTAGCATAATAAAATACCGTTGGCTGAAAAAAAACGAAATAAGCAATGACACCTATTAATATAAATATAATGAAGGTTGTCATGAGCAGCCATCGTAGAATTTTGCGAAACTTCTCACGATAAAAATCGCTTTGCAGACGTGCTATTTCATGTCGTTGTCCCAACATATCTCCACTCCATTACACATATTGTTTTTCTAACGTGATTTCAATGCGGTAATTGTCGCTTCCCTCCCATACATAGGAATTTTTTTGGACTAAATGTGTTCCTCCATAGCCAACAGCATAAAGAATTCTAGCATCTAAACCACAAGCAACAAGAAATTTTGCAACGTTCTGGGCCTGCTCCTGGGACAAAGAAAGATTCACGTCGCTAGAACCCAGCGCATTCGTATAAGCTGCAACTTTTACTAACATTTTTGTATACCCATTAATATAACGGGCCACTAAATTAAGAGTGGAATAAGCATCTGGTTTGATTCTTGCCGACATCGCATTAAAGATTCGTGCCGAAGGCAATACAATTAGGATTTGATCACCCAGAACGACGACTGTTGCACCTCGGTTTTGTAATTGGTCTTCCACACTGACATTTTTGTCAATATAAGAACCATAACTCCCTCCCAGTACCGCTCCTACAGCTGCGCCAGGAACAGCACCCACCCCTGACGCTACTCCACCCACTAACGCGCCAGCCGCACCACCAAGCACAGCACCTTTAGCCCGCTGACTGGCATTTTGATAAGAGTCCGCCACACTGCCAGTGGTCGTGCCATCGACTAAATCTTTGGCATTCTGAACACCCATATCAATATTGGAAGTAACATCACGTGACACATCGGAAGAAGCGCACCCGTTAAGAACCGAGCAGCAAAACACAAGCGCTAACAGAAACAGGACTTTTTTGTCCCCCAATAAGACATCCACCTTCCTGGCAAAGAAGCTATTCTCCACTTTGCTATATATCCTCTTCTTGAGCTTTTGTCTTAAGAGAGGTTACATAATCACACAACTCATTTGCAATAGCTACTACTTCCTCACTAGGCAGTAACACCTCTTCTATCAGAGGTGGGTACTCTGTTGCGAGAGACATATCTTTAATAATTTCATTCATCATTGGATTCGCTTGCGAAGCAGACCGACCCATCAACCTTTCTAATAACTCAATTTTATCCTTTGCCGCATTTTTGTTTATCAATGGCTCACTAAATTTATTAAATTGAGCTGCACCAACAATAGCTTTAACCGTGGCGTCCAGTTCAACTTTAGTAAAGATATTCAGCTTCCCTTCATCTAACTCTTCCTCGGCGATCATTTCCGCTGATATTTCATCCGCTCCAGCATGGCGATTATGGAACGCCAATAAAGATGAAAGGGCTCTCTCTATTGGGTTAATTTCTGACTGTGAGGAAATAGAATCAGAAATAATTTGAATCTCTTCACCCTCATCAGTTGGCATAGTAAATGTAGCATTAGTTTCCATGACCTCTTTGAAACGGCTTATACGTTCATCTAAATCCATTAAAGTACGGTTCAGTGGTGGTTCCACTTTCAAAAATTGATTAAGACGCATTTTGATGGGTGGTTTGGGATTAGCAAAAAACATACGAGCACGGATAATTTTAGACTTAAAGAAAATATGTGCTTCACCTTCACGCTGCTCTTTTAAATCAAGCAAATCAATACGCTGTCGTTTTTCCGACGAAGCACTACGGCTATCCATATAATTATTCAATAAACTACCTGCGTTGGTTTGGAACGAATCCACTTTAGTGACGTAAGATTCACCTGCTGTTTTATGAAAGAATTCCCAAGTTTCCATGGGATCTTCTAGCTTCATACAAATCTTGATATTTGTATTCGCGCCAATAGAAGCGGCTTCTTCTTTAGAAGCTTTTTGGAAAGCAGGTAAATCTTGTCCCGCAAAAATGACAGAGAACCCTAATGAACGCGCTTGCGCAGGAACGACAGCAAATCCTTTTACTGCATAATACCCATACTCATCAAGAATACACATATACGGCGTAGGAGAATTAGTGGGTTTACGTGTAATCACTTCGCGATATGAACCCTCCACTGAATCACCCAAACCTGCTGCCATCATGGCTTTAAGCGATGCAATAATGACTTTCCCTAAGTTAGATAGTTCATCAGGAGATTTCTCTAATGCGGGAAGTAACACCACGAGTATACGCCGATTAAGAACGACATCTTTTAAATCTACTTCTGCTAGATTAACGCGAATAATGTGTCCATAAGTATCCGCTAACGAACCGAAGGTCTTGGTTAATTGCATGGTGATAAAACCATGTTGTTCGAGCACTTGTGAGCCTTGTTTGCCTTTTTTAGAAACATCATAACCTGGCAAATTTTTAACATAGTTTTTGATGGGTTCAATAATCAACTCAGGCGCATCGGCAAGACTAACAGGTTCTTGATTATCACGAGGAAACATTTTGTCCATGGCAATAGCTTCAAGGCGAGTCAGTTCGAAATAATTACGAATTGTATTTGCATCGAGAAGGATCTTACCTTTGTCTCGCATGTATACTAATACTTTCATCAATGCTTCTACGAACACAATGGCGCGACCTTTCCACATATCGCCATCAGAACTTTGTGAACCAGAATCCATTAAACTCACCACAAGCTGGGATAACATGCTAGATGAACCATTACAAAATGGGTTCATCGTATTTGACAAACGTTTTTCCTGAGCGCCAATCACATCGCGAGCGCCTGTCATAAAGTTAATTAATAAAAGATCATCTTCCCGCCCCATTGTGCGGCACATTGAGAACACACTGGCAAATAGGGAGTTATCACCTTTACCATCCACATATAAAAAGCCGCTACCCTGCACCAACGCATTAAAGGAAAGCGAAGTTAAAGCAACTGTTTTACCGCTACCTGTTGAACCAAAGATGAGTACGTGAGTACGCATATCATCATTATTGAACCAAAGCTCATCATTGTTTGATTTACGGTTTCCAAAGAAAGAAATTCCTCTCGCTACACGCGGTTTCGTAGAACCAGGTATAGGATCATTATAATCTTTTGCTTTAGACCGCTGTGGCATGCGGAAAGGGAGCGTACTGGTACGCGTATAAGCATAAATAAAAACACAAATACCAATGAAAGTAATATATTCGCATACTGCTGGAAATACATATGCAGCAGCACCAAAAGAAATCATGGTGATAGCGCTATTGACAGGATCTTTGAAAAAATCAACAATTTTCATCCCCAATGTACGCGTATCCCGCAATAACAACTGGGGTGAAAGCTCGTGTTGTTCTTCTAACCCACGCATCTTCATATGTTACCTCTCAAGCAGGACGCACTATGAGTTCTTTGCAATTAATTGTGAAGGGAAATACCCCCATCCTTTCACTGCAAAGAACTTGTCATGCATCTCTTCAGTACCATCACTCAGATGACGATTATTCTTCCTCATCTGGACGATACACCACTTCTTTCAACGCTAGTTCCACTGCATTGGTTGCTTCTTCCACCATAGGCACTAGCAGCTTTCTTCCTGCCTCACGTTCTGCAACCCAATGTGCAAAAATTCCTGCTACCTCTATAAACGGTGTCTGTCTGCCAACTGTATTTAAGGTATACCATAATCGTCTATCCATCGGCTTTAGCCATAAAAAATCTGATGAAGCCTGCACACCATCACCTCGTGCAGCCAATAGCATTGACGACATGACCGTTGTCACATAAGCATGTGACTGAACAACCTGCTGAACCAGTTTTGTGTTCTCATGTTTTTTAAGCAGCGCATCAACACCAGCTAAATTTAATTGCGTGCTAAGAGAAGATGCCGCTATTTGCATGAGGATTTTTGCGGCAGTTTGTGAGTCCGCATTAATACGTGCTGCAAATACAGCAAATAAAGCCCTGGCATAAGGCGGTAATCTATTACTACCGCCCCATAACGGGCCAAGCTGCATTGCAAATATTTTATTGGTTTCTCCACGCTTTAACACCACCTCGATACGGTCCCATTCTTTACGGTGCATCCCTTCCCGCCGTTGCGGTCTGACTTCTTCAAGTAATTTATGTCTTTTACAAAACTGCATGGGGGTCATCGCCATTGCCCACGGCCCTGTATCAATGTCTGTTTTAATTAAATCAAGATTAATGACCGGTGTAATCTGCGGCCAATTCTTACTTTCCAATTTTGCAAAATCGCGCATTGTGTAAGTTCGTTTATAAGCCCGTGTAGTATTTCCAAGATATACCACTATCGCCAGCACTAATAACACAATGACAAAGGGGATACGCAACCACACACCAACGCTAGAACCAACAGCAATCAGATCGTTATAGCCTATATTGGCAGCAGCAGCACGCGCTGCATATAATGTTTGCCGCAATGGTTCAAAATAATAAGGATGATTAAAGAGATTACTGAAGAAAGTTAACACACTCAGTTCATATAGCTTGACGGTAAGATACAGGGTAACAAGTTGCGCTTTAAAGACATACCAAATTGCCCCAATTGCAGCAAATATTGCCACCACCCCCCACAATATCCCTGCGGAGTTATCACCTTGGCCACCCCCTTGCGGTGCTGCCGGCATGGTCTTACCTCTCTATTTACTTTGGTTGCTTTTTCATTTAGCTGTTATCAAACCACTGGAATCTTCTTTGAGTATAGATGATTTACAAAAGAAATAGGCACACCACTTCCTTAAGAGTCACCTCCATCACGCCCTAAAAGAGAACTGCCCGCACTAGACTAGACATAGACTTACCTCTCTCTGGCAGCTAACGAAACCTAATAATCATTCATACTGCCGCTCACCCCAAGAGAGGCCTTAAGCTTAGGCCATATCTCATCTCCCTTAGAAAACCAGAGAGAAAACCACGCTTAAGGTCTACTATTTACTGATAACCTACTAATATTCTTCTTCCTGCTTTTGTTGTTTTTCTTTAATTTCATCCAGTGTCTTACAATCAATACATAAAGTTGCTGTTGGGCGAGCCTCTAACCGACGCAAACCAATTTCAACCCCACATACTTCACAATAACCATAATCTTTTTCTCGAAGAAGCTCTAAAGATTCTTCGATTTTCTTCAATAATTTTCTCTCACGATCCCTGGTTCTCAACTCTAAACGGAAATCTTCTTCTTGGCTGGCCCTATCGTTAGGATCAGGATAATTAACGGCATCTTCCTTCATATGCGTAACAATTTTATCCCCGCCTTCTAGAAGCCTTTGCCGTAATGCCATCAAGATTTCCTTGAAGTGCTCCTGCATTTTGGGACTCATGTATTCTTCCGTCTTTTTTTGTTTATAGGGAACAATCCCCAAGACTTCTAAGCTAGGCTCTAAAATATCTTTTTCTTTAGCTGCCATGATAATTTCTCCTACCCTGAGATTAATTGTAGTCCAAGTTTGACAGCTATACCAAAAAAACCCCCTCTACAGCAAATAAATTTATTTCAGGGATAGTATTGGCCTATCGTCACTCTTTCCTGACCTGATAAATCGCGTACAGAATGAATCTGGTTATAGCCGGAAGCAGCAAAAATCTTCCTCACCGCTGCCCCTTGTAAAAAACCATGCTCCACAAGCAGATATCCTTTTGATTTTAAATATAGTTTAGCTGAATAGCTAATGGTACGTATTGCGTCCAACCCATCAATACTAGAAACTAATGCTGAACGCGGCTCAAATTCCAACCCTGCAGCATATTTTTCCCACTCAGTCTCCCCAAGATAGGGCGGATTACTGACAATCACATCAAAGTTACCATCAGGTAGAGCAGCGCACCAATTCCCTTGATAAAAATATACATTTTTCAATGCTAATCGCTGTGCATTTTTTCTAGCAACTTGTAACGCATTTTGACTAGCGTCCGTTACATAGATTTGCCATATGGGGCAATCATGAGCCAACGCCAGGCCAATCGCTCCACTGCCTGTGCCTAAGTCCGCCAATTTCACTGGCTTAAGCTTGTCTTGATAAATATCTAGCACTGATTCGACTAACAATTCTGTCTCTGGGCGTGGGATAAGTGTATCTGGCGTAACAAAAAAATCGAGGGACCAAAATTCACGGATACCGATAATGTATGCAATGGGTTCATTGTTACAGCGACGATGCAAATACTCCGTATATTGTTTAATTTGGTCATCACTCAAATGATTATCAGACCACGCATACAGATAACTACGTGGTTGATGCAATACATGAGCCAGCAAGACCTCAGCTTCAAGTTGAGGGTTATCAGCAATCAACACCAGTTGATTGCTTCCTGCTTGCAACAGCTGCTGAATACTAGTTTGCATGATAAAACTACCTCTCATTCTCCCAATGATGCAATCAAATCAGCATGATATTCATGACTGAGAGCATCAAGCACAGGCCCTAACTCTCCTTCCATAATTTGCGGCAATTGATACAGGGTCAGATTAATCCGATGATCAGTCAAGCGACCCTGCGGAAAATTGTAAGTTCGAATACGCTCAGAACGATCCCCTGTTCCCACCAAGTTGCGCCGCGTTTCTGCTTGTTGTTTCTGTTGTTTTTCACGCTCAGCCGCTAAAATTCTTGCTTTTAATAGTGACATTGCCCGCGCACGGTTTTTATGCTGTGATCTTTCATCCTGACATTCCACCACGGTGCCTGTCGGAATATGTGTAATACGAATAGCAGAATCTGTTTTTTGCACGTGCTGACCACCTGCGCCCGATGCACGGAATGTATCTATACGTAAATCAGCCGGACTAATATCAATATTTTCAATTTCCTCCAATTCAGGCAATACCGCTACTGTGCAAGTAGAAGTATGGATGCGTCCTTGCGCTTCTGTGTCCGGCACACGCTGCACGCGATGTACACCAGATTCAAACTTGAAGTGTGAATAGGCGCCTTGCCCAATAATACGCATGATGATTTCTTTATATCCGCCATGCTCTCCATGGCTTTCACTCATCACTTCGATCTTCCACCGTTGCGACTCAGCATAGCGAATATACATTCTGCTAAGATCCCCAGCAAAAATGGCTGCCTCATCACCACCAGTTCCTGCACGAATCTCCAAAAATATATTGTTCTCATCATGTGGATCTTTAGGAATCAATGCGACTAACAAGTTTTCTTCCAACGTTATTATTTTTTCTTCTATCGATTTGACTTCCTGTTTCGCCAGTTGCTGCAATTCCAAGTCACTTTCTTCTAGTAACATCTTAGAATCTTCCAACTGTTTTAGATAATCTTGATATTGTAAAAACGCCTGAACATGCGGTTCAATCTGTGCATATTCCTTCGATAAATCACGATAACGATTCAAATCATTTGTCACATTGGAATCAGACAACAATTTTTTCAATTCGTCATAACGACCTACAAGATTTTGTAACTTAGCTTGGATAGAGGGTCTCATAATTGCTCGATTTCAAGGTCTGGAATAGCAAATAACTGATTAACAAAACTCAGTAGTTCAAATCGTCCTTCAACACCTGCTTGTCTTAATTGTACACTGGGTGCGTGTAATAACTTATTAGTAAAAGCATGCGCAAATACTTCCAATACTTGCGCGGGATCAATACCTTGACGCAGCTGCTGCTTTGCTTTAAGTAACTCAGCCTGACAAATATCCTCTATTCGTCCACGATAAGTGCGAATAGTATGCGCTACCTTATCTATCGATTTCATTTCAGCAATGAATTCCATACTTTTTTTACGTATCATTTCCCTGGCTTTGTCTGCAGCATGTTCTCGACCTTGACGATTCTTTTCAATCGTCGCTTTTAAATCGTCTATACAAAATAGCTTAACCCCTTGTAAATCTGCAACCGCTGGATCAATATCTCGCGGTACTGCAATGTCCAGCAATACCATGGTATCGCAGCATGCTTGTCTTGCCTCCGCTACAATACGCTTGCTGACTATAGGCACAACGCTTCCTGTGGCTGAAAATACAATATCAGCATTGGCAAGCACTGTACTCAGCTGATCTAACCCATAAACACTTCCACCCACTTCTTCCACCAACGCCGCTGCTTTCTCTGCATTACGGTTGACAAGAACCAGTGGCTTCGAAAGATGCGGCTTTAAATAACGTATCAATAATTCAATTGTCTCACCCGCACCAATCAACACGATATTCGCTTGGCCAAAAGCAGGGACTTGTTGTTTAGCAAAATGTACCGCTGCAGACACCACTGAAACAGGACACGCTCCAATAGCTGTAGTAGAGCGAATTTCTTTTGCAATTGAAAATACTTGCTTGAAGAGTTGGTGGAATAAAGTACCAATAGCACCGACTGAACAACTTTCAGAAAATGCTTCTTTCAGCTGGCCTAAAATCTGCGGCTCGCCCAACACCATAGAGTCCAAACCACATGCCACCTGCATAATATGAGCCACTGCTTCTTCATTGCGATACGTATAGAGCACCGGCTCAAGCAACTCGCGAGGTACGGATGTCTGTGCAAAAAACCAATCTTTTATCGCATCAATATCATCTGTATCACAATATAGCTCAGAGCGGTTACACGTAGAAAGTAACACCGCTTCTTGAGTGCATCCTACTGCTAATAAATCTTGTAAATACAGAGAAAGCTTGTCAAAAGCAAAATAAACTTTTTCGCGCAGCATTACTGGCGCAGTTTTATGATTCATACCAACAACAAAAATCGACATGGGAGGTTGCCAAGTTAGGTAATTTTGGGCATATTTTATGCTTAAACCCAAAAGAAAAACAAAGGATATTAGCAATGATGCGCATAATATGGATTTTACTGCTGAGCCTAACCATAGGCGGTTGCTCAACTATTGCTCCAACTGAAATCACCCCACCTGCCGCGCCTAAAGCTACTCCCAAAGACAGGCAAACTGCACTCAACCGCATTCAAAGCTGGTGGCTAAATGGCAAAATTGCTGTTCAAACTAAACAAGATTCTGGAAGTGCTACAGTTGCGTGGACGCAAAATCAACGCCGATATACCATTTCATTGCTTGGGCCACTAGGGTCACACGGCATGAGGTTGTCAGGACAACCAGGACGAGTGACATTACAAACTTCTGATGGAAAAAGTTTTAGTGCAAAATCCCCTGAACAATTGTTAGCAGAAAAATGGGGATTTCAACTTCCTGTCTCAAACATGAATTATTGGATACGAGGATTACCTGTCCCTGGCACCCCCGCAAATACTCAACTTGATCCCTATGGCCGCTTAACAGCGCTGCGCCAGCAAGGATGGAATATTCAATATCTTAGCTACGCAAATGTTAACGGTGTTGATTTACCAGAGAAGCTTTCTATTACGTCTTCCTCGCTCAGAGTAAAAATCATCGTTTATCAATGGCGCATATAAAAGGGATGTAAATGTTCGGTGATAGCGCTATCACTGAACATTTACAAAGGGATAAGGCAAAAGACCTCAGTTTGAAAAGAAGTCTAGTGGAAATGCATTCTCCCATTGACACACATGGACTCTCTCAGCAAAATAGCGGCTTCCGTAGCTTGGGGTGTAGCCAAGCGGTAAGGCACCGGGTTTTGATCCCGGCATTCCTAGGTTCGAATCCTAGCACCCCAGCCAAATCAGCCAATAACACACTTTGTACGGCTTTGTAACTGCGTAATAATCCAGTGCCGAGGACATGAGATCGTGCCAGAAATAATGATTTTTAGTGGTAATGCCAGCCAAGAGCTAACAAAACAAGTCGCACAGCACCTTAATTTAACTATAGGCAAAGCTTACGTAGGCTGTTTTAGTGATGGTGAAACTAACGTAGAAATACAAGACAATGTTCGTGGCCGCGATGTATTTGTTATCCAGTCAACTTGTGCTCCATCAAATGATACTCTCATGGAGTTGATTCTGTTAGCAGATGCGCTACGCCGTGCTTCTGCCGCAAAAATTACTGCTGTTGTTCCTTATTTTGGCTATGCACGCCAAGACCGTCGAGTACGTTCAGCACGTGTTCCTATCACTGCAAAAATTGTTGCTGATATGATGGCAGCGGTTGGCATTAGCCGCTTGGTCACGGTTGATCTACATGCTGATCAAATCCAGGGGTTTTTCTATATGCCTGTCGATAACCTTTATAGCACCGCTACCATGATTAAAGACATGCATGAACAATATAACAATGACAGTGCCATGATTGTTTCACCTGACGTAGGAGGAGTCGTACGCGCGAGAGCCATTGCCAAACATTTTGCCAGCGGTGCAGATCTTGCCATTATCGATAAACGTCGTCCACGCGCTAATGAAGCTCAAGTCATGCATATCATTGGTGATGTAAAAAATCGCGATTGCATCATTGTGGATGATATTGTTGACACTGCCAGCACGCTATGCCGAGCAGTGGAAGCGTTGAAAAAACATGGCGCGTCAAAAGTCGCCGCCTATGTCACTCACCCCGTTTTATCGGGCAAAGCCATAGAAAATATTAATCATTCCATGTTAGATGAATTAGTGGTTACAGATACTATCCCGCTGCATGAAAATGCAAAAAACTGCTCCCGTATCCGCTGCTTAAGCTTAAGCCATACTATCGCGGAAGCGATCCGGCGTATTAGCGGCTCAGGATCGCTAAGCCGCATGTTTTTAGATTAAAGATATTAGATTAAAGATAATAGAAGAACTGTTGGTCTTAAAAATGAAATGCTATTTCATTTTTTCCATGCTAATCATGTAATGCGATGGATATTTCTTATAGGCTCCACTGACTGCATCCACAATGAACCCTGGCCAGAACAAAACATTAACAACAGTTAAAGCATTAAAATTATCACCAACAGCCATGTTTAATTGACGATATCCTGGTTTTCTACAATTAATAATAATCGCACCATTACCTTTTGATACATTAATGACAGCAGGGTTAGAAACAATTGAATATGTGCTTCCATTTCCATCTGTCACAGTGCAGGAAACGTTTGAAAGCAAGGATTGATCTGCACTATTAACGACTTTGACATTAATCACCTGGCTAGTCCCTGAAAGAATGGTTGCGCACCCAGTTAAAATAAGCGCTATAAAAATGGTAACTACTGATTTCATATTTAGATTCCTCTATTGTGTTTTAAAAATAACAACCTCTAATTAGGTATGAGCTAATGTGGTGCTAATCTATTATCATTATGTTGTTTGATTCATGAAGATATTGATTATTAGAGATAATTAAAAACCATGCAGATGCTACCTTACCAGTCGTATAAAAGCAAATTATATGTCACTTCATCAATATATGATTTATATATGTACAAAAATTTGTAATGAGGGAGTCCTAGATGACAAAGCCTTGCCCCTTCCATCTCCCTAAATTATGTGTAGAATAGGCAATCCTCTTCCTGGTCGCGGGATACGAGGAATAATTTATTTAATAACTTAATTTAAAGTGGAGTGAAAACAATGGCATCGAAGCAAAAATTTGAGATCGAAGCTACTGTTCGTCACGATATGGGGAAAGGTGCGAGCCGCCGCCTGCGTCGCGAAGAAAAAATTCCTGGCGTTCTTTATGGTGGTGGAAAAGATCCCGTTGCCCTTACGTTCGAACACAAACATGTTGCTAAATCACTTGAGCATGAAGCATTTTATTCACACATTTTAGTCCTCAAAATCGGCTCAGAATCTGAACGAGTGATTTTAAAGGACGTTCAGCGCCACCCTTATAAACCGCGTGTGATCCATGTTGATTTCCAGCGTGTGCGCGCCGATGAAAAACTGCATATGTACATTCCATTGCACTTTGTTGGCGGAGACCAAGCGCCAGGTGTAAAAGAAGCGGGCGGTCTTGTATCACACATCGTCAGTGATGTTGAAGTATCTTGTTTACCAGGCAACTTACCCGAATACCTTGAGCTAGACATTTCTCAAATGCAACTTAATCAAATTTTACACTTGTCAGATATCAAGCTGCCACCAGGTGTAGAGATTGTCGCTTTAACACATGGCGATGACAAACCTGTGGTTTCTATCCACATGCCTCGCATAGAAGAAGAGCCTGTGGTTGAAGAGACTGAGGCGCTTGCTCCATCTGAAGTGCCTGCAATCGCCCAGAAAGGTGAAGAAGCTGAAGGAGAAGAAAAATAATTCATCTGAATTATTCCTATCACGCTTTGAGGTGGTGTCACCTCGAAGCGTGACACAATCAGTTCCTTAATCTTAGGAGACATGTAAATATTCGGTTAACCCATAATCTGCTGGTTTTTTGCCATTTAGGTGTCATACCTAGCCTGTCCGTGGTATCTAGACAACTTAACTCAGCCCAAGCTAGATCCCCTTGTCCGCAGCTGTGATATGGCAGTGATTCTTTCAAGGTCAGCGGCAGCCTTCGCAAGAGGATGATGCTAGTCTTAAATTTTCACCGGGTTAAACAAATATTTATGGAGACATCATGCAGCCTATTCAATTGATTGTTGGATTAGCAAACCCAGGGAAAGAATATGAAAACACCCGCCACAATGCTGGTGCCTGGTTTATTGATGAACTTGTACGCCATACCAACGCTACGTTACGTTTTGAAACAAGATACCATGGGATGCATGGACTCGTGCAATTACACGGTCAATCCTGTCATTTATTGGTTCCAACCACATTTATGAATTTAAGTGGTCAAGCGGTACAAGCCTGTATGAATTATCATAAGCTTTCTTCTGACACACTCTTAGTCGCGCATGATGAAATTGATTTGCCTACCGGCACAATTAAATTAAAGTTTGATGGCGGCGACAGTGGGCACAATGGGTTAAAAAATATTATTCGTCACTTAAATACCAAACAATTTTATCGCTTACGCATCGGCGTAGGCCGCCCAGCACATGGTAAAGAGGTGGTAGATTATGTGCTTAATCGCCCATCCAAAGCAGACCGGCATAAAATTAATGATGCCTTGATCAGAGCACAAGAAGCACTGCCATTAATCATGAGTGGTGATATGCAAAAAGCCATGCAACAGTTGCATACGGAAGCGCAGAGCTAGAGAAATGCTTATAGTAAGTGTTTTATTTAACCTGTTGAAAATTTAAGATTAGCGTCGTCCTTTTGCGAAGGCCGCCTGTTGTTGCTGAAAGCAGCACTGAACTAGCGCAACCGTAGACAAAAGGATCCAGAACTCGGACTGGCTGAATAGCCTAGATGGCGCGATAGAATCGCGCCACGACTTTAGTAAAAATCATGAGTGACAGAGGAATCATAGTATGGGATTAAAATGTGGTATTGTTGGCTTGCCCAATGTCGGTAAATCGACTCTTTTCAATTGTTTAACTAAAGCAGGTGTTGCAGCTGCCAATTATCCGTTTTGTACGATAGAGCCCAATATTGGTGTCGTCGGTGTACCAGATCCCCGCCTAGATAAAATTGCAGCCATTGTCAAACCTCAACGCATTCTTCCCACCACTGTTGAATTTGTTGATATTGCTGGGATCGTCAAAGGCGCCGCACAGGGAGAAGGGCTAGGCAACAAATTTTTATCACATATTCGTGAAACTGACGCAATAGTCCATGTTGTACGTTGTTTTGAAGACGCGAATGTGACACACGTCTCGGGAAAAATATCGCCTACACAAGATATTGAGGTGATTAATACAGAACTAGCGCTTGCTGATTTAGAAACCATTGACCGCGCGATGCAGCGCATACAAAAAAGTGCGAAGTCTGGGGACAAAACCGCCATCATTGAATTAGGATTATTGGAACGCATCAAAAAGCAATTAGACCAAGGCAAACCTGCACGCGCACTTGACTTCACAAAAGAAGAAAAGCCCTTATTAAATTCTTTTCATCTTTTGACTTTAAAACCCACTTTATATGCCGCTAATGTATCTGAGACTGGCTTTACTCAGAACCCATTGCTCGATGAAGTAGAGAAAATAGCAGAAAATGAAAAAGCACAAGTCGTGGTGATTTGCGCTGCCATTGAAGCAGAAATAGCGGAGCTGGATGACACAGAAAAAGAAATTTTCCTAACTGAGTTAAACTTGGCTGAGCCAGGATTAAATCGTCTCATTCATTCTGCTTACCAACTATTAGGATTAGAAACTTATTTTACTGCCGGAGAAAAAGAAGTCCGTGCTTGGACTATTCATGTTGGCGATTCTGCTCCGCAAGCAGCTGGCGTAATCCACACAGATTTCGAAAAAGGTTTTATCCGTGCCGAAGTGATTTCATATGATGACTTCATTCGCTTTGGCGGTGAACAAGGCGCTAAAGAAGCTGGCAAATGGCGTTTGGAAGGTAAAGACTATATCGTGAAAGATGGTGATATTATGCATTTTCGATTTAATGTTTGAATGATGAAGTTTATCTCTAACTATTTTTTGGCTTGTCTACTACCTAGTACACGATAATCATAGAATGTAGGCTTTTTTTCTTCTTTTTGCTGTTTATTGTTATTTTGCTTATCAAACCAAATACTTTGATATCCTTCTTTAACAGCAGCGTCAAAAGATGAACACATCTTCATACCAGTTTCAAGCTTGTCGAGATCCATGAGTTGATATGCTAACTCAGCATTTCTTTTAGTAAATACCACTTTAAATAATATTTCATCTTCTGCAATTCCTTGAGTGATTGTTTTAAAAATGGAATCATTTTCTTTGTTACCTAACCTCATGAATGGAATCGGTGGCTTATTCTTATTATTATTGAATAGTAAATTACATAAAGCTTTTTCTAATATTCGCGATAACTGAGAACTGATTGACTGAATGGCAGCATAATGTGTATACAACAAGGCAATAAGATCATGCTTATTCCTGATATAGTTGAGAGAAGAGAGAATATTATCAACATGCGCTTGACGCGAATGCCAAACAGATGACTCCCCATAAACACTTTTATATTTGTTTAGATTTACGATCATATCATTAACGTTAACGTTAACGCTTAATTCCTTTTTTGTATTATTATTTCCAACTTCTTCAGCAGAATCACTTTCATCGCTCTGTGTTTCCTGTCTGTTCTGCAATAGCCATTTCTTACTTAACTCTTCCCGCAATGCAACAAACAATTGCCCTTTTTTACTAAAACCATGGTGGGTTATGTTCTTCTTCAACTCATCCACTAAGCTCCCACAAACTTCGTTGGAATTCTTACCTTCACCTTTAGCAATTGCTCCAGCAGCAAATCGCATAAACGCATTAATCTCCTTATCCTCGTGCTTGATGCCATACGTTTTCAGCGCTTTAAATGCAAGTAACTGGGGAATCTCATTACCCAAATTATCACAAGTTATCGTGCTCGTTGGAGGCAAAGCTCGACTTACTACAGGACTTTTCGATGATGGAGGAGTATCTTCAGGAGTAGGTCTAGATGTAGAATTAGGTGTTCCTTGTTGGGAATCTCTTCTTTTTTCTACTAACGCTGGATTTGGTGCCGGTTGCAACTCTGCTTTAATTTTCATGTAACGATGTAATACTTTTTCGAATTTTTCTGGTCTTAATTTTGATTGTTTACGCTTAGTACGCACTAGCGCCAGTACATTTATCAAATGCCGTGCCTCTTGGTAGCAATCTGGACTCAATCTACTTAGAAAATCCTTATATTTTTCTTTTAGTTCTTTCTTATTTTTTTTAAACTTCTCTTCTTCCTGATTAGAATTAGAACAATTCTGAATAAAGTTAAAATCTTTATCTACAAGCAATGCAACGAGAGGAACCAAAACAGAAGTACTTCTTACTTTACCTAACTTACAATGAACCAGCACAGCTTCTTCTTCATACTCTCCATTCTTCTTTACTTTCTTATTGGTGGTTTCTGCAACAATTTCTTTAATCACTTTAGAAATCTTTTCTTCATCACTCTCTATCGTAAAATCTTCTGTCTCAATTTGATTATGGATAATACCTCGGCTCATTAATCCTCTTAAAAATCGTCCTAATTTACTAAAAAGAGGATATTCACTGGCTTGTACCACTCCCACAATACGTTTTATCTTCTGTTGCTCAATGAGATCGAGATTGGTTGGCATTACCCCTAACAAAAACCTCCGGCCATTTACCGTTATAATTTCACTCAATGGAGTAACAGGATCGTGAATTAAATCCCAATATAGAGTACCATAGTATTTTACACGCTTACCCCATGACATCTTTTGCTTAATATTAAAATCACGCTCAATAAGAATAGCTGTTTTAAGGCGAGTGATAAGCTCGTTTGCTGATTCACTTTTTTTCTTTTCTCTTTTTTCTCTTTCTTTTCTTTCTCTTTTTTCTCTTTCTTCTCTTTCTCTTTCTTCTTCTCTTTCTTCTCTTTCTCTTTCTTCTCTTTCTTCTTCTTCCTCAGAGGATGAGGGCCTCTTGGATGGCGGAGAGGCTTGCTTAATCAACTTGACATCCTGGTAATACCTTTCCATATCTACTCGAGATAACAACTCTAATAATACTTCCGCTGTATATTCGGGATTTCTATATTTAGGATCTTCTTGTTTCTTAAAGATTTCATGCACTAGTTTTTGCAAGCCTGCATCACTCAACTTCTTGCTGTCTCGCTTCTTATAAACTTTCTTATACTTCATAAAAGAGAAGTGCGACGCATTACCGCTGCGAGTTGACATAAAAAAATAACCAGGATACCTCTCAGCCAGTCGCTGTTTTAAGATTTGCAGTACCTTATCTTCTTCATCCGCTAAAGCCAGCCACTGCTCTTTAAGACTCTCTTTCGACTGTCGTTTTAATTTTAATTCTTCTTCTAAAAACTTCTGATCATCATCTGTTCCTGATAATAATTCCCAACATATTTCTTCAGAAACCTCAATTTCTTCTACAAAAAAAGAGTCATTCCAATCTCCTGGATTCTCATAATCAAGAATAGCATCGATTAACCGCGGCATAGCATGGTCATCTACCGTTGACAAAGCACCACCGTATCCTCGCTCTACACCGCCAGAAAACAATTTCGTACTTTGTTGTAATGCTAGACCTAAACTGGAAATACACGATTGCATCTTCTCATGCAATGTTTCCATTGACATGGATTTAGAGTTAGGCATGACTTCTTCTCTCGTTTTACATCAAAATTATGATTTCTTATAATAATCTAGATAGGGTAATAAAAAATTAAGTTAATCTTATTAACCTTATGCTAACACTAAAGGAAGTATAACATAAAAGGAGCCGTCCCGTCAGGTAGGAATCCGCCAAGTCAGTCAAGCTGAGCGGCAGGGGACGAGTGATGATAACGCTGCCTAACTACTTCAAATAAAAGAACACTTGCGGCCACTGAGACATTTAAGCTTGAAACTAGCCCACGCATCGGAATTTTCAACAACACATCACAATGCTCCCGTGTCAACCGGCGCAACCCAGAACCCTCTGCCCCCAACACCATCGCAACAGGCCCTGACAACTTGGTTTGATAAAGCATTTGTGTTGCTTCCGCATCGGCGCCATAAACCCAGATACCAAATTCCTTTAATTCTTCAATCACACGCACTAAGTTAGTCACTTGCACAAACGGAATGGATTCTGCCGCGCCACTGGCAACTTTGCTGACAACAGGCGTCAAACCCACTGCCTTATCTTTTGGTGCGATGATAGCATGTACACCAGCTGCATCAGCAGAGCGAAAACAAGCCCCAAGATTATGCGGGTCTTGTACACTATCTAATACCAAGATGAATGCAGGCTCACTTAGATTTTGCAACAATTGTTTTAAATCATGTTCAGAATAAATATGCAGCTTATCGCAAAAAACAACCACACCTTGGTGATTAGCATCATGTGTCATGCGATCTAACTCATGACGTGAGACATAATCAATTGGTATTTCTCTTTTTTTAGCAAGATTAACAATAGCTTCAATTTTTTTATCCTGACGCTCTTGATAAACACATAAACGGAGCGCACGCTCAGGTTGCTTTTGTAATAATGCCTCTACTGCATGCAGGCCAAAAATAAATTGTTTACTTGAGGTCATCATGATTTCTTCTGTCGCTTACGTCTTTTCTTTTTTGCTTTCGCATGACTATCAACATGCTGTTTTTTCTTAGTATCACGTTGGTTTTTACTTTTCTTTTCATCATCACGCTTTTCTTTTTCCATTTTTTTCTTGGGCGATCGATTCCTCATGTTACTCGCCCTGGTTCCACGCACACCTTCCGCTAACACGAAATCTATTTCTCGTTGATCTAAATCGACACGTGCAACTCGGATTTTTATCTGATCTCCTAAGCGGAACCGCCTTCCTGTGCGCTCACCTAATAGAGCGTGTTTAATAGGATCAAATAAATAATAATCATCAGGCAAAGTACTAATATGCACCAAACCTTCAACATATATTTCTGCTAACTCAACAAATACACCAAAATTCATTACGCCTGAGATAACACCAGAAAATTCTTGGCCTACTTTGTCCATCATGAATTCGCACTTTAACCAATCTGTCACTTCATGGGTTGCATCATCTGCACGCCGCTCTGTTATCGAGCAATGTTCTCCTGCTTTTGCTAATGCCGCCTCATCCGTGCTGGGCTTTTTATGCTGCAGAATTTGCTTAATCGATCGGTGTACCAATAAATCAGGATAACGGCGAATAGGCGAGGTAAAATGAGCGTAAGCTTCATAAGCTAATCCAAAATGGCCACGATTCTCAGCACTATATACCGCCTGACTCATAGAACGTAAGAGTATCGTTTGAATCATATGCGCATCAGGACGGTCTTGGATCACACGTAAAATATGTGCATAATCACCCGAAACGGGATCTCGGTGCCCTGGCATACTCAAGCCTATTTCTCCCAAGAATTTTGTCAGGTTTTTCAACTTTTCCTCTGTTGGCCCCTGGTGCACACGATATAACCCAGGCTGTTTATGTTTCTCTAGAAAACGCGCGGCACAAATATTTGCACACAACATACATTCTTCAATTACACGATGAGAATCAAAGCGCTCATAAGGAATAATTTTTTCTATTTTACGATCCTTTCCAAAAACAATTTTTGTCTCCGGCAGGTCAAAATCAATGGCACCTCTCGCTTTACGGGCTTTTTGCAGTGTACGAAAGAGATCATATAAACTCGCTAAATGAGGAACATGCGCAGCAAATTGTTCCCGCATACGCTTGTCCTTTTTTTCCATCATGGCATAAACTTGATTATAAGTGAGTCGCGCATGGGATTGGAAAACTGCTTCGCAAAAACGGTATTTCATGATTCTGCCCGTTGCATGAATAGTCATTTCACATACCATTGCCAAGCGATCAACATGAGGAACCAAGGAACATAAATTATTTGATAATGTCTCAGGCAGCATGGGGATCACACGGCCAGGAAAATAGACTGAATTTCCCCGATTATATGCCTCTTTATCCAATGCAGTATGAGGACGCACGTAATACCCAACATCAGCGATGGCGACATACAACATCCACCCCCCTTTCTCTCGAGGTGTGCAATACACTGCATCATCAAAATCTTTTGCATCCTCACCATCTATGGTGACAAATGGCAAATGACGCAAATCTTCACGGCCTATAATTGAATCTTCTGTCACATGAGGAGAAAACCGTGATGCTTCTAATAGTACATCTTCAGGCCATACGTATGGCAGATCATGATTACGAATAGCAACATTAATTTCCATCCCAGGAGCCATATGGTCTCCCAACACTTCAATCACTTTCCCTAACGGGCGTGTATGCAGTGTTGGCTGGTCCGTAATAGCAACCACAACAATTTGGCCATGTTGTGCACCATGTTGCGCATCAGGTGGAATGAGAATATCGTGCGTAATACGTTGATTGGCCGATTCAACAAAAGCAATTCCTGATTCTGAGTAAAAGCGACCCACAATTTGTTGCGTATTTCGTTCTAGGACTTCAACAATCACCGCTTCTCGACGACCCCGAGTGTCAACATTAGATACCCTGGTTAATACTCGGTCTCCATGAAAAACGATGCGCATTTGTCGTGGAGTTAAAAATAAATCATCTTTACCTGTGTCGGGTTCAACAAATCCAAAACCATCTTTATGCCCTATCACCCGACCGGCGATTAATTCCATGCTTTCCAGCGGGCCGTAAGCCCCTTTGCGGTTTTTCAATAATTGTCCGTCACGGGCCATGGCAATTAAGCGGCGGCGCAGCGCTTCTTGTTTATCAGGGGAAGTTAAATCTAAATCTTCTTCAATTTGCCGCTGTGTGGCAGGACGACCTATTTCTGCAAGATACTCTAGGATAAATTCCCGACTAGGAATGGGATTTTCGTATTTTTTAAGTTCCCTTTCTGCAAAAGGATCTTTCTTTCGTTTAAACTTTGACATTAATAACTATAATAGCCCTCAGGCTCTCCTTCATAAACATTCCCTATCTTCAATCTGTGTTAAAATTCTTCACTTATGTATGCAAGCAGAATAAGCGGTAACACCAATCATTGCAATCCTTATAGAAAAAATATGGTATTACAAAGATATCGACCATAAAATAATCAATATTAATCCAATGCTTACTAAATTAAGCTATGTAGATTAGGTGATAATGGTATCTGAGCCAGTTTACTCCCTGTTATTTTTATATGAGGAAAAGTGGGCAGGAGTCCACTTTAGCAAAAGCCGGAAGGGAAACGTCTTTTGCGACCGAATATAAAAATAACAGGGAGTAAACTGGCTCAGATACCATTATCACCTAATATTTACATTAAGCTGTTTCTAATTTAAATCCCTTACCAGATTCCCTTCTTAGTCATAAGAAAATACAATGGAACTTAGAATCCAATGATGGATATCTTAACTTTGTGGGCCTTGGCCACCTAAGGATATATTAAATGAACCCGTTTGTACGTTTATTCTTATCCACCCTCGCATTCACAATCCTGCTCTGTTCATGCTCTTCCATGACTCCACCTACTACGAAGCAGGCATATTGCAACATCCTGAAGAGCAAGATGGTTTTCAGCGGCGCTACGAGTAACACCCGCGAAGCCAATATTCAAGCAAGCGAAGAACCCTTGCAGCAAAGCAATTATGACGAACATGACTGTAATGGATCATGATAGATGTGCGGACAAGCGAGTCAACTTAGTCCGTAACTAGATCCTCTTGCGAAGGTCGCTCTGTATCACTAAGAAAAACACTGGACTAGCCCGGCCGTAGACAAGAGGATCCAGTTATAGACTAGGTTGAGTCGCCTGAGTCATATGACCTGTCAGACAGCAACTGCGCCCTTAATATGAGGATGAGATTGATAGTTTACAATGTCAAAATCATCATAAGTATAATCAAATAGCGAGGGGGGACAACGTTTAAAATGTAGCTGCGGCAAGGGGTAAGTCTGGCGACTTAACTGTAATTTGACTTGCTCTAAATGATTGAGATAAATGTGGCAGTCTCCTCCTGTCCAGATAAAATCACCAGGCTCAAGATTGCATTGTTGCGCAACCATATGTGTTAGCAGTGAATAAGAGGCAATGTTAAATGGCACACCCAGAAACGAATCGGCTGAGCGTTGGTATAATTGACAAGATAATTTTTTATTCGCGACATAAAATTGAAATAATAAATGACAAGGCGGCAGAGCCATTTTATCTAATTCACCTACATTCCACGCATTAACAATCAAACGCCTAGAATCAGGGTTAGTGTTAATTTGTTTGATTAACTCATTGATTTGATCAATCACTCGACCATCTATAGTTTGCCAACTACGCCACTGCTTACCATACACCGGACCCAAATTACCCTTTTCATCAGCCCACTCATTCCATATACTGACTCCATTCTCTTGTAAATACTGAATGTTGGTATCACCGCGTAAAAACCATAATAATTCATGAAAAATGCTTTTGGTATGCAGCTTTTTTGTCGTCATAAGAGGAAACCCCTCTTCTAGATTAAAGCGCATTTGATATCCAAATACACTTAATGTACCTACACCAGTACGATCGATCTTGCGCACACCGTGATTTAAAATATGCTGGAGATAATCAAGATACTGTTTCATACCACAACTTTTCCCTTTTTATATGCCCAACGCAAGAGGATGAC
Organism: Gammaproteobacteria bacterium; assembly: GCA_019634835.1. Taxonomy (GTDB): domain Bacteria; phylum Pseudomonadota; class Gammaproteobacteria; order DSM-16500; family DSM-16500; genus Aquicella. The sequence continues at coordinate 92,970 of JAHCAO010000002.1, forward strand.
CCCGACTAATATGAGTGGCAACGATAATAATTGCCCTTCTGTCATCTTCCCCAAAATATAACCAATTTGCACATCAGGTTCACGGAAAAACTCCGCTGTACAACGGAACAATCCATAAAAAATCGCAAACAACGCGGAAACGGCTCCCAACGGTCTAGGCTTCCATGAATAAATAAACAAAATGAGAAATAACAAGACTCCTTCCATAGAAAACTCATAAAGTTGAGAAGGATGCCGCGGCAGTGCTCCTCCATTAGGAAATATCATGCCCCAAGAAACATCTGTGACACGCCCCCATAATTCTCCATTAATAAAATTCCCAATACGGCCAGCACCTAATCCAATTGGAACAACAGGAGCGATGAAGTCTGTTAATGCTAAAAATGGCTTGTCCAGTTTCCTCGCAAAATACGTCATGGCAACGAGAACACCTAGCAAACCACCATGAAATGACATGCCTCCTTTCCAAACTTGAAAAATCATTAGCGGATTAGAAAATAGAACATGCCAATCATAAAACAGCATATAGCCTAGCCGCCCCCCAATGATGGCACCCAATGCACTATAAAATGCAATATCCGATATTTGATCTTGAGTAAAACCGCGCGGCGAAAAATAAGTCCGCAGTGCAAGCAATCCCCACCCTGCGAGGAACCCTATCAAGTACATCAAACCATACCAGTACACCGGCCAAGAAATGATATGAAACGCAACGGGATCAGGATTAGGATAAGTTAGCATTATCTTCCCATCCGAATCAAACCGCTTAATCCTGCACGTTCTAAAGCCAACTCCATATGACAACGTATCATGACAGCATTTTCCATACTTAACACCTCATGCAATAATTTTGCCGATTCTTTTTTGGTAATGTGCCTAATGACCCATCTGGCACGGCCAATAGACGAAGCATTCATACTTAATGAATCAAATCCTATTGCCAATAACAGTATCACTGCCACTGGATCACCGGCTAATTCACCACAAATACTAATATGTTTACCCTCTTGATGCCCACTCTCCACAATTTGAATCAAAGCACGCAGCACTGCTGGATGCAGCGTGTCATATAAATTAGCAACACGAGGATTATTCCTGTCAACCGCTAAAATATATTGCGTCAAATCATTACTCCCCACCGATAAAAAATCAACCCGCTTTGCGAGCACACGCGCCTGGTATACTGCTGATGGCACTTCAATCATGACGCCAATCTGTGGCATTTCAATGTTGCATCCCTCATCTCGCACTTCCATAAACGCTTTTTTTAGCAAGCGCAAAGCTTCGTCCACTTCGCTAACGTCTGTAATCATAGGAAGCATGATGCGCATGTTATTCAATCCTTCACTAGCCCGCATCATTGCTCGTGCTTGTGACAGAAAAATTTCTGGATGGTCCAAGGTAATCCGTATTCCACGCCAGCCTAAAAATGGATTATCTTCCTTTATTGGGAAATACGGCAGTGGCTTATCTCCACCCACATCTAACGTTCGTATAATCACTGGCCGTGGAGCAAATGAGGCGAGTAATTGGCGATAGATGATGCGTTGTTCCTCGCCTGATGGAAAACGGTCCCGCATTAAAAATGGAATTTCTGTACGATACAATCCTACTCCTTCAGCACCCACAGCAAGTGAAATGCTAATATCTGCGCCCAATCCTGTATTAACCAATAAACCAATACGCTGACCATCTTTTGTCACTGCAGGCAAATCGCGTATTTCGTCAAGTTCTGCATCTAATTTTTGTTCTTCTTGAATCAAACGCTCAAACTCCATGCGTAACGATTGACTAGGCGATACATGCACTTGACCATAAAATCCATCTACAATAATTTCTTTGTCTTGAAGCTCATGCAGCGGTGCTTCACTCACGCCCATCACAGTAGGTACCTTCATCGCACGCGCTAAAATTGCAACATGAGAATTACTCGAACCTTTAGATGAAATCACTCCGGCAAGACAACCTTCTGGCACTTCCGCCAAATCAGTTGGTGATACTGTTTCACCGATTAAAATGGTTTTTTCTGCGTATTGCGGCATTGTCCGGCTATTTTTTTGCATATAAGCAAGCACACGCAAACCAAGGTCTTTAATATCTATGGCACGCTCACGCATATATTCATTATCTAGACTTTCCAGCCGACGCACATGTGTTTGAATGGATTCTCTTAATGCACCAGGTGCCCAATTTCCTGCCTGTATATTGTCTGCTACTTCCTTGCCAAGATCCGCACTGTCCAATATGCGCTGATAAACATCAAACAAAGCACGTTCTTCCGGAGGCAAAGAAGGATACAGACGCTCGCTTAAAAGCCTAATGTCTTCGCGCACCGCTGCAAACGCATTATCAAGTAATGCAATTTCAGCCTCAATATCCTCAGGCTCCCGATCTGGTACAGAATCTAAATCATAAGAAGTATAAACCACTACCCCCACACCCATTCCGATCCCAGGTGAACCAGGCACACCAGAGTAAACCAAATCATGGCGCTTATCTTTTGAGTTTTCCATCAATTTAGATAAAACACCGACTGCTTCTGCATGCGCAATAATAGCAGCAAGCTGAGTAGCAAGAGTCACTAGAAACGCTTCTTCAGACTCATCGTAACGTCTCGGTTCTTCTTGCTGGACGATTAATACCCCCAATACTCGTCTATGGTAAATGACTGGTGTGCCTAAAAAAGCACGATAAGCATCTTCACCTGCTTCTGCTACACGTAAAAAATGAGAGTGTTTAGTCGCATCGTCAATATTAATTGGCTCCTCACGTTCACCCACTAATCCAATCAAGCCTTTGGTCATGGGAATACGAATCTTACCAACACCTTGTGGATTTAATCCTTGTGTAGCCGCTAACACATATTCACCATGATATCGGTCCAGTAAAAAAATGGAGCAAGCTTGAGTAGCAAGCGCATTAGCAATACGTTTCACCATGATGTCCAACGCTTCACTAAAATCTTGAGCGCCAGCTACTTCCTGGATAATGTGCCGCAAAATATTAAGCATCATTTTCCTCTTTATCTAGCTCACGAAACCGCTTAGATAAAACAATTTTGGCAAACTCTTTCAATGCCATCACATAAACCCGCCGCTTAAATGTCACGACTTGACGCAACGGATACCAGTATGAAACCCATGCCCAGGAATCAAATTCAGGATCATTGTTCACATGTAAATTGAATTTGGCCCTTTGATTAGTTAAGCGTAGTAAAAACCATTTTTGCTTTTGTCCTATACATAATGGCTTGGCATAATGCCTCACTAAACGGCTAGGCAACCGGTAACGTAACCAACGCCGCGTACTAGCGAGCACTTGCACATCTTCTGGATTTAAACCAACTTCTTCCTTCAACTCACGATACATCGTCTGTTCTGGCGTTTCATTTTCTTTCATTCCTCCTTGGGGAAATTGCCATGCAAGCATACCTATACGTTTAGCAAAGAAAACTTGCCGGTTATCATTTACCAAAATGATCCCTATACCATATCTATAGCCAGCTTTATCAATCACTTCATGTCACCTGCTATCACTTGTTTATTTTACTAAAGACTTTCAGAGAAATATTAGAAGTTCCGCTGAAGAACGTGGGAACTCCTTCGATTGTTTATCTACCCCATCGCGTAAGGTCAGCGAAACCACTCTATATCTAAAGGTAGTACGTATGTTTCCGTCTATCAACTTTTCTTTAGGAAAAAACCTTCATCTAGCTAAAATCTCACCAAATTTTATTTCCTTTAACTTGTTTTACCTCTATAGTCTTTAGGGCATGTTGACAATTGCTTTCTCAAGCGAAAAACGAGGCCATCGGTCAAAATTTGTGAAAATTTAAGGCGAATAGCAGGGACTATTTAACGAAAATTTTCACAAATTTTGACCGATGGCACTTGTTTTGCAGCAAGAAAGACCATTGTCAACATACCCTAAAATTCATTCTGAAAAAAAGGATTGATTATGCCTATCAAAATCCTAGTTAATGGCGCATTTGGCCGCATGGGCCAGATGACTGTAAAAACTATCAATGCCCATCCTAACTTTGAATTAGTAGGTCAAACCGGCCGAGAATATGATTTAAAACGAGCCATCAAAGATAGTGGTGCGCAAGTTGTTGTGGATTTCACCCATCCTGAAGCTGTTTTTCATAGTACGTCTATCATCATCGAAACTGGTGCTCACCCTGTCATTGGCACAACGGGTTTGACCATCAATCAAATTCAATTATTTCAAGAGAAATGTGCAAATTTGAAATTGGGTGGAATCATTGCACCGAATTTTTCATTAGGTGCGGTTTTAATGATGAAGCACGCACAAGAAATTGTAAAATATATGCCTCATGTTGAAATCATTGAAATGCATCACGATACTAAAGCAGACTCCCCGTCTGGAACAGCATTGCGCTCTGCTGAAATGCTTGCGCAAACAGCACCTGCTAACGCTTCTACAAAGCCCTCTCACGAAACAGTACCAGGTGCACGTGGAGCAACCCACCATCATATTCCTATTCACGCTGTCCGCTTACCAGGGTTTCTCGCTCACCAACAAATTATCTTTGGTAATACAGGTGAAACATTAACATTACGCCATGATAGCATTGATAGAGAGTGCTTCATGCCTGGCGTATGCCTTGCCTGCGAGAAAGTATTGACATTAAACCAGTTAGTTGTTGGGTTAGAGGAAATATTGCAATAACTCAGCTTAAAGGATGGTGTTTAAACAACAAACCCCTGACATAAAAAGGGCACTACAATAGCGCCCTTCTTGATGAGATGCCCGCTTTGGATTCAATCCGAAATTGCGGTCAGGTTTTTGATTGCTGCTTATATTAGCCTTCACCTTTCATATTCATTGGGGCTGGCTGCATGCAAGCGGTTGAATAACAACCAACTAATACGCCCATCATTACCATAACAAGTAATAATCCTGTCACTTTCTTCATCGTTCAACTCCTTTTGTTTATTTGCTTACTTAAATAAAAAAACCAAAACATCAGGGCCATTATACAGACATTTTTTATGATGTTGCCACTGTAATATTTTAATTGCAGCGAATACAATACCAATCATGGAACCTAATCATTTATCTTCACAACCCATTGGCATATTCGATAGCGGAATAGGCGGATTAACAGTTGCACACGCCCTAGTGACATCCTTACCTAAAGAAAACATTATTTATTTTGGCGACACCGCGCATTTACCTTATGGCGACAAATCCACGGCAGCTATTCAAGCATATGCCGTTAAAATTGCCCACATGTTATTACAACAAGAATGTAAATTGATTTTAATTGCTTGCAATTCTGCCTCTGCTGCCGCGTATGAGTTAGTAAAAGAATATATTGGCAGCAAAGCAATGGTAATGAATGTCATTGATCCCACTATTCATTTGCTTAAAGAAAAATATGCGTCTAAACATATTGGCCTCATCGGAACCAAACAAACGGTTAACTCACATATCTATAAAAAGAAAATTGATGATTTAAACTTAAACATTCAATTATCTTCTCATGCCACTAATCTTCTCGCTTCTGCAATTGAAGAATTTGGCAACCATCATGTCATTGATTCATTGCTGCAGGTTTATTTATCACACCCTGAACTGCAACATATTGATGCCTTAGTACTAGCTTGCACCCATTATCCTATTATCAAAAATAAAATTTTTCAGTTGTATATGATGTCCAACAATAGATCTATCGAAATTATTGACTCATCTGAAATTGTTGCACTAGCAGTTAAAAAACAGCTAGAAGAAAACAACTTGCTTAATGGAAGTGGGACGAGTACAAAGCATTTTTATCTATCTGATTACACCGAATCATTCGCCACAAACGCAAAATTATTTTTTGGTGAAGATATTACTTTAGAACATTATCCCCTTTGGGATTGAAACAATGAATTATCGTCATTCCTATCATGCGGGAAGCTTCACTGACGTGGTCAAACACGTTATTTTAACTGCTCTTATCACTTCGATATCCCGCAAAGACTCATCTTTTTGTTATATCGATACGCACGCAGGCACTGGCTATTATGATTTATTTTCTGAATTCGCCAAAAAAACCAGAGAGTATGAAGGTGGAATAGAGAAAATCATTCAGCAAGAAAACCCGCCGCCTCTAGTAAAAGACTATCTTGATTGTGTGCATAAAATTAATAACCAACTGACGGGAGCAAAGTTTGCATCACTACGCTATTATCCTGGCTCACCCATGATTGCACGCTACCTAGCCCGTCCGCATGATCGCATTATTGCATGTGAGTTACAGCCGCAAGAATATCAAGCACTAAAAACCGCATTTGCTGGTGATAAACAAGTTGCTGTGCATCACACAGATGGTTTTCTTGGGTTAAAAGCATTTTTGCCTCCTCGCGAAAGAAGAGGTATCGTTTTGATTGATCCACCTTATGAAAACCCGGATGAATTCACACGCATTGCTCGTTCTTTACCCACCGCCATCAAACGCTGGAGCACAGGTATTTACGCAATTTGGTATCCCATCAAAGAAAAAAACCAAGTTGATCGTTTTTACCGCATTTTAAAAGAAACTATTGCTCTTCCTATTTTTTCCATAGAATTAACTATTTATCCAGACTTACCTAATCATTTGAACGGCTGCGGTATGGTTATTTTTAATCCTCCGTGGCAATTTGATGCATTGATAAAAAAAACCCTCCCTTGGTTATGGAAATCGTTAACAATCAATGGTCAAGGCTCATATCAGGCCAATTTGATAAAATAACTGTTAAAATGAGGGTGAGAATACTTAACTTAATGGACGAGGTGGTTATCATGAAAAAACTTATGCTTTCATCTATCACAGTCATATTAGCAATGGGTCTTCTTACTGCATGCACTAATAGACAAATGGGAACAGCTGGCGGTGCAGCGTTAGGTGGTGTAGTAGGCTATGGTGTCACTGGTGGAAGTGCTGCAGGTGCCGCAGTGGGTGCAGTGGGCGGCGGCTTAGTTGGCCACGCAGTTACCCGTTAAAACTCGATATTGTTTCCTTCTTTATAGAAGATCGTTATCAAGTAGGATCCGTTCACCTTTGACATGTACGACACATGCTCTTGAGGTGAACGGTTATTATTCAACCTTACGCTCCCATTACACAGAAATCATCATAGCAGACCACGAGTATTTGCTATCAATAAAACATGCCTTAAAACAACAATAATGATATTCTTCCCCCACTAATCATTGCTTAAACTTCAACCTAGAAGCAGCACTAGGTACAGTGTAATAAAAGGTAACGGGAAAATTGAAACTGTATAAAACAGCGGGAGATATTTTTAATGACACTAAAAATTGGTGATACAGCACCGGACTTTACGCTAACAACCGACAGGGAAAACAAAGAAATTACTCTCAGCAAGCTACAAAACAAGCCTATCGTTCTCTACTTTTATCCCAAAGATAATACCCCAGGGTGTACAAGAGAATCTTGTGATTTCCGTGATAATTTTACCGCATTTCAAAAGCATAACGTGGAAATCATTGGCATCTCTAAAGACAATGTAAAAAGCCATGCAAAATTCAGAGAAACCTATTCACTGCCATTCACGCTACTAGCTGATACCAATGCAGACGTATGTGAAGCTTATGGGGTGATCAATAAAAAAAGTCTGTTTGGTAAAACTTTTTTAGGCATACAGCGCTCTACTTTCCTCATTGATAAGCATGGTATTATTCGCGCAATTTGGCGTAAGGTTAAGGTCGCAGGGCATGTTGAGGAAGTATTAGATGCAATCCAAACAATCAAATAAAACCGCTATTACCCCAACCCGGGAGCAAAATTATCCTGAGTGGTATCAGCAAGTCATCAAAGCAGCTGATCTGGCTGAAATCTCTCCTGTCAGGGGCTGCATGATCATTAAACCATGGGGCTGGGCAATTTGGGAAAACATGCAACGCGTACTCAATGATGCATTCAAAGCAACAGGCCATAAGAACTTATATTTCCCACTCATGATCCCCATGAGTTTTATGCAAAAAGAAGCTGAGCATATCGAAGGATTTGCAAAAGAGTGTGCTATCGTGACACATCATCGTCTTGCAAAAGATGCCGAAGGAAAATTAGTACCTGCAAGCCCATTAGAAGAGCCTTATATTCTTCGCCCCACTTCAGAAACGATTATAGGAGATGCCTTCTCCCGCTGGATTCAGTCCTACCGCGACCTTCCCTTACTTGTTAACCAATGGGCCAATGTTGTGCGCTGGGAGTTACGTACTCGCATGTTCTTGCGTACGACTGAATTCCTCTGGCAAGAAGGACACACCGCACATGCAACAGCAGAAGAAGCCATGCAAGAATCCCGCCGCATGTTGGATGTTTATGCACACTTTGCAGAACAATACATGGCAATACCTGTGATTAAAGGCGAAAAAAGTGAAAGCGAGCGCTTTCCTGGTGCAGTAAACACCTATTGTATCGAAGCAATGATGCAAGACAAAAAAGCTCTACAAGCAGGCACATCTCATTTTTTAGGCCAACATTTTTCCCGTGGATTTAACATAAAATATTTAAGCGCTGCAGGCAAAGAAGAATTTGCCTGGACCACTTCATGGGGCGTATCCACGCGCTTAATTGGCGGACTTATTATGGCACACAGTGATGACAATGGTTTGATACTCCCCCCCAAACTAGCGCCATCGCATATCGTTATATTGCCTATTATTCATAAAGAAGAAGATAGAGCGAACATTCTACCTTACTGCCAACAACTTGCTGATGAGTTAAGGCAAATATATTACCATGACCGGCGTTTAGAGGTTGAAATCGACACCCGCGAACTTCCAGGAGGTGAAAAAAGCTGGAGCTGGGTTAAAAAAGGTATCCCCATCCGACTTGAAATAGGCAACAAAGAGTACTTAAATAATTCTATCTTCATGGGACGACGTGACCGAGATTATAAAGACCGTAAGACATTATCACGACAAGAATTTCTTCATATCGTCAAAGCAGAATTAGACGACATTCAAGCCCATCTGTTACTGCGCGCACAAACATTCCGACTCAATAATACGACTCCCATACAAAACCAAGAGGATTTTTACAAATTTTTTACCGGCGACAATGGTTTTGCATTAGCACATTGGAACGGCAGCACAAAAATAGAGGCCAAGCTCAAGCAAGATTTAAGCGTTACTATACGTTGCATCCCTTTTGATCATCCATCAGGCCCAGGCAAATGCATATTTACTGGCGAACCTAGTAAGCAGCAAGTAATCTTCGCCAAAGCTTATTAAGATTTGTTGAAATGCCTGAAGGTCTTCCTATTCAAATCCCGTCGCGTGCCTTGCAACAATGTGATCCCAACAGTTGCGGAGCTATTTTGATTGAAAACTTTTACTGCTTTATCAGCAAAAAGTGTTGGCAAAACAAGGACCAACTGGATCCCCACTTGACACAAGTGATTCGAGAGCGGCATTTGACCCTGCCCAAAGAAGAGTGTCACGATTATTATCATCGATTTCACACCAAGCAGTAGGCCAATCGTCCTTCTGTGCCTAGTTTGGCTACCCAGCGAAGAACACATGGCTTGTTTAGTCACAAGAACAGCGCCACATTAACTCTTTTTCCGCCTGTATCACATTCTGTGTCAAGTCAAACGATGGCATTGACGCCGCTTGAGACTAGAAATTCTCATACTTAAATAGTAAGTAGCATCTGAACGGGTCTGCCCTTTGTATTTTTTATATAAGAAAAAGTGGACAGGAATCCACTTTAGCAAAAGTCGGAAGAGAAACGTCTTTTACAACCGAATATAAAAAATACAAAGGGCAGACTCGTTCAGATACCACTCTGCTATAAATCGACCTCGATCTCACTGTAAAATTATGCTACGCTCAGCAGCAGTTTAAGAATGTGCAAGAAGGAAACCCCACATGACCATCGTCGCCGAGTTGACCTCAACAATTAACAAACTTGCTACCAAAGGCAAAGGTATTTTAGCAGCAGATGAAAGCACCCCAACAATTACTAAACGATTTCAAGCAGTAGGTATTGAGTCCTCTGAAGAAACGCGAAGAACTTATCGTGAAATTCTCATGACAACACCTGGATGCAATCAATATGTTGCTGGCGTGATTTTATTTGAAGAAACCTTGAATCAAAAAACCAACCAAGGCGTTCCATTTCCAGAAACATTAAAAAATTTAGGTATTTTGCCAGGCATTAAAGTAGACAAAGGCCTAGTACATCTTGCAAATACAACTGACGAACAAATCACACAAGGCTTAGATGGTCTTCCGGAAAGATTAGCAGAATACAAGTCCAAAGGCGCATGTTTTGCTAAATGGCGCGCAGTTTATGCTATTTCAAATAACACGCCTAGCAAATTAGCCATTAAGACCAATGCTGAAGTATTGGCCCGCTATGCCGCTATATGCCAAGAACAAGGCATTGTTCCTATTGTGGAACCAGAAATTTTGATCGATGGCGATCACACCATCACACATTGTGAAGAAGTATCTGAACCAGTGCTGCATGCAGTCTTCAATGCACTATATCGTCATAAAGTAAAATTAGAATATATTGTTTTAAAACCCAGTATGATCATCAATGGTAAAGCCTGCTCACAAAAAGCAAGTGTCAATGAGGTCGCTGAAGCAACAGTTCGTGTACTACGCCGTACTGTTCCTGGAGCAGTACCCACGATTAACTTTCTATCAGGTGGTCAAACCCCAGAGCAATCCACTGCACATTTGAATGCGATGAATCAACTTGGTTATTTGCCATGGAATTTGAGTTTTTCTTACGCTAGGGCATTACAAGATTATTGCATGAAAACATGGGCCGGACAGGCAAAAAATATATCTGCTGCACAAGCCGCATTCTATAAACGAGCAAAACTCAATAGTCTAGCAGCGATGGGTAAATACACTGAATTAATGGAAAAAGAAGAAGTGTCTCACGCTTAGTTAGCAATCTAAAACCTTGCTTGTTATCTGCGATGACAAGCAAGAGCCTATCAGCAATATAAAGGATTTCTCATGACTACTACGTATGTTAGTACGATAGATGCCAAGGAAGAATTTTCTGAACTTGTTAATCGCGTTTCACACCATAAAGAGCGAATCATTTTGACTCGGCGTGGCAAAGACATCGCAGCCATTGTACCGTTAGAAGATTTTCATCGTATACAATTATCACAAAACAAAGACGACTTGGCCGAAGCGCTTGAAGCACTGCAAGAAGCAAGAAATCAAGGCACAATGACATTGAGTCACCTAAGAGAAGAAATAGGCTGATTAATCGTGGCTAATACACCTTATAATGTAAAAATCGCACCTGCAGCATTGAGACAAATCCGTGCATTACCATCTAAAAGCCAAAAACACATCATCAAGTTAATTGAAGCACTGGCTATTAACCCACGCCCTCCTGGCGTGGCAAAAATTGAAGGCATGACTGGGTTATATTGTGAAGCCGTCAACCATCATCGTCTAATTTATAAAGTTGAAGAACAAGAAATCTTATTGCTACTAATAAAATAATCTCCGCTACACAAAAGTGATTTCCTGATAAGGCTCATGCAATAAATAGGCAAACTTGGCCATATCGATTTATAATGAAGAAATGGATAACAAATAAGGTTCGATGATTCTTCAAGAAAATAACCTATATAAGTAAGGAGGAAAGAATACGTGAAATATATATTCATTACTTATAATGGGCTCAGTTTGCCAGTTGCTTATAAACTCCAGCAAGAAGGAAATGAAGTCGTTGTTGGGCAAATAGAAGATATCAAAGATTATGTCATGGAAGAAGAAACTAAAAGAATAAGTGAAAATAATCTCAATCGCGAACGACGATTAAAGTTATTTAAAAACATGGTCAAATTGCAATCTGCTGAACGAATTATTGAATCATTGAGATCCATAAAAAATCCGCGTGAATATTTTGTATTCTTTGAAGAAAATAATTTATATCGTTGGGCAGATAAGGTACGTGACTTAGGAGTAGAAGGAAATTTTCCAACAAAGGAAGATTATTCATTTGAAATTGATCGCGACTATGCAAAAGAATTTGTTAAAAAGCATTATCAAAAACTTTATACGCCTGAAGTCAAAGAATTTTCTAAAGTTAGTGAGGCAATAAATTTCCTGAGAGAAACAAATGAAATTTGGGTACTAAAAGGTAAACATGACCATGCAAAAACCTATGTTCCCACAATGAATGATCTAGCACTAGCTAAAGGCCAGATCATTGAAATGCTAAATAATTTCCCACAAGAATATGAACGGTTAGGATTTATTTTAGAGCTTTTTATTCCTTCAATCATTGAATTAACACCTGAAAAAATATATTACGATGGAATCCCACTTGCCACCACAATGAATTTTGAAAATAAATCATTTGGCAGTGGAAATATTTCCATTCAAACAGGATGTGCTGAAGATTTAATTTTTCCCATCGAAATGGAAGATAGAATCAACAAAATATGCTTTCCGCCTATCATCGATGAAATGGCCCGTCAACACAAAGGGTTATTTATATGGGATGCGTCAATTCTAATAAATAAACGCGATGGGAAAATGTACTTTGGAGAATTTTGCTCTAATCGTCCAGGATATAATTCACTTTTTACTGAGCTAGCCCAAACTGGGTCTGTCACAAATTTTTTTGAAAAAATCGTGCGAAAAGAATCTCCATTTACTTTAGGCACAGTTGGAACATCCGTCAGATTATTTAATCTCAATCGAGATGATAATGAACACGTTGCCGCAAATATCACTATTGATTATCGAAGTGAAATTGAAAAAGATTTGTGGCTTTGGGATGTGAGAAAAAATCAGCGGGGAAAATTGGTAACAGTAGGCTTCGATTGGAACTTAGCGGTGATAACAGGAGCTGGTAAGTCCATTGATGAAGCTGTTGGAAAAATGTATCGCAATGTTGATGGATTTGCGTTTGTAGGTGCATATTATCGATCTAAAGATGATTACTTATCACTAGATTACCCTACGTCGATTATTAATCGGTTGAATTACGGATTAGAGCGTGGATTATATCGTTTGCCATTCGATGTCAAAGTTGGGCAAATTCAAGCTAGATAAAAACTCGACTGTCTGCACTTTGCTGGAAACAAAAACCCTATAGAGTAGTACACTGTTTAATCGTGATAAATCTAAAGAGTAGATAATGGTCACTCGTTTTTCTCGTGTTAAATTATTTGTTTTCTTTGTACCTATCTTATCTTATTGCGCTTCGCTATCGTCAATGCTGTTGATGCATGCACACGTATCCTATGTGCCAGACCTGGGCAGCCTGTATTAATCGGAAATAATTATGGATTGGTTGTAAACGTTCGATTAACCCTCTTAACACGCCTTCATGCATGACTTCGACATCGCAGCGCTTCTGTTTTTTTAGGCGCTAGACTACCTACGTGAATGATTACCGTTATACTTTAGGAATAACTTTAACTTTGCGGATATAAGAACCTTGAATATCTTCAAGGACTGCATCAAATTCTTTAAAGCGGATTTTATCTCCTATTTTTGGCAAGCGACCTGATCTAACAATAATTAAACCAGCTAGTGTATCTAAATCTTCCTCATCAGGCATGAGAGTGATGTCACAATCTAGAGCTCGTTCTAAAGAGTAAATAGAACAATCACCTTTTACTGTTAAAGTATTATCAGTGTTTCTTATCCAATCATCTTGAGTTTTATGAAACTCATCTTTGATTCGCCCTATTAGCACATGCAATAAATTATCTAGCGTAACAAAACCCAATAAATTTTCCTTACCCTTATATATCAATGCAAAATGTGGCATGCCTTCACGGAATTTTCGTAATAAGTCAATGGCAGGCAATTGATGTGACACTTTCAATATAGGCCTAACGTAGGGTAACAAATTAGTTATTTCTTTTTGTTGATACAACGCGGCAAAAAGATCTTTAACATGCACAATACCAATTACATCTTTTTGATCAGGATCATAAACAGGATAACGACTATAACGACGATCTATGACAATTTGCATTAATACATGAATAGGCTGCTGGACATTCAATAAAACGATTTCATCTCGATGACGCATCACCTCGGTGACTTGAAGTTCTGCAAACTCCAATGTGTGCTCGATAATCTCAGTTTCCTCTTGACTTAACTCTCCATGCAGATGACTTGCACTTAAAATTAATTTAATTTCTTTCGTTGAATAAGCGTGCTCTCCTTCTTGAAAAGCATCCAATCCCATTTTTTTAAGTAAAAAATTAGAACAGGTATTTAAGACCCAAATTGCTGGATACATTAGCCAATAAAATCCATATAATGGCAACGCTGTCCATACTGACACCGCTTCCGACCGACGTATGGCAAGCGATTTAGGCATAAGTTCGCCCACTACGATATGTAAAAAAGAAATAATAGAAAACGCAGTGAAAAAAGCGATGGCCTTAATGATCTGAGGTGACCCAATTCCAAGTGAATGAAACAAAGGCTCCATTAAATGCGCAAAAGCTGGTTCACCTATCCACCCAAGACCAAGAGAAGCTAAGGTAATTCCTAACTGGCAAGCAGACAAATAAGCATCAAGATGTTTATGCACTTGCTCTAACATATATCCGCGCAATCCATAATTTGCTTTTATCGCTTCAACTCGCGTATTACGTAACTTAACCATGCCAAATTCTGCAGCAACAAAAAATGCATTCATTAATACCAATAAAAAAGCTGCTGTAATTAATAAAACATTATTTATCATGAGATTTTCCTGAAATTTCATTCTCCCTGTACCGTAAAATAGCTTAATTATGGGTGCATTACGAGTTTTTTGCAGTGAGAGGTAGAGAGGATAGGCATTCCTGCGAAGGTAAATACCCTATTGTTTTTAAGCGACTGGATTGCAGGATGCAATCCTAAACGCCATGGAGGGCGTGTTTGGAGCTAAAAAACAATAGGGTATTTACCTTCGCAGGAATGCCTGCAGAGGGTACTTTGAAGGATGAATAAAATGACTCCTAGTTTCTCTATTATTTTTCTTAGACAACACTACCATTAGTGGCTACAATGAATTCTTTTATGCGTATTGTTTGAGGCATGTATGTCAGAAAATGATCCATGGGGAAGAAAAAATGATTCTAATCTCCCAAATTTTGACAAAGCACTTACTGATTTTGTCAAAAAACTGCAAGCTATGTTAACTTCTAAAAAGCAAGGTAATAATAATTTAGAAGATCCATCGCAACATGATGGAAACAATTTTACGTTCATTTTTATATTCATTGCATTCCTTGTTATCTGGGCTTTGTCCGGTTTATACATCGTTAACCCAGCAGAAAATGCTGTTGTCCTACGTTTTGGCAAATATATTGACGTGATGCCACCCGGTTTACACTGGATTGCAAGATTCATTGATACTAAGTACCTAATAGACATTCAGAAAATCTATTCATTCTCAATAGATGGCGATTTTTTAACAAAATCCTCTGATCAAAGTGACTTACCCAACCAATACGCACCCGTCAATGCTGCTGCAAAAACTAATGATAATATCAACGATCAATCTAAAAACCTTGTGAATGTTGAATTAAATGTACAATATCGAATTAATGATCCGCGTGCTTATTTATTTAATATCGTCAGCCCTAATGAAACAGTCCAGCAAGTTGCCGCAGGAGCGTTGTCCGCCGCAATTGGTCAAATGAAATTAGATGATGCACTAACAACAGGACGTGAGTTTTTAAGCTCCAAAGTATTTGAAGCAACCAAACAAATACTGACATCCTATCAGGCAGGGATAGAAGTCGTTGCAGTCACATTGAAAAAAGTCCAAGCACCAGACCAAGTACGTGCCGCTTTTAATGATGTTAATCGCGCTGACCAAGATAAAGCCACTTACATTCAACAAGCACAAGCTTATGCAAGCAAAGTGATTCCTTTAGCCCAGGGCATGGC
Organism: Gammaproteobacteria bacterium; assembly: GCA_019634835.1. GTDB lineage: Bacteria > Pseudomonadota > Gammaproteobacteria > DSM-16500 > DSM-16500 > Aquicella. Next base: position 108,888 of record JAHCAO010000002.1, read on the forward strand.
AGCTCGCACGCTGGCAGATGCAACGGGCTATAGACAAAAAGTGGTATTAACTGCACAAGCAAACATCGCGAAATATCAAGCTTTATTAAAAGTCTATTTAACCTCTCCAGAAGTCACGCGTGAACGGATGTACCTTGAAACAATACAAAGTATCTTAAGTCAAACCACTAAAATCCTGGTTGATTTCAATACCAGTAATAACATGTTGTATCTTCCACTGGATAAATTATTACAACAAAATGATCCCGAAATTTCAGCAAATGTACCCCAGCCTGTGCAAATGGCACAAGGTACCTCTGCAATACCACCAGCCACTTATGACACCGGATACGGGAATCAACAATGAGAATTAATCACACTACCATCATTACTATTGTTGCTATCCTTGTTCTAACCATATTTACGGCCTTTTTTTCTATTCATGAAGGCACCCAAGGATTAATATTGAGATTAGGTAAAATTACTCACGACTCAAAAACAAATGCACCATTGATTGTGCAACCAGGACTTCACTTTAAAATACCATTTCTTGATCGTGTATGGGTTTTTGACACACGTATGCAAGAACTCGCTACGCCTAGTTCGCATCCACTCACTGTTGTCACTAAAGAACAAACTTATCTTGTTGTGGAATATTTTGCGAAATGGCGAATCAGTAATCTTGTCAAATTCTATACCAGCACGGGTGGCAGTGTAAGCTGGGCTGAAAATTTGTTAGAACAACGTCTCAATGACATTGTGCGCGCAGAATATGGTAAACGTACCAGCTATCAAGCTATTTCATCTGACCGCGCCGGTATGATGGCATCTATCAGAGAAGAAGCCAACCATGTTGGTAAAGACCAAGGTATTAGCGTGATTGATGTACGTTTACAAACTATTACATTGCCCAAAGATGTGATGGACTCCGTATTTAAACGTATGGAGGCAGAGCGTAAGCAATTTGCGGAAGCAAAACGTGCTGAAGGCATGGAAAAATCAGAAGAGATAAAAGCGCTGGCAGACCAAAGAGTTACTGTAATCAAAGCAGAAGCAATTACAAAGGCAGCCTCCGTCCGGGCCACAGGCGATCAAGAAGCAGCAGAAATTTATGCCAAAACTTATGGTGCTGATCCTAAATTCTATTCATTCTTCCGCAGCTTGGAAGCCTATGAAAATAGCTTCAATAGTAAACGAGATATTTTAATTTTAAGACCTGAAGGAAAATTCTTCGCCTATTTCCACGGTAATCATGGTACTACAGCTGCGATGCCTGCAAAAAAATAAGTTTGTATGCCTATCATATCTATGCAATTTACCATCCAGAGACTGGAGAATCCATGAAAGCTAAAATCCGTAACACTGAAATTTATTTTGATATTGCTGGTATGCAACTTCAGCCTTCTGGCAATGATTTTATTGAAAGACCTGTCATGTTCATACTACATGGGGGTCCAGGAGGCGACCATTTACGCTTTAAACAACATTCTATTGAGTTACAAGAAGTTGTTCAATTGGTCTTCATTGATCATAGAGGCTGTGGCCGCAGTAAAAAAACAAAACCAGCCGATTACACCATGAAAAACAACATTGAAGATATTGAAGCATTACGTAATCATTTGGGACTGGAAAAGATATGCATACTAGGAACATCTTACGGTGGTATGGTGGCTCAAGGTTATGCTGCTAAATATCACCGGCATTTAGAAAAATTAATTTTAGTCGCTACTGCGCCAAGTTATCGGTTCCTTAATGAAGCAAGACAATATTTGCAGCAATATGGCAGTTCAAAACAGAATAGTATCAGTCAGCATTTATGGAATGGTACTTTTAAAAACCACAAACATGTAGTCGATTTTTTTAAAGCAATGGATGCTGTTTACTCAACTACTGCAAAAAAAAATCGCAAAAAATTGTTTAGTCAATCTAGGACAATCTGGTCACATGAAGCATTAAATAAGGGGTTTTCTAGTTTTTTACGTAACTTCGACATAATACCTAAGTTGAAAAATATTACTTGTCCAACGTTAATTCTTGCGGGTGAAAATGATTGGATTTGTAGTCCCAATCAATCTAAAACTATCGCAAAGCACATACTAAAGTCACAGCTAAAAATATTTAAAAAATGCGGTCATTCGATTGCGGTTGATGCTCATGATCAATATATTAGAGCAGTCAAACGTTTCTTAAAAAAATAATTACGGGTGTATTGTGAGTTTTACCATTGCTCACGGGGGTAGCGATAGGATCCCAAAAAGTGGAAGCGCTCAAAAAACCCAGTCGCTGACTGGGTTTTTTTATAGCTATTTAAATCATGAACAAGATCTAGTGTTAATACCAACCATTCGAAAAGCCTTAAAAACCGCTCTCAAATCATATTTATAGTCTTTTGCTGCTTTCATCACCCCACATGCTGCTTTTGCAAAAGTTGTTGTAGGTGTCCAATAATACATATTGGCTTGCACCATCACATCAAATGCTTTTTTCGCATTCCAACCCGATGTATTGGCCAGTAAATAGTAGACACGGTTAAATATTCCACTGCTATAATGAACATCAATAAGGTCATTGTATTGACTCATATGGTCAATAGAACACCAATCGCCTGGCTCGCGGCCTTCACAATCTTTACTAGGTTGATCCATGTACCGAAGTGCCTTACCTTCAGCTTGAACATCACCCCATCCTACCAAATATTTAGTTTTACCAAATGCATAATATTCTGTAGCCATACCAGCCATATCAGAAAACGCTTCATTTAAGCCACCAGACTGTTCATAATATTCCAAGCCTGAATGCTGCTCAGTAAATCCATGGCAAATCTCATGTCCTACTGTGTCTAGCTGCGTAAAAGGATTAAACCAATCGCTTCCTTCGCTATCTCCTAGCAGAACTTTCTTACTATCCCAGTAAGCATTCTCCACAGGATCATGCACGATGATAGGTAAAAACATAGACTTTCCATCTTCATCAACTAACATTGGCATATTGTACCAATCCCTAAACATATCTCTTGTGACTTGTGCTCCAAATAAAGCATCGTTACTTGGCGACCAAGTTGTTAATACCTGATCATGATTTCCATTCCAATAGACATTATTGTAATCCGGATTAGTTAATTCGCAGGGAAAAGACATAACAGATTGGTTATTACGCTGATCCTTCACTGCAAAGTAGTCATTCTGCATGTAACACTTATTACTAGCAGCATCACGTTGCATTTCTAATTTAGAAGCATGACCGGTTAATCCATCAAAAATCATTTTACCTGTTTTGTGATTACCACCAAAACCACCTGCATCTACATTATCCAGTGTTTTAAGATCATTCCATGTTTTATAAACAAAAAAATCCTTAGCATCAAGAATATAAGTTGGCCTTGAAGGTAATTCACGTGATATAGATGGCACGAAGAAACTTACATGAAATGCCCAATGTGCTTTATTGTTTTTATCAAAAAACACAATCAACTTGCTTTTCGTATCATTAATCTGTGTATGATTTCCTGTTTTTTGTTGGAAAAGAGTCACAGCATGTGCAACCGCATTCTGCATCTGCGAGGAAGCAAATACATGACTCGGCGTACTTGACAAATCACGATCAATATCTTGGTAGACAATACCATCCATAGAAGTGTCTTTAGTAACGATGGCCATGAGCGGCTTTTTAGAATTTCCTACTTGTGGAATATGCACAATAGCATCACCACCCCACACAGGGTGCCCTTGAAATGTTTCTACCATACGTATGTGCAATGTCTGATTAAAGTCAACAGACCGATTTTTCTCCTTCATTTCAAATTTTTTATTCATTAAAAATGAGGTTGATTGGCTGCTGAGATCAACAGGAATTGCAGAGAATGCGGGGAAGGACACTAGTAATGCACTCAATCCTATTAGAGTTTTATTCATAACGTAATCCCTTATCTAACGAACCGATTAATAAATCAACACACAGATATTCATAATATCTATCTGTTTACCACTGGAATGCCTCTTGTTTGCCTTAATTGCGCTATACTTAAGGTTGAGTCAAACCAAGCACATGATAAACTATTTCATACGCCAATTACGAGAGCCAAAAAGAAATTTTTACAACAGATTCAAATGGTAGGTGTTTAGATACTTCTTAATCAGTTAAATGCTAGTAAAACATCATATAAGAGAATGATTAATGCAGGATAGAGACATCACAACAATACTTGAATTTATACTAAAATCTACTACTAATGAAGATCCTTCAGTCCATTCGCCGCCAATAATAGATAGCGCCCATGCGACAAGCCAAAAAACTAATTCCCTCCTAAAAGACACTTTAGAAGAACTTAAAAAAATGCTTGAAGAGTGCGAGAAAAATAAATATCCCGCTCCATCTTACCAATATACAACTCAATTCATTTCAATAAACAACATACCAACAAAAGTCATCTATGTTATATACAACGGAGAAAAAATCAGCCCTGAATCAATAAAAAAAATGGAGTCAGAATCAATTAAAATAAGAAAATTAAATTTAATTGCATCAATATTACATGCAATGGATTTTTCAGAAAATTTTTTGAATGTCGATGCGCAAAAACGTGATGATATTATCATGAAAATGATGAACCTAGCAAAAGAAGCCAATAATAAAAATAAGATTGATAGCAAAAAAACACCAGAATCAGAGATAAATGATTTCATAAAAAAAATAACAAAAGAAATGAAAGCTATAACTGGAGAAAAACAAAATGATATGTTTTATAAAATACGAAATGCTGAGCGATATTTTATAGCGGAGAATAATAAAAAAAGAATTCTTATCTTCAGATCAAAAACGAATAATGACATAACATATCAAGTCGATGTTCCATTTGAAAACAAATTAACAGATGAACAAAAACAAAATTTTTTAAAAATACGATCTCAAAACAAGCCAAATTGGTTTGATCAATTAAAAAAATGGGAGCAGGATTGGTTATTAAAGTTCATACCTGAAAATATACATGGAGATTGGAAAGAATTTGAAAATATATTTCAGTCTTCACTTATGCAACATATTCCTAGTATTAAAAATGCACGCTTTGTTTATTTATTGAGAAAAAAACTTGGGGAGTCCAAACCAGAGATTTTGTCCCGCAGCTTCAAAACTAGTACAATGGTCCCATATGAAATGTCTAATTCGGACATTAAAGAACAAACCTCTTTCACTGCTAAGCAAATTCTTGATGACTTAACAAAAAAAGCAGAGAAAAATCTCCATGAAATGTGGGGCGAGGACATTGGAATTAAGCCTTTAGTTTTTATCCAATCTCTATTAAGTGATACCTTAGGCGGAAGCATTGATAATAAACTCACTGCAAAACAAATGAAAGCCATCCTCTCCATTAAAAATGAATATAAAGGCATAGAACTTATTGCTGGAAATGAGCCTGTTAATATTTTACGTATCTTTGCAATTCAAGATAAGAAACGCTGGGAATATGTCAATCAAGTCATAGAATACTCCAATAAATTTGTTGCTGCCATTAATAGTCGACATGGCTCGCTAACTGAGAAACAAAAAAATCGACTTGACCTCATCCAAGCAGCACGAATAGAGCTTGAGAAATTGCAATCATCCAAAGGAAAACATAGAAAATTAATGATCACGGAAGGGAGAAACTTTGAAGCATATAAAGCCGCTTATCTTAGTATTTTAGTCGAAGCAATGGGCGGCATAGTGTCCACCAATTGTAAGAGCGGAAAAGACAGAACAGGAATCGATGAAATCTACCGTCATGCAATGATCCTGTATTTTGAAGAGAAAAAGAAACTTCCATCATTTACTGATACTGGCGAAGACCGTCAGCGTTTTACTGAAATTTTTACTCATCTCTTTAATACAATGAAAGCTCAAGAGGCAGCTTCAGCAAATACACCAGGTTCATTTGGTCTAAAAGATAGCGCAAAAATGATATGTGGTGATATAGCTTCTGCTTTAGGTAAAACTTACAAAGCTTCGAATGAACGAGCAGCAATGAATAAACCGCAAGTATTTTATGAAGATGAAAAAAGACAACATAAAGAGTCCAAAGTGAAATATCGCACCAACGATGAGCAAACATTCACTGCTTATACGCAACCATCAAATCACTCAATGAGTGTGTCTCATGGCACAATCAATGTAAATGCTCTTCCTTCTAAACCCAGACTCCCACGCAAACCCTTACCTAAACCATCAGAAGAGGCTGTCATAAATAGGATGCAGCGCCTTCTTGATAGCACCATGCAGAAATGGGAAGAATTGAATCGACAACATGGTGATAAACCCCATGTGGAAAAATTTTCGGAAGAGATAAATGAAGGCTTAGAAAAAATAAAAACATGGGCACAGGGCAGAATAAACCAACCCTTGTCTTCAGAAAATCAAGAAGAATTACGGACACAATTTAATCTATTAAAATCCTTGAAAGATGAGATAGGTGAGATAGAAAAGAACAACAATCCCTTCAAATTCAGAAAGAAGTAAAACTTAAACCTTAAGTTTGGTCATGATGAAAATTTTTTTATCTTATGCCCATAGCACAGCTAAGTGAAATGCTATGGGTATATAATAAATAAAACGGAGAAAAAATCATGAATAAAAAAAATCTTCTATCAAGGGTACCTAGCAAAAAAACCTCAAGAAAAGATACAGTTAAGAGTCAAATTCCTGGCAATATTCAAGAACTCGTTAATCGCCTAAATCAAATTATTCATACTCAATCAAGCTTATATGAAACAGATTTTGATCTTGATCCCTTTATGAACTTAGTCACAGAACAAGTTCAAAATCTAACTGGCGCAACGGGAGCTTCTATTGAATTCGTTGATGGCGATAATATGGTATGTCAAACTGCAGCAGGCTCTCTAAAAAACCATCTTGGCTTACCTCTAGATAAGCACAATAGTATTTCCAGCCTATGTGTCAGCACGCACCAAGCATTACGTAGTGATAACACAGAAACAGACCCACGTGTAAACATCGAAGCTTGCCAATTATCAGGGATTCGCTCTCTCGTTGTGGCACCATTATTTCGCGAAAAAACAGCAGTTGGCGTCTTAAAAATAACCTCCAAAAAATATAATGCTTTTAGTGAAATTGATGTACAAACCTTAAAGTTGATGGCAGGATTCATTGATCTTGCTCTTGTCCATCAAATGTTATACGAAAGAACACAACTACTACTTACTCAAAAGAACCTTATCGCTGCAGAACTAAGAGAAGCAGAAAAAAAATTAAAAAATTTAGTGCATCATGATGATTTAACAGGACTACCTAATCGTAACTTATTAAACGATAGACTCCATGTGGCATTATCGAAAGCAAAACGTAAAAAGCAATCACTCGCATTAATATATCTTGATATTGATCACTTCAAAAATGTTAATAGCACGATGGGATATCAAATAGGTGATAAATTATTAGCTGCTTTTGCATCGCGTTTAAAACAATGCGTTCGCGCATCGGACACAGTGGCCAGATTAGGTGGTGATGAATTTGTTTTAATAATAGACGGTATCAATGATGCCCAGGATGTGATAGACATTTCAAAAAAAATTCTGCGTAAAATACACGAGCCATTCCATTTGCAGAATAAAAAGATACAAGTTACAGCTAGCATTGGTATTTCATTTCTGAGTGAGAATACAGAAAATGCAGACGCGCTAATTAAACAAGCGGATCAAGCATTATATGTATCAAAAAATTCAGGCAGAAATACATTTTATATTTTTGATAATGAACTTAACTTAGAAAAGATTTAATATTTTCACCACTGAAAATCAATCAGAAATTTTTTATTATTTCTATTATACTCGTAGCATTTCAATTTTAGGACAGAAGTGGAATTGGGTGCCTATGCAAAAATTAGAACGTAAATTTTATGATAGAGATACGATTACTGTTGCAAAAGAACTGCTCGGGAAATATTTAGTCCATCGTATAAATGATACAGAGTATATTGGAAAAATTGTGGAAGTTGAGGCCTATTTAGGAGAACATGATTTAGCTGCACATTCTTCCAAAGGACGTACAAAACGTACTGAAGTTATGTTTGGTCCACCTGGCCATGCTTATGTTTATTTAATTTATGGGATGTATTATTGTGTCAACGTGGTGACTGAGCAAGAAGGTCACGCATCTGCCGTACTGCTCCGTGCACTTGAGCCAGTTAGAAATATTCATGGACGCACTCAAGGACCAGGTCTATTATGCAATGCAATGTATATTGATAAACGTTTAAACGGTCACGATTTACTCAGTGATAAGTTTTATATTGCTTCTCCAAGCAATCCTGCTTCTTTTACTATTGTCAAAAAACCAAGGATTGGCGTGCACTATGCTAAACATTGGGCAAAACGATTGCTACGATTTTATATCAAAAATAATGCTTTTGTTTCAAAAAGCGGTCGATAATTGAGTATTTTTTAATCGAGATGTATTGCTTTATGATAGATTTACCATTTAATCGGATGTCATGTAAAATAATTTTTATTATTTTTTTATTAATAGAACTAATCCATCCCTGTTTAGCTGCTACCACAAAACACAAAACAAAAATTGCACTTCATCACAATGGTAAAATGCCAAACAAAGCCAAATATCCTACTGATCACAAGCGGCCAAACCATATCCACCTAGTAACTGCAGCAAAACATAAAATGAAACCTACTTCTCACAAAAAACATAAAATAACAAGCAAAATTCCGCACGTTGCCAACCAAAAAAAGAAACTTCATGGCCCTAAGTTAACAAAGAAACAATCAAAAAAAACATTTCATCATGAAGTTATAATAAAAAAAGCCAGAAAAACACTTCGCCATAAGCAAAACCACACAGCAATCTCCGTAAAAACTCCTCCAACTAAAATTAATACAACACATTTGTCAGAAACACATCTTCCTAGTTATTTGTTAAGCGCTATTGAAAGAAACTTAATCCATTTTGTCCGTAAAACAATTGCAACAATTCAGTATACCACTTATAAGTTAGGCGGCACTCACATCGATCCCTCACGAGGTGTGTATGTAGTAGATTGCTCTACTTATGTAGACCATATTTTAAAAACTATTTATCCACAAGCTTATACAAGCCTCACCACTTGGAGTGGAACAGAAAAACCGACAACAGACGATTTTTATCATTATTTTAATCACTTGTCTTACAATACTAAGCACTGGAACACAATTGATGATGTAGAACAATTACGGCCTGGTGATATTTTAGTTTTTCGTTATAAAAATAGCATGGGCCATGAAACAGGAGGACATGTCGTTGTTGTAATGGACAAACCTATACAACAAGGGAATACGTTTATGCTGCGTATCGCAGATTCGGCATCTAGCGGACATAGCAAAGACACGCGCCTCCCTCATGCTTCTGGCATCGGAATAGGCACTATGCTATTAAAAGTCAACCCCAAAACTTTTCAACCCTATGCATACGCCTGGAAAGTAGGCTCACGCTGGGAAAGTAACGTCAACTTCGCAATGGCAAGACCCATCAACTTGTCTTAACTCGTCATGCACCCCTCTAAAATTAATACCAACAAGACCGATGTGCCGGATACCACACACCACGAAATCGATGCGCAGGAATCCATGTACAATGCGTGTACCGATAACTTGAGCCATAGCAAACTTTCCTTGGTGCATACCAGTTTCCACGGTACCAATGTCCTGGGACCCACTTGCATCTCGGACCAGAATAAGATCCATAGTATCGCGGCCCTGAGCCAACATAAATGGTAAAACCACTTCCATGATAGTAATGCCTATTGTGCCAATAAGCTTTAGCAGGTATTGATACAGCTATTATGCTCGCAGTAAAACCTAGCATTATCATTATTCTACTGAGTTTGTTATACATGCACCCTCCTTTTCTTTTATTATGGGTAACACCACCCTCGGAATGATCATTGCACAAATGTGAGAGATCACATCCCACAAACCATTCTTCACTTTCAAGATGACTTCTTAATTGTAAATCAGATGTAGAGACAAAAGATTAATAACATCAATCCTGCCACTTGCGGCTGAGCTTTTTGTAACCTTTAAAGCCATGATATAGGACCTTGATATATTTATAGCGATATCTGAATGAGAAAGATGTCTTCCTTCCGACTTTTGTTAAAGCGGACTCCTGTCCATTTTCCTTCATATAAAAAATAAAAGGAGCAGACTCATTCAGATATCACTATAATGTTTGAACTCTTTTCATTAATAATACAAAATCAATCAATGATAAAAACTCGGCCGCAAGTGACAGGATTTATGTAGCCATCTCCAAAATGGAATTTTATAAATGGAATATCATCAACCAAACATAAATGTTTCGCATTTTAGCATTATTAGCGCATTTTTTGTGACATTTTTCTTTTTTATGCCACAACTTACTGCCGCATCAACAGCTAACTATCAAATAAGACTTTATGGCGGCTTCAGTCACGCCTATACCAGTACCAATAAATTAGTGATTGATTCCCCTATTGAGGATGAAACTGACTTCTTACACAACACAAATTCAGGTAATGATGGAACTGCTGGAATTGGATTTTCTTATAATTTTTTGCCTACTCTTGCCTTAGCAGATGATAGTGACGATTGTTTTTTACAAGACACATCCGTGGGAATGGATTTATTTTTTCTTAATACGACTAACAGCGGCATTGTCTATCAATTTGAGAACCCTAATTTTGATAATTACCATTATGACTTAAAACTGAAAACGCTGCGAATCATGTTAAATGGCGAACTCGGTTTCCAATCACCATTGCAAGATATCATACCTTATCTACAAGCTAGCGTTGGCATTGCTAGAATCAGAACCAGTTATGATGAAACTCCGCGAACTGAAGAAGGTATTTCTGATGGCAACATTCAGTTATCTAGCAAAACAAATTATAGTTTTGCTTATTCACTCGGTACAGGTGTAAAAATTATGCTAGCATCTAATGTTCAATTATCTATCTCTTATCTTTACACTAATTTCGGTTCCACTGAAACTGCAACCCGATCGAATAATGTGGTACTGACAAAACCTATTAATGTCACGCTGCGCACCCATACCGGACTCGTTGGATTAATTTATTCATTTGCTTAAAAGAAAAGAGGACATTTTATGAAACAGATCACGCTAGTCAAGTTACTAGCCACTATCATTATCATGTTTTCTCCCATCCTATCTTTTGCAGATGCAACATTATTTTTTGGTATCCAACCAACAGCGATCAAAGTAAGCTACGGTGCCGCTGCACAGCACTTTAACTTGCAATTTTATATCGTAAACAATGCCCCGCAAGCACAAACACTCTCCAACTTTCAATTAGTACCGACAAATCCATCCACCAATAACCCTATCACCATCAATGGTTACACCAGTACTTGTAATAATATTATTCCAGCACAAGGACCTAATGGAGTATGCAATATCTTTGTTCAGATTACTGCTCAGGGAAATCAATTAACTAACACATCCATCAGCCCAATTACCTATCAATTCAGCTTACAATATGGAGCACGCAAAATAACGCTTTCTTCTAATCCATTTACCATTTCATTTGCCACTGGCACATTGATAGAAGGATTGTCACGCACCTTTACATTTCTAAATAAATGCTCTTATCCAGTGTGGTTGGGAATTGCATCGGGTGCCACTGATAGCATCAAACCAGACCCTTCCACTTCTCCTCTTGATACAAAGAGTTGTGTCACTGACTCAGACTGTTATCCTGGCTCACAATGTATACAAGTACAAACTACACCTACTGTGTTAAAACACTGCTTTTGGATTAACCCAGCTCCTAGCAGTGATAATTATGAATTACCTGCCGGCAATGGAGAAACCACTGTATCTTTCCCTGTATATGATAATGGTATTGATACCATCTGGAGCGGCGGAGTAGCAGGCCGTACACACTGTACTAGCGACGGATGTGACACAGGAGATTGTACAGGTGGAATCGGCGCATGCCCACCAGGCCAAGGCTTTTCTGCCCCAGTCTCTACCGCTGAATTCACACTACTCAATAATAATCCTATTGTTTACTCTACTACACCAAACAACAATACTGATGTTGATACTTATGACGTAACAGTGATTAATGGTATCACCGTACCTATCAGTATGACACCCACCAATGGTACGTGGGGAAACTCAACAGCACCATATACTTGCGGCACGCCAGGAGCATTATCGGCCAACGCACCACTAGGTGCTTGCGCTTGGAGCTTCACCCCACCTTCCAATGATTACATTTGGGTTCAGTATATGGACAGTCCCACCGCATGTACCACTAATAGTAATTGCACTGCTCCCCAAGTGTGCGGGCTGAGTTTCAATCCATCCGCTGCTGCGGGATCGAAAATAACAAAAACATGCGGTACCTTTTTAGGTTATTGGACTGCTGATGCAGTGTGCGCGAAAGATCCGCAACATAATACCGCTCCTTTTACTTGCACCTTGCCTGTGCAGGGCCCTCTCACTTTTGCAGATTTATTAGGCTGCTCAACAGGTGACTTAAGTCAATCTTGCTATTCAACAGGTGCAGTCAATACATGCTGCGGTTGTGTGGATTGGAACACAGTAGGCGCTGTAGTTCCGACTCCACCTATTACACAAGCATGCAATGCGATTAACCCTACCTGGACGACTAATGCACAACCCACACTGCTATGGCTTAAGACCGCATGTCCCACGGTTTACACTTATCCATTTGATGATGCTAGTAGTACCTTTACTTGCCAAACATTAAATGAACAACAAATAAATACGACCAACTATACCATTACTTTTTGCCCTACAAGCTGACGAGGATTTGTTTTTACCGCTACTCCGAAGATGCCCCTTGTCTTGGGTTCGTACACACTACCAGCATCACGGTGTTAAAAAATATTATATAATGTACTCATGTAGGGATTCCGCCGTAGGCAGTCTCTGTTGTTTTTTAGCTCAGACGCGCCGTCCATGGCATTTAGGATTCGCATCTACAATCCAATCACCTAAAAACAATAGGGTGACGGCCTTTAGCGGAATTCTTGGTACTCATGAATATTTGAGCACTTATTCAAGAAGGAGAGTAGTATGTTATTAAATATACGGGCATTATGTTTAGTAATAGCAGCGCTCATACTCAGCTATTCCAGCCTTACACTCTCACAACCTCAAACACTCACTATTTCAACACTCAGTCATCCCATTCCCGTTCCAACCAGCGATAAACAACTTCTTATTTATGAATTACACTTTTTTAACCCTAACTCGCAGCCACTACGCATTGGTCGCATAGAAGTTTACGATAATACTAATAAGCTATTAACCACTTTAGCAGGAAATGACCTTATAAAAGACAGCATGGTGTATCAGGCTGGAAAACCAGCCTTTCCTACCATTCTTGAACTCAACAAAGACATGGGGGCATTTGTATACATGGGGATTTCATTGGATAAATCACAACCCATCCCCACGCAATTGTCACATAAGATTTGGATAGTCAGTACAAATTCGGATAAAAGCCGTGTAAATGTTGAAAAAGTTTCTTATGACTTGTCAGTTAACCAAGAAAAACCTCCTGTACTGGGCCCACCATTACAAGGTTACAATTGGGTCGCAGAATCTGCTATTTCAAATACGTCTATCCATCGGCGTACAATTTTGCCGATGGATGGAGAGTTTTATCTTGCCCAGCGATATGCCATTGATTGGGTGCAAATCTGTCCTGATGGTAGAGAAGCGCATGATAATTTGCACGAAAATCAAAAATGGAATGCTTTTGGACATAAAGTGCTTGCTGTGGATAACGGTGTAGTGACAAAAATGCGGGATACTATCAAGAAAAATAACATTCCCCCTGGCTTTCCACTTCCACCTTTAGGCCCTGCTGATGCGGCCGGTAATTTTGTCATTCAAAGTATCAAACAAAATGGAAAAGATTATTATGTGTTATATGCACACATGCAACCTGGTTCCATACAAGTCAAGGAAGGTGACAAGGTGGTCAAAGGTCAAGTCATTGGCCTTTTAGGTAATACCGGAAACTCATCTGCACCACATTTACACTTGCATGTGATGGATAAAAATGACCCTCTCAAAGCAAATGGGGTTCCCTTTGTATTTGAAAATATGACATTACAGGGCAATGCGGGTGAAATCGATGAGGATTATGGCATATGGATGCCTCCTCTCAATCACTCCAATTTCATCAAAGGCGTTATTCCTACAGAAAATCAAATCATTCGTTTTAGTAATGATGATAATTTAATGCAGTGCCCAAGATAATTCCTGTTTCTAAATGTTCGTTTAATTCGTTGAACATTCGAGATTAGTCGTCCACGCTTTGTGAAAGGCTATTCTTTGGCCAGAACAAAAGCGTCGCGCAAAACTGCTGATTTCATCACCTTAATGATTTAAGCCTATCTTAAGCCTTTACCTCTCTCATACTACCTTAAGCATCAAATGGTAATATTTTGAACATAAATTCAAAAAATGCACAGATGAGAGGATGGTAAATATGAAAAAGCTTTTGGTTTTACTTGCCACACTAGCTAGCATACAAGTTGCTTTAGCAGATGACGCTGCAAATATAAAGCTTAAAATCAGCGGAGCTTCCAGCGACAATAGATATTTCTTATGTTTACCTGACACGGGCTGCCTCAGCATTCTTGCTGCCCAAAAAGGGAAAGTTTTTCCTATTCTTCATCCTGTCGAAATCAGCGGTATTTTTATAGCTGATGCACAGAATAACTTTGCCATTACACCTCAAAAATTGCCTCATTCATGTCACACAACTATCAATACCAACCAAACTGCCACTATTTCTGGAAAACTAACCACAGGCAAAAACAAGAGTGTTAATCTAAGCCAATTAAACTGTACCATTAGTTAACACATAATTAATTTGAAAAAATAGTAGATTGGCGTGCTAAGTTTGCCTGTTATGTTTAACAGGAGGCATGACGAGTTTTTTGCAGCAAGAGAAGGAAGGTATTTCTTCTTCAAGTTGAATTGACGTTTAAACAAATGTGCAGTAGATTGGCACACATGAATTAATAATGCTTATTATTATAAACTATGCAAACTCTCAATATCGCTGGTTACAAATTTATTACATTACACAATAGAGACACACTGCGCGCATTCTTCTTAGAACAATGCAACTTGTTAACACTTAAGGGCACGATCCTGCTAAGTCCAGAGGGCATTAATGTTAACCTTGCTGGCAAGATGACCGATATTCAAGCTTTTCAATTATGCTTGAAAAAAGATCCTCGTTTCGAAGACATGCATTTTCACGAAACCTATTCAATCAACCAACCATTCCAACGTTTAAAAGTTAAATTAAAAAAAGAAATTATCACATTAGGCAAACCTGAAGCTAGTCCAGTCATTACAAGAGCCGCTAGTATTACACCAGAAGTATTTAAGCAATGGTTGGATGAAAAACGAGATATTACTATCTTAGACACTCGCAACGATTATGAAATTCGCTTTGGAACATTCGCTCACTCAGTGAATTTACACATGAACGATTTCAGTGAGTTTCCATTAAAGCTAGAACAAATCCAACACGGTAAACCTATTGTTATGTTTTGCACTGGTGGTATCCGCTGTGAAAAAGCAGCGTTATATTTACTACACCAAGGATATTCTGATGTATATCAATTGGATGGTGGTATTTTGGGTTATTTCCAAAAGGTTGGTGGCATACATTATCAAGGTGAATGTTTTGTTTTTGATGAACGCATCTCCATTGATACCAGGCTAAAGCATACAGAGACTATACAATGCCAGGTATGTCAGGGGCCTGTTAGCAAATCACAACAAGCATTGTCCAGTTATATCCCTAATGTATCTTGCCCATCTTGTATCAATAAAACCAGCTCCCTATAAAAATTCGTAATGCACCCCTATAGAGTGAGAGTTCCTTGATTAAATAACACTAGAAACGCTGTAAATTTTGTATATTTTCCCCTAATAATTGCCTTGTAATTACACGAAACAACCTGAATAAAAAATAAATCTATCCATCAGGCAATGCTATAATGTAATGACTAGGGTCTGTGGACCATTGGATTCTTAACAGACCTTAAATGAGTGAATCTTCATCCAGGCAGGTAAGGAGAATCTCTTCATGCGGATCACCCTATCAACTTTTATTGGATGTTTAGCAATATTAATGAACGGGTATACGTTTGCTTGGTCAGAAGGCGGTTGCGGTGGAGGTAGTTGTGGGACAGCTTATTGCAGCCCCTATGAGTCCAATTGTCAATGCACTGACCCAGGTTGTAATCATCCACAAGATACTAATTGCATTAGTAGAGGTTATTGCTGCGAAGCGTTTGGAAATATTGGTGCCAGATGAGGGATTCGATGACCACGTGAATAATTGCTATTTTTCAATAAATTTCATTTGTCCACACACCACAGTGTGTCAATGAAAAATCCTTTAGCATCCATAAAATTTTGTATAATCTCAAATCCTGTTGCATGAGCTAATTCTTCAATTTGAGACACATGAAATTTATGAGAATATTCGACATGAATTGGTTCTATTGCATCAAAAACAAAAGATTTGTTAACAGCATCTATCGTAACCAGCTGTTGCTCAAGACTTAACAAATAACTCTCCATCGCACCCGAATAGACATTGTACGTTGCATAATGCCTAAATTTATTTAAATCAAAATCTCCTCCCAACTCACGATTGACGCGCTGAAGCAAATTTAAATTGAACTCACGTGTAATGCCATCGCAATCATTATATGCATGCATTAATAAATCAACATCTTTGCGCAAATCAAATCCTAATAAAATATAGTCTCCCTTATTTAGGGAATGACAAAGATGGCAAAGAAATTCTTTTGTTTCTTCCTGATTAAAATTACCTATGCTAGAGCCTAAAAACAACACTAAATTTTTACGCTCAGAATTTTCTCTTAACCATTCTAATCCACGAAAATAATCTGAATGAATAGGCGTTAATCTAAAAAAACCAAGCTGACTCCTAAATTCATGAGTTAAATGCTTAAGATATCTTTTAGAAATATCAATTGGCAAATAGGTAAAATCTAATTCTTCCTGTAAAAACTCCTCAATTAATATCCGCGTCTTCACGCCTTCTCCTGGACCTAATTCAACCAGGTTAAACGATTCTGAATTAATGAGCGAAGCAATTTGATGTTTATAAGTAGTTAATATTTCTATTTCACAACGCGTTAAATAGTAATCTGGGTGGCGCGTAATTTGATTAAAGAGTTCACTACCATACTCGTCATAAAAATACTTTGATTGAATTTGCTTACATGGCTTGGTGAGACCGGTCACTATATCTTCCATAAATTCAGATTTTTCATTTGCATACTCCTCTAGATCACGCTCTCCTAGAACATCAATTATTCCAGCCATGTCCTCTCCTTAGCATAGGTTTAACAAATAAATCCTTTTTATCAGGTTATGCATCACCAGCTAATCGTATGCCACTAAATTGCCAACGTTTGTCCGGTTGAAAAAAATTACGATATGTCGGACGTATATGTGACTTAGGCGTAGCACAACATCCACCTCGCAATACAAATTGATTACTCATGAACTTGCCATTGTATTCCCCTAACGCACCTTCCATTGGTTTGTATCCTGGATAAGGAGTGTAAGGGCTGGCAGTCCATTCCCATAAATCACCCAATAATTGCTGATCTGTTACCGTGCTAACACGAGGATGAAAAAGACCTTCTTCCATAAAATTTCCATCACGAAGAATGGTTGGATGCTGAGTGGCATAATGTTCCCATTCAACTTCTAACGGCAATCGCAAATTGCGCCAGCGAGCATAAGCATCTGCTTCATAATAGCTTATGTGTGCCACAGGTGCCGCTAAATTTAATTCTTGTAATCCATTGAGAGTAAACTCATGCCATTTACCATCTATTTTTTTCCAGTATAAAGGTGCCTCCCAACCATTTTTCTTAATGCAATCCCATCCATCTGCCAACCACACATTGGGTTTTTGATATCCCTCCGACTCAATAAATTCAGCATATTCTCCATTTGTTACCAAACGTGTCGCAAATAAATAAGGCTTAATAATTACCTGATAGCGAGGTAGCTCGTTATCAAAACAAAAATTATTTCCACGATGGCCAATCTCAATTGTTCCGCCTTCAACATGAATCAACTCTAATGGCCTTGATGCTTTTGCAGTACTTTTTTTATTTTTTTCATGGTAAATAGGAAAGCTTGGATCTAATGAAAAATTATATTTGATATCCATGAGCAATAACTCTTGATGTTGTTGCTCATGATGCAACCCTAACATAAAAATAGGTTCTATTGTTTGTAATTGTTGCATGGGAATATAGTCAATATAACTAATGAGATAGTCATCAACATATTTGCGATACTGATAAACTGTTTCGACGGTAGGCCGAGACAATATGCCTCTGCGTACTCTTGGATAAGGATTGCCAAGCGACTGGTAATAAGAATTAAATAAATATTGAAACAAAGGATCAAATGCCTGATAACCCTTAAGTTGGTTCAATAATATGAATGTTTCAAAGAACCAAGTTGTATGGGCTAAATGCCATTTAGGCGGACTCACATCATCAATGCCCTGAATAACATAATCTTCAATCAAAAGAGGTTGGCATAACTCAACCGTTTTATTCCGTACTTGTTTCACCAATTGAGCAAGCTGACGATTGGTAGCCATCCTGTCCTTCATATATCGTGAAGTAAGTACTCATTTTACCAAAAATCTTACCTGTGGACAAAACTAAGAACTGTG
This sequence comes from Gammaproteobacteria bacterium, assembly GCA_019634835.1. Taxonomy (GTDB): domain Bacteria; phylum Pseudomonadota; class Gammaproteobacteria; order DSM-16500; family DSM-16500; genus Aquicella. Next base: position 127,648 of record JAHCAO010000002.1, read on the forward strand.
ATAATGCTAATGCTTTGGCAACCTGATATTGAAACGCTACGGATACATTTAAGCAACCTTAGTAATTTTCAAATATGAAAATATCTTTACAACACTTCGCACGCCATCCGTATTGCTAGCAAGCTTGATTGCAACTGTTGCTTGTTCTGGAGGTAAAATTCCCATCAAATATACTGTCCCATTTTCTGTGACAACTTTAACTTGTGTCGCATCCATACCATTTGAAGCAACAAATTTAGCTTTAATTTTTGTTGTAATCCAAGCATCACTCACTCGAGTCAAGGTTGATGAGGGATTTTCTATCACAATCAAATTATAAATTTTATTAACATGAGGGATGTGTCTAACAATTTTCTCAGCCTTATATTTTTGCCAATTTTTCGGCGCTTGCCCAGCTAATAATATTTCTTTATTGTAGGTAGAAATGGATATATTGGCATTTTTAAACTGATCTGTTTTTACATATAAATCTTGATAAGCCTGCATTGTTATGTATTGATCTGTTAAATTTTTTTCTATGCTATGTCTATTATAAACAACTTGCGCACTAGTCGTAGCTACATTCCAACAGCCTTGTAGAAAAACGCCGATAAATACCATGATACCAAGCTGCAAAACGTATCTCATATTAAACCGTGCTTTCTTGTGTTTCGCTAAAGAATCCAATTCTCAGTAGACCTTAGTAATGGTTCAAATCTATAGATTAACCCTACTGTCACTTGATTAGAACGTACTGTACCGACTCCATTAACAGAAGAATAAGGTGTATATACATATTCACCTCGCAAACTCCAACAATCCGTAATGCTTCCTTCCATCCCCACACCCAATTGATATGCCCCATGCACTGTGTCTAAATTTGGGAACTTAGTTCTAATATAGCCAAGGCGCACATACCCAATCAGCACATCATCCATATTAATAGCAGGAACAAGACTAACACCATAATTATAATCCGTTTTAAAAAGCGAATCTTTATCATTATCACCACGATTCACATTCATTGATTTTGCCGTTCCAAATATCTCAGCAGCAAGGTACAACCAATTTCTTGCCCAAGCACCGTAGCCAACATAGACCGCTGGACTGATACCAGAATAGCTAACGTTATCTGATTCTAAATCTGCATACGTCAGCCCAGGCCCAACATAAAACGAACTCGCAATTGCTGTGGATAAACTTATAGCGGAAAATACATTTATGCATAAAAATTTCTTAAACATGACACTTCCTTATGTAATTCATATAACAGTATATTATGAGTTTTTTTCAATGAGATGATACAAGTATTTTTCCTTCACCATTCACCGCAAAACACGCTGCAAAAAACTCGTCATGCACCCTATGTACTCATAATAAAAAAATTCTACAATAAGATACATAAAATTTAATCATTAATATTTAACTGTTCAACCTTCAGCGGGAATTCCTAATGAGCCGTAATAATTTTTGCTGCCTTTTATTATTTTGTTTATAAGTTAACATAGCATCTTTTCTAAGCTCCCAAAGGTAGCTTGTAGCGATACCTGAAAGATCTTTGAAAGGTTTTATTCCTTCAAACACATAGTTTTGATAAATTTGTGAACCAAGCAATATTTTATTGTAGTGCAAATGATGCATGATTCCATTTGTATTAATGTAATTGGTCAATTCACTCATCATAAAAGAAAAATTCATTCCTGCAGCTAGTGCCATTGACCTGTAATTTACCTGTTTAGATAATCCTTTACCACGATAGGACTCATCCACTGCCGTAATGAATAAATGAGCAATATGGTTTTTCTCAATTTTTTTATCTGCGAAGAATTTTGCTGATAATTGTTCTAATATATTAAAAATAGGCTTAAATTTAGGATCAAGTTCAAAAATAATATCAAGAGGATTAACCAGATCTTCTGTCAGTGCACAAGCAATCACTCTATCATCATCTAACGCCACTACACTGAGTTTTTCCTCCGACGCTTTCTCCGTAACAGCCAAAGCGAACTGTTTGAATGATTGATAGCTGACTCCAAGATAATGCGTCATGGGCTCTGCGTCACAAAAAGCCTGGGTAAACATGGTAACTACTCTGTCAATATGAATAGGCTGTAACATCTCATATCGATATTGAAGGTCAACAGGTATTTGACTCAATATTTCTTCTGCAAATTGAAATGAACGCTCTATATCATCATATTGGGTAATTTCCATAAAGTTACGTTATATTATAGGCTAATATACTTATTATATCATGATAGAGCTCTTATTTGGCATACCACATAAAAATCCAAATAGGCCATTAAAACAAGCTGCATCACAAGTGTAATCTAAAATTGAGTCACTCTAGGCAAAATCAACGCATTTAGAATATTTTTCATTTCAATCAACATGAGTTACTTTATCTTTCCAATTTAAAATCAAATAACTCATCATCACAAAACCAATAGATGGCATAAAATAATTAGCTTTCAGAGGTACATTGAACAGAATAGCCTCAACTGGCTGAATAACAAGAGATGAAATTAATGTAGGAAATTCTGCTGAAGCTAAATTTGTTAACTTGTATAACTGCATGGTCGCAATATAAGCACCAAACATGCCTACTCCCGACAGAACATTAATAAAGATGAGTTCAGGTGCCCATTTAAATGCAAATGGGCTAACACCGATTCGTTCCATTAACCCATAAAAAATAATAGCGAGAGAGGGAACCAGGATAGTAATTGCTGGATTCTCTTCGTTCATACTTTTTTTAATGAAAAAATATCCAAAGCAAAGTAAAAAACGTGCTGTCATGAGAGAGGTTAATCCATAGAATAACTGGGTTTGTGTCTCCAGACCCGACACGAACCAAACAAGAAATGAAATAGAGATTAATGAAAAAGCTCTTGCACGTAGCGAAGCCTTAATTCCGACGAAGGAGCCAAGTAAAACCAACAATGGCACGTCAATATTTGACAGTACAGAGACGGTAGAAGCTGTGAGCCAATTATAGCTCATGGAGAAGAGAGTGAGAGCACACCCTACAAGTAAAGATCGAAAAAATTGGGTCTTCACTGACTTTGGCCAAAGAGATAGACCTTGTCTACGAGCAAAAGCAATGACGAGGAAAAGACAGCTTGCTCCTCGGAACATTAAACGTTCCGAGAGAGGTACTTCTTGCAAAGCTAAAATACGCATTGCAAGACCTATTGTTACCAAACTGATAACCAATACTGAAGACCAAATATAAAATCGTGCGTTCATCTCATCACCTTCATGTACTGACAAGATAGAACATTTAACGAATTAAAAAAATTGATTGCTTTTCAATAGAATCGTTCAAAAAAAATAAACAATTAAACGTCTATCAAGATGACACCCATTGCGAAGCTGTTTCTTTTACTATCTGACTCATTTTCTCAATTACACAGTCTAAAGCTTGGGTTCGTATATGATATTTCGGCCAAATAGCCGCGATTGAATAATCTGCATTCCAGCCGCGCGGGATATAAGTCTCAATTTCAGTACGATGGCTATAAGCCAGAAAATCGGGTAGAAGTGCCCACACTGCATTTGATTTCAGGGCACGGATCGCAACATCATAGCTATCAAAAAGATTAACAACTTTAGGCCGTATCTTTAGTTTCTGAAACGAAGGGTGATTTTCACAGTTTTCTATTCCTTGTGATGCTTGAGTCGCAATCGAAGGGTACTGTTCAATATCTTTCAGTCTGCGATTCTTGAGAAAAGGATGTTTTTTTCCAAAACAAAAAACCAATTTTCCTCTATGAATAATCTCTTGCTCATGATTTGGGCCAGAATGGGGACAAAAACAAATACCAAGATCTACTTCACTCGCATTCACACGAGACAGCACTTCACCTGAGCGTAAAGAATAAAGCGTTGCTGTCAAACTTGGATGTTCTTTTTGGATATTTATCCATACCGGTGTCAGAAATTCTGAACAAAGCACGTGAGTAGCTGCAATACGATAATGGCCACGCATTTTCAGCTGATCTGATGAAAGTTCCTCACGTATGCGTTCAACCTCAGCCAATAAAAATTCGGCTCGATCGAGAAGAATCTTTCCATGCGCCGTGAGTTTAATTTGTCGTCCGTGCTTTACAAATAAAGACTTTCCCAACTCTTCTTCCAAAGCTGTAATACTGTGACTAATGGCACTTGGAGAAATATGGAGAAAGCTGGCCGCTCGACCAATATGTTGACGCCTTGCCGTTTCTACAAAATAATGTAGTTGATCAAGTTTCATAGTCTCTAAGTACCTTTCAATCGTTTATTTTTTTTCAACATAATTGATTAGAATACATCAATTTTATTCATGTCACAATTCGAGTAAATTTTTAAGTATTGGACTTAATATACTTGAAGAGACATAAGATCATGCAAATTTCAAGACTTAAATACTCACAATTTAATGAATCCTATGGGATTTTTTGTTCATTCCTTCCGAGACTTAGTGATCGCGATGGACTTTACCCCACCTTCTGTCGAATTCTACGTGGTGGGAATACAATCGCTCACACGCACTTCGAACCTGAACTTTTCTACATAGTAAGCGGTTGCGGGTTGATGACCATTGATGATGAAACAGAGAAAGTCTACGCAGGTGATCTTATCCGCATTCCTTCATTATCAAGTCATAAACTTAAAAACATCGGCATAGAAGATCTGATTTTTCTATCTGTTTATAGTGAAGATACTGAAACGCCCCTTCTACCTACATCAGTAATCATTACCTCTGCACCTCCAACGCCGAATGGTCCCTTGCACTTGGGTCATATCAGTGGACCTTATCTTGCTAGTGATATTTTAGCCAGGTATTTGCGTTTACGATCTCTGAATGTATACAGTCATAGTGGAACAGATGATCATCAAAATTATATCCATGAAAAAGCAAATTCTCTGCGGATAGCACCAGAGAATTTTCGAAAACAGATGCGTTCGAGAATCCAGAATGGTTTCGCAACCATGCGTATTACTTTTAATGAATTTATAGAGCCCAAAACAGACAGCGATTACCAAAATAAAATTTTAGATTTTGCTCAAAGAGCCATAGAGTTGAAAGTGATTGAAAAAGAATTTGTTGAATTGCCCTATTGTACATATTGTGATGAAACATTGATAGATTCACGGATAAACGGAAGCTGTCCTTTCTGCAAAGAAGCAAGTCATGGTATCTGTGAAAATTGTGGAATTGTAGTTCCACCATACGATTTGAAAAATGCAACATGTTCTCGTTGCAATAGCCCAGCAGATAAAAAAACCTTCTCTGTTTATACATTTGAATTAAATAAATACCTTCCCGCTATTCAAAAAGAACTTTCTCAACTTTCTCTTTGCCCACGCTTGCAAGATTTGATCAAACACGCTCGTTCAATGAATCATCTTAAAATTCTTTTGACCTATCCTGATATAAGCGGTCAAGGGCTCACTTTACCTGGATCCAATCAAATTTTACATGCTTGGTTTGAAATGGCAGCTCATTATGAACAATTCGCTTTGAACCAAACATTCTGGGTTCATTGTTTCGGATTCGATAATAGTTTTTATTATCTTTTATTTATTCCTGCTTTATTACGTGCAATTAGTCCACAGGCAAAACTTCCTAATGCTGTTATCACGAATGATTTTTTGCAACTAGAAGGATTGAAATTTTCCACAAGCCGGAAACACGCTGTGTGGGCCGATGAATTTTCAGGCAATATCGATCATTTGCGAATGTATTTGAGTTTTTATCGGCCTTCAATATTTGCATCAGATTTTTCTAATGAGAAATTCCAGCATTTCTCATTAGATCTTGAGAAACAATTGCAACACCTCAATCAACGCGCCCAGATCGTCGCAAAACAAAAACTAGAGAGAGTTTCCCCACAAAAAATCATTGACTGTAATCGCATCACTCGCGACATGGAGTTTTTCTTATCACCAACTCATTTTGACCTACGTCGTGCAAGCAGGCAGCTTTTTTCGCTCATCGATCTCACTCTTCAAGCAAAAAGAACTGGTAGTAGCGAAAGGCTGATGCTGCACACGCTTGCCACTCTTATGTCACCTTTCATGCCAAAAGAATCGAAAAATCTTTTTGACTCACTTGAGGAAAATTCGCCTATCTGGGTGAAGGACTGGAGTAAAATTTATGCAATCATTTGAATTTAACATTGCTATTATTGGAGGCGGATGCATTGGAAGCAGTATCTTGTATGAACTCTGTCGCCGTGGTTTCAAGAATGTAGTCTTGATTGATCATGGAAGAAAAACATTAAGTGCGACCAGCGCATCAGGCGGAATGCTTCGTGTCTTCCATGAACATCTCGAGCACATTGATTTGTCATTGCAAAATTTTTCCTTCATTGAGATTTATCAACAGTCCGCTGTGCTTACAGAAAAAACGGAAGCCAATGGCCATCTCTACTTCTTCAACAAAAGCCAATATCGAAGCTATAAAAATAATTTTCTAAAAATGAATAAGGCACATTATCCTTTTGAAATACTCACTCCGACATCTGGACAGAACCGTTTTCCACAATATCGTTGGGGAAAAAAATGGGCAGTCTACGAACCTAAAGGAAACCACATCTCCCCTAAAGTTTTCATGGATGATCTTCTCATAGCCAGTAAACAACATGGAGCGAATTTTTTTGATGATTTCTACGTGAATCGTATTTGTTCTTGTCGTAATCGATACTGGATCTCAGGTGAGAAATCTTTAATCACAGCAAAAAGATTGGTTTTAGCTGGCGGCGCTCGATTGTTACCTCGATTGCAAGATTTAAACTTGAGACTGCCGTTTAATGTTAAAAATATCACTACTTACATAGCAAAAAAATCACACGAAGACTTTCTATTACCCAATTATTTTGATCGCGAATCCTTGCACTTTGGTTGCTTTAGTCACAAGCATGATGTTGTTCTTTCATATAAGAACTGCATGCGCGTGAAAGAAAAACCATGGGGAAAAATCATCGAAGAAAGATCAGCAAAAGACATCTATGCCCCAAATCGCCTTGGTTTTTTAGGAAGAATAGCAGGTTTTCCAGGTCTTTTTATTGCAACTGGCTGGGGAGGAACAGCATTTAAGTTTGCATTAGAAATTGGCCATCGTGTTACCAATGCCATCGAAATAGATTTTAAGAAAGGAGAGACTACATAATGTGCCATCTTGAAAGAAAAACATTTGCAGTCATTGGTGCAGGTCCCAAAGGCATTGCTGTCGCTGTGAAAGCCAAGGTTTTGGAAGAGTTTGGTTTTATTGTTGATCGCGTTATTTTGATTGAAAAACAAGGTGTGGCAGCTCACTGGTCTGGTGATTTTGGTTATACCAACGGTGAAATGAAATTAGGAACACCACCAGAAAAAGATATTGTTTTTCCACTCGAAACTAATGTGGGAAATGAGGCATTAAATACCCGGATACACCAACGGCTTTTGCATTTTACCTGGACATCATTTCTTGTTCATACACACCGTTATACTGACTGGGTTGATCGAGGCCGGCATGCCCCTTGTCATAAATTGTGGGCACTCTATCTGCAGTGGGTTGCTGAACAGCTTGCGCCGGAGGTATCCATTGTGTCAGAAGAAGTTGTCCAAATTGATTTAACATCTGACAGCAAGCGCTGGGAACTTACTTTGCAGGAATCCACAAAAAATAAACGCCTCATCGAAGCAGATAGATTGATGCTCACGGGCCCAGGAAAGCCACGAGTAAATTTTATTAGAGGAAACCCCGGATCACTACCCCCTTCAACCTATGACTTAGAATCATTCTGGGATGCATTCAAAATGAAAACGTTTTCTACCTCAGGAAGACTCGCGATCATTGGTACAGGCGAGAATGCAGCATCAGCTTTGTTAGCATTATCGCAATATGCACCTCATTTACAGGTAGATGTCATTTCTCCGAGAGGGTTTCTATTTAGCAGAGCAGAAAATTACTATGAAAATCAAGTTTTCAGTCAGCCAGAAAAAAATGGCTGGTCAACACTTGAGATTACCGATCGATTGGATTTTATTAAGAGGACCGATTTAAGTGTTTTTTCACTGCATGCAATGACTATACTTAATGAACAAATTCGTCATCGCATTATTCCTGGGCGTGTGGTCAGTCTAAAACATGATGGTCACGCTATATCACTAAATCTCGCCTATCATCAGAAAACATTTACTCGCATTTATGATCAAGCAATTTTAGCAACTGGGTTTGATCAGGTTGCAACACTAAAATCATTACTGACACCAATGGCACAGAAAGTTTTAGTGAGAGCACTTTCTGCGCCCTTAAATCAGCAAATTATCGCATCAAAGATCCAACCAGATCTCTCCGTGCAAGACATGCAACCTTATCTTCACTTACCCATGTTAGCAGGTCTCATGCAAGGGCCAGGTTTTGCAAATTTAAGTTGTCTAGGGCTTCTTTCAGACAGAGTGATGTCTCACTTCGCACGTAAACAAGCAAAAAATTTGAAAGAAATTATTCCTTATCGATTGGAGGCAAAACGATGAAGAATCGAATTCTCTTTGTTAATAGACAAAGAAAAGTGGAAATTGATGCACTTCGGATGCAAGCGTATGCAAAAGCATCTGGGTTTTCTGTTGATCTGACAACGCTAAAATGGGCACTTTCTGATGATGAAAGCTTCGTGATGGCTGCTGAAACGGAAGGTCAGCTGATAGCTACAATGCGTGGAGAAGTGGTCACTGAGGTTTCTCTTCTGGAACAGAAATTAGAATGCCCATGGGACTTCCCGCTTAAACTTGATATGCCAATTCTTTTATTGAGTAGAGCAGCGACACTTTCATCATATCGTTCTGCTGGATTAAATCTTATTCTTCGTTATTGGTTTTTACGTTTTGCAATCACGCACAATATCAACTTTGTTCTTGGCACATTTGTCACAGGTTCGCCTCGTGAAAACACACTCCGAGAAATGGGATATCAATTTTTTGATAACAAGCTAGGCTGGCAAAAATCCACCTATCGCTCGTTATTTCCTGTCACTGTAGTGGCACTGGATATAAGAACACAGGGGAAAAAGGCACTGCGCTATTGTCTTGATCATGCACCAAATGGAATGAATGAATATGTCTTCGACGAAGAATTTCCAGATTTACGCATCATAAAAAATCTATAGTACAAAAAAACTTGAGAGTCGAAGCAAAGAGAGTATTTATGTCCTAGACACATTCTTTGGCCAACACTCCGTGTGTCAGCCAACGCACCGACGGAACCAGATTTTTTATCCGTTATAACTGTAATAATGCCCGGTTCTCATCATTTTAATTCGTGCTATGCACATATACAATCAACCTGCATCTTTGACACCAGGTATTTCTTGCTTGGTGCAAAGTGAAGGAATTGTCACTACCGGATCTACCTCAGCATCATAATTCACACCAGCAACGTTAAATCCGAATAGACGATAGAACTCATCACAATACCCTTTTACATCGGTATATTGCGCTAGATTTTCAGAGATAACCATTGGCCATAGTTCCATCACTTTCTGTTGAACATCTTCTTGCATTTCTAAATCATCTATCCGAATGTAGCCTTCTTGATCTGTAGACAGAGAAGAAGATGCACATAAATGGTCATGAAACAACCGATACATCTGTTCTATGCAACCTTCATGCGTCCCTTTTTCTTTCATCACTTTAAATAAGATTGAGATATAGAGAGGAACCACCGGAATGGCAGCGCTTGCCTGAGTCACAACAGCTTTATCTACTGACACAATAGCTCGTCCATAAATATCTTTTAACTTCTTATCCAATTTATCAGCAGTTAGTTTTAAATGCTCTTTGGCTTTTCCTATCGTTCCATCTTTATAAATCGCGTGTGTCAGTTCAGGACCAACATAAGAATATGCGACTGTCTTCACCCCATCGGCCAGTAAATTTTCTTTGGCAAGATAATCTATCCACATTTCCCAATCCTCTCCTCCCATGACAGCAACTGTACTCGCTATCTCTTCTTCATTAGCAGGCTCTATTGTGATCTCTTTCACTTCTCCACGAAATGCGTCAATAGATTTACTTGTAAATGTTTGGCCAATAGGTTTTAACACTGATGAAAAAACTTGACCCGTGACAGGATGGACACGGCGCGGCGATGCCAAACTATAAATAATAAGATCCACTTTTCCAAAATCATTACGTATTAATTCAGCAGCGTGACTTTTTATTTTTTGAGAAAATGCGTCGCCATTGATGCTCTTAGCATAATGTCCATCACGATGCGCATATTTCTCAAATGCAGCCGAATTATACCAGCCAGGAGAAGCTGTACGCTTTTCATCCGCTTCTTTTTCGAAGAAGACACCTATTGTTTTTGAACCTGCACCAAACGTCGCAACAATTCTGCTCGCTAATCCATAGCCCGTTGATGCACCTATCACTAATACATTTTTTGGTCCAGTCAGCCGGCCTTTACGTTTTACATATTGAATTTGTTCTTCCACTACCCGACTGCATCCTTCAGGATGCGCAGTAGTACAAATGAATCCTCGAATCTTAGGCTGTATGATCATGTTCTTTCCTCGATGACTAATTATCATTTAAAGCGGCGTTAGTTTATCAGCATCGTTAATAGAGTGATAGCTTGATCACTTTTATGATAATAATACCGAATACCATACCGGTAGCGTTTTAATTTAGGTATCTTGTTGACTTGGGGTCCTGTCAATGAGCATTCGTTTCGATATTCGTAAACTGTGCGTTAAAATGAACGCCCGCTGTCATCCACGATTTTCACTCTTAACATTGAAACACTACGGGTATAGAAAATGAAAAACAATCCTATGATGCACATCAACATGTGTGATCGAAATATAGAAAATCAGGGAGTATTAGCTGTTAAAACAATTTAAGTTAATTAGTAATAATCCTTACATTACAAATTATAAATAAGAATTAAATACAAGTTCATGTAACTCAGTCTCATATTACTTAGTATAATCCCTAATAGTTCTATACTTTTTACAATGCTAATGTTAAATTTATTCATTGTTAACAATTGAAAGGAAACTACGTCATGGCAAAAGCAAAAACTGCAACAAAAAAGAAAGCAACAAAACCACGTAAAAAAGCAGTAAAAAAAACCACAGCAAAAAAAACGTTAAAGAAAGCAGCGACCAAGAAGCGTACTGGCCGTAGAAAAACCACAAAGAAGAAAGCTGCTAAGAAGTAGCTTTTAAAATTGGGCCCAGTTTGCTGGGCCCAATTTTTTGATCCCCCATCGCATTTCACCAACCTGAGACATCAAGCTAAAAAATTTTTCTAAATCACCCTCATCATTACTAAACTTGATTCCTTGAAAGTACATGACAAGTTTTTTGCTAGATAGAATAAGGATATTTTGTATGAGCAATTAACGAGCAGATAAGAATCTGCGAGAGCAAAACCCAATCAAGAGTGAGTGTGTTTTGTGGTTAATCGCGAAAGAAAAATATCCTTATTCTCTCCAGCAAAAAATTTGTTATGCACCCTTCCATGATTGATTCCCCAGGTATTATTTATTATCATGTCTTTCTCTAATAAACTTATAAATAATTATGAATATCCTCTGCATCATACCAAGCCGCATTCAATCCACTCGACTACCGCGAAAACCATTATTACCTATCCAAGGAAAACCCATGGTTCAGTGGACATATGAAAATGCATCACGCTGCAAAATTCTTTCTGATCTTATTGTTGCAACCGATAGTGAGGAAATAGCCAATGTAATTAGTAAAATCGGTGGCAAAGTTGAAATGACAGATCCCGACTTACCCACTGGCTCTGAACGTGTCGCTGCTGTCGCTGAACGTTATCCTAAGATGGATGTGATTATCAACCTTCAAGGAGACGAGCCATTCATCAAACCTTCCATGCTAGAAAAACTGGTCTCGCCTTATCTAGCCGGCGAAACACCAGAGATGACAACATTAGCTTTTCAGTTAGACAAGACACATAAATATCATGAGCCAGGTGCTGTTAAAGTCATCACAGACATACACAGTAATGCCATTTATTTCTCACGCTCCCCCATTCCTTATTATCGTACGCAAGAATCTGCTCCGGTTTATCATCATATAGGATTATATGCATTCCGCCGCGATTTCTTAATGCTTTATAAAACCTTGCCACAAACCCCACTTGAAAAAGTGGAAGGCTTGGAACAATTACGTGTTTTAGAACATGGCTACAAAATCCGTGTCTGCCTAACTGAAGAAAAAACCTTGGAAATCAACACACCAGAAGAATATAAACAAGCTCAGCAATTTGAATACTAAGGCTTGTTCCACTGTAGCTGTTCAGTGGTAGCAGTATTGGAATCGGTCTGCTCCTTTTGTTTTTTATATGAAGGAAAGTAGACAGGAGTCCAATACTGCTACCACTGAGCATACGTTCCACTAGACCCTAGCCACCCATCTACCAAATCATGTACTATATGCAACCTTTTTAATGCAAAAAACCAGGTGAATACAGTGGCCGAACAATTACGAAATATCGCTATCATTGCCCATGTTGATCATGGCAAAACAACATTAGTAGACAAATTGCTGCAGCAGACATCCAGCGTATCTAAAAAGCAAACGACAGAACGTATCATGGACAGCAATGATTTGGAACGTGAACGCGGCATCACCATTCTTGCTAAAAACACTGCTATTAAATGGCACGACTATCGGATTAATATTGTCGATACTCCTGGACATGCTGATTTTGGCGGTGAAGTAGAACGAATTCTCTCTATGGTTGACTCTGTATTGCTACTGGTGGACGCAGTTGACGGCCCCATGCCGCAGACTCGATTTGTAACACAGAAAGCATTTGCTCGCGGTCTACATCCTATTGTTGTCATTAATAAAATTGATCGTCCAGGTGCTCGTCCTGATTGGGTAATGGACCAGGTATTCGATTTATTCGATAATCTTGGCGCCACTAATGAACAACTCGATTTTCCCGTTGTTTACACTTCTGCCTTGTTAGGCTTTGCCACACTCGATCTAAATCAAAAGAATGAAACCATGGAACCCTTGTTTGAAACCATCATCAAACACGCTCCAGCACCTAAAGTTGATCCTGATGGCCCGTTTCAAATGCAAATTAGTACTCTTGATTACTCCAGCTATGTTGGGATGATAGGAATAGGCCGTATCACGCGCGGACAAGCCAAAACAAATATGCCGGTTACTGTCATCGATAGAGAAGGCAAAACACGCTCCGGACGTATTTTACAAGTATTAGAATACCTGGGTTTAGACCGTAGCGAAGTTCCCGTTGCTTATGCCGGTGATATTATCGCAATCACTGGCATTGATGAATTAAAAATTTCTGATACGTTATGCGATCCCAATCAAGTTGAAGCATTAGCTCCTCTCACTGTCGATGAACCCACCGTCAGTATGACATTTCAAGTCAACACTTCACCTTTTGCCGGTAAGGAAGGAAAATATGTCACTAGCCGTAGAATTCGTGACCGCTTATATCAAGAATTATTACATAATGTTGCTTTGCGCGTAGAAGACACCAGCGATCCCGATAAATTCCGTGTATCAGGACGCGGTGAATTACATTTGTCCATCTTAATAGAAAATATGCGCCGCGAAGGTTATGAGCTTGCAGTTTCACGTCCTGAAGTTATCACTAAAATGGTAGATGGTGAATTACAAGAACCTTATGAAACTCTCACGGTTGATGTACCAACGGAATACCAAGGTGCAATCATGGAAAAATTAGGCAGCCGTCGCGGTGATTTAAAACATATGATGTCAGATGATAAAGGTCGTGTCCGACTGGATTATGTTATTCCTGCGCGTGCACTCATTGGATTTCATATGGATTTTCTTACCCTAACTTCTGGCACAGGTATTATGCACCACGTGTTTAGTCATTATGGACCGATGGCTAAGGGTGAAATTCCTCATCGTCTGAACGGTGTGTTAATTTCAAATCAACAAGGCACCGCACTTGCTTATTCACTCTTTAATTTACAAGAACGTGGTCGCATGTTAATCAGCCCGCAAACTGAAGTCTATGAAGGTATGATCGTTGGCATTCATACTCGTGATAATGATTTAGTTGTGAATGTTTGCAAAGCAAAACAATTAACTAACATTCGTGCCGCAGGTTCTGATGAAAATATTATTCTAATACCACCAATCCTCATGTCGCTTGAACAAGCATTGGAATTTATCGAAGACGATGAATTAGTGGAAGTCACACCAGACAGTATTCGCGTTCGAAAAAAATTCTTGAAAGAACATGAGAGGAAGCGAGCGGCAAAATAAATTTTTGAAACCTCAATGACAAAAAATCAACGAATCATGGGTTAGCCGAATATTAACTGATTAATTACTCAGGATAAAAAAATCTGATTTTTTGCTATAATGATAGTTAGTTAGATCGATACTACAAGTACTACTAAAATAAAACGTTTAACGAGGAGACACAATTGTGCACCGGTCGGAGATCCGCCAGATAAACAACAAGGGAGACATTCCTCATCAGGAGGTTAACGCATGTACACTCATCAGTGTGCACGCTATCCAAGCTATCGCTAATGTTTCTACCGAAGATGAGATAGTGGAAAAAATCAAGGCTCTACTGGGTCCCGCACAAAGAGGATTTTCTGGTCACCGCAGCCAAGAACACAAAAATGCGCGAAGGTATGACTGTGGATGAAGCTATCACATCAGGGAAAGAGAGTGAGAAACTTCCACTTCCGAGTGGATTTAGAAAAGTTGGGAACACAATCAGTATCGATATACCAGACGGCCTGAGTACTCCACAAGAAAACATACGAACTGCTATCCAAAATCGAGATGGAAAAACCGAGGCTAAAAAGCGAGAATGGCTGGAATGGGCACCTGCTGAGCAGATAATTAGTCTTGCGGAATTAGGATATCAACTAGATTCCAGCAAAATAAACTGGCTGACTAGCTCTGCCGATGACATCATTAAGACATTAACCCCACTAACCGAACAAGGCTTAAAAGAATACATAAGCAAAAAAATAGAAGCACGAAACAACTTCAAACAAAGAGTTGGTTCTCTTGATGAATGGGTTGATAACATAATTACGATAACAAGCACTTTAGAAAAATCAGGATATCAGATAAAACAATCCATAAATCTGTTTGAAGATTCGGCCGATGAGATTATCCGTGGATTAGGACAAGATCCTTCTGCGAGAAGAACAAGACAATCTTCAGAAGAAAAAATTCGAACAGAAATCAGAAGCTTTACGAATAGTACACAAGCTAATGGCTTAATTATCAAAGTTGGTTCTCATACCATTTCCGTTGTCAAACATACCAATGGCGAATTCTACACCTACGATTCTGCACCAGGCGATATTTACGCAGTGCACAGCGCGGAGCTACTAACAAAACATTTATTGGAGAAAATTAGAGGTAAGGGAATCGCCGATATTCAATTTACCCATATTTCGTCTCCTGTCACCCTAACGCAACGCCATGTTCATAATGTAGTACCAGGCTCTACAATACTCAAGGCGATAAACACAACAAGCACAACAATCTCCGATCAGAAAAGCAGTGAAAAAATTTCGAATGAAACCAAAACCCAAATTTTTGTAGATCTGCATAACTTGGTAAACAGCCCCGAGCATGAAGCGACACTCCACGTTCCGCCACCTTCTGGTCCTGTTACCAGCAACCAACCTCAACCCACCCGAAGAAGTGAAGAAGGCGAAGAGCACAATGAAACAATAAGCCACGCCAACGACATTAAAGAACTATTCATCAACATTGACGAAATTGATATCCAGAAGAATAATGATGACGAGCTTAAGAAGGTCTATGAAACCTTGGCAGAACATATAACAATTCTTTATGCTGACCATTTTAGCGCGGAAAAAAACAATGTCCTTCCCGATTACCAAAGGAAATTCTTTATGCTGGCCAGTGAGCTATTTGCCGCTGCGACAACTTACGAATGCAAGAGCGTTGAACGCCGCCGGTCGGCTTGTCAATTATTATTCTGTGTTGCTAATTATTGCAAATTAACCATAGACGAGCAGATCAGCGAAGAGTCCAGAAAAAACTTCTATCACAACTTGCGAGAAGATGCCCAACGGATCGCGAAATCCATTGCACAAGAAGAAAGATTGGGCCAAGCTTTTAACCTGTTTAGAATCCAAGTAACAACAAGCGCGCTAGCTAAAGGGATTAAGAATGCCATTCAGCGTACCGAAAACACGGTCGCTGCTCGAGGCACAAAAAAACCGAAGAGTTAATTTTTTTGACGGTGAAAAAAGATCAGGAGTTGCTACATGGATGCTCTCAACCCAATTACTATCAAACCCATTCGTACACTAAAAGATAACTACGTATGGGTGATCATTAACAACGCTTCTCATACTGCGGTAATAATAGACCCAGGCGAAGCAGATCCAGTGATTACATTTCTTAATGATAATAAATTATCTCTTTTAGCCGTACTGATCACTCATCATCACTGGGACCATACTAATGGTATTCCAGGAATAATTAACCATTCTGATGTCCCCATTTATGGGCCTGCAGCTGAAAAAATTCCTTCTGTCACGAATATAGTATTTGAGAATATACAAATTGATATTCCAGGATTTCCCACCCTACAAGCATTAGATATACCAGGACATACCATCGGGCACATAGCCTACTATTCGCCTGGAATATTGTTTTGTGGAGACACTTTATTTGCCGCAGGTTGTGGAAGAATATTTGAAGGTACCGCAGCGCAAATGTATTCATCCTTACAAAAAATTGCTGCCCTTCCTGAAGATACAAAAATATATTGCGCGCATGAATACACACTCAACAACTTACGTTTTGCTGCAACAGTAGAACCTAGCAATAAAAAAATTAATGAACGAATTCAATCTGTCACCGAACTGAGACATAAGAATCTTCCTTCACTCCCTTCTACTCTACGAGAAGAAAAAGAAACCAATCCTTTTTTACGTTGTCATGAGCCTGAGCTTAGAATTCACGCTGAAGAACACATAGGTCAAACCCTGACTACTCCCATTGCAATTTTCACAGCATTGCGTCAATGGAAAAATAACTTCTAACTATCGCAAAGAGGTAAACTCGATTAATCCGTTGAAAGTATTTGCCAGACCTGTTGACTTGATTGATATAGATCAACTCACTCTTGATAAAAATCAATAAAACGTCTAATTTTCGGTTGTAAATGACGACTTTTACGATAATACAGATACACCTGCTTCTCCGGTTCTTGGTACTCGTGCAAAATCTCAATTAATCTTCCATCACTCAGAGCATCAGCAACCATATAATCATGTAAATTTACAATACCCATACTTTGTATCGCACATTCACGCATAGCGTAACTATCATTCAGCCACAACAAAGGATTAACATGAATTTTTTTTCCATTTTTGAACTCAATTACATTATCAGGTCTACGAATGTTGTGCGTAATATAGTGGTGTGTTGTTAAATCTGTCGGTATTTTTGGTCTGCCGTGAATTTCTAAATAAGTTGGTGAAGCGCAAAGCACATATCGCGTGGTAGCAACACGACGACGCACTAATTCAGCTGATCCTTCTATCGATACACCAAATAAAATATCAATTCCATCTTTTTCTAAATTTGGGAAACTTTCTGCGAGCTGAAAAGAAATGCGTAAGTTAGGATTGAGCCGCATAAATTCGGGTAATTTCGGCAAAATATGAGTGATTGCAAAATAACGATTTGCCATGATATGCAGCACGCCAGTTGCTTCATTTTTACTTTGTAAAAGTGCAACTTCTGCATCAAAAAGTTCGTTTAATATTTTTTTACATTGTTGATAATATTCATCGCCCATCTCAGTAAGTGCAAGCTGGCGCGTTGTGCGTTGCAATAATTGCGTATCTAATTCACTCTCAAGTGCCGTGACTTGCCTACTGACCGCTGCAGTTGAAACACCTTTTTTTCGTGCGGCCGCTGCAAACCCATTTTCATCGACTACCGATATAAAAGTCGCAATTCTTTCTAGTTTACTCATTATTATTACTTTTTAGTTAACAGTAGTTGCCATATTAGTCTATTGATTAAAATAATGTCAACAGTATAATGAGTCCACATAGTTACTAAGGTGACCGCCATGCAATCCAAAACACAACTTTCTTTTTTAACATTATTATTGATGATCTCATTTGCATCGGTAAACGCTGTATTATTTACGCCAGCATTGCCTACTATCGCTGATTTTTTTGCAATTTCAGATAGTATCGCACAATTAACCATCAGTTGGTTTTTAGTTGGCTACGCTATTGGGCAATTAGTCTACGGCCCTATTGCAAATCGATTTGGTAGAAAACCCGCATTATATACCGGCATCAGTTTGCAAATCCTTAGCAGCCTTCTTTGCGCACTGGCAGGCACATTACATATCTATTCACTCTTAGTAGTAGGGCGCTTTTTACTTGCACTCGGCTCTGGTGTCGGCCTAAAGATGACATTTACTATCATCAATGAAACATATGAACCTGCTATTGCGAGTCAAAAATTATCTTATTTGATGATCGCTTTTGCAATTGCACCAGGGATAAGTGTTATGTTGGGCGGGATTTTAAATTCATATTTTGGCTGGACAAGTACGTTTTTTGCAGGCGCAGTGTACGGTATAATATTATTATTCCTCTCCATGCATCTACCCGAAACAAAAAAGACATTAGACTTAGACGCGCTACAATTTAATCATTTAATTGAAGCATACGTATCGCAATTTAAAAATCTGCAACTAATACTAGGCGGATTACTCATGGGTGGAGCAACTTGTTTTGTTTATATCTTCGCTGCACTCGCGCCATTCATTGCTATTGATATGTTGCATATGAGCAGTACAAGCTATGGTGCAGCTAATCTGTTGCCCCCTATTGGATTAGTATTAGGATCATTGTTTTCTGCACAGTTGACAAAAAGCTATCAAGCAAAATCGATTATTCGATTGGGTATCATGGTCGCAATATTAGGTAGCATCGCAATGCTCTTATTTACCTTATTACGCTTACCCGCATTAATGATGATCTTCGTACCGATGATGCTATGTTATTTTGGATTAGCATTAATATTTGCAAACACTTCAACCATTGCCATGAGCAATGTTAGCGATAAAGCACATGGTTCGGCAGTCATGAATTTTACTAACATGGGATTAGTCACTACTGTCGTATTATCGCTGGGCTTATTACCAACAAGCATCTTATTTATGCCCATTGTTTATATTTTAATTTGCGCAGCTATGTTTATTTTGTTTTTAATGGTTAAAGAGGAGTCTCATTCTTGATATATCAAATTTAACTCACGCGCTGCCTTCACATCATCCAAGCGGCGAACTGGTAAGGTATGCGGTGCGGTTTTCAACACATTAGGATCTTGTTTTGCTTCTTCAATAATTTGAATCAGCGCGTCTGCAAAAGCATCCAAGGCTTCTTTAGTTTCAGTCTCAGTAGGTTCAATTAACAAGCATTCTGGAATTAACAGCGGGAAATACATCGTTGGCGCATGAAATCCATAATCTAATAAACGTTTCGCAATATCCAATGCAGTAATGTGCAATGTCTTCGCTTCATTCTTCATCGTGATGATAAATTCATGGCTGGCTCGCCTCTCTGGATAAGCGAGAGTAAATCCAGCTACTTTTAAACGGGCAAGTAAATAATTAGCATTTAAGGTTGCAAATTCAGACACCCGCTGCAGCCCTTCTTTACCTAACAAACGCGCATAAAAATAAGCACGCAGTATAATACCCGCATTCCCCATAAAAGCAGACAATCTGCCAATGGTTTGTGGACAATCCTTTTCTGTTAACCAACGGTATTTATTCCCCTCTTTCGCTACTCGGGGAACAGGAAGATAAGGAAGCAGCCGTTCATTTGCCACAACAGGGCCACTACCAGGCCCACCCCCTCCATGCGGTGTAGCAAATGTTTTATGTAAATTAAGATGCACAACATCAAATCCCATATCACCTGGACGTACCTTACCGAGAATGGCATTAAAGTTCGCGCCATCATAATAGAGCAAGCCACCTGCTTGATGAACAATATTAGCAATTTCTTGAATTTTTTCTTCGAACACACCTAATGTCGATGGATTTGTCAGCATGATGCCTGCTGTCTTTGGTCCAACCGCTGCTTTTAATGCTGCAATGTCAACATTCCCATCAGCAGCGGTAGGAATTTCACGTACTTTATAACCACATTGCACTGCGGAAGCAGGATTCGTACCATGCGCTGCGTCAGGGACAAGAATCTCATCACGTGCTAAATCGTGACGGGCTCGATGATAAGCATGAATCATCGCGACACCAGCAAACTCACCTTGTGCACCAGCCATAGGAGAAAGCGCAGCTCCCTTCATGCCTGTCACTGCTTTTAATATTTCTTGCAGCTCATAAGCACATGCCATAAATCCTTGGCTATTTTCTTCCAAAGAAAGTGGATGATGTTGCAAGAATCCTTCTAATGAAGCCAAGCGATGCACACCGCGTGGATTATATTTCATTGTGCATGAACCTAACGGATAGAAGTGAGTATCAATGGAGAAATTCTTTTTGGACAGATTCGTATAATGGCGTACCACCTGTAACTCGGAAGTTTCCGGCAAACGTGGTAGATCAACTCGCAATAATGACGCAGGGATATCATCACATGCCTTCGCCGCTTGAGTTGGCCATTGCGCCTTAGCATATCGTCCTGAGCGAGATTTTTCGAAAATTAAGCCAGACATGCGAGCTTGCTCCCCTCTAATACATCACGCAAATGTTGCGCTAATAATTTAATATCATCCGACGTTTTTGTTTCAGTTGCACAAACCAGCAAGCAATCGCCCAATTCAGGGTAATAAGTTTTTATAGCATGGCCTGCTTGAATGCCATATCGAGCTAATTCACGTAGGATTTTGTCTGCTGGTTGATTCATTTTTAAAACTATTTCATGAAAAAACGGAGAAGAGAATACGGCTTCAACACCAGGAATAGCGGTTAATTCTTCTTTCACTTCGCGTGCACGCGCATGACTCAACTCAGCTATACGCCGCAATCCTTGCGGCCCCATTAAACTGATGTAAATAGCTGATGCTGTTACCATCAACCCCTGATTGGTACAAATGTTGGAAGTCGCTTTTGCTCGACGAATATGTTGTTCTCTCGCTTGCATAGTCAACACATATCCTGACTTGCCATCCACATCAACCGTTCTCCCTACAATCCGGCCTGGCATTTGCCGTGCATGCGCTTTCTTCGAACATAAAATACCGTAATAAGGCCCTCCTGATGAAAGTGGAATGCCCAATGGCTGGCCTTCTCCACAAGCAATATCCACTCCATCTGTGCCCCATTGTCCTGGCGGTTTTAATAATGCCATTGCCATAGGATTAATAACCGCAATAGACAATAATTTATTTTCATGTGCCCAATCAGTTAGCTGATCCACTTCTTCTAATACACCAAAAAAATTTGGTTGTGGAATAACAAGCGCAGCGACATCATCATGAATAAGCTTCTGCAATGCAGCCATATCAACTTTACCCGTATCCTTCTGGTAAGGTACATCAATCAACTTAATGTTTTGCTGACTTACAATTGCTGTCACTGTTTCATGGTAATGAGGATGTACTGAGCGTGGTAATAAAATACTAGATTTGTGTTTCTTACTGCTAAGCCGTACAGCCATTAAAATAGCTTCTGCTAATGCTGATGCACCATCGTACAGTGAAGCATTGGAGACTTCTAATGCCATTAAGTTTGCCATCATGGTTTGGAATTCATAAATGAGTTGCAACGAACCTTGACTCGCTTCAGCCTGGTAAGGTGTATAGGCAGTGTAAAATTCACCTCGCGTTGCAATATCCCACACAGCCGCTGGAATATAATGCTCATAAGCGCCCGCCCCAATAAAACAAAGCATACCGCCATCTTGTTGAGCACGCTCACGCATAAGACGCCCTAACTCCATTTCACACATACCAGAAGGAACACCATCAAGCGAAACTTGGCGCAATGAATCAGGAATTTCATCAAACAATACATCAAGCTTATGTATCCCTATTGTTTCCAACATCTCCTTAATATCTTGTTCTGTATGTGGAATAAACGGCATGTCTCATCCCTCAAAAGAAATATCTTTAATTAGTGCGCTTCGGAAGCAACAACTTTCGAATACTCATCCGCATTTAATAAGCTAGCAGCAATCTGATCGTGCGGGCGCACACGAATTAACCACCCTTTGCCATAAGGATCTTGATTGATGAGCTGAGGGTTTTCAATTACTGCCTGATTCACTTCAGCCACTTCACCAGGCACGGGGCAATAAATATCTGCTGCAGCCTTCACTGACTCAACAACTGCACATTCTTGCCCGCCATCAAAACTAGCTTCCGGTTCGGGCAACTCCACATACACTAAATCACCCAGCATCGTTTGAGCATGATCTGTGATACCAATTGTTAAAAGTTCATCATCTTTTCTTACCCACTCATGGGTTTTTGTATATTGCAGCTTCTGCGGTATGTTACTCATTATTGTTACTCCTAAAAAACTTTTTACAGGGGTTCCCGCGCTATTCAGCGGAAACGCCTTTAATTGTTTATATGCCTCATCGCATAAGGTCAGCGGGAATCGCTGACTTTTTTACCATTTCGCACAAAAGGTGGCTTAATCACTTGCGCCGGGATTTGCTTGTTGCGTATCTCGACAAAACAATGCGTTCCAATTTCAGCCGGTACACGTGCAAGCGCAATACTTTTTTCCAATGTTGGAGAATAGCCACCACTTGTCACTTCGCCTTCACCATTACCCGCGATTATCACTTTCTGATGGTTCCGAATAACGCCAGGGCCATCTAATATTAATCCAACTAAACGACACTTAACACCTTGTTGAATTTGCTTCTCTAATGCCTCACGGCCTATAAAATTCCGCTCGCTGGGATCCATCATAACTGTCCACGCTAAATTTGCCTCGAGTGGAGTAGTAGTCTCATCCATGTCTAAACCGTAAAGATTCAATCCAGCTTCCAGCCGCAAGGTATCCCGTGCACCCAAACCGCACGGAGCAATTCCAGCCGCTATACAATCTTCCCAAAGTTTATTGGTTCCATTTGCAGGAAAAATTATTTCATAACCATCTTCGCCTGTATATCCAGTGCGAGCAATAAACCAATCATTAAAACTAACAAAGGTGAAGGGCTTTAAATTTCTAATTTCTTCAACTTGATCCGGTGTGAAAATTTTTTCCGCCTTATCTTTTACTGCGGGACCTTGTATTGCAAGCATCGCAAGATCCGTTCGTTCCACCAAATTAATCTTAAAAGACTTTCCTTGCGTTTTCATCCAAGCAATATCTTTCTCACGCGTTCCTGCATTGATAACCATACGGTAAAAATCCTGACTCACTTTATAGACGATCAAATCGTCTAGTACACCACCTGCTTCATTGAGCATACAAGTATAGAGCGCTTTACCATCAACGAGTCTATCTATATTGTTAGCCAGCAAACGACGCAGAAAAGCAGCAGCGTCATGACCATGCAGATCCACCACACCCATATGCGACACATCAAACATACCAGCATGCTGCCTAACTTGGTGATGTTCGTGAAGTTGAGAACCATAGTGAAGCGGCATGTCCCAGCCTGAAAAATCGACTATTTTTGCATTCGTTTTTACATGTAAATCATAAAATGGTGTTCGCTTAGCCACGAAATATTCCCTTGATTAATAGGTGAACTGGAGTGCGTTACGCGTTTTTTGCAGCGAGAAGCGGAGGGTATTTTGTATGAACAATTAACAAGCAGACAAGAGTCTGCAAGAACAAAACCCAATCAAGGATGAGTGTGTTTTGCGATTAATTGTGAAGAAAAAACACCCTCCGCCTCTCGCTGCAAAAAACGCGTAATACACCCGATAAACTGTCAAAGAACAGAGTCTATATATAAAACATTGCATGCACAGACCCTGTACCAGAGGAAAAGGAGTATAGCGTTTAGTCATAAAAAACAGAAGAGGAAATGCTTCTTTAAGCGTTTCTTAAGTATTCATCCCGTATGATCAAATAATTCATTCAAGGAGAAGAGTGTATGCCATTGACTGAGGAACAAAAACGCACGATTGAAGCATCCATTAATCATTTATTAGACTTTCCTAGTGACCCTTTAGAATTTATCCAAAAAGAAGCTAACATCATGTACGCGTGCACTCATCAAGTAAACAAGAGCGATGAGTTTTACTGGATACGCGAATGCTTGATCAACCCTACACAACATTTTCAAGCCATCACCAGGCAAGGTCCGCCCCTTACCATTGGTGAAGTGCAAGAATACATTGTCGACTTTGTCACTCTCTGTTTAAAAAAACACGAAAAATATCTTTTAATTTGGAACAAAGATAACATATTAAATTCTCTGCCTATAGAGAACTGGATAATTGATTTTCACGGTCAACAAGCATTTGTAGAGGGAGGAGAAAACCCTTTGCAGTTATCTGTACCAGCCGGAAAAATTTATACCCAGGAATTAAGAATTGTCATGGAAGAGCAGCAAATTTTCGGTAATGAATCCATTTCAGTTAACAAACCAGCAACCTATGTTGACATTGTCGTTGAAATCGATGAGGAAATAATACATAGAGAATCAATTAAATTATTGGAGTTGCCTAGGAATTTTCGAGATGATCAGGATGAAAATCAATATATCGAAAACTTGAAGCAGCCCGCCGAAGAGAAAGCGCTGTCCGTCGCAGGAAAAACAGCACTCAATCATCTTGCTAAAAAATTTAATGTTCCTGCTTATACAAGACGGGCATGTAATTCACGACAAGCAAAAGAGGTCATTACAAATAAATATTATTTTAATTTGCTTGATAAAGGTCAATTACATTTATCAGACTTATCTGATTTATTAGATTATCAAGCCAATAATCTTTGTAATCAAGCTATCATCAGTTTAATTAATAAAGATGTTCTTAATTTTAACCAAGCTAAAAATCTAACCTCATATACAACATTAATTATCACTAATCCTGTTTATTATAGGTTAATTATCAACGGCAATATCCCGATAAAGCAAATTACTAACATCAGCGATAGACGGAGTAAATTTTTAATCCATCCTAATATTACCAACTTAATTCAACGTGGAAAAATCACTTATCATCAAGCCAGGCTATTACCCTTCTATCTCAAGGATATTCTCTTAAGTAATTTGTACTTAACTTTCTTCACACTTAACGATATTAATTGGAAGAAATTTAGCAAAATCAGAGAAGATCAACATCAGTTATTGTTGAACGCATCCGTGGTTCGTTTTATTGTTAACAATGTACTTAACATGGAAAATGTTGTCTCGACTCTAGAAAAAAATACAGACAATAATGACGCGTTACTTCACCTTGCCATTACTGCTATTACATTTCGTTTATATGGGATCTGGATAAATAACCCCTACTCGATAAATTCCATTCCTGATAACATCAATGTACTCATTGATGAAATTCAATCCATTGCGGATAACCACCATATCGAGCCATTACAATTCCAAGAATGGGTATTGCCCAGGTTCTTAAGTTATATTGAATGCGATCTAAAGGAAAAGATCACTGGCATGGACAAAGAAAAAATTCATATTAGAATCTATCATTACTTGATGAATGCTATCCCAATGGAAATTGATGCTTCCACCTCTAGTTGGAGCAAAACATTTCAGGATTTAATTCAAATCGCAGTGAAAATAAACCGATCATTACATGCACGGGAATGGCATGAGAAAATTAAGCCGCACGATAGAATGGCAAGCTCTCAAAATAGATTCTTCTCATCATTAAGAAAACAGAAAAAAACATTATCGCCCGACGATGAGGATTTAAAAGATTTCTGTAACAGGCTCACCGCACTTGCACCGTTTAGTTCAGCCATATCTCGCCATACATCGTCATTAAACTTTACTTGAAAGAAAAGGTAGTCCATTTCTATTACCAACAGCATGACGTGTAAACAAGTTTTTCATCCATTTAACTTGATGAGTTGTCTTTAACCCTAATGAACGAAGTTGCTGTATTGATTTTTTATTGCTAGCAAACAAGTTTTTTATTACATCCACTCCCGCAAGCATAGTGAAATTATCCGCTTTTCGCCAACGTTCATATCGCCGCAAACTTGTGTAATTTCCTATGTCCCGATGATTTTTAACGGCCTCTACAATAACATCCGACAAACTTGCCGCATCCAACAAACCCATGTTCACACCTTGCCCTGCGAGAGGATGCACCGTATGTGCTGCATCACCAACTAATGCCAAACGAGGCTTCACATATTCTGTTGCTTGCTGCTTAAAAAGCGGAAAAACATAGCGCTCATCAATGTTGGGGATCTCACCAAGACAGTTTTCAAACGCTTCTGCTAATGCGTGTTGAAAGTATACCTCATCTAGCGACATTAATCGTTGCGCTTTTTCAAGAGGCAACGACCAAACAATTGACGATTGATGCTCATCTGCTAAAGGTAAAAAAGCGAGTGGCCCTGTATCAAGAAAAATTTGTCTGGCAATACGGCCATGCGGTAAGGATGTTTGCACAGCTGCCACAATCGCTGCTTGATGATAATCCCGCTTTTCAACATCCATTTTTGCCGCTTCGCGCAGCCAGGAATTAGCGCCATCTGCAGCGACAGCTAATTTTCCCTTATAAACGTTCCCGTTATCACTCTCTAATTCAACGATTTGTTCATCTATAGTAAGTTTGATGAGCTGCACAGGGGAAATAAATTTCACTTGTAAATATTGGCTAATTTTTTCTTTTAACACAGATTGAATTAAATTGTTTTCGATAATATGGCCTAACCAAGGCTCTGCAATTTCCTCACTATCAAAAGTAATTTTACCCTTGCCTACTGCATCCCATACTTGAATTTGAGTGAATGGGCTAACACGTTTATCACAAATATCCCCCCATACATGCAGTGATTGAAAAATCCTTTGCGAAGATAATGCGATTGCACTGACACGATGGTGATAGCAGGAAGCAGACCAAGAATAGATCGGTGAGTGTACTTCCAAGACTGCGATAGTCAATGAAGTTCTTTGAGCAAGCATGCACGCTAGTGCCAGTCCCACCATGCCGCCGCCCACAATGATAATATCGTGTGTTGTTGATTGCATCCGTTATCGTCTCATCTACATTAAGATGATGAGTGTGTTTTGCGGTGAAGGGTGAAGGAAAAATACCCTTTTCTTTTTGCAGCAAAAAACTCGTCATGCATCTAAAATCCGGTCGTCAGTAGCCAGATTTATACGATCAAAAAGGCAGCGCCAAATCTGGCCTGACTGACGAGATCCAACTCCGAAACATGGCTTGAATATGATGAAGGATAGACTCATTCATCGCCTCAAAACGCAAAATTAAGCAAGGAGTAGTATTGGAAGCACGCACCAATCCCCAGCCATGAGCAAAACTCACCCGCAAACCATCAATCGTATTAACTTCTTGCGCACTAGAAAAATCGGCATTATCTATAATCTGCTGCATCACTTGAAATTTTTCTTCTTCAGCAACAGTAATTTTTAACTCAGGCGTAATAAAACTATGTGGTATGGTTGAAAATAATTGATGGCTATCTTCTTGCTCCTGCGCCAAAATTTCTAACAATCTTGCGCCAGCATATAATGCATCATCAAATCCATACCAACGATCTTTAAAAAAGATATGTCCACTCATTTCACCTGCAAGTTGTGCTTGTGTTTCTGCTAGTTTTGCCTTGATCAGTGAATGTCCCGTCTTCCACATGATGGGCTCGCCGCCATAAGATCGAATCAACTGCGCAAGATTATTAGTGCATTTCACATCAAAAATTATCTTTGCTCCGGGATATTCCACTAATAATGTTTTCGCAAATAGCATTAACAATCGGTCTGATGAAATAATCGCCCCTTGACTCGTCACAACACCAAGCCGGTCTCCATCGCCATCAAATGCTAAACCAATATCCGCTTGTTTTTCGCGGACAACACGCACTAAATCCTGTAAATTATTGTCCTGGCTAGGATCTGGATGATGGTTAGGGAAACGACCATCAACTTCACAAAACAACTCATGCACTTCACAACCTAATGCTTTAAACAATCTGGGCGCAAGAATACTGGTCGCCCCATTTCCTGCATCCACCACCACACTGAGTGGTCGCGCCAAACGCACATTTTGAATAACGCTTTCCAGATAATGGTCTTGAATATCGAATTCTTTTCTAGCGGCATCACCATCATATAGACGGTTATCAATAATACGTTGATGTAAGCTCTTGATAGCTTCTTCAGACAAAGCTGTGCCCTGAATTACAATCTTTAAGCCATTGTACTCAGATGGATTGTGGCTACCAGTTAACATAATACCTGAGCGCTGATCACAAAGATGCGTTGCGTAATAAAGCACTGGTGTTGGTACCATGCCAATATCATGCACATCACATCCACTGGATTGAATACCTGCAGATAACGCTTGCATCAGCATAGGACTGGAATCACGACCATCACGCGCCACTATTATTTGGCTTTCACCACCATCATGTAACAAAGAGCCCACTGCTTTACCAATCAGGAATACATTGTCCTTCGTGAGTGTTTTACCCACAATGCCACGTATATCATAAGTACGGAATATAGATGGGTTTAATGCATACAGAGATTCATCTGACATTAATTTTTTCCTGAATGACCAAAACCACCAGCGCCTCGCTCTGTTGTAACAAAATCATCAACCATCTCAAATTGTGCACGCATGATAGGCAAGAAAATAAGCTGCGCAATGCGGTCTCCTGGTTCAATAGTATAAACAGTTTGTGATCGGTT
Organism: Gammaproteobacteria bacterium; assembly: GCA_019634835.1. Lineage (GTDB taxonomy): Bacteria > Pseudomonadota > Gammaproteobacteria > DSM-16500 > DSM-16500 > Aquicella. Next base: position 156,470 of record JAHCAO010000002.1, read on the forward strand.
CCAACATGACACCATCAATGGGCCTTGATAATCTGCATCAATCAATCCCACTAAATTACCTAATACCAAACCATGTTTATGTCCTAATCCAGAACGTGGCAATACTACTGCTGCCATATGCGGATCAGCAATATAAATAGAAATCCCAGCAGAGATAAGATGCGTTTGACCAGGTTCGACAACAAGTGGTTCATCTATACAAGCCCTCAGATCCCATCCTGCTGCCGCTTTCGTCTCATAACGCGGCAAAGGAAATTCTTTCCCAATACGCTGATCTAAGATTTTCATTTGTATGGATGTTGTATAAGCACGTACTTCGTCACTGTTGATGATAATTTCTTTTTCATGCTGCATGATTTCTTCAGTCATAAGTCTCTCTTCTTATTGTTTCGCTTGATAAGCAGATGCAATCATCATGATTAACTCTCTTGCTAACTTCTGTTTTGGCATCAATGGAAGAGACACCCTTTTTTCTCCCAAGACCATCACCTCATTGTCATCTGTACCCATACCCACTTTTGTATCGACACGATTAGCAACGATCATATCCATATTCTTACGTTTTCGTTTCGCTTCGGCTTGTTCTAATAAATTTTCAGTTTCGGCAGCAAACCCCACAATAAAAGGCTTAGGAGACAATTTTCCTACACTGCCAACAATATCCGGATTGCGTTCTAATTCCAGCAGCATCGCTGCTTGGTCTTTATGGATCTTTTGCTTAGCAATTGTTTTACTGCGATAATCACCCACTGCCGCCACAGCCAAAAAGATATCACAATCTATTATTTTTCTCATCACAGCATCATACATTTCATTAGCCGTGATGACATGTACACATTCAATTTGCTCAGGCTCTCGTATAACTACTGGCCCACTAATTAACGTCACGATCGCTCCTGCTTCATGAGCTGCCTCTGCCAGTGCGTAACCCATCTTGCCAGAACTACCATTTGAGATAAATCGCACCGGATCAATCGCTTCATGCGTGGGACCAGCAGTCACTAGCACTCTTAATCCTGCCATCCCGCCATGCGCAAATAATCCACTCAATTTTTCCAGTATCTCCACTGGTTCTATCATACGTCCAGGACCAATGTCTCCGCATGCTTGACTGCCTTCAGACGGACCTACAACCTGAATACGTTTTCGCTGCAAAATCTGTAAATTTTCCTGAGTCAGTACATGCTGCCACATGCCTTGATTCATCGCCGGAGCAATCATCAGCGGCGCTTTCGTTGCCAAACATACCGTAGTTAGTAAATCATCTGCGTTTCCATTGGCGAGTCGCGCCATAAAATCCGCCGTTGCAGGTGCCACCAAAACTACATCTGCCCAGCGAGCAAGTTCAATATGCCCCATTGCAGCTTCTGCTTGTAAATCAAATAACTCCTGATGGACAGGGTAACCAGAAACTGCTTGCATGGTCAGTGGTGTAATAAAACGCTGCGCATTCTCCGTCATCGCAACCCGCACAACTGCACCAGATTCACGTAAGCGGCGTACAATTTCAGGACTCTTGTAAGCAGCAATACTACCTGTCACACCAAGCAATATTCTTTTATTTGCGAGAAATAATGCCATTAACACTCACCTCAGACTTGCTAGTACAGTACTGCTTTTAGCCTAGACAAGCGAATCAGACCACTCAACCCAGCCCACAATTGGATCCTCTTGTCTGCGGCCGCACCAGTTCAGTGTTACTTTCAACCTAAGCGGACAACCTTTGCAACAACAGAACGACATAAGGTGACATGACACACCAAATGCATGCTTGACCTAAGACAAAACACATTGCTGTAGAAGATAACATATGTTATTCATTTGGTTCACCTCATTCTTTTTCTAAGAGTTCCGCCAAACGCAGAAACTCCTTTTCTCATTAGACTTCTTTCCCAAAAGGAATATTTATGCCAATTACAGACTGGCCACGAGAAGACCGGCCAAGAGAAAAATTACTTAATAAAGGTGAACAGGCGCTCACCGATGCAGAATTAATCGCTATCATTTTAAAATCAGGCACTCGCGGCAAAACAGCCCTGGACATTGCTAAAGAATTACTGAGCGAGTTTGGCAATCTAAAAAAACTATTGCGAGCACCCCCACGATCTCTCATGAAGAAACAAGGAATAGGCAGTGCAAAATATGCTTCACTAAGAGCAACTATAGAGCTTGGTAAACGCTATCTGAATGAACGCCTGCCAACTGGCGCTGTATTAAATAACACTCGTGTCACTCAAAGATTTTTGGCTGATCGGTTACGAGATTTCACAAATGAAGTCTTTGCCTGTTTGTTCTTAGATAACCACTTAAAACTGATTAGTTATAACGAATTATTTTATGGAACAATTAATGAAGCTAATGTTTATCCACGGGAAATTGTCCGGCGTGCTCTTGAACACAATGCTGCTAAAATCATTCTTGCACATAACCACCCTTCTGGCCGACCCACACCCAGTGCTGCAGACAGAGAAGTGACTTTACTCATCAAAAATGCACTAGGTCTCGTTGATATAGAGGTGATTGACCATATTATTATCGGCAACCCAGAGAATTTCTCATTCGCAGAAGCTGGAATTCTATAGTTAGAGTTAGGGAAAAAGTTAGAGAAAAAGATCATGAAATCCCGCTACAAGCCGTCACCCTATTATTTTTGGAGACTAGATTGCAGGATGCAATCCTAAACGCCATGGATGGCATGTTGGGAGCCAAAAAACAATAGGGTGACGGCTTGTAGCGGGATTTCATTCCTGGAAGAAGATATTGCTCTTAATCAAACTTTCTGGTATAAGTTGGGCCCTTGAAAATTATTTTGAAACGAACAACTTAGACCGATTGATAGAGAGCAACGTATGGCCAAGAAATGTCCAATTACTGGCAAAGCCCCTTTAGTGGGAAATCATGTCTCCCATGCAAACAACAAAACCAAGCGGCGTTATTTGCCTAATTTACAATACAAACGTTTCTGGTTAGAAAGCGAGAAACGCTTTATTCGCATACGTGTTAGCACTCGTGGTATGCGTATTATTGATAAGCATGGCATCGAAGCTGTGCTAGATAACATAAAGCTACGTGATCAAACCACTGCATAAGATAAACAGGTAACGACAGATGCGCGACAAAATTAAAATGGTTTCTACCGGTAAAACTAAAGCTGGCAAATCTACCGGAACATTTCGTACCACAACAAAAAATAAAAAGAAAACCACTGAAAAGTTAAAGATGAAGCACTACGATCCTCGTGCTTATAACCCGCAAACTGATAAAAATGGTATGCATGTGTTATTTGAAGAAGCGAAGATTTAGTAGATTTCTGCCCTAAAAATTTCTGCGCGCATGCTCCCGTACGTTTCTTCGGGGTAACTCATCGGATCCCAAAAAACGGAAGCTGGTAGATAGCACCATTCTAGTCATTACGACGACCAGCTTTGAAATACAATAGGTTGGTTAAAGTTGCAGCCTTTATTCCTTCGCTAGCTTCCATCTTAACAGGCCTTCATGGCTTCGACATCGCAGAGCTTCTGTTTTTTGGGGCCCTATGACTACCCTCGTGAACGTACAATGAGCAAAATGTAATAAGCAACGCTACCTACAGGTAAATTCCGCCGGAATTTACCTGTAGGTAGCGCTTTTTCTCGTGAACGGAACTCTTAAGATACTAATCTTAACACTTAGCTCCGCCTGTTTGGGGCACATAAGTTTTTAATCGACAAGAAAACTTGTGGAGCGTTTCAATGCCTGTAGCCTCTGCTTGCTGACACCACTCCTGCAAAGCATCAAGCAATTCTTTTTGACTAGCTGTACTACGATTCCAAATATCTTGTAACTTGATACGAAATTGATAAATAACTCGCAGTGACTGGAAATTCTCCAACACTGCTGCCAAGCGTAATCTTTGCGACGCTTTCATAATAGACGAATCACACACTAATATGGTTTTAGCGCGACATAACAGCATTTTACTAGCTTTGCTAGCACGTTTCTTTTCCTCTTGCAACACAGGCATGACAACTTCCCGACTATAGCGCGACATCACTTGGAACCGATACATAATAATAGCTTTCAGCGTATCCGTATCAATACACGTTTTTGTTGGCAACATCTTTGGTTGAGGCACAATACGCTTTGGCTTAGCTAAACCAAATAGTTGCAATAACCTAATCACATACCAACCCATATCCACTTCCCACCATTTAGCTGAGAATTTTGCTGAAGTAGCAAAAGCATGATGATTATTATGCAATTCCTCGCCACCAAGAAAAAAACCTATAGGCAAAATATTTCGGGAATTATCTTGTACTTCAAAGTTCCTATATCCCCAAAAATGCCCAATTCCATTAATTACTCCAGCAGCAAATAAAGGAATCCAAGCCATTTGCAATGCCCAGATAGTCAGGCCCATTGTGCCAAATAAGACAAGGTCGATGGACAACATGAGATAGATACCCGCCATACTCCAGCGAGTATAAAGATTGCGCTCAATCCAATCGTCCGGTGTACCTTCCCCATATCGTTCTAGTGTTTCCTGGTTTTTTGATTCTTTACGATAGAGTTCTGCACCTTCAAAAAAAACTTTCTTGAGCCCCATTACTACTGGACTATGCGGATCCCCCACCCTCTCGACTTTAGCATGGTGTTTTCTATGAATAGCAGCCCACTCTTTTGTCACCATCCCCGTTGTTAGCCATAGCCAAAAACGGAAAAAATGACTGACAATAGGATGTATCACCAAAGCCCGATGCGCCTGACAACGATGCAAATATAACGTAACTGCTAGAATAGTGATTTGAGTAAGGCTAAGTAAAACAACAAGATACCCCCACCACGGCAATTGAAATAATCCAAACACGTCCCGACTCCTCCACGGATAATTTTTTCGATTTTACCACACAAGCCTAAAGCCTGTTGACATTTATTTCCTCAGCCACTTCGGTGGCTCTATACTGAGACATATTCACCACATGGTGATGAAAAGCATCAACACTAGAATGATGCGCTACACTAATGATTGAACAATTTGGCAGCCGCTCACGCAACACATTATACAAGTGTGCTTCGTTTGCTAAATCCAGCATAGATGTACTTTCATCCAGGAACACCCAATCAGGCTTATGTAACAGCACGCGTGCAAACGCAACACGTTGCTGCTCGCCAGGAGATAACTGCTCAGACCAACGCGCCATTTCATTTAACCGTGGAATAAATGCTTCTAGATGACAATCACGTAATGCATTTTCTACCTGCTTTTCTAATTCAGGGTTTTTCTTGTCAGGAAACATAATCGCTTCCGTTAATGTTCCCATTGGCATGTAAGGCTTTTGCGGCAAGTACATCACTTGTTTATTTTCAGGAAAGACCACTTCGCCTGATGCATATGGCCAAACTCCGGCTATTGTGCGAATAAATGTGCTTTTACCAATGCCAGACTCCCCTTTGATAACATAATTATTGCCATGAATAAAACACTCATCGATAGACCCAAGCATAACATTATTCTGAGTGGTTCTAATGACCAGATCCTTGACTACAATTTCATTTTTAGGATCCTGCTTAAATACAATTCCATCCGCCTTTTCGACTTTCTTTTCCACATCATTAAGATGCCCAATAAATGTTGTCAAACGTCGGGAAATCGCACGCCATTCAGCAATCAGCGTAAACGAATTCACAAGATAGGATAGTGATTCTTGTATCTGGCTAAATGCTCTGATACTTTGCATTAAACCACCCAACAAGAATACTTTATTAAAATAATTAGGCAACGCGATAAGCAGTGGAAGCAATACGGCTAACTGATTAAACCCGCCGGTAAACCACAATAATAATTTTTGTCGTAAAATAATCGCATACCAATTTTCTAGTACTCTAAAGAAATGGAAATCTAAAATACTTTTTTGATGATGCTCTCCACGATATAACGCAACTTGTTCCGCATGCGAACGCAAATCGATTGCTGAAAAACGAAATGTTGCCTCACGCCGTTGTTGCTCAAAATTTAAATCAACTAACGGCCTACCAATTTTAAATGTGATTAAAGTACCAATTAAGTTGTATAACAAACCCACCCACACTAGATATCCATAAATATGGACCGTACCGAATGGGCCCAGTGAAATGGTAAAAACACCGGATAGTGTCCAGAGAATATAAACAAACGCGGGAAAAGTCGTCACCGCGCTAACTAATCCTACCGTCAAATTGATGGAATTCACCACTAGACCATTCACATCATCTTGGATACGCTGATCGGGATTGTCCGTGCTAGCATCAAACGTTTCAAGGTAATAATAACCACGCTTTTCAAGCCAACGATTAATTAATTGATCCGTCAACCAACGCCGCCAACGAAGTGCAAAAATCTGTGAGACATAATAACGATAAACGGCAACAATAATATAAAATGCGGCAAGGATGAAGAAAAAAACCAATAAACGTACAGACGCCTGGACATTATAAGCTTGTAACGCATCATAAAAATAATTGTACCAATAATTAAAAACAACATCGAACCCAACTAGCACAATAGTCAAAATGATGACTACGGTAAAAAATAAATAAGCAGATGCTTTGTACTCAGACTGCCAATAAAGTTTTATTAATTGCCAGGTATTGTAGTACTGAGACTGTAATAACTGTTTAGCCTTATTGTTTGGATACAACTCCATGTAAACCTCATTCTTCACTGAATGCTGTATTTCAATCCGATGTTACGTAAATGTTTGGTTAAGCCCATCATCCGTTGGCTTTTTGTCACTAAAGCGTCGTACTACAACAACGCCAGCTTGTCCGCGGTTATCCAGATTGGCGACCCATCTAGCATTTTCAACGGCTTAACCGGACATTTACGATGTTACCACTCAACCGTTTGTTTAAGAAACTAATCACGTTATAATCAACGTGATTCATAGCTTGTGGGAAAATGAGTGGCAAGCAATCAAACCAAGAATTTCATCATGGAAACTATTATGCAAAGGAAAGCGAAAACCATAGGCACATTAATTCTTTCCCTATCTATGCTTACCAGCTGCTCATACAATCCTTTTATTGCTGATAACCACGAGACAGGCAGTCCCATTGGTGCTGCTATTGGTGCCGGCATAGGTGCTGGTGGTGTGGCCGCGCTGGGCGGATCTAAATTTTATATGGGATTAGGTGGCTTAGCTGGTGGTGCCATTGGATACTATGTCACAACATTGCGCTACGATTCTGGCGGCATCATCCAATCTGGCGGCAAAGTATATAAGATAGGCGACCTTATTGGCATATACATTCCCAGCGATAAATTATTTGAACCAAACTCCGATGCCTTCTTACCACAAGCAAAAAGTATTCTTGATAGCACGGCTGTTGTCTTAGCACGGTCACCAACAAACAACATTCTCATTTCTGGCAGTACAAGCGGATTTTATCGCTCAAAGTGGGAGCAAAAACTTTCTGAGCACAGAGCACAAAAAGTTGCTGGCTATCTCTGGAGTGCCGGTATTAATAACTTTAAAGCTCCCGGCCTAGATTTGCGTAAATTAAATTATGTTGGCTACGGTGATTATTTTCCTCTTGCAAACAAAATCACCAACGATGGGATACGTGAAAATAGCCGTATTCAAATTACCTCTTATCCATCGGATTGCGACTTAGGGCTCGATAAACGACATGTGGCAGTCCACAACATTGGCAATATGGATAGCGACGATGATATTGCTAACGCTCCAACAAGTCGCTGTAATACCACTAACTCCTCAGGGGATTGCATGGATGATATTGTTTAAATTTGCTTACTTCTGCCCATACACGTGCGGGAGATATCGTGGCATAACAGGCTGGTTTGATGGCTGATTCACCTCGATATTGACATGTACGACTCAAACAAGGAACACAGGGAAAATCTGCAGTAAGATGAACAGACGCCATCCCTAGTGCGCCCGTGTAGTGAGGATTAGTAGAGCCATAGATTGAAATTGTAGTCACCCCTAGCGCAGCAGCAAGATGACCCAAGCCAGTATCAACAGCGACTACTGTTTTCGCATTCGCTAAAAGTGTTGCCATAGCAGAAATTCCTAAACGCGGCAGCACTTCAACAGCAGGATTGCCTTCTGCGATACGCTCCGCTTTTTCTATTTCCTCTACATTGTTTCCACTCATTTTTACTCGATATCCACATTGGCTTGCTAATCCTGCCAAGCTTCTCCAATGAGATTCCGGCCATTGTTTTGATGTCCAGGTGGTACCATATAAAAACACCAAATAATTTTCATCTTTCACATGCGGCTGAAATTGGCTCCGATCTAAGCCAAAATCAGGCAGAGACCCAGGTAGCTGATAACCCAACGCTTGGCTAAATAATTCACGCATGCGGACAATGGCATGTTGATAAAAATTGACTTTGTATTTTCGCTGATAAGCCCATGATGCCAACGATTCACGCGCTGACTGCCAATCCAGTCCAACACGTGTACCAGATGCACATAAGGTGAGAAAGGCACTCTTCACTAACCCTTGTGCATCCAAAATCAAATCATAGTGATATTCTTGTAATTGCTCGCGTAACCGCTTCCATTCTTTGCGCGTATCACGAGAAAATATTCCTTTGCGCCAGCGGCGTAAAGCAACGGGAATCACGCGATCCACCTTGGGATGCCATGAAGGAATACTAGCGAATCCATCTTCAACCACCCAATCAAATGATATCCCGGGTATCATGATACCCGCATCTGTTAGTGCTGGCAGCGTATGAATAATATCGCCCATTGAAGATGTTTTAATTAAAAGCACGCGCACTAGCATTATCCTCTATGTGTACTGACCACTCTGTCATCTCAGCTAATACCAGATTCGGCGTTAAATCACGCATACAACGATGATGGCCAAGTGGACAAATTCTTTCAAAGCAAGGCTGACATTCCAATTCAAGTTTTAAAATCTTTGCCTCTGAAGATAATGGTGGCGTGAAAGCTGGACTGGTAGGTCCATAGGTTGTAATTAATGGTTTTTTCAGTGCAGCAGCCATATGCATAAGACCCGAATCATTCGTGACAACTCCTGACACTAAGGAAAGCAAATTGATCGTCTCAAACAGTTCCGTGCGTCCAGAAATATTTTCACAGCGATTATCTGTTAGCTGCATTATCTTATCTGTGATAGGACGGTCTGCTTGTGAACCAAATAGCCAAACATCCCAACCTTCCGCCAGCTTCTGATTAGCGATTTGTGCAAAATACTCTTCAGGCCAACGCTTAGCAGGACCATACGCTGCGCCAGCACCTAACGCTAATATGGGACGGCCACGCCAAATCGGCTGGATTTTTTCTAATGTTGCTGCTTGGCATGCTTCTGTGACTTTGAATTCGGGGTAAGGATAAATTGCAGGCAGCGGCTCATTTGGACGTAACCCTAATGCCATATATTGCTCTATCATGAGCGGGTAGCGATTTTTGTCCAACCGACGAACATCATTTAAAAGAATGTAACGATACTCGCCTACCCATCCTGTGCGTAATGGAATATTGGCAAGCCACGGTATCAACGCTGATTTAAATGAGTTTTGCAATACGATTGCTTGATCGTAATGATTCGCTCGCAGCTTTCTCGCGATTCGATAACGTGCTCTCAGCTTCACTTCTCCATGAGTCAGCGGCATCTCAATCGCTTGTGAAACTTCTGGCATGCATCTCAATAATGAAAAAGTCCACGCAGGGGCAAAAACATCAATGTTGATATTGGCATTGCGCATCTTTAATAATTTAAAGAGGCTCTGTGCCATCACCATATCGCCGATCCAAGCAGGACCAATAATTAATACGTTGTATAATATCACAAACAAAACTACCATTATGTTTATTGCATCAGGAATTGGTACAGGGTTATCCGATCCAGTTTTTCAAAACGTACTCTGTACCACAATAAGGACAAACCACTCTACCAACTTCTTCTATGGGCAAGTAAACACGCGGATGAGCATCCCACACGCGATCATCACGCGGCGGGCACGAAAGAGGTAAATCTGCATACGAAATTTCGTTATGAAGTTTCGTACAAGCTTGTTCAGCACCCCCCTGATTTTTTTGCATCGTACTTCTCCCATGCTTAATCAGCCTTCTAAACAGCGACAGGTTAAGTTTGACCCATACTGACGTAGATTCCGAGGGGTGAGACCAACTCCTTTTCACGCACAGCTTGCGAGCACGAAAAGAATTGGCCTATGACAGAACCCCGAGGCATTGTAGCTACAGATCAAACTTAATCCATCATTGTGCTAGGCGCTTATAATACCTGATTGCCCCATACTTCCCAACTACTCTAGCATTAACCGCATACCTTCATTTAACTTTACTGAGTACTTGAATCCAATCTGCCGCTCAGCCAACAGGGTGGATGCATAAGAAGTTTGAATATCACCTGCCCGTGCAGCTTCAAACCGCATTTCTGCTGTTCTCTTACCTGCATCTTGCATGTAATCAATCAGTTGCAAAAGCGTGTGAGATTGGCCTGTTGCTATATTTAAAACACCGGCATAATCACTATGTAAAGCCAGTGAATTTGCCTTTGCCACATCAGTGACATGAATAAAATCCCGCGACTGTTGCCCATCACCAAAAATAGTTAATTCAGAACCATTTTTATATGCCTCTAAAAAGCGGCTAATCACGCCTGAGTAGGGAGAACGAGGATCTTGACGAGAACCGTATACATTAAAATAGCGCAGGGCAAGGCTCTTAATTCCATGCAGGCGCAAATAAAGGGCAGCATAATCTTCCACGTGAGCTTTTTGTAGCGCATAAGGAGAAAGAGGTATCCCAGATAGTATAGTATCATCACGACACGGAAGTTCTGTCGTATTACCATAAACAGCAGCACTAGACGCATTCACAATACGGATAGGGTATGATGCTCTGCGCACTGCTTCAAGCACGTGCAAAAACCCTTGGGTGTTAACTTGGAGTGAGTATATTGGATTTTCAATCGATTGCGGAACAGAAACAATGGCAGCAAGATGCAATACGGCATCACAGCCCATGAGTAATTCTTCCAAAAAAGGGTATTCCAGTACATCGCCTTCAATAAATTCTAAATCAGGATTCTGCAGATTAAGGTTTTCAAGTTTACCGGAAGAAAGATTATCTAATACGATCACTTCCTTACCTTGATCCAGTAATAAATCGACCGTATGAGACCCGATAAACCCTGCACCTCCTGTCACCAAAATCCGGCGCGGGTTTTTACTGCGTGATGGTTCTGTATTCATTCTGATACAAGTTCTAGTGAAGTCAAAGGAACCCATGTACGGTATAAACTAATGCCAATATAAAGCAGACAATATCCTATCGAAATTGCTACTAATATGTTATTTGACTGAGGATAAAGCCAAAGCAGCCCCGTTGTTGCTGCGCCCCACAAAATGGTAATGACAATCATACCAAGCCGCAAATATTTGTTGTCTGTCAGATAATCAAGCCGTGAGGGATAAACATACTTGATGGGAACAAAACTCAAGATCGCGAGAGAAAGCAATATGATCATATTTGTTACTGGCGTCATCTGCCAAAAAAACAAGTAAAAAACTGCAATATTCCAATAACTTGGAAACCCTTTAAAAAAATGATCCATCGTTTTGGCATCAACTTGAGTAAATTGATACGCTGAAGAAAAAGTAATGATCATCACGCATAACACACGCCAATATTCTGGCAACAAATTAGTCACTAATAGGAAAAAACAAGGCACTAGTGTGTAAGTAAAGAAATCAACAATGTTATCCAACAATGCGCCATCTACTTCTGGGACTGCTTCCTTGATTTTAACCATGCGTGCAAACATACCATCCACAGCATCAATTAAAATAGCAGCTCCCATTAACCAAAGCGCAAGCAATAAATTACGTTGATAAATAGCCAATAATGCAAGCAATCCAACACAAGCACCACTTGCCGTAAAAGCATGAATCAACCAACCAACGCTGCGCTGTGATAGGCTGACTTTTTTTAATGATTGTTGGTTAATCAACGATGTAACTCCTTCATAGGATGCTTCCCATGTTTTGTAAAAAATAATGTTTTATAAAAAGCAAACAATAGTACGATAGCACCAACTAAACTAGACAGAAGCGAGCCCATTATGACACCAAGCCGTACTTCAGCTAAATAAATATTCTCACTGGCAAACGAAAGGGTACCAAGAAAGAGGCTCATAGTAAAACCAATACCACACAGCACTGCAGTTCCATATAACTGAAGCCAGGTGGATTTCTCGGGCAATTTTGCAAAACCCAGTTGAATAACCAGCCAGGAAAAAAGAAACACCCCCACTTGCTTACCAATAAATAATCCTAGCGCTATACCCAAGACCATTTTATCCGTTAAATTGTCCCATGTTATCGCACTCAAAGAAAAACCTGCGTTTGTCAAAGCAAATAGCGGCATGATGACATAAGCTACCCATGGATGTAAGGCATTTTCTAATTTATTCAATGGTGAGTGTGATTCATGAGCCTTATCAGGTATTGTAAGTGCGACAAAAACACCGCCTATTGTAGGATGAATGCCAGAATGCAATAAACAACACCACAATAACACCCCTATTAATAAATACGGAAAAAGGGATTGAATAGAATAATAATGGAATAATACCAACATAAAAACCATTGCTGCAGAAAAACACAAATATAAAACAGAAAATCCATGTGAATAAAAAAGCGCAATGATGATAATGGCGCCAATATCATCAAAGATAGCTAATGCAAGCAAAAACAATTTAAGCGCTGCAGGTACACGCCACCCCAGCAATGATAAAACCCCAAGCGCGAAAGCAATATCTGTCGCAATAGGCGTCGCCCAGCCTTTTAACGCCATAGAATCAGCGTAATTTATCCAATAATAAATAAGAGCAGGCACAATCATCCCGCCTAATGCGGCGATAAAAGGTAGTGCTACTTGAGACAAGCGCGACAACTGACCATCAATGTAAGCCCGTTTCAACTCCAGGCCCACAATAAGAAAAAACAAGGTCATTAAACCATCATTGACAATAAATAAAAATCGATGGGTAAATTGCTGATGAAGAGAAGCAATTGGCGAATTAGCCAAAATCAGCGATAAAATAGCCATGAAAAATAAGAGGATACCGCTAGAAGATTCCAGCTGTAAAAACTGCTTCAATAACCGAACAGCCATAAACACCCTTAACATATATAGGGTCATATACCTGCAGCGTTTCACTTAGGAGTAACAATCATGGGTAACAATGAGTGTCATTTTCACGTGCAGTTTACGAGCATGAAAACGAACATCCACTGGCAGGACCCAAACTACCAAACCAAGAGGAACGCCTAAGTGAAACGCTACGGGGGCATGTAGACCCTAAATGTTTCACACTATTGTTTTTCCCTCAGTTATGCAATAAATTCAGCAACATCATACGTTGCTATTTTTAAGGAGCTTTGAATGCCAATTCCAACGATGTCTGACCTTAATCTAAAGGGTAAGAGGATATTAATCCGGGAAGATTTCAATGTACCCCTTAAAAATGGAGAAATCACTAGTGATCTTCGTATTCGCGCTGCCATCCCTACTATTAAGCAGGCACTAAAAGGAGGCGGTAAGGTCATGCTTATGTCGCACCTTGGCCGCCCAAACGAAGGAATGTACGATGAGACATTCTCACTTCTTCCTATAGCAAAACAACTGACTAAATTATTAAAAATGGATATTCCACTCATTTCAAACTGGATCGATGGTTTTAACATGGGTGATGCACCGCTCGTGCTCCTAGAAAATGTCCGTTTCAACCACGGTGAAATTGATAATAATGTGGAGCTCTCAAAGAAAATGGCTGCACTATGTGATATTTTTGTCATGGATGCATTTGCCACTTCACACCGTACCGAATCCTCTACCTATGGAATCATCAAACACGCCAAGGAAGCCTGTATTGGGCCTTTGATGATTTCTGAACTAGAAGCTTTAAATAAAATCATGGAGAAACCAGCCCGTCCAGTTGTTGCCATTGTGGGAGGCTCAAAAGTTTCAACAAAATTAGCGTTGCTTGACTCGTTAGTCAAAAAAGTTGATGCACTGATCATTGGCGGCGGCATTGCGAATACCTTCTTAGCGGCTGAAGGTTATACCGTAGGTAAATCTCTCTACGAAGCTGATCTGATCGATGAAGCAGAACGGTTAACACTAGAAGCTAAAAAACGCAACGCAGAAATTCCATTGCCCATTGATGTGATTGTTGCTGAGCGGTTCGCAGAAGGGATTGAATCTTATGTACGCCTCGTTTCACAGATTGATGACAATGAAAAAATTTTTGATGTCGGCCCGGATACAATTAAAAGTTTCCTTAGCTTGATCAAAAAAGCCAAAACTATTTTATGGAACGGTCCAATTGGCGCATTCGAGATCGAAGAATTTTCTCATGGCACTCAGGCAATTGCTAAAGCCATTGCGGATAGTAAAGCATTTAAGGTTGCGGGCGGAGGTGATACACTGGCAGCCATCGAGAAATATCGCATCAGTAGTAAGATCGATTACATTTCAACTGGTGGCGGCGCCTTTCTTACTGTTCTTGAAGGGAAAAAGCTACCTATTATTACCGCCTTAGAAGAACGAACCGCAAAAAATGAAAAGGTTACTTAAACACTGTTATGCTACTTTATGCAGACTGGCTACACTAGCAGCTTGAAAGGAGAAAGTAGCCACTCTCCTTTCAAGAAATCCCATAAGAAAAGATATCTGCCATGAACGGCAGAATTTAGGCAATGAATTATGATAAATTATCTTCGTCGAACAAAAATTGTTGTCACATTAGGACCATCTTTAGATAACCCTGATATGCTTGAACGCGTTATTCTTGCTGGCGCTGTTGTGTTTCGTGCCAACTTTTCTCACGGGGATGTCAGCATGCATGAGGCTCGCATCAATCTGGTACGAGACATTGCAGCCCGACATGAAAAAACTGTGGCTATCTTAATCGATTTGCAAGGCCCTAAAATTCGCATCGGGCGTTTTAAAAATAAAAAAATATTACTGCGTGAGGGACAACATTTCATCTTAGATACTCTACTTGACGAAACTGCTGGCGATGAGCAAGCCGTCTCGTTGGGTTATGAAAACCTGCCACGTGATGTCTATAAAAACGATACCCTATTGTTGGATGATGGTCGCATTGTATTTAAAGTATTAAATACCGAACCCACGAAAATATTCTGTGAAGTCGTGGTAGGTGGTGAATTATCTAATAACAAAGGCATTAACCGTCTCGGTGGCGGCCTTTCTGCTGCAGCGCTTACCGATAAAGACCGCGCTGATATCAAAGAAGCAGTACGTCTTAATGCGGATTATATTGCTGTATCTTTTCCACGCCATGCTGACGATATTAAAGAAGCAAGAGCGCTGCTTCAGGCCGCTGGCGGAAACCCTGGTATCATTGCCAAAATTGAACGGGCAGAAGCCATCACTAACCTCGATGGAATTATCGAAACATCGGATGCTGTGATGATTGCGCGCGGTGACTTAGGTGTGGAAATTGGTGACGCAGAATTACCCGCAATGCAAAAGAAAATCATTAAAATTGCCCGCTTGCTGAATAAACCCGTTATTACAGCAACCCAAATGCTAGAAACCATGATACAAAATACCATTCCTACTCGTGCAGAAGTATCAGACGTTGCCAATGCTGTACTAGATGGAACAGATGCCGTCATGCTCTCTGGCGAAACTGCGGTTGGCCTGTATCCTGACAAAGCAGTTGCTGCTATGGATAGGATATGTCTAAGTGCAGAAAAACACCGCCACACGCAATCCGTGCGTTATACTAGAGATCAGAGACTTAAATATGTTGACGAAGCAATTGCTATGGCAACAATGTATGTTGCCAATCATTTAGACATTAAAGCCATCATCGCGCTTACCGAATCTGGCACGACCCCTCTTTTAATGTCGCGTGTTAACTCCAGTATTCCTGTTTATGGATTAAGCAGACATGATGCCACTCTGCGCCGAATGACACTTTATCGTGGTGTATACCCTATCCCCTTTGACGCAACACCCATTGATCGTCGAATCTTGAATCAGGCTTCTATATCAGAGTTAAAAACAAGAAAGATATTGAAAAGCGGCGACATTGTGATTATTACAAAAGGTGATTTGATTGGAGTACACGGACGCACTAACTCACTAAAAATTGTCACGGTTGATAACTGATACGCATGTTTCAACATACTCGTCATGCATCCTAAGATTACAGATCAATTCTCGCGAGAATAAAATGGACTCCCGAAAACATCAGTCTCCTAGTAATAATAGCTCTACTTATATGACTTATTTAAGATCACTCACCACTGCTAGAGGTGCTGTATCTCATGAAAAAACTGATCTTGCGCTAGAAAAAAAAGTGACGCCCGACGCAGTTAAAATGGCTCTAATAGCTGCACAAGAGTCAAAGCCACATGTGTACAATGTGATTAATCATCCCCAAAGGAAATTAAATATCTGTGTATTTGGCTGCCAAGGAAGCGAAAAAGACGCGCCAAAACAAGTAGCTGCATTAATCGATCATATTGCAGAAAAACAACCCGAGTTAAAACCAGACCTTTTTATTATTTTAGGTGATAACTTTTATCCTGACGGCGTACCCAGTCCAGATGATCCACGGTTTGAAACACAATTCCATGGTGTTTATGGCAATCCTATTCTAACTAACATTCATGGAACCGCTTGTATTGTTGTCTTAGGGAATCACGATGGTGGACGTGACACAGAAACTTATCTTAAATCGTTTGTGCCATTCCATAATACGTTGCTTAGAACAAATCCCCTCAGCAATGAGCAAGCTGAAATACAGCAAATTGCTCATTCTATGCTTGCTCATGCTAGCGATCCTAATTTAAACGAATCAAAATCAGATTTTTTTGAAAGAAGCCATCTTGATTACCCATTACTTCCCAAACACTTGATGCCACATTTCTTCCATTCGTGGATTTTTGATCAATTACAAATATTTGCCCTCAACTCAAATACCTACGCTAAAGATTTTTTATATTCCCTTAAGAGCTATGCACTGGATGATCCTGTGGATCCTTATAACCAGGCCGTTTGGATCAAACAGCAATATGATGAAGCGATTAAACAGAAAAAATCCACTCTCTTCGCTATGCATCACCCCTTATTTGCACTAGGCAAAAGAGCCTATCCCTCTGGCTGGGATGCAAAACACTATCTCAAACCTAAAGAAATAACATTATTGAATCACATCTTAACGTTATCGCCTGATAACAAGAATTTTAAAGAGCAACTTATCCACTTATTTACAGAAAATGATGACACAACAAAACTGGAAACAAATGCTAATTATAATGAGATATTAAGGAAAATTTTTTATCAATTTCAAAAAATGTCTCCCAATATAGTCTGTACAGCTCATGATCATGCTATTTACTATTACAATAATAATAATGACCTAACGCCAGAACCCAAGCTTTGTCAGGTTGTGTCTGGAGGCGGAGGTAATGAAGAATTACAACACAGATTATTCTTTGGTCAGCAGGAAAATCTTGGTTGTTTCCTAAGAAACCATGGTTGCGCCATTCTTTCTTGTGATCCTCAGCATCCTGTCATTTTCAACATCAATATATTTTCGGTTGATGGAAAACACTTGCAATTCACCAGTCAAGATAACGTTCCATATCGCATGGTAGAAAATGATAATAGAACTAAAAAAATTCGTGAGATAGTGTTAAGCGCTTGTGTAAAATATCAGCTCTTTTTAGATGAAAAACAAATGTTAGCAAAACCTATTGGCAGCTTTTTTAATATTTTTTCTAATCTTACTCATCTCATCAAAAATAACCAGCCACATAAGTTAAAAGATGTAGATTGCATGCATGATATGATAAATTTCTTCAACCAACCTATTCCTGCCACTTATGAAGAAACCATTGGTACTTTGTATACCTTAATGAACAGTTTATCTAATGTAGATTCCGATTACTCTTTATATCGGGACATCAATACCTCTATACACAAAGAGTTAGATGGAAAAAGTATTGATATCTTATATAGCGAGTTGATCTCCGCATTCACACCTCATTAAGCGCTTGACCCCATCCATCATAATCATGTTAGCATTGAAGTTGCGCAACAATGTAACATACTGACAGAGGAACAAGGATGTCCGTCAAAATACAAGTGATTTTCTATAGCATGTATGGCCACATCTATCACATGGCTAAAGCAGTGGCAGAAGGCGTAAAAGAAGTTAACGATGTCAGTGTAGATATTTTTCGTGTACCTGAACTTGTTCCCGAAGATATTCTAGTCAAGAGCGGTGCAAAAGAAGCACAAAAAGCATATGAAACTATCCCTATTATCAAGCCAGACCAGCTAACTGACGCTGATGGATATATCTTCGGCACACCTACTCGCTTTGGCAATATGTGCGGACAAATGAGAAATTTCCTCGACCAGCTTGGAGGGATGTGGGCAAAAGATACATTTGTTGGCAAAGTTGGCGGCGTATTTGTCAGTACCAGCACTCAACATGGCGGCCAAGAAACCACTATCACTAGTTTTCACACCACCTTACTTCATTTAGGCATGATTATCGTTGGTGTTCCTTATTCTGAAAAACGGCAAATGACCATGGATGAAATTTCTGGCGGGTCTCCTTATGGCGCATCCACTATTGCAGGAACTGGGAACCGGATGTTATCTGAAAATGAGAGAGAAATTGCGCGATTTCAAGGTAAGCATATCGCAGAAATCACTCGTGCTCTTAAGTTAGGAAGAGGTGAATAAATATGTTTAAACGTATTATCACAGCACTGCTATACATGCTGCCATTTTGTATCTACGCAGCAAACAATCATTCTGAACCCAATGTAAGAAAAGATCCGCTGCCAGGCACAGTTGCTTTAACATTCGATGATGGACCTAATCCTGTCTACACCCGCCAAATCCTTGCCATACTTAAAAAATACAATATTAAAGCCACTTTCTTCGAAGTAGGAGCAAATGCAAAGTTACATCCTGAAGTAGTAAAGGAAATTCATGAACAAGGGCATGTCATTGCCAGTCACTCCATGACGCATCCGATGCTAACAAGAATTTCTCCATCACAATTAAAAAATGAAATAGCAAGACCATCGGAAATTATCTACAGCATTATTGGAGTAAAGCCCAAATGTTTACGCTATCCATTTGGAGCATCTAACGAACATGTCAGAGCAGAAATTCGTGCTTATGGCATGGTCCCCGTTGCAATGGGCTTTAATTCTTTCGATTATGAAAGACCTGGCACACAAAAAATTATTGATTGGGTCTTAAAAAATATTTATTCAAAGCAAGTGATTTTACTGCATGATGGTTATGATAAACGAGAACAAACCGTTGCTGCATTACCCGCTATTATTGAAGGAATCAAAAAGAAAGGCTTAGGCTTTAGCACCATTTGCTCACTCTGACCGCAATGCTTCAATGGGGTTAAGCCGTGAGGCAAGATAGGCAGGATAAGAACCAAAGAAGATACCAACAGTAACAGAGACAAAAAAACCAACTAAAGGCGGTAACAAAAAGAATGTAAATTGCCAATGCCAAATCACAGCAATGACATATGCAATTAAAACACCAATCAAAACACCTAATGTGCCGCCAACCAGTGATAACATGATGGCTTCCAGCAGAAATAATATACCTATGTCTCTACGTTTAGCCCCAACCGCCATTCGAATGCCAATTTCGCGGCGTCGTTCAAACACCGAAACTAACATTACATTCATCACACCAATACCGCCTACCACCAATGAGATACCACCAATCAACCCAAGAAAAACGGTGAGGATATTGCTCTGTTTTTTCATTTTAGCAATTAATTCTTGTGCGCTGCGAAATGTAATTTGTTTTTCCGAAAGTAAATTTGTTATCTTATGTGACACGCGCTCTTCAACTTGGGGAATTTCTGCTTGCTGCGATAATCGCATGATAATATTACTAATAGTTGCATATTTACTCACAATGGTCGATGCCATAATGGGAACAAGGATTGAATTATCAATATTTGCATAAACAAAACTATTCTCTGGCCAAGCATCTGCAACCCCAATAATAACAAAAATATTTTTACCAATTTGTAATTGCTGTCCTAAGGGTTCTTTGCTCGATATCTTTTTAAGTGCCGCATAGATATCATGTCCAATCACACAATAAAATTCATACTTATCAAAAATAGACACAAATCGTCCAGACTGCATTTTGATTTTTACAATATCCGCAAAACTGTCTGTGACACCTAAAATAATCCCATTAACTGGATTTCCATTATATAAAATAGGGTGAAATAATTGCGTATAAGGCGCAACTTGCAAGATAGCAGCATCCGCTGTTGCCAAATCTAATGCTTGAGATAAGCTTAAAGTATCTGCTCTTTCAGTCGTATCTGTACCATCTGCAGAAAAAACATTCACTGAAACAGCAAGTAAATCTGTCCCCAACATTTTAAATTGCTGCAGCGCTTCATTAGTGGCTAACTGACCGCCCAATACCATCGCTACCACGGACGCAGTTCCCACTAGCACTCCTACTAATGCTAAAACAGACCGCAGCTTCGAAAAGTATAAATTGAGTAATCCTTCTTTTGCATGCTCGATAAGTTTCACGGCGTAAGTTTTTCCCTATTTTCATCGGGACTTGTTGACATATATTTTCTCCACTACCAGCAACCACATTTTTATTTTTATGCTGTTTACACCGTTAAGGACTTATATTCATATCTTTTTAACTCTTCTTCTTTATATGGTTTGCAAGGACGTCTAGTATGAAATAATCCTTGAAATTCCAATAACCTCTTTTTAGAAATTTCGCGGGGAAGCTCAGAAAGAGGTTTTTCTTGCATTTTACGCTCTACATCTTCAACCCATTTCTGTATAACATTTTTAAAATCCCGATTCAGCACATATTCACTAACAGGTTTACGGGTGATAGGACAGAGTGGATTGTGTTCGTGTTTAAATAAAGCAAGAACAGAATCTTCCTCATAAGATTGAACAGAAGTATGATCTGAAGTAAGCAAAATAACTGGTCTGACCATAATTGACTGGCTAATAGGATCGATGAATTCATGTGGGATTTTTCCAGTAAATCCTGCTTTTCTTAGCCGTTGCTCATATTCATTTTCTTGCACTTCTTCGGGTACCGATACAAGTTCAGGATAAGGTTGCGCGGGATTAATAGCATCATCAATTTCTTCACTAGACTCATCGTCATCATATTCAGGCAATTCTATGGCAGGTAATAAAGGTTTATTAGCACCCACATAATAGCCAAGGGAAAAACAAGCCGCTCCAAATGCCAGAACAAGAGTAAAGTTAATAGTAGTAGAAGATAGACAGCAACCCACGATAAATTGATACAAATCAACAAATTCTATTATATTATTCCCCGCATTAGCTTGAGTAGTTGCACTGAAATGATTATACATCTCTTCTATTACTCTATTTTGCATAGTTTCTCTTCCTACATAATTTTTATGACTCGTTGAACCTAAACTTTATTGTCAGAATATACCATCTTTGGTAGTATTTTGACCCATTATAATTGAAAGGCATAAGCAGGATGTGGTACCTAGTGAATAGCCTCGTGTCTCCAAAGAAATTTTTCCATCTATCCAGCAAGATGATTCCCTGGCTAACCGCTTTATTCATTTTATCATTCACCTATGGAATCATTGGCGGATTGATTCTTGCCCCCGCTGATTATTTGCAAGGTAATGGGTTTCGTATCCTCTATGTGCATGCCCCTTCTGCATTCTTATCATTATTTATTTATGTTGTTATGGCCGTAGCAGCTTTTTCGAGCATTGTTTGGCGGCTTAAGCTGGCCTTTCTTGTCATCCGGCATAGTGCTCCCATTGGCATGGGATTCACGCTATTAGCCTTGATTACTGGCTGTCTATGGGGCAAACCCATGTGGGGAACTTGGTGGATTTGGGATGCTCGTCTCACCTCCGAACTGATTCTTTTCTTTCTTTATATTGGTATCATTCTTTTTCAGTCTGCCATTTCACAAAAACGTTCCGGTAACCGCGCCCTAGCTATCCTGATCTTAGTCGGCTTTATTGATATCCCTATTATTCATTACTCTGTGTACTGGTGGAACACACTGCACCAAGGTGCCACATTAAAATTATTTACTCCATCTGCGATTGATTCCACTATGCTCTATCCACTACTAGCAATGATCTCTGCATTCGTCATTTATTATGCGATCATACTTTTCTTGCGTATGGGCTATGAATTAACTGCTATCGACGCTAATCATCATTGGTTAAAGGAGTAGCGCCATGTTCTCATTTTTACTCGATTTTCTTCATATGGGCGGCTACGGATTCTATATTTGGAGCGCATATGGATGCGTATTCATATTTTTATTCATGCAATGGATTTTCCCATGGCGTCGTTGGAAACGATATTTGCGCGAACAAAGTACAAAATCATGAATAAAATTCATAAGCGACGAATATATTATATTGGTTTACTTACTCTTGGTCTTACTATAGCTACCAGTTTGATCTTGTATGCCTTGAAACAAAATATTAATGCTTTCCTCACTCCAGACCAGATAACCCATGCACATTTTATTGCGGATCGTCATTTTCGTTTGGGCGGCATGGTAAAAAAAGGTTCTCTTATACACAATAAAACGGGGCTGGGAGTAGAGTTTATTGTCACTGATTTTAAACATGAATTAAAAGTACGTTATGTCGGAATACTGCCTGACTTATTCCGTGAAGGTAAGGGTGTCATTGCTGAAGGTAACTTGAACACACAGGGTATATTTGTCGCAAATCAAGTGCTAGCCAAGCATGATGAAAATTACATGCCTAAAACTCGGCTGTAAGCAGCTGAGTTGACGCAATAGACTATAAGAGTAGGAATTCTCGCTGAAGATGGTTACCTTCAGCGAGAATTCCTGTACTAAGAGAATAACCATGATCAGATTACTCGGCGAAATTTCTTTATTCTTCGCTTTGTTTTTTTCCTTCACACAAAGTGTGTTACCACTAGTTAGTTATTGGCGTAAAAATCCCTATGGACTTGCTTTAGCACGTCCGAGTGCATGGGGGCAATGTATTTTCATTATGGTCGCTTATGTGTTAATGACCATTGCATTTGGTATTAGTGATTTTTCTATTGCTTATGTCGCTGAAAATTCACATCCCTCTCTGCCACTGATGTATCGATTAACTGCTGTGTGGGGAGCACATGAAGGTTCTATATTATTATGGATTTTAATTCTCAATATCTGGACAACTGTGTTTAGCCTAGGATCTGTTAATAACTACAAGACTCTCACACTCGCTATTCTCGGGCTAATCAGTTTATGTTTCTTATGTTTTTTATTGTTAACCTCCAATCCTTTTTTACCCACGCTAAAATTACAAACAGGGCGTGATCTCAATCCATTGCTACAAGATTTCGGGTTTGTCATTCATCCCCCTATGTTATATGCCGGATATGTAGGTTTCTCTGTTGCCTTTGCGATGACACAAGCCGCTTTAATCCGCGGTAAATTAGATTATGTTTGGGCAACCACTACACGTCAATTTGCCACAGCTGCATGGTGTTTTCTCACCTTTGGCATTACGTTGGGCAGTTGGTGGGCTTATCGCGTATTAGGATGGGGTGGGTTTTGGTTTTGGGATCCCGTTGAAAATGCCTCGCTTTTACCATGGCTCTCCGGCACTGCGCTAATACATGTGCTGATTCTCTGCGAAAAGCGTGATAGTGCAAAAGAGTGGGCAGCATTACTTTCCATTATAAGTTTTGCACTCAGTCTGTTAGGAACATTCTTAGTACGTTCTGGTGTGTTGGTATCTGCTCACACCTTCGCAAATGATCCAGCACGCGGTATATTTTTATTATTATTACTCGCTATTTTGATTACCGTTGCACTTGTAGTTTATGTTACACGTATTTCACAATGCTCCATATCGCACTCAACACGTTTTTTCTTATTATCGCGTGAAATGGCATTACTATTAAATAGCGCTTTATTATTCATCGCGATGGCGACCGTATTGCTAGGAACACTATACCCTCTAATACTAGATGCCTTGCAACTTGGTGCCATCTCTGTTGGCGCACCCTACTTCAACACAGTCATGATGCCACTAGTTTTTATTTTAATGATACTCATGGGACTGGGTGTACTTGCTCATTGGCAGCAGCAATCTTTAAAAAATTTATGGTCACAGGCATGGAAAAAATTTTTCTTTAGCATCATTGGCGCTGTTATTTTGCTATGGTGTGTCGCTGGTCAACTCAATATTATTGCTATCATCAGTTTGAGTTTAAGTTTTTGGATCATCATGAGTATCACGAACAGCATACGACTTTTACCTGGCATGTCACTTGCACACACAGGTTTCGCCATTTTAATGATAGGCATTATGTTATCTAGCATACTAAACCAAGAACATGATGTTCGTATTAAACCAGGTGATGTAACTACTATTGGACCATATCAATTTTATTTTCTAAACACTCAAGGAATCAATGGACCCAACTATCGCGGAATTCAAGCCGAATTTGAAGTCACCAAAAATCGGCGTCATATCGCTAACCTGCGCCCAGAAAAACGAATTTATACTGTCCGCGAGATGGTGATGACTAAAGTTGATATACATCCCAGTATTTTCCGCGACCTCTACATAGCATTAGGCGAACCGTTAAACGAAGATTATTGGTCAGTAAGACTTTATTACAAACCTTTTGTACGCTGGATATGGTTTGGCGGCATCATCATGATGATGGGCGGACTGTTATCGATCATAAAACGCAAAGAAAATATCTTAAAAAAACGAGTGGAAAAATAACATGAATCAACTATATTTATTAAAAAAAATCATTCCTTTCTTGGCATTATTTGCATTATTGGTCTTATTAAGCTGGGAACTATTTTATTCAAAACCCCGTGAACTACCTTCTGCTTTAATTGGAGAAAATATTCCTTCCTTTACGCTTCCTAATTTATTTCCTGCACAATCCTCATTGACGAATAAAGCATTGGCTTCAGGGCATGTCGTACTATTAAATGTCTGGGCAACTTGGTGTGAAGCATGTCAGTATGAACATGCTATGTTAATGAAAATTAGTCATGAATATCATATACCTATTTACAGTATTGATTACAAAGACAACACCGCAGACGCTATTCATTGGCTAGAAAAAAATGGTAATCCCTATTTATTAACAGGCGATGATAAAACAGGAGACGTTGCTATCGATCTTGGCGTATATGGCACACCTGAAACATTTGTAGTAAATCCAGCAGGAAAAATTATTTACCGCCACATAGGGGTGATAGATCAAAAAGTGTGGGACGAGATATTATCTCCTTTGATTAAAACATGAGGCAATAAATGTCTTTTACAAGAAAAAGAATACTACGGTTAATTTCTTTTTTTCTATTGATATTGAATCATGCTGTTATCGCATCAGGGCAAGATATTTATCCATTTACTTCTATAGTTGACTCAGCACGATTTCAAGCACTCACAAAAGAAATACGTTGCGTAGTTTGTCAAAATCAAAATATCGCCGATTCTAATGCGCCGCTCGCAAATGATCTGCGTAAAAAAATCTATCAAATGATTTTAGATAATAAATCAAATGAAGAAATTAAAAATTTCCTGGTAAAACGTTATGGTGAATATATTTTATTACAACCCCGATTCAACAAAATCACTATTGTTTTATGGATGTTTCCACTTGTTGGATTAATATTAATTTTCTTCATTTTGCTTCGTTTTTTTAAGCGACAACACACCGCCATTCATCGTTCATGTTAAACCACTTCATCATATAAACGGCAAATTTTAATTATGGTATATTACCGGTAACATTGACATTATTTATAAAGGCTGTAATTTGTTATCATCATTATTGTCCTTATCTATATCTGCCTCTTCTTCCTTTGATGGGTTACACTTAAAAAAATAGCTCTTATCTTTGCGCTGCCTTTCAAAATTGTTCTTAGGCAGGACTCCCCCTGTATACTTTCTAAAAATCCTGTCAATGGCAGAAACACGGGCTTCTTCTTCAGCATCGTTCCTGACATACATGACTCCACATGAAGTCACGTATGGAAGTAACTCTTTTTTCTTTGGGATATCAATAGGAAGAGATTGTTCAGGAATATTATCCCGAGTATCTTGTAAATCTTTCGCTTGAGAATATTTTAAGCTATCTTTCTCAGGATCGTCATCTGGCTTGCGTGTCCTTGTACGAGGATACATAGTCGGCTCCATTGTTATGTAATCCTTTTGACTATATGCTTAACAACTTAAAATAATATTAATATTAAAGTAAGATCGGTCAAAATAGAGTTAGATTAAAGGAACGCCGCATGCACCTTAAAGAAAGTATTCAATTAATTAAACCGACACGCAAGCATGTCCTGATTGGATGGCGAGAGTGGGTTGGCTTGCCTAGTTTAGGCATTAGTAAAATTAAAGCAAAAATAGATACGGGTGCTCGTACTTCTGCACTACATGCTTTTTCGCTACGACCGTTCGTTGAAAATAATAAAAACAAAATCCGCTTTGACATTCACCCACTACAGCACAACACAGATAATACCATTACCTGCACCGCTGATATCGTGGACAAACGGCTGGTAACAGATTCAGGCGGCCATGAAGAAGAACGCTATGTTATCCAAACACCCATTACAATTGCTGGACAAACTTGGTCAATTGAGATTACCCTCACCGAGCGAGAAAATATGTTATTTCGAATGTTGTTAGGCAGAAGCGCTCTACGTAAGCGTTTTATTGTTAACCCAGCTCGTTCTTTTGTGACAACTAAGGCTAATGAAAAATGAAAATTGTGATTTTATCGAGGAAACATAATCTTTATTCTACTCAACGATTGATTGAAGCTGCGCAAGCGCGCGGTCATAGCGCTAACACCATTGATACAATGCGATGCTATATGAATATCACTTCAGCCCGTCCTACCATTCATTATAAAGGTAATGAGTTAGAACAATATGATGCTGTCATTCCACGTATTGGCGCTTCTGTTACCTTTTATGGTGCAGCAGTTGTCAGACAACTTGAAATGATGGGTGTATTTTGCGTCAATGATTCCGTTGCGATTACACGCGGCCGTGACAAATTACGTTCTTTGCAATTATTATCCAAAAAAGGCATAGGGCTACCTATTACAGGATTTGCACATTCCCTTGATGAAATAAAAGACCTTATCAAAATGGTTGGAGGCCCACCACTTATCATAAAATTTTTAGAAGGAACACAAGGTATCGGCGTGATTTTAGTCGAAACCACAAAAGCTGCTCGCAGTGTCCTGGAAGCATTTCTAGGTCTTAAAGTGAATATTATGGTGCAAGAATACATCAAAGAAGCAGGCGGTGCCGATATTCGCTGTTTTGTAGTGGGTGGAAAAGTGGTTGCTGCCATGCAACGCCAAGCCAAATCTCCTGAGGAATTTCGTTCTAATTTACATCGTGGGGGCATCGCCACGCCTATTGATATCACTGAAGAAGAAAGAAACATGGCGGTCCGCACTGCGCACATCATTGGATTAAATGTTGCTGGCATCGATATTGTTCGTTCTAACCGGGGCCCTTTGATTATGGAAGTCAATGCCTCCCCTGGCTTAGAAGGCATAGAAAAAACAACTGGTATCGATGTCGCCAGTGAAATCATTAAATTTATTGAGAGTGGTATAGATAATAATGACAAAGACAGGCGATCAAGAGGATAAAAAAGGGTGCATGAAGAAGGATATTTTGTATGGACCATTCACTCGCAGACAGGAGTCTGCGAGAGCAAAACCC
The DNA here is from genome assembly GCA_019634835.1 of Gammaproteobacteria bacterium. Taxonomy (GTDB): domain Bacteria; phylum Pseudomonadota; class Gammaproteobacteria; order DSM-16500; family DSM-16500; genus Aquicella. The sequence continues at coordinate 184,312 of JAHCAO010000002.1, forward strand.
AATCCAGGTTTCACTCCACTTACTGCAATATCCCCTTGAAATCCAACGCCAACCGCTTTAAATCAAGTCGGTTCAAGAACAGTGAATAAACCATCCAAGCACTGACTGCTGCAATGTCTGTAAACTGAGGTGGCACATATCGAGGCGGTGTAATGATGCCTTCATCAAGCAAATCTGATAATATGTGTAAATCTTCTAAAGTAGTTTTACCAACAAATAACAATGGAATCCGTTTCACTAAACCACGTTGCACAGCAAGGCGCATAAAATTATAAATTAAAATAAAACCCTTACTATAAGATAAATCTTTGGTATATGGGCCGCCTTCTGGGGTACTACCGCGAAAGACTCGTATGGTAGATTGATAACTATCACCCTCATCTAATCCTTGTTCACGACAAAACTGAAAAACATCAAAAAAATTTGCACCTTCTTCTGCCATGTTAACTGCGCTAATACGATTAGTTAACCGTCGTACTCTTCCTGGATAGGAAGAAAATGTAAATATCTCCGTAATAATTGCTAAGCCTTCTTGTGTGACGGTTGAAGATGGTGGGCCTTTGCTTAAAAAAGTACATATCGGCTGCGACATACCATTCAATGTTGTACCCAAATGCACCCAACCTTCATGGGTTTCAAAGGTGCGAATTTCACGCAAACTAAATTTTAACCCATCATGAATTTTTATCCGATCTGCACCTGCAGCAGCATCAGCAATAATACCATCACTTAATTCAACACGAATATTTTTTCGATCAGAAAAATAAACACCTAAACGTTCGCTCAGCATTGCTACTGCATCCGCGCTGGTATACCTTGGCACATCAGCATCTGTTTTCACTTTATCTTTAATTTTTGCCAGCGTGTTAGTGACTAAGGTAGCTAAGTCTTTCAATGTCGGTGCACCAACATGAAACGCATCTGCTGAACTTCCATATAGTTCTTGCGAAATTTCAGTGAATCTTGATGTACCACGCGCCTCTAACATATCGATCACACGACAATATTCATAACACATACGCTGCATGATGCTACCCACACCGCTATATTGCCCTAGCTGACGACGGATGCTCTTATCGATGTCATGAAACTCCGCTTTCTTTTTATCAGGATCAAACGAAAGGGGATTTTTTTGCCTGTAATATTCCTTATCAATAGGAGGTAATTTTTTATACTTACTTTTTATAAAGTATTCTTCAACGCTTTTATCCCATTTCAATGCATCAAGAATACGAATTGGCTTTTGGGCTGCCACAATTTTTTCAGACAGCTCATAAACGACTTGCTCGTACTCTCCGACGATCCCAGTATGTGTCATGGAAAGCAGACCTTTTCTACCTCACATTTCTTAATTATACCTCAAATTTTGTCCATCCTGGGGATTCAATTAACCTAAATAAACACGCTGAAAAACAAGATCAAAGCCCTAATAACCATAAATGTTCAGCGATAGTAGTATCTGAGCCAGCCTACCCCTTGTATTTTTTATATTCGGTCGTAAAAGATGTTTCCCTTCTGACTTTTGCTAAAGTGGACTCCTGTCCACTTTTCCTCATATAAAAAATACAAGGGGTAGGCTGGCTCAGATACTACTATCGCGAACATACTAATAATCCGCAAATAATGATTTCCTGCGCTCAGACTCAGTTGCACATGGTACGCAAAGTTTAAATCCTAATTTTTGCCTTTCTCCAGGGATATTATCACCACATTCTATGCAACATTCAGAGCCTTTTGTCCATACAGCGGTGCTCTGGCGAATCTTGCTGAGTGCGCGAGACACTTCACCATCAATCAGGTCATTTGCTAAATCAATTTCATCTACCATATCACCACCTCACCTCTAAGTACTAAAAAAGGCGGGTATTCTACTTGAACATGATGATATGTCAAGAGTAAATCATTACGAAAAATCCCCATAATACAATTGCAAAGCCGTCAAAACAGCAATAGTTGCCGTTTCTGTCCGTAATATCCGCGGGCCTAAATTTAAAGGAACAAACCCCTGCTGGACTGCCTCAACCACCTCACGTTCACTTAAACCCCCTTCAGGACCAATAAGCAGAGCCACTGTCGCTTTCTCTGGTAATTTTACGGCTGGCAGCTTATTTTTGATATGCGGTGACAACACAAAACAAAAATCTGCCTTAATATAAGACAGCCATTCTTTAAGCGCGACTGGTGCTGCTACAGTAGGCAATCGGTTCCGCCCAGATTGCTCACAAGCACTAATCACAATGGCTTGCCAATGCTGTAGACGTTTTTCTTCGCGGCGTTGATCTAACCTCACGTTACATCGCTCTGTTACGACCGGAGTAATGTTAGCCGCTCCCAACTCGACTGCTTTTTGTATAATAAAATCCATTTTCTCTCCGTGTGTGAGGCCCTGAGCCAAATGAATTTTGATAGGAGGCTCTAGTTCGCGCGGCCTAAATTCTATTGTCTCAACTTCAACGTTTTTTTTACCTATATGGGTAATAACAGCCACATATTCACCCCCTAGCCCATTAAAAAGCGTCATTTCATCACCCATACGCGCCCGCAGTACTCGTGCAAGATGATGACTCGCTTTATCATCTAAGTTGATTTTACAGTGAAGCCCAAGAGGAACAGATTGATAAATACGTGACATAATGTGATCAAGAAACTTTAATTAGCATATATTCCTCGACCGGCTGCCCACCAATCAAGTGTTCTTGTATGATTCTTTCTAACACATCAGGAGTACATGAGTGATACCATACGGCATCAGGATAAACAACAGCAATAGGCCCTTGTTGGCACACTCTCAAGCAATTCACTTTGGACCGATAAATTCCTCCTTGATCAGTTAAATGCAACTCCTTTAAACGATTTTTGAGATACTCCCAGGATCTTAGTCCAGCTGCAAGGTCGCAGCACTTAGGTACAGACTGGTCACAGCATAAAAAAATATGCCTTTTAATATCCGCCAAGTGTAATTTTTTGATTTTATACTTTAATGATTCATCCATTGCTTGCCAGCCTTTAGCCAAAATGTTGCGTGATTACAACGTCACTTTGTTTAAGTATCATGTGACTTACGTTTATACGATATTCACGTTATTATACGCGTTCGAAAAATAGCCAGGTATAAAAAAGTGAATAAGCTTTACATCCAAACTCATGGTTGCCAAATGAACGAGTACGATTCCAATAAAATGGCAGACGTATTATTAGCATCACACCAATTGGTAAAAACAGAAACCCCAGAAGAAGCGGATGTATTACTGCTGAATACCTGTTCAATACGCGAGAAAGCTCAGGAAAAAGTTTTTTCAGAATTAGGCCGCTGGCGTGCTCTCAAAAATAAAAAACCTCATTTAATCATTGGAGTAGGTGGTTGTGTAGCAAGCCAAGAAGGTGCCGCAATCTTACAACGTGCCCCATTTATTGATTTGATTTTCGGTCCCCAAACCATTCATCGCTTAGGTGAAATGCTAATAGAACGAAAACTCAAACAAAAAACTGTCGTTGATATTAGCTTTCCTGAAATTGAAAAATTTGACCGTCTCCCTGAACCTCGTTCCGACGGCCCTACTGCGTTTGTCACTATCATGGAAGGCTGCAGTAAGTATTGCAGTTTCTGTGTTGTACCTTATACTCGCGGCGAGGAAATCAGCCGCCCCCTTGATGATGTCTTAGCCGAAATAGTCAGTCTAACCAGACAAGGAGTCAAAGAAATTACGTTGTTAGGTCAAAATGTAAATGATTATCGCGGCCCCACCTATGAAGGAGACGTTGCTGATCTGGCAACTCTTATTGATTACACAGCAGCGATAGATGGCATAGAACGTATCCGCTTCACAACCTCACATCCTCTCGCCTTTTCTAACCGATTGATCCAAGCCTATGCAGAAACACCCCAGCTTGCCAATCATTTACACTTACCCGTACAAAGCGGTTCCGACCGCATTCTCATGGCCATGAAGCGCGGTTATACCGCATTAGAATATAAAGCAAAAATCCGTCGCTTACGTAAAATACGGCCTGATATTAGTATCTCATCCGATTTTATTATTGGGTTTCCCGGAGAAACTGATGAAGATTTTGAAGCTACCATGGATCTTATTCATGATATTGGCTTTGACAACTCATTTAGCTTTATCTATAGCGCGAGGCCAGGTACCCCAGCAGCACAATTACTTGATGATGTACCAATGGAAGTGAAAAAGCAACGTCTTGCTATCCTGCAAAACCGCATCCTTCAAAATACACACCACATTAGTGAGAGTATGATAGGTAGTATTCAAAAAGTTATCGTTTCTGGACGTGCCGTCAAACATCCCGATCAAATTTCTGGTCGAACCGAGAATAACCGCGTAGTCAACTTTACTGGTAGTCCTCAATTCATTGGCCAACTGGTATCGGTAAAAATTAATGAAGCCCTTCCCAACTCCTTACGAGGTGAGATGGTTTAACCTAAAAATGGCGTTGGCTACCAAAAAAAGAATGGAAATCAAATCGCTATAGGGGCGAGCTCATATAAGATCCTAGCCAGCGAGGATAAATTTTAATAAAATTTTACTAGTAAAAAGTAAGGCAAGTTAGACTATAATTAGAGTAACAGGATAACTAGGAGGATTATTAATACAGTTGAATACTCTCCTCTACTCTGAAATCTTAACATTAGCACCCGAAGACAATCATCGATTGTTTAATCTCTGTGGTCAATTAAACGAACACTTAAAACTTATTGAAAAACGCTTGGGCGTAATGATCAAGCAGCGAGGCCATACCTTTTCTGTCAGTGGTGATCGATCTGCTGTGAAACAAGCCTGTCATACCCTGAATAACCTTTATCAGGAGACCAAAAACGTGCATACACTTGAACCTAAAGAAGTACATCTTTATTTACAAACTGTAGGTAAAAGAGGCACAAACATTTCCCAGGAAGAACAAATGGAAGTTCGCATACGGAAAGGTGTCATTACAGCAAGAGGAGAAAACCAAGTCCACTATCTTCGTAGTATTTTACAAAATGACATTAATTTTGGAATTGGACCCGCTGGTACGGGAAAAACGTATCTTGCGGTTGCCTGCGCAGTACAAGCATTGGAAACTGAGCGTGTTAGCCGTCTTATTCTTGTCAGACCTATTGTAGAAGCCGGTGAAAAACTAGGATTTCTGCCTGGAGACATCGCACAAAAAGTACACCCTTACCTGCGTCCACTTTATGACGCTCTTTATGAAATGATGGGATTTGATAAAGTGAATCAATTGATTGAACGAGACATTATTGAGCTCTTGCCACTTGCTTATATGCGCGGTCGCTCATTAAATGATTCGTTCATTATCTTAGATGAAGGCCAGAATACCACTATTGAGCAAATGAAAATGTTCCTTACCCGCATTGGCTTTAACTCCAAAGCTGTTATTACAGGTGATATCACGCAAATTGACTTGAACAATCGCCGTGATTCTGGATTGATACATACTAGTGAAGTGCTAAGAAATATTCCTGGCATCAGTTTTACACAATTCCAAGTGTCTGACGTGGTGCGTCACCCCTTAGTTCAAACTATTGTTGAAGCTTACGAAAAACATGAAAAAAATAATGATAAAATCAAATAACGCATAGAAAACCCTACCGCTTGCATGCGGTGAGGCTTGTGCGATCTTATTAGAAGTGTGAATTTATGTACTCCATTATCATTCAACTCGCTACGAATAAAACACTTGTACCAAAACGCTCGCTATTAAAAAAATGGGCCCAAAAAGCATTAAGTAGAAAAATTGAATCTGGTGAAATCACTATTCGTATTGTGGACAGTGAAGAAATGTCCGAATTAAATCACACCTATCGCCACAAAACAGGGCCAACCAATGTATTATCCTTTCCTTTTACCCTACCGGAAAATATTAATTTGGATATTCCCATGTTAGGCGATATTGTAATTTGTGCTGAAATCGTCAATAAAGAAGCAAAAGAGCAACACAAGTCACAACAAGCCCATTGGGCACATATGATTGTGCATGGAATTTTTCACCTTCTTGGCTATGATCATGAAAAGGAAAGTGAAGCTATTGTGATGGAAGCGCTTGAGATTGAAATCATGCAATCGTTAGGATTTGCAAATCCCTATGAGACTGGAGAAAATGAACCACTATGACTGAAAAACGTGAAGCAGAAAAAATCCAGATAAAATCTCGTTCTTGGTTAGAACGTTTGGCTGCATTACTTGCAGGCGAGCCACAGAACAGAGATCAGCTCATGGAAGTATTGCGCGATGCCGAAGAACGTGACGTATTAAGCACAGAAATGTTAGGTATGATCGAGCGCATTCTTCAAGTATCAGAAATGCAAGTACGTGAAGTCATGGTACCCAAAGCACAAATGATCACGATAGAAAACCATAGTACGCTCGAGAAATTACTACCTATTGTGATTGAGTCCGGCCACTCACGCTTTCCTGTTTTTGACCCAGTTGATGGCGATATTGTCGGCATGTTGCTTGCTAAAGATATTCTTCAATTTTTCTTCCACCAAAACGCGGAAGAATTCAATATGTCTCGTGTTATCCGTCCGCCCGTATTTATACCGCAAAGTAAGCGTTTGGATATTTTATTGCGAGAATTCCGTATCAACCGCAACCACATTGCAATTGTTCTAGACGAATATGGTCATGTTGCAGGACTAGTCACTATTGAAGACGTATTGGAGCAAATCGTCGGTGAAATCGAAGATGAATATGACATGGAAGAAGATGACATTTACATCAAAAAACACGATGATGATACTTACATAGTTAAAGCAAAAACACCGATTGACGAGTTTAATGTCTATTTTCACTCCGATTTCAGTGATGAAGAATATGACACCATTGGCGGTCTCATCTTTAAACATTTTGCACATTTACCTAAGCGTGGCGAAAGCCTTAAACTCAACAATTACCGCTTTAAAGTATTACACAGCGACAACCGGCGTATTTATTTGCTAGAAGTAAAAAAGATAAAGAAGAAAATGTAGGGCCTCGTTGACTATTGGATTTTCAACAGGCTCTAAATGCTCTCTAAATGCTTAAATAAATTCACCAATCTATTTCACATCTGCGTCCCTATGACTTCCTAGATTGACCTGGCCTTCAACCCTGCTATACTTGCGCGGTCTATGCCGGGGTGGCGGAACTGGTAGACGCGCCGGTCTCAAAAACCGGTGAGGGTGACCTCATGCCGGTTCGATTCCGGCCCTCGGCAAATGTACAAACTGACTACTTGACTCAAAAATCACCGATATTAGCTCGTCTATTGTTAAACTACTTATGTGCTATGTACCTACGTCCCGGTGGCACAGTGGATAGCGCAGCCCCCTCCTAAGGGGCAGGTCGGAGGTTCGAATCCTCTCCGGGACGCCATTGAAAAATAAAGGGATTTCTTTTGGGTTTCGCAACGAACAAACTAGGCTTTTTCCATTCCGGTACCTATTTGGGTACCTAGAAATTGATTAATACTAGCGAGCAAATAAACATTTAGCGGGTGATAACTGACCGACTATTTCGTTAGTTTCTACATCAATAAGCTGGTTAGACTCATTAATTTTTAAAGTTAAGATACAATTTGAAAATTCTGTTTTAATATAAATCAAGTCATCCTTGCGGACATATTGATCGCCATTTAAACAAGTCTCCCTTCTGTTCTTGTCTAACGGGTCTACAAATGTTATTGAATCTTTTTGCATAGTATTTAGTCCATCAATTCTTTCAATAGGTATATCAAGACTTTTGCGTGTAATAAAGTCTTTAATTGCTTTTTCCTCGGTGGGTACACACAATATTTTATTGATGTTTTTTTTGTTTATTTTAATTCTTCTTCGAACTAATACCTCAAAACGGGCATGATCTTGCTCCAGAGCTTTTAATAACGTTCCAATGTCAGAAGTTTTTTCATGTTCTGGCTTAGCAGAGAAGTATCTTCCAGTATTGAAAGGAAAAACAAAAAATTCTCTGTTAGGCAAAAGAATTTCTGGATTTATAACAAAGCAGATGGATCCATATGCAGAATTTCCACTATAATCAGACCAATTAGTATTGCCTAAAAAAACATAATCAACAAAACCATTTATTGCTTCGGTTCTAGCATCATGCGGTTTTATGTTGTTTAACAGTTGCGGATTATTGTGATAGTGCAACCCAAACAACATGGCTTTTGAATATATAAAACCATCATTAATAATGTTGAGAGCGGCATTGGATGATGTCCAATGGTACAAAAAGTACTTGTTTTTGGTTAATACTTTTTTTAACTGCTCTCTTAAATAATGAGATGGTGTTGTCATAGTATCTGCCTTTTAATTCAATCTTTGTTGCATTTGTGCTCAAATTCGCCCAGACAATTTTCGCAAATTTTATCTCCGTATTCTTCATTCCATGTTCTTAAATAACAACCTGGAATAAGACCGCTTCCGCAGCCAAAAGGGGCAGAACATTCATCTGCTTTGTCTTCTTCTTCACAATATGTGCATTTAAATGACTTATTATCTGGAGTCAAAATAAAAGTATGTTTAGAACAATTTGGGCAATCATAGATAGGAGCTTCTAATGGATTATATTCTTTAGGATCTAAAGAAGTTCTTCTTTGGACTTCATACAGCTCTACTTGTTCCAAAGCATCAGCGATTTTAATTTGTTCCTCTTTTTTTAGTCTTTCTTGTTCTACATCTATAAGCTCTTCTAGAATTTCATTCTCTTCTTTGGAAAGATTGCGTTCAATTTTTTTGTGAATATTTTTTTCGATAAATATTAAATATATTAGCCTGACATTATCAGAAAAAATTATTTGTAACTCTTTTTCATCGCTTACAGGTAAAAACAAATGCGCTACTTCATTTCTTAAGTCTCTTAATAAACACAATGTTTCAACAAATTTCTTTTTATCAAAGTCTGATGCAGTAAGATATATATTTAATTCAAGATTATGAGAGAAAAAATTTAAAGCTTGGGTAAAAGAAATTGTTTCTGCATTTTTTAACTTAAATTTTTCTTCGAATGGTTTATCAAAAATAAGTAATGGGTTTATATCGGCTATAAAATGTTTTAGAGTAAGCTCGATAAAACGATGAAAATTCATTATGGATTGCTTTAATAAACCGGTGTCATTATTTTCGCAATATTCATAATTATACTTAAGAGCATATTTTAGAGCCTCTATTGCTTCTTTAAGTAATTTTTCTGCTAAGTCATTTAATTCATTTTGATTAACTCGTGCCATCAATATCTCCACGAAACTAAATGAAGTTAATCAATTTGTAATGTCCTAATTGAGGGGAATAATTCGCCTACATCTACTTTAAGGCATTTGGCAATTCGTATCAAATTGATTGCAGCTATATTACGCTCACCTCGCTCAACAGATCCCATATAGGTGCGATCTAACCCCACCTCGTAGGCGAAATTCTCTTGAGAAAACCCCTTCTCTTTTCGGAGCTCCCTTATTCTTTTTCCTAATTTAACCAACGCTGGATGTTTTTTACGCATTACTATAGAATATGTGCCCTATACGTATAGAACCACGGACTATGAGTATCAAAAAGGGAGGCAAAATTATTAACTTAATGAGGGTTATATGAGTACAATCGAAATTATGTTTTGGGCTGTAACGGTATATTTTTTATACTTCTCCCTTGGAGCTATAAACAAGTATATCGAACGCCTATCAAGATCAAGTGATAAAATTGTAGAGCTTTTAGAAACGCTTAATGAAAAAATAGAATTTATCGAGGTTCAAGTTTCTGAAATTAACACTAATATTTATTCAAAAATACCTCCGCGCGACTACGTAGATTGCTCTGGAGTTTAGTAGCTGCCTACACCTTTTCAATATCCTTTCTCCTAGCCTTATTGCTAGCGCGTATGGCGTTTCTGCCCGCCTCGGTCTTTGCACCAGTTGAAAGGCCTCCGTGTAGCTTGCAACGCCCATTTTTAGGCTTGTCTTCCGCTTTATTCCATACAGGCGGAGCTTGGCATGGCTGGCCTTTACGAGTTTTTGCCCCGCACGTTCCTCTTTTATATTTTGGCAATTTAGGGTCATTGCAGAGCCATGAAAATCTAATATTTCCTTTTCGATCAATATAAACTGCAGGCATATTTAATCTCCCACCCAAACCCCATGACGCGCGCGTGTTAATGTATCCATTAATTACATTAATCAGTTTCCCAATTTTTCCCGCTTTTCCCGTTTCGGATTATTTTAGGAGTTCCCGTTTTCCCAGTTTTCCCACACCACCTATAGGAGGTGGGAAAACTGGGAGCGAACAAAAGCTTAAATTTTCCATAACCATTCGCCTTGCATGCCTATTAGTTTTTTTTCAATCAAGCCACCAATTGCGCCTATAGCACGAGATTTGCGATGCTTGGCGTCTGCAGGCATTCGTTCGGCAATTAATGAAACAGCTTCACTGTAATTAATACACTTAGCTAGTGTTGGAGCGCCTTCTTTGCCTACATATAACGAACTTTCTAAGTGTTTATTTATTTGTTCCAGAGCAATTTTTTGATTACGACCAAGAGAAATTGGTTTGCATAAGTTAATATTTTTGGTGTTATCAAATACAGCAATACAAGAAGTTATTTTGTTGCCATTTTCATCTATTCCTATTTGCACAATTTCTAGTTTGAATGGATTTGAATTTCCAGTGATATCATCTTTTGATTTGGAAATACTCCATTCACGACGATAATCCGTTTTTATTACTTCGATTGCACAATCAAGAGCTGCAAAAAGACTCGAGTGTCCTCTTAACCCTTTTGTAGCGTCTTTTCCTGTGTGGTGAACCAGCAATATAATTCCACCAATTAAATTCTGTAACTTTTTTGCAGATGCAATTATGTTACCCATATCAATAGATGAATTTTCGTCTGCGCCTGGTGCTGCACGATTTAATGTATCAATCACGACTAAACCATTGGCGCCGCAGCTACCAATTATTGCTTTTGCTAAATCAGTTATATCGGTACTTAGCAAATTAAACGGTTGAGTAATGAATCTAAGGTTATCGGGAAGAGATTTATTGCAGTAAATACTCCAAGCTTTTATGCGTTTTCCTAATCCAGATTCACCTTCTAGAGCAACATACGTTACAGGTTTTTTAGTAATCTTGTGACCAAACCAAAATTTTTCGCCAGTAGCAATAGCGAATGCCATATCAAGTATAAGAAAGCTTTTTCCACTGCCACTAGCACCATACAATGCGGCTAAACCTTCAGCAGGCAGTACACCTTGGACTATCCAGCGCATTGGCGGTGCATTTAAAAGCTCGTCACCGGAAAGCAATCTGTAGTGCATTTCCGGAGTTTTTAAATGGTTTAATAAAAGTTCTAGTTTTTCATGTCCATATTCCAGTGCATAATCATTTACATCATAATTTGCTGGCTTATCTTTTGGCAGCTCAATCCACGCAGCAGAAATTGCAGTGGCTATGTCACATGCTAATTTTTCTTTTCCACGATCAGGAATTATTATCAAGCGAGCATTAGGATATTTTTCATGTAATAACGTTGCTATTTTCAGCATACGGCCAGCACCGAAGCAAACAATAGCTGCTTGTGCCGATGCTTTATTAATAGCCCATGCTTGACCAATACCTTCGCAGACATAAAGAATTTCTTGTATATTGCCGACAACAAAATAACCATCATTGAAAGATGCGCCTGGTAAATTTAGTTTTTTACCTCCATTTGCTGGAATAAATTGTAACGTTTGTATTTCGTTGTCTTTCCAACAAGGTAATACTATGTATTCCGAAATATTTTGACCCAAAATTTTTAGCTGTTGCTCATTGGAAGGGTAGTAACGTAATCCTGAGGAATTCCCTTGCTTTTTTAATATATAAGGATGATTTGATGATGCAGGTAAGCATCTTTCCCAAATATCAATTACATTATGTTTTAAATTTTTATTATAGTTTTCACTATCATGATTTTTATTTATTTTCTGACTAACATTTGTATCTGAATGGTATGTATCTTCTTTATTGGGCTGCCAGCCTTTTTGTCGTGCTAAATAAAATAATGTTGCTGATGTAATTCCGCCAGTTTCTTTGAGGGAATTCCATGCGGTTAAACAGTCTTTCCTGTTTTTGTAATTAGAGCCATTTTCACACCAAGAATGAAAATCTTCAAATGATAAGCCAGCTGCTTTTACAGCCATACCAATTTGAATCCATTCTTCATACGAACAGCTTGGATCAAGAGAATTTAATGCTAAGAGGGCATGTTTAGTATTATCCATAAACATTCTCCTGCATAACTTTCTCGATAGATTCCATAGCACGTAAAATGAAAAATGTTACATGCTTTGCTTCTTGATTAGCTCGATGGGTATTAGTACTATGATGTGGATACGAATTATCAAATGCCCCTTTTGTCGTTGCAGCGACTTCGGGGCTTCTGTATTTAAGCTCCATGATTGCTCCCCTTTATCCCATTGATTATAAGCTGACGAATGTCTTCAACTCGCCAGACAGTAATTCGTGGACTTAGTTTGATAGGTTTAGGAAATCGGCCTGTTTTGATTCCCTCCCACCACGATGATTTACCAATAGGAATTAGAGCAGGGGTTGGCGGGTTTGTTTTTTTGCTACCTAAAATTTGCCATAAGCGGAGGTAGCCTGTTTCGGGTAGTTGGTTCATTTGAGATTGTCCTTATCCAATGAAGAATAAGGACATCCTAGGCATTGATCAGGATAAGAAGGTGAAAATTCAAAAATAAAAATGAAAATTCATTTTTATTCGATTATTTATTCTCAAGATCTTTTAAGGCTTTGCTGAGCCTTTTATGGAAAGATTTAAATTTACTAGCCCCTTTATTGTGTTTCATTGCCATTGAGTCAATTAATTTGCCAATTGCCAAAGCGTTCGGGCGCCCTTTAATCATGCAGCTAGGTTTGCATGCGGCTATGATCTTTGCCATATACGCTAATGCTTCATCGGTATTTATCTCCGCAATTGTTCCTTTTGCTTTTTTAGAAGTAGTAATTATTGCGGCAGGAAGGGTGAGATTTTTTGGTTTTGCCCATTTGAAAAATTCTGGCATAGAAATTTCAAGTTTTGATTTAAATAGTGACTGTAGTAGAAGGGCGTGCCTATCAAGATAGATTCTCTTAAAAGAAAATTCTTCTGGCATGGTTTTTATTTTATCTAATGTGACAATTCTAGGATCTTTGCCAAGAGATAGGGCTGTAAGTTGATCAGCAGTTAATGTCTCAAACAAATTCCAGTAATCCATTTCAGCTTGAGCTTCTGGTTTGTTATAAAAAGCTTGTTTTTCTTTGTGCGCTATCCGCTTAGTAATGAAATCATTTTCTTCATTTAAAACTTCTTCGTATATTTTTAATAGTTCTGAAAATGATTTTTTAAATAAGTCTATTTTAGAAGGTAGTCTAGTAAGGGTATTTGAAAAACCAGCTGTGGAATTTGCGATTGAACTAGCAAGTTGAGTGCGCTCAATTTCACAAATTAAAGTTTCTTTTCCAAAATCATCTTGGATTGTATCCATATTTTCTCCATAGCTTAGCTGTTAGCTAGTGCAGACTTCCTAATAGGTATAATATTATTTGGATCATGTGCAATTTGATGTTCTACCATTTCACCCCACGCTAACCATGCTGCTTTTTGCTCTTCTGCATAAGTGGCGCGTTGATAAATCGCAACTAATTTATTAAGCGGTTGATGATTTAGCATTTGTTCAATGACATGCGGTTTCACTTTTAAATATTCACCCCATGCCGTTGCTGCTGATCTTCGAATGTCATGAACTGAAAATAGTTTCATATCTGCTAAAGGCGCTGTGCTTGCTCTTCGCATTGTTTTTGGATCATTAGGCACTTTGATTAACCTGTTAATTGTGCTTGTTAATGAATCGGGATGTATGTGTCCTTTCCCATTTTCAAAAACGAATTCGGACTGACCTGTTAGCTTTTTTAAATCGTTAATTAAATTTATTGCAATTTGAGAAAGATAAATAGTATGAGATTGTTTGTTTTTTGTTCTGTCAGTTGGCAATAACCAAATTCCATTTTCACTTAATTCATCCCAACGCATAGCAGCAACTTCTGTTCTGCGTGCTCCCGTCAAGATAAGAAGTTTAATTGCGGTAGTTATCACTGGATTCATTGCAGAGCTAAATTCTTTCTTTGTTTTGAGGTAAATCGTTCTATCTAATGTTTGCCATAGCATTCTAAGTTCAGATAAATTTAAAACTCTATCACGTGAACGATTAGCACTTGCAGCGAAATCTTTTGGCTTAAGCATTCTTGCAGGATTACTTTCTATTGAATGGCGTGTTAATCCGTAATCTAGCATTAGATTTAGTGTAGTAAGTGCTTTGCGGGTTTCTTCTTTAATTCCTTTTCTTGCCATTGTATCAAGAGCAGAAGCTAAGTGTGTGCGTGTAACATCTTTTGCAAATAAATTTCCTAATTTTTTTCGGAGGTGTAAACGCCAGCGATCCTCATGGCGTTTTATCCAGGTTAGGGTGATTTCACCTGCTAATTTTACAAATTCAATCCAGTCGCTAAAAAGTTTTTGCATGGTGATGGCAGAAATATTTTCCGCTTGTTTTGCTGCTCTAGCATGTCTTGGATCAATGCCTTGAGAAACTTGACTATGTAATTCAGGTAATTTAGCGCGCGCTTCTTTAAGAGAAATGTTTTTGACGGAACCCAATGTCATTCGAATGAGTGTGCTGTCATTTGGTAGGCTAAATGAAAAAAGCCAGCTCTTGGCGCCGCTGGGTCTTATTCGAAGAAAAAGGCCATCACCATCGTGAAGTTTGTATTCTTTCTTTCGAGGTAAAGCATTCTCAACTTTTTTAGCGGTTAGTTTGCTCATCATGTGTTCCTTCAATTTTGCAACGCTCCGTTGCAGAATTAGTGCAGGCGGTTTCTGCACAATTGGTCAGCGAGCTGCTGACTAATTGCAAGCAAAGTTAGTTTTGATCGTCCTCTTCGGAGTCTTTTTGCTTTGTAATGGCTTTAACTTCTCTATCAAAATCAGACTCAAAAAGTCGATCTTGAGTGATGCGATATTTTTCAAATTCGCTTTCCGCATGGTCTTTCGCGATTTTTGCGCTAATTTTCCCCGCGTCTTTTAATATTTCACGCTCATCAAATTCGAGGAATTTATCTAATCGCTTAGCCCAATCTTCCATTGTCATAGGAATTTTACGTTTAGCGCGATCTTCTGCTAATTCTAAATAGGCATTCACTATGCGCCCGAGTGAATCTAATTCATCTGCGGTTAGATAGTTTTTGGCGACTGTTACATCTGTTTTAAGAATTTTTCCATGGGGGCTATTTTCCCAGTTTGTTAAACCCATGTGTTGTTTGCTGCTATCAGCACGTTTAACTACAAGTTCAGATGCCGTATGGCCATGAATGGCATAATGCAATTTGTTTTGTACCTTCGCGAAGAATTCACGCGTAGTTGGTGCATCTTTGTTGTAATCCATACTAGTTGCATAGATGTCTGTAATTTTTTGATAAAAATGACGCTCGCTAAGACGAATCTCACGAATTTCGGCCAATAATTTTTCAAAGTAGTCTTCGCCTAAAAAGCTACCATTCTCTAGTCGTTTTCTATCCAGTACGTAACCCCTGATAGCAAATTGATGAAGTACTTGAGTTGCCCATTGACGGAATTGAGTTGCGCGTTTTGAGTTCACTCTATAACCAACAGAGATGATAGCGTCAAGATTGTAAAATTGAGTATTATAATTTTTTCCGTCACTTGCAGTTATCCGGAAATTCCGGATAACTGAATTTTGATCAAGTTCTCTTGATTCGAATATATTTTGAATGTGTTCATTTATTGTTCTGACATCTACGCCAAATAATTCAGCCATCAGTTTTTGAGTCAGCCAAATAGTCCCCTCTTCGTAGCGGGCTTCAATACCTTTTTCGCCTTCTTGCTGGGTAAAAATCAGAAATTCAGAGGTGCTATTGCGAATGTTGACCTTGTTTTCAGTGTTTTTCTTGTCCATGATATGGGTTCCTTACAGGGTACCTAGATAGGTGCCTAGAAATGGTTGGATTTGAGCGCATTCTAGCGGACAACGCCAAACAACGCAATGTAGTAATAGGCTTATTTTTAAAGTATTTTTTACTAAAAAGCGGATAAATACGGACTCAAAATCTAGCGCCTCCTAAGGGGCAGGTCGGAGGTTCGAATCCTCTCCGGGACGCGAATAAAATCAATATGTTATGAGTTAAATTTGCAAGCGACAAATAGTAAAATCAAAAAGTGAAGTGCAAATGAAGTGAAAATAAAATGAATGATCGTGTGTCTCAGTGTATGATGATCTACCGCTTGGCTTACTCTGGCTAAATATTAAAATGCAAAACTATTTGATTAAAACAAAACGACTTGGTCTTCGTCTCCTCGAAATGAGAGATATTAATCAGATAAGTAAAATAGAAAGTGACCTAAAAGTTATATCTGATTTTCATCCCAAAGATGTCCACACACGTGAGTAAAAGAATCAATAAGAATAAAAAAGCCGTGACGAGCACGGCTTTTAACTTTAACAAGAACGATTGACGCACCGCTTGCTGAGCCATTCATCAAGATCATTTTTGTGATAGCGAACAGAGCGACCAAGTTTCATGTATCTAGGGCCGGGTGTTCGTCCCTTCCTGTGACCATTCATACGATCTTGGCTTAAAAAGCTGCGGCTCATTCTGATATATTTTGCGGCTTCTTTCTCGGTGAGTATTTCGATTTTTTCGATGAGGATTTCATTGCTCATTTTAGTACTCCATGAGACTAAAAATATGGAGTCCTCTTTATTTGCTGGTGTGCAGCAAAGTCCTGTGGTGCATTTTAAAAAATACCAATAAATTGTCAACGATAAATTGAATTTAATAGGTTTAATTTTATTTGAAGAATATAATTCACGTGGTTTTATTCGCGTAGCCAGAACAAATTATGATCAAGGTTGAGATTGTAAAAGGCTAGCTCATTCAGGCCAACTCATGGATGGAGGATCAGTTGTAAGTTGCATCCCATGAAAGAGAGTGACCAATTAATGACCACTCTAAAACAAGCTTCGCTAGGTGATCAAGTTTCTAAAAAAATCTCCACATGGGTATTAATATTTGTTGCTGCCATTATCCTTCTAATTTTCTTTGTTTCCTTAATCCAGTCTTTGCAAATGTATAATAAACAAGTCAGTAGCTGGGTTGCGGTAGCACCACGGCAAGCAATTACGAATTTGATTGATTCAGATGATTTCTCCCTCAATAGAGAAGTACAATTAATCGAATCAACCGGATTATTTTCATCTTTTGGTATCACAGATAATCAGAAAAGAGTGATTGCATCATTCGGTGATAAGCAGAACGTTAATTATATTCCTATTTATGATGAGGTAAGTGTCGTTTGGGGATACTATTTTTATAAGAGTAATTTTTTTAAATTTATTTCACCATTTTTTTATTCAGGCGCTATTTTTTTAGTTCTCGTTACAGTCCTCTATTGTCTCATAAGAGGGAGAATGAGAACGAACCTTGATGCTGAATTTACACGTTTCAATCAATTTTTAAATGAAATTGAAAAAGTGACAAACCAGATTCATCAAGTTTATATTGATGAACTTAAGCTGGATATGAATCCAAAAAATTCATTCACCAATGAGCAATTAATTATTAATCGAGCGGTATCAAAATTATTAGATGCAATTAAGCTTGCCAATCAATCTCTACGTGAAGCTATTTTATCGAGCGAACAAAAAAAGTTTGAAGATGAATTGACGCGCACAGCTTTACAAGTTGCGCATGATATAGGTTCTCCACTTGCTACTCTCGAAGCTATAGTGCAATCGGCATCATTAATGTTGCCGGAGGAGAGCCGCGTCGCTATTCGTAATGCAGCATCAAAAATACGAGATATTACTAACTCACTACTTAAAAAAGCTAAACGTGATCTTATGGCTATGGATAATGGTGAACTCGCACAACAAATGTTAGCCAGTCTGGTTTCGCAAATCATCACTGAGAAACGCATTCAATACCAAGATAACAATGCTATTAAAATACATTTGAAAATTACTCACCTGAGTATCTTGGTGACGAGTAGATTATATCTAAATGAAATAGCCATGAGATGCGAAGCTTCTGGGATTAAATTTTTACCAAAAGATATGGCAAGTATTGTGCCAATCGAATGGAATATCGAAATAAAATGAAAAATAATATATCTGCCAAAAATGATATCTACCCATTGCTAAAATTGGCAATACCACTTGCCTTGACGGGATTAGTGCAATCTGCAACATGGTTTTTTGAAACGTTATTTCTAGCCCATTTAGGACCAGCTACATTAGCTGCTGGATCACTGGTGAGTTGGTTCTTTGGTACTTTGGCTGTCATTATGTTTGGTGCGTTGAGCTCAATTAATATTCTGGTAGCGCACAAACATGGAACGAATGATGTGGAGGGTATTTCATTTATTGCGCGAGATGGATTGATATTAGCAATTATTCTGACTATTCCAGCCATTATATTATTATGGAATATGGCACCAATATTTAGTTTATTTGGGCAATCTGGTTCTGTTGTAGCGCTAGCATCATCCTATTTGCATGCTTTGGCTTGGGGAATACTAGCCAACTTTATTTCTATGGCATGTTTAGAAGTATTAATTGGCGTTGGAAAATCACGTACTATATTAATTTTTTCTATTCTGTCTGTCTCACTTAATATATTTTGTAGTTATGTTTTGATTTTTGGAAAATTTGGATTTGCAGCTTATGGAATTGCTGGTGCTGGTTGGGGAATGACAATTAGTTATTGGGTAACATTGGTCGTTCTGTTGATATATATTTTTATTACGAAACACTGTCACGTCTACTTTAAAGATATATTAAATTTTAACGCTTCTTCTCATTTAATTGAATTACTGCAAATTGGTATTCCAATGGGTGGTATGTATTGCGTTGAAGTCGCATTCTTTTTTGCTTTAACGCTGTTAATGGGATTGATCGGCAATGATTTACAAGCAGCTAACCAAGTAGCAATGCAATATCTAGGATTGTTTATGTCAATGATATTTGCTCTCGCGCAGGCAATAACCGTGCGCATGGGGCATTTAATCGGAGCGGAAGATATTCATGCTGCTAAAAAAGCCAGCTACCTGGGGATCGCTATCGCAGTAGTGCTTAATATCATAGTCGCTATCTTTTATTGGCTCACACCTGATATGCTGATTTCAATCGACTTCGATATTCGCAATCCAAATAACCTTGCATTAATTAACATGATCAAGCAATTTTTAGCAATATGTGCGGTGTTTCAAATAATTGAATCTGCCAGAATTGCGTATTTCGGCTCGTTACGTGCGTTAAAAGATACTAGATTTACCATGCTTACTTCGATTATTAGCTTCTGGTGTATTGCCTTACCGATTGGTTACATATTAGCAATGTATTTACATGTTGGCGGTGCAGGATATTGGTGGGGTATGGTAATGGGTGCGGGATTTAGTGTTGTACTATTGCAGTGGCGGTTTAAATCAATAATTAGACGATATATAAAATAATGATTAGCTCTTTTATTTTAATTATTAATAGTTATAATTTGTGATAGGACTTGGTCACATAAGACCAATAGGATGGATGTTGTTAATTAAAGTGAAAGTGATTTTGATATGAAAAAATATAGAACAAAATTAAAGTCAGTCGGTGCAAGCTATCGTACATAAAATGAAAATGAGCCCGGATTTTACATCTGGGCTCATTTTTTCTTTGGATTAAATGTTTAAATTGGTTCAGCTTCAAGAATCGAGAAAACTGTAGATGTATTAATGTTACGAATCAACTGAAATCCTGATTGATTTAATAATTCATTAAATTCCGGTAAGCTCCTTTCCTTCCCCGATAAAGTAACCATCATGTTGATATCGCCTAAACAAGCTAAATCTTTAAACTCATTATCTTCCACAACTTTTTCTATGATAAGCAATTTTCCGTGATCAGGCATATCTTTTCGACAATTCTTCAAAATTAATTTTGCGTGTTTATCATCCCAGTCATGTAGAATGACTTTTAGTAAAAGCATATCGCCAGAAGGCACAGAGTTGAAAAAGCTACCTGTCTTTACTTTGCAACGTTCAGAAAGATTCATATTCATTATGTATTCAAGAGCTGAATTTTCAGCATTAGGTAAATCATATACCGTACCAAATGCAGTTGGATATTGATGTAAAATTTCACATAATAAATGTCCTTTTTCACCACCGACATCAATAATTTCACGACATAGTGAAAAATCATAATGACTAATAATTTCTCTAATCATAGGCTGAGTGCCTCTTTCCATGGCGTCATGAAATATCTTGGCTTTATCGGGATTTGCTTCCAAATATTCCCAATGTGACATGCCATAGATAGATTAAATGCGGGTTTTCCTGTTTGTACGGTATAGAGCAGATCACCTGCTGCCTGATAAAGTTCTTCACCGCATAACACGACAAAATCTTTCATGGTATTTTTAGAGTCAGAAAGTAAATCTTCTGCTGATGGATTTAATAAAAATGTTTTATCTTGTTGTTGAAATACAACATATACTATAAGGCAACGCATGACTCTGTTTAATGAATCAGCATTTGAATTTGTCATTATCGCTAGTTCTTCGATAGTTTTTGGAGAGTGTTTGAGATGGTCAGCAATATTTAGCTTGGCAGCTACATATAAACATTGAGTGGCTTTATAACCGTATAATAGTTTGGCTAGCATATAAATGCCTCACGTTGATTTGCAGTTAGTTGTCTTAAAGATTTCGATAAGCCACATTGGACGTTTAAACAATAATTTGCCAGCAGTATCATAAACTCTTATTCTCAGTAAACGCAAAGACGTTTTTGATGTGTCAGATCCTTTTTTGCCACGCATTCGCATATTATTCCAGCATTCAATCGTAACAGTCAGCTCTTTCCCTTTCTTGCTAGTGATTTTTAATTCGGTTGATTCATCAGCCATTCTTAATCGCTTTGCATTCAGACGAAATTTTGTACCATACCGTTTCAGCTGTCCTCGCGATTTTCGCTTTTTTTCAGGAATCGCATTGTAAAATACTCGATTATTTTTAGCTCGACTAACATGAACTTGTTCTGGATTGATGTTTGCTTGACTAATACAGCTTGAGTCACTGTAAGCACAGTCGCCCACTGATACGCATAATGTTCCTTTAAATACGGCCTGTGAAATACAATGGCTAATTTGTTCCATTCCGACTAATGTACTTTTCTGCTCAGTGCTAACACGTTCACAGGATAAAGGAACTACCCATGGTGGTGTGTCTCCTGATAGTTTCTCAGGCAAATAGACTGCCATACTATATTGATGGCCGATGGTAATTGGTAAATTGTTATAAATCGGATTTGGCGCATGAACAATGCCCCAATCAGGTAAGGTTTTTGCAAAGATCCTTGGATTCGATGTGCAATCTAAGGCAAATAAATGAAACGGTCTTTTTTGTAATGATGAACAGCACTCAGATAATATTTGCGTTAATTGCTTGTTCTGTTGCTGTTTGTTTTCTTGGCTCAACCCAGGTGATACTGCAATAATTACGTCGATGAAGGGGGTCAAGTGATAATTCAACGACACTTTTAGCCTGGGTATTACTGGCAAGAGAATCAACTAGCTCCATGGCAGCATCCCGCCGACTAGGAAAAAACTGATAAATCTTCTCGCGAAATTGTTTAGCACGATTTACAATTGCATCCAGCATGGATGGTTCCTTCTTCATTTTTCTTAGCGGAAAAAAATCAGGATTTTAGGATGATCCCATGCTATTTTAAAGTATTATTTGTTTATGCAATGGATAAAAATTAGCTAGCTATGCAGTCTGACTGAGGTGGTACTTTGTCCAAAGTACAGTCAATATATGATCATTATCTAGCGGCTGTTCCTCTGCTACTAGAAGATACGATAGTGTCACATGGTGATTTAGATCAACTGAATGTTCTATGGGATACAGCAGGTCAACCTATTTTAATTGATTGGGAATCTGTTAGGAAAATAAACCCAACTCGTGAAATTATACCTACGAGTCTAAGTTGGAGCGGAATGGGTATAAGTGAATCATTAGCAGACTCTTCACTATCTATATATACGCATATGTTAAGTACCTATATTGTAGGTATAAGGTATAACCATAATTATATTTTTTATAGGATGAAGAATGTCAATTAAACATATAGTGTTACTGCCTTTTAAATCTTCTTTGAAAAAAGATGATATTGAAAAAATAATGTTAGCACTCGCTGAACTAAAAAAGGATATCCCTCAAATTATGTCGTTTTCATGGGGTGAAAATAATAGCCCTGAAAACTTGCATCGTGGGTATTTGCATGGGTTTGTAATGGAGTTTAAAGATGATAAAGATAGAAAAATTTATCTAGAGCATCCTGCACATATTAGAATTGCGGAAGAAATAGTTCTTCCAGCTTTGGTTGACGGAATTAATTCCCCCATTGTTTTTGATTATACATTTTAATAGGCAAGATTGCAGGAATGTACATTGCGAAACGCTTACCCTATATTAAATGTGGACGCAAGTTGAATGTAAATCATGTGAATGCAGCTTTGTATAGTTTGATCGGAAGCGCAGTTAATTGGATGCTTTTTAATATCAAACTTGCTTGTGCCAGTGATGTTTTGGAAGAAAAAGATAGAGCAGCGGGAGAAGTGAATTCATCAATCATGGCTATAAAGAAAGCTGAGATATTAATTCCTAGATTGCTTGAGTTGTCAGCAAAAGTAAAATAACTCAAAATTTACTAATTCGATTTCTGGTTATTCACACCCAGTGAAGTATTTCTGGTTGTACGAAATGTAGTAGCTCAATAGTTTATTTAAAACCTGAATCAGGATAATTGATCTAAATAGTGAATAATTAATTCCTTATTATTCGTACAGCCAAGTAACTTTTTTATTTTTTCAAGATAGTGTTCCACTGTTCGATGAGATAATTTCATTTCAGTTGAAATTTCTTTTGCAGACTTCCCAGATGCTAATAATTGAAGGCATCGACTTTGCTGTTGAGATAAATGAATCGGCATATTTAAGTCTTTATGGATCACGCTTAATAATTGGGAACTTTGCTCAGACCCATTGAATGCAGGATTCAGCCGATTAAAATCTGGAAGAATGATTCTGTTTTCGGGTGATTTGGCTTCCAGTATGACATCGTTTGCAACATCGTTATAGTTTGCTATTAAATCATAAAGAAAATTTCCATTGTTAATGACCCAGTGTAGAAAATCTTGTTCTAAAAGATCAAAAAAGAGTGAATAAAGATGTTGGCAACTGCTCTCGCGATTAACTATGTGTAATGAATTTGCACCCAGACTCAGGCCAAACTGCTGGCTAATCTTTACCATCAAGGGCATTAATATGGAACAGTCCTTATATTGTTCTTCTAGAATCTTGTTTATATATATGCCGTTAGACAGGGTTCTTCCCGTTTCATCTGTACATAACATGGGTATTTTATTGTTGTAATAAAACATGAATATATCTTTATTACTGACTAACATGGATATCTGGCCCTTACCAAACGTTATGTCATGCATGAAATTGGTTAACGCTATCCGTTGATAAGACTTGCAAAACTCTTTAATAAATTTTGTAGCAGCAATGTTAAACACTATTGAATCTCTATTCAGTGATCGTCATATAAAAATTATAGTTTCTAATAAGTATACATCAACATTAAAATCGAATTGTTCATTAAATCAAATAGATAAACCATAGGGTAATAATACCATCTTGTCGCCAATATTTTGACCACATACTATATTTAAAATATCAAAGAGGAGAACAAATATGGCTGATAAAACTAAATCTAATAAAGACCCAATAAAAGCTGCTATTGACAGTAATCCATGTGGATCATGCAGGGCAATGGGGTTACCTAGCTGTAAAGGTCATGGTGGAAGTGGTGGCGGGAGTGATAGTAATGAGTCAAAAAAGGAAGAGGCTGACTATAAAGTCATTGGTGCTCCCAGCCCAACAACTTTAGCATCTACGGTAGAACAAGATAAAGCAAAAGTAATGTGGGTGCAGTCGCAATTGCTCAGTAATGTCACGAATAATTATGAGGTTGGATTACTTTTAATAGAAAGTGACAGGTTAAGAGGGAATCTGACATTTAAAGTCAGACCAAGATTATCTAAAGTTGAAGAAGAAATATCACGTCAATTTTTACAAACGATTAAAACTGAATTTGAGGAATTTAAAAATCAATTAGCAGAGAAAGGGGTTTCAACTACAAATTTTAGCGCCACCCTAAAAGACAATGAATTATCTGTTAAAATTCCAAATCCAAAATATTATGATGCGTTTATTAAGCATTTGGAGAATAAAAATTTACTCCCAGTTCCGAATCCGGAGCGTGAAGCAAAAAAAGCAATGCTTAGCTCAGCAAGAGATAATAAAAAACAAGCATTCAATCCAACTCCTCTCTCAACGCGACTCGAGAAAAAATAAATATAAAGTAGGTGTAGTAATATGTCAGCAACAGAAGCTTTTATAAAAGGTCTCCAAGAAGCAACAGGAAAAGACCCCTTTCCAGAAAAATTTTGGGGAGATTACCCTGAAAAAGCTACTCATACCTTTCAAGATGCTTTAGATAAATATGCTGAATATTATCAAACTTTAAATCCTGAACAACAAAAACAAATGTCGGCGTTATTCTGGAATCAAATTAAAAAAATTGGAACGCCGATTATAGAAAATTTTTCAGACGAAGAAGTCAAAGTTCACTTTTTATTCCCAAGAGATAATTATGACCATGAAACAAAAAAATTATACATATCTGGAGATTTTCATGGCTTTACTTCATCAGATAATGATCGTCAGGAAATGCATCACAAACTTAACACAGACATAATGCATCGTAGTGACGTTATGCCGCGTGACAGTGTTGTTACGTATAACTTCCTTCAAGTGCCGCCAGAATATCAAAATAAAAGTCGGCAGGAGCTTACCGGTGAAGCGTTACCAAAATCATTTTATGATATGGAAGAAATACCTGAACTGGGTAACGATCCTCTGATTGATTCTAAATCTGATGCTTATGCTAAGCATACGGATATTGGCCGCTCAATATTTTGCGCTAATGTTGATAATAACTTGTCAGGCATTCACTTATTTAAAGATACCGATTGGAAAAAATTATTAACAGAAGAATATCCTGGTTATTTAAAAAATTTGACACATAAAGGCACTTATTTTTGTGACATGAATAATTTTCTCCGGAAAGATGAAAATCCTGCTAATGATTATATGAAAAAAATATGGAATGTGAATGACAAAGAAAATACTCGATCTGTCAGTGTCTTTCAATCAGGCGAAGGTAAAGTAGACAATCTAATCATTATTCATGATGGTGTGAGTTATATGGGCACAGGCACTCTTGAGCGCATTGATGCTTTAATTGAAGAAGAAAAAATACCTAAGAATACTGCGATTATATGTATATCACAGTTGCCAGGGTTGATTGAAAAATATAAAAGAGAGTCGCCTGAAAAATTTGCTAAAGCTACTGATCCTCGCCCAATTGAATATGGTTCAAGAATTGATGATTATATAAAATTCATTGATCAAACAGTGTCCCAATTAGGTTATAGTGGTGTTCCTGCAATGAATAGAACATTAATTGGCTCAAGTATGAGCGGTACAGCAAGCGTGTATATGATACTTAAGCATAAAGATAAATTTGGTAATGCTATCGTTCAGGCGCCAACAGAAGGAACAAGAGACATTCTTCGACCTTTAATGCAAGAAAGACTCGAGGCAAAAAAGTTAAAGAAGGAAGTAGAAGATTTATCTGGCAGAATTCACTTAAGTTGTGGAAAGTTTGAGACACTAGAATATGCGCAAAATATCAGGTTAGCACACACCAAAGAGTTAGCCGAAATATTAGGCAGTAATAATCAGGCATTACCTGTAGATGATACTGGCAATTATGGTCATTTGCCACATAGCTGGTCACAAGAGTTAACCAAACCCCTCCCCTTGCTTCAACAGCAATCATTAATGCAGGCTGCCTATATTCCTGGGATATCAATCGCTGCTATTTCTCAAGGCGAGATTCAATCTTCTGCTTTAGGCTACGCTGATACTCAATCGAAATCCAGAGTTAAAGCCGATACTCAATTTTGGGCATGTTCATTGAGTAAACCCGTCTTTGCTTATTTAGTATTAAAACTCACAAAAGATGGTAGCTTAGGATATAACCGTATTTTAATGCGTAAGGAAGAGCCTAAAATAGAAGATATGGGGATAGGTGATCTTGTAGCGCTGCACGAAGATGGTCAGTTAACAATATATTGGAAAGAAAATGGGAAAATAGTTAACCGTTCTTTCAGAGAAGAAATGGTGCAATCGATTCTAAAAAGATTACCGACAATAGGTAATGAATCAACAGATTTAAATTTTATTAAAGAAATTACGTCACAATATGGTTGTCCTTCTTATTTAGATTTAGATCAAGTATTACCTTGGGATGAAAAATTATTAGGAGATCAAGGTGACAAGAAGCCATTAACACCTCGCATGATTTTATCCCATCAAACAGGATTACCCAATGAAGGTCATCCTGATGAGAAATTTAACCCAGGAGATGGATTCCGATATTCTGGAGAGGGTTTTCTATACTTACAAAAAATGATTACTCAACGAACGGGAAAGAGTCTTGAAGAATTAGCTCAAACTAGGCTATTTGAGCCATTAAAAATGACAAGAACCACTTTTCTCTTTCCAGAGGAAGGAGATAAAGCAAAAACTCACGATGAAGCAATGGTGCCAAATCCTATACCTAAACAACCTGCGAATAATAGCAATGCTGCAGGATCATTGCACACGACAGCCAGTGATTATGCTCGGTTTTTAAAGGCTTGCATGGATGACAAAGACTTCATTGATTTGATTACACCTCAAATTAATTCTATGGAAAAAGATATAGATGCAAAAGAGAAGAGGCTGGACTCAGAAACACTAAAGCCAATCGATTGGGGCTTAGGATTTGGCTTGCAAAAAGATAAGAGCGGAAATATTGTCTCAGCATTTCACTGGGGTCATGGTCCAGGTGCCCGTACTTTTTTTGCAATTAATTTAGAGCACCCACAATCTGCCGTTGTATACCTGACAAATAGCGAAAATGGGTTAGCAGTTGCAAAGGATATAGCGACACCAATAGTGGGCGATATCACTCCTTTAATGAAATTTTTATCTGATAAATATGGTTATGAGGATATCCATGCGCCTAACTGGAAGGAGTATCATGAGTGTTTAATCGCAGGTGTTTCAGCCGAAAATGAAGGCAATTTTGATCTAGCTATTAAATCATATAAAGAAGCTGCTAAGGCTTGGCAAGCAAATTTGGCAAATAAGTGGTTTGACTGTGTGTTAACGTCGAATAAGGAGCCTACTCTTGAAAGCATTCAACCTAATACGCTTGTTATGCTACTCGAAGATCAAATGCTGACCGTGTATTGGCTTGAAAAGGGAAAAATAAAAAATGCATCCTTCTCAGAGAACTCAGTTCCAGAAATTACTAAATTTTTATCTCTAGTCAATGAAAATTCAAATGATAAAAAATTGATTGAAGCTATTATATCGCAATACGGATGTACTCCTAAAAAACATGAAGAACTTTCGCATCGTATCGTAATAGCTGAAGAAAAAAATAAGCAAGACAACTTGGATGTCAAAGTATTCAAAAAATTAACTGGTGAATATGGTCCTTTAACCATATCAGTTGTTAATGAATCGATTTTACAAATCAATGACGGAAGTCCTAACAGTCCGCGAGATCTTAAATGGATTAATAATGACACGTTTCTTGATGTGAATGGTGGTAACGTTATGCTTAAATTTAAGTGTAATGAGAGTCGGAATCCAATATCTTTAAGCTGTTACTTTCCAAGTGGTGCAAATTTTTTATTTCCAGTATCAAAAAGCAATAAATCAGAACTATCTATTAGCTCTAAATCATTTTTTTCACAGCCACAAAAGCAACAAGCGGATGTTGGAAATAAAAAACATGGCGATAAGAAAATGACTAAAGATGATACTGCGTTTCAATCAACAAAAGAAAAGAAAGCATCTCAGGAATTCACTTCTACAACTGAAAAAAAACGTGCTACTTCAACGGATGATTTTAACATCACATATGGTAAGCGACCTGGCAAATAGAATGTCAGGTATTTTTGTACCCCGCCCGCCATTACTCAGACGAACAAATGATATCAGTTAGCCAAATCAAATTTCAAAATAAATATGAAAAAGTATTGTTATGATATATTTTTCAAGTATAATGTGTGAAATAAATTAGGACATTGGGCTTTGCCCAATTTAGGAGGACAAGGTAGTAACACCTTATGGAATAAAAACACATGAGTTTAGTATTACGTCGTTCACCCGGCCAGTCCATTGTTATCGGCAATAAAGGCCAAATCAAAATTACCTTTCATCGTGAAGAAAATGGTGTCGCCCACATCGGGATTGAAGCGCCAAAATCAATACCTATAGATCGCTTAGAAATCTACGAAAAGAAATTACTCGAAAAATCCAAATCGAATGATTCCTCTGAATATGTGAAATTACCTGATCGTGATATTAATCAAGTGGCATTAATTCTGGGGACTACAGGTGCGGGTAAAACGATAACATTAAGAAGACTCTACAATAGAGCGATACAACAAGGCTATCCGCTTATTATTGTAGATGGCAAGCCGGAGGATTCGAATGTTCATTGGGTGCAGCAGTTAGCTGAGCAATATGGACGATCATTTTACGGGTTTAACTGTGGTAACTTTAGTCATTACGATCCTTTAGCGCATGGTGGTTTTACAGAACTAAAAGATAAAGTGATTTGTTTAAAAGATGATTGGAGTAGTGATTATTATCGATCGATTGCAGAAGATTATTTGCAAACGACGTTTCAAGTATTACTTAGTTTGCATGAAAAAATTGATTTATATCAAGTGATTGATTGAGATACAATGAGTTCAATTTTTCGATGTTGCCAGGCTTTTAAAATTTGGTACGGCGGTCCAGACCAGAATATTCCAGAGATAAAAACATTTGTATCCAGAATAATTTTCACGACTTTTTTCGCACTTTTTTTATTATTTTTTGAATATCTGACTTTTTAATTTCTGATCGCCCAGCCTGCTTCCTTGCTTGAGTAATAAGATGATCAAAATTCTTCATGGACGGCGGCGTTATGATCTTTAGTATGATAACGTCTTTTTCCCCTAGAACAACGAACTGCTTTCCTTCCGTTAATTTTAAAGCTTTCCTGATTTCTTCTGGAATGACAACCTGGCCTTTTGAGGACATTCGTGTTGTTGCAAGTGGTTTCATGGGACATCTCCTATAATCTTACTAGTAAGATTATAGCAAATTCACCAGACTTGTCAAAGGTAAGCATAGCAAGCTAGAAAATAAAGGGCTGATATGGCGTAAAGCTGTTTTCTAATGCTAAAGCAGAAGGATTGATCAAAAATACAGTCGATCAAATCAGCAGCACGAGGGTTCAGAAATTTTAATAATTATCGCACATCAATATGGTTTTATTGTGGCAGGCTGGCAATGTACCCATAGATTTGTGTAAAATATCATAATCATCGTTATCGAAATTTTCATTAATAATGTTTATAAATACCCTTTATATCTGTTAATCAAATTTAAATTCTGACTAATTTCTCCATTGCATTAACTTTATGTTAGGATGCGAGATGTGCATAGCGTAGCGTCATTGATAAATCTGAATGCCCCAGTAATTCTCTAACAGTATTTAGATCAACACCAGCCATGACAAGGCGGGAGGCAACATATCATGCCAGCTAAGTATCTTGATAAGCCAATCAATTATTTTATTTGGTTAACTAATCATTGGCCGGAAATGTTAACCGATTATGCGTCTAACTTCGACACTGCTAATGGTATTTCTATTGCTGAAAAAAACAATAAATACACTATTTTTTTTGCTTTGGAGCGAGTGCGAATAATACATCAGTTATAAATTTTTATATAAACCACCCGGATCTTTTACAAAAATATGGGCATTATTTTAGGGAAAGGGAAAGGGAAAGGGAAAGGGAAAGCGCAAGCGCATTACTTAAAGAGTATGAGAAAGATAAAATTATTATTTCAAATAATGCAATTTACTCTTTACCACAGAGCCTCTCATTATTCGATTATCAAGCAGGCCAACTATCGTTCAAGCTTACCCGTCGTGAAAATGATTG
Source organism: Gammaproteobacteria bacterium (assembly GCA_019634835.1). Lineage (GTDB taxonomy): Bacteria > Pseudomonadota > Gammaproteobacteria > DSM-16500 > DSM-16500 > Aquicella. The sequence continues at coordinate 214,584 of JAHCAO010000002.1, forward strand.
TGCCAAGCAATTAATTCTAGGCAAACAAATAAAAGAAATAGCCTCTATACTAAAATTATCTCCACGTACAGTTGAATCGCATATTAATAATTTGAAAGAAAAATTTAATTATCGTAACAAGTTGGAATTGGCTATCAAATTATCTAAGCTATAAAATTTCAGAAATTTATTAAAGAGTAGATATCCGTGAAATCACGGATACACAACTTCATAATATCATGCGATTATTTACAACGTATTAATAAATAGATTTAACCTTATTTAAGGTAGGATCATATGAATAAAATATGCATGAAACTAATTGCTTTTATATTTATAGCATTTCTAATCACTAGTTCATACGCATCTAATTATATTGAACATTATACATTTTATTATGAATCTGGTGACACTTATGATGTCAAATTGACTGAGAGCACAGTGACCTGGAAAGGATTGGAAGGTGGCGATAAAGGACAAACGGAAACAGATTATATAAAAAGAAAAAATTTTTCTAAAGACATAGAAATCGTTCAATGGCATGAAATAAGCGGCAGTTTTGTTACCTTGGTATTTGATCGAACACACCTTAAGATCATCAGTTCAGGGAGAACAAGTGATGGCGATTGGCTTATGTTAGGCAAAGCAACAATTAATTAAATTTTATTTTTTTAGGAGATTTAATAATGAAAGAAATACTTATACAAAAAATTTTGAACCATAAGCTAAAAAAAGGTAATCAAGCTTATTGCTGCGCAGATCATGGTGGACATATTAAGAAGTAATCGCATGAATACCAATCAAACACTTTCTCAATTGCTACAATATAAAAATCAATCTGTATTTAATCGATATAGAAAAGATTATCCAAACAACAAAATGCTTCCTGAAGAAGCATTTTGTGAATTAGTAAAGTATTTATGGTTGTGCCATCAGCACAAAATAGATCAAGATATAAGGGATGATTCTACACTTAATTTTACTTGCGTTATGCACGCTGAAATGCATGAACTAGATCATATGTGGCATACATTTTTACTTTTTACTAAAGATTATCAAGATTTTTGCATGAGGTATTTTGGTGAATTTTTTCATCACTGCCCTTTGAGCGATACAGATATAAATCTATCCACTGAAATATACTCGACCGAGTTAAAGAATTATTTATCTTATATCTATGATAAGTTAGGTGAAGATACATTGCGGAAATGGTTTGGGGAATGTTTGTAGACTTGGCCCAAGGGTGCGGACGCACCGATGCAGTGCCAGTTATTATGCTGTACCCTGCTGTCCTGATAGTGCATGCGCTTGTGGTGGTCAAGTGATATTAAATGCGGAAATTTATCGCCGACATCAGCAATATAAATTTTCAATCATTTGCCCGATTGTGACTGAGTATCAAATCTATTCTGGAAGCTGCAATCAATATCATCAAAAGCGAGAGGGAACGCTTCCCAATGGTGTAAGCTTTGGCATGTTGGGGCCAAGAGCTACATTAATAATGCATTGTTCTGCGATTTATGTTCTTCTGATCGCGGAATACGTTTTTATTTTATTGTTTGCTCAAAAATATTTGATAAGTGACTATGCGGCAGCATTATTTTTATCTATAAGATATTTTAAATCTTCCGGGTGGCGTTCAAGCATTTTAAGTAAATTGCTAACAGCAGGAAGAGGCTTTGTTTCGCCGCGTTCGTAGCGGCTAAATCCATTTTTACCACCGCCAAATATTCTTCCTGCTTCTTCCTGCGTTAACTTGAGAATATCTTTACGGATGTGACGAATTTCTTCTGGAGTCAAAAGACCATCGACTTTCGCTTTAAATTTCTCAAAAGCTTTTTCCGTTTTTGCAATATCATCACCGTTTAAAATCCCTTCTTCACAAGAATCGCACCATAATCCAGGTTGTTCTAAGGTAATGGATTTACCTTTATAGGTAAAAACTTGAGGTTTTGTTTTTTGATGCAACATGCCTCTATTGCAAGCATGACATTTCATGGATTATTTCTCCTTAAAGGAAATAACAAAATGTCCCATTTCATCGACCTGGAACTTAATATATAAGAAGTACCCATTGTACTCCGTATTATAAACATCTTGCCAAATGCGATGGTCTGAATGAGTAGTCATCGATTTGACGAAATCTTTTCGTTTGAGCTGTTGAATAGCATCTACCATATCTTGTTGTGTAAATCCCATTAAACGAGCATCCTTTAATGCTGTAGCGGTAGCTCGTAGTTTTTTGACCGTAGAGAAAGCTAGCTTTACGGTCTCTAAGTCATAAGTAGCTACTCGCTTTTCCATAATTAATTATATCCTATAAGGTTAATTTTTCAAGATATTATTACCCTTTTAGGGTAATTTAATTTATTTCTAAATAGATGAATAACAGGGACATATCCATTATTTTTGATATTCATCTGGCAGTGATCGCGCTGCTCTCAATAAAGCAATCCCATTCCATTTGTTTTTAATCGTTTGACAAACTAACCAATAGCGCTGGGGCGCAGAATTGATAAAATCTAAAAGTATGACCCACTGTACGTATGTTACCGAACCAGAAAGCAAAACTTCCTTATCTTGCACTGCTATGCTCTTTTACTCATAGTTTTGCTAACTTTAACCAGTGAGTATTTGTAGTCTCATATATGGCTTTTTCCTTTATTATTTCCATATTATTTTTAGCTTGTTTGATGCGACTGATTATGCTTTTATAAAAAAAGCCATAATTATCCTTATTATCCTGGTTATTTTCGCTGATATCATTGTCCACAAGAGAACTACCTTTAAAATTTTTATTAAATAATGACCCTATCCTGAAGTAATCTTTATGTTAATTTGGATTACGAACTAATTTCTCCACTGCATTAGCTTTGTGCTCTGGTGCTAAATGCGCATAGCGCAGCGTCATTATTGGTTCGCGTTTTCACGCCCGGTTTTAATTTTGATATCACGCTGATGAATGGATTCTCTTAATCGTTTTTTTTCATCGGTGGTTAGGTATCTTACTTTGACAGAGTGATCAGACTTTAACTGTTTTAATTTTTCCAGTGGGTGCTTATCTATAAACTCCCATAATACTGCTTTTGAAAGTGCAGCTTTTAGGCCAGTGAGATTGCGGTTGATGGTATGAGGGGTGATATTATTTTTTAATCGTTGTGTTCGCCATTGATCGATTAATACGGGCGTAATGTTTGTGACTGTCGCACTTGGGACTAAAATCCGCCCCTGGTGATTTGATCTAAGCTATTGTGTCCTACCTGAGACATCTGCCTCCCGAAAGCTAAAATATATCGGCCTCCATCTGAAAAATATCTATCACTTAAACCTTGCTTCGATCTGTTCCGCGGAATATAATATATCTATAATCCGCGGAACAGGTCACAGCTGATGGAAAACAAAATTGTGGGGCGCAAAAAAGAAATTCATATGTTTGAAGAGGTTTTAACTTCTAAATCAGCAGAATTCTTAGCTATTTATGGTAGAAGAAGGGTTGGTAAGACTTATTTAGTCAAACAATTTTTTGAATCACAGTCGGGTATTTTTTTTGAATTAACTGGTCTAAATGACGGAAACCTAAAAGAACAACTAGCAAATCTTTCAATTTCCTTGGCAAAAACCTTTTATGATGGTGCTGAGATGGCTATCCAAAAAACCTGGACGGACGCCCTTAGGCAGTTGTCAAAAGCAATTGAGGGTGTGCCGCTAAATAAGCGTATCTTTTTATTTTTTGATGAGTTGCCATGGCTTTGTACTAGAAAATCAGGTTTTTTAAAAGCACTTGAATACTTTTGGAATTCACATTGGTCTAATCGGAAAAAATTGGTCTTAATCGTTTGTGGTTCAGCTGCTTCATGGATGTTAGAGAAAATTATTTATGCGAAAGGCGGATTACATAATCGAATTACTGTTAGCCTTTCTTTGTTGCCATTTTCTCTTAAAGAAGTTGAAGAATATTTAGAATATCATGGTCACAAATTAAATCGAGAACAAGCTTTACAAATTTATATGGTTACGGGTGGTATTCCACATTATCTTAAAGCAATAAAGAAGAATTATTCAGTAGCTCAAAATATCAATGCATTATGTTTTCAAAAGAATGGCCTATTATTTGATGAGTTCAATAAATTATTCTATTCGTTATATGAATTTCCTGAACTATACATCAATATTATTCGCGCAATTGCGAAAAAAGCCAATGGTATAAGTCGTGATGATCTTATTAAATCTATCAAATCTTCGGATGGCGGTTATCTGAATGTCATGCTAAAGAGTCTTGAAGAAGCTGGCTTTATTAGTTCATTTCTTCCTTTAGGTCATACTCGCAGAGGAGTTCACTATCGTTTAATTGATGAGTATGTACTATTTTATTTAAATTGGATTGAACCGTTACACAAACAAACACGTATAACAACGACGACTTCATATTGGACAAAGGTAATTCATACTGCTGCTTGGTATGCATGGGCAGGGTATGCGTTTGAGGCGGTATGCTGGAAGCATGTTGATGCGATTAAGAGTGCTTTGGGTCTTGATGCAATTCATGTTAATTGGGGTGATTGGAGATACATACCAGAAAAATCAAACAAGGGAGCTCAAATTGACCTTATTCTTGATCGCGATGATGATTGTATTACCTTATGTGAGATTAAACATACTGAAAAAGACTTTGCATTTACAAAGTCATATTCTAAAGATATTGAGACTAAACAAGCTATTTTTAAAGAACAAACAAGAACAAAAAAGCAGATTCAGTGGTGTTTGATTGTAAGTAATGGTGTTGTGCGTAATGAATATTTTAAGACACTGATTGATCACGTTGTCGTTTTAGATGATTTATTTAAATAAATTAACGAGACGATGATCTGTTCCGCGGAATATGAGGGTATTATCTCCCGCGGAACAGGTCGGAACTAAAGCAAATAAAGTGTAATATTGTGTTTCATATTTTATGAAGTTCTAAATTAATGAATAAGTGGGGCGCATCCATTATTTTTGATATTCATCTGGAAGTGATCGTGCTGTTCTTAATAAAGCAGCCACATCCCATTTATTTTTAATCGTTTGACAAGCTAACCAATAGCGCTGGGGCGCAGAATTGACAAGATCTAAAAGTATGGCCCACTGTACATATGTTACCGAACCAGATAGCAAAACTTCCTTATCTTGACTGCTATGCTCTTTTACCCATAGTTTTGCTAACCTTAACCAGTGAGTATTTGTAGTCTCATAGCATAATAAAGGATCATTTTTAATTTGCTTATTAACATCGTCGCGAAATGTTTTTAATTCATGCTCTGAAATATCACCCATTTTGAGGAGTGTTTCACCCAGATTCCAATAAAGTTCTAATATGGCTTTTTCCTTTATTATTTCCATATTATTTTTAGCTTGTTTGATGCGACTGATTATGCTTTTATAAAAGGAGTCATAATTATCCTTATTATCCTGGTTATTTTCGCTGATATCATTGTCCATGAGAGAACTACCTTTAAAATTTTTATTAAATAATGACTCTATCCTGAAGTAATCTTTATATTAATTTGGATTACGAACTAATTTCTCCACTGCATTAGCTTTATGTTCCGGCGCAAGGTGCGCATAGCGCAGTGTCATTGCTAAATCAGAATGTCCCAGTAATTCTCTAACAGTATTTAGATCAACACCTGCCATCACAAGTCGAGAAGCAAAATGATGGCGCATATCATGCCAACGAAAGTTATCGATGTTGGCTAGCTTTAATATTCGCGACCATGATTTTTTGACATTATCGAATGGTTCACCCTGTTTATTTGCGAAAATATAATTGATTGGCGTAGCTTGCTTTTTCCATTCAACTAAGGTGTTTACTGCTTCGCTATTTAATGGGATATGTCTTGTCTTGCCACTTTTTGCATTATCCCCTTCAATTGTAAGTAATGCGCGTTCAAGATTGATGTTATCCCATTTTAAAGAAAATACTTCTCCCTGTCGTAATCCTGTATTCAGAGAAAGTAAAATCATGGGGCTGATATGGTCCGCGAATTTAAAGCTGCTCAAATCAGGAAATAAATCATATCCACGTTCACGGCGCCATTGGTTCGCGTTTTCACGCTCGGTTTTAATTTTGATATCACGCTGATGAATGGATTCTCTTAATCGTTTTTCTTCATCGATGGTTAGGTATCTTACTTTGACAGAGCGATCAGACTTTAGCTGCTTTAATTTTTCTAATGGGTGCTTATCTATAAATTCCCACAATACTGCTTTCGAGAGTGCAGCTTTTAAACCGGTGATATTGCGATTGATAGTGTGAGGGGAAATGTTATTTTTTAATCGCTGTGTTCGCCATTGATCGATTAATACTGGTGTAATGCTCGCAAGGGAATAGTCACCAAACGGTTCAATAAAGCAACGGATGATGTCATTAATCGATTTGGTGCCGGATTTGCGATGCTCATTAAACCACGGGCGTACTGTTTCTCGATAAAATCCCGGAGGGTGATTCCATTAGGTTTATTTTTCTTTCTGGGGTTAATGCCTTTTGCTGCATCGCCCAGAATGGCAAGTGCTTTGTCCCTGGCTTGGGTGGATGTGAGTACTCCAACTTTGCCAATGGTGACTCGTTTGCCGCGTGCAAATTCACACATATATAATAATTTTCCGCTGATGTTAACTCTTACCAGAAAGCCTGTTAGTTTATCGTCACGTACTTCGTAAGGTTTATTGCTCGGTGTTAATTTAGTAAGTAATGAAGAGTTGATAGTCGCTTTCATTTAAATCCTTTTTAAAAAGTGAAGTGCAAATGAAGTGAAGTTGGAGTATATAGAGGTGAATAACGGTGAACAAGAGAGTGAAGAGAATATTTTATAAGTGTATGTGAATTATTAAATTTATTTTCATCTGTGTTCATTGTTGTTTGTGGGGATACGTAAATTAATCATTCTCCTAAGGGGCAGGTCGAAGGTTCGAATCCTCTCCGGGACGCATAAAAATATGGGTCTATTCTCGAGACATAGGTTACAGGTTATACCGAAGACATCGATAACACTTTTGGGACAAAAGGATTGGCAGCGGGTTCAAGGTTGTTATTATCTTCGTCAAAATATCCTAAATCATAATCCATAAATGTCACAAGCCAAATTTTGTCTTGCACTTCTTTAACACCAAATTTAAACAATAGGGATGCGTGGGATATCAAAAAAAGGAGTTATTTTTTCTAAAGCATTTGGCGTAAGTTTTTTTATAGCTTTTAATTCACCTTGTTTAAGGTTCATTATTGGGATGTAATGTTTCAATTTACTCATGTAGGTGTTCTCTTAACAAAATTGATATTTCGTTTGATCCAATTAAATCTGTGAATTTTGTGTAATCATTCGTTTCATGACGAATTCTTTCAGCAATAATGACAGGATGAATGTTAAGTTGTTTTGCTAAAATCTGAATGGTGCTAGCTGTTTGTTCTGTAAATGCATCGCATCTTTCCCAGATAGAGCGAGGAGTAAATGATTTTCGAGCGATTTTGTCTGCTTCTTTTTCTTGGGGACCTTGAAGTGACTCTGCATCAAGATTATCAACAAATTTATTTTTTCTGTAAAATGTTTTTAGATATGAATCATCTCATGTA